>NZ_CP069717.1:0-1273064 GCF_024971095.1 Microbacterium neungamense
ATGTCTTCTGCAGCCCAACCCGACGTCCCCATCTGGTCGACGGTTCTGGACCGCCTCGCTGAGGACGAGCGGGTCACCCCGCAGCTGCACGGCTTCCTCAGCCTCGTCGTCCCCGCCGGGGTGATGAGCGGCGTGCTGTACCTCGACGTGCCGAACGACCTGACCGCCGCGCAGATCAACAAGCGCCTCCGCATCCCGATCATGGAGGCGCTGTCCAACGCCGGCGACGAGGTGACCTCGTACCGGACCGTCGTCAACCACGAGCTCGCCGACCAGCCCACCGCTCCCATCTCCGTCCCCGACTTCGCCTCTCCGGAGCCGGCGAGGCACGAGTCCCCGATAGAGCAGCCCACGCCGATCCGTCACGAGTCGCGGCTGAACCCGAAGTACACCTTCGACAACTTCGTCATCGGCCAGTCCAACCGCTTCGCTCACGCCGCGGCCGTCGCCGTGGCCGAGGCGCCGGCCAAGGCGTACAACCCGCTGTTCATCTACGGCGACTCCGGCCTCGGCAAGACGCACCTGCTGCACGCCATCGGCGACTACGCGCAGTCGCTGTACGCGGGCGTCAAGGTGCGCTACGTCTCCAGCGAGGAGTTCACGAACGACTTCATCAACTCGATCGCCAACAACCGCGGCGCCGTGTTCCAGGCCCGCTACCGCGACGTCGACATCCTGCTGATCGACGACATCCAGTTCCTGCAGGGCCGGGCGGAGACGCAGGAGGCGTTCTTCCACACCTTCAACCAGCTGCACGACCACAACAAGCAGGTCGTGATCACCAGCGACGTCGCGCCCAAGCACCTCACCGGCTTCGAGGACCGGATGCGCAGCCGCTTCGAATGGGGTCTCATCACCGACGTGCAGGCGCCCGACCTGGAGACGCGCATCGCGATCCTCCGCAAGAAGGCGCAGAGCGAGGCCCTGCACATCCCCGACGAGGTGCTCGAGTACATCGCGACGGTCGTGTCGTCCAACATCCGCGAGCTCGAGGGCGCCCTCATCCGCGTCTCGGCGTTCGCGAGCCTGAACCGCTCGTCGCTGGACATCTCCCTGGCCCAGACGGTGCTGCGCGACATCATCGACACGGCCGAGGACAACATCATCTCGCCGACGGACATCATCACGGCCACCGCGCAGTACTTCAAGCTCACGGTCGACGACCTGTACGGCTCCAGCCGCTCGCAGCAGATCGCCACGGCCCGGCAGATCGCGATGTACCTGTGCCGTGAGCGCACGAACCTGTCCCTTCCGAAGATCGGTCAGCTGTTCGGCAACCGCGATCACACCACGGTGATGTACGCGTACAAGAAGATCAGCGAGCTCATGAAGGAGCGCCGCTCGATCTACAACCAGGTGACCGAGATCACCACCCAGCTCGGCCGCCGCTGACGCGGGAGCGCGCCTCCGCCCACAGGGGTTGTGGATAACGTGTGGAGAATCGCTCCCGCGCCCCCGCTCGATCACCGGTGTCTGTGGATAACTCGACCGGCGACGTGATCGGGACACAGCCCGGAAACCCGCGGATTCCTCAGGGATTCCACATCTCACACGCGTGTAGTTTCCTACTCGCGACTGATATCCACCGACTTATCCACACAATCCACAGCTGTTAACACCGTTAAGAGATCTCTCCCTGGTGAAGGGCTCTCCGATGACCAGAGACATGTGGATGCCGGGTCGGAGCGGAGACGGATGCGGGTCCGATGCAGGTCGGATGCGGTGTAGCGGGCGCTCCGCGTCGTACGACTAGCATGGGATGGTCTGCAGTGGGTCCACTGCGCTGCAACGACAACGAGGGAGCGCCCGTGAGGTTCCAGGTCAACCGCGATGTGTTCAGCGAAGCCGTGTCCTTCGTCGTCAAGCTGTTGCCTCAGCGCAACCCGCAGCCCATCCTCGCCGGCGTGCTCATCGAGGCATCCGCCGAGGGACTGACGCTCTCGGCGTTCGACTACGAGGCATCCGCGCGCACCACCATCGAGGCCTCGGTCGAGGAGCCTGGCACGATCCTGGTGCACGGGCGCCTGCTCTCCGACATCGCCAGCCGGCTCCCGAACGCCCCCATCGAGGTCGCGGTCGAGGAGGACGGCGGCATCGCGGTCACGTGCGGATCCGCGCGGTTCACGCTGGCGGCCATGCCGGTCGAGGAATATCCCTCGATCCCCGAGGTCTCCGGCTCCACCGGCGTCGTCCCCGCCGAGGATTTCGGCACCGCGATCGCCCAGGTCGCCTTCGCGGCCTCCCGCGACGACGTCACCCCCGTGCTCACCGGTGTGCAGCTCGAGGTCTCCGGCACCAGCCTGAGCCTCGTCGCCACCGACCGATACCGCGTCTCGCTGCGCGACGTGCCGTGGGATGGCGAGGGCGCGGAGCAGACCGCGCTCGTGCCGGCGCGCACCCTCACCGAGGTCGGCAAGACCTTCGCGCACGCCGGCAACATCGAGGTCGCCTTCTCCGGTGCCGGCGACCGCGAGATCATCGCGTTCACCGCCGGCAACAAGACCGTCACCTCTCTGCTGATCAAGGGGAACTTCCCGCCCGTGCGGCGCCTGTTCCCCGAGCAGACAGACCACTACGCGGTGATCAACACCGCCGACCTCATCGAGGCCGTCCGGCGCGTCTCCCTCGTGCTCGACCGCTCCGCTCCGCTGAAGTTCACCTTCAGCACCGACACCGTGACCATGGACGCCTCGGGCAGCGAGCAGGCCCGGGCATCCGAGTCCGTCGACGCGCACCTCACCGGCGGCGACGAGGTCACCCTCGGCCTGAACCCGCAGTACCTGCTCGAGGCGCTCAGCGCCGTGAAGAGCGAGTTCGTCCGCGTGACCTTCACGTCCTCGGAGAACGCCAACAAGCTCAGCCCGATCCTGGTGACGAGCCAGACCTCGGTGGACCAGGCCGGCTCCGACTCGTTCAAGTACCTCCTGCAGCCGAACCTGCTGCTGCGCTGACCCGAACCGCGCTTCGTCTCGCTCCGCCTGCGGCGGTGCTCCTCAACGGCCGCCGCCGGCCGGAGCGTCCGAGCCCGAAGGTAGGCTGATGCGGTGATTGTGGAGCACCTGAACCTGGTCGACTTCCGCAATTATGCGACCGCCGATCTCCGCCTGCATCCGGGCCCCAACGTGCTCGTCGGCCGCAACGGCCAGGGCAAGACGAACCTCGCCGAGGCGGTCGTCTTCCTCGCGACGCTCGCGTCGCACCGGGTGTCGTCGGATGCCCCGATGGTGCGCGACGGGCAGGAGTTCGCCGTCATCCGCGCCCGGCTCGCGCACGCCCAGCGCACCGTGCTCGTCGAGGTGCAGCTGAACCGGCAGGGCTCGAACAAGGCGCGCATCAACGGTTCGCCGGCGAAGACGAACGAGCTCCCCCGCTACGCCCACGTCGTGCTGTTCGCCCCCGAGGATCTGCAGATCGTGCGCGGCGACCCGTCCGCGCGGCGCCGGTTCGCCGATCAGCTGCTCATCCAGCGCACCCCGCGTATGGCCGCAGTGCTCGCCGACTACGACCGGGTGCTGCGCCAGCGCACCGCTCTGCTCAAGTCCGCGCGCGCCCGCGGCATCCGCGGCGACGCGCTCACCACCCTCGACGTGTGGGACGACAAGCTGATCGCGCTCGGCTCCGAGATCATCCACGCGCGGCTCCGCCTCGCCGAGGATCTGCAGCAGCCGCTGACGGATGCCTACACCGCGATCGCCGGCGCGGATCACCGTCCCGAGCTGGACTGGGCGCTGTCCGTCCGCGGCGGCGACCCCGAGGAGGACGCGCCGGCCGAATCCCCGGACGTCCGCGGCGACATCGAGGAGCTGTTCCGCGGCGCCCTGCGCACCAAGCGCGACACCGAGCTCGACCGCGGTCTCACCCTGGTCGGCCCGCACCGCGACGACCTCGTGCTCCGCGTCCGCGACCTGCCGGTGAAGGGCTACGCCTCGCACGGGGAGTCGTGGTCGGTCGCGCTCGCGCTGCGCCTGGCATCCGCCGAGCTGCTGCGGGCCGAGTCGCCGGCCGGCGACCCGGTGCTGATCCTCGACGACGTCTTCGCCGAGCTGGACGCCGACCGTCGGCGCCGGCTCGCCTCCCTCACCTCCGGGTACGAGCAGGTGATCGTGACCGCCGCGGTCGAGGAGGACATCCCCGACGCGCTGCACCGCCACGTGGTGCGGATCCACGCCGGGACGATCACGGATGAGCGCGAGGACGCGGGATGACCGAGCCGGAGACCCCCGAGACCGTCGCCACCTACCTGCGCCTGCGCGGGCTGAAGCCGAGCGCGAAGAACTGGAAGCGCAAGCGGCGCATCACCGACGACGACGAGAACGCGCCGTTCACCCCCGGCCGAGACCCGGGCCGGCTCGGCGACATCCTCGACTCCTTCACCAAGGAGTCCGGATGGGAGAAGACCCTCGCCGCCGAGGATCTGGTGCGGCAGTGGGCCGAACTCGCCGGCGCCGACACCGCGAAGCACTCCGAGCCGGTGTCGCTCGAGCGCGGCATCCTCACCGTGAAGTGCGATTCGACGGCGTGGGCGAAGAACCTGCAGTTCATGCGGGCGGTGATCCTCACCGAGATCGGCAGGCGGTATCCGGATGCCGGCGTGGAGAACCTTCGGTTCATCGGACCGGATGTCCCGTCCTGGAAGTGGGGACCGCGAGTCGTCCCCGGACGGGGTCCACGGGACACCTACGGGTAGGGCACCACGAAGGCACCCTGACGCGCTCAGAACGCCACACAAGGCGTTTGGCACGGCATCCGACCCCCGCGACCCACTAGAATGGACGGGCACCCCACGATCTGGAGAACGCCTTCTGATGACGCCTGAAACCCCCGCTGACGACAACGGATCGACGACCGGGGGCACCCCCGACCCTTCGACGGACTCAGGCTCCGGGGCAACGGGCTCCGGGGCGACGGGCTCCGAGGCTTCGGGCTCGGAGGCGAACGGCGCGGAGGCGAACGCGAAGCGCGTGCCCGGCGAGTACGGCGCCGACGCGATCCAGATCCTGGAGGGCCTCGAGGCCGTCCGCAAGCGCCCGGGCATGTACATCGGCTCGACCGGCCCGCGCGGCCTGCACCACCTGGTGTACGAGATCGTCGACAACTCCGTCGACGAGGCGCTGGCCGGCTACTGCGACACCATCGAGGTCACGATCCTCGAGGACGGCGGCATCCGCGTCGTCGACAACGGTCGCGGCATCCCGGTCGACCCGCACTCCTCCGACCCGACCAAGTCCACGGTCGAGGTGGTCCTCACGATCCTGCATGCCGGCGGCAAGTTCGGCGGCGGCGGATACGCGGTCTCGGGCGGTCTGCACGGCGTCGGCTCCTCCGTGGTGAACGCGCTCTCCACCCGGTTCGAGGTCGAGATCAAGCGCCAGGGTCACGTCTGGCGGCACAGCTTCGCGAACGGCGGCGTGCCGCAGCAGTCTCTCGAGAAGGGGGAGGAGACCGACGAGACCGGCACCACGATCACGTTCTGGCCGGACCCGGCGATCTTCACCGAGACCGTCGACTTCGACTACGACACGCTGCGCACCCGCTTCCAGCAGATGGCGTTCCTGAACAAGGGGCTGCGGATCACGCTGCGCGACGAGCGTCCGGACTCCGCGTACGAGGTGGAGGAGGAGGGCACTGTCGTCCTCAAGCAGCCGGACGACGACTTCCTCTACGAGCGCGGCCTCGTCGACTACGTCGAGTACCTGAACCGGGTGCGTCATGCCGAGGTGGTCAACGACGAGGTCATCGCCTTCGAGTCGGAGGACACCGACCGGCGCATCTCGCTCGAGATCGCGATGCAGTGGACCACGGGCTACACCGAGAACGTGTTCACCTATGCGAACACGATCAACACGCACGAGGGCGGAACGCACGAGGAGGGCTTCCGCGCGGCGCTGACCAGCCTGGTCAACCGGTACGCCCGCGCGAACAACATCCTCAAGGAGAAGGAGGACAACCTCTCCGGCGAGGATGTGCGCGAGGGTCTCACCGCGGTCATCTCGATCAAGCTCGGCGAACCGCAGTTCGAAGGCCAGACCAAGACCAAGCTGGGCAACACCGAGGCGCGCGCGTTCGTGCAGAAGGTCGTGAACGACCAGCTCGGCGACTGGTTCGAACGCAACCCGAACCAGGCGAAGAACGTCATCCGCAAGGCGATCGACGCGGCCACCGCCCGCATCGCGGCCCGCAAGGCGCGCGAGACCGCCCGCCGCAAGAGCGTCTTCGAGTCGGCCGCGATGCCCGACAAGCTCAAGGACTGCACCAGCAAGGACCCGTCGATCAGCGAGATCTTCCTGGTCGAGGGCGACTCGGCCGGCGGCTCGGCGGTGCAGGGCCGCGACCCGCACACCCAGGCGATCCTGGCGCTGCGCGGCAAGATCCTGAACGTCGAGCGCGCGCGCCTCGACAAGGCCCTCGGCAACAAGGAGGTCCAGGCGATGATCCAGGCCTTCGGCACGGGCATCGGCGAGGACTTCGACATCGAGAAGGCCCGCTACCACAAGATCGTGCTGATGGCGGATGCCGACGTCGACGGTCAGCACATCACGACGCTGCTGCTCACGCTGCTGTTCCGCTACATGCGCGGGCTCATCGAGGCCGGTTTCGTCTACCTCGCGATGCCGCCGCTGTACCGGCTGAAGTGGACGAACGCGCCGCACGAGTACGTGTACTCGGATGCCGAGCGCGATGCGCTGCTGCGCGACGGCCTGGCGAACGGCAAGCGGATCCCGAAGGATGCCGGCATCCAGCGCTACAAGGGTCTCGGCGAGATGAACGCCAAGGAGCTGTGGGAGACCACCATGGACCACACCACCCGCACGCTCCGCCAGGTGACCATCGACGACGCCGCGGCCGCGGACGAGATCTTCAGCGTGCTGATGGGCGAGGACGTCGAATCCCGCCGCACCTTCATCCAGCGCAACGCCAAGGACGTCCGCTTCCTCGACATCTGACAACCCCTACACACAAACACCACCGCTGCTCGTGAGCAGTGCCATTTGAACAGAACAGAGGGCGAAGGGATCTTCGCGGAGTGAGCATCGGGGTGGCGCGTCAGCGCCGGGGCCCCCGCTCTGCGAACGAAGCGAAGATCCTGCAGCCCGCGAGCAGCAGGCGATTCGTCCCGCTCCGCTCGCTCAACGACCGGATACGGACACATGACTGACGAAGAACGCCCCGACCCGAACGCCGCACACGAGCACGGCCGGATCGACCAGGTCGACCTGCAGGCGGAGATGCAGCGGTCGTACCTCGACTACGCCATGGCCGTCATCGTCGGCCGCGCCCTGCCCGACGTCCGCGACGGGCTGAAGCCGGTGCACCGCCGCGTCATCTACGGCATGTACGACGGCGGCTTCCGCCCCGACAAGTCGTTCTCGAAGTGCGCCCGCGTGGTCGGCGAGGTGATGGGTCAGTACCACCCGCACGGCGACTCGGCGATCTACGACGCCCTGGTCCGCCTCGTCCAGCCGTGGTCGATGCGCTACCCGCTGGCCCTCGGCCAGGGCAACTTCGGCTCCCCCGGCAACATGGGCGCCGCCGCCCCCCGGTACACCGAGACCAAGATGGCTCCGCTCGCGCTGGAGATGGTGCGCGACATCGAAGAGGAGACCGTCGACTTCTCCGACAACTACGACGGGCAGACCAAGGAGCCGGACGTCCTGCCGTCCCGCTTCCCGAACCTCCTCGTCAACGGGTCGGTGGGCATCGCCGTCGGCATGGCCACGAACATCCCGCCGCACAACCTGCGCGAGGTGGCGGATGCCGCGCTGTGGGCGCTGGAGCACCCCGACCTCCCGCGCGAGGAGCTGCTGGAGGGCCTGATCCAGCGCATCCCCGGTCCCGACTTCCCCACCGGCGCGCAGATCCTGGGCACCAAGGGCATCCACGAGGCCTACCGCACCGGCCGCGGCTCCATCACGATGCGCGCGGTCGTCGAGGTGGAGGAGATCCAGGGCCGCACCTGCCTTGTCATCACCGAGCTGCCGTACCAGGTGAACCCGGACAACCTCGCCGTGAAGATCGGCGAGCTGGCCCGCGACGGCAAGATCACCGGCATCGCCGACATCCGCGACGAGTCCTCCGATCGCACCGGCCAGCGCCTCGTCGTCGTCCTGAAGCGGGACGCGGTCGCGAAGGTCGTGCTGAACAACCTGTACAAGCACACCCAGCTGCAGGAGAACTTCGGCGCCAACATGCTGGCGATCGTCGACGGCGTGCCGCGCACGCTCGCTCTCGACGGCTTCATCATGCACTGGCTGGAGCACCAGCTCGACGTCATCGTGCGCCGAACCCGGTTCCGGCTGCGCAAGGCCGAGGAGCGGATGCACATCCTGCGCGGCTACCTGAAGGCGCTCGACGCCCTCGACGAGGTGATCGCGCTGATCCGCCGCTCCCCCACGGTCGACGACGCGCGCGAGGGACTGAAGAAGCTCCTCGACATCGACAATCTGCAGGCCGACGCGATCCTGCAGATGCAGCTGCGCCGCCTCGCGGCCCTCGAGCGGCAGAAGATCATCGACGAGGCCACCGAGCTCGAGGCGCAGATCGCCGAGTACAACGCGATCATCGCGGACCCGGCCCGTCAGCGCGCCATCATCCGCGAGGAGCTCACCGAGATCGTCGACCGCTTCGGCGACGAGCGCCGCACGCACATCCTGCACGGCTTCGACGGCGACATGTCGATGGAGGACCTCATCCCCGAGGAGGAGATGGTGGTCACCGTCACCCGCGAGGGGTACATCAAGCGCACCCGCAGCGACAACTACCGCTCCCAGCACCGCGGCGGCAAGGGCATCAAGGGCGCCCAGCTGCGCGCCGACGACATCGTCGAGCACTTCTTCGTCACCACCACCCACCACTGGCTGCTGTTCTTCACCGACAAGGGCCGGGTGTACCGCGCCAAGGCGTACGAGGTGCCCGAGGCCGGCCGCGACGCGAAGGGCACGCACGTGGCGAACCTGCTCGCGCTGCAGCCCGACGAGAAGATCGCGCAGATCCTCGACATCCCGGACTACAAGGCGGCCGAGTACCTCGTGCTCGCCACCCGCGGGGGACTGGTCAAGAAGACGCGCCTGGGCGACTACGACACCAACCGCCAGGGCGGCGTCATCGCCATCCGTCTGCGCGAGGGCGACGAGCTCGTCAGCGCGCTGCTGGTCGACAAGACCGACGACATCCTGCTCATCTCGCGCAACGGCATGTCGCTGCGCTTCAACGCCACCGACGAGGCGCTGCGCCCGATGGGCCGCGCCACCGAGGGCGTGAAGGGGATGAGCTTCCGCGGCGACGACACCCTGCTCTCGGCATCCGTCGCCACCGAGGACGGATACGTGTTCGTCGTCACCGACGGCGGCTACGCGAAGCGCACGGCGGTGTCGGAGTACCGGGTCCAGGGACGCGGCGGACTGGGCATCAAGGTCGCCAAACTCAACGACGATCGCGGGGTGCTCGCGGGCGGTCTCATCGTCTCCGAGGACGACGAGGTCTTGGTGGTTCTGTCCAGCGGCAAGGTGGTACGCTCTGCCGTGGCCGAGGTGCCCGCCAAGGGCCGCGACACCATGGGTGTCGTCTTCGCCCGGACCACAGCGGACGACAGGATTCTCGCGATCGCGCGGAACACCGAGCGCGGCCTCGGAGAGGACGAGGCGGAATCCGGCCCCGAGACCTCCGAGACCACCCCGACCCCTGAGGAAACAGACGCATGAGCACGGTAGCCGACAAGCTGGCGAAGAAGTCCACGCGCAAGACCACCGGCAAGCAGGTGCGCCTCCGCCTGGTCTACGTCGACTTCTGGTCGGCTGTGAAGCTGTCGTTCCTCGGCGCCGTCGCGCTGGCGATCGTCACCATGGTCTCCTTCTTCCTCATCTATCTCGTGCTGCAGGCGACGAGCGTGCTGGCCCAGGCCAGCGAGTTCCTGAGCACCATGACCGGGGGGGAGATCGAGCTCACGTCGCTGATCGGGCTGCCGCGGGTGATGGCGTTCGCGGCGGTCGTCTCCATTCTGAACCTCATCGTGTTCACGGTCCTGGGCGCTGTCGCAGCCGGCATCTACAACCTCGCGGTCAAGGTCACGGGCGGGCTGCTCGTGGGCTTCATGTCGAACTGACTTCTGCCTTTCGCTGACCCCGGGGGGTCGGGGCGGACGCCTTCCCTCCGCTCGCAGGTTCCGGGGGGTCGGGGCGGACGCCTTCCCTCCGCTCGCAGAGTGGGGCCCTCCGCCGCTTCGGGTAGGGGAAACCCGAGGGGGAGTGTGGGGGTAGGGCGGTGTCGCGGGGAGGACGGGCGGTCGTAGCGTGGGGGCATGACCACGAATCCGACGCCGTTGATGCCGCCCCCCGCAGGGGAAGCACCGCCGTCGCCCGTCCCCGCGGAAGGGCGTGAGGGCGGGAAGGCGCGGCTGCGCATCCTGCTGACGATCCTCGAGCTCGCCGCGCTCGGCGTCATCGGCTCCGCTCTGCTGGCGGCGTTCACCGCGATCCTCGGCCTCGGCCTGGGGCTGATCCTCGCCGCCGGCATCGGCATCATCCTGCTCGTCGGCCTGGTGTACGGCCTGTTCGGCCTGGCCTGGTTCGAGGTCGCCCGCGGTCGCCGCGCTCCCCGACACGAACGGGCTCGACGAGGCGGTCGCCTCCCAGTCCCCCGATCTGTGCATCCTGGACGTCCGGCTGCCGCCGACGTTCACCGACGAGGGCATCCGTGCCGCCCTGGCACTGCGCACCGCGCACCCGGGGCTGCCGCTGCTCGTGCTGTCGCAGTACGTCGAGGAACGGTATGCGGCCGACCTCATCTCCGCGCAGGCCGGGCCGCTCGGCTACCTGCTCAAGGACCGCGTCGCCGACGTCGCCGAGTTCGTGGAGTCCGTCGAACGCATCCGCGCCGGCGCCACCGTGCTCGACCCCGAAGTCGTCGCCCAGCTGCTCGCGCGGCGCAACCGCGACGAGCGGATGCTGCGCCTCACCGAGCGGGAGCGCTCCGTGCTCGCCCTGATCGCCGAGGGCAAGTCCAACAGCGCCATCGCCGGCCTGCTGTTCCTCAGCGAGGCCAGCGTCGAGAAGCACATCACCTCCATCTTCCAGAAGCTCGGGCTCGAACCCGAGGACGGCAACCGGCGGGTGCTCGCGGCGCTCGCCCACATCGAGAACAGCGGCAGCGCCGCACCGACCACTCCAGGAGGCACGCGATGAACGCGACCGGAACCACCAGAGCCGGGCTCACCACGATCACGGTCCTCACCGCCGTCGTGGGCGGGGCGGTGCTCACGACCACCGGTGCCTCGGCGGCCGTGACCGCCGGGTTCCAGCTGAGCAGCACCGACCAGACGCGCGCCGTGGACGTCGACGGCGTGGAGGCGATCGACGTCGAGGTCGGCGGCGCCGACCTGACCGTGCGCTTCGGCGACGGAGATCAGGCGCGGCTCGAAGTGAGCGGACCGGATGCCCGGGGCTGGTCGCTCCGCGCCGACGGCGGCGAACTCGTCGTGCACGGGCCCGACCGCGGCTGGAGCTGGTTCGGTCCGGACTGGCTGCGCGGTGGCACCACCGCCACCCTGACGCTGCCCGCCGAGCTGGCCGGCGCGGATCTCGGCCTCGACCTGCAGGCGGGGCGGATCGATGCGGAGGGCGAGTTCGGCGTCGTCCGCATCGACGTCGGCGCCGGGTCGCTGAACCTGGAGGGCGCCGCGACCGCGCTCGACGCCGAGGTCAACGCCGGCCGCGCGGACATCAGCCTCGCCGGCGTCCGCGAGGCGGACTACCGGGTCTCCGCCGGCCGCCTGCGCGCCGAGCTCACCTCGGCGCCGGATGCCGTCACCGCCGAGGTCTCCGCCGGGTCCCTCGATCTCACCGTGCCCGACGAGGAGTACGACGTGCGTCTGGAGCGCACCGCCGGGTCGATCGACAGCGAGCTTCGCTCGTCCCCGGACGCCCGACGGACCATCACCGCGACCGTCGCGGCGGGCAGCATCGACCTGCACCGGGAGGACTGAACGCCCCGATTCGGATTTTTCGTCGGCATCCGGTAATCTCTTGGAGGTTGACGGGGCTATAGCTCAGGCGGTTAGAGCGCTTCACTGATAATGAAGAGGTCCCAGGTTCAAGTCCTGGTAGCCCCACTCCGTTCGCGGAAACCCGCGGTCCCGCGCCGCACGGGGCCTTAGCTCAGTTGGTAGAGCGCTTGCTTTGCAAGCAAGATGTCAGGAGTTCGAATCTCCTAGGCTCCACACTGTGTTGAGACAGTTCGAGAAGGCCCCGCTCCGGCGGGGTCTTCTTGTCTCCGACGGCGATGCGCGACGAGGCCCGGAGCAGGATGCAAAGACAGGCTCCTGGAAAGGCGGCAATCCGCGTATTCTGACCGTCGTTGCTTTGGTGGATTGATCTTCGATTTGTGCGGTGTCCGGCCTCGGGCGGATACTCGTCACGCGCGCCGACCCCGCGCGAACCGCCATGAGCATCTCCCGCACCCCTGCGCTCACCCGCGTGAGCATCGTCGGACCCGGCCGGCTGGGCCTCGTCCTCGCCCGCGCGCTCCGCGCGGCCGGCGTCGAGGTGCACGGTCCGGTCGGCCGGGGTGAGCCGGTTCCGCCCGCCGAGGTCGTGCTGCTGTGCGTGCCGGATGCCGCGATCCCCGCGGTCGCGGCCCGGGCACGGCCCTCCGCGCGGCTGCTCGGGCACACCTCTGGCGCCGCACCGCTCGACGCGGTCGACTTCGGCTGGCATCCGCTGCAGACCTTCACCGGCGGCGAACCGGCCGAGGCGTTCCACGGCATCGCCTGCGCGATCGACGCGCACGACGACGACGGACTCGCGGTCGCCCGCACTCTGGCCGTGACGCTCGGCGCGCAGCCCTTCGTCCTCCCCGCGCACGCGCGTGCCGCGTACCACGCCGCCGCATCCTTCGCCTCGAACTTCCTCGTCACCATCGAGGACGCCGCCGAGCGGATGGCCGGGGTCGCCGGCATCCGTCCCCGCGAGGCGCGCGCCATGCTCGCCCCGCTGGTGCGCCGCACCGTCGAGAACTGGGTGGCGCACGGTGCCGCGGCGCTGACCGGCCCGATCGCCCGCGGCGACGAGGAGACCGTGGCGCGCCAGCGGACCGCCGTGACCGAGCTGCCCGAGCTGCTGCCGCTGTTCGACGCGCTCAGCATCCGCACCCGTGCGATCGCGGCCACGCGCTCCCCCGGGAGCAGGGAGGAGAACGCATGAGGATCCTGCGCACGGTCGCCGAGGTGCGCGACGCGGTGTCCGCCGCCCGCGGCGAGGGCCGCACCGTCGGGTTCGTGCCCACCATGGGCGCCTTCCACGAGGGACACCTCTCCCTGATGCGCACCGCCCGCGCCGCGCACGGCCTCGTCGTGGTCTCCCTGTTCGTCAACCCGACGCAGTTCAACGCCGCACACGACCTGAGTACCTACCCCCGCGACGAGGAGCGCGACGCCGCGCTCGCCGAGGCCGAGGGCGTCGACATCCTGTTCGTCCCCTCCGCCGCCGAGATGTACCCGGACGGCTTTGCCACCCGCATCCACGTGTCCGGCATCACCGAGGTGCTCTGCGGCGCGTACCGCGGACCCGAGCACTTCGACGGCGTCGCCACCGTTGTCGCCAAGCTCTTCGCCATCGTGGCCCCCGACGTGGCGTATTTCGGTCGCAAGGACGCGCAGCAGGTGCTCGTGGTGCGGCGCCTGGTGCGCGACCTGAACCTCCCGGTCCGGATCGACGCGTGCCCGATCGTCCGGGAGCCGGACGGCCTCGCGATGAGCTCGCGCAACGTCCGCCTCGATCCGGAATCGCGTGAGCGGGCGACCGCCCTGCACCGCGCCCTCGCCGCAGCCGAACGCGCCGCCGCGGCGGGCGAGCGCGACGCCGGAGCGCTCATCGCCGCCGCCCGCGCCGAGCTCGCGGCCGCCGGCGTCGAGCCGGAGTACCTCGAACTCCGTGACGCCCAGGACCTGCATGAACTGTCGCACGTCGAGGGCGAGGCTCTGCTCGCGGTGGCCGCGCACGTCGGCGGCGTCCGCCTCATCGACAACACCCTGCTGAGAGGAGACGCATGATGCGCCGCACCATGCTGAAGTCGAAGATCCACCGCGCCACGATCACCGGCAGCGACCTGCACTACGTCGGCTCGATCACGATCGATCCCGATCTGCTCGACGCAGCGGACATCCTCGAGCACGAGCAGGTGCATGTGGTCGACGTCGACAACGGCGCCCGCTTCGAGACCTACACGATCGCGGGCGAGCGGGGCTCGGGAGTGATCCAGGTCAACGGCGCCGCGGCCCGTCTGGTGCACACCGGCGACACGATCATCGTCATCTCCTATGCCGAGTACGACGGGGCCGAACTGCAGAACCACCGGCCGGTGGTCGTGCACGTCGACCGGAGCAACGCCGTCCTCGCGGTCGACGACGCCGTCGGCACCCTGCTCACCCCGGCGTCCGCATGAGCGCGCACGCGGAGGCGACCTCGCGCCTGGGTCTGGCCCACTTCCCCGCCAAGAAGGCGGCCGGCGAGCCGATCGCGATGGTCACCGCGTACGACCATCCCAGTGCGCAGGTGGCGGATGCCGCCGGGGTCGACGCCGTGCTCGTCGGCGACTCGGCGGCGATGACCGTGCTCGGCTACGACAGCACCGTCCCGGTCACCGTCGACGAGATGATCATGCTCGCCCGGGCCGTCCGCCGCGGGCTGCGGCGGGCGCTGATGATCGCCGACCTGCCGTTCGGGTCGTACGAGGCATCCGACGAGACGGCCGTCGCCACGGCGCAGCGCTTCGTCAAGGAGACCGGCTGCGACGCCGTCAAGATCGAGCGCGGCGGCACCTCCGTGGACCGCGCTCGGGCCATCGTCCGCGCCGGCATCCCGGTGATGGGCCACGTCGGCCTCACGCCGCAGACCGCCACCGCCCTCGGCGGCTACCGCGCGCAGGGCCGCACCGCCGCGGAGGCGGAGGAGCTGTGCCGGGCGGCGCTGGCGCTGCAGGGCGCGGGATGCTTCGCGCTCGTGCTCGAGGCCGTGCCGGCCGCGGTCACCGAGGCGCTCGTGCCCCTGCTGCGCATCCCGGTGATCGGGATCGGCGCCGGGCCGGCGACCGACGGGCAGGTGCTCGTCTTCCACGACCTGCTCGGCATCTACGACGGCCCCGCCGCCCGGTTCGTGAAGAGGTACGACGGGCTGCGCGAGCGGATGCAGGCGGGAGTCGCCGCCTACGTCGAGGACGTGCGGACCGGCGCCTACCCCGCGCCCGAGCACACGTACGGGATGCCGGATGCCGAGGCGGAGCGGATGCGGGAGTCGATCCGCTCCCTGTGACGAACCACCGACCCGGTGAGCGGATCATCGAACGCGGCCTCGCGAGCGTCGTCCGCTGTCGGCTGTGACAGGCTGGGGGCATGAGCCTTCCCCATGCCGATGTCGATCCCGATGGCCTGCTGGAGTACTCGGTGGTCTTCACCGATCGCTCGCTCAACCACATGTCCGCCCGGTTCGTCGAGGTCATGCAGCAGACCCTCGCCATCCTGAGCGAGGCGTACAACGCCGACGGCGTCGCGCTCGTGAACGGTGGCGGAAGCCTCGCGATGGAGGCGGTGGCCCGTCAGCTCGCGACCGGCCGGCGCGTGCTGATCGTGCGCAACGGACTGTTCTCGTACCGCTGGTCGCAGATCCTGGATGCCGGCGCCATCGCCGCGGAGACGACCGTGTGCGCGGCGCGCCCGGACCGTGAGGGTGCGCAGGCGAGCTGGAGTCCGGCCCCGATCGAGGAGGTCGTCCGCACGATCCGCGAGGCCCGGCCCGAGGTCGTCTTCGCCCCGCACGTCGAGACGGCCGCCGGCATCATCCTCCCCGACGACTACGTCGCCGCGCTCGCCGCGGCGGTGCACGAGGTCGGCGGCGTCCTGGTGCTGGACGGCATCGCCTCCGGCGCGATGCGCGTGGACATGGCGGCGCTCGGCGTGGATGTGCTGATCAGCGCCCCGCAGAAGGGCTGGAGCGGGAGTCCCGGAGTGGGCTACGTCATGCTCAGCCCGGCGGGGCGCGCGGCCGTGGCATCCGGCACCGCGACGAGCTTCGGGCTCGACCTCGCGCGCTGGCTCGCGATCGCCGACGGATACCGCGACGGGTCGGCGGCATACCACTCCACCATGCCGACAGACACGATCGCCCGGAACCTGCGGCAGATGGTCGAGACGCGCGACCGCGGTTACGACGTGCTCCGCGCCGCGCAGCTCGAGCTGGGTGGGCGGGTGCGCGACCTGCTCGCCTCACGAGGGCTCCCGTCGGTGGCCGCACCGGCATTCGCCGCGCCGAGCGTGATCGTCGTGCACACCGACGATCCCGCGCTGCGCAGCGGCGCCGCCTTCCGCGAGCACGGTCTGCAGGTGGCCGCCGGCGTGCCGCTGCACTGCGGCGAACCGGAGTCCTTCTCCACCTTCCGGGTCGGGCTGTTCGGTCTCGACAAGCTCGACGACGTGGACGGCACGGTCGCGCGTCTGGAAGCCGCCCTCGACGCGATGGGACGCTGAGGGCGGACTCCCCGACGCGGACCCGGCCCGCGCGACGGAGGCGGGGGCGCGCCGGACCTCAGCTCACCGCGCGCCGGAGCCTCTCCGCGAGGTGCGCCCGGTTCTCCTCCGTGAGCGCGAGCACGGCGTACGCCGTGGGCCACAGGGTTCCGTCGTCGAGGTTCGCGGGCTGCTCGAAGCCGAAGGTTCCGTACCGGGTCTTGAACTTCGATGCCGGTTGGAAGAAGCACAGCACCTTGCCGTCCTTCGCCCACGCCGGCATCCCGTAGTACGTCCGAGGGACGAGGTCGGGCGCGACCTCGGCGACCAGGTCGTGGAGCCCTTCGGCGAGGGCGCGGTCGTCCCCGCTGAGCTTCGCGATCGCCTCGTTCAGATCGGCCTCGCCTTCGGCGCGCACCTCTTCGGGTGACTTCTTCGCCCGGGTGCGCGCCTTGCGCTTGTCCGCCGCCGCGGCCTTCATGGCCTCGCGCTCCTCCGCGGTGAAGTTCTTCTCGTGGTCTGCCATGGCTCTCTCCTTGCTTTCGAGGGGCGACGACTTCAGGCTACGGATGCCGGAGCACGCCGGCTTCTCGAATCCTGATCGATCCGCCGGCCGGCGCCCGGTCGTCACCGGGACCGTACGCTGGAAGCTGGATCGTTCAGGTGACGGGAGGCGGCATGGCAGACGTCCTGCGGCTGGCCTCGCGCGATGCGGCGGACGTCGAGGAGATCTGGACGCGGTACGTGCCCTCCGCGCGGGTGCAGAACCTCGACCCGAAGCCGTTCGGCTTCCAGTGGTGCTCGGTGTCCCTGGGCGGGATGTCGATCGTGCGCTACGCCCTCACCGCCACCGTCGACTCGGCGGTGCAGCCGGAGGACCAGCTCTTCGCCTGCCGCGTCACGACGCCGAACGGATGGGTCCGCAGCGGCCGCTCGCACCTGGACACCTCGGTGCCCTGGGCGACCGACGGCGCGCAGGTCGAGGCGCACTGGGAGGGCACGGCGGACGTCAGTGCGCTCGTCTTCGACCGCGCCGAGGCGCAGCGCCTGGCCCGGCGCATCACCGGGGACGACCTGCTCCGGCTGCGGCTGACCGACGCGGTGCCGCGTGACCGCACCGCAGGTCGCCACTGGAACCGGGCCTTCGACTACCTGCTCTCGGCCTCCGCGGCCGCCGGGGACGACCCCCTCATCGAGTCGAGCCTGGTGCGTCACGCCCTGCTGACCACCCTGAGCACGTTCCGGTCCACGTTCTTCGACGCGGCGGTCAGGGATGCCGGCGGCGGCGCGCCGCGGGAAGCCCTCGAACGACGCTGACGCCGCCGGCGGATACCGGAGACGAAGAAGGTGTGCGCATCGCGGACCGGAATCGTGCCGGCCCGCGGTCCGGCGTCGCCGGTGCCGTAGCGTCCTCTCGAAATGGGACTCCTCTTCTACGGCGACTTCGCCGACCCGATCGAGATGGACGACCGCACCCTGGCACACCTCAAGGTCGTCATCGCCACGAAACTGCGCCGCAAGGAGAGCTTCACGCTGTCGTGGCGGCATGACGGCGAGGACGCCCGGGGGCGATCCACGCTCTGGCTGCATCCGTCCATTCCGCTCCGCTTCGTGTTCGACGAGCCGGAGCCGCCCGAGCTGAGCTCGCCGTGGCTGGCCGAGCTCGCCGCATCGGCGAACAGCAGCGGCGGGATCCAGCTGACCCCCGAGAAGCGCGCCCCGTCCGAGGGTCAGCCGAGCTGACGCGGACGGTGCGGGCCGATCTGATGCCGCGGCCCGCCACTAAGGTGGATCCATGGATCTGCGTGTCGCCGCGTACGCGGTCGTCACCGATGACGACGACCGCGTCCTCCTGGCGCGCTGGACCGAGGGCCGCCGCGTGGCGTGGACCCTGCCCGGCGGCGGGCTCGAGCCCGGCGAGGATCCCGAGGTCGCGATGCGCCGCGAGGTGCGCGAGGAGACCGGGTACACGGTGCAGTCGACCGGCCTGCTCGGCATCCACTCGCGGGTGATCCCGGCCGGGCGTCGCGTGCACGATGCGGATGCCCCGCTGCACACCCTCCGCATCGTCTACCGGGCGCGCGTCACCGGCGGCACGCTGCGCTTCGAACGCAACGGCTCCACCGACATGGCCGGCTGGTTCACCCTCGACGAGATCGCCGGCCTGCAGCGGGTGCGTCTGGTGGACATCGCCCTGCGGATGGCCGGACTGCTGGGCGGGGACGCGGCGGCCTAGAACACCGCGACTCAGAAGGCTCCCGGCCCGAAGCCCGCCCGCTCCACCGCGATGCAGAGCAGCACCCGGTTGCGCGCGCCGAGCGCGATCCGCGCCGCCTCCAGGTGGGTCTTCACCGTCGCCACGGAAAGATGCAGCCGGTCGGCAATCTCCTGGTTCGAGGCGCCCTCGGCCGCGAGCACGGCGACATCCTTCTCCCGCGGCGAGAGCGCGCCGAAGCGCTCGCGGGCGATGCGGCGTGCGGCCTCGTCGCCCTCCGCGGCGAACCGCGCGATCAGGTGCGCGGTGCTGCGCGGCGACACGAAGCCGTCGCCCTTCATCACGGCGTGCGCCGCCCGGATGAAGTCCGCGGGCTCGGCGTCCTTGAGCAGGAACCCCTGCGCGCCGGCCTCCAGCATCCGCATCACGTAGTCCCCGGAGTCGAAGCTCGTGATCGCGATGACGCGGGTGTCCGGCAGCTGCTCCCGCAATGCCGTCGTCGCCTCGTCGCCCGGCATCCCCGGCATCCGCACGTCCATCAGCACGACGTCGGGACGATGCCGACGGGCGATCTCGATCGCCTCGCCGCCGCCGGACGCCTCCCCGATCACCTCGAGGTCTGGGGCGGCCGAGAGGATACCGCGCAGCGCCTGCCGCACCAGGGCGTCGTCGTCGACGATGAGGATGCGGATCGCGGGCGAGACGCCGTCGGGACTGCTCATACGACGAATATAGGTCGCTCGCCGGTCACGTCCGCGGCGGCCACGGCAGGGTGACGTCCACGAGGAACTCCCCCTGCGTCTCGCCGATCCACGCCGTGCCGCCGAGCAGCTCTGTGCGCTCCCGGATGCCGTTCAGGCCGCGTCCGGCGCCGGCGACGCCTGAACCCGCGGCGCCCGGCAGCGGGTTGCTCACGCGGATGCGGACCCCGCTGGACGGCGCGGCCTCGACGTACACCGACACCGGGGATCCGGGCGCGTGCTTGAGCGCGTTCGTCAGACACTCCTGCACGATCCGGTAGACAGTGCGGTCCAGCGCCGCACCGGCGTGCTCGGCGTCGTCGATGAGCACGAACGCGTCCACCGCGGCCCCGCTCTGGCGCACGGTGCGGATGAGGTGGCCGATGGTGCGCATGGATGCCATCGACGGGGGCACGGCCGCATCGGTGTCTGCGGCGGTGCCCGGCTCCCGGCGGAGCTCGCCGAGCAGCCCGCGCAGGTCCTCGAGGGAGGCGTGCGCCTGATGGCGCAGGGTCTGCGCGGCCTGGGCGACGGCCTGGTCCTGCGAGCGCGCCGCCTCCTCGAGCGCCCCCGACTGCAGGGAGATCACCGACAGCCGGTGCGCCAACGCATCGTGGATGTCGCGCGCCAGACGTTCGCGCTCCGCCTGCCGGCCGACCTCGGCGGTCAGGCTCTCAGCCCGGTCGTGCTCCACGCTGACGCGGTTGCGCAGCGCCAGGCTCTCCCGCCGCGTCCGCACCAGGATCGCCAGACCGAAGGCCGCGCCCACCGAGAGCGCCGCGATGCCGATGGTCAGGGCCGCGCCCAGCACGAACGAGGGTGGTTCACCGGCACTGCGCGCCACCGAGGTGAGCAGGATGTCCGCGTCGCCCCACGGCGTGAACATCTCGCGCAGGACGAAGACCAGCACCAGAGCGGCCGCGGCACCGGTCGCCATCCGCCGTGCCTTCACCGGCCAGCGCAGCAGCGCGCTCGCTGCGCCCAGCAGGAGCAGCAGGTACTCCATGCCCACCAGAGCCAGCACGGCACCCGCGGCGAGCGGCACGGCCGGCTGCCGACGCCGGAAGAAGACCGCCACCCAGGCGAGCATGCCGAGCATGAACAGACCGGTCCCGAGATCGGTGACCTCGATGCTCCGCCCGGCACCGGGGTGGGCGGCGCCCGGCACGTTCGCCACGCCGCACGCCGTGACCATGATCCCGAGGACGTACAGACCCAGCGAGCCGCCGGCCCGGAGCCCCTGCGCCACCATCCGGCGGCCGGAGGCGACAGCGCGGTCGGCGACGGCGTCGATCCGGGACGGGACGCCGGGGGCGGGCGTGACGCCGGTGCGGTGCGGGGCGTCGGCGCGGGACGGGAGGTGCATGCATCCGAGAGTAGGGCCGGCCTCCCGCATCCGCTTCCGCCTCGCGGCCGGTGCGATCCAGCCGATCGGCTGGCGAGGTCCAGCCGGGGGGAGGAGGATGCCGGGCGGGCCCCGTTCCTAGCGTGAGAGGACCGCGGCGCTCGACCGAGCAGCCGCCCCACGTCCGAACGGAGAGCACCATGTCCGACAGCATCCCCACCCCGCCCGCGCAGCCGCCGGCCGCTCCGTACGGCGCCCCCGCGGCCCCCGTTCCGCCGCCGGCGCCCGAGCGGAAGAGGTCGGTCCTCACCCGCTGGTGGTTCTGGGTGATCGCCGGCGTCGTCGTGCTCGGCGTCGTCGGGGCCGTCGCCGGGGGCGGCGACCGGTCCCCCGAGTCGGCATCCGCGCCGGCCGCGGAGAAGCAGGCGGAGGATCAGCCCGCCGAGGGCGCCGCCGAGGATCAGCCCGCCGAGGAGCCGGCGGAGACGCCCATGCCCGGGATCGGCGAGAAGGTCGTGATGGACGGCTTCGAGATCACCGTCACCTCGATCGAGACCGGCGTGCCCAGCGTCGGCGGCGAGTACGCCTCCGAGCAGGCGCAGGGCGCCTTCACGCTGCTGCACATCGACGTCACGAACACCGGCACCGCCGCCGAGACGATCATCTCCTCGAGCTTCACCGTGCGCGACGCCGAGGGCCGCGAGTTCGAGGCGCACCCCACCGCGTCGCTGTACCTGCAGGACACCGGATTCGCCTTCGAGCAGATCAACCCCGGCAACACCGCCAGCGGCATCGTCGTCTTCGACCTGCCGGCCGGCACGGCGCCGCACACCCTGGAGTTCCAGCCGGGGATGTTCGGCGGGAAGTCGGTCACCATCGCGCTGACCTGACCCCGCCCACCGACCGCGCTGGGGATGCGGTCGCGGTGCCCGTCGTCTGCTGACGGCGGGCACCGTGGTGCGTGCGGCGGGCGGCGGGCGCGGGTGCTATTCCGGGACGGAGATGTCCGCGACCGTGGCGCCGTAGGCGCGGATGAGCGCATCGGCATCCGTGAACAGGCTGAAGCCGTGGCTGCCGGCGCCCATCGCGATGCGGCGCCCGACGATGGTCTCGTCGGCGTACACCGGCCAGTCGTGCGTGCTGCCGATCGGGACGATCGTGCCGCGCTCGTACCCGGTCGCTGCGAACGCGAGCTCGGGCTCGGGCAGGCGCAGCCTGTTCACGCCGACGACCGCGCGCAGCTTGGGCCACGAGATCGCACGCCCGCCCGGTACGAGGGCGAACAGGTACTCCCCCTCGGGTGCCGAGCTCGTCGAGGCGCGCTTCACCACGAGCGTCTTCACGATGTCGGACGGCTGCAGCCCGAGCAGGGCGGCGGCCTCGTGCAGGTTGCGCGCCGCGGGGCGCTTCACGATCTCGATCTCGAGGCCGCGAGCGGATGCGGCGGCGCGGACGCGGGCGTGCGGGTCGGGTTCTTCGTCACGTCGACCCGCCGGCTCGCTCGATGCACCGCCCTGGTCGCCTGCGGCGACCTCGTTCGACGACCGGGAGGACGGGGAGGTCACGCGTTCGGCGGCGAGAGCGGGTCGTCGGCGACCCAGAGCTCGTCGTCGGCGCGCAACGCCTGCCAGGCGGCGAAGACGACGCCGATGGCGGCGGCCGCACCCAGCACGATCGCGATCACCGAGCCCACGCCCGGGCCCTTCTTCTTCGGCGGCGGCGCGAACCGGTTCATGATGTCGTGGCGCTTGGCGTTCGCGACATCCCAGGCCGACAGCGCCGAGCCGACGACGCCGCCCACGGCGGGGACGACCTTGTCGTCCACCACGTGGCGGCCGATCTTCACACCGCGGTCGACGACCGGGGCGAGACGGCGGTTGTATGCGTCCTGCACGACGGGGACCACCTGCTCGCGGTTGAGGTGACCGAGCTGGCGGCCGGCCTCCCGCGCGATGTCGGCGGCGTGGCCGACGAGCACCTGCTGCGACTCCCAGAGTCGTCTGGCCTCTTCCTGAAGCTTGCGCAGTTCCTTCTTACGCTTGCGGCTGAGGTTCACGTTGCTCTCCCGTCGGTCGGAGTCCGTATGGGCCCATCCTGCCAGATCAGGCTGGATGCGGGCAGTGATCTGGCGCATCCGCTGCGGGTGCGCCACAATACGCGTTCCGGCATCCGCAGCCCGTCCCCGGGCGGCCTCTGCGAGAATGTCAGCATGCCTCACGCCTCACACGTCGCAACCCTGTACACCAACCACGGTGACATCGTCATCAACCTGTTCGGCGATCACGCCCCGAACACCGTGAAGAACTTCGTCGGCCTCGCCGACGGCACCAAGGAGTGGACCGACCCCGCCACCGGCAAGCCGGGCGAGGGTCCGCTCTACAAGGACGTCATCTTCCACCGCATCATCCCGAACTTCATGATCCAGGGCGGCGACCCGCTCGGCCAGGGCGTCGGCGGCCCCGGCTACACCTTCAACGATGAGATCCACCCCGAGCTGAACTTCAACGAGCCGTACGTGCTCGCCATGGCGAACGCGGGCCTGCGCCGCAACGCCATCACCGGCCAGGTCGAGGGCACCAACGGATCGCAGTTCTTCATCACCACCGACCCGACCCCGTGGCTGCAGGGCAAGCACACCATCTTCGGCGAGGTCGCGGACGACGCCTCCAAGGCCGTGGTCGACGCCATCTCGGCCGTGCCCACGGGTGCCGGTGACCGCCCGATCGAGCCGGTCGTGCTGCACTCGATCGACATCGTCGCGGCCTGATCGGCGAGAGCACGAGCCGATCCGGATGACGACGCCAGAGTTCACGAGCAACCGCGACAACTTCTGCTACCGGCATCCGGATCGGCAGAGCTTCGTGCTCTGCCAGCGGTGCCTGCGCACCATCTGCCCGGAGTGCCAGACCCAGGCCCCGGTCGGGGTGATCTGCCCCGAGTGCATGACCGAGATGCGCAGGAACCGCACCCCCGCGCAGCGCCGTGCGCAGCGGCGCTGGATCGGCGCGGTCGCGGCGGACACCCGGCCCCTGGCGACCTACGCGATCATGGCGCTGACGGCGTTCGTCGGCGCGCTGCAGCTGTTCGTCCCGGTGATCTCCGAGGTGCTCCTCTTCGCCGGGGTGTACATCCTCCCTGGCATCCCCGGCATCCCGTTCGAGCCGTGGCGGCTGCTCACCGCCATGCTGGTGCACGCGGGCATCATGCACTTCCTGCTGAACATGCTCGCACTCTGGATGATCGGCCGCAGCCTGGAGCCGATGCTGGGACGCGCGCGCTTCGTCGCGCTGTACCTCATCGGCGGTCTCGGCGGCTCGGTCGCCGTGGCCTGCTTCGACCCGCGGATCGCGACCGTCGGGGCATCCGGCGGCGTGTTCGCCCTCCTCGGCGCGCTGCTGGTGATCGGCCGGCACATCGGCGCGGACATCCGCGGCATCCTCGTCGTGCTCGGCATCAACCTCGTGATCGGGTTCGTGCCCGGCTTCCACATCGCCTGGCAGGCCCACCTCGGCGGAGCCGCCATCGGCGCGCTGATCGGGCTCATCTACGCCCGCACCCGCCGACCCGCTCAGCGGGTCTGGCAGATCGTGCTGCTGGCCGCGCTCGTGGCCGCGCTGCTCGCCATCGCCTTCCTGGTCCCGGCGATGGTCCTCGGCATCCGGATCTGACGCCGGCGCGCATCCCGCGCGCGGCCGGGCGCTCATCCCGCGAAGTTATCCACAGGTCTGTACACAGGTGGGGAGAATTACACACATGTGATTCCCCGCTCGGCATCCGCCCGGACATGCGACGGCGCCCCCTCACCGCGTGAGAGGGCGCCGCGAACGGATGCCGGTCAGCGCCAGCGTGTCGTCATCAGGAACCCGATCAGGGCGATGCCCAGGCCGATCGCGAGGTTCCACGCCTGGATGCCCGGGATCGGCAGCGCCTGTCCGGAGATGTAGTAGACGAGGATCCACACCAGCCCGAGGAGCATGAAGCCGACCATCACCGGCTTGAACCAGACGGCGTTGGGAGCCTCCTCGCCCTCCGCGCGCTCGACGGCGGGCTCTTCAGATCTGCGGTCTCGTGCCATGCCGACAGTCTAGCCATGGCGCATAGAATTCCCTCATGACGGCAACGGCTCCCGCGCGCCCGGCGCGACGGCGGTCGAGAGCCACCGTCACCAGCGTCCTCGGTGAGCTGCTTCTGACGGCCGGCGTGCTCGTGCTGCTCTTCGTCGCCTGGCAGATGTGGATCGGCGACGTCATCATCGGCGCGCAGAACAACGAGCGCGGCACCGAGCTCACCGAGAGATGGGCCGCCGAGCCGGTACCGGAGCCGCCGCCCGTGATCGCCGACGGACCGGCGCCGGTCTACGAGCCGCCCATGCTCGAGCATCCGGACGACGCCGAGGTCTTCGCGACCATGCGCGTGCCCCGCTTCGGCGCGGACTACAACGTCCCGATCGCCGGGGGCACCACGCGGGCGCGCACCCTCGACCGGATCGGCATCGGCGTGTACACGCAGTCGAAGATGCCGGGCGAGATCGGAAACTTCTCCGTCGCCGGCCACCGCACCACGTGGGGCCGGCCGTTCCACGAGATCGACCGGCTGCGGCTGAACGACGCCATCGTCGTGGAGACCGAGGTCGGCTGGTACACCTACCGCTTCCGCACGCTCGAGTACGTCCGCCCGGACGAGATCGAGGTGCTGCTGGACGTGCCGCAGATGCCGGAGATGCAGACCGGCGAACGGTTCATCACGCTGACGGCATGCTCGCCGATGTACTCCCTCGCCGAGCGGATCGTCGCGTACGGGGTGTTCGAGGGCTTCCAGCCGCGGGCGGAGGGCCCGCCGGCCTCGCTGACCGAGGGGGTCTCCTGATGTACGCCGCGCTGTGGCGCCTGCTGCCCGGCCCCTGGTGGGTGCGGGTGCTGATCCTGCTGATCCTGGTGGCGCTGGTGCTGTACGCGCTGTTCTTCCACGTCTTCCCGTGGATCAGCCCGCTGATCACCCCGGCCGAGGTGGACCTGGGATGACGACGCGGGTGCTCGTGGTCGACAACCACGACAGCTTCGTGCATACCCTGATCAGCTACCTGCGGGAGCTCGGTGCGGACGTGCGGATGGTCGAGGCGGATGCCGAGGATACCCCGGCCCTGACGGCGAGCGGCGCGCTGCTCGACGGCTGCGACGCCGTGATGGTCTCCCCCGGTCCCGGCACGCCGGCGGACGCCGGGGCGTCGATCGACGTGGTGCGCCTCGCGGCGGACCGGCGGATGCCGTTGCTCGGGGTCTGCCTCGGGCACCAGGCGATCGGGGCGGCGTTCGGCGCGCCCGTCGTGCCGGCTCCCGAGCTCATGCACGGGATGGTGTCGCAGGTGGAGCACGACGGGTCCGGGCTGTTCCGCGGACTGCCGTCGCCGTTCGCCGCCGGCCGCTACCACTCGCTGGCGCTGAAGGAGGTCGACCTGCCGCCGGAGCTGCGGGTCACCGCGCGCGCCGAGCACGGCACCGTGATGGCGATCGCGCACGAGACGCTGCCGATCGCCGGGGTGCAGTTCCACCCCGAGAGCATCCTCACCGAGGGCGGGCACCGGCTGCTGGCGAACTGGCTGGAGCTCGCCGGGCGGCGCTGACCGCTCCGGCGGCGGCCGGCGGCGCCGGTCAGCCTGTGCCGGTGCAGTGCCGCAACTCGACCGTGGACTGGATCGGGATGTCGCCCGGGGCGAGCGACATCGATGACACGGTGTGCGGCGTGGTGGCCGGGCAGTCCGGCACCGCGACCCGCACCGGGGTGAGCGACAGGCTCTCCAGCTCCCGCGTGGCGGCCTCGAGCGTCCAGCCGGTGAGGTTCTTCAGCGTCACGCGGCCGCTGGCGACGACGAGGTTCACGACCGTGCCCGGCTCCACCTCGGCGCCGGCCTCCTCACTGGCTTCGAGGACGATCCCCTCGCCGGTGACCGGGTCGTTCTCGGGGCGCACGGTGCCGAACACCAGTCCGGCATCCTCGAGCGCCTGCTTGGCCGCCTCCTGGCTGAGCCCCTCCAGCACCGGTACCGACACCGTCTGCGCGCCGCTGGAGACGTAGACGAGGATCTCCTCGCCCTTGTTCACCGTCGCGCCGGTGCCGGGCTCGGTGCGGATGACGTGGTCCTCGTCGAAGTCCGCGCTGGGCTCGGTGCGCAGCTCCGCGTGCAGGCCGAGCTCTTCGAGCGCCTCCTCGGCGTCGTCGGAGGTCATGTTGATCAGGTTGGGCACGGTGCGCGAGGTGCTCGGCACCTCCGGCGGGCGCATGCTGAGGCTGACCACCCAGAACAGCACGGATGCCACGAGTACGGCGATGAGCGCCACACCGGCCCAGATCCATGCCACCGGCGGGCCGGACTGGGTGCGGGTCATGGTCGTGTCGGTGCTCAGCTGCCGGAGCGTGCGGGCGGTCTCCTGCGCGTGCCGCGGATTCGGTCCGTACAGCTCGCTGGTGAGCGCCCCGATCTGCTTGCGGCTCGGCTCCCGCCCGCCGACCGCGGCGTCCAGCGCGGCGCGGAAGCTCGCGGCGTCCGGGAAGCGCTGGTAGGGGTCCTTGGCGAGGGCGCGCAGCACGACGGCGTCGAGCGCGCGCGGCACCTGCTCGTTGACCTCGGTGGGCGGCACCGGGGTCTCGCTCACGTGCTGGTAGGCGACCGCCACGGCGGAGTCGCCGCGGAACGGCTGCCGGCCGGTGAGCAGCTCGAACAGCACCACGCCGGTGGAGTACAGGTCGGTGCGGGCATCGACCGGCTCGCCCTTGGCCTGCTCGGGGGAGAAGTATGCGGCGGTGCCGATGATCTGCGTGGTCTCCGCGACCGTCGACGACGAGTCCGAGACGGCGCGCGCGATGCCGAAGTCCATCACCTTCACCGCGCCGGACGGCGTGATCATCACGTTCCCGGGCTTGATGTCGCGGTGGATGACGCCGGCGCGGTGCGAGTAGTCGAGCGCCTCGAGGATGCCGTCGACGTAGCGCACGGCATCCTGCACCGGCACCGGGCCCTGCGCGATGACATCCTTCAGCAGGGTGCCGTGGACGAGCTCCATCACGATGTAGGGGAGGTCGGTGCCGGATGCCGTGCCTCCCGACCCTGAGGCCGAGCCTCCGGACCCTGAGGCCGAGCCTCCGGACCCTGAGGCCGAGCCTCCGGACCCTGAGCCCGAGCCTCCGGACCCTGAGCCCGAGCCTCCGGACCCTGAGCCCGTCGAAGGGTCCCCCGCGTCGTACACGCGCACGATCGACGGATGCGACATCCGCGACGCCGCCTGCGCCTCGAGCCGGAACCGGGTGCGGAAGGCGGTGTCGCGCGCGAGTTCCTTGTCGAGGATCTTGATCGCGACCTCGCGGCCGAGGGTCAGGTCGTAGCCGCGGTACACCTTCGCCATGCCGCCATGCCCGATGAGCTCATCGACGCGATAGCGATCCGCGATGATGCGCGGCTCCGTGGACACGAAACGACCCCCCAGATGACGACGGCTGAACGAACTAGCTTAGGTTACCCTTCGCCCTGACCCTATCCCGCACCGTTCCCGGTGCCCGGCGTGGGGACGGGGACGGCGGGCAGGATCGTCGAGGATTGGCCGGCGGCCGACATCTCCGAGGGGCGGTCGCCGCAGAACGCGCGGTAGGTGGCGGTCACCGTCTGGCCGGCGGTGCCGTCGTTGACGACGATCGGGGCCTGGCGGTCACTCGGGCCGAAGGCCCGCGTCGTGCCGCCGGCCGCGAACTGCGCGTTGGTGAGCACCACCTCGTAGGACGTGACCGTGCCGGTGCCGGACGGGCAGGAGAACGCCGACCAGCTCACGGTGGCCTGCTCGCCCTCCTGGATGGTGCCGGAGAAGCTGGGTGCCGACTGGGGCTGCCCGATCGGGACCTGCTCCGCGAACAGCGTGAGGGTGAGCTGCGTGCCCTGCTCCACGGTGCCCCGCGGCTCCACGCTCTGCACGGTGCCCACCTGCTCGGGCGTCTCTGCGGGCGTGTTCCCGGTGACGCAGGTGACCTCCAGACCCGCGCTCTCGGCGGTCTGCTGGGCCGCGTCGCAGGTCATGCCGACCAGGCCGAGCGCGTCGACGTCCACGCGCTCCGGGTCGTCGGGCGTGGGCGACGGGGGCGGCGCGGTCGTGGTGCGCACCGGCGCCGAGCTGCGGCTGCCGGTCGGGTCGGCGCCGCTCTGACCCTGGTTCCCGAACAGAGCGAACAGGGTGCCGCCGAGCACGAGGAGCAGCAGCAGGATCAGCGCGATCAGCGGCCACGTCCACGGGCTGCGCTTCTTCTTCTCGGGCTTCTCCTCCTCGACCGGCTGCCCGGTGGGCAGCTGGGCCGTGGTCGGCATCATCCGGGTGGCCTGCTCATCGCCCACGCCGGTGAGGATGCGGGTCGCGTCGTCGGCATCCGACACGCCCGCACCCGCGATGGCGGGCACGGCGATCGCGGCGGAGTTCAGGTCGCCGCGGCGGAGCGCCTGCGCCGCGCGCGCGACCGTGGCGGCCGAGGACGGCCGGTCCGCCGGCTTCTTCGCAATCATCGCCATCACCAGGTTCTGCACCGGGATCGGCACGGTCGCCGGCAACGGCGGCGGCTGCTCGTTGATCTGCGCCATCGCGATGGCGACCTGCGACTCGCCGGTGAACGGGCGCTTGCCGGCGAGGCATTCGTAGGCCACGATGCCGAGCGAGTAGATGTCGGTGGCGGGGGAAGCCGCGTGACCCGACGCCTGCTCGGGCGACAGGTACTGCACGGTGCCCATCACCTGGCCGGTGGCGGTCAGCGGCACCTGGTCCGCGATGCGCGCGATGCCGAAGTCGGTGATCTTGACGCGGCCGTCCGGCGTGATCAGCAGGTTGCCGGGCTTGATGTCGCGGTGCACCAGGCCGGCGGCGTGCGCGGCCTGCAGTGCGGACGCGGTCTGCGCCACGATGTCGAGCGTCTTGTCGGCGCTCAGCGCCCCGTCGCGCTCCAGGATCGTCGACAGCGCCTCGCCGGGGACGAGCTCCATCACGAGGTAGGCGGAGCCGTTCTCCTCGCCGTAGTCGAACACGCTGGCGATGCCCTCGTGGTTCACGAGCGCGGCGTGACGGGCCTCGGCGCGGAAGCGCTCGAGGAACCCCGGGTCGCCCATGTACTCGTCCTTGAGGATCTTGATCGCGACCGTGCGGCCGATGACGTGATCCGTCGCCTCCCACACCTCGCCCATGCCGCCGATCGCGATCCGCGACTGCAGCTCGTAGCGACCACCGAACGACACACCCTGCGTCGGCCTCATCTGCCCAGCACCGCCTCTATGACCTGTTTGGCAATCGGCGCGGCAATGTCATTGCCGGATCCGGACTGCCCCATTCCACCGCCGTCCTCGACGACGACTGCCACCGCCACCTGCGGGTTCTCCGCGGGGGCGAAACCTGTGAACCACAGCGTGTGCGGACGCGACCCGCCGTTCTGCGCCGTACCCGTCTTACCGGCGACCTCGACCCCGTCTATTCTTGCACCCGTGCCCGCGCCGGAATCGACGCCGGCGACCAGCGCGCCGGTGATCGCGTCGGCGCCTGCCGCGTCGAGCACCTCGCCGAACACGGTGTCGGAGTACTGGCGGTGCACGGCGAAGTCGTCGCCGATCACGGCATCCACCATGCGCGGCGTCATCACCACGCCGTCGTTGGCGATCCCGGCGGCGACCATCGCCATCTGCAGCGGCGTCGCGGTGACCTGGCCCTGGCCGAATCCGGTCAGCGCCGTCTCCGGGTCGTTCAGCGAGGACGGGTAGCTGGACGGGGTGACCGCGAGCGGGATCTCCAGTTCGGCGTTGAAGCCGAACTTCTCGGCGGTCTCGCGGATCGTGCGGTCGCCGAGCTGGTACGCGAGGTCGGCCATCGGGATGTTGCAGCTCAGCCGCAGCGCCTCCGCGATGGTCGTCGTGGCCCCGTCGCCGCACGTGCCGCCCCACGCGTTCGAGATCTCCGTGGACGTGCCCGGAAGTGTGTACCGCGCCGGGTTGGGCAGCTGGCTGTCCATGGTCCACTTCCCGGACGCCAGGGCCGCGGCGGCCACGACGACCTTGAAGGTCGATCCCGGCGGGTTCAGGTCGCCGCCGATCGCGCGGTTGTAGAGCGGATGCGCGGGGTCGGCGGAGAGCTGGTCGTAGGCGGCGTTCACGGCATCCGGATCGTGCCCGGCGAGCGTGTTCGGGTCGAAGCCCGGGGTGGAGGCCATGGCCAGGATGCGGCCGCTGGACGGCTCGATCGCGACGACCGCGCCCTTCAGACCCTGCAGCGCATCCCAGGCCGCGCGCTGCGCGGCGGGGTTCAGGGTCAGCTCCACGCTCAGCCCCTGCTGCGGCTGGCCGGACAGGATCCGCTCGATCTCGCCGAAGAACGCGTTCGCGCCGGTGCCGGAGAGGTCGGAGTTCATCACGCGCTCGATGCCGGTGGACGAGTCCAGCACCGGGTTGTAGTAGCCGGTCACGGGGGCCCACATCGCGGCATCCGTGTACACGCGCTGGTACTGGTAGCGGTCGTCGACCGGGGTCGACGTCGCGATCGCGGTGCCGTCGACGACGATCGATCCGCGCTGGATCTCGTAGCTGTCCAGGCGGGTGCGCGTGTTCGCGGCGTTCTGGGCGAGGTTGTCGGCGTCGACGACCTGGATCCAGCTCGTCGCGATGAACAGCGACAGGAACATCGCCAGGATCACGAAGCTGAGACGCCGGAGCTCCCTGGTCATCCGATCACCACCCTGGGCTGACGGCGGACGGCGTCGCTGATGCGCAGCAGCAGCGCGACCACCAGCCAGTTGGCGATCAGCGACGAGCCGCCCGCGGCGAGGAACGGCGTGGTCAGACCGGTGAGCGGGATCACCCGCGTCACTCCGCCGACCATGATGAACACCTGCAGCGCGATCGTGAACGACAGCCCGGTCGCCAGCAGCTTGCCGAAGTCGTCCTGTCCTGCCAGGCCGATCCGAAGGCCACGGCTGACGAACACCATGTACAGGCAGAGGATCGCGAACAGCCCGACGATGCCGAGCTCCTCGCCCAGGCTGGGGATGATGTAGTCGCTGTGCGCGAGCGGCGTCACGTACGGCCGGCCCTGCCCCCACCCTGTGCCGATCAGACCGCCGTGCGCGAGGCCGAAGATGCCCTCGACGAGCTGGTAGCTGCCGCCGTCCGCGGCGATCACCTCGGGGTTGAACGCGTCCAGCCAGTTCCGGAAGCGACCTCGGACGTACTCCAGGATGCGGGTGGCCAGGAACGCCCCGACCGCCACGCCGGTGAGGCCGATGAGCACCCAGCTGGTCTTGCCGGTGGCGACGTAGAGCATCGCGATGAACATGCCGAAGATCAGCACGCCGGTGCCGAGGTCGCGCTGGCTGACGATGATCGCGAGGGACAGCACCCACACCACCAGGACCGGCCCCAGCTCGCGCATCCGCGGCCACGTGATGCCGAGGAACCTCTTGCCGACCGAGGCGAGGCTTTCCCGGGTGCGGACCAGGTAACCGGCGAAGAACACAGCAAGGCAGATCTTGGCGAGCTCGCCGGGCTGGAACGCGAACAGGCCCGGGATCGACACCCACACGTCGGCGTTGGAGCCCTCCGCCTTCAGTCCCGGGATGAACGGCAGGACCAGCAGCAGGATGCCGGCCAGGCCCGAGACATACGTGAAGCGGTACAGCACGCGGTAGTTGCGCAGCGCGATCACGAGGGCGATGGCCCCGGCGACCGAGAGCGCGGTCCAGGCGAGCTGCTTGGTGGAGTACGCGTCCCAGCCGGTGTTCCGCTGCGCGATGTCGATGCGGTAGATCATCGCGATCCCGAGGCCGGTGAGCAGGGTCGCGATCGGCAGCACGAACGGGTCGGCGTCGGATGCCACGAAGCGCAGCACCACGTGCAGGGCGAGCACCAGCACCGCGAGCACGCCGCCGATCGCGAGGATCAGCGGGTCGAGGGTGCCGAGCGCCCCGAGCTGCACGAGGCTGAACGCGGCACCGGACAGGGCGCAGGCGAACAGGAGCAGGGCGAGCTCCCGGTTGCGCTGCTTCTGCGGCATCCGGATCTTCTTCAGCGCCTTCAGGACGCTGGTGTCTGCGGTCACGGCGGTCATGGTGTCGGCGCTCCGGTCGGCGTCGGCGTGGCCGGCGGGGTCGGCGTCGGCGTGGGTTCGGGGGTCACCGGCGGGAGCATGCTGTCGCGCAGCCTCTCGGTGATCGCGTCCGCGTCGGCGAGGGAGCGGGCGTTGATGGTGCGCTCCACCGACGAGCGCTGGTACTGCGGCAGGTCGGCGAGCAGGATGCCGGTGTCGCGCACCTCGGTGGAGAGCACGATCGGGCCGAGGTTCTGCTGCACGCCGCGGAAGATCACCACGCTGTCCTCGTCGGCGCCGACGAAGTAGCGGGTCTGGGTCCAGCTGTAGGCCAGCCAGGCGCCGGCGACGAGGGCGAGCACAGCGGCGATGAACGCGGCGAACCAGGCGATCCGCCGGCGTCGGGCCCGGCGGCGGTCCTCCTCGATGATCTCCTCGAAGTACTCGGCATCCGGCTCGAAGTGCGTCGGCTCGTTCGCCGCCTGCAGCACCGGGTGCAGCCAGCCGGTGAGCGAGGGCCGCGCGGGTGCCGGGCTGGGCACCAGCAGCTCGGCCGGGTTGGATGCCGCGCCGACGATCGTGGCGGTGCCGGAGGAGAGCGGATGCGCGCCGCCGACGTCGACGATGACGATCGTGACGTTGTCGGGGGCGCCGCCGTCGAGGGCCTGCTTGAGCAGGCTGTCGGCGGTGCGCCCCGGGGGCAGTCCGAGGCGGAGCGCCTTGCGCAGGTGCGCCTCGTCCACCACGCCGGACAGGCCGTCGGAGCAGATCAGCCAGCGGTCCCCGGGCAGCGTGGGCATGACGAACATGTCCAGCTCGGGGTCGATGTCCATGTCGCTGAGCACGCGCATCAGCACCGAGCGCCGGGGGTGGTAGCGCGCCTCTTCGGGCGTGATCCGGCCGGAGTCGACGAGGCGCTGTACGAAGGTGTGGTCGGTGGTGATCTGGGTGAGCTCGTCGTCGCGGAAGAGGTAGATGCGGGAGTCGCCGATGTGGCCGATCACGGCGTAGTCGTCGACCATGATGATCGCGCTCAGCGTGGTGCCGAGGCCGGCGAGCTCGGGGCGCTCCTTGGCGGCGCGGACCAGGTCGGCCGCGGCGGTCGTCGCGGCGGCCTGCAGGGCGGCCTGCGCGTCGTCGGTGGAGGGGTAGGCGTGGTCCAGTCCCTCCATCCGCTGGATCGCGATGGTTGAGGCGACGTCGCCGCCCGCGTGTCCGCCCATGCCGTCCGCGACGACGAACAGGTTGGCCCCGGAGTATCCGGAGTCCTGGTTGTTGGAGCGGACCTTCCCGGTGTGGGAGATCGCGGCGCTCGAGCCCTCGAAGACCATGGTCCGGGTTACGCCCGCAGCTCGAAGGTCGTGGCCCCGACCTTGATCGGCGCGCCGATCGGGATCGGATGCGGACGGTCGGAGATGCGCTCGCCGGCGAGGAAGGTGCCGTTCGTCGAGCCGAGGTCCTGGATGGTCCAGGCGCCGCCGTGCAGGGCGAGGCGGGCGTGGTGGCTGGAGGTGTAGTCGTCGCGGATGACCAGGCCGGACTCGCTGGAGCGGCCGATCGTCATCGGCTCGGTGCCGAGGGGGACCTCGAGCCCGGCCTTCGGGCCGGAGGTGATGACGAGTTTGGTCGGCGTCCTGCCCGGTGACGGGGCGCTCGGCTTCGGGGCCGGCGCGGGACGGGCGGCGGGGGCAGCCGCGGCCTGCTCGGCCGGGAGCTTGCGGACCCGGACGCCGAAGAGGTCGGCGCGCAGCGAGTAGACGACGCCGAAGACGAAGAACCACAGCAGCACCAGGAACCCGATGCGCAGGATGAGGAGGACCAGTTCACTCACGGGGCGACCCCGAAGGCTCGCGTGGCGTCCTCGCCGCCGGCCGCGACCGGCACCACTCTGAACACCAGGTCGGTCCGGCCGATGGTGAAGACGGTGTCCGGCGGCAGGGCGGCCTCGCGGATCTTCTGCCCGTCGATCTTGGTGCCGTTCGTGGACCCGAGGTCGCGGAGCATCGCGCGCTCGCCGTCCCAGAGGATCTCGGCGTGGCGGCGGCTGGATCCGGCATCCGAGATCGTGATGGCGGCGTCGCTGCCGCGGCCGATCACGGTGCGGGCGCTGGTGAGCGGATGCCGGCGCCCGTCCACCTCGACGACGGCCTGCCAGGAGACGCGTCCCTCGACCGAGCCGGAGCTGACGCGCACCATCCCGGTCGAGAGCTTGTCGTCGGCCTCGAGGGAGATCGACAGTGGCCCGGCGAAGCTGTAGCCCTGGGTCTTCGCGTGCGTGGTGAGCAGCGCGTGCAGCTCCTCGTTCAAGGCGCGGCCGAGGCCCCGCATCCGCTCGGCGTCTTCGGGGCTGAGGCGTACGACGTAATCGTTGGGGGTGATGATGCGCTCGCGACTGACCACCGCGGCCTTCGTGTCGGCCTCGCGGCGGAGCGCCGAGGCGATCTCCACCGGCTGGATGCCGCTGCGGAAGGTCTTCGCGAACGCGCTGTTCACCGCGCGCTCAAGACCCTTCTCAAAGCTGTCAAGTAGTCCCACTGGGCTCCTCTGGCATGCCGACCGGTACGCACATCGTAGCCAGCCCGCCTGAAGATCCGCCTCTGCGGGTCGCCTGGAGCGGGCGCGGCCGCGGTGCGGGTGGCCGGGCGGTCGGGTGGGCGGGTGGTCACGGGGCGGGTGGTCGGGGGCGAGACGTGGCCATCAGCACGAGACTCAGTCCCTGGCGCTGAGTCTCGTGCCGGAAAGCAAGTCTCGCGTCGGATGCCGCGGACGGATGCCGGACGGATGCCGTGCAAGAGGAGGTCCGCGCACGTGATATCCTCGGGAGGTTGAGTTCTCCGGAACACGACATGCGCGAGTGGCGGAATAGGTAGACGCGCTGGCTTCAGGTGCCAGTGTCCTTACGGACGTGGGGGTTCAAGTCCCCCCTCGCGCACAGAACGGCCGAGGGCCCGGACCGCAAGGTTCGGGCCCTCGGCCGTCTCGTGTTCAGGGTGGGCCCTTGGAGCGCTGGGCCCGGCGGAGGCGGCGGAGCGTTCAGGCGACCTTCGCGGGGCCGGCGGCGACGCCGGTGCGGTAGAGGTCCGCGAGGGCATCCACTCCCCCGCCTCGAAGGCGCGCAGCTGGCGCTCCGCGCCGGTGCCGTCGCGGCGGAGGCGTTCCAGGTGCTCGTCGACGAAGGCCGCGTCGCCCAGATCGTCGAGCACGGGACGGATGCCGGCCAGCAGGCGGTCCACAGCGCCCCAGGCATCCTCGATCCCGTCGCTGGCGGGAGTGAAGAAGCGGGCGCGCATGCCGTGCCGGGCGGCCAGCCACAGCGAGGCGTCGAGATCCTCGTGACGCGCCTCGTCGTCCAGGCCGTCGGCGCACGCGATGGCGCGGATGAGTGCGACCAGCAGGAGCGTGTCCTCGACCCGCAGCTGCGCATCGGTGACGCGGGCCTCGACGGTGTCGAAGCGCTCGGACAGCCGCACCGCCCAGGACACCGAGGACGAATCCGGGAGCAGGCCGATGCGCACCATGCGCTCGACCATGGAGTGGTAGTCCTCGGCATCCGCGAATCGAGGCGGGCACCACGAGACCGGAAGCAGGCGGATGAGGATGCTGCGCCAGCTGGCGAAGCCGGACGGGCCGCCATACGCGAACGGCGCGTTCGTGCTGAGCGCGAGCAGCACCGGCAACCACACCCGGAGGCGCCGCAGGGCGCGCACCCGCTCCTCGTCGTCGGGCACCTCGACGTGCACGTGGAGGCCGTTCACCTCGTGCTCGCGGGTGATCCCGCCCAGCAGCGCGGCCACCTCGTCGTAGTGCGGCGACACCGAGACGTCCGGACCGCCGATGAGGGTGAACGGCGTGCCGGTGGGACCGCTGATCGCGCCGAGCCTGGCGGCGTGGGCCGCCACGGTGCCACGCAGCTCGACCAGTTGCGTCGACGCCTCGTCGAGTGTGGCGACCGGGTCGGTGGCGCACTCCAGCTGGCTGGTCAGGTACTCCTTGGAGATGCTGCCGCCGGGGGTACCGGCGCGCAGCACCTGCCGCTGCGCACTCGCCGCGGACAACGGCACCAGGGTGCGGTCGTCGAGCAGCACGAACTCCTCCTCGACGCCGAAGCGGACCGATCGCGGCATGGGGACCTCCAGGAAGAAAGGGGCGATGCGCCGCCGGCATCCCGAAGGGCCGACGGCGCACCGCCTGGTAGGGGGCGGGATCTCAGTGTGACCCCGTGCGGAGAGGGGTCACTTGTCGTCGTCGAACGCGTCCTTGACGCCTTCCTTGACCTCGTCACCGGCCTGCTTCACGTTGGCCTTCGCCTGGTCGAGCTTGCCCTCGGCCTGAAGGCTCTCGTTGTCGGTCGCGTCGCCGATGCCCTCCTTGGCCTTGCCGACCATCTCCTCCGCCTTGTGCTTGGCCTTGTCCATGGCTCCCACAGCACTCTCCCTTCGTTACGGGACGGTGTGCCGCCCCTCGATGAGTGGAATGCCACTGTGCCACCGAGCAGGGCGACGGGCGACGGGATTGACAGCCGGGCGGCGGGCAGGGTAGCGGGAACGGGCCGCGAGCGGGGCGGAGGCGGACCGTGGAGCGGCCATGGTGACGGAGGCGGCCCGGCGGGGCGGGCGATGAACGGATGCCGTGAGCGCTGTCGCGGTTTCGGGGGAGACGGTGCCTCGCTGTGCGTCCGTCTCCTCCCGAACCTGCGATCCCCCTGAGAAACCCTTCGCCACTCCCCCAGGTGAGAGTTCCCTCCCGTATGGTGAAGGGGCATGCCTCGGGAGATCGATCGCCGCCGTCGTATCCCCAGCGACGGAGCGGCTATCCCCAGCGCCTCGACGATCCCGTCGACCGGCCCGATCCGCGATTTCTGCCGCGCGAGGCTATCGACTGGATACTCGCTCTGCCCGATCGCCATCAGCACCCCGACGTGGGGAAGCCGCACCCGAGTGCCGCGTACTTCAAGAGTCGTGGAGCCTGGTATCGGCGGTGAGTGGCCGACCGCTGGGGAAGCGCCTGTTGATCACAGCCCGCGGTAGTAGTCCCGGATGACCCGGGCCATCAAGACACGACGCTCCGCCAGGAACTCCTGATACGAGTCGGCAGTCGTCGTGCGCAGCGACTCCGGCACGGCATTGGCGGCGAAGTTCGAGGTGAGCTCATCGTGTGAGGTGATCTCTCCGAGTCGCATCACGCCGGTGTCGATCTGCTCGTCCACGATGCTCATGTAGTCCGCGGGTGCCCGATCCTTGATCGCGATGTTGATGGGGGTTTCGGTGAGCGCGTAGTTGGCGATCTGGTTGTAGTCCGAACGATCGTTGATCCCGTTCTTCACGAGGTAGTTCTTCGGGACGATGTGGTGCACATCTCCCATTTCCTCGATCATGCTCGTAATGGTCACGTTCTTGGACAGGAACCCGCGCGCACCGGTGTGTGATTGCGCAGCCAGGAATGTGAGGAAGTACGGGCTGCGCACGCTCGACGTCTTCATCTCCATCGGCAGTGCGACATCCCAATAGTTGTCGGCGAGCTGTGAAGCCTCGATATCGGCGAGCGCCTGGCGGGCACCGACTTCTTCGATACGGCGGATGTCCGCCTCGAAAGCGGTCTCGAAGCTGCCCGTGTAGCGCCCGGTGAGGGTCGACATCACGAACCACTTGCGCACCACGTGCTTGATGTCCGCCTCGTTGAGCCCGGCATCCGCGCGCAGTCGCAGGTACAGCGCGTAGGCGAAGTTCAGTGCGTTCTTCGAACTGATCAGTTTCGGGGCGATGAATCCGGCCGAGCGAATCGTGAGGACGAACTGCTGGAAGTTCCGCTGATTCACGATTCGGAGCAGAACCTGTCGCAGACGCTCGAACGACTCCACGGCGAGCTCTTCGCTGAATGAACGCGTGTCGAAATCGCGTCCGGAGAGGACGCTGACCAGAGCCGACACCTTGCCGCGGCCGAACTCCGTCAATCCGGCGACGCGGATCACGTCGGTGTACTTCGGGTCGTAGAGATCCGAGGCGTCGTCCTTGAGCCACTGCAACGCGTTGAGATATCCGGATGCCGCGAACTCGGCGTCATTCGCGGCGATATCGTCATAGACGTGCGGCGCCACAGACAGATGCGAGAAGTAGTCGATGAGCTTGCGGAGGTCGGCGCCCAACCTCCCATGGCTGGCGATCTTGCTCATCGCGAAATCCGCGCTGCTGAGCGGAACACCCTTTGAGTTGATGCGGATGAAGATCTCGGTGACGGTCTCGATGTCGAGATCCTCGTCGAGGGTGATGATTCCGACCTGCGCTTGGCGGATCGACGAAAGGCGTTCGAGTGCACGCTCGGCGATCTCGGGAGCGACGTCCGGGTTCGCCTCCAGGTACGCCTTTGTGGCGGAATAGCTCGATGGCGCGTTGATGAACTCTGAGACGTCGGAGATCCATGCATGGTCGCGCTCGATGACAGGGGTCAAGGTGGCGAACGTCTCGGTCGCCGGGTTGAATGCGATCTTGATGCGCTTCCTGCGGTACGACTTGTCGACGACATGTTGCCCGACAAGCGCCGCGGTCATCGCCGTGATGCGCTGCTGTCCGTCGATGAGGATCTGCCGGAACGCCGACTTCGACCCGTCCTTCAGGCCCACGTCGGCGCTCTGCCACGTGATGAGATAGCCGACCGGGAAGCCGTTGTAGAGCGAGTCGAGCAGATCACGCACCTTGGTCGAATCCCACACGAACGGCCGCTGCATCTCGGGAATCGCGATCTGACCTGAGCGAACCCAGGAGAGCAGAGTGTCCACTGGTTGCTGGTGGACCGAGTACTTCGCCATGCTGTCCCTTCGGGCGGCCCGTCGTGGGCGGTGTTGCGGATCGCTGATCCGTACCCTACCGGTGCCACGGACCGTCACCGGTGAGGTCCAGCCCTCGCACCGGAGGGGGCCGGGAGACGGCCATTGTCCGCGGGGCAGGCCATGATGTTCACATGTCCTTCGAAGACGACCTCCATGAGGCACTCCCCTGGCTGCGGGCAATGCCGCACCTAGGCCGTGTTGCTAAATGCTGGTTCGGGGCCTTCGGGTGATTCTTGAGGCGTGTCGCGAGATGTCATCACGGACGAGGTCTGGGAGCTGATCCGGGACGTGTTCCCGCCGGTGAGGACACGGGGCCGTCCTCCGGTGGATCGGCGCACGGTGGTCGAGGCGACCGCGTGGCGGTTCCGCACGGGATCGGCGTGGCGAGACCTGCCCGATCGGTTCGGGAGCTGGAACACGATCTACAAGAACTTCCGCCGGTGGGCGAGCGACGGCGTCTGGGAGGACCTGCTCACCCACGTGCAGAAGCGGGCGTCGCTTCAGGGTGAGATCGACTGGGTCGTGTCGGTGGATTCCTCGATCGCGCGTGTCCATCAGCATGGCGCGACCTTGCCCCGGGTCACAGGGGGATCCGTCGAACTACAAGAAGTCCGGGCCAGAGCCTCCTGACCACGCGATCGGCCGGTCACGGGGTGGTTTGACGACGAAGATCCATCTCGTCTGCGACGGGCAGGCCCGGGCGCTGGCGTTCGTCCTCACTGGCGGGCAGGTCGCAGACACGAGCATGTTCACCTGCGTACTCGACGAGATCCACGTCCCCGGCCGAGGGCCTGTGCGCACGAGGCCGGACCGGGTGCTCGCGGACAAGGGCTACCCGTCGAAGAAGAACCGGGCCTGGCTGCGCGAGCGCGGCGTCAAGGCCACGATCCCCGAACGCGACGACCAGATCGCGCACCGTCGCAAGCGTCCGGGCCGTCCGATCGACTTCGGCGATGAGCAACGGGAGCGCTACAAGGGCCGCAACGTCGTCGAGCGGTGCTTCAACTTCGTGAAGCAGTGGCGCGGACTCGCTTCCCGCTACGACAAGACCGCCCGGTCATACGCGGCAGGGATCTGCCTCTCCGCCGCCTTGCAATGGATTTAGCAACACGGCCTAGCCTTCCGGGGGCCTCTGGCACCATCGCACCGAAACTCGATTTTGTCCCCCAAATGGGGGACAAAATCTTCAGATCTGTTGTACGCTGGTATCCGACGCACCCTCCGGTCGTCTTCCGGCCCCCATCGCTCCCCCCGCGGTGGGGGCCTTCAACGTCCATCGGCGGATGCCGCGGGCCGCGCCCGGCCCGCCCCGGATCATCGCACCGACGGGTAGCGACGTGCCTCTGCAACATTTGGATCACCTTCTGTCAACCCGTACCGCCGCATCCGTGCCCTGGGCTAGCGTTAGCACCAGTCGGCGCAGCCCGCGGCGGCTTGGCAATCAGCAGAACGGCAGTAAATGAGCACCCAGGGCACGGTCAAGTGGTTCAACTCGGAGAAGGGCTTCGGCTTCATCTCCCCCGACGACGGCGGCGACGACCTCTTCGCGCACTACACCGCCATCCAGGCATCCGGCTACCGCTCCCTTGAGGAGAACCAGCGCGTCGAGTTCGACGTCGCGCAGGGTCCCAAGGGCCTGCAGGCCGAGAACATCCGCCCCCTCTGAGGCGGGACTCACCGGACTCCCCGTTCCCGGACCATGTCGTCCGGGGCGGGGAGTTCGTGCGTCGAGGGCGCCCCGCGGGCGACGAGCGGGCTCGGCGTGTGCTGAGGGGGCCCGGCCTCAGGCATCCGTCCGCCGCATGCCTTCGATGAGCGTGCGGAAAGACCCCTCCCACGCGTCGCCCACGGGCGCACCGCGCAGCTGCAGCGTCGCCAGCCCCTCGCACAGCGCATGGAAGGCGAAGGTGTGCGCGCGGAGGGCGGACGCGGGCGCGCCCTCGGGCAGCACCCGGGCGATCCGTGCGCGGAGCCGGGCGAGCGCCGAGCGCTGCAGCGGGCGGATCTCTGGCCACGCGGCCTCGGCGGGTTCGCTGTCGTGGAAGGCGACCCGGAAGAGCGCCGTGTGCTCAATCGCAAGGCGGCGGAAGACGAGGCCGGCGGCGACGAGGTCGGATGCCGGGTCCTCGGTCTCCGGAACGGCCGCGACCTCCTGCTCGAGGATGCGGAAGGCCCGGCCGGCGAGAGCGGCCAGCAGGTCGCGCTTGGACCCGAACGTGCTGTACACGGCGCGCGTGCTCGTGCCGGTCGCGCCCGCGAGCGCGCGGATCGAGAGCGCCTCGACACCCGAGGACTCGATCAGGCGCTCCGCCGCGTCGAGCAGGCGCAGAGCGGTCGCCTCGTCATGCATCCGTGGTCGCCCCATGCTTGACAGCATACCGAAACGGCGTTACGTTACGGTGTAACGATAGGCGTGCGGCGGCTGGGGAGCGGCGATGGACGGCGAGCGGCGGGGAGAGCCGGAGGGGCGTGCGCGCTTCCGGACGCTGCGCAGGGCGGCCTTCGCGAGCCGCGGCTTCCCGGCAGCCGAGCGGCTGATCACGGATGCACCAGGACGGCGGACGGCCGTCCTCGACCACGGCACCGGGCCGGCGGTGCTGCTGATCCACGGCGGCGTGGGGGTCACCGCCGAATGGGCGCCGATCGCGGGGCGGCTGTCGGGGCGCGTGCTCGTCGCGGACCGGCCGGGATTCGGCCTGTCGGATCCGAGGGATGTGCGGGTGCGCGGATTCCGGCGGGCGTCCGCGGAGTGGGTCGCGACGCTCCTCGATGCGCTCGAGCTCGACCGCGTCGACCTCGTCGCCGGGTCGATGGGCGGGTTCGTCGCCACGGCGTTCGCCACCGCGCATCCGGATCGGGTGCGCCGGCTCGTGCTCGGCGACCAGGACCGCCTGCTGCCGCCGTCCGCGGCGCAGGCGCTGGCGAGGCGGATGCCCGATGCCGAGGTGACGGTGGTCGCGGATGCCGGGCACATCCCGCATCTGGATCACCCGGAGGCCGTCGCGGCGGCGATCGCGGAGGCGCGGCGGTAGCGCGAGCGGGTCCGCGGCGCGACCGGGTCGGCGCCGGGGCCGTGTCAGGCGAGCAGCAGGCTGCGCAGCTGCTCGGGCGCGGCGGCGCGATGGACGGCGCCCGCTCCCTCACCGGCATCCCCGAAGCCCCACTCGGCGAAGATCACCGGGATGCCGTGCTCGGCGGCGCCGTCGATGTCGTGATGCCGATCGCCGATGAGCACCGGTGAGCTGACGTCGGCGCCGGCATCCGCGAGGCGCTCGAGGGCGCGGGCGACGACGAAGGACTTGCCGTCGCTGCGGCCCTCCGGGCCCGGGCGCGCCCCCGAGATCGCGGTGAAGGCGGCGAGCAGCTCATAGTGCTCGAGGATCGCGGCGACCTGGTTCTCGGGCTTGGTGCTCGCGGTGGCCTGCGGGATGCCGGCATCCGACACCGCGCGGATCACGTCCGCCACACCCGGGTACAGGGCCACGGATGCCGCGTATCCGTCGGCCGCGGCCAGGGCGCGGTACCGGCCCAGCGCCTCCTCGGCCTGTTCGGGCGTCATCCCGGCGTGGAGCTGGAACGACTCGAACATGGGCGGGCCGATCCACGCGGCGAGGGCCTCGGGCGCGGGCTCGGGCAGGCCGTACGAGGCGAACACCTGTCGCAGTCGGGGAAGGATGCCCGCGGATGCGTCGGCGATCGTGCCGTCGACGTCCCAGAGGATGCAGGAGTAGCGGGAGGCGGGCATGCCCTCCAGCCTACGGGTGCCGACTGCGCGCTCGCGCGCCGGCGGACGCCCGGACCCTGAGCCCGTCGCCCGACCCCGAGCCCGTCGAAGGACCCTGAGCCTGTCGAAGGGTCCCGCCTCCTCCCTCAGAACAGCCGCGGAACGCCCGACTCGAGGCCCTTCATCTCCTCGTAGTCCAGCACCAGGCAGCGGATGCCGCGGTCCTCGGCCAGCACGCGCGCCTGCGGCTTGATCTCCTGCGCCGCGAAGACGCCCCGCACCGGGGCGAGGTGCGGATCCCGGCCGAGCAGTTCCAGGTAGCGGGTGAGCTGCTCGACGCCGTCGATGTCGCCCCGGCGCTTCACCTCGACCGCGATCGCCGCCCCCGCCGCATCCCGCACGAGCAGGTCCACGGGACCGATCGCGGTCGGGTACTCCCGGCGCACCAGGGTCGCCCCCTCGGCGACGAGCTCGACCTGTTCGGCGAGGAGGCGCTGCAGATCCGCCTCCACGCCGTCCTTCTGCAGCCCGGGGTCGATGCCGAGGTCGTGGTTCGAGTCGTGGATGACCTCGTAGATCTGCACGCGCAGGGCATCCCCGGTCTTCTTGTGCGTGACGCGCCACACCTCGACGACGCCGGCGCCGGCCTCCTCCTCCCCCGGCTCCTCGGTGGCGAGCGAGCACGGCGGGCTCATCCAGTTCAGCGGCTTGTAGCTGCCGCCGTCGGAGTGCACCAGCAGGCTGCCGTCGCCCTTGTGCACCAGCAGGCGCGTGGCCAGGGGCAGGTGGGCGTTGAGACGACCGGTGTAGTCGACGGAGCAGCGGGCGATGACGAGACGCACCCGTCGAGCCTACTTCGTCGCGCTCGCCGTCAGCTCGTCCGCAGGCAGCGGCCGGGCGGCGCCCGAGAACAGACCGGATGCCACGACGAGGCCCACCAGGATGAACAGGGTGTTCAGCAGGCCGATGTGCTCGCTGATGAAGCCCAGGACGGGTGGACCGCCGAGGAAGGCGATGTATCCGATCGTCGCGGCGGCGCTCACGCGCGCGGCGGCCTTCGCCGGATCATCGGCGGCCGCGGACATCCCGATCGGGAATCCGAGCGACGCCCCGATGCCCCACAGCGCGGCGCCGACGAGCACGAGCGGCAGCGACGGCCCCAGGATGAAGAGCAGGATGCCGGCGGCCGCGGTCAGCGCGAGCGCGCGGAGCACGGGCACCCGGCCGAACCGGTCGACGACGGGGCCGCCGAAGAGGCGCACCACCGTCATGCCGACCGAGAAGACGGCGAGGGCGACGGCGCCCATGCCGGGCGCGGCGCCGTGACCCTCCTCCGCGCCGAGCGCGATCCAGTCGTTCGCGCCGCCCTCGGCGAAGGACATGCCGAGCATGACGACGCCGAGCGCGTAGGTGCGCGGCTCGCGCCAGGCCTCGAGCGCCACGTGCATCCGTTCGCGCCAATGCGGCTTCTCCTCGTCCACCGGGTCGAGCGCCGCCTCGCGGGCGGGGACCTGGAAGAAGCAGACGACGGCCGCGACCGCGATGACGACGCCGATGACGCCGGCGTGCGCGGCGACGTCGAGACCGACGGATGCCGCGAGGGCCCCCGCCCCGGCGCCGAGCACGGTGCCGAAGCTGAACAGGGCGTGGAAGACCGGCAGGATGGTCCGGCCCATCTGCTGCTCGATCGCGGTGGCCTCGACGTTCATCATCACGTCCACGCATCCGTTGCCGAAGCCGAACAGCGCCATGCCGAGCAGGACGACCGGCACCGAGCCGAACACGTTCGCGCCCAGGCCGATCAGGGCGATGCCCGCGGCGAACAACAGCATGCTCAGGAGGATGCCGCGGCGCGCGCCGGTGCGGGCCATCACGGCGGGGCTCAGGGAGATGCCGAGGATCGAGGCGACGCCCATCCCCAGCAGCAGCACGCCGACCTGCGCGTTGTCGAGGTCGAGCGCCTCCTTGATGCCGGGCACGCGGGAGGCCCAGGTCGCGATGGAGAGGCCGCTGGCGAGGAAGATCGCGAAGATCGCCAGGCGCCAGCGGACGAACTGGGAGCGGGTGAGCGTCGATTCCACTCCCCCACCCTATCGAATCGATTCGATCCGCGCAGCGACTCCGGGTTATCCTCGGGGTATGACGATCCAGCCGCGCCGGCCGACGATCGCCGACGTCGCCCGGGCGGCCGGGGTGTCGACGTCGACCGCCTCGGTGGTGTTCAGCGGCAAGGTGAACGTCGCCGAGGCGACCCGCCGACGGGTGCTCGACGCCGCCGCGGAGCTCGGCTATGCGGGGCCGGACCCGCGTGCGGCCTCGTTGCGCCGCGGACGCAGCGGGATCGTGGGCGTCGTGCTGTCCGCGCACCTGCGCCATGCGTTCCTCGACCCGGTCACCACGGCGATGATGGACGGGCTCACCGATGCGCTGACGGATGCCAGTGCGGGACTCCTCCTCCTGCGCGACGATCCGCAGGGCGACGATCCGCCGCCGATCGCGGAGGCGCCGGTGGATGCGGTCGTGCTCATCGGATGCTCCGCGCGCACGCGCGCCGCGGTCGAGACCGTGCGGCAGCGCGGGCTGCCCGTGGTCGTCATCGAGGGCGCGGCGGGGGAGGGCGTGCCCCGGGTCACCCTGGACAACCGGGAGGCCAGCGCGGCCATCGCGCGGCATCTCCGCGACCTCGGGCATGAGCGGGTGGCGGAGATCACGCTGCCGATGGAGCCGGCGCGCGAGCGCGGACCGGTCACGCCGGCGCGCCTGCGCGCCGCGACCGTCGACGTCGCGCTCGACCGGCTCGCCGGGTTCCGCGAGGTGTTCCCGGACGCCCCGGTGGTCAGCGCCGCGGGGAGCCTCATCGACGAGGGGATGATCGCCGCGCGAGCGCTGCTGACCGACGAGGCGGGGAAGCGGCTGCCGGATGCCGAACGGCCGACCGCGATCGTCGCGCAGAGCGACCTGCTGGCGGTCGGTGCGATGCGCGCCGCCGAGGAGCTCGGCCTGCGGGTGCCGGAGGATCTCAGCGTCGTCGGCTTCGACGGGATCGCCGTCGACGGACTCGGTGACCAGCGGCTGACGACCATCGTGCAGCCCGCGATCGAGAAGGGGCGCGCCGCCGGCGCCCAGATCGCGCGGATGCTGGCCGGAGAGCCGGGGGAGTCGGTGCACTTCACCTGCCGTTTCCGCGAGGGGACGACGATGGCGCCGCCCGCGGGGCGGTGAGGGCGCGGGCGCTGGCGCCGCGTGCGCGTGCTGGGCGCGGGCCGGTCGCGCGGGCCGGTCGCGCGGGGCGGTCGGCGGGAGCTTTCTGCATCGGAAACGCCCGTGTCCGGTGCGTTTTTCTCCCGCCGGGAGTGACGCGCTCCGCCGCCGGGAGGCTCCCACATCCCTGGGGCCGGTTTGCGGTGCGTTCTTCTCCCGCCGGCGCGAGCGTGTCCAGCCGTGAGGAGGTTCCCGCATCCGCGAGGCCGCCTTGCGGTGCGATTCTCTCCCGGCGAACCCGGCGATGGTCAGGAGCGCTGGGGGCCGAGGGGGAGCGGATGCGAGGCGTAGTCGAGGATGCGGTAGCGGCCGCATTCGATGACGCGGTCCGGCACGGCGCCAGGCGGGGGAAGGTCCCACGGGACGGTCTGCGCGTCCTCAACAAGGAACGTCACCTCGCCGACGGCGAAGTCGGTGCGGTTGACGAGCCATGCGTAACCGCGCAGCCGGTGGTCGACCTGCACGAGCCGTGAGGGCTCGGCGAGATGCAGCTTCGGCAGGCGCACAGTCCAGAACTGGCCGGCGCCCGTGCGGCCGGAGCCGTCCACCCAGTCGGTGACGCACGTGAGATCGGGATCGGGCCGTCCGGCGGCGGCGCCGATGGTCGGGATGCCGATCACGACGCCGGCTGCAAGTGCGACGGCGGCGACGGACGCCGCCGCCCGCCGAACAAGCCGGGGCGACGGCAGAGCGGTCGGCCGGGCGACAAGACCCAGCACCGGAGCGAAGGCGATCGGTGCGAGATAGCGGGCTGCGTGCGTACCCAGCGCGATCGCCCCCAGGACGACCAGTGCCGGTGCGAGCCAGCCGTAGAGCGCAATCACACCTGAGCCGTCGCCGGCGCGGATGCTGCGAACAACGCACAGCGCGATGAGCGCCGCCGTGAGGACCGCAGCCGCCAAACCGTGCGGTGACGCCAGACGCTCGATCCCCAGCGCGGCGTAGTGGCTCATGGACTCCTGCCAGAGCGCCGGCTGTGCGTATCCGGTCCCGCTGTTCGCGATCCATTCCGACAGCGGTATGCGGCCGATCATCCCGCCTGCGGCACCGGCGAGAAGCGCACCGACTCCGGACAGCGAAGGCATTCGCTGGTCGTCACGCACGGCCCGGACGGCGAGGATCACGACGAGCGGAGCGACGGCCCAGGCGACGAAGAGCGGGTTGGAGACCGTCGAGACAACGGTGGTGACACCGAGCGCGAACGTCGTGCCGAGCAGCACTCTGCGCGACGTCGTGTCGAGAAGGCGGCGCATGAGGCCCACCGCCACGACGGCGCCGATCACCGTCGCGGAGTAGTACGTCGTCGTCAACAGAAGCGATGCCGGCTCGAGAGCATCGCGGGAAGCGGATGTCTCGGATGCGGCGAGCATGCCGAAGGCCCCGAGGGCGATAAGCGACCACGCGACGGGCGCCCGGCCAGGCTCGCGCCGCCCGGCAGCCAGCCGGGTCGCTCCGTACAGCGCGACCATGTTCACGACCGCGTTCACGGCGAGCAGCGCATCGACATCGAGGGGGGCATGCCCGCCTTCAGCACGAGGAAGCATGCGGCTTCCGGAATGAACAGGACGCTCGAGAAGGCCCAGTCCTGCGGATCGCCTTCGAGGATCGAGCGGACGAGCAGCGCGACCGCCAGGGAGTCCCCATCGCGGAACAGCAGCTCGCCGCGGGGCGAGGCCGCGACGACCGCCGTGACGGCGATCGCGATCCCCGTCGCCGCGAGCCAGCCGACGAGCTCGCGGAGGGACGTGCGGGTCATGGCACTACTGTCGCACGCCCGTTGCCTGACACTGGCGGGTCCGGTGCGGTGGGGTGCGCGGCGGGGCGGACGCTTCGACAGGCTCAGCGTCCGTGGACGGGCTCCGCGTCCGACGGTGCGACCGGCCGGCGCGGCGCGCGAAGGCCGGCGGAGTGCGGGCCGGGAGGGCGGGGGAGACCGCCCGATAAGATGGGGAACACCGCCCGCCGCGCCGAGAGGCCCCGAAGCGCCAGAGGAGCTGCTTATGCCGTTGCTCCTCGCCGTGTTCCTCGCAGGGGCGCTCGTCCTTCCTGCACTGGTCCGCTGGCTGGGAGCCCAGGCCTTCGCGATCGGCGCGCTCGTCCCCGCCGCCGCCTTCGTGCACGCGCTCACCCGCACACCCGACGTCCTCGACCCCGAGCGCGTGCCGTTCTTCAGCTACGACTGGATCCCCCAGCTCGGCCTGCACCTCTCCCTGCGCATGGACGTGCTCGGGTGGGTCCTCGCCCTGATCGTGACCGGCGTCGGCGCTCTGGTGCTGCTGTATTGCCGCTGGTACTTCCACGACGACGCATCCAGGGTGGCGCCCTTCGCCGGCGTGCTGCTCGGATTCGCCGGCGCGATGTACGGGCTCGTGCTCACCGACGACCTGGTGATGCTCGTGATGTTCTGGGAGCTCACCAGCATCCTCTCCTACCTCCTGATCGGGCATTACCACCGCCGCGCCGCCAGCCGCCGCTCCGCGCTGCAGGCCCTGCTGATCACGACGCTCGGCGGACTCGTGATGTTCGTCGGCGTGATCCTTCTCGTCGTCGACACCGGCACCGCCAGCATCCGCGAACTGCTCGCGATGGCGCCGACCGGACCCATCGTCGATGCCGCGATCGTGATGCTGCTCGTCGGCGCCGTGAGCAAGTCGGCGCTGTTCCCGCTGCACTTCTGGCTGCCGGGAGCGATGGCTGCGCCCACGCCGGTGAGCGCGTACCTCCACGCCGCCGCCATGGTGAAGGCCGGCATCTACCTGATCGCCCGCTTCGCCCCGATCTTCGCCTTCGCCGCGCCGTGGCGGCCGATCGTGATCACGCTGGGGATCATCACCATGCTTCTCGGCGGCATCCAGGCCCTGCGTGAGACGGACCTGAAGCGCATCCTCGCCTTCGGCACCGTGAGCCAGCTCGGCTTCTTCGCGATCGTGTTGGGCTACGGCACGCCGGCGGCCGCGCTCGCCGGGCTGGCCCTCGTCATCGGGCACGCCCTGTTCAAGTCGGCGCTGTTTCTGATCGTCGGCATCATCGACCGCCAGCTCTCCACCCGCGACATCACCGAGCTCTGCGGCGTCGGCCGCCAGGCCCCGGTGATGGCCACGGCGGCGGTCCTCTCGGTCGCCTCGATGGTGGGCCTCGCGCCCACGATCGGATACGTCGCGAAGGAATCCACCCTCACGGCGCTCATCGACGAGACCCTGCACGGCTCGGCATGGGGCGCCGCGGCCCTCGCCGGCGTCGCCCTCGGATCGGTGCTGACGGCGGCGTACGGCGCCCGATTCCTGTGGGGCGCGTTCGCGCGGAAGACGGATGCCGGCGGCCGCGTGCCGGACACCGCCTGGCCCGACCCGCCGGTGGGGTTCCTCTCCGCGCCGATCGTGCTCGCGGGCGCCACCATCGCCCTCGGACTGGGCGTTCCCGCGGTGGACCGGGCGCTGCAGCCATACGCGCTCAGCCTGGCAGGAGGCGACGCTTCGACAGGCTCAGCGTCCGCGACGGGCTCAGCGTCCGCGACCGGCTCCGCGTCCGGCGAGCCGGGGCATCTGGCGCTCTGGCACGGCCTCGAGCCGGCGCTGTTCGTCTCGATCGCGGCGATCCTGCTCGGCGTCGGCCTGTGCGCACTCACGATCCGCACCGGATGGGACCGCCGTCGCCGGTTCATGCCGTTCACGGCATCCGATGCCTACTATGCCGTCGTCCGCGGCATCGACCGGCTCTCGGTGCTGACCACGACCTTCACCCAACGCGGCTCGCTGCCCCTCTACGTCGGCACGATCTTCATCGTGCTCGTGGCCGCCGAGGCGACGGCCCTCGTCGGGGGAGGGGCGCTCGGCGAGCATCGGCTCTCCGGCTGGCACACACCGGTGCAGCTCGTCGTCGCGCCGATCATGGCGGCGGCCGGCCTCTTCGCCGTGCGTGCCGAGAAGCGCTACACCGGTGTGGTCCTGGTGTCGGTCACCGGGCTGGGCATGGTGGTGCTCTTCGCCACGAGCGGCGCCCCCGACCTGGCCCTCACGCAGATCCTCGTCGAGACGATCACCCTGGTCGCCTTCGCGCTCGTGCTCCGGCGCCTGCCGTCGCGCATGGGCGAGCACAACGCCTCGGCCGGCCGGGTGCCGCGCGCCCTGCTCGCCGTCGGCGTCGGCGTCGTGATGGCGTTCGTCGCGATCGTGGCCACGCAGGCCCGGTTCGTCGACCCGATCTCCCTCGCCTACCCGGAGCTCGCCTACGAACTCGGCCACGGCAAGAACGTCGTCAACGTCGCACTCGTCGACCTGCGCGGCTGGGACACCATGGGCGAGCTGGGGGTGCTGGTGCTCGCAGCCACCGGCGTGGCATCCCTCGTCTTCGTCACCCACCGCGCCGACCTGCTCTCGGCCACCCGCGACCTGCCCGACACGAAGCGACGCTCCACCGCCCGCCGGCCGATGGTGGAGACCACCGAGGGCGTGCGCTTCCAGACCCCCGAGAACCGCGACGCACCGCGCGCCTGGCTCGTCGGCGGTCAGCAGGTCAAAGCCGCCAACCGTTCGATCCTGCTCGAGGTGATCGTCCGGATCCTGTTCCACACGATCATCGTGGTGTCGATCTACCTGCTCTTCGCCGGACACAACAGCCCCGGCGGAGGCTTCGCCGGCGGCCTCGTCGCCGGGATGGCGCTGGTGATGCGGTACGTCGCGGGCGGCCGCTGGGAGCTGGGCGCGGCGGCGCCGACGGATGCCGGGCGCCTGCTCGGCGCGGGCCTCGTCGTCGCCGCCGGCACGGCCGTACTGCCCCTGTTCTTCGGACTGGGGCCGCTGCAGAGCGCGGTGTGGGAGGCCGACGTTCCCGTGCTCGGCCACCTCGAACTGGTGTCGTCGACGCTCTTCGACGTGGGCGTGTACCTCGTCGTGATCGGCCTCGTGCTCGACGTGCTGCGCAGTCTCGGCGCCGAGGTCGACCGGCAGACGCAGGCCCTGCGCCACGGGCAGCGGAGAGGGGCGGATGCCTGATGGACGTCTCCCTGACCCTGATCCTCATCATGGCGGTGCTGTTCGCGTGCGGGGTCTACGCGATGATGGAGCGCAGTCTGACGCGTGTGCTGATCGGCTTCCTCCTGCTCGGGAACGCCACCAACCTGCTGCTGCTCATCGTGATGGGCGTGCCGGGCAGGGCGCCGTTCCACGGCGAGGACGCGCGGGTCAGCGATCCTCTGCCGCAGGCGCTCACCCTCACCGCGATCGTGATCACGTTCGCCGTGTCCGCCTTCCTGCTCGCCCTCATCTACCGCTCGTGGCAGCTCGGCCAGGCCGACACCGTCGCGGACGACGAGGCCGACCTCGCTCTGCGTGCCCGGACGGATGCCGAGGAGGACGTCATCGACGACGAGGCGGAGCTCATCGACGAGGACGCCACGACCGACTTCGTCGGTCTGGAGACGGTGCCGGTCACGGTGCGCGTCGCGACGCCCCTGCCGGTGGATCCGGATGCCGCGGGGGACGCTTCGGCAGGCCCGGCGCCCGGGGGCTCAGCGTCCGGGAGCTTCCGGGAGGACGCTTCGACAAGCTCAGCGTCCGGGGGCTCCGCGTCCGGGGGCTCCGCGGGGGAGGCGCCGGCTCCGGCGGCATCCGCTCACGACGTCGCGCGGGACAAGCGCGACGAGACGAGCCGCCCCGACGACAGCGGCGAGGAGGGCCGCCCGTGACCGCCCTCGTGCCGCTGATCGTCACCCTGCCGCTGCTCGGCGCGGCCGTCACCCTCGTGTTCGGGCGCAACCCGCGTCTGCAGATGGTCGTCTCGGTGGGCACGCTCGCCGCGGTGTCGATCATCGCCGCGGTGCTGCTGGTCGCCGTCGATGCCGGGTCGCCGCTGGCGGTCTCGGTCGGCGGCTGGCCGGTGCCGTTCGGCATCGTGCTCTACGTCGACCGGTTCGCGGCGCTGCTCGTGCTCGTCTCCAGCATCGTCCTGCTCGCCGTGCTCCTGTTCTCGATCGGCCAGGGCGTCGCCGACGGCGTCGACGAGACCCCGATCTCGATCTTCAACCCGTCGTACCTGATCCTCGCCGCGGGCATCTTCGACGCGTTCATCGCGGGGGATCTGTTCAACCTCTACGTGGGCTTCGAGATCCTGCTCGTCGCCTCTTACGTGCTGATCACGCTGGGCAGCACGGAGTCCCGCATCCGCACCGGGGCCGTCTACATCGTCGTCTCGCTGGTGTCGTCGATCCTGTTCCTCGCCGCGATCGCGATGATCTACGGCGCCGTCGGCACGGTGAACATGGCGCAGCTCACCGAGCGCGTCGCCGCCCTGCCGCAGGAGACGCAGCTCGTGCTGCACCTGCTCCTGGTCGTCGCCTTCGGCATCAAGGCGGCCGTGTTCCCGGTGTCGTTCTGGCTGCCGGACTCGTACCCGACCGCGCCGGCCCCGGTCACGGCGGTGTTCGCGGGCCTGCTCACCAAGGTCGGCGTGTACGCGCTGATCCGCACCGAGACGCAGCTGTTCGCCGAGAACAGCATCGACACGCTGCTGCTGATCGTGGCGCTCGCCACGATGATCATCGGCGTCCTGGGCGCCGTCGCGCAGGCCGAGCTGAAGAGGATCCTCTCGTTCACTCTCGTCAGCCACGTCGGCTACATGATCTTCGGTCTCGCGATCGTGACGCCGGATGCCATCGGCGCGACGGTCTACTACATCGTGCACCACATCGTCGTGCAGACGACCCTGTTCCTCGCGGTGGGGCTGGTCGAGCGACGGGCGGGCAGCACGTCGATCCTGCGGGTCAGCGGGCTGATGAAGGCGGCGCCGGTGCTGGCCGTGCTGTACTTCGTGCCGGCGATCAACCTGGGCGGACTGCCGCCGTTCTCCGGCTTCCTCGGCAAGGTCGGACTGTTCGAGGCGGCGGCCGGCGTGGGCACCCCGCTGATGATCGTGGTGATCTTCGGGGGCGTCGTCACCTCGCTGCTCACGCTGTACACCCTGATGCGCGCGTGGAACCTCGCGTTCTGGCGCGAAGAGGAGGAGGACGACGCCGACCTGAGCCGTGTCGCCCACCTGACCACGGCCCCCGCCGCCGACGAGCGGCAGGAGACGCGGCGGATCCCTGCGATCATGACCATCGCCACCGGCGGCATGGTCTCGGTGACGCTCGCGCTGACCGTGTTCGCGGGGCCGCTGTACGCTCTCTGCGACCGCATCGGCGGTGCGCTCCTGCAGCCGGTCAGCCTGGTGCAGCTCGAGGAGGAGGTGGGCGGATGAGCCCGGACGCCTCGACCCGCCGCATCCTGCGCGACATCGGCCTGCAGGTGCCGTTCCTGCTCTGGCTGGTGGCGCTGTGGATGCTGCTCTGGCAGCAGTTCACGCCGCTGGCGGTGGTGACCGGCCTGGTGGTGGCGGTGGTGGTCACCCGGGTCTTCCGGCTCCCGACGGTCGAGCTGGTCGGCCGGATCAACCTCTGGTACGCGGCGCTGTACGTGGTGCAGTTCCTCGCCGCGATCGTGATGGGGGCGCTGCGGGTGACCGCCCAGGTGCTCGATCTCGGTCGGCAGCCGGGCGCGGCGATCATCGCCGTGCCGCTGCGCTACGCCGACGACCTCGTGATGACGCACGTGGCCGTCACCTCCTCGCTGATCCCCGGATCGCTGGTCGTGGAGGCCGATCGCGACCGCCGCATCCTGTACCTGCACGTGATCGGGGTGCGCAGCCGCGAAGACGTCGACGACGTGCGCGAGGGCGTGCTGCGCTGGGAGAAGCGCATCGTGCGCGCCCTGGGGACGCCCGCCCAGTACCGGGCGCTGCGCGCCGACGAGCTCGGCACCGGCAAGCGGAAGGCCCGCCCATGAACATCCTGCTCACGGCGATCCTCGTCGTCTTCGGCGTCGCCGCCATCCTCACCGTCATCCGGATCGTCCGGGGCCCATCGATCCTCGACCGCGCCGTGGCATCCGACGTGCTGCTGACCGAAGTGATGTGCGTGCTCGGCGCCGAGATGGCGATCAACGGGCACACCCGCAACGTCCCGGTGCTGCTCATCATCGCCGCGGTCGGCGTGTTCGGATCCATCTCCGTCGCCCGCTACGTCGCCCGGAGGGATGTCACGACGCCATGACCCTGCTCGGACTCGAGATCCCCGACCCGCTGCTGGATGCGATCGTGCTCGGGCTGATCCTCGTCGGCGCGCTGCTGTGCCTATCGGCCGCGATCGGCCTGCTGCGCTTCCGCGACGTGCCCTCCCGGCTGCACGCCGCGACCAAACCGCAGGTGCTCGGGCTGCTGCTGATCTGCCTGGCGATCGCGCTCTCGCAGCGCAGCGTCGGCGGCATCCTGCTCGGCCTCGTCATCGTCGCCCCGGTGGTGCTGATGCAGTTCGCCACCGCACCGCTGTCGGCGCACATGGTCGGCCGCCAGGCGTACCGCAACGGCACCATCCACCAGCGCGGTCTCGTCGTCGACGAGTACGCCGAGTCGAAGCAGACGCCCCCGGCCGCCGGGTAGCAGGTCGCCGGCCGGAGCGCCCTCAGAGCTCGGCGACGAACCGGCGGATGAGCTCGGCCGCCGCCCAGGAATCGCTGATCAGCGTGCCGTGCCCGTGGTCGGGGATCTCCTCGAAGCGGGCGCCGGGGATGTTGTCCACGATCTCCCGGCACCAGCTCATCGGCGCGAGCGGATCGCGCTGGCCGCGCAGCACGAGCACCGGATGCCGCACCCGGCCGTACGCCCGCTTCGCATCGTGCACGATGGTCGCGCGCATCTTGCGCAGCAGGTGCGGCCCGCCGCGCAGGTACTCCCGGGCGCCGCGCCAGAGCACCACGGGGCGCTCGTGCAGCAGGTCGAAGAGCAGGTAACCGGCCTGGGCGCGGATGCTGCGCGAGGCGCTGTTCACGGTCGGGCCGGCGAGCACGAGGCCGGAGACGACGTCCGGATGCCGGGCGGCCACCTCGGCCGCGATCTGCGCGCCCATGGAATGGCCGATGATCACGGCGTCCGTGATCCCGCGGTCGCGGAGGAAAGCCGCGACCAGGTCGGCGTGCCGCTCCATCGTCAGCGTCCGCTCCGGCTCGGGCGCCTCGCCGAACCCGGGCAGGTCGAGGCCGATGATCCGGCCGCTCAGCCGCGACACCAGGTCGATGTAGACGCTGCGGCCCATGCCGATGCCGTGCAGCAGCACGATCGGATGGTCGCCGACGCCGAAGTCCTCGGACACCAGGGTGGCCCCGCCGGATGTGAACTCCTCGATGACGGCGGGCGTGCCCTCGGGGGCGAGCAGACGTTCCGGCATCCTCCCAGGCTATCCGGCCGGCCGCAGCACCAGCGTGTCGACGGCCGCCCGCGTCACGGCTTTCGCGGTGAACGGCCACGGCCGCTGCACGCCCGCGGCCCAGTCCGCGGTCTGGTCGGTGTAGTGCTGGTGGAAGGCGTGGCCGGACTGGCCCGTCAGCTGGTTCCAGCTCGACGCGTCGAAGTTGGCGAGGTCGACGACCATGCGCATCGACGGCACCGTCTCGGTCGCGTACGACCCGCTGCCGAGCGACCATCCGGTGGCGTTCACGACCGACCCGCCGCCGCCGACCGGGAACGGGCCGCGGTTGAACAGCGCCTCGATCGGCGCGATGCCGGAGGAGCCGAGCGTCTCGCTGCGCAGCTGCAGGGCGTGCAGCGAGCCCCACCGCCACAGCCGCACGTCCTCGCCCTGCAGCTCGCGCAGCTGGCGGTAGGCGTCCTCGGCGGAGCGGGAGAGCATCTCCTCCATGCCGTCGACGTCGATCCGCTCGTTCGTCCACAGCGGGTGCGTGGGGTCGTCCAGCAGGGCGGCGACCACCGTGAACAGCCTGCCCTGGTCGTCGACCGGGAGCGGCACCTCGCGCTCGGTGAAGAGGTTGCGGGCCAGGTGCGCCCACAGGGCGTTCGCGTACGCGGCCGCGGGGGAGTCGGCGTCGTTCTGCGCGTCCCAAGTGCGCAGCAGATCCACGGCCGCCTTCGGGCCCTTGCCGGTGACGGTCACGCCCTCCATCGCCATCGCCAGGCGCTTGCCGATCCACATCTCTTCGTCGGCCTGGATGTCGCGCATGTCCTGCGCGGTCAGCGGGGCCGCCGCGGCGCGGCGCTCGAGGAGGTGCGCGATGCGGTTCGCGCGATAGCCGTGGTCCCAGTCCCGCGACAGGAAGTGCGCGTACTGGTCGTCGACGATGGCGTTGTTCGCCGTCACGATGTACCCGGATGCCGGGTTGTAGGACACCGGCAGCTCCTCGAACGGGATGAACCCGGTCCAGTCGTAGGCGCTGTCCCAGCCCGGCTGCGGCAGCCAGCCGTCCCCGGCCCCGCGCACCGGCAGCCGTCCCGGGGTCTGGTAGCCGATGTTGCCGTCGACATCGGCGTAGATCAGGTTCTGCGCCGGCACGTCGAAGAGCGCGGCGGCGCGGCGGAAGTCCTCGAAGTCCTGGGCGGTCGCCATCGCGAACACCGCGCTCGCCGTGGTGCCCGGGTCGAGGGCGGTCCAGCGCAGGCTGACCGCGTATTCCGCATCCGGCATGCCGTCGTCCGCGAGGGAGGTCGCGCCCGCGCTCCCGTCGGTGACGGCGGGACCGTCGGCGATCGCGGTCATGTCCGGTGTGAGGTCGGAGATGAGCGGCCCGTGCACCGTCCGGCGGATGGTCAGTTCGATGTCGTCGCCGCCGGCGACCTCGATCGTCTCGGTGGACACCTCGAGCGGGACGAGGGCGCCGTCGCGCCAGTAGCTGTCGCCCTGCACGCGCTCGATGTAGAGGTCGGTGACGTCGGTGGTCAGGTTGGTGAAGCCCCACGCGATCCGCTCGTTGTGCCCGATCACCACCCCCGGCAGCCCGGAGAAGGAGAATCCGCCGACGTCGAACGGGCACTGCGCGGTCACCGTCGCGCATTTCAGCTGCACCTGGTACCAGACCGAGGGCAGCGAGGCGCCCAGGTGCGGGTCGTTCGCGAGCAGCGGCTTCCCGCTCTCGGTGAGGTCGCCCGAGACCACCCAGGAGTTCGAGCCGATCCCCTCGCCGGGGGAGCCGAGGAGCAGGCTCGCCGCCTCGATCACATCCGATGCCTGCTGCCACTCCACGGTCATCAGGGCGTCGGATGCCTGGCTCTCGCCGGTCGTGGCCGCCGCGGGCGCGGCATCCGTCCCGCTCGCGGGGAGGCTCGAGATCTTCGGCACGATCACGGGGTTGTCGGCGAACGGATACCCGGGGTACATCGTTTCGAGCTGCGCGTTCACGGCGGCCGGGTCGCCGGTCTGCTGCTGCAGGTCGGCGGCGAGCAGGGCGCGGGCGGTCTCGTCCTCGATGTTCGTCCGCAGGTCCCAGGCCATCGCCTTCAGCCAGGCCACGGAGTCCGCCGGCTCCCACGGCTCCGGCTCGTACTCCGGATTCTGGATGCCGAGAACGGCATACTCCAGCGACAGGTCCGCGCCGGAGCGCGAGGAGAGGTACGCGTTCACCCCGTCGGCGTACGCCTGGTAGTACCCGCGCGTGGTGTCGTCGAGGGCCTCCACCTCCTGCTCGGCGACGGCGCGCCAGCCGAGGGTGCGGAGGAAGGCATCCGTCGCCGCCTGCGACGCGCCGAACATCTCGGCCACCCGCCCGGCGGTGACGTGCCGGCGGAAGTCCATCTCGAAGAAGCGGTCCTGCGCGTGCGTGAACCCCTGCGCGAAGAAGAGGTCGTGCGTGGACTCGGCGGTGATCGTGGGGATGCCGAGATCGTCGCGCTGCACGGAGACGGTGCCGTCCAGGCCGTCGAGCGTCAGTTCGCCGGCGGTCTGCGGGAAGGAGCGGTGGATGGTCCAGGTGACGGTGAAGGCCGCGGCGACGGCCATGACGACGACGAGCGCGATCACGAGGAACACGATCCGTCCGATGCGGGCCCTGAGCGGGTGGCGGGGAACGGCGGATGCCGCGGGTTCGGTCGTCATGGACGGACACCTCCGGGTCGGGCGGTGGGACTCCGTCTCACGGAGTCCGGGTGCGCGTGTCGGCACGCGCGTGCCCTGGCATCCTATGCCACTCGCTCCTGTCGTACTCCGTCGCGTGCGCTCCGTGGGTGCCAGGTCACCCGATCAGGCTCGGCTGCAGGTCCCGCAGGGTGCGCCGGTGCGTCATCCGGGTGACGCCGATCGCGGCGATCACGAGGGCGCCGACGAGCCAGACGCCGAGCACCCCGAGATCCCAGAGCGCGCGGTGCAGATCGCCGCCGTACATCAGCTGACGCATGGCGTCGACGACGTATCCCATCGGCAGCACGTGGTGCAGGGTGGACAGCGGCGCCGGCAGCGTCTGCCAGGGGAACGTGCCGCCGGCGGTGACGAGTTGCAGCACCATGAGCACCAGGCCCATGAACTGGCCGACCGAGCCGAGCCAGACGTTGAGGGCGAGGATGATCGCGGCGTAGGTGGCGGATGCCATCACCATGACCCCGAGCGAGCCGCCGGGGTGCTGGAAGTCGAAGCCGAGGGCGAAGCCGAGCACCGCGAGCAGGCCGACCATCTGCAGCGCGCCGAGCCCGGCGGGGGTGAGCCAGCCGGCGAGCGTGATCCGTACGGGGGAGTGCAGGGCGGTGACGGCGCGACGCGAGATCGGCTTGACGATGAGGAACAGCGCGTAGATGCCGATCCAGCCGGCGAGGGCCGCGAAGAACGGGGCCAGGCCCTGGCCGTAGTCCTTCGCGGCGGCGACCTTGTCGCTCGAGACCGACACCGGATCGGCGATCGTGTCGGCCTGGGCGGCGCGCAGCTCGGGGGTGGAGGCCGGGATCGCGTCGACGCCCTGGGCGAGGCCGTCGCGGAGCGTGCCGATGCCCTCGCCCAGTGTGTCCAGGCCGTCGCGCAGGGTGCCGGCCCCGTCGCGAGCGGATGCCGCGCCGTCGGCGGCGCTGCGGGCGCCGTCCGCGAGCTGCCGGGCGCCGTCCGCGACGGAGCGGGCGCCCTCGGCGAGCCGTTCGACCTTGCCGGCCGCCTCCTGTGCGGCGGTGTTCCCCTCGCGGAGCCGGTCGGCCACCGGGTCGAGCCGACTCAGCACGGTGTCGATCTGCTCCGGGGTCAGGCCCTGCTCGGCCATCGCCTGCGCGAGATCCCCACGCGCGGTGGGCAGGGCGTCGGTCGCCTGCTGCGCGAGCGAGGCGGCTCGGCCCGCGGCATCCGCGAGCTGGGCGTTGCCGTCGCGCACCTGCGCGGCACCGTCGGCCAGCCGCTGGGCGCCGTCCGCCAGGGTGCCGGTGCCGTCGGCGAGAGTGGCGAGCCCGGATGCCAGGGTCGCGGAGCCGTCGTGCGCGGTGCCGGCACCGTCGAACAGCTGCGTGGCGCCGTCGGCGGCCTCGGACAGCTTGCCGCGGACGTCGCTGAGGCCGGTGAGCAGGCGCTCCGCGGCCTCGGAGCCGACCATCTCGGCGACCGACCGGCGGATGCGTTCGACCGTCTGGCTGCCGATGGTCGAGGCGAGGTAGTTGTTGGCGTCGTTGGTCTCGAGCTCGATCAGCGCCTGGTGCGGCTGATCGCCCCCGGCGGAGGCGAGCGCTGCGGAGAAGTCGGCGGGGAGGGTGACGGTGAAGTCGACGGTGCCGTCTTTGAGCGCCCGCTCGGCCTCGGCCGCCGTCATCACGCGCCAGTCGAACGCGCCGTCCTCGAGGAGGTTGTCGGCGACCTTCTGCCCGTAGTTCTCGGGGGCGGATGCCTCGGCCCCGGACCCTGAGCCCGTCGAAGGGTCGGTTCCGGCATCCTCCACGACGAGTGCGACCGGCACGTCGGGGAACCGGCCGTACGGGTCCTGGTTCGCCCAGAGGTAGAGGCCGCCGTAGAGGATGGGCACGCACATCAGCGCCACCAGGGCGATCGCCGCCATCGGACTGGCGGTCAGCCGCCGCAGCTCCGCCGCGATCATGGACGGCACCTTCATCGCTCCTCCTCCTCCTCCGTTCCGGTCGTCCCTTCCTCCCGACCCGCGGAACGCGTTTCGTCTCGCTCGCCTTCGGCGTGCTCGCTCAACGACCGGGAGGTGGGGGGCCCGTCGAGGTCGAGTGGAGCGCCGGATGCCTCCGCGCGAGCTGGCATCGGGTCTGGCGGGAGCACGCCGAAGGCGTGCGGGGGCATGTCTCGCGCGGAGGCATCCGACGCGGAGCGGGAGTCTGCCGCGGAACGCGTTTCGTCTCGCTCGCCTTCGGCGTGCTCGCTCAACGACCGAGAGGGTTCGTGCTCGCTCGACGACCGGGAAGGGAACGAGGCGAGGACAGCCGCGGCGACGCCGCCGACGATCACCAGGACGGCGTAGCCACGCTCGGCGAATTCGGCGGAGATGCGCCACCAGCCGTCGGGGCGCCCGCCGTGCCGGTCGGGGGAGACGAGCACCAGCCCCTCCACGCCCTCCCGCAGCACCGCGAGCTCGCACAGGATCCGCACCCGCGCGGCCGGATCGACGGTGCCGATCGGGGCGTCGGCGAGGTCCGGGAAGCCGAGGTTCTCCAGCCAGCGCCGCGCGTGCACCGGGGTGGCCGCACGGCCGGCGAACATGAGCTCCTCGCCGACGACGGCGGCGACGGTCACGTCCGGATGCGGATCGCTGACGTCGGGGGCGTCGACGAGCGCCACCCGGTGCCGCAGCGCCGCGGCATCCGCATCGTCGTCGATCGTCACACGACCGGTGGATGGCCTCATCCGCCCGGAGGCGATGAGGCCGAGCACTGTCGGGCGCTGCTCGGTCTCGGCGAGCACGAAGCGGGCCTCACCGGTCTCGTAGCTCAGCGACATCTCCGGCAGGGCCTGGCCGCGGCGTCCCTTCGAAACGCGGTCGAGCACGATCCTCATGCGTCCTCCTCGGCCGGGTCGAGCAGGTCGGGGTGGGCGCGCAGCACGGCATCCGCCTCCCGCCAGGAGAGGCCGGCGACGCTGAGCAGGGTGCGCACGACGAGATCGGCGGCGGCCGGGGACGAGGCATCCGTGCGCGCCACGACCGTGCGCGCGATCTCCTCGATGAGCCGGGCGAGCGTGGGCGCCGCGAGGTCGGTGCGGAAGGTGCCGTCCTCCTGCCCGCGGCGCACGAGATCGGCGACCGCGCGGCGCAGCGGGGCCAGGGCCTGCGCGGTCTGGGCGACGTGCGCGTCGTCCAGGGCCAACGCCGCCGCGACCTGCACGTGCGCCGCCTCGCGCCAGAGCCGTGCAGCCAGGCGGGCGAGAGCGAGCCGGGCATCCGTGTCGGTGACGGATGCCGCGATGGCGTTGAACCGCTGCGCGCCCGAGGCGATCAGCTCGCGGATCAGGGTGTCGCGGTCGACGAAGTGCCCGTAGAGCGTGCGCCGGGACAGTCCGGCCCTGCGCGCGATCGCATCGATCGACGCGTGCGGGTCGCTCGCGAGTGCGTGGCGGGCCGCGTTCAGGATGCCGGCGCGGTTGGCGCGGGCGTCGCTGCGGGGCGGGCGGGCGGGGGTCATGCCTCCAGTGTACGTAACTTGCACATGACCGTGCAAGTTAGTGCCCCGGGCATCCGTTCCACGGATACGAAACGGGGGTCGACACGCCAGATGTCGGACCGAACCGTGGGAACGGTCCGACATCTGGCGTGTCGACCCCCGAAGTGCAGCGGAGGACGCCGGATCAGTCCGTGCCGGAGTCGAAGGCCGCGCCCTCGGATGCCGCGTCGACGGCATCCGTCAAGGCCTCGTCCGGCTCCGAGACCGAGCCGTGCACGGCCTCGGTGATCTCGCCCGCCTCGCCCGCGGTGACACGGCCGACGAGCTCGCCCGTCGCGCCGCCGACCAGGCCGAGGCCGGCGTACTGCTCGAGGCGCGAGCGGGAGTCGGCGATGTCCAGGTTGCGCATGGTGAGCTGACCGATGCGGTCGACCGGGCCGAAGGCGGCGTCGCCGACGCGCTCCATCGACAGCTTCTCGGGAGCGTAGGAGAGGTTGGGCGAGACGGTGTCGAGGATCGTCCAGTCGTCGCCGCGGCGCAGCCGGATGGTCACCGAGCCGGAGATCGTCGAACCCACCCAGCGCTGGATCGACTCGCGCAGCATGAGCGACTGCGGCTCCAGCCAGCGGCCCTCGTACATCAGGCGGCCCAGGCGCCGGCCCTGCTCGTGGTAGGTGGCGAGGGTGTCCTCGTTGAGGATGCCGTTGACCAGGCGCTCGTAGGCGATGAACAGCAGGGCCATGCCCGGCGCCTCGTAGATGCCGCGGGACTTCGCCTCGATGATGCGGTTCTCGATCTGGTCGCTCATGCCGAGGCCATGGCGTCCGCCGATCGCGTTCGCCTCCTGCACCAGCTCGACGGGGTCGGTGTACTCGGTGCCGTTGATCGCGACCGGGCGCCCGCCGTCGAAGGTCACCGTGACGTCCTCGGCGTCGATCGAGACCTGCGGGTCCCAGAACTTCACGCCCATGATCGGGTCGACCGTCTCCAGCGAGACGTCGAGGTGCTCCAGGGTCTTCGCCTCGTGCGTGGCGCCCCAGATGTTGGCATCCGTGGAGTACGCCTTCTCGGCCGAGTCGCGGTAGGGGAAGCCGTGCGCGACGAGCCACTCGCTCATCTCCTTGCGTCCCCCGAGCTCGGTGACGAAGTCGGCGTCGAGCCACGGCTTGTAGATGCGCAGGCGCGGGTTGGCCAGCAGGCCGTAGCGGTAGAACCGCTCGATGTCGTTGCCCTTGTAGGTGGAGCCGTCGCCCCAGATGTCGACGCCGTCCTCCTTCATGGCGCGCACCAGCAGGGTGCCGGTGACGGCCCGGCCCAGCGGCGTGGTGTTGAAGTAGGTCTTGCCGCCGGAGCGGATGTGGAAGGCGCCGCAGGCGAGGGCGACGAAGCCCTCCTCGACCAGCGCGGTCTTGCAGTCGATCAGGCGCGACTTCTCGGCGCCGTACTCCAGGGCGCGGCCGGGGATCGAGGCGATGTCGTCCTCGTCGTACTGCCCCAGGTCGCCGGTGTAGGTGAACGGCACGGCACCCTTGTCGCGCATCCACGCGACGGCGACGGAGGTGTCGAGACCACCGGAGAACGCGATGCCGACGCGCTCGCCGACGGGGAGGGACTGGAGGACCTTGGACATGGCTCTCAGTCTATCGGCGGGGATGCGGCGCCCCCGGCCGTGCGTCGGCGGTCAATCCGGCCAGGCCCGCAGCTCGGCCGTGAGCCGGTCGAGGTATTCCGCGGGCCCGGCCTCGGCGAACCAGAGCCACAGCTCGGCGGCGTGGATCGGATACCAGGCGCGCACCGCGGCCGGCTCGGCGCCGTACGCGTCGATGAGGGCGGCGGCCGAGTGCGGGTCCTTCCGGCCGGCGGCCCAGGCGGCGCGCGCGAGCTCGCGGAGCGGATCGCCGACGTGTGCGGACTCCCAGTCCAGCCGCCGCCCCGGGCGCAGCGTCATCAGGATCGATCCCGGCCGTTCCGCGACGATCTCCGGAACGGGCAGACCGGAGCCGGACAGCGCCCGCAGCGCCCGCACCTCCGTGCCGTGCCGCACCGGATCGGTCATGCGCTTCTCGACCAGTCGCCGCCCGTCCCGCACGACGATCCGCACGTGCCCGACCGCTCCCTGTCGCATCCGATCATCCTGTCATCGCGATGCGGGACGGGGAACGGCGGGGGCGACGGCCGGCGGCGCTCGCCGCATAACCTGCCGCCCGCCGCACGTTCAGGAGGAGAACTCCCGTTCGGGAGGAGCATCCGCCCCCACAGCATCCTCCCGAGGTCGAGAACTCCTCCCGAAAAGGCGAGGGGAGGTCTCTGCGGACCCTCTCGCCTCCTCCCGAGAGGGCGAGGGGAGGTCTCGGCGGACCCTCTCGAGGCCGAGGCGCACCCGCCTCAGAACCCCGGGTACTCCTTCAGGCGCTCCTCGAACTCGGCCCGGTCGCCCTCGCCGAGCAGCTGGCGGGCGTGGATCACCAGCTGCACGCCCTCGAGCGGCTCGCCGTTCTCCTCGTGGTAGCTGCGGCGCTCGGCGAGGAGGTCGCCGGTGCGGTCCTTGGACAGGTCGTACACGGTGACGTACAGCAGCATGGGGTCGGGGTAGGCGTCGCTGTACCACTCCCAGGTGTGCTGCTGTTCGGGATCGGCCGACCCGTACAGCTTGGCGACCATGTCGTCGGAGATCCCCGAGCCGGGCTCGTTCAGGGCGTACAGGTCGTACATGCCGTGCGCGCGCAGCACCTCGTCGATCGTGCGCATGACGGCGCGCTTGCGCTCGTTGTCGCGGACGGGCTCTGCGGTGGTCCACACCGTGGAGGTGTACCGCTTCAGCATCGACTCGCCGCCGTAGCCGTTGCGCTCCGGGCTGATGTCGCGCGCCCCCGACTCCACCCAGCTGAAGCCGTACTCGGCGGTGAGTCGGTCGCGGATCTCGGCCATCAGGGCGTCGCCGTCGGACTGCACCTGCTCGAGCGAGCGCTGGTCGAGGATGTCGCGCGAGGACGTGCCCCGGATGCCCGGATACGCCTGCTCGTGCTTCTGCTCCTCCGTCTTGGTGCCGTCGTAGTCGTGCACGGCCGCGGCGCGCAGCGCCCCCATCGCGCCGACGGTGGCGACGTTGAACAGCAGGGTCACCGCCAGGGCGATGGCGCCGAGCATCCGCCCCCGCGCCGTGGCGAGGGCCGCGATGACCACGCCGACCACGACCAGCTGCAGCGTGATCATCGTGACGCCGTAGAGCGCGTCGGTGCCGCCGGCGAGCATCAGCAGCAGCAGCGTCAGCGTGAACAGCACCACGACCGAGATGGCGACGAGCCCCAGCACGTTCGCCGGGCGCTTCTCGGCGAACGCGGGTTCGGTGTGCGTGAGCGTCGCCGGCGCTGCGGGAGCACCGGCGGGGAGGCCGGCGGTGACGGCGGTGCGCCTGGCCCCGCGGTACCCGCCGGGCGGGGGCGGCGGGGGCGCGCCCTCCGAGCCGCCGACGTATCGCGAACGCTGCCTGTCTACCACGGCTTGTCCGTTCCTCCGCCGCCCTCGTCGCCGCCGCCGAGCTGATCCTCGCGCTCCTGCTGGCCCTGGTTCAGGCGCTCCTCGATGTCGTCGAGCTGCTCCTGCGAGGGCTGCGGCTCCTCCTCTTGCGGCGGTTGCTCGCCCTGCTGCGGCTGCTCCTGCTCCTGCTGACTCTGCTGCTGCTTCTCCTGCTGGCGCTGCTCGTTCTGCTCCAGAGTGTCGCTCATGTCGCGGTTCGGGTCCGGCGACTGCTTCTGCGCCTGCTCGCTGTTGCACTCCTCCGGGGTCTCCACCGTGATCTCCAGCGCCTCGCCGTACAGCTGGGCGGCCTTGGCCGCATCCCCGTCGGCCTGCGCGGCGTCGCCCTGGCGCTCGATGACGAGGGAGAGGTTGATCCGCACGTAGCAGACGTCGAGCCCCGGGGCCAGGGGGAGGGCCTCCTCGAGCTCGGCGCGCGCCGGGCCCAGCTTCTCGGCGCCGGCCAGCGCGGTGCCGATGTTGTACGGCGCCTTGAACGGCTCGAACCAGTTCAGCCAGTCCTGCCCGCGAGCGGCCGCCTCCGACTCCGCGTACTCGCCGACGATGTACGAGCTGATCGCCTGGTGCGCGAACGCGTAGATGCTGAGGATCCTGCCGGCGAAGAACAGCGCGGCGAGGGTCAGGGGGAGGGTCCCGATCGCGATCCAGCGACGGATGCGGCGCCGGCGGCGATTCGATGCGAGCAGGGCGGCCGCGGCGTCGGCCTGGGTGGGGGCGGTCATCGGTCACCTCCCTCGGTGGCGGATGCCGCGAGGCCGCGCATCCGCGTCACCAGCATCGTCGCGCGGGCGAACTCGACGGCGAGGAGGGCGACGAGGGCGAGGGCGAGGATCCAGTACAGCTCGATGACGTTGCCCACCTCGCCGGAGGACGAGTAGTCGGTGGTGCTGGTGGGCGCCTCCGGCAGCTGCGGAGCGGTGTCGGCGGTGCGGTGCTGGTACTCGACGCCGAGCTCCTGGGCGATCGTGCGCAGGGCGTCCTCGTCGATGACGGAGCGGGCCGGCGCGCCCTGGTACTCGATGTACTCGCCGCCCGACCCCGAGCCCGTCGAAGCGTCGTCCCCGCGCCCGGTCGTCTTCATCATCGGCCCGCCCTCGGCGGTGCCGTACCCGAACACCGCGCCGCCGTCGACGTACTTGGCGCTGGAGCCGAACGACTCCGGCTCGGAGGACGCCGTCTGCTCGCCGTCGCCGAAGTAGAACACCATGCGCGAACGGTCCGGCGAGGACTTCGCGGCAGCGGAGAGGGTGTCCGCGAGCATCCGGTTCGCGATGCCGATCGAGCTGCCGCGCGACTGGTCGGTGACCTCGGGGCGCATCACCTCGAGCGAGGACATCAGCGCCGTGGCATCCGTCGTCAGCGGCAGGCGCAGCTGCGCCGACGCGTCGAAGGTGATCAGGGCGAAGCGCGCCCCCGGATACTCGTCGACGATCGCCTGCACGTCCGCGCGGACGCCGGTGAGCCGCGGCTCGTCGCCGTTCCAGTCCTCGGCGACGATGCTCGCGGTGCTGTCCACGACCAGCACGATGTCGGTGTCGGTCGCGAGGGTCTGCGAGGTGCCGCCCGGGATGCCGGGACGCAGCAGCATCACGAACGCGAGGAGCACGATGAGCAGGCGCAGGGGCCAGAGCCAGCGCGGGGTGGAGCCTGAGCGCGTCGGAGGGTCGGGGCGTTTCGTCTCGCTGCGCTCGCTCAACGACCGGGACACGATCTCCCGGACGACGACGAACACCACCGGCGCGCACAGCAGCACGAGCAGGAGCGGATGCAGGACGGGCTGGAGGATCACAGGTGCAGCCTCCAGACCAGCACGAGGAAGGCGAGCAGGGCGACGAGGGTCAGCGCGATCCACAGGTTCGGGGTGTCCACCCACACGACCTGGGCCTGACCCTTCAGCGCCGTCGCCTCCTGCTTCTGGATCTCGGTGATGATGTCGCCGACCGTGGTGGTGTCGCGGAGCGCGTACGACTCCCCGCCGGTGAGACGGGCGGCATCCGTCAGCTGCGCGCTCACCTGCGCGTCCTTGCCCTGCACCGGGTTGATCGCGAACACGCGGACGCCCCGTGACTTCGCGTACAGGGCGGCCTCCTCCACGGTGAGGATCGAGGCGCCGGCGAGCTCGTTGTCGGTGGCGAGGATCACCGAGCGGCTGCGCTCGTCGTCGAGGTGGTCGAAGCGCATGGTGCAGGCCGCGAGGCCGTCGCCGATCAGCGAGGCGCCCGGCCCGTTCAGGGTGCCGACCCAGTGCTCGGGCGTCTCGCTGGTGTAGTCGAAGCTCTCCCGGATCCGCTGCAGCTGCTCCCGGATGAAGACGTAGTCGTCCGTGAGGGGGAAGACCTGCACCGGGGAGCTGTTGAAGATGGTCAGCCCGATCCGTTCGCCCTCGAAGCCGTCCAGCAGCTCGAGGAACACCCCGAGCACCTCGACGTCGACGTCCGACATCGACCCGGAGACGTCGAGGCACAGCATGATGTCGCGGCTGTTGTTCACCGGCTGGATCGTCTGCGCCGACATCGGCCGCGCCGCGACCACGCCCCCGAGCAGCACCGCCACCGCGCCGAGCGCGAGCACCCCCGCGAGCAGCGTCATCCGTCGGCGCACCGCCTGCCGGAAGGCGGGCAGCGCCCGCATCCGTTCCGCCCGCGAGATCAGCACGGGTGCGGATGCCCGGTCCCGCCGCCCCGCGCGCAGGCCGAGCAGGATGCCGACGACCACCGCCGCGACCAGCACGCCGACGGCGACGAGGACCAGCCACCAGGTGTTCAGTGCCACGTCGTCACCACCTTCCGGGCGGCTTCGGCGCCGTAGATCGGGTCGATGGCCGGCCCGCGCTGGAAGATGCTCGGGTAGTAGTGCCGCCGGATCGCGTCGATGAGCGCCGGGTGGACGCCGCGGGCGACGAGGTCGTCGAGGGCGAGCACCGGCGCCTCCAGGCCGGAGTACTCGTTGACGAATGCGCGCACTGCCCGGCTGAGCTCGAGGTTCGCCCGGCGCGGGTCGAGGGCGCCGGCGCGGTAGGCGTCCTCGATGCGCTGCACCTCGGCGAGGTACTCCCCGCGCAGCTGCGACAGCACGTCGGGGGTGAGCAGCGTGATCGGCGCCGCCCCGGTCAGCGTGATGCTGCGCCGCGGGCGGGTGAGCACGATCACCAGCCAGGTGGCGAGGGCGAGCAGGGCGAGGATGCCGAGGGCCAGCAGCAGCCAGCCCCAGCCGTACTGCACCGGCGGATAGAGCTCGTCAGAGGCGGGCATGCGACCTCCGGTTGAGCATGGCCAGCAGCGCCGGCACGGCGTCGTCGAGGCCGGTGAGCTCGGCGTGCGTGATCTCGAGGCGGCGCAGCACGTCGTGGCGGTGGGCGGTGTCGGCCGCCTCCTGCGCGTCGACGGCGCGGATGAGCTCCTCGTCGCCGTGCACGAAGTCGGGCACCACCCAGCCGCTGTCCACGTCACGGCGGGTGCGGGTGCTGCGGCCGAGCACCGGATGCGCGTCGCGCAGCGTGATCCAGAGCACGTCGTGCTGGACGCGCAGCCGGCGCAGCATCCGCTCCGTCTCCTCGGTGACCGGCGCCTCGTCGGTGACGATGACGACGATCATGCGCCGAGCGATGGTGCGCGCCACGAAGGAGAGCAGCGACTCGCGGTCGTTCGGCGCCGTGCTCTCGGCGATGGCCCGGTCGATCGCGCGCAGCGCGTGCTCAAGCGCGCCCTCGGTGCCGCCCGGGGCCCGTCGGCGCCGGCCGCCGGCATCGCCGTGGACCACGGAGAAGTCGTCGCCGTGCCGCACGGTGAGGAACCCGAGCGCACCGACCGCGAGGATGGCGAGCTCGCGCTTGGACCGCTCATCCTCGGCCAGCGCGTTCATGCCCCGGCCGGTGTCGACGACGAAGAGCACCGTGTGCCGACGGGTCGCCTTGGTCCGCTTGATCAGCGGTGAGCCGTGCTTGGCGGTCGCCCGCCAGTCGATGTCGCGCACCTGATCGCCGTACTCGTACGGACGCAGGTCCTCGAAGTCGAGGCTGCGCCCGCGCAGCAGCGAGGCGTACGCGCCGTCCAGCGCGTGCACCGACTTCTGCGTGGAGCGGATGAAGAGGCGGCTCTTCACCTGCGTGATCAGCATGGTCATCGGTTCCTGAGCCTGTGGTCACTGAGCCTGTCGACGTGTCAGGGCGTCGGCACCGAGGCGAAGATCTGGTCGATGATCTCCTCGCTGCGGATGCCCTCGGCGTCGGCCTCGAAGGTGAGCAGCACGCGGTGGCGCAGTACGAGGTGGCGCAGGGCGCGGATGTCTTCGGGCAGCACGTGCGTGCGCCCGCTGAGCAGAGCGAGGGCGCGCGACGCCTGCAGGAAGGCGATGCTCGCACGCGGGCTGGCGCCGTACTTGATGAACCGGGCGCGCTCCTCGCCGATGTACGGCGCCGGATTGCGGGTGACGTAGGCCAGCTGCACGATGTAGTTCCGGACGGCCGGGTCGACGTACACCCGGGAGGCGATCTCCTGCAGGTCCTGCACGTCGTCGAGGCTGATCGCGCCCGGCACGTGCCGGTCGGGGTTGAGCACGCCCGAGTCGATCCGGTTCAGGATCTCGAACTCCTCGGCGGGGCTCGGGTACTCCACGATCTCCTTGAGCAGGAAGCGGTCCATCTGCGCTTCGGGAAGCTCGTAGGTGCCCTCCTGCTCGATCGGGTTCTGCGTCGCGATCACCAGGAACGGGCGGGGCAGCGGATGCATCTCGCCGCCGATCGTGGTCTGCCGCTCCTGCATCGCCTCGAGCATCGCGCTCTGGGTCTTCGCGCTGGAGCGGTTGATCTCGTCGAGCAGCACGAAGTTGGCGTGCACGGGACCGAGGACGGTGCGGAACGACCCGGTGGCGGATTCGTAGATCTGACTGCCGGTGATGTCGCTGGGCAGCAGGTCGGGCGTGCACTGGATGCGCTTGAAGCTCGCCTTCACGGTGTCGGCGAGCGTCGACGCCGCGGTCGTCTTCGCCAGGCCCGGGACGCTCTCGAGCAGGATGTGCCCGCCCGCGATGAGCGCCACGAGCAGGCTGGTGCGCAGCCGGTCCTGGCCGACCATCTTCACCGAGTACGAATCCGAGATGATCTTCAGGATGCGCTGCGCGCGCACCAGCTCGTCGCGGGAGAGCGGGGCCTTCGCGTCCTGCGCGGCGGGAGCGGCGGGTGCCGAGGGCGGAGGAGGCGTGCGCATCGCCGGCGGCGGGGGCGGCGCCGACGAGGTGGATCCGGGAACCGGGACATCGGTCATTCAGTCTCTCCTCCTGCGTCGGGGACCGGCCACGACCGCAGATCCCCCGGTACAGGCTATCGGGCGCCCCCGGGGGAGCACCCGCCCCTGCGCCGCTCAGCGGTCTCCGGCAGTGAGATCGAGCAGCCTCTGCTCGACGGCGGAGACGTCCTCCGTCCGCTCGTCCACCGTGAGCTCAGCCACCTGCGCGCGGACCCGGATGTCCCGCCCGGGCTGCGCCTCCACGTCGATCCGCGCGCCCGCTGCGGTCGCCCGGAACGACAGCCGGTCGCTCGCCTCGACCGTCCACCCGCGGCGTTCGATCGCCTCGGAGACGCTCTCAGCGATCAGCGGGGCACGGCGGTCGTAGCCGCTCTCACGATCCGATCCCCGCGCCGCCCGGCGGTCGAGCGCGCCGCGGCCGAATCGCGCGAGCACCTCCGCCTCGTCGATGCGCTCGAACCAGCGGTCGTCGACCACCATGGACCATCCGTCGTCCTCGGCCAGCAGCTCCGCGCGCTGCCACAGGCTGACCATGACGGTGTGCCGTGTCATGGAGCGGGGGTGTTCCGCACGTCGTGGACGAACTCCGCCAGGCCCTGCGCGGGCAGCTCGAGGGCGGCGTCGGCGCCGGGGTTGACCACGACGCCGACCGACGGCGGAATCCGCTGCAGCAGCTCGAATCCGTTGATGCGCACGGCCGCTCGCTTGCCGGTGAGGTACGTCGTCATCGCGTCGCCCGACGTGAACACGGCCAGGAACTGATGGCCCTCGCGCTCCAGGAGCACCGGTGATTCAGGGAGGCTCGCGCCCTTCGGCTCGTCCTCGGCGAGGAAGTACACCTCGGCGGCCGCCAGGGCCCACAGCGCCGTCTCCGGCGTCAGCGTTCCCTGCCGCGCACCGAGGATCGCCCGCTCCACGGCCGGGATCGCCTTGCGGTGGTCACTCATCTCACGCTCCGAACTTCCGGCGGCCGGATCGTCCCGACTTCTCGTCGCACGCCGTCTCCCAGATTAGTGGGCAGGTCAGAAGGCACGGGTGACGTTCCAGGAGCCGTCGAGGCCGATCTGGAATCCGAACGAGCCCGGCGGTACGACCGATCCGCCGTCCATGACGAACTCGCGCACGTCGTTGAGCATGTACCCGGACCCGGTGTTGACGGCGGTGTGCCCTCCTTCGAGGAAGTGCGCCCAGCCGTCGGCGTCCGCCGCGGTCGCGGTGCGCTGCGGCGGTGCGGCGTCGTTCGGGAACACGATCCCGTGGATGGCGCGGTCGTCCGGGTTGGTCACCGGCCGGGACAGGTCCGGATCGCCCGTGGTCCAGTCGATCTCGTACCCCGTGTAAGCGCGCATGGTCGCCGGAGACATGCCGGTCGCGCGTGCGGCGTCGGACGCGCTGGAGACGTGTGCGCCGTCCTCGAGCGGCATGACCCAGAACGGGCGCCCCTCCGCACCGAGCGTCGGGTTCTCCGTCTCGTAGTAGTCCCGCTGCGCTCGGCCGTCGAAGAAGACGACGGAGTAGCGGCCGCCGCGTGCGAGGTCGTCGCGCTCGCCCCGGCCCAGCTGCGTGCCCGGTTCGGGCGTGCGCGGCGTGTCCGGCCTGTCGTCGAAGCGGTCCTGCGACCGCACCTGCCGGACCACGGTGTCCACGTGATCGGCGATGTTCGCGGTGACCTGGTGCAGCTTGCGGTCCGCGTGGGCGAAACCTCGGAGGGCGGCCTGCTTGAGCTCGCGGATGATCGGTTTGATCGCGCTCATCGGTCTCCTCGTACGGCACTTCCTCTGCGAGCACCCTAACCGGGCGCGCGGCGCCGCGCACATGGGGAGAACCACCCACGCCGTGTCATCGTCGCCGGATGCCGAGCTCCGCGCGGTTATGCTCCGAGCATGCGAACAGTGCCGTTCCTCGACCTCGCCGACACCGCCTTCGACGTGAACTCCGACGTCGTGCACGAGGCCCGCGACACCAGCTGGTACGCGGAGACGCCCTACGGCTGGGCGGTGCTGCGCTACGAGGAGGGCACGGCGCTGCTCAAGGACCGGCGCTTCCAGCAGGGGAACGCACGCTGGCCCGCGCAGAACGGCATCCACGACGGGCCGTGGCAGCAGTGGTGGGGCGAGACGCTGCTGAGCCTGGAGGGGGCCGACCACCTGCGGCTGCGGAAGCTTCTCGGTCCGGCGTTCCGCAACAAGACCATCGAGGCGATGCGGCCGCGGTTCCAGGCCCTCGCGAACGAGCTCATCGACGCGTTCGCCCCGCGCGGTCGCGTCGAGTTCGTCTCCGAGTTCGCCGAACCGTACGCCTCCCGCATCCTCTGCTACCTGCTCGGTCTGCCGGACGACGAGTGGCCGCAGGTCGCGCACTGGGTCGACGACCTCGGCAAGTCCTTCGGCATCCGCGTGCGCGACGACCTGCCCCGCATCGAGGCGGCACTCGAGGGACTCACCGGCTACATCGAGGAGGTGATCGAGGACCGCCTCGCCCGGCCGCAGGACGACCTCGTCACCACGCTCGTGCAGGCCCACGACCCTTCGACAGGCTCAGGGACCCCTTCGACAGGCTCAGGGACCCCTTCGACAGGCTCAGGGACCGAGTCCCAGCTCAGCCGCCGGGAGCTCAGCGTGGCGCTCGTCTTCCTCGCGTTCGCCGGGATGGAGACCACCCGCAACCAGCTGGGCCTCGCCCTGCAGACGTTCCTCGCGCATCCGGATCAGTGGGCGCTGCTCGCGCAGCATCCGGAACTCGGCGGCCGCGCCGTCGAGGAGGTGATGCGCGTCAACCCGACGGTGACCTGGGTGACCCGTGAGGCGACCGAGGACGTCGACCTGAACGGCCTGCACGTGCCGAAGGGCGGCATCGTGCAGGTGCTGTCGCACGCGATCGGCACCGATCCGTCCCGGATGGGCGACGAGCCCGGTTTCGACATCCGCGTGGAGGACCGCCCGCTGCACTCCGGCTTCGGCGGCGGCATCCACCACTGCCTGGGTCACTTCGTCGCGCGCACCGACATGTCCGTCGCGCTGCCGCTGCTCGCCCAGCGGATGCCGGATGCCGAGCCCGACGGTCCCGGTGAGTGGCTCCCGGTCTCCGGGAACACCGGGCCGGTGCGGTTCCCGATCCGGTTCACGCCCGGCCACTGAGCCCGCCGTCCGAGATCGTCGCGCGGGCGGAGATCGTCGCGCGGGCCGGGCGCGGTCGATCCCCAGGGCGTCTCGGACCGCAGGGCGATCCCGAGCGTGCGCTGCAGCTGCGCGAGGATCGCCGCGAGGATGAGCGCGGCCGCCGCGAGCCGGGCGAGGTGCCACCACCTGGTCATCTCTGCCTCCGCAGGTCACCTTAGCGAGCCGCGGGCTCGGGATCTCGAGCACCGGGGCGCCGACACGCCTCCGATAGGATGGGGGCGCCCGTTCGGGCCAGCTCATCGGCCGGTGCAAACCCGGCGAACAGCGGCAGCTTCAGGGGGGTCCACCCATGCCAGGAATCGTGATCGTCGGCGTCCAGTGGGGCGATGAGGGCAAGGGCAAGGCCACCGACCTGCTCGGCGAGCGGACCGACTGGGTCGTCAAGTACAACGGCGGCAACAACGCCGGGCACACCGTCGTCGTCGGCGACGAGAAGTACGCCCTGCACCTGCTGCCCTCCGGCATCCTCACCCCGGGCGTGAACGCTGTGATCGGCAACGGCGTCGTGGTCGACCTCGAGGTGCTCTTCAGCGAGCTCGAGGCGCTCTCCGCCCGCGGCGTGGACATCTCCCGGCTGAAGGTGAGCGCGAACGCCCACATCATCACCCAGTACCACCGCACGCTCGACAAGGTCACCGAGCGCTTCCTCGGCAAGCGCATGATCGGCACCACCGGGCGCGGCATCGGCCCCGCCTACGCCGACAAGATCAACCGCGTCGGCATCCGGGTGCAGGATCTCTTCGACGATAACATCCTGCGGCAGAAGGTGGAGGGCGCCCTCGACCAGAAGAACCACCTGCTGGTGAAGGTGTTCAACCGGCGTGCGATCACGTGCGAGGAGATCGTGGAGGACCTGCTGTCCTACGCCGAGCGGCTGCGTCCGCTCGTCGCCGACACCGCCCTCCTCCTCGACGAGGCGCTCGAGCGCGGCGACGTCGTCGTGTTCGAGGGCGGGCAGGCCACCATGCTCGACGTCGACCACGGCACCTACCCGTTCGTGACGTCCTCGTCGGCGACCGCCGGCGGGGCATCCACCGGGTCCGGCGTCGGGCCGAACCGGCTCGACCGCATCGTCGGCATCGTCAAGGCCTACACCACCCGCGTCGGCTCCGGTCCGTTCCCGACCGAGCTGTTCGACGAGCACGGCGAGTGGCTGCGCAAGCAGGGCTTCGAGTTCGGCACCACCACCGGCCGGCCGCGCCGGGTGGGCTGGTACGACGCCCCGATCACGCGGTACGCGACCCGGATCAACGGCATCACCGACCTCGTGCTCACCAAGCTCGACATCCTCACCGGTCTGGACCGCATCCCGGTGTGCGTGGCCTACGACGTGGACGGCACGCGCTTCGACGAGGTGCCGGTGAACCAGACCGACTTCCACCACGCCAAGCCGATCTACGAGTACTTCCCCGGATGGAGCGAGGACATCTCCGGCGCCCGCACGTTCGAGGACCTGCCGCAGAACGCGCAGGACTACGTGCTCGCCCTCGAGGGCATGAGCAACACCCGGATCTCCGTCATCGGCGTCGGCCCGGAGCGCGACCAGGTCATCGTCCGCCACGACCTCCTCGACTGAGAACGCCCCGGCCCTTCTCCGTCTATTTGTGCCGTTCTGCTGCCTAGCGTGCGCTGAAGCAGCAGAACAGCACAAATAGACGCGGGGGGCGCGCGGCGCGGGGCGCGGGGGGCGCGCGGACGCGGGGGGTGGGGGAGACGGGGGAGGATGGGGGCATGACGCGGTTCTGGGTCGGCGGGTACGGCAGTGACATGGACGGCGACGCCGAGGGCATCGGCTTCCTCGCGGTCGACGAGGGGCGCGGTCCGACGACGCTCGCCTACCGGGGCGTCGCGGCGCCGGTCGCCTCGCCCTCGTGGCTCGCTCCGCATCCGGTGCTCGACATCGTGTACGCGGCCCTCGAGGGAGCCGGATCGGTGCAGGCCTTCGCCCGCACGGATGCCGCCACGCTGCGCCCGCTCGGCGATCCCGTCCCGGCGGGCGAGGCCGTGTGCCACCTCTCGGTGTCGCCGGACGGACGGATGCTGATCGCCAGCTGCTACGGCGACGGCCGCGTCGTCCGGTACGGCCTCGACCGTGACGGCCGCATCGTGCCGGCGCAGGCGGATGCCGCGGCCGCGCTGCGCACCGCCCTCTTCGGCGGCGACACGGGCGAGGACGGCGATGACGGAACGGATGCCGCTCGGCCAGGCGCCGGCGCGGCGGCATCCGACCCCTACCCGGTGCCGGCCGGAGAGGACCCCCGCTCCTCTCACGCGCACGCCGCCGTGTTCCTCCCCGACGGGCGCATCGCCACGACCGACCTTGGCTTCGACCTGGTGCGGATCTGGCGCCCGAGCGGCGCGGGCCTCGCGATCGACCACGAGGTCGCCCTCCCGCGCGGCACCGGGCCGCGGCACATGGTGCTGCACCCCAGCGGCCATCTCCACGTGGTCACCGAGTACTCCTGCGAGGTCTTCACCCTGGCATCCGGTCCCGACGGGCGCTGGGATCTCGTCGGCGCGACGACCGTGACGCCCATCGCGCAGATCGGCGCCGACTTCCCCGCCGAGCTCGCCCGCTCGCGCGACGGCGCCACGCTGTACACCGCCCTCCGCGGCAGCAACACCCTCGCCGCACTGCGGGTGCGCGGCTCGGGGGAGACGCTCGAGCCGTTCGCGGTCACCGAGTCCGGCGTCGACTGGCCGCGGCACCACCTCGTGTACGACGGCACGCTGCTGGTGTCCGGCCAGCGGTCGAACACGGTCGCCGTCGTCGACCTGGACGAGCGCACCGGCGCCCCGCGCGACGTCCGTCACGTCGCCACCGTGCCGACACCGACCCAGGTGCTGCCGGTCCGCTGAGCACGGCGCCTGACACCGCGCGGTCCCCGGTCGACCGGCACCCGGTCGACCGGCACCCGGCCGGCCGTCACACACCGGTGCCGGATCGCTATCGTCGTAGCTACGCCGACCTTGGAGGATCATGACCGCTGAAGCCGCCCGCGACGAGCTGCTGCGTCTGCGCGCCAGCATCGACAACATCGACGCCGCTCTGATCTTCATGCTGGCCGAGCGCTTCCGCTGCACGCAGCAGGTCGGCCGGCTCAAGGCGGAGCATCGGATGCCGCCATCCGACCCGGCCCGCGAGGAGCAGCAGGTCGCCCGCCTCCGCGCGCTCGCCGAGGAGGCGCACCTCGACCCGGAGTTCGCCGAGAAGTGGTTCAACTTCGTGGTCGCCGAGGTCATCCGTCACCACTCGGAGGCCGCCGAGAACCGGTGATCCCGCGCCTCGGGCATCCGTCCCCTCCGCGCCCGCCGCGCGTGCGGCCGGTTGCGGATGCCGCCGGGAGCATTCCGCACCGCGCGAGGGTGTTTCGGATGCGGAAGGCCCCCACCGGCGAGAGCCCACCCCGCCGACCGGCCGGGAACGCCTCAGACGCCAGCAACCGTCGGTGCGGTATTCTGATCGGTACCGCCGTTAAACGATCATAAGAGCGAACGGCGCCTGCTCACCCGCACGCACGGCGGAGCGGTCGCGCAGTCCGTGGCGTACGAGCTGCCGATCCGGTACAAGAGCCACCAGCGCACCGACGAGAAGGAGCGCATCGCCCGCGCGGCCGCCGCCCTCGTCGCCCCGGGCAGCGCCGTCGGCCTGTCCGGCGGCACGACCACGACCGCGATCGCCGCCGCGCTCGCCGCGCGGGAGGACCTGCCCGAGCAGGGCCTCACCGTGGTCACGAACGCGGTGAACATCGCCGCCCAGCTTGCCATGCGTCCCGAGCTGAAGGTGGTCGTCACCGGCGGGGTGATCCACGCGCGCAGCTACGAGCTGGTCGGGCCCTTCGTGGAACAGCTGCTGCGCGGCATCCGTCTCGACATCGCCTTCATCGGCGTGAACGGCCTCTCCGCATCCGCCGGCGCGACCACGCACGACGAGCGCGAAGCTGCGGTGAACCGGCTCATGGCGCAGCGGGCCCGGCGCGCGGTGATCGTCGCCGACTCCGCCAAGGTCGGCGCGGAGGCCTTCGCCGCGGTCGGCGGGGCGCACCTGTTCCCGATGGTGCTCACGGATGCCGGCATCCCGGATGCCGAGCGCGAGGCGCTCCGCGACGCCGGCTTCGAGGTGCGCATCGCCGACTGAGCCGGTCGTCCGAGCGAGGCGTTCGGGTCGCAGAAGGCGCTGGTATCGCAGCATCCATCCGGCCGGCCACCCGCCTCACCATCCGTTCACCGAGCGTTCCATTCGCGGTCCGGCGGTCTCGTAATTGCCGGTCACTTTCGGGAGTTGGAATACGGGTGTTCTCGGAAAGCCGGGAATCCCCCTCCCGAAAGGTCATCGCGGAGGCGAGCGTCGGACGGCATCCGGCGCACGAGTTCTTCACCGAGCGGTACGCGTGGGTGCGCGAGCGGATGCGGCGGGCGGTGCATCACGCGCAGGCGACCGGCGAGCTGGGTGAGAACCTCGACGTGGATGCCGCCGTCGACCTCATCATCGCGGCTGCGGACGGGCTGCAGCAGCAGTGGCTGCTCGATCGCTCGATCGACATGGTGGAGCGGCTGCAGCGGCTGTGGACGGGACTCGCGGCGGTCTCGCACCTCGCCGAGCACCCGGGCGCGGTCGCGGCGCGCTGACCGGAGGGCGCCTGCGGCGACGAGCCGGCGCCCGCGGGTGCGTTGAGCGCGGCGCGTGCTCATGCGAGGATGACCCTCGACCGGGCTCGCCGCGCGAGCCGCCCGCCTCGGGAGGAGCAGACATGCAGCTGGCGATGATCGGACTCGGACGGATGGGCGGCAACATCGTCCGTCGCCTCATGCGGGACGGACACGACTGCGTCGTCTACGACGTGAATGCGGATGCCGTCGCCGCGCTCGCCGCGGAAGGGGCGACCGGCGCGGACAGCATCCCCGATCTGGCCGCCAAGCTGCAAACCCCGCGCGTGGTGTGGATGATGGTGCCCGCCTCGCTCACCGGAGCCGTGGCCGACGAGGTCGCCGCGGTGCTGGAACCGGGCGACATCCTCATCGACGGCGGCAACTCGAACTACCGCGACGACGTCCGCCGCGCCGCCGCGATGCGCGAGCGCGGCATCGAATACGTCGACATCGGCACCAGCGGCGGCGTGTTCGGCCTCGAGCGCGGGTACTGCCTGATGGTGGGCGGGTCGGATGCCGCGGTGCGTCACCTGGAGCCGATCCTGCGCACGATCGCACCCGGCGCCGGGGAGATCGAGCGCACGCCGGGACGGACCGGCGACCTGGCTCCCGAGGAGCAGGGCTTCCTGCACTGCGGCCCGGCGGGCGCCGGGCACTTCGTGAAGATGGTGCACAACGGCATCGAGTACGGCATCATGGCGGCGATCGCCGAGGGACTGAACCTGCTGGAGAACGCGGATGCCGGGGTGCGCGAGGCGGAGCACTCCGCCGAGGTCGCGCCGTTGGAGGAGCCGGAGTTCTACCAGTTCCCGATCGACACCGCCGCCGTCGCGGAGCTGTGGCGCCGCGGCTCGGTGATCTCGTCGTGGCTGCTCGATCTGACCGCCGCCGCGCTGCACGAGAACCCGACGCTGGAGGGACTCGCCGGCCGGGTCTCCGACTCCGGCGAGGGGCGCTGGACGGTCAAGGCCGCCGTCGACGTCGGCGTGCCGGTGCCGGTGCTGGCGGCGTCCCTCTTCGAGCGCTTCGCCTCACGCGACGAGGACCACTTCGCCAACCAGGTGCTCTCCGCGATGCGGATGCAGTTCGGCGGTCACAAGGAGCGTCCCGCCGGCGACGTCCTCGAAGCCGGCGCGCGCAAGTCCGACTCCCACTGACCGTCCCCCTCCCGGTCGTTGCCCCCTCCCGGCCGTTGAGCGAGGGAGCCGAAGGCACCCGAGACGAAACGCGCTCCTACGCAGCCCCCGCCGTCGCCGCGCCCTCCACCATCGTCAGCAGCACCCGCGTGCCCAGCAGCTCCTCGGGCGTCGCCACCAGCGGATCGCGGTCCACGATGACGAGATCCGCCGGCGCCCCGGGCACCAGTCGTCCGCCCTCGGCACCGATCGCGCGGTGCGCGTGGGTGGTGTACCCCTCCAGCGCCTCGAGCGCGGTGAGCCCCTGGTCGGGCCGCACCGGCTCGGCGGCGGGCTGTGCGACGGGGCGCCGCGCCCGGGCATCCGCCATGATCTCCCACGGGTCGAACCCGGCGACCGGCCAGTCCGAGCCGAGCGCGAGGATCGCGCCGCTGCGTCGCACATCGCCGGTGCGCCAGGCCCGCTCGGCGCGGGTGCGCCCCAGCCGGCGCGACCAGTCGTCGCTGCCGTCCGGGCGGACGTGGTGCGTGCAGTGCGTGGGCTGCATGCTCGCGGCGATCCCGCTGCGGCCGATCAGCGCGATGACGTCGTCCTCGACCGATTCCAGGTGCTCGATGCGGTGCTGCGGCCCGCCCGCCGGCAGGCCTGCCAGGGTCTCCGCGACGACACGGATGCCGCGCTCGCCGATCGCGTGCGTGGCGGTCGGCACGCCGTGCGCGTGGAATCGGCGGATGCGGGCGGCGTACGTCTCGGCATCCGGCCACGTGGAGGCGAGTCCCTCGTCTTCCGAATCCGGCGTGGCGAGCCAGGCCGTGCCGCCCTCGACCGTGCCGTCGATGAACAGCTTGATGCCTTCGATCCGATAGCGGCGGCCGCCGCGGCCCTGCATCGCGATGAGCTCGTCGACCTCGGCATCCGTCATGTGCGGCTCGCACCACGGGGAGAGCCGCAGCCGCACCGGCAACTCGCCGTCGGCCTCGATCGCCGATGATGAGGTAGTTGATCATCGGCAGGAACAGGTAGTCGAGCAGCAGCGCCCAGCCGGCCGGATGCGCCACCTCCGCCACACGGGGACGGATGCCGTGCTCCGCGCACCACGCCTCGAAGACCGAGCGCACCGTGAACGCCCAATGGTTCTGCAGGTCGGGGAAGACGATGGCGGGTCGGCGTGCGCCGCGCTCGGCCAGGTGATCGAGGAGCTCGCGCATCGCGGATGCGTGGTCGCTGACGATCTCGCCGCTGCCGGCGGGCAGCCCGTGCGGGACCGGCTCGCCGGTGATCACCGGGATCCGGCCGGAGAGCATGGTGCGCGCGACCGGGTCGTCCAGCGCGGGGTCGAGGATGATCACGGCATCCGCGGGGAGATGGCGCAAGCGCTCCGGCTCCGGCTCCGTGGTGAGCAGGAAGACGATGAGGCCTGCGCGTTCGGCCTCCTCGACGACGCCGAAGGCGGCTTCGGTGTAGTACGCCATCGTGGTGCTGTCCGGCGGCAGGCGCAGGGCGAGCATGCCGGTGCGGGCGCCGCGGAGGTTGCGGGCGACGGTGTTCGGGCGGTATCCGAGCTCGTCAGCCACTTCGAGGACCCGGCGTCGCATCTCCTCCGACACGCGGCCGCGTCCGGTGATCGCGAACGACGCCGTGGAGCGGGAGACCCCGAGGCGGTCCGCGATGTCCTGGAGGGTGACCGCGCGGTCATGGGATCGCATGCTCCGAACTTACCGCCCCGCGTTCCCGGGCCGGTCGTTGAGCGGGCGACGGCGAAGCCGCCGCGAGACGAAGCGCCCCTTCCCGCGGGCGTTCCCCTTCCCCGGTCGTTGAGCGAGCGACGGCGAAGCCGCCGCGAGACGAAGCGCCCTCCGCAGACCCTCACCGCCGGGACGCCTCCGCACACGGCACGCACCTCTCCGCGAACGGCCGCACCTCCAGCCGTTCGACCGGAATCGGCTTCCCGCACCCGAGGCAGATGCCGTAGGTGCCGGCCTCCAGCCGGGACAGCGCGTCATCCACCTGCCGCAGCTCGGCGGTGGCGGCATCCGACAGCGCCGTGAGCCGTGACCACTCCGACGACAGCGTCACGCCCTCGGGATCGTGCTCGTCGTCGTCGTTCGTGCCCTGCCGGTCGCGCACCAGCTCGGCGAGAGCGGATGCCGCGGCCTCGGCGCGCGCCGCGGCATCCGCCCGCATGGCGTCGAGCAGCTCCCGGCGGCGGTCAGCCATGGCGGCCGGCTACTCCAGCCATTCCGTGACGAAGCGGTCGTTCGCATGCACGTGCGTGGCCTCGTAGGTGCCGCCGTCGAGGACCTCGAAGCGGTGCGCGACCAGCGCCGGTGCGACGAGGATCTGTCCGCCGACGGCGACGACCCGCTCCTCGCCGACGGTGAACAGTGCGCGGCCGCGGTGGATGATGAAGGTCTCCGCGTACGGATGCCGGTGCAGGCGCGGGCCAGCGCCGGCGGCGGCGGTGAACTCGCGGATGATGCTCACCGGGGAGCCGATCAGGTATCCCTCGATGTTGGCGTCGGGGGCGAGGTCGATGGGCTGGATGGTCATGGGCGCCTCCATTCCGGGCTCAGCATACGCCGGGTGGGGGACACGGCCCGTGGCACGGGACGGCGCTTGGACGGGTTTGGCGTCCGTGGGGCGGGGCGACGCTTCGACGGGCTCAGCGTCCGGTGGGGAGCAGAGGGCCCCGGGGTGTTGCGGCGGACGCAGCAGCCCCGGGGCCTGTGCGAGGGACTCAGCCGACGGTGGCGGCGATGTCCGGGTGGTCGCTGAAGATGCCGTCCATGCCGGCGTTCAGGAAGACCTGGATCTCGCCTGCCCCGCTCGCCCCCCCGAGTGCACGCCCAGTGCCGGCATCCGCGGTCACTCCCCGCGTCCCGCGCCGCCGCCGGGCGGCACGGCCCGCTCGCCGGTGTTCGCCTCGCTCCCGGAGATGCGTCCGCGGGCGAACGCGTAGGCGTCGGCACCCTGGCGCCGCCGGGCGTACCCGCGGGCCATCGTGCGGGCGACGGCGTCCACGCGTTCGCGTCGCGACGCCAGCACGAGGTCGGTCCCGGTGCCGGACGCCTCGACGATCGCCCGCCGGTTCTCCCGGATCCGCGCCGCGACACCGACGCCGAATCCGCGCAGGAATCCGCTCCGCGCCCTCCGCTTCTCGGCATCCGGCTCCCACCAGTACCGGTGGCGCTCGATCGCCCACCACGCCCGCATCGCGACCATGGCCTGCACCTGCAGACTCTCGATCAGCAGCCTCGCCTGCCGCACATCGGAGGCGTAGCCGACCAGGAACAGCAGCATGCCTCCACCGGGCCGCTCCCCGTACAGCGGACGGATGCTGTCCAGCGCATTCGCGACCCCGGCGCCGATCTCGCGGACGTCTCGCGCGTAGACGCCCGTGAACAGCATCCGTTCTTTGACGATCTCCTCCTGCGGCTGCCCGCGCTCCGCACGCCGCGCATCGATGCGCGCCTGCTCGATGCCGTACTTCAGCATCAGGCGTTCCGCGTGTTCGGTGAGCGCCTCGGCCTCCTCCGGCGTCGTGCTCTCCGCCTTCGCCAGCAGCTTCGTGATGAGATCCAGCTTGGCCTCGGTCATCGTGGCCTCCTTCCTTCGGATGTCACACATCCTTCGGAGAGCCACCCTCATCAGGAGGCGCGCGAGTCAGGTGCGGACGGCCCCTGTGGAGAGATCGCTCGAACCCGCTTGCTGTGGAGAGCCAACGGGGCAACCCGGCTGCCGCCGCGGGGAACCACCTTCTTCACCGGGAACCATCGAATTCGCTCGAACAGGATGGTTCCGCGTGGACAGCGCGGTTCCGCGCGCGCATCGGGCGAGGTGACGCGGATGCCCGAGCGGCGCGCTCAGCCGAAGAGCAGGCTCAGACCCGTGGCGCCGCCGCCGACGACGATGAGGGCGACGATCGTCACCCAGGCGACGATGCGGATGCGGCGGGTGCGGCGTTCCCCGAGGTCGCCGTAGTCCTCGTCCGGATCGCGGATGTCCGTCACGTTTCGTCTCCTCGTTCCGCTCGTCGCTCAATGACCGGGGGTGCGTCCCGTCTCGCTGCGCTCAACGACCGGGAGCCGGCTCGGTCACCGTCGGGCCGAAGACGGCGGGCAGGGTGGCGCGGGAGGTCTCGCGGAGCTCCTCGACCGAGACGGTGAAGAGGTCCTGCACCTCGAGCTGCGGCACCGAGTCCGTGACCCCGATGCGCAGCACCGGGTAGCCCCGGCCTTCGCACAGCCCGCGGAACTTCACGTCCTCCTCGCGCGGGACGGTCACGATCACGCGGCCGGTCGACTCGGAGAACAGCGCGGTCGCGGCATCCACCTCGTCCCGCTCCATGATCTCGTTCAGCCACACGCGTGCGCCGACGCCGAAGCGCATGACGCCCTCCGCGAGCGCCTGCCCGAGGCCGCCCGCCGACAGGTCGTGGGCCGAGGAGATCAGCCACTCGTCGCGCGCCGCCGCGATCAGCCCGGCGAGCCGCTTCTCGGCGCCGAGATCCACGGCCGGCGGGCGCCCGCCGAGGTGCCCGTGGATGACATCGGCCCAGGCCGAGCCGGACAGCTCGGTCGACGTCGTACCGAGCAGGTAGATGTTCTGCCCCTCGTCCTGCCAGCCCGACGGGATGCGGCGCGAGACGTCCTCGATGATGCCGAGCACGCCGACCAGCGGGGTCGGGTGGATGGGGGTGTCACCGGTCTGGTTGTAGAACGACACGTTGCCGCCCGTGACCGGGGTGCCCAGCTCGTAGCATCCGTCCGCGAGACCGTCCACGGTCTGCCCGAACTGCCACATGACCTCCGGGTTCTCGGGAGAGCCGAAGTTCAGGCAGTCGGTGATCGCGGTGGGCTCGGCGCCGGTGACGGCGACGTTGCGGTACGCCTCGGCGAGGGCGAGCTGCGCACCGGCGTACGGGTCGAGCTGGCAGTAGCGGCCGTTCGCGTCGGTCGCGATCGCGAAGCCCAGGCCGGACTCCTCGTCCACGCGGATCATGCCGGCGTCGTCGGGGAAAGCGAGGGCGGTGTTGCCGAGCACGTAGTAGTCGTACTGGTTAGTGATCCAGGAGGTGTCGGCGAGGTTCGGCGAGCCGACCAGCTTCAGGAACTGCGCGCGCAGCTCGGCCGGCTCGGTCGAGCGGGGCAGGTTCTCCGCGGCATCCGCCTGCAGCGCATCCAGCCACGCCGGGTAGGCGACCGGACGGTCGTAGACCGGGCCGTCGACCGCGACCGTGGACGGGTCGACATCGACGATGCGCTCGCCCTTCCAGTCGATGACGAGGCGCCCGTCGCCGGTGACCTCGCCGAGGACGCTGGTCTCGACCTCCCACTTGTCCACCACTGCCATGAACGCGTCGAGCTTCTCGGGGGCGACGATCGCCATCATCCGCTCCTGCGACTCCGACATGAGGATCTCCTCAGCGGTCAGCGTGGGGTCGCGCAGCAGCACGTTGTCGAGGGACACGTGCATGCCCGAGTTGCCGTTCGCGGCGAGCTCGCTCGTGGCGCACGAGATGCCCGCGGCGCCGAGGTCCTGGATCGCCTCGACGAGCTCCTTCTGGTACAGCTCGAGGCAGCACTCGATGAGCACCTTCTCCGCGAACGGGTCGCCCACCTGCACCGCCGGGCGCTTGGTCGGGCCGCTCTCGTCGAAGGAGTCGGATGCCAGGATGCTGGCGCCGCCGATCCCGTCGCCGCCGGTGCGGGCGCCGAACAGGACGACCTTGTTGCCCACGCCGGTGGCGTTGGCGAGCTTGAGGTCCTCGTGGCGGAGGACGCCGACGGCGAGGGCGTTCACGAGCGGGTTGGCCTGGTAGACGGCGTCGAAGACGGTCTCGCCGCCGATGTTCGGCAGGCCCAGGCAGTTGCCGTAGAAGCTGATGCCGGCGGTCACGCCGTGCACCACGCGCGGGGTGTCGGGGTGGTCGATGGCGCCGAAGCGGAGCGCGTCCATCACGGCCACCGGGCGGGCGCCCATCGAGATGATGTCGCGGACGATGCCGCCGACGCCGGTCGCGGCGCCCTGGAACGGCTCGATGAACGACGGGTGGTTGTGCGACTCGGCCTTGAAGGTCACCGCCCAGCCCTCGCCGATGTCGACGACGCCCGCGTTCTGGCCCATGCCGACCATGAGGCGCTTCTTCATCTCCTCGGAGACCTTCTGCCCGAACCGGCGCAGGTACTTCTTCGAGGACTTGTAGGAGCAGTGCTCCGACCACATCACGGAGTACATCGCCAACTCGCCCGACGTGGGGCGGCGGCCGAGGATCTCCTTGATCTTCGCGTACTCGTCGTCCTTGAGACCGAGGGCCGCGTACGGCTGCTCCTTGTCCGGAGTGGCGATCGCGTTCTCGACGGAGTCGGGGACGTGGGTGGTGGCGGATGCTTCGGGGGCGGCGGTCACGCGGACTCCTGGAGGAGAGGGAGGCGGGGCGGGTCCAGTCTACCGGCGCGGTTCCGGATGCCGGTGCCCGGCGTTCTACGCCGCCTCTCGTCCCCCGGTGACCATCTCGCGGAAGTACCCGATCCCCGTCACCATGTGGAGCACGGCCCCGACCGAGGTCACGACGAGGCCGACCGTGCCCACGGCGTCCAGCGCCGGGAGAAGGCCGACGCCGACGAGGACGAGGCCGACCATCAGGATCGCGGTGCGCAGCTTGCCGAGCCGCGAGCTGGCGGGCGTGACCCGCAGGCGCGTGGCGACGCTCACGATCAGGAGGGTGACATCGACCCCGGCGATGACGAGCACCACCCAGGCCGGGAGATGTCCGCCGATCACGAGCGCGAGCACGAGGGCGCCGACGCCCAGCCGGTCGGCGACCGGGTCGAACAGCGCCCCGAACGCGCTGGTCTGGCCGAGCCGGCGGGCCAGGAAGCCGTCGACCCAGTCGGTCGTCCCGAACAGGGCGAGCAGAGCCAGGGCCAGCCCCGGCAACTCACCGCGCACGATGAGGACGAACGCCGGTGCGATCAGCAGGAGACGGAGGAGCGTGATGGCGTTCGGGATCGTCGCCCAGTGCGGGCGGGGCCTTGGCTGTGCGGTGTCCATGCGCGTTCCTCCCGTGGCGCAAGGATGATCGAGTCGGCGCCCCACCGCAAGCCTGCCCGCGGCATCCGGCCGACGGCATCCCCCACACCCGCGGCACCGACCCGGCACCCGAACCCGCGTCCGAGCTCAGCCCAGCAGCGGCCGTCCGTCGTCCGACGACAGCGCCGTCTCGATCTCCTCGAGGGTGGCGGAGGCAGCGAGGGCGAACGCGATCGCGAGCTGCTCATGACTGGCAAGGCCCCAGATGCGCAGGAGCAGATCGCCGTACTCGCGGACCTGGGCGTCCTACGTCGACGTCGGCGATCCCGCCGACCGTGGCGGCCGTGTACCGGATCGCGGTCCAGTCCTCGGGCGCGGCATCCGCGAGCACACGCGCGATCTCCCGTCGCAGGCGGTCCTCGGTGACGGCCGGCGGCTCGCTCGTCTCATCGGATGCCATCGGCGCGACCTCCTTCATCTCCGCGGTGCCCTTCATCCGCGCCTTGCCGCGGACGCGTCGCGGCGGACGCGTCGGCGGCCGGGGCTGAGTACCAGCATGCCACCGTGGCGAACAGCTCACTGCACGACATCGTCCCCCGCCGAGTGTGGCCGGATCGACAGCGCTCGCCCCGCAAACGAGTATCAGAGGATCGCGTAGGCCTCGTACTGGGTGTCACCCGGCAGCGGGTCGAAGAAGTTCACTTCGAACTGCGCCGTTCCACCAGTCGGCAGACGGTCGATGTATCCCGATTCAGCCCCGATGATCTTGCCGGTCCCGTCGCGAGCGACAACCACGATCTGGACGAGTTCCTGATCTGCGCTGAAGGAGCTCGTCACCTTCCCATGGACGGAGGTCGAATAATCGTCGGTGGTCGGCACGACTTCCGTGATCTGGAAGGATCCGGTTTCTGAAGCTGGGGAACGGGTCGCTTCGGTTGCCGCCGGTCCCCGCACGTCGATGTTCGCGATCTGCCCGCCCCCGACGGAGAAGAACATTCCGGACACCGCTGAACGACCCGACAAGATCGTGCGGTAGTCGCTCGATGAATCGAGGATCGTGCCGGCGGCGTCCACCGCCTCGACATCGATGCCGGTGTTGGCGAACACGTAATCCTGGTTGGGGTTCTCGAAGATGGCTACATACCACCAGACAGTCGGGTCGTAGCTGCTCTGACCGAACGCTGTCTCGACGAGCACCAGATCCTTCCGAGCATCGACCGGCGCGGCCGTCTGTGAATCGGTCTCAGACGTCGTGTCTGTCTCTGCGTCGTCGGCCTGCTCGGTTACTGCGGTCTCGGGGCTGCCGAAGGCGTCATCGAACGACGTGGTGACCACCGCGAAGAACACAATGAACCCGATGACCGTGCCGACGACCGAGACGATCAGACCGACGACACCCATCCACTTCCGGCTGCCCTTGAGGAATAGCGACACGATGCTCAACACGAAAGCGATCGGCAGAAGCACCCAGCCGACCACAAGCGCGCCTGGGATGCACGCGAAGACGAGCCCGATGATGGCGAGGATCATCGCGATGAGGGCGAGAACATTCGGCTTCTCGTCGGGCGGACCGACCGGGCCATCTGGTGCTGCCGGAAGTGGTACACCGTACGGTGGCTCGGATGCGGTGGAGCTTGCGAGTCGCCATGGCGCCGGCGGAGCAGATGGCGGGGCCGAGGGCGGGAACTGCGGAGATGGCCCACCGTATGGCGGGCCCGATGGCGGGCTTGGGGGCGGGAGCTGTGGAGATGGCCCATCGGTGGGAGGGATTGGAACGGACATTCTGTCCTCCTCGTGAGATAGCGCTCGATTCGCCCTCGGCGACATGTGCCGAAGGCACCGGTCCTGCGCCTGCTCGATGTCTCGCTGCTGCGTACTCGACGATATGCTTCCGTGGCCCTTAGTTATCCGCATGGATCGGTTGGATCACACTGTATCGGGGCGACGAAGATTTGGCATCTACCCGCGTAACCCCACGCAGAAGTTGTGAAAGGACATCATGAAATCCTCGGCCGACAAGACCGTAGCCGTCATCGCGTTGCTCACGCTCCTGGGGCTGGGTACCGCCGCCTGCTCGGGCGATGCAACGCCCTCGGCGCAGAAGCCCGCGTCGCAGTCGTCGGCCGATTCGGGCTCGCCGGAGGCTAAGACCGAGAAGCCGGAGCCGGTCGACCTCACCGGCGAATGGAAGCAGACGAACGCGAACTCCGAGGAGAGCTTTCAGACCGCGACCATCACAGGCTCGACGATCGAGGTCTACTGGAACGGACCGGACATGTCCGCGCTCTACTGGGCGGGCACCGTCGACGTCCCTCGGGACGGTTCAACGACATTCACGTGGGACTCCGTGAACGACAAGAGCAAGACCAACACGTCGATCATGGCGTCGAGCGACGACACGAAGACCTTCACGTACACGGAAGGTGAGATCTCTTACAACGTCACTGCTCTGGACGCCACCGTGACCGTGCGGTTGGCGAAGCAGTAAGGCTCACTCCGCGACGCAGGACGGACCGACCCGCATCCCCGCGCCGACGCGGGCACGCCATCTGGCGAGGGCATCCACTACCATGGCCCGGGCGGATCTCCCATGGTCACGCCCGGATCCGGGGCCGGGAACGTCCCGGCCGGCTCATCGTGAAGGGTGCTCATGAAGCTGCTGCGAATCCCGCTGCTGGGGTGGATCCTCATCGCCATCGTGCTCGGCGTGCTGGTCGGTCCGATCATGCCGCTCTGGCTCGGCAACGTGTTCCTCACCTACAACTCGATCTTCTCGGGCTTGCTCGGATTCGCCGTGCCGCTGATCATCTTCGGCCTGGTCACCCCGGCGATCGCCGAGCTCGGCCGCGGCGCCGGCCGCTGGCTCGGTCTCACCGCGGTGATGGCCTACGTCTCCACGGTGCTCGCCGGGCTGCTCGCCTACGTGGTCAGCCGCTGGCTGTTCACGGCGTTCCTGAGCGGATCCGGCAGCATCTCGTTCGACGAGAGCTCGTCGCCGTTCGCGCCGTACTTCTCCGTCGTGGCGGCCTCGGACGGCGGCGCCACCGAGATCGTGCTCGCCCCGGTCATGGACGTCATGTCCGCGCTCGTGCTGGCCTTCGTGATCGGCATCGGCCTGACCGCCATGCGCAGCAAGGTCGTGCTGCAGGGGGCGATCGAGTTCCGCGCCATCATCGAGGCGCTCATCCGTAGGATCATCGTGCCCGCACTGCCGCTGTACATCTTCGGCATCTTCATGGACCTCTCGCACAGCGGCTCGGCGGTCGACGTCATCACGAAGTTCCTGCTCGTCGTGGTCGTCTCGTTCGCGCTGACCGTGGTCGTGCTGCTGATCCAGTACACCGTCGCCGGGGTGATCGCGGGCGTGAACCCGTTGAAGGCGCTGTGGGGCATGCGCGACGCGTACGTCACGGCCCTCGGGACCTCGTCGTCGGCGGCGACGATCCCGGTGACGCTCGAGTCCGCCAAGCGCAACGGCGTGACGGATGCCGTGGCCGGATTCGTCATCCCGCTGTGCGCGACCATCCACCTGTCGGGTTCGATGGTGAAGATCACCTGCTTCTCGGTGGCGGTGCTGCTGATCACCGGCGGCGACGTCACGGTCGGCAGCTTCCTGCCGTTCATCTTCATGCTCGCGGTGATGATGATCGCCGCCCCGGGCGTGCCCGGCGGCGCGATCGCGGCCGCGGCGGGGCTGCTGGTGCAGATGCTCGGCTTCGGCGAGGCCGAGGTGGGCCTGATGTTCGCCGCCTACATCGCGCTGGACAGCTTCGGCACGGCGACCAACGTCACCGGCGACGGCGCGATCGCCCTCATCGTGAACAAGCTCTCGCGGGGACGCCTCGGCACGCCGCACGCCGAGCACGACGAGGCCGGCGCGCCGGGCGAGTCCGCAGCGTCGGGCGGCGCCGGCGAGGCGGACGAAGCTCCCGAGCGCGCCTGAACCGAGAGGGCGTGTGCCGCCCGCTTCACCGCGCGGCGGTTCATGACGGATGCCCTGCCCCCGGGCATCCGTCCCTCGAGGGAATCAGTCGAGCACGAATCAGTCGAGCACGAAGGTGACCTCGAGGGTCACCTGCCATTCGGTGATCCCGCCGTCGACGACGATGACCTGCTGCTCCTTGACCCAGGCGCCGCTGACGTTGCGCAGGGTCTCGTTCGCCCGCGACACGCCCTCCTGGATGGCGGCCTCGAAGCTCTCCGTGGAGCGGGCGGTGATGGTGGTGACACGTGCGACCGACATGGCGATCCTCCTTCGTGACGGAACGCTCCCCATGCAACGCCATCCGGCGTCGGCCCACAAGACCCCGTAAGAGTCACGGATGCCGCGTCACGGCCGGGTGTCGTCGTGGTGCACCACGCGGCTGAGCTCGATCACCCCGCCCGGCAGCTCCCAGTAGTGCAGCCGCCGCGCGCCGGGCGCGTTCTGCTCGATCGACGAGCGCCAGCAGCGGCCGCCGTCGGCCCGCACCACGTACGCGTCGTCGCCGCCCTCGCCGGTGCGCAGCCGGTGCAGCTCGCGCGCGGGGATCTCCCGGTCGCGTCCGGTGATGGCGTCCACGCAGGCGCGCACGGCCTTGCTCAGCTGCGTCTCATCGAGCCCGGCCAGCGAGTCGATGAACCCGGGACCCAGCGAGTACTCGCGCAGCGGCCAGCGGGTGCGCTCGCCGGGAGCCGTGCGGATGCCCCAGGTGCGCTCGATCTCGAGACGGATGCCCTCGGGCGTGGGGTCCACGTGAGCGCGCTCGGCCGCGCGGCGGGCGTCCCGCAGGGCGCGGCCGGTCTCGCGGCGGTCCTCCGACAGCTCGGCGAGCCGCGCCTCCGCACCCGCCCGCTCCGCCTTCTCCTGCGCGAGGTGGGCGCGCAACCGCTCGTTCTCGGCACGCAGCTGCGACTCCGCGCCGCTGTTCGACGCGTTCGACCCGTTCGACCGGGCGACGAGGTTCGTCAACGCGAGCAGGTCGCTCCGCAGCGCAGCGACCTCGTGCGCCAGGGCGGCGACGTCGTGGCGGGTGGCAGGTTCGGCGCCTCGGTCGCGATGAGCGGCGGATGCCGGCTGTTCGGCATCCGTCCCCGAGTCCGATGGACGCGGGCGGTCCTCGCTGAGCCAGGGCGCGCCGCCCGCGACGAGCGCGAGAGGCGGGACCAGCGGGGCCTCCGGGTCGGCGTCGGCGACGCTCAGTGCGATCTCGCCGCCGGGCTTGCGGTGCACGCGCACCCGGACGACGTCGCCGACCGCGAGCAGGTCGCTCACCGGGCGGTCCTCGGCGCCGACGTCACGCCGGCGCAGCACCACGGGGAGCCGCGGATGCAGCTGCACGGTGGCCCGCAGCTCGGTGACCTTCACGACGAGCGCGAGCGTGTGCGCGCCGTCGGTGAAGACGTCGAGGTCGGGGACGAGGGGCTCGGGGTGCAGCTCGCCGCCCTCGAGGACGCCGCTGACGGGCTCGCCGACGACGAGCGCCGCGATCAGCGGGACGTCCGGCGGGAGCAGTGTGGCGGTGGCGGTGACGGCCGTGCCGTCGTCGAGCCGCACGATCGCGCGGGTGCCGTCGGCGACGAAGCCCTGGACGATGCCGCGGGCGCGACGGATGCCGGGGCCCGGCGCCGACTCGACGGTGCGGCGCCCGGTCTGCGCCATGGCGTCGTGGATGAGGTCGTCGGTGCCGGCCTGGCCGGGGAAGCGCAGGTGCGAGCGCGTCCAGTTCGGGTTCGCACCGAAGTCTGGTGGGTAGGAGCGGGCGGCGCCGTTGAACACCTGCGTCTTCGGCGGGACGAGCGACTCCAGGCGCTTCGAGGCCGTGCCGGTCGCGAGGGTGATGACGTCGGCGATGCCGTCGAGTTCGGCGCGCAGCCGGTCGACGTCGAACGCGTATCCGCCGTCGTGGTCGGTCGACACCAGCACCAGCGGACGCTCCCGCGGCTGCAGGATGCGAGCGGCGAGGGCGTCGGCGTCGGCCGGGGTCGTCACGTCCGCGTGTGTCATGTCTTCGAGCGTAGGCGGGAGGGAGGTGCATCGCCGCGAGACTTGGCCTTCTGCACGAGAATCAGCGCACAGCGCCACGTTTCGTGCTGGGTGCTGAGTTTCGCGCGAGCGGGGTGGCCGCTTGCGAGACTCGAAGCGCGGCGCGACGCCTGGACACCTGAGCCCTAGAGTTTGCTTATGTCCGCTCACCCGCTCCGCCTCAAAGTCGGGGACTGGATTACCCGGCGCCATGTACATCTCGACGGTCTAAGGTGCGCCGTGTTGCTTCCGGACCGCCCGAGCGCGGACCTACGTGACTACCTTGAGTCGGTTGACCTCGGTCTCGTGTTCAAGGAGGGCAACGGATTCAACTACGAGCTTGCCGCGCCGAGCGTAACTGCGCAATGACTCGCCGTGCCGTCGGAATGTCGGCCGGAGCCCAATTCAGTTCGGCAAGCTCGTCGGCAGCGCACCATCGCAGCTCTGCGTGTTCGGTTGGGGCTGGCTCACCCGACGTGATCGTTGCGTAGTACGTGCTGAGCGTTACGTTGCCGAACGGATACTCGTGTGCCGTCGTCTCGATGTGTTCCCCGACCAGGGCGTGGACGCCGAGCTCCTCCTGAACCTCACGCATGAGGGCAGACTGCTCTGACTCGCATGGCTCCAGCTTCCCGCCAGGAAACTCCCACGTGCCAGGTAACTTCATCTGTTCGCCGCGCCGCGCCGCGAGCACGCGGCCGTCCTTGACGATCACCGCTCCAACGACGTGCACCATGCTTGAACGCTAATCCAGTACCGCAGCGGGGCCGAAGAAGCGCTCGAAGAACCCCTTCAGCGCTTGGCGATGCGGCCGACGTGGCACTCGACGTCGCGGAGCGGATTCGAGTTGGGCGCGGCCCATGGTGACCGCGGATCTATTGGGCTACCTGAGCGGCGTTGCCGAGGTCATGTGGTCGGTGCCGTGCGCCTTCAGGCGAGCGCAAGACCGCCTCGTTCTGCAGATAGGATCGGCAGCGTCAGCACACGGCTTGATTCGCTTGGAGACACATGGTTAAGCCTTGGCTGTCGGCCGTTGTCCGAGCCGCTATCGTCGACATGCCGGCAGACCGGCGCCGTTGTCGCGCGAACGTTCAGGACGGCGAATCCGACACCGGATCCGTTTGAATGTCGTGGACGGGGAGGGAGGGTGTCTGAGATGCGCATCATCGATAACGTCGGCATATTGCTTGGCGATGATCTGAAGTCGACGCTTGCGCCACGCTCTAAGGTACGGGTTGCCGCATCCGCGTTTTCGATCTTCGCCTTCGAGGCGCTGCGTGATGAACTCGAGAGTATCGAAGAGCTTGAGTTCATCTTCACCTCGCCGTCCTTCATGGCGGAGAAGGCGACCGACCGGATCCGTCGAGAGCGGAGAGAGTTCTTCATCCCGCATGCTGAGTCGACACTGTATGGGTCTGCGTTCGAGATCCGGCTGCGGAACAAGCTCACCCAGCGCGCTATCGCCCGGGAGTGCGCCGAATGGGTTCGGCGCAGAGTGACGTTCCGGTCCAACGCTACGGGCGCGCCGATGCAGGGCATGGCGGTTGTCGACAACGCGGCGGCCTACTTCCAGCTGCAGGGTTTCACCACAGCAGATCTTGGGTACGAGCGCGGCGATGCGATTTCGAACACGGTCACAAAGTTCGAAGGCGAGGACGAAGCTCGTCACTTCCTGACGCTGTTCGACCAGATCTGGAACAATCCGGATCAGCTCATCGACGTCACCGAGGCAGTGCGAGCCCACATCGCGAGCGTCTATGCCGAGAACAGCCCTGCGCGCATCTACTTCTTGATCCTCTACAACCTGTTTTCGGAGTTCCTCGACGACATCACTGAGGACGTGCTGCCGAACGACCGCACCGGCTATCAGGACACGAAGATCTGGCAGAGCCTGTACAACTTCCAGCGCGACGCCGCGACGGGCATCATCAATAAGCTCGAGACGTACAACGGCTGCATCCTGGCCGATAGCGTGGGCCTGGGGAAGACGTTCACGGCGCTCGCGGTGATCAAGTACTACGAGTTGCGCAACAAGAGCGTGATGGTGCTGGCTCCGAAGAAACTCGCCGAGAACTGGACGAATTACAACTCGCCGTACACGACGAACCTGTTCCACGAGGACCGCTTCGGCTACACCGTGCTGGCGCACACGGACCTGTCACGAACTCGCGGCGAGTCGCTCGGCAAGGACCTCGCCCGCGTCAACTGGGGCAACTTCGATCTCGTCGTGATCGACGAGTCGCACAACTTCCGCAACGCGGACTACGCGCACGAGCGAGAGAGCCGCTACCAGCGGCTCATGCGCCAGGTGATCCGCGAGGGCGTGAAGACCAAGGTGCTGATGCTATCGGCCACCCCGGTCAACAACCGCTTCAACGATCTCAAGAACCAGTTGCAGCTCGCCTACGAGGGCGAGAGCGAGGATCTCGCGAAGCAGTTGACGCTCTCGACCACTGTCGAGAACGTCTTTCGCGAGGCGCAACGCGCGTTCAACGACTGGTCGAAGCTCGATCCGGCGCAGCGCACGACGGATCGCATCCTGCAGATGCTCGACTTCGACTTCTTCGAGCTGCTCGACGCCGTCACGATCGCCCGGTCGCGCAAGCACATCCAGGCGTTCTACGACATGACCGACATCGGCGCCTTCCCGAAGCGTCTGCCCCCCAAAGCGATCCGGGAACCGCTGACGGATATCGCCGACGTCCCGAAGTTCGACGAGATCTTCGAGCGCCTGCAACTGCTCACACTTGCGGTCTATCGACCCCTCGACTACGTCCATGCGAGCCGCCGAGCGATTTACGAGGACGTCGACAAGTTTGTCGGTGGCGCGGGGCTGAAGGGGCGTCAAGAAGGCATCCGGAAGCTCATGACCGTGAACCTGCTCAAGCGCCTCGAGAGCTCTGTCGAGGCGTTCCGGCTCACGCTCGGTCGGATCGACCGGATCACCGATGCGACGCTCGCCCAGATTGAGCGTGGCGAAACTGTGGAGGGCGTCGGGGATGCCGGGCTTGATCTCGACACGGACGATCAGGACGATGCCGAGCTGAGCGCGTTCCTCGTCGGCGGAGGCGTGAAGATCGCGCTCCGCGACATCGACACCGAGTTGTGGCGCCACGATCTCGCGGTCGATCGCGAGGTGCTTTGCGGGTTGCTCGATGAAGCGAACCGCGTCGTCCCCGACCGCGACCTCAAGCTGCGCCGGCTGCTCACGACGATCGAGGAGAAGGTCGCGAACCCGCTCAACACTCAGCCCAACGGCAGCCCCAACCGCAAGGTTCTAGTTTTCTCGGCCTTCGCCGACACTGCCGAGTACCTGTATCGCGAGCTCGCGCCCGTCCTCGCACGACACGGCCTAGAGACCGCCGTCATCACGGGCGGCAACCACGGTGTGCGCACGACGCTCGGCACCGGATTCGGGGCGCAGGAGGCGATGACGCTCTTCTCGCCGCGCTCGAAAAGCCGCGACCTCACGATGCCCGGGGAGACGCGAGAGATCGACGTGCTCATCGGTACCGATGTGATCAGCGAGGGGCAGAACCTGCAGGACTGCGACTTCCTGATCAATTACGATATTCACTGGAACCCTGTCCGGATCATCCAGCGCTTCGGTCGCGTGGACCGGATCGGGTCCATAAACCAGGTCATCCAGCTGGTCAACTTCTGGCCGGACATCTCGCTCGACGCGTACATCAATCTGAAGGAGCGCGTAGAGGGCCGGATGACCATCGCCAATATCGCGGGTACCGGAGACGATAACGTGCTCGATCCCGGCGGTGCCGAAGCTGCTTACCGGCGCGAGCAGCTGCGGCGACTGCAGGACGACGTGATCGATCTCGAGGACGTGCGCGCTGGCGTCTCAATCACCGACCTCGGCCTCAACGACTTCCGTATGGACCTGCTTGGTTACATCAAGGAGCACGGCGACCTCGCGCGGAGCCCGAAGGGCCTGCATGCGGTGATCCCCGCGGACCCGGCCAAGGGGCTCGTGCCGGGCGCGATCTTCGCGTTGCGCAACGTGAACGCGCCGGACGACGTCAACCGGGGCAACCGCCTGCACCCGCACTACCTCGTCTACCTCGACGATAAGGGTCAGGTCGTGGCGGACCACACGGAGGCGAAGCGCTTGCTTGACCTGCTGCGTGCCGGATGCCGCGGCGTGGACGAGCCCGTGGCGGACGTCGCGGCGATTTTCAATGAGGCAACGCGTGACGGTGTCGATATGGCGACCTACTCGGGCCTGCTGACCGACGCGATCCGCTCGATGATCGAGGTCACCGACGAGCGAGACATCGACAGCCTCTTCACGCCCGGCACCACGACCGCGCTCACGCAAGGCATCGCGGGGCTCGATGACTTCGAGCTGCTCGCCTTCATCGCTGTCGTCGACCGCGAGGCGCGGCATGGCTGACGTGCTGTATGCGTGGCCCGCGGCGGCCGCCTTCGGCCGTCGCGTGCCGAAGGAGAAGCTCTACGCGCACGGATCCGTGACCACGGCCGTGCGCGAGCGCTTCGTCGACGAAGTGGCGAGCGTCGAGTGGGCGTACAAGCTCGCCGAGTCGACCGTTAACGTGCCGGGCGACGATGAGGTACCCGAGCTACAGGTCTTCCGCGTTACGGCCAAGGGCGAGGACGTGTCGACCGCCGTGCTCGCCGCAATCGACAACGCGGTTGCGTTTCCGCTCGTCTTCGAGATCGCGCGCAGCGACGCAGAGACCCGGATGACCGCGGCGATGCAGAAGTCGGGCACGTATCACTCGACCGGATGGATGCCCTCGGGCCACGAGCGCGCGCCGCTGCCGACCGCGATCACCCTGTCCGCGCTGTACGCGGCGATCCTCGAGCCGCTGCTCCCTGTCGCCGGCCGCGCGGCCGAGAGCCCGGCGGAGCTGGCCGGTCGCTTGAAGCGCATCGACCAGCTCGAACGACAGGTCGCCGCCGCCGAACGCCGGCTCCGGAACGAACCCCAACTCAACCGCAAGCTCGAAATCCGCCGCGCGCTGACTGCGTTGCGGAGCGAGCTCGAAGCACAGAGGTAGCACCCCTTGGAGAAACTGCGCATGACATCGCCCGACCTCACCCAGGCGAACATCGACAAGCTCGCCGAGCTGTTTCCGAGTGTCGTGACCGAGACCCGCGACGCCGACGGCGCGGTCAAGCGCGCGATCGACTTCGATGCCCTGCGGCAGGAGCTCTCCGACCACATCGTCGAGGGCCCGCAGGAGCGCTACCAGCTCGACTGGCCCGGCAAGCGGGCCGCCGCTTTCGCAGCCAACGCCCCCATCGCGAAGACCCTCCGCCCCGTGCGCGAGGAATCGGTCGACTTCGACACCACCGAGAACCTCTTCATCGAGGGCGACAACCTCGACGCCCTCAAGCTGCTGCAGGAGTCGTACCTGGGCAAGGTCAGGCTCATCTACATCGACCCGCCGTACAACACGGGGAACGACTTCGTATACAACGACGACTTTGCGCAGACCACGGCGGAGTATCTGGCGCGGTCTAGCATGCTTGACGAGTCGGGAGCGCGGTTGGCGACGAACGCGGAGTCGAATGGTCGGTTTCATTCAGACTGGCTTGACATGATCTATCCTCGCCTCAAGCTGGCCCGAAATCTACTCACCGAGGACGGCTACATCGTAATCAGTATCGACGATGCTGAATTTTCCGCGATGGAGATTCTCCTCGACGAGGTCCTTGGCGCCGAGAATAAGCTCGCGGTTTTGGTGTGGGATCGCAACAGGAAGAACGATGCAAGGTTCTTTTCGGTCGGGCACGAGTATATGCTTGTGTATGCTCGATCGAAGCAAGTCCTCTCCGATCTGGGCACGCGCCTTCGTGAACCGCAACAGGGCATCGAGGAAGCTCGCGCCGAGTACTCCAAGCTTCGCGCCCAGTACGGCGAGGATTGGGATGCCATTCAGGTTGGATGGCGCAAGTGGACATCATCGTTCCCTGCGACAGATGAGCGACGGAAATTGGGGCGCTTTAGTAAGGTGGGACCTCGTGGCCCTTTCCGCGACGATGGGAACATCTCGTGGCCTGGTGGCGGCGGACCACGTTATGTTGTGCTGCACCCGGTGTCCGGCAAGCCATGCAAGGTCCCCGAGGGCGGCTGGCGCTACCCGAAGAAGGAATCGTTCGACAAGGCGGTCGCTGAAGGAAGGGTGGTTTTCGGCCCCGACGAGACCACCCTACCTCGCCAAATACGGTACCTGTTTGAGTCGGAAGGTCTCGTTATGGGGTCAGTTCACTATAGCTATGCACAGACTGCCGCGGTCGAGTTTCACGCACTCATGGGCGGGCGCGTCTTTGACAACCCGAAGAACTGGAAAGATCTTCGTAGGCTCATCGCCTATTTGACTGGTCCCGACGACATCATCCTCGATTTCTTTGGCGGGTCGGGATCTACCGCGCACGCTGTTATTGATCTGAATGTCTCCACACAGAGCTCGAGGCGGTTCATTCTCGTGCAAATTGCGGAACGGGTACCTGCGGGGAGCCCAGCGGCTGCGGCCGGTTACGGGTCCATCGCTGATATTGCTCGTGATCGTCTGCGCCGGATTGAGGCGGCTTCGCCGCAACCACAGGGTTATCGCGCATTCCGAATTGACACCACCAACATGGCGGACGTCCTCCGCACACCAGACGAGACGAACCAGCTCGACCTCGGTGAGCGCGCGTCAAGCATTAAGCCCGACCGCACGGGCGAGGACCTCCTCTTCCAGGTGCTCCTCGACTGGGGCCTCGAACTGACCCTCCCGATTCGACGGGAGCAGATTGACGGGCGCGAGGTGTTCGTGGTCGACGACGGTGGGCTCATCGCGTGCTTCGACGAGAGCGTGACGCCGGCAGTCGTGCGGGCGGTTGCCGAGCGGCAGCCGGTGCGCGCGGTGTTCCGCGACGACGGGTTCGCGACCGACGCCGAGCGCATCAACGCCGAGCAGGTCTTCGCCGAGGTGTCGCCGGACACCTCCGTCAAGACCATCTGAACGAGGCCCGGATGAAACTTCAGTTCAAGACGCAGGACTATCAGACCGACGCGGTCAACGCGGTCGTGGACGTATTCGCGGGCCAGTTGAAGGACGCCGGCGTCACTTACCGTATCGATCCCGGTCGTGCGAAGGATGGCCAGACGACCATCGAGCTCGGCCCCGGTCTGCGCAACGCCCCCATCGCACTCTCGGCGAGCCAGCTGCTCGCGAACATCCGAGCAATCCAGGCGGGCAAGGGTCTGAATCAGTCGACCGAACTCGCGACGAGCAAGGCCGCGCCAGGTGCGCCGAACCTCACAGTCGAAATGGAGACGGGAACCGGCAAGACCTACGTCTATATCAAGACCATGATGGAGATGCATCGCCGCTACGGATGGTCGAAGTTCATCGTCGTCGTCCCGTCGATCGCGATCCGCGAGGGCGTCAAGAAGACGTTCGATGTGACGGCTGAGCACTTCATGGAGGAGTACAAGACCAAGCCGCGCGCGTTCATCTACAACTCCGCGCAACTGCACGAACTCGAGCGGTTCAGCTCGGATGCCGGGGTGCAGGTGATGATCATCAACATCCAGGCCTTCAATGCCACCGGCAAGGACCAGCGGCGCATCTACGACGAGCTCGACGACTTCCAGTCCCGCAGGCCGATCGACGTCATCAGCGCCAACCGACCGATCGTCATCATTGACGAGCCCCAGCGCTTCGGCGAGGAGTTCGACAACAAGGGCAAGCCGAAGAAGGCATCGGCCTCGCTCGAAGCGCTGGCGAAGTTCGATCCGCTGATGGTGTTGCGCTACTCCGCGACGCACAAGCCGTTCCACGAATACAACAAGGTGTACCGACTCGACGCGGTCGACGCGTACAACGCAAAGCTGGTGAAGAAGATCGGCGTGCGCGGCCTTACCGTGCGGGGCCTGGCCGGCTCCACCGCCTACATCTACCTTGACGCGATCGAGGTGAAGAAGGGCGCGCCGCCCACCGCGCGCATCGAGATGGAGGTGCAGACGGGCACCGGCATCCGGCGGCTCGTGAAGCGCGTCACCAAGGGCAGCAGGCTGCACGACCTGGCGAACGGCGTCGAGGCGTACAAGGATCTCGTGGTCACCGATGTCGACGCAGTGCGCGACATCATCGAGCTGTCAACAGGTGATGTCCTTCACGCAGGTGAGGCCACGCTCGACGTGACCGAGGAGCAGAAACGTCGCATCCAGATACGCGAGGTCATCCGGTCCCACATCGAGAAGGAGCGCACGCTCCATCCACAGGGCATCAAGGTGCTCTCCCTGTTCTTCATTGACGAGGTCGCGAAGTACCGCGACTACGACCGCGAGGACACGCTCGGCGACTACGCGCGAATCTTCGAGGAGGAGTACGAACTGATCCGAGCCGAGGTGCTCGCCGAGCTTGAGATGGACGATGCCTTCGCGATCTACCAGGAATACTTGCGCCGCGACGCCGCGCGCGACGTGCACGGCGGGTACTTCTCGATCGACAAGAAGACGGGACGCCAGATCGATCCGAGGATCGCCGCTCGTGGGGACGAGAAGGGGCAGGCTACCGAGGCGGGCGACTACGACCTGATCCTGAAGGACAAGGAGAAGCTGCTCGACCTCGCGACTCCCCTGCGCTTCCTGTTCTCGCACTCCGCGCTCCGCGAGGGCTGGGACAACCCCAACGTCTTCGTCATGGGGATGCTCAAGAAGAGTGACAACTCGGTGTCGCGTCGCCAAGAGGTTGGGCGCGGCCTCCGCATCGCGGTGAACCAGCACGGTGAGCGGATGGATCATCCTGCCACCGTGCACGAGATCAACGAGCTCACGGTCGTGTGCGACGAGTCATACCAGGAGTTCGTCGACGGCCTGCAGAACGAGATCGCCGCCTCGCTCTCCGCGCGGCCTCGGAAGGCGACCGAAGAGTACTTCACGGGTCGCACTTATCGCGATGGGTCGGGCATCGAGGCGCTGGTTGACGAGGCGCTGGCGAAGCAGCTGGTGCGGTATCTGATCAAGAACGACTACATCGGCGACGACGACACGGTCACACAGGCGTATAAGGACGCGCGTGAGGTGGGAGAGCTCGCTCCGGCGCCCGAGGCACTCGCGCCGGTAGTCGACTTCCTCCTGCCGCTGGTCGACGCTCTGTACCTCGACATGCCGGTTCCCAGGAATGATCGCAAGCCGAAGCCGATCCCATTCAACCGGGAGAATTTCGAGAAGAAGGAGTTCCAGGCACTCTGGAATCGCATCAACCACCGTGTCGTGTACCAGGTCGACTTCGACTCGAGCGAGCTGATCGACAACTGCGTCGACGCGCTCGATGCGCAGCTGCACGTGGCATCGCTGCAGTACGTCGTGCAGACGGGCAGTCAACGCGACGCGTTGGATGTCGACGCGCTCGAACGCGGCACGGGCTTCACCGTGTCGGAAACGCGCACGCACACCGAGGAGCTGAGCGCGAGGTCACAGGTGAAGTACGACCTGCTGGGTGAGATCACAGAGAAGACCCACCTCACGCGGCGCACCGTCGCGAAGATTCTTCGCGACGTGAAGCCATCGACCTTCGCGAAGTTCCGGCTCAATCCGGAGCAGTTCATAACTGAGACGGCGCGCATTATCAATGAGCAGAAGGCGACGCTGATCGTCAACAAGTTGACGTACGACACGCTGGAGGACCGCTTCGACTCGACGATCTTCACCCAGAACCAGACGGCGCAGGACTTCACTAAGGCGGGTCAGCGGCTCAAGCGCCACGTCTACGATTACGTCGTGACCGATTCGAAGGTCGAGCGTGACTTCGTCTCCGCCCTCGATACGAGCACCGAAGTCGCGGTCTACGCGAAGCTGCCGCGCGGATTCTTCATCCCGACGCCGGTCGGCGACTACAACCCAGACTGGGCGATCGCCTTCACCGAAGGCAGCGTCAAGCACGTGTACTTCGTGGCCGAGACCAAGGGGTCTCTGTCGTCGCTGCAGCTGAAGGGCGTCGAGAATGCCAAGATCGACTGCGCCCGCAAGTACTTCGAAGCCCTCGAACGCGACAACAGCGCGGCTGTGAAGTACGGTGTGGTCACCAGCTACGCCGAACTCATGCAGTTGGTGTCGGCATAGGTAGGCGCGGTGTCTAGCTCGGTCCGTTGGCCGACAGGCGCGAGAGCTCCTCGATATCACATGACGTCAGCCAACGCGCAGCCTTCGCCAGGCGGCAGGCTGCGGTCAGAAGCGGGCACCGGAAGGTCCGAGATCTTCCACCGCAACGCCCGTACGCGCGGAGCATCGACAGAGATCGATGGAGGTCACGGGTAGACGGGGGAGGCCGGCTAAGTCGAGACCGGGTACGCGGCCTCTTGGCGGCGGCGCGTTTCGTCTCGGTCGCTGCGCGCCCTCGCTCAACGACCGGGAGTGGCGCGCCGGCGTTCGTCTCGGTCGCCTGTGGCTCCCTCGCTCAACGACCGGGGGCGCGGCGCTCAACGACCGGGGGCGCGGCGCTCAACGACCGAGGGCGCGACAGGGCGCGACCGGGCGCGACCGGGGGCCTCAGTCCCGCCAGCCGATCCCCGCCCCGGTGATCCGTCTCTGTGCCTCCTCGGGGGCCACCGGCTCACCGACATCCGACCCGCGCTCCAGCCCCACCGCGGAGTGCACGATCGTGTCGCGGTACACGTGCACGAGGTTGTAGCCCTGCGTGGCATCCTGCCCGCGGGTCGCGCCCGGCGGCTGGGCGAGGTCCTGGCCGTACGCGCTCGACGAGGCGACCGCGACCGGGATGCCGGCGAACGTGCCGAACGAGGGATGGTGCATGTGCCCCGACAGGATCGCGCGCACATCTGTACCGGCGATCGCGTCGGCGAGACGGGCCTGGCCGCGCAACTCGACCGTCACCGCGAGATCGAGCACGGTCGGCAGCGGCGGGTGGTGGATGAGCAGGATGCTGCCGGCCGGCGCCGGCGTCGCCAGCTCTCCGCGGAGCCAGGCGAGCTGCTCGTCATCGATCTCGCCCCAGTGCGCTCCCGGCACGGTCGAGTCGAGCGCGATCACGCGCAGGCCGCCGAACCAGTCCACCGACACGATCGGCTCGTCGCCGTCGCCGTCCAGCAGCTCGGCGCGGAACGCGGCGCGGTCGTCGTGGTTGCCTGCCGCCCACACCACCGGGCAGCCCAGGGTGGACGCGGCCTCGCCGACCAGCCCGCGCAGCCGCCGGTACGCGGTGCGGTCGCCCTTGTCGGTGAGGTCGCCGGTGAGCAGCAGCGCGTCGGGGCGCAGACCGCTGTCGACGAGCCGCTCCAGCAGCAGCGACAGGTTGCCGTCGGCGTCCGCTCCGCCGTACAGCGGCGTGCGCTCGGCGGGCAGGTGGGTGTCCGAGAGGTGCACGAAGGTGTGCGAGGGGCGGGGATGCTCGGTGAGGATCATGCTCTTTCCTGGTGTGCGGACACGGTCGTCTCCCGACACGGTCGGGTCATGGGTCGGCTCGGGGCGCGGCAGCGGTCGCCCCCGTCACGAGCTCGCCGGCGAACCCGCGCCGGACCGTCTCCTCCGGGGCATCCGGTCCGAGCAGCCGCTGCATGGTCTCCACGGCCGCGGCCGCGACCTGCTCCACGGGGATGCGCACCGTCGTCAGTCCCAGCAGATCGGCCCCGGGCAGCACGCCGTCGCAGCCGGTCACGCTCACCCCGCCGGGCACGTCGATGCCGGCGTCCCGCGCGGCTCGCAGCATCGCCAGCTGCCGCGGATCCGACGCGCACATCACCGCGGTCGCCCCGGCCCGCAGCGCGTCGAGCGCCTGGGGCACGCCGTCCTCGGGCCGCGCGCCCGCGGCGATCATGGTGACCTCGGCCCCGGCATCCGTCAGCGCCTCCTGCATCGCCCGCGCCCGCAGCTGCTCCGTGAAGGAGTACTCCGGACCCGCCGCGAGCACGGCCACCCGCCGGTGCCCGAGCCCGAGCAGGTGCGCGGCCAGCATCCGTCCGTGCGCCTGCTCGTCGTAGTACACCGCGTGGATCCGGCCCTCGGCCTCGACCCGCCCGGCGCGCAGGATCGGCACCTGATCCGCGAACGGCTGCAGCTGCTCGGTGGTCACCCCGCCGGTCGCGACGATCAGCCCGGCCACGCGCATCCCGAGCAGCCGGTGCAGGGCGTCCACCTGCCGCGCCCCCTGCTGGTCGGCCCCGATCCCGACGGTCACCGTCACGAGATCGAGCCCGCGTCGGTGCGCCTCGTCCTGCAGCAGCGAGAACAGCAGCCCGTACGCCGGGTTGCTGGCATCGCGCAGCATCAGCCCGACCGTGCGGGTGCGGCCGGCGGCGAGCTCGGCGGCCATCGTGTTGCGCACGTATCCCAGCCGCTCGGCGGTCTTCAGGATGCGGCGGCGGGTCTCCTCGGCGATCCGCCCCTCGCCCTTCAGCGCTCGCGTGGCGGTCGCCCGCGAGACGCCCGCGGCGGAGGCGACGTCGTTGATCGTGACGTGCAGCGGTGAACGCGGATCGCTCATGCCGAGCGCGACCCCCTCGACCGCGCCCGCCGCGCGACCCGCCGCGGTGCCCCAACGCGCGAACCACGTCCATACACGAGGTACATCGTGACACCCATGATGACCATCAGCAGCACCGTGTACACGAACGTGATCGGCATGGCGTCGAGGTTGTTCTCGCCGCGCGTGCTCTCCTGGATCGCGACGCCCAGCGGCGGGTACAGCGGGTGGTACAGGAAGATCGCCGCGTCGTAGTCGTCGAGCAGGCTGTTGAAGTTCAGCGCCGTGATCGCCGCCGCCGTGGGCAGCACCAGCGGGATCAGCACCCGCCGGAACGTGGTCAGCGACCGCGCTCCGAGGATGCGGGACGCGTCCTCCAGCGAGTCCGGCACCGACGCGAACGCCGCCTTCAGCAGCCGCAGCGTGAACGGGATCTTCACGCTGATGTAGGCGATCAGCAGCAGCACCGGCGTACCGGTGAGCACGATGTTCCCGACCAGAGCCTGCGGCCTGTCGAAGGCCATCACCAGCCCGAGCGCGATCAGCACGATCGGCAGGATCCACGGGATGTGCAGCACGTACTCCAGGAACGCGGTGACGGCGTTGCGGTGCTTCTGCAGCATCCGTGCCACGAACAGCAGCCCGCCGACGACGACCACCGACGCGAGCGCGCTGTACACGACGCTGACCAGGAACGGCCGCAGCGCCGCCGCACTGCTGAACACGGTGATGTAGTTCTGCAGCGTGAAGCTGTCGAGCGTGATCGACCCGGCCAGGATGCTGCGCGCGTCGACGAACGAGAACACCACGATCAGCACCACCGGGATCAGGTAGATCACCCAGAGCAGATACGCGATCACGTGCACGACGACGTTCGCGACGGGGTTCCGGATCGGCTGCTTCTGGATCGGCGTGGCCACCTTCGCGACCGAGAAGTACACGCCCGACTTCTCGGCGCGGTTCATGATCGCCAGCAGGATGATCGTCGCGACGCCCAGGATGATCGCCAGCAGTGCCGCGATGTCGCGGGTGATCGGGCTGCGCGACAGGTCGATGATCAGCGGCGCCACGGTCTGGAAGTCGGGTCCGCCGAGCACCAGTGGGGCGGTCAGCGCGCCCAGGCCGATGAGGAAGGTGAGCACGGTGACGGCGAACAGCATCGGCTTCATCACCGGCAGCACGATGCGGCGCAGGATCGTCCACGACGAGGCGCCCATCAGCTTCGCGGCCTCGATCGACGCGTAGTCGACCTTCGCCAACGACGACGACAGGAACAGCATGTGGTTCGTGGTCGTCGCGAAGGTCATCACGAACACCACGGCGAAGTAACCCGAGAACCAGTCACGGTTCAGGTCGGGGTTCAGGTTCGCCATCAGGTTGGTGACGAACCCGAACCGTCCGTAGATGAAGTTGTAGCCGGCGGCGAGCACGATGCCGCCGTAGATCAGGGTGGTCGCGTAGCCGAGCCAGAGCAGGCGGGCGCCGCGGATGCGGAAGTACTGCGTCACCAGCACGATGAACACGCCCACGACGTTCACCGTGATCGACAGGGTCACCGCGAGCAGGAAGCTGTTGCCGAGGGTGCGCATCGCCCTCTCGCTGCGCAGCAGCTTCTCGATCGCGCCGAGGCTGAACTCGCCGTCCGGGAAGAACGTGGTGCCCAGCAGCACGACGTTCGGCAGCACGAGGAACGCCGCCGCGAACCACAGCACGACAACGCCGGTCACCCAGGCGAGGGGTGAGCGGAGCATGGCACGGATGCCGCCGGCGCTGCCGCTCCGCGAACCGCGCGTCCTTCGCCCCCGAGCGCGGGCGGCGCCACGCTCGCCGCGCTCGCCGGTGCCATCGCGCTCGCCGTCGCGCTCGCGGGTGACGTCGGATGCCGCGACGCCGGTGAGCAGGCCGGCCTCACCGGGCAGCGCTGCCTCGGGCGGCGGGACGGGGGTCTTCGGGTCGTTCATCTCACACCGCCGGATACTGCAGCACCCAGCGCGGGTCGACGCCGATCCGCACCGCGTCGCCGGCGTCCCACCGGCGCGTGCCCGCCCCCGCCGGGACGCTCACGCGCAGCGCGGCATCCGCCACCGCCACCGTGTACACGCTGTGGCTGCCGTGGTACGTGCGGCCGGTCACGGTGCCGTCCAGCACCGCGGATGCCGGGCTCGGATCGTCGACGCCGGCCAGGTGCAGCTTCTCGGGGCGGACGTAGCTCTCGGCGGAGGCGTCGAGCCCTCCGGCATCCGCGATCCGGTCGAGGATGCCGGAGGTGAGGCGATTGCTCTCGCCGATGAACCGGCACACGAACGCGGTGGCGCTGCGGTCGTAGATCTCCTCGGGGGTGCCGACCTGCTGCAGCCGGCCGGACTCGAGCACCGCGATCTGGTCGCTGAGGGTGAGCGCCTCCTCCTGGTCGTGCGTGACGTAGACCGTGGTGACGCCGACCTGGTGCTGCAGCTCCTTCAACTGCTGGCGCAGCTGGACGCGCAGCTTGGCGTCGAGGTTGGACAGCGGCTCGTCGAGCAGCAGGATGCGCGGAGTCAGCACGAGCGCGCGGGCGATCGCGACGCGCTGCTGCTGACCGCCGGAGAGCTCGGCGACGTTCTTGTCGAGCTGGGAGGCGGCGAGCCCGGTGCGTTCGGCCACCTCGTCCACGAGCCGGCGCTGTTCGGCCTTGGGCACCTTGCGGATGGCGAGCCCGAACGCGATGTTGTCGCGCACGCTCATGCTCGGGAACAGTGCGTAGTTCTGGAACACCATGCCCACGCCGCGCTTCTCGCTCGGCACGCGCGTGACGTCGCGCCCGGCGATGTGGATGCGGCCGCCGGTGGGCTCGATGAAGCCGGCCAGCGCACGAAGGGCGGTGGTCTTGCCGCATCCGGACGGACCCAGGAGGGTGAAGAACTCACCCTCCTGGATCTCCAGGTCCAGATGCGAGACCGCGGTGTGGTCGCCGAAGGCGACCTCGACGTCGTCGAACCGGATCATCGCGTCATTCCGTCGTTCAGCTCGTTCAGCCGATGTACTCGAGCGTGACCTTCTCGACCCACTCGCCGAGGTGCTCGCCGACGAAGTCGAAGTCGATCTCCTGGCGCGGCAGGCTCTCCATCAGCTCGACGACCTCAGGGTTGGCCTGGTCGATGGCGCCCTCGTTGACCGGCATGGCGTTGAACTCGGCCGCGAACTCGCCCTGCACCTCGGCGCTGCCGAACCAGTCGATGAACTCCTGCGCCTGCTCCTCGTTGCCCGAGCCGGCGATGGGGGCGATCTGCTCGGTGACGTACGGCACGCCGTACTCGGGGACGATGATCCCCGTCTTCGTGCCGTACTCGGCGTCGCGGGCGGCGATGCCGCTGGACGGCAGCACACCGTAGTCGACCTCGCCGCGGGTGATCCGGGCGTACAGGTCGGTGCCCTCGACCGCGGGGGAGCCGTTGGTGTAGTACGACTCGACGAGCTTCCAGCCCTTGTCGCTGACACCGAGGTCGCCGTCCTCGTCGAGGTTCTCGGTGAGGATGCTGGCGAGCACGAGCTGCGGGGTGGCCTGGCCGAGCGCCGGGTTCACCTCGTAGCGGCCCTTGTAGGTCTCGTCGGTCCACAGCGTCTCGAGGTCGGCGGGCGGGTCGGTCACCCGGTTCTCGTCGTAGACCGTGACGATGGCCTGCTCGACCAGCGGCCAGTAGGCGCCGTCCTTCGCGTCGCCGGCTTCCTGCGGCACCTCGCCGCTCCACTCCGGCTCGTAGGCGGTGATGGCCTCCTCGGCCTTGAGCTGCTCGAAGAACATGTTGTTCAGGCCGAAGACGACGTCGCCGACCGGGTTGTTCTTCTCGGCGATGATGCGGTTGGTGAGATCCGCGCCGCCGAGCCCGACGATCTCGATGTCGAAGCCCGCCTTCTTGGCCTTCTCCACGATCCACTCGCCGCGACCGTCGCTGTTGGAGTTGGTGTAGACGATGAGGGTGCCGCCCTCGTCGCCGCCGCTTCCGCCTTCCGTGGCCTCGCCGGCCGGCTCCGCGGCAGCCGTGCAGCCGGTGAGTGCCAGTGCCGTGATCGTCGCCGCCCCGATGAGGGTCCAGCGCCTCTTCCGCATGTCGGCCATGGTCGTCCTTTCTCGCCTTCGAGGGTGTGTCCTATCCGACACTACCCATTTCTTGTAGCCAACGCACAAAGAAACGCAAATCTCTTAAGCGCGGTCGCGTGGCCGCACCCAGAGTAAGACGGGTTGGTGAACCGCGGGGCACCGTGAGGTGAACGGATGCGGGCGGCCAGCTTCACGGGACGTGGCCGGGCGCGGCGGGCGGCGATGGCTCGCGGCTCGGCCGGCCCGGGGCCGGCGGAGGGCTGTGAGGGCCCTCTTCCGTCGGTGCAGTTGACGACATATCGTTGACTATCGTTCGATCGAGGAGGTCACCATGGACGGTTCGTTCTCTTCCGGGGGATTCGGCGGACGCGGCTTCGGCGGCGGTGGATTCGGAGGCAATCCGGGCGCCGCCATCTGGGACGCGATGGAGCAGCTGAAGAACTCGTTCGAGCAGCGCGTCGGGCCCTCGCGCATGGCGCGCGGCGACGTCCGCGCGGCCGTGCTCGCGCTGCTCGCGGAGGAGCCGATGCACGGCTACCAGATCATCCACGAGATCGAGGACCGCAGCGGCGGGGCTTGGAAGCCGAGCGCGGGATCGGTCTACCCGACCCTGCAGCTGCTCGCCGACGAGGGCCTGATCAGCGCCGAGGAGCAGAACGGTCGCAAGACCTACACGCTCACCGAGGCCGGGCGCGAGGCCGTGGCGGAGAGCGCCGGCAAGCCCGCGCCGTGGGAGGCGTTCGGGTCGCGGCCGGGCGGACACATCGCCGCACTGCCGAAGGCGGGGATGGAGTTGGCGGCCGCGGCCGCGCAGGTCGCCCGCACCGGCACTCCGGAGCAGGTCACCGAAGCCGTCGCCGTGATCGACGAGGCCCGCCGTAGGCTGTACTCGATCCTCGCCAAGAGCTGAGGGTTCGAGCTCCGGCTCGGACCCTGAGCCTGTCGAAGGGTCCGGATGCGGTTTCGGACCCTGAGCTTGCCGAAGGGGCGGGTGCGGGTGTGTGGACCCTGAGCTTGTCGAAGGGCCCGGCGACGCTTCGACAGGCTCAGCGTCCGGCAGTGGCCGGGCGGGGACGCTTCGACAGGCTCAGCGTCCGGGTGTGGCGGGGACGCTTCGAGAGGCTCAGCGTCCGCAGGCGGGGCAGGACGGGGGAGGGTGGATGAACCATCGGGCGCGGTACCGGCGCATCCTGTCGTTCGCGGCGCGTGCGCTGGTGCAGATCTGGTGGTTCGAGCTCGTGCTCCCGCGCGTCGGCTTCGTGCGTCTCGCCGAGGGCACGCGGGATGCCCGGATGCTGCGCCTGGCCCGCCGGTTCCGCGACCTCGCCGTCGAGCTCGGCGGACTGATGATCAAGGTCGGGCAGTTCCTCTCTTCGCGGCTGGACGTGCTGCCGCCCGAGATCACTGCCGAACTCGCCGGTCTCCAGGACGAGGTGCCGCCCGTGCCCTTCCCGGAGATCCGGGCGCTCGCCGAAGCCGAGCTCGGCGTGCCGCTGGAGCGCGCCTTCGCGTCGTTCGAGCCGGTGCCGGTCGCCGCGGCATCCCTCGGGCAGGCGCACCGCGCGACGCTCTCGGCATCCGACGCCGCCGACACCGGGCTCGACCGCGTCGTCGTCAAGGTGCAGCGACCGGGCATCGACGGCATCGTGGCGGTCGACCTCGCCGCGCTGCGGCGGGTGGCCGGCTGGCTCCGCCGCATCCGCATCGTCGCCGACCGCGTCGACGCCCCCGCCCTCGTCGAGGAGTTCGCGCAGACCTGCCACGAGGAGATCGACTACCTGCACGAGGCCGCGAACGCCGAGCGCTTCGCGGAGTGCTTCGCGGGCGACCCCCGCGTGGGCGCGCCACAGGTCGTGTGGGAGCGCACCACGCGCCGCGTGCTCACGCTCGAGGACGTCACCGCGATCAAGATCAACGACCATCGCGGCCTCCGCGATGCCGGGATCGACCCCGCCGAGGTCGCGCAGGTGTTCGCCGAGGTGATGCTCGACCAGGTGTTCACCCACTCGTTCGTGCACGCGGATCCGCATCCGGGGAACATCTTCGTGACGCCGGATGCCGGGAGGGGCTGGCGGCTGACGTTCGTGGACTTCGGGATGATGGCGGAGGTGCCGGACGGCATCCGTGCGGGCCTGCGCACCCTGGTCATCGCGGTGGCCTCGCGCGACAGCCGCGGTCTCGTCGCCGCGGCCCGGCAGATCGGGGTGCTCTTGCCCGCCGCGAACACCGTCGAACTCGAGCGGGCCCTCACCGTGCTGTTCGCGCGCTTCGGCGGGATGGGGTTCAACCAGCTGCGCGACGTGGACCCGCGCGAGTTCCGCGACTTCGCCGTCGAGTTCGGCGACACCGTCCGGGCTCTGCCCGTCCAGTTCCCCGAGAAGCTGCTGCTGCTCATGCGCGCCGTCTCGCTGACCTCCGGGATGTGCAGCTCGCTGGATCCGGACTTCAACATCTGGGAACCGGTCGAGCCGTACGCCGGGCGGCTGCTGCGCGACGAGAGCGGCGGATTCGCGCAGGACCTCGGCAGGCAGACCCTCACGAACGCCGGCATCCTGTGGCGGCTGCCGCAGCGCGTGGACTCGCTGATCAGCCGCTTCGACGCCGGTACGCTCACGTTCGACACCACCGCGCTCGAGCGCCGCCTCGACCGGCTGGTGCGCATCGGCCGGCGGGCGGTGTCGGCCGTCCTGTTCGCCGGGCTGTTCATCGGCGGCGCGCTGCTGCTGGCGCCCGCGGCTCCGCTCGGGGTCGTGTTGATGTGCGCGTCGGCGGTGCCGCTGCTGCACGCCGTGTTCGGCGCGCCGGGCGGACGCGCCTGAGCCCGCGACGGGCGGCTGCCCGTGGGCCGGCGCCGGGTGCCTGAGTCCGGCGCCGGGACTGGACGGATGCTGGGGAAGAATGGGCCCATGGAGAAGGTCATCCTCGACTGCGACCCCGGCCACGACGACGCGATCGCCATCATGCTGGCGGCCGGCAACCCGGCCATCGACCTGCTCGGCATCACGACCGTCGCCGGCAACCAGACGCTGGAGAAGGTGACCCGCAACGCCCTGTCGGTGTGCACGGTCTCCGGCATCCGTGTCCCCGTCGCGCGAGGATCCGCGGGACCGCTCGTCGGGACGCAGGTGATCGCCGAGGACATCCACGGTGACACGGGCCTCGACGGACCCGTGCTTCCTGAGCCCGCGTTCCACCTCGATCCTCGGCACGCCGTCGAGTTCATCATCGACACCGTTATGGCGCACGAGCCGGGCACGGTGAACCTCGTCCCCGTCGGGCCGCTCACCAACATCGCGCTGGCGCTGCGCACCGAGCCGCGCATCGCCGATCGGGTGAAGTCCGTCGTGCTCATGGGCGGCGCGCACACGCGCGGCAACGTCACCCCGCACGCCGAGTTCAACGTCTACGCCGATCCGGAGGCGGCCGAGGCGGTGTTCCGCGCCGACTGGGAGGTGACGATGGTCGGTCTCGACACCACGCATCAGGCGCTCGCCACGGCCGAGCTCCAGGAGCGGGTGCGTGCGATCGGCGGGCCGGTGGCCGGGTTCGCGCTGGACATCTGGGGCTTCGTCGGCGACGCCTACCGGCGGCAGTACGAGTTCGACTTCCCTCCCGTGCACGACGCGTGCTGCATCGCCGCGCTCATCGACCCGGCGGTTCTCACGACCGCGGCGGCGGACGTCCGGGTGGAGCTGCGGGGCGAGTGGACTCGCGGGACGACCGTGGTGAACTTCGCGGACGTCCCGGGCATGCATCACAGCGACGGCTCGGCGCAGCGGCAGACCGACTTCCGCACGCGCGTTGCCCTCGGGATCGACCAGGACCGGTTCGCCGACCTGGTGGTCGACGCGATCGGCCGGCTCACCGCGGAGCTCTGAGCGCTCCGGCGTTACTGTGGCCGCATGGCAGAGTCCGCTCCCACCTACACGGCCGCCGCGGTGCGCGCGGCCGAGGCTCCGCTCCTCGCCGCCGGGGTGCCGCTGATGCGCCGCGCGGCCGCCGCCCTTGCCGAGGTGATCGCGGAGGTGATCGCGGAAACGATCCCCGAGCAGGTCGCGGAGCATCCGCCGCAGCGGATGTTGGTGCTGACCGGCGCCGGCGACAACGGCGGCGACGCGCTGTTCGCGGCGGCGGCACTGGCCGAGCGGGGCGTGCGGGTCGACGTCCTGCGTACGGCGGACCGCTTGCACGAGGAGGCGCTCGCCGCGGCGACGGATGCCGGTGCCGCGCCGATCTCCCTTTCCGACCTCGAGCCGGCGGCGTACGACCTCGTCGTGGACGGCATCCTCGGCATCGGCGCGCGCGGTGGCCTGCGAGGTGCGGCGCGGGATGCCGTGGGCGTTCTGCTGCCGGCGAGGCCGCGCGTGATCGCCGTCGACCTGCCCAGTGGGCTCGACCCGGACACCGGTGCGTCGGATGGCGTCGTCCTGCCGGCCGAGACCACGGTGACCTTCGGTGCGGTGAAAACCGGTCTCACCCGCGGCGACGGTCCGCGGCTGTGTGGTCGGATCGTGCTGGTGGAGCTGGGTCTGATGCTCGGGGAGCCGGTCGGGCAGGCCGTGGTCGATGAGGTGCGCGTCGGGCATCCGTGACGGGTGGCGGTTGCGAGCCCCCGGACAGGATGCCGTTCTCGGAGAACCCAGACCACTCGTGCTCGAGGCGGCGTGTCGCGCGGGCGACGCGCCGGGCGGCAGGCAGTCCGTCTGGGTTTTCCGCGGGTGCAGCTCAGGTGGACGTAGGCGGTCGCGTGCCTCAGCGCGACGCGCCCTCCGAATCGGCGGGACGAGCTCAGGCAGCTGAGCCCTGCGCGGCGTCCGCCTCGGTCCGCGCCAGATACTCGCGGATGGTGTCGCGGCTGCGGGCCAGGCACGCGATCCGGTCTTCAAGCCCCTCCAGTTCCGCACCGAGCAGGGCCGCAACCGTTCGAGGGCCTACACATTCCTCACTCGGCTTGCCGCGCCCGCGGCGACGGCGCTCCCGGGTGGGATGAGCACGGTGCTGCTCGTCTTCGGAGCGGCATCAGCGGCGGGGCTCGTCGCCGCCGCCCGTGTCGGACAGGGCACGGTCAAGGGCCTCAGCGTCTCCCTCGCGGTGACGGCGTTCGCCGTGGCGGCTTCCTCCGTCGCGTCCTCTCCGATGGTCTCGGTCTTCGTCGTTCTGCTCTGGGGCTTGGGATCCGGAGCCTTTCCCCCGCTGGCCCAGACGCTCATCCTGCGTATCGCCGGCATCCGTCATCGCGACTTCGCAGGCGCACTGATCCCGGTGCTGTTCAACGGCGGCATCGCCATCGGTGCGGGTGCGGCAGCAGCCCTCGTCGGGGCCGGCGGTCCGATGATGCTGCCGCTGCCAGCGGCGTTCGTCATCCTGGCCGCCACGGTCGCCCTCGCGATCGCCGAGGCGGTGCGTCCGCGGGCAGAGGGTCCGGCTCTCCAGCCATGCTCGGCGTGACCGCGGGAAGAAGGTCTTGACACGGCATCCGCGGCGTCCTAACGTACAACCAAATGGTTGTACGAAGTGAACTCAGTGAAGCGGAGATCGACCGTGTGTTCCACGCACTGGCGACGGCGACCCGGCGCGACATCCTGCGCCGGACGATCGAGCGGGAGCAGTCCGTCTCGGAGCTGGCGCGCGACTACGACATGTCCTTCGCCGCGGTCCAGAAGCATGTGGCCGTGCTCGAGGAGGCGCGGCTCATCGTCAAGCGCGCCGAGGGACGCGAGCGGCTCGTCCGCGCGAACCCCGACATGATCGCGCGCGCCCGGGCCCTGCTCGCCCGGTACGAGGAACTCTGGCGGGCGCGCATCGCCCGCCTCGACGACCTGCTGGCGGAGCCGCCGGCATCCGAGGAACGAAACGCCGAACGCACCCAAGAAGGAGACTGACAATGCCTGTCACCGACGTCACCACCGACACCGAGAACCTGACGATGACCGTCACGGCCGACCTGGCCGCCCCGGTCGAGCGGGTCTGGGCCGCGTACAGCGACCCGCGGCAGCTCGAACGGTTCTGGGGCCCTCCCGGGTGGCCTGCCGCCTTCACCGCCTGGGACCACACCGTCGGCGGCCGCGCGACGTACACGATGACCGGCCCGCGCGGCGAGCGGTCCTCCGGGTACTGGGAGTTCCTCGCGATCGAGGAGCCGCACCGCTTCGAAGTGCTCGACGGGTTCACGGACGAGAACGGGAACCCCACCACCGAGTTCCCCACCATGCGGATGGTGTTCACGTTCGAGCCGGCCGCGGAAGGAACCCGGATGGTGACGAAGACCCACTTCGAATCGATCGACGCGCTCGAGCAGGTTGTCGCGATGGGCGCCGTCGAGGGCACCAGGATGGCGATGAGCCAGCTGGACGCGGTGCTGCAGGACCTCCGCGAGTACGCCCAGGGCAAGGGCACACGGGTCGAGCTGCTCGACGACACGCACGTGAGGATCACCCGGCTCGTGGACGGACCGCGCGACATGGTGTGGCGTGCGCACACCGATCCCGACCTCATTCGCCGCTGGATGCTCGGCCCCGACGGCTGGGAGATGACGGAGTGCGAGGTCGGCCTGGCCGCGGGCGACCGCTACCGCACCTCCTGGGCGCCGGTCGGCGACACCGAAGGCGAACCGTTCGGGTTCGAGGGCGAGATGCTGCTCGTCGATGCGCCGCGCCGCGCCGTCCAGCTCGAGCGGATGCAGGGCACCGACGGCCCCGACGTGCTCAACGACATCAACTTCTACGAAGAGGACGGCGCGACACTCATCACCGTGCTCATGGAGTTCCCGGACGCGGAGACCCGCGACGCCATCCTCGCCACCGGAATGGCCGACGGCATGGAAGCCTCGTACAGCCGCCTCGAGTCGGCGGTACTCACGGTCTGATCGGGCGGGGCCGGCCGATCCGTCGCGGGTCGGCCGGCCCCGCGTCGTCCCGTCAGTCCTCGCTGGAGTGCAGGCCGCGGCGGGTGGACAGCAGCGTGACCTCCGGATGCTGCTCGACGAGCATCCGTTCGGCCTGATCCAGCACGTCGCGGACGTGCGAGGCGTGCGCGGCGACGACCGAGACGCCGATCTGCGTGCGGCGGTGCAGATCCGCCGAACCCACCTCGGCGGCGGACGCCTCGGTGCGGCGGCTGAGGTCGGCGATCAGCGGCCGGATCACGCTGCGCTTCTCCTTGAGCGAGTGCACGTCGCCCAGCAGGATGTCGAACTCGATCCACCCGATCCACATGACGAGAGTCTGGCAGGCGGATTAGCGGCGCTGGGGTCGTCCCAAGCGAGGCTTCGACAACTCTGAGCCGTCGATGGCGGAGAGGTCGCCGGTTTCCACCGCGGTCGGATCATAGGTCCGACGCCAGCACTGCCCGTTGGCATCCGCGAACTCGAACTTCTCGACCAGCCAATCCAGCGTGTTCATGATCGGCTGCGGACGCTCGTCGTCGCGGAGGACAACCGGGAAGCGCCATGGATAGGCGGCACCGGCCTCCGCCCTCTCGATGAAGTACCGACCGGGCGGGACCGTGAGGTATCGCCCGGCCGTCGGCAGCTCGCCGTTCGCGCGGCGTTCCGGATCGACTTTCGAGCGCGTCCAGATGAGGAGGTTGGTGACGCTGGACTGTCCGGCGTTGATCACCACGATGCCCCAGCGCCTCGGCGCATCCGGCGTGGCGAACTCCGCGACGTAGGCCTGCACGAGGGTTGCCTGCTCCCGGCGCTCTCGTTCCCGAGCCCGTTCGTCACGTCGGTGCTCGATGACGACGAGCCATCCGGACACGATGAGGCTCAGCAGCGCCAAGAGCAGCGCGAGCACGGAGATGATGTCGCCGAACGCCATGGTCCCCCCGGATAACGGCCGTCACCAGCGTATGACGATGACGAAGCGGCGAGAGGCCGGAACACGCCAGCTCCGACGCGCCGGATGCCGCGGGTCTCGACCTCCGGTGTTGGCGTCAGATGAGGCGGCGGAGGGCCTCTTCGAGGGACACGCCCTGCGCGTCGGCGCGGTCGCGCAGGCGGGCGTGCTCCTCGGGGGAGAGGGCGACGCGCAGCTCGATCGGGGTGGATGCCGCGGCCTCGGCGTCCAAGGCGTCGAGGAGATCGGCGGGCTCGGCCCACAGGGGAGGGGCGGAGGAGGAGCGGGGGGACGCTTCGACAGGCTCAGCGTCCGCGGCGGGCTCAACGTCCGTGACGGGGGCGGCGGAGCGTGCGGGCGGGCGAGGCGCGGACGCTTCGACAGGCTCAGCGTCCGCGGCGGGCTGAGCGGCCGTGACGGGGGCAGCGTTCGTGGCGGTCGCGGCGGCCTGGACGGCGACGGCGCCGGCGAGTGCGGCACCGGCATCCGTCGCGGTCGAGAAACCGGGTCCGCGCCGCGGCTCGTCGCCGAGCTGGTAGGCCTTCGCGGCGGCGTTCGCGCGAGCATCCGCCGCCTCGTTCGCCGGATGCCCGGCGTGCCCCTTCACCCACGAGAACCGGACCTCGCGGCCGCGCATCGCCTCGTCGATGCCCTCCAGAAGCTCGCGGTTCAGCACCGGGCCGCCGTCGGACTTCCGCCAGCCGCGGCGCTTCCACCCCGGCATCCACTTCGTCACCGAATCGATGACGTACCGGCTGTCGCACTCGATCAGCAGCGGCTCCTCGGTGCCGGCCGTCGCGCGCAGCAGCTCCAGCACCGCCTGCAGCTCCCCCTGGTTGTTCGTGCCGTGCGGCGACCCGCCGGCCGCCCAGCGGTTCTCGTCGATGTACCAGGCCCAGCCCATCGGGCCGGGGTTGCCGAGCGCGGACCCGTCGGCGGCGGCGATGATCGTCATCCCTCCACCGTACGATGCGCGGCCCCCACCGCCCGCGCGGTAGCGTCGTGGGGTGTCCGCCTTCGTCCTCAAGCTCGCGATCGTGCTCGTCGTCCTGGCGCTCATCGCGCTGCTGGTGTGGAACGGCCGCACGCATCCGAACCGCGCGAAGGACTTCCCCGACCGCATCCGGATGCCCAGGCTCGTCGCCGTCATCGGCTGGCTGCTGGTGGCTGTCGGCATCCTGATGGGCCTTGCGGCCTTCACCGCCGGCGACGCCTCGGAGGCCGTGGACGACCGCGGCCTGCTGCCGATGCGGATCGCCGCCGTCGCGATCCTCGCGGGCGGCGTCCTGCTCGTGCTGCTGTACCGGAACTGGTACGTCGCGCCGGACGCGGATGCCGTGCGCTTCCGCACCCTCCTCGGTCGTGAGAAGCGGATCGCCTACGCCGACATCGTCGAGTATCGGATGCGGACCATGGGCGGTCGGCCGAACCTGCGTATCCGATCCGTCGACGGCACGCGGCTCACCCTCAACCCCGCGATGTTCGACATGTCGCCGCTGTTCGCGGCCATGGAGTTCCGGGAGCGGACGGGGCGCTGGCCGGTGCCGGGCGAACCGCGCTGAGCGCGGCTCCCGTTCAGCGCTCCGGCTCGTCGTCGCCGTCGCCGTCGGCGTCGCCGCGGCCGACGTCGCCGTGGCCGGGGCCGCTGTCCGAGGCATCCGCGGCCTCCGGCGCCGGCGGGGCGACCGGGATCACCACGCTCGAGTACTGCGCACCCAACCCGAGGTCGTCCGGGGCGAGGCGGGGTGCCTCGTCCAGCCGCTCGGGGGGATCCGTCACGTCGTACGGCTCGGAGGGCAGGCCGGCCCAGTCCTGGCGCTGCTGCTCGGGACGTTCGGAGAAGACACCCATCGGTCCATTCTGCTCCCCGCCGGAGGCCGCGGCTCGCGGAGGCTGTCGCCGCCGCGCTCAGAACTCGGCGATGACCAGCTTCTTCATCTCGAGCAGCCGCTCCCAGGCGCCGGGGCGCGACATCAGCTCGCCCATGTTCTCCGGCACGATCTGCCAGCTCACGCCGTACCGGTCCGCGAGCCATCCGCACTGCTCGGCCTCGGGGACGGCCGACAGCGCCTCCCACAGCCGGTCGATCTCGGCCTGGTCGCGGCAGCGCACCTCGAGGGACACCCCCGGAGTGAACCCGAAGTCGTGCGCGATGTCGGAATCCATCATCGAGAACCACTGATCGCCGATCCGGAACTCCCCGAACAGCACCTCTCCCGCCTCGCCCTCCGGACGCGGCACGACCGTGCCCAGCGCGGCGTCGTCGAAGAGCGAGATGTAGAACTCCGCCGCCTCCCGCGCGCGTCCCTGCACCGCGCCGGTGTACATTAGCTGAGGGATGACGAACGGCCGGGGGTCGCCGGCCGGATCGGTCAGCATCAGCTGCCAGCTCACGCCGTACCGGTCCTGCACCCAGCCGTAGCGGGCACTGAACGGGTAGGCGTCCAGCGCCATCAGCACCTCGCCGCCGTCGGAGAGCGCCGCCCACGTGTCGTCGAGTGCGCGGCGCGCGCCCTCCTCGCCGTCGAACAGCAGCGGGTCGAAGTTGAGGATGAACGAGATCGACGGGTTCGGCGTGAACTCTCGTCCCGCGTTGATCAGCGTGATCCGGTATCCGTCCACCACGACGTCCACCGTGAGCGCCTTCCCGGCGAAATCCTCCTGCCAGCGGGGCACGTCGTCCGGGTAGCGCGAGACGACGTCGGATGCCGTTCGCGGCAGGGCATCCGCGTAGAACGCGCCGCCCTCCTCGGCGTACCCCTGGAACCACACATTCGGCACGATCTTCTGCGCCATGCTGCTCTCCTTCGCTCTCTCCGGTCTTCGTTCCTTCGCTCTCTCCGGTCCTCACTCCTGGCGGACCGCGTGCCATCCGGGGCCACCACCGCGAGGCCGACCGCTTCATACGGGCGCGGGCGTCGGGCCTTACGCGGGTGTGGGCCGCCCGGCCTCGCGCACCGCCTCGACGAGCTCGCGCCACGCGCCGTCCAGCCGCGAGTCCGGGATCTCGGTCTCCCGGCGCTCATCCGGCAGCCGCACCCAGATCCGCCACACGTAGCGGTCCGCCCCGACGGGATCATCGCCCGGCGCCTCGTCCCACGGGCAGCGCCTGACGAGCTCGACCCACCGGTCGGCCTCGGGCGGTTCCGGCCGCACGAGCCAGCGCCGGCGCATCCCCGCGATCCCGCCGCTGCGCACGACGACGATCAGGACCGCCGATTCGGCGTCCCCGTGGTCCGAGCCGTCCGGCTCAGCGGCGTTCTCGTACTCGAGCATCCTCGATCACCCCGACGGCGATCCACGCGTCGCGCACCGCCGCCTCCACGTTATCCCCGAGGTCCCGGGCTGCCGCAAGGGTCGTCTCGGCGAATTCGGTGAAGGTCGCCCGCTTCGGCAGGTCGCTCACCAGCGCCCGGTACCAGACCGCGCCGGCGTCGCCCCAGGCGTTGCCGCCCAGCGTCCGTGCGGTCAGTGCGAAGGCGCGGTTCGGGATGCCGGAGTTGATGTGCACCCCGCCGTTGTCCTCCTGCGTCTCGACGTAGTCGCGCATGTGCGCCGGCTGCGGGTCCTTGCCGAGCTCGTCGTCGTCGTACGCCGTGCCCGGCTCGATCATCGACCGGAGCGCCCGGCCCTGCACGGCATCCGTGAAGATGCCCTCGCCGATGAGCCAGCTGGCCTCGTCGGCGGTCTGCTCGAGCAGATACTGCTCGGTCAGCGCGCCGAAGACGTCGGCGATCGACTCGTTCAGCGCCCCCGCCTGCCCCTGGTACTCCAGTCCCGACGCGCTCTGGATCACGCCGTGGCCGAGTTCGTGGCCGATCACCGACACTGAGCGGGTGAACCCGCGGAACACCTCGCCGTCGCCGTCGCCGAACACCATCCGGGTGCCGTCCCAGAAGGCGTTGTCGTAGTCCTCGCCGTAGTGCACGGTGGCGTGCAGAGGCGCGCCGGCGCCGTCCAGCGAGTCGCGCTCGAACGCATCCAGCAGCAGCCGGAACGTGGCGCCGAGTCCGTCGTACGCCTCGTTCACCGAGGCATCCGCCACGGGCGGCTCGTCTTCGGAGCGGACGATGACGCCGGGCAGGCGCTCCGTGTTCTGCGCGTCGAAGATCGTCCGGTTCGGGGCGGAGGTCAGCTCCGCGACGAGCGCGCCGCTCTCGTCGATGGACAGCTCGAGCGCGGAGCGGAAGGTCGGCCGCCCGGCGATGAGCGTCTGCCGCGCGGCCTGCGCGGCGCGGGGGAAGCGGTCCGATTCGGCCAGTCGTGCCAGCAGGTAGGCGGGCACGATGCCCTGTCGTTCGATCTCGTGGTGTCCGGTCATGCATCTCCTCCGTCGCTTCTGCGGCAGACGATACGCCGGGGTGCCGACAATGTCACGGATGCCCGGGCGGCGAGGCTCTGGACGGGCGTTCCGTCCCGCTCCGGCTGCGGCGGTGCGGTTCCTGAGCCATGGCCGGGGGTGCTGGGAGATGCCGGATTCTCCCGGCGATCGGCGTCGTCGGCGTCGCCGGGAGAAGAACGCACCGCGCAGTGGTGCGGGGGATGCGGGATCCTCCCGGCGGGTTGTGCGGTGGGAGGAGGATCAGGAGGCGCGGGGGAAGAGGTGGCGGAAGGCCTCGGCCCACACCCGGCGCTCGCTGGGGAGGTGGAAGTCCGGGTCGACGCTGACGCTCGGGAACAGCGGCATGACGGGGGCCGCCGCGCCGTCGGTGGTGGCATCGTGCTGATCGGCCATGTCGACTCCTCCCGTCGCCGGGCCCGTGCCCGGATCTGAGTTTCGGAATGCGGAACAGTCATTCCGTACAATGACAACGGTAGGGTGCGGCGGGTGCCCCGTCAAGACCCCTTAACCCGATTGGGGCGGATTCTCGTGTTCGGGGCGGGGGAGAACCGCCCCGAACACGAGAATCCGCCCCAAACCCGGAGAGGCCGGGTCGGCGGGAGGCCGGGTCGCCGGGTCCCCGGCGACCCGGGTGGTCGGGAGGGTGGAGGGTTGGCGGGGTTGCGGGGTCAGCGGCCGGAGGCCACGGGGGCCCAGGCATCCGTGCCGACCTGGGTCGGCGTGCTGTTCTCGTCGAAGCGCTCGATGCGGAACGAGGCCAGCACCGGCGAGGGCTGACCGGTCAGCACCTCCTCGGCCATCAGCTCGCCGAGGATGAGGCCCAGGGTCGCGCCCGAGTGCGTGAACAGCGTGTACAGGCCGTCGATGCCCGGGACCGCGCCCGCGACCGGCTCGCCGTCGCCCGGGATCGGCTTCCACCCGGCCCCGACGCGGCTCGCGGTGAGCACCGGGTTGCCGGCGAGCACCTTGGAGGCCTCCTCGAGCAGGCCCTGCACCGAGGCATCCGGCACCGTGATCGAGCCGTCCTCACCGACGACGATCGACTCCTCCGCCCAGCCGGCGTCCAGCACCAGGCGACGGTCCGGCGTCGGACGCACGGCCACGCGCGGCGTGTTCAGCACCGTCTTCACCTCGACGTCCACCGGCTCGGTGAACAGCACGAAGGCGGCGGGCGAGGCATCCGGCACCGTGACGCCGAGCTCGGCGAGCTGCGCGGGCACGGCCGGGCCGGTCGCCAGCACGACGCGGTCGGCGTCCAGGCGCGAGCCGTCGGCGAGGATCACGCCGGTCACGACGCCGTCGCGCACGTCGACGCGCGCCTCACCGGCGTTCTCGACGACGGTCGCGCCGTTGCCGCGTGCCTCGGCGACGAGCGCCGCAATGAGGTCGGGCAGGTTGACCCAGCCCTCGCCCGGGTTGAAGATCGCGCCCTCCTCGGCGACGGCATCCGGGTTCACATCCGGTGCGAGCGCCGCGACCTGCGACCGGTCGATCCACACCGCGTCGTACCCGCTGGCGCGCTCGAACGCGAAGGTCTCGCGGAAGCTCTCCTCGGGACCTGCCCACTTCATCGCGCCGTCGAAGCGGAGGTAGGCGCTGCTCTCCGGGTGGCGCGCGGCCCAGGTGCGGTAGCGGTCGAGGGCCAGCAGCCGCAGGTAGTGGTAGGCGGCGGAGCGGTCGCCGGACGAGTTCAGCCAGGCGATCGAGCGCCCGGATGCCCCGTCGGCGAGCGATCCGGCCGTGACGAGGGTCACCGTGGCGCCGGCGCGGGCGAGGTGCGCCGCGGTGGAGACGCCGAGGATGCCGCCGCCGATGACGACGATGTTCTCCGGTCGTGATGCAGACATGCGTATGTTCCTTACTCGTAGTCGATTCGTGTGGATGCCCGGCGACGCTTCGACGGGCTCAGCGTCCGGGTTCCGCTCAGCGTCCGCCGACGGGCTCAGCGTCCGGGTTCCGCTCAGCGTCCGCCGACGGTCTCAGCGTCCGGCGGCCTCGCGGGCGCGGGCGATGAGCCGCAGGCCCTCGACCGCGTCTGCCGGGTCGACCGGCGCCGGGGCATCCGTGGTGAGGGCCGCGGCGACGCCCGCGTAGAACGCGCCGTAGTCGCCGCGCGCGGTCGGGATGCGCTCGCTCTCGCCGCCGGCGCCGAGCGTGCCCCAGCGCTCCTCCGGCGTCTCGCCGAACCCGGCGTCACCGGGGCGGCCGCCGCTGCGCAGCGCGGGCTCCTGCCCGTCCAGACCCCAGGACGTGTACCCGGCCTCGCTGCCCAGTACGCGGAAGCGCGGGCCGTGCACCGGGGCGACGGCGCTCATCCACAGATGCGACTGCACCCCGGACTCGTGCACCAGGGCGAGGAACACGTCGTCGTCCGCTGCGACGCCCGCGCGGCGCGTCTCGATCTCGGCGTACACGTCGCGCACGGGGCCGAACAGCTGCAGCGCCTGGTCGATCAGGTGCGGACCCAGGTCGAACAGGATGCCGCCGGCGTCGGCCACGGATGCGGTGGACTTCCAGCCCTCCTTGGGTGTGGGCTGCCACCACTCGAAACGCGACTCGAAGCGGCGCACCTCACCGAGCCGGCCGTCCGTGACCAGGCGGCGGAGCGTGAGGAAGTCGCCGTCCCAGCGGCGGTTCTGGAACACCGTCAGCATCCGCCCCTTCTCGGCGGCGAGGGCGATCAGCGCCTCGCCCTCCGCGGCATCCGCCACGAACGGCTTGTCGACGACGACGTGGCAGCCCGCGCGCAGCGCGGCTTCGGCCACTTCGGCGTGCGTGCCGCTGGGCGAGGCGACCACGACGAGGTCGATGTCGCCGGCATCCGCCCACAGCGCGTCCGCGTCGGGGAGGATGCGAGCCTGCGGGTGCTCCTCGAGCGCCTGCGCGGCCCGTTCCTGGCTGCCGGTGACGATCACGTCGATCCGGAACGCCGGGTCGGCGGCGAGGAACGGCGCGTGGAAGAATCGGCCGGCCGTGCCGAACCCGACGATCGCGGTGCGGATCGGCGTCGCTGCGGCATCCGTCATCACAGCACCTCCGAGAGGAAGAGCTTCAGGCGATCGCTCTGCGGGTCGTCGAAGATCTGGTCGGGGGTGCCGGCCTCGACGACCCTGCCCTCGTCCATGAACACCACCTGGTCGGCGACCTTGCGGGCGAAGCCCATCTCGTGCGTGACGACGAGCATGGTCATGCCGCGCTGGGCCAGCTCGGCCATCAGGTTGAGGACGCCCTTGACGAGCTCGGGGTCGAGGGCGCTGGTGGCCTCGTCGAAGAGCATCACCTCGGGCTGCATCGCCAAGGCGCGGGCGATCGCCACGCGCTGCTGCTGACCGCCGGAGAGATCGCGGGGGCGGTGGTCGGAGCGCTCGGCCAGTCCCACCTCGGTGAGCCGGGCCATCGCGATCCGCTCGGCCTCGCCCTTCGGCATCCGCTTGACGTTGCGCAGGGCGAGCGCGACGTTCTGCAGGGCGGTGTGGTCGGGGAAGAGGTTGAAGTGCTGGAACACCAGTCCCACCCGGCGGCGCAGCACGTCGGGCTTGAGGGCCAGCGCGTCGTCGTCGGCGAGCAGGATGCGGCCGGACTTGGGCTCGTGCAGGCGGTTCACGCCACGCAGCAGCGTGGACTTGCCCGAACCGGACGGCCCGATGATGCAGGTGGTCGTGCCGGGCTCGACGGTGAGGGAGACGTCGCGGATGACGTCGACGTCGCCGTACGCCATCACGAGGTTCTGGATCTGCAGCCGGGAGCCCTCGTAGAAGCGGCCGTCGGTGACCGGCTGGGGCGAGGTGTACGTCATGTGTTCTCTCCGCGGGTGAAGGTGGGGCTGAGGGTCTCGGCGACCTCCTCGAGGCCGCTCTTGGGCGGGGTGGCCTTGCGGCGCCCGGTGCGGAAGCGGTTGTCGAAGTAGTTCACCAGGTGCGTCAGCGGCACGGTGATGATCAGGTAGAAGACGCCGGCCGCGACCAGCGGCGACAGGTTGCCGGACAGCACGGCGGCGTCCTGCCCGACGCGGAACAGCTCGCGCTCGCTGACCAGCAGGCCGAGGAAGTACACCAGCGAGGAGTCCTTCACGATCGCGATGAACTGGTTCACCAGAGCGGGGAGCACGCGGCGGATGCCCTGCGGCACGACGACCAGGCGCATCGCGGATCCGTAGGTCATGCCCAGAGCGCGGCAGGCCTCGAGCTGGCCGCGCTCCACCGACTGGATGCCGGCGCGGAAGATCTCGCCGATGTAGGCGCCGGCGATCAGGCTCAGCGCGAGGATCCCCAGCGGGTACGGGGAGGGGCCGAAGATCTGCTGGCTGATCCGGGCGAAGCCCTGACCGATCAGCAGGATCGTGAGGATCGCCGGCAGGCCGCGGAAGATGTCGGTGTAGACGCGGGCCGGGATGCGCAGCCAGGGGCTGCGGGCGATGCCCATGATCGCCAGGATCATGCCGATCACGATGCCCAGCACCGTGGCGCACACCGAGATCACCAGCGTGTTCACGAGCCCGGTTCCGAGCAGCTGCGGCAGCACCTGCAGCATCGCCTCGAAATCGAAGAACGTCTTGATGATGTTGTCGAGCCAGTCCATGAGGATCTCCCTTCGGAATGCGGGGCCCGGTCAGTCAGGCCCGGGCCCCGCATCCCGAGGCGATTACTCGCCGCTCTCGCCCTGCTCGGAGTCGCCCTGCTCGCCGGTCTGCTCGTCGGAGGGCAGGTACTGCTCAGGCATCGGGGAGCCCGGGAACCACTTCTGGTACAGCTCCTTCCAGGTGCCGTCCTCCATGGCGTCGTGCAGCGCGTCGTTCAGCGCCTCGCGGAACTCGTCCTTGCCCTTCGCGATCGCGAAGCCGGCCGGCGCGTCGAACGACGGGATGTCGATCGCGTTCTCCAGGCCGTACTGGGCGGCGTACTCCTTGGCGGCCTCGTAGTCCAGGAAGTGCGCGTCGATGGCGCCGCTGTTCACCGCGGAGATGGCGGCGTTGTTGTCGGGGAACCGCACCAGCTCGGTCTCGGTGAAGTTCTTCACCGCGTAGGCCTCCTGCAGGGTGCCCTGCACCACGCCGAGGCGCTTGCCGGCGAGGCTGTCCTCGTCGGAGATGTCCGAGTCGGGGCTGGCCATCACGGTGAGGTAGCCGGCGAGGTACCCGTCTGTGAAGTCGACGGTCTTCTTGCGCTCCTCGGTGATGCCGATCGCGGCGACGCCCACGTCAAACTGGCCGTTGGCGACCGCGGCGAGCAGGCCGGAGAAGTCCTGGCCGGTGAAGACCACGTCCTCGATGCCGATGCGCTCGGCCACGTCGCGGAACAGCTCCACGTCGAAGCCGGTGAACTCGCCGGACTCGTCGGTGAAGGTGTAGGGCTTGGCGTCGCCGAGGCTGGCCACGCGGATCTGGCCCGGGGTGATCAGGCCGTAGGGGTTGTCGTCGGCGGTCTCGCCGCCGGACGGCGTGCTGTTGTTCTGGGCGCACGCGGTGAGCGCGAGCATCCCGGCGACCGCCGCGGCGACCGCGACACGGCGGAACAGGAACTTCTTGGCCACGGTGTGGCTCCTCTCTTGGGGGACTGCGTTGTCGGGAGGCTTTCGGGCCTCGTCGGTCTCGTCTAGGATTGAGACCGGTCTCAATCGGGGTTTCCAGGAGAATACATGCGTCCGGCCCGGGCGTCAATAGGCTGGGTCGGACGACGACGCGAAGGAGGCGGCCCGTGGCCGCGAACGCAGGCAGCGAGGACGGTCGTCGCCCCGGAAACGGCGACCGGCGCGGCGCGACCGTGGCCGATGTGGCCCGGCGCGCAGGGGTCTCGAAAGCGACGGCCGCCCGTGCGCTGGGCGACTACGGCGCGGTGAGCGCGAAGGTGCGCCAGCGGGTGCAGGATGCCGCGGCGGAGCTCGGATACCGTCCGAACGAGGTCGCGCGGAGCATGAGCACCGGCCGGTCGAACACGATCGGGATCATCGTCGGAGACATCGAGAACCCCGCGTTCTCGCAGGCGACGCGCGGAGCGGCGGACGTCGCCGAGGCCGCGGGGTACGACCTCATCCTTTCCAACTCCCGCGAGGACGTGGAGGCTGAGCTCAAGGCCATCGAGGTGCAGCTCGCCAAGCGGGTGGACGGGTTGATCATCGCCCCGGCATCCTCGCTGCGCGCGGCGAACTACGAGGGGATCGTCGACGCGGGGCGGCCCGTGGTGTTCTTCGACCGTCTCGTGCACGGGTTCGATGCGGATGCCGTCGTCGCCGCCAACCGCGACGGCGCCGCCCGGTTGACGCAGGTGTTGCTGGACGCCGGGCATCGGCGCATCGCGTACGTGTCGACCCTGGTCGAGCCGGATCCGATCGCGCCGCGGGCGGTCTGGCAGGACGACGGACTGACCTTCCGGCCCAGCCTGGTGTCGTCGGTGATCGACGACCGCGTCCGGGGGTACGCGTCCGCGCTGCGGGCGGCGGGCGTTCCGGACCCGCTCGCGCTCGTGCGCCTCGGCGCCGGCGTGGACGGCATCGGGCGGATGGTCACCGAGCTGATCACCGGGCCGAGCGCCGTGACCGCGATCATCGCCTCCGACAGCGTGATCGCGATCGAGGCGTTCCGGGCGATCCGCGAGCTCGGGCTGCGCATTCCGGACGACGTCTCCCTCGTCGGCTTCGACAACGCGCCGTGGACCTCGGTGACCGACCCCGGCATCACCGTGATCGCGCAGCCCGAGCGGGAGCTCGGTGCGATGGCGACGCGGCTGCTGATCGAGCGGATCGAGGGGTCGGATGCCCCGGCATCCGTCCACACCCTGCCCCAGGAGCTGATCCCGCGCGGCTCCGTCGCGGCGCCCCGCGCCTGACCCGCCCCGCACCCACGTGGGTGCACACTCCGGGGGTCGACACGCCACCGGTCGGGCCGGGCGACGGCATCCGTCCGACATCTGGCGTGTCGACCCCCGAACTGGACCGGCCCGGCCCGTCCCCAAAACGGTCGGGGGCGCGCGGGGTCAGAGTCGGTCGACGGCGGTGACGGTGATCACGGCCTCGCCGGCCGCGTCCGAGGCGTCGAGGTCGATGGTCGCGGAGATGCCCCAGTCATGGTCGCCGGCCGGGTCGTCGAGGATCTGCCGGGCGGTCCACACCCGGCCGGCCCGCGGCGACTCGTCGAGGATCAGGAGCTTCGAGCTGCGGGCATCCGGGCCGGTGCGGATCTCGTCATGCTCGGCGTAGTATGCGTCCAGCGCGTCGGCCCAGCCGTCGAACGACGGGTCGAGTTCGGTGAGCGCGTCGAGGTCGTCGCGCGCGGCGAGCTGGACCCGGCGGAACAGCTCGTTGCGCACCAGGATGCGGAAGGCGCGGACATTCGTGGTGAGCCGTTTCGGTGCCGGGGGCACGACCGGTTCGTCGGCGTGGGACACCGGATGCCCGGAGACGAGCTCCTGCCACTCGTCGAGCAGCGAGGAGTCCACCTGCCGCACGAGCTCGCCGAGCCACTCGATCAGGTCGCGCAGGTCGTCGTTCTTGAGATGCTCGGGGATGGTCTGGGAGGCGGCGCGATAGGCATCCGACAGGTACCGCAGCACCACGCCCTCGGACCGGGCGACCTTGTAGAACCCGACGTATTCCCCGAACGACATGGCCCGTTCATACATGTCGCGCACGACCGACTTGGGCCGCAGCTCGAAGTCGCGGATCCACGGCTGCGCGGTCGCGAAGACGTCGAAGGCGGCGGTGAGCAGCTCTTCGAGCGGCTTGGGATGCGTGATCCCCTCGAGCAGCTCCATCCGCTCGTCGTACTCGATGCCCTCGGCCTTCATCGCCGCGACCGCCTCGCCTCGGGCGAGGAACTCCTGCTGGCTGAGGATGGGCCGCGGGTCGTCCAGGGTCGCCTCGACGATGGAGATCGCGTCCAGCGCGAACGTGGGGTCGTCCGGGTCGAGCAGTTCGAAGGCCGCGAGGGCGAACGGTGACAGCGGCTGATTCAGTGCGAAGTTCGGCTGGAGGTCGACGGTGAGTCGGATGCCGTCGCCGTCGCGCTCCACGACCCCGGATTCCACCAGGGTGCGGAAGATCCCGATCGCCCGCAGGGCCAGCAGCCGCTGCCGCGAACGCGGCTCGTGGTTGTCGTATACGAGTGCGCGCATATTCGCGAACACGTCCCCGCCGCGCGCGATCACGTTCAGCATCATGGCGCTCGTGATCTGCATGTGCGAGGTCAGCGTCTCGGGCTCCGCCGCGATGAGCTTGCGGAAGCTCGGCTCGCCCCACGACACGAAGCCGTCGGGCGCCTTCTTGCGGATGATCTTCCGCTTCTTCTTCGGGTCGTCCCCGGCCTTCTTCAGCGCCGCCAGGTTCTCGGTCTCGTGCTCGGGCGCCTGGGCCACCACGGTGCCGGCGGTGTCGTAGCCGGCGCGACCGGCGCGTCCGGCGATCTGGTGGAACTCGCGCGCGTTCAGCTGCCGCATCCGCTGCCCGTCGAACTTCGTGAGCGCCGTGAGCAGCACCGTGCGGATCGGCACGTTGATGCCGACACCGAGCGTGTCGGTGCCGCAGATCACCCGGAGCAGTCCGCGCTGGGCGAGCTGCTCCACGAGACGGCGGTACTTCGGCAGCATGCCGGCGTGGTGCACGCCGATGCCCAGCCGCAGCAGCCGCGACAGCGTGCGACCGAACGCCGTGGTGAAGCGGAACCCGCCGATGAGCTCGGCGATGGCGTCCCGCTGCTCCCGCGTGGCGACCTTCGCGCTGGCGAGCGCCTGCGCGCGCTCCATCGCCGCCGCCTGGGAGAAGTGCACGATGTACACGGGCGCCTGACCGGTGGACAGCAGCTCCTCGATGGTCTCGTGGATCGGCGTGGTCGCGTAGAAGAAGTGCAGCGGCACCGGGCGCTCCACGCCGGTGACGGTCGCGGTCTCGCGGCCGGTGCGGCGAGTGAGGTCCGCGGCCAGGTCGGTGACGTCGCCGAGCGTCGCCGACATCAGCACCACCTGCGCCTGCGGCAGGGTCAGCAGCGGCACCTGCCACGCCCAGCCGCGGTCGGGGTCGCCGTAGAAGTGGAACTCGTCCATCACGACCTGCCCGACGTCGGCGTCCGGCCCCTCGCGGAGGGCGAGGTTGGCGAGGATCTCGGCGGTGCAGCACACGATCGGGGCGTCCGCGTTCACGGCCGAGTCGCCGGTGACCATGCCGACGCTCTCCGCGCCGAAGATGTCCACGAGGGCGAAGAACTTCTCGCTCACCAGCGCTTTGATCGGCGCGGTGTAGTAGCTGCGGCGGCCCGCGGCGAGGGCGGCGAAGTGCGCGCCGACCGCGACGAGCGACTTCCCGGTGCCGGTCGGGGTGGACAGGATGAGGTTGTTGCCCGAGACGATCTCGATGAGCGCCTCGTCCTGCGCCGGGTAGAGGCGGATGCCGGTGCCCTCGGCCCACTCGGTGAACGCCGCGTACACGGCATCCGCATCGGCGCCGCGCACGGCGGACGGATCGAGGACGGTCATCCCCCGATCCTTTCATCCACCGTTGGAATCGCGCGAATGGCCCCGATTCGGCCCGAATCGGGGCCATTCGCGCGATTCGAAAGCCGCTAGCGCTCGCCCAGCAGCTGGCCGCGGATGCGGCGGAGGTCCTCGAGCAGCGAACCGATGAGGATCCAGTGATCGGATGCCGGCGGCCGGACGACCAGCGGGGCGGTGAGCGCCGGGATCGCCGAGGTGACGGCATCCGGCTCGGGGGACAGGTCCGCCACCTGCACCGCGAGACGCACGTCGTGCCCGGCCCGGCGCAGCTGCTCGGCGATCGCGGCGACCGCGGGCTCGTCGGCGATGCTGTCGTCGTAGTGGTCGAAGTACGCCCGGGTCATCCCGATCACCTGCGTGACCACCGGCGAGAGCATGTCGAGCAGCCGGCGCATCTCGGCCAGGTCGTCGCGATGGCGGGAACGGCGGGGGTTGAGGGCGAGAGACTCCTCGCCGGCGACGACGGATGCCTCGGCGGCATCCCGCATCGGCCGCAGCAGCCGCGCCTGCAGCATCAGCTCCTGCAGCCGGGCCGCGGTCTGCGGAGTCGGCAGCGCCTCGGCGAGCCGATCCAGGGTCGCGGCCAGCTCGGCGCCGAGCAGGCCGAGGTCCCGGCGGGCCGGCGCGACCAGCACCGGCGGCACGATCAGCGCGTTCACGACGATCCCGATCAGCGCGCCGATCAGGGTCTCGGCGATGCGGGCCACCGCGTACTCCGGGCTGGACGACCCCAGCGCGAGCACCAGCATCGCCGAGATCGCCACCTGGTTCCCGGTGCCGGGGCTGGCCCGGAACGCCCACGCCGTGAGCATCGCCACCACGACCGCGAGCAGCACGATCCAGCTCGGCGAGCCCAGCAGCAGGCCGAGCAGGACGGCGATCACCACGCCGACGATGACGCCGGTGCTGCGCTCCAGCGCCTTCGCCAGCGACTGGTTCACGCTCGGCTGCACCACCAGCAGCGCGGCGATCGCCGCGAAGACCGGCAGCTGACCGGGCACGATCCAGCCAGCCAGCAGCCAGGCCGCGATCGTCGCCGCCGCCGACTTCACGACCTGCAGCAGCGAGGCCCGTCGGGTGGTGCGGATCGCGGCGGGGATGCGCATGCCTCTCACGCTAGTCGCGGCCGGGCCGGTCCCGAGGCGGGACGGCTGTCCGGGCGCGGATGCCCGGGGACGGATGCCCGGGGAGGGACGCTCGCGACGGATGCCCCAGGGCGGATGCCCGGGGGGCGGGGGGCCGGGCCGGCGCGCCGCGCCCCGTGCTGCGGCGCCGCGGAAGTTCCCTTGCACCCTCCCGGCGCCGCGCCGGCGCCGTTCCCGGTCCGCCATCCGCATCCTGTCGGCGGGCCGTGCTTCGATGGAGGGGATGGACGGGCACGGTGGGCAGGCGCGGGAGCAGGCGCTGCGGGAGCTGGGCCGGGGGCTGTGGGCGACGATCATCTGCTTCGTGATCGGCGCCGCGGCCGGCACGGCGGTGCTCTGGGGCGCCGCCCGACCGTTCGCCGGCGACGGCTCGGTGATCATCCCGGCCGCCGCGATCGCCGGGATCATCGCGGCGGGCGCCTTCGTCACGAGCACGTTGATGCACCGCCGCGGCGAGACCGGCCCGATGCCGCCCTGGCAGGCCGTCGTCTCCGACCTGTCGTCGGTGGCCCTCACGCTCGCGTTCGCGGCGGTGACCGGGCTGGGCGTGCTCCTCGCCGGCGAGGTGCTCGCGGCAGGCCTGCACGGGCTCGAGCTGCCGCCCCTCGGCGGAGGGGTTCTCGTCGGCGTGGCCTCCGCCGTCGGCGGGCGGCCGGCGTTCCGCGCCGGCATCCGTCTGCGCACCCGCGACATCGCCGGTCTGCTGTCGGGCTTCCTCGTCATCGGCACGCTGTTCGCGATGATCACCGCCACCGACCCCGGCTGGTGGGAGCGCAACTTCTCCCAGCTCGGCATCGGCGCCGGAGCGTGGGCGTTCAACGGGACGCTCATCATCGCCGGGCTCCTCGTCGCCACGGTCGGCTCGTACCTCGGCCGCGACCTGCACCGGATGCTCGGCGACGACGCGCTCCCACGGATCGCGGGCGTCGTGGCGGCCTGGGCGGCCTCCGGAGCGGCACTCGCCGCGGTCGGGCTGCTGCCGATCGACACCCTGCGCCCCGTGCACACGATCGCCGCGATCGCCGCGGTCGTCCTGCTCGTGCTCGCGGCCGTGCTCACCGCGTCGGCGATGCCGGAGGCGCCCGGGCTGCTCCGGGCCGTCACCGTCGGGCTGGTCGTGCTCGTCGCCGTCTCCGCGGCGCTGGCGATGGCGCGGGTGTACTCGGTGACGGTGCTGGAGAGCATCGTCACCGGCCTCGCGCTGCTGTGGCTGTCGACGCTCGTGCAGGTGGTCGGCGTGCTCGCACCGGATGCCTCGCGGCCGTCGGCCCGGCGCTCGCCGCTGCGTTGAGGCGGGCGACGCTTCGACGGGCTCAGCGTCCGGGGGGGACGGGCTCAGCGTCCGGACGGGCACGGCGTCCGGGGCGACGGGCTCAGCGGACGCTTCGACGGGCTCAGCGTCCCGGGCGTCCGCGCCGGGTCAGCTCTCGCGGCGGCGGACGATCTCCGCGATCCAGAGCGGGGCGAACGGGGAGGTGCATCCCGGCGGCGTCGGGTAGTCCGCGAGCACCTGCAGCCGCTCACCGATCGCGATCGCCCGGTCGCGCAGCGCGGGATGATGGATGCCGATCGTCGCAAGCGTCTCGTTCATCGCCCACTGCTCCCGCGCGGGCGCATCGCGAAGCTCGCGTTCGATCCGGTCGAGCAGCCCGTCGAGGTCGAGCCCTTCGGGCTTCTTCGCGACCCGGTCGGTGGTCAGCGACCAGCCGGCTGCCCGGGCATGAGCATCCGCATCGTCCAGCCAGCGCACCCGCATCTCCTCCGCGTGCGGCGACTTCCGGGCGATGTAGTTCACGAACCAGTCGTGCGCCTTCGCGCTGCGGGTGCTGCGCAGCATCCGATCGAGCTCCGCGGCATCCGCCTCACGCGGCTTGAGGATCAGCAGCGCCACGAGCTGACCCGCGACATCCCCCGAGTCCCACAGCGCCCGGGCGAGACCGGCATCCATCCCGAGCCGCTTGGCCACCCCGCGCAGCTGCGTGAGGTTCACGCCGTGCGCGTCGCCGTGCCGCTCGTTGACCGCCCGCATCTTCGGGTCCTCGAGGGCCGCGAGCTCCCCGAGCACCTCCGCGACGTCCGCCATACTCACAGCGTACGCACGAACGCCGGGGCGGCGTCTGGTTCCGCCGCGGCCGGTGCGGCATCATCGGAGGCAGCCGCATCCGTTCGAAAGGGGACGAGGATGTCCGACCAGATCTTCACCTACGCCGCGCTGGGGCTGTACTTCGCGGGCATGCTGCTCATCGGCTACCTGGCGTACCGGCGCACCGACGACCACGAGGACTACATGCTCGGCGGCCGCAGCCTGCCGCCGTGGGTCGCCGCGATCAGCGCCGGCGCGTCCGACATGTCCGGCTGGCTCGTGATGGGCCTCCCCGGCGCGATCTTCGCCGCCGGGCTCATCGAGGCCTGGATCGCGATCGGCCTCACGATCGGCGCGTACCTGAACTGGCTCCTCGTCGCGCCGCGCCTGCGTGCGTACACCGAGGTGTCGCGCAACTCGATCACGGTGCCGAGCTTCTTCGAGAACCGGCTCCGCGACACCAGCCGGATGCTGCGCATCCTGTCGGGCCTGGTGATCCTCGTCTTCTTCACGCTGTACATCTCCTCCGGCATGGTGGCGGCGGGCGTGTTCTTCGAGAGCTCCTTCGACGGCGACTACATGGTCGGGATGCTGTTCGTCGGCGGCATCACCCTGCTCTACACGCTGTTCGGCGGTTTCCTCGGCGCCTCCTTCACCGACGTGGTGCAGGGGCTGATGATGGTGGTCGCGCTCGTCGTCGTCCCGGTCGCGGCGATCATCGCGATCGGCGGCTTCGGGGAGACCGGCAGCCTCATCGCGGAGGCCGCGGGCGCGGGCCACCTGTCGCTGCTCGGCGGCAGCGCGATCACCGGCGCGACGGTGCTGTCGATCGTCTCCGCGCTAGCGTGGGGCCTCGGGTACTTCGGGCAGCCGCACATCGTGGTCCGGTTCATGGCGCTGCGCTCGCCGCAGGAGGCGAAGAGCGCGCGGCGCATCGGCATCAGCTGGATGGTCGTGTCGATGGGTGGCGCGGTCATCTCGGGCCTGGTCGGCATCGCCTACTTCGCGCAGCGCGGCATCGACCTGGAGAACCCGGAGACCGTGGTGCTGCTGATGTCGACCACGCTGATGCATCCGTTCATCGCGGGCCTCATCCTCGCCGCCGTGCTCGCCGCGATCATGAGCACGATCTCCAGCCAGCTCGTGGTGTGCTCCTCGGCGCTGGTCGAGGACCTCTACCAGGTGGCGCGGAAGACCCCGCCGTCGCAGAAGCGACTGGTGCTGATGGGCCGGCTCGCGGTGCTGGTGGTGGCGATCGTCGCGATCGTGCTGGCGATCACCCCGAACGACACGATCCTCGGACTGGTGTCGTTCGCCTGGGCCGGGTTCGGCGCCGCGTTCGGGCCGATCATCCTGCTCAGCCTGTTCTGGCGCCGGCTCACCCGCTGGGGCGCCCTCGCCGGCATGTTCGTCGGCGCCGCGACGGTGTTCATCTGGAAGGCGCTGGACACCGGCCTGTACGAGATGCTGCCGGCGTTCGTGTTCGCGACCGTCGCCGCAGTGGTGGTGAGCCTGCTCACCTACCGGCACAACGAGGAGATCCAGCAGGAGTTCACCGACACCGGGACCATGCTCACCCTGCCGCGTCCGCACGCGGTGGGCGACACCCCCTGACCCGCGGCCCGCGCCGCCGGTGAGCGGCGCGCATCTGAGGCCCCCGGCCGGGAAGATAGGGCATCCGCCCGATGCCCGCCGGGGGCCTCAGCGAGGAGCGTAGGGGTGTCGGAGAAGGAGATCCCATGTACGAGCATCCCTACCTCACCCACCGCATCAACGTCCTCGAGACGGAGCGCCTGGAGGCCGAGCTCGAGCGCCGTCGCCGGATCCTCGAGCAGCCTGAGCGCCTCATCCCGCGCGAGCGCTGGACCACCCGGCTGCGGGGGTTCTTCCGCGGTCGGACCGCGGGCGCGGTCGCGCCGGTCGCGCCGGTCGCGGACGGGCGGGCGGATGTGTCGACGGATGCCGCGGGCGCTGCCGTCTCGGTGACGGATGCCGCGGGCGCGGGCGCGGTGGCGCCGGCGGCGGACGCGGAGGCCTCGGGCCGGTCGGCCGCGCCGGCGGCTGCCGCGGGTGCATCCGTCCCGGACGCGGACCGGCCCGGTCACCAGGACGCCGCGGCGGAGCCCGCGTTGTGCTCCTCCGCCGCATGACGCTTCCGCGAGAGCGGCGCGGCGCCCGAGCATCCGCCCCGGCATCCGCACGGGCATCCCTGCCGGCACCCGCGCCCACCCCGGGCCCGGTCGACGGCCCCGAGGTCCTCGGCCGGACCGGCCCCGATGTCGGTGGCCGGTGGCACGATGAGAGCATGCCTCTCATCGCACCGACCGCCGAGATGGTGGGACGCGACGCCGAGCTGGGTCTGCTCGACGCCGCGCTGCGCCGCGCGGCAGCCGGCGAGACGGCATCCGTCCTCGTCTCCGGCGAGGCCGGCATCGGCAAGACCCGGCTGCTGCGCGAGTTCCGCGCCCGTGCCGAGACGAGTGCCGCGGTGTTCACCGGCTGGTGCGTGGACTACGGTGCGACTCCCGCGCCGTACGCGCCGCTCCCGGCCATCCTGCGCGGCGTGCTCGCCGAACTCGGCGAAGAGACGACGGCCGAGGCCGCCGGTCCCGCGCGGGCCGCGCTGCGACTGCTGCTGCCCGAGCTGGGCCCGGTCGACCGCGCCGCCGTCACCCCCGACGGACTCCGCGAGGCCATCGCGACCCTGCTCGAGGCCGCCGCCGCGCGCCGCCCCGTGGTCGTCCTCATCGAGGACCTGCACTGGGCCGACGACGCCACGCTCGCCATGCTGTCGTTCCTGCTCCGCGCGGTGTCCGGGCACGGCGTGCTGTTCGTGCTCACCTGCCGGGTCGACGAGGTGCGCCGCGGCGGCGCCGTCCGCAGCTTCCTGGTCGAGGCCGAGCGGGCGCGTCTGCTCGACCGCATCGCGCTCGGCCGGCTCGACCCGGTCGCGGTGCGGGCGATGGTCGAAGCGCTCAGCGGCCCCGTCGACGACGCCGTCTTCACCCGCCTGCTCGACCGGTCCGAGGGGGTGCCCTTCTTCGTCGAGGAGCTCTCCTGCAACGCCCTCGGCCCGCTGCCCGAGTCGTTGCGCGACGTGCTGCTGGCCCGGTTCGACCGGCTCGGCGATGACGCGAAGCGCGTGGTGCGCATCGCCTCCGCCTCCGACGCCCCGGTTCCGCACGAGCTGCTCGCCGACCTCGCAGCTCTCCCCGACGAGCGGCTCGACGAGGGCATCCGCGAGGCCGCCGCGGCGGCGATCCTCGCCGTGCGGCCCGACGACTCGTACGGGTTCCGGCACGCACTGCTGCGCGAAGCGGTGCACGACGACCTGCTCCCCGGGGAGCGCGCCCGGCTGCACCGCGCCTACGCCGAGGCGCTCGAGATCCGGGCCGCCGCGCCCGGCGCCTGCCTGGAGTCGGCGCTCGCCTACCACTGGCATCAGGCGCACGACGCTCCTCGTGCGCTCGCCGCGTCCATCGGCGCGATGGAGCGGTCCAAGGCCAGCTACGCGTTCTCGACCGCGGCCCGCTTCGGCGAGCTCGCGCTCGAGCTGTGGGACCAGGTGCCGGATGCCGCGGCCGCCGCCGGCATCGACCGGGTCTCGCTGCTGCGCCGGCTCGGGTCGATCCTGCGCAACGCCGGCGACGGGGAGCGCGCCCTCGCCGTGGTGAACCTCGCGCTCGACGAGGTCGACCCGGCGACGTCCGACCGCGGGGTCTACGTGCGGCTGCTGCGCGACAAGGCGCTGTACCTGCAGAACCTCGGCCGGCCCGGCGCGGCGGAGCTGCTGGCCGAGGCGCTCGCCGCCATGGACGGCCTGGACGACGACCGGCTCCGGGCCTCGGTGCTGAACCTGCTCGCCGGGCGCCACATGGTCGCCGCGCGCATCGACGAGGCCATCGAGACCGCCGACGCCGCGTACCGGATCGCCGAGCGGCTCGGCGACCACTCGCAGATGTCGATCGCGGCGAACACGCGGGCCGCGTCGCGGGTGCACCGCGGCGACGTCGAGGGCGGTCTGGAGGACTACCGGCTCTCCTGGCAGCGGGCGACCGACGACTCCGCGCGTCTGCGCTACTACGTGAACTACTCCGACGTGCTGCACCACCTCGGGCGGCACCGCGAGGCCGTGCGGGTCGCCGAGGAGGGGATCGCCCGCGCACGGACCCTCGGCGTGGAGCGCACCACCGGCTCGATCCTCACCCAGAACGTCGCCGAACCGCTGCTGCAGCTCGGCGAGGTCGATCGGGCCGAGCAGCTGCTGGCGCGCGACCTCACCTTCCGCACCCACCGCATCTTCCGGGTGTACACGATGGCGACCCGGATGCGGGTCCTCGCCTGGCGGGGACGGATCGCCGAGGCGAGGGCGCTGCTCGCCGAATGGCGGGAGACGATGGCCGCCGTCGCCCCGTTCGAGCGCCAGGTGGAGTACTCCCTGCTGAGCACCGAGCTCGCCATCCACCTCGGCGCCGGCGAGGCCGAGGAGGCCGCCGCCGTGATCCGCCGGTTCCTCGCCGCCGACGGGCCGCTGATCGGGCACGCCTCGCGGCTGCTGCTGGAGGCCGGGTGGGTCGTCAGCGCCGTGCGCGCCGACGGGCGGATGCCGGATGCCGCGGCGCTCGCCGAATCCGTCCGGACCGCCTGGGCGGCGCTGCCGCCGGGGCTGCGCCCGGAAGGCTGGAGTGTCGTGCTCACCGCCCTGCTCGACGGCGCCCCCGACGTGCTCCGCGCCGCGCTGCCGGTGACGGACGAGGACGACATGCCGGCCGCATTCCGGGTCGTCGTGCGCCTCGACCTCGCGCGACGGCTGATCCACGACGGGGAGCGCGCCGAAGCGGCATCTGCGCTGTCGGCCGCCCGCGAGATCGCCGCCGCGATCGGCAACGCCCGGCTGCAGCAGGAGGCGGACGAGCTCGCCCTGGCATCCGGCCTCTCCGGCGAACCCGCGGCACCCGCGCTGGCCGAGCTGACCGCGCGCGAGAGCCAGGTCCTGGACCTGCTGGCCGAGGGGCTGAGCAACCGGCAGATCGGCGAACGGCTGTTCATCAGCGTAAGACCGTCAGCGTGCACGTCTCGGCGATCCTGCGCAAGCTCGGCGTGACCACCCGCACCGAGGCCGCCGTCGCCGCCACCCGCCGCGTCGGCGCCTGAGAACCGGCAGAACGCGTCCGGCACAGCGGCAGCCGTGCTGAAATCCTCGCCGACGACACCTTGCGGGAATACCCCAGTGGGGTATCTGTTGTACCCTGGTGAACACCCCAGAGGGGTATCGCGAACAGGAAGGTGAGAAACATGACCACGACCGAGTTCCAGGTGACCGGGATGACGTGCAGCCACTGCGAGATGTCCGTTCGTGAGGAGGTCGCGAAGGTCCCCGGCGTCGAGAGCATCGACGTCAGCGCGCAGACCGGACGGCTCGTCGTCTCCTCGTCCGCGCCCGTCGACCCCGCCGCGGTCATCGCCGCGGTCGACGAGGCCGGCTACCAGGCGGAGTCCGCCTGATGAACGCCGCGGCACGCCTCGGCCTCTTCGGCGTGGGGCTGGTGGCGGTGTTCGGCCTCGCCGCAGCCGCAGCGGGCGCTCTCGCGCCCGACGGCATCGCCACCCCCGCGGCCACCGAGACCGCGGCTTCGCAGGAGGAGCAGGACATGAAGGATCACAACGCACACGGCGGCGCCGGACACGGCGCCTCGGCCGGAGCGGATGCCGGGCACGGCGCCGGCCACCTGGGCGGCCTCGCGCTCGCCGACGGCGGGTTCGTGCTGGACGCCGTCGCGGCTCCGGCATCCGTCGGGGAGCAGGGGTCGCTGAGCTTCCGCATCCTCGGCGCCGACGGCGCACCGGTCACCGCGTACGACGTCGCGCACGAGAAGGAGCTGCACCTCATCGTCGTCCGCACCGACGGCGCGCACTTCCGGCACGTGCATCCCGAGCGGGCGGCCGACGGCACCTGGTCGCTGCCGTGGAGCTGGGACGCGGCGGGCAGCTATCGCCTGTTCGCCGACTTCACGGCCTCCGGCGCCGAGCCGGTGACCCTCGCCCGCACGATCGACGTCGCCGGCGACCTGCGGCCCGTCGACCCGCAGCCGACCGCGCACGCCACCGTCGACGGCTACGACCTGCACCTGAGCGGCGAGCTGGCCGCCGGCGCGGCATCCGAGCTCACCATCACGGTCTCGCGGGGCGGAGAGCCCGTCACCGAGCTCGAGCCGTACCTCGGTGCGTTCGGCCACCTCGTCGCGCTCCGTCAGGGAGACCTCGGCTACGCGCACGTGCACCCGGAGGGCGACGAGCCCGAGCCCGGCGACACGTCCGGGCCGGAGGTGCGCTTCGCCGCCACCGTCCCGACCGACGGCCGGTACCTGCTGTACTTCGACTTCCAGATCGGCGGCGTCGTGCGGTCCGTGCCGTTCGTCGTCGACACGGTCGGAGCGGCCGCGTCCGGCGGCGAGGACGCCGGGCACGGTCACGGCGGCACGGGACATGACGACGGCGGCGACACCGGCGGCGACTCCGGCCACGACGACACCGGCTCCGGCGACCACAGCCACTGAGCCCGCCCATCCGTCACCACGAACACCACGTCGAGGAGCATCATGAGCACCGCAGAGCAGACCCGGATCGAACTCGAGATCGGCGGGATGACCTGCGCCTCCTGCGCCATGCGCATCGAGAAGAAGCTGAACAAGCTGGACGGGGTCACCGCGACCGTCAACTACGCCACCGAGAAGGCGCAGGTCACCGCCGACGGACCCGTCGATCCGGCCCTGCTCATCTCGACTGTCGAGGGCGCCGGGTACACCGCGACGCTCCCGGCCCCGCCCGCGGACACCGACGGCACGTCCGACGATTCCGCCGAGGACCCCGAGCTGCGCACCCTCCGGCAGCGGCTGATCGGATCGATCGTGCTGTCGGTGCCGGTGATCCTGCTGGCGATGATCCCCGCGCTGCAGTTTCCGTACTGGCAGTGGCTGTCGCTCACCCTCGCGGCACCGGTCGTCGTCTGGGCGGCGTGGCCGTTCCACCGCGCCGCCTGGCTGAACCTGCGCCACGGCTCCGCCACCATGGACACGCTGATCAGCCTCGGCACCTCGGCGGCGTTCCTGTGGTCGCTGTACGCGCTGTTCCTCGGCACCGCCGGGCAGCCGGGCATGATCCACGGCTTCTCGTGGACCATCGCCCCGAGCGACGGCGCCGGCAACATCTACCTCGAGGTGGCCTCCGGCGTCACGATGTTCATCCTCGCCGGCCGCTACTTCGAGAAGCGCGCCAAGCGCCGCGCCGGCGACGCGCTGCGGGCCCTGCTCGAACTGGGCGCCAAGGACGTCGCGGTGATCCGGGACGGCGCCGAGACCCGCATCCCGATCTCCGAGCTGCACGTCGGCGACGAGTTCGTGGTGCGCCCGGGGGAGAAGATCGCGACCGACGGGGTCGTGGTGTCCGGGTCCTCCGCGGTGGACCGGTCGATGATCACCGGCGAGTCGGTGCCCGTCGAGGTCGGCGCCGGGGACGCCGTGACCGGCGCGACGGTGAACGCCGGCGGGCGGCTCGTCGTGCGGGCGACCCGGGTGGGCGCGGACACGCAGCTCGCGCAGATGGCGCGCCTGGTCGAGGAGGCGCAGACCGGCAAGGCCGAGGTGCAGCGCCTCGCCGACCGTGTCTCCGGGGTGTTCGTGCCGATCGTCATCGCGATCGCCGTCGCCACGCTGGGCGCATGGATCGGCGCCGGATTCCCGCTCTCGGCCGCGTTCACCGCCGCGGTCGCCGTGCTCATCATCGCCTGCCCGTGCGCGCTGGGTCTCGCCACGCCGACGGCGCTGCTGGTCGGCACGGGGCGCGGGGCGCAGCTGGGCATCCTGATCAAGGGCCCGGAGGTGCTGGAGTCCACGCGTCGCGTCGACACGATCGTGCTCGACAAGACCGGGACGGTGACCGAGGGGCGGATGAGCGTCGTCGACGTCATCCCCGAGGAGGGGACGGATGCCGCGGAGCTGCTCCGTCTGGCCGGCGCGGTCGAGCACGCCTCCGAGCACCCGATCGCCCGCGCCGTCGCCGCCGCGGCCCTGGCGCCCCGGTCGTCCACCGAGGACGGCACTTCCCGGTCGTTGAGCGAGGACGGCGGAGCCGCCCGAGACGAAACGCGTTCCGCTTCCCGAACCCTCCCTCCCGTCGAGTCCTTCCAGAACACCGAGGGCCGCGGCGTCAGCGGTGTCGTCGAGGGACGCGCCGTGCTCGTCGGGCGGCTGTCGCTGCTGGAGGACTGGGCGATCCACCCCTCGACGCGCCTCCTCGACGCGAAGGCAGGTGCCGAGGCCGCCGGTCAGACGGCCGTGCTCGTCGCCTGGGACGGCGCACCCCGCGGCGTGATCGTCGTCGCCGACCGGGTGAAGCAGACCAGCGCCGAGGCGGTGGCCTCCTTCCGCGACCTGGGCCTGACCCCGGTGCTGCTCACCGGCGACAACGAGGCGGCCGCGCGGCACATCGCCGCGGAGGTGGGCATCGACGAGGTGATCGCCGAGGTGCTCCCGGCCGACAAGGTCGACGTCGTCCGGCGGCTGCAGCAGGAGGGGCGTGTCGTGGCGATGGCCGGCGACGGCGTCAACGACGCCCCCGCGCTCGCGCAGGCCGACCTCGGCCTGGCGATGGGCACCGGCACGGATGTCGCGATCGAGGCATCCGACATCACCCTCGTCCGCGGCGACCTGCGTGCGGCGGCGGATGCCATCCGGCTGTCGCGCCGCACCCTCGCCACCATCAAGGGCAACCTGTTCTGGGCCTTCGGCTACAACGTCGCGGCGCTGCCGCTGGCCGCCCTGGGCCTGCTGAACCCGATGATCGCCGGCGCCGCGATGGCGTTCTCGAGCGTCTTCGTCGTCGGCAACAGCCTGCGGCTGCGCCGGTTCCGCTGACCGGCGCACACGCTCGGGAGGAGAACTCGGCCAGCGGCGGATCGCCGGGCCGGATTCCTCCTCCCGAGCGTGAGAACTCCTCCCGAACGGATGCCGGGGGCCGGACGCCGACGGCCCGGGCCCCGAACGGATGCCGGGGCCCCGCCCTAGACTGCCACCGTGAGCGATCAGGCCGTGAGGGTCGCCGAAAGGGAGGAGCGGCGATGATCGCCGACGAGGAGCTGCTGCAGGAGATCGCCGGAATGCTCGACCACGACGGGATGCTCGATATCGGTACGATGTTCCGCCGGCCGGGCATCCGCGCCGACGGAAAGATCGTGGCCTTCCTCGGCGCCGACGACCGGATGATCACGAAGGTGCCGCGCGAGCGGGCCCTCGAGCTGATCGCCGCCGGCGAGGCATCCGAGGTCACGATGGGGAAGCGGACCATGCGCGAGTGGATCTCCGTGCCCGCGGCCGCCGACCGCGACGGCACCCTGGCCCGGTGGACGCCACTGGTGCGCGAAGCGCTCGCGTACGTGACGTCGCTCGGCGGAGGTGCTTGACTCGGACGGGACCCGAGAGCACCGGAAGGGGTGATCCATGCGCCACACGCCGCGTTACATCATGGACGACGTCGACGAGGTCAGGGAGCTGATCCGCCGGCATCCGTGGGCGACGTTCGTCTCGCCGGCGTCCACCGGGCTCGTCGCCTCGCACTACCCGATCCTGATCGACGAGGAGGACCGGGAGGGCATCACGATCGTGAGCCACTTCGGGCGTCCGGACGACGAGCTGCACGAGCTCGGCAGGCACGAGATCCTCGTGATCGTGCAGGGGCCGCACGACTACGTGTCCTCCAGCTGGTACGCCCCGGGCGACCTCGTGCCGACCTGGAACCACCTCACCGCGCACCTGTACGGGGTGCCGGAGATCCTCGGGTTCGAGGAGAACTACGCCATGCTCTCGCGTCTCACCGATCACTTCGAGCACGGCCGGCCCGGCGGACGCAGCCTCGCCGAGGACGAGGAGGGCACACGGCGCATCGCCCGCGGCACGGTGGGTCTGCGGATGCGGGTGACGCGCTTCGACGCGCGCCAAGCTCAGCCAGAACAAGACGCCCGAGGTGCGCGAGAACATCATCCGGCACGTCGAGGGCGGGAACCCGGAGCTCGCCGAGGAGATGCGACGGCGCAACTGACGGCGCCCGCCGGAGTCGCCGGGGCAGGCGCCCCGGGTCAGGCGCTCTCGGCTCGGCCGGCGCGCCAGTAGCCCATGAACGCGACCGAGCGGCGGTCGACGCCGAGGTCGCGCACCAGGTGCCGGCGCAGCGCGGTGATGGTGCCGGCCTCGCCGGCGAGCCAGGCGTGCGTGGTCGGCTTCGTCGGGCTGGTCGCCCCGCACGCCGCCCGCGCCCTCGTCGGCGCCCGGCACACGCGAGTGATCCCGGTGGCGGTGCTGCTCGGTGCCGTGCTCGTCGGGACGGCGGATGCCATCGGCCGCACCGTGCTCGCCCCCGCCCAGCTGCCCGCCGACCTGGTCGTCGCCCTCCTCGGCGCCCCGTACTTCGTCTGGCTCCTCTGGAGATCGCGGGACGCGTAGCCCGGAGCGGGCGGCCCGCCCGCCGCACCTCCCGCGGGCCTTGGGGGTGCGCGATTCTCCCGGCGGTCGGGCGGATGCCGGTCGCCGGGAGCTTTCCGCATCGCGGGAGGTCGTCGCGCGTGCGGGATCCTCCCCGCGGCGCGCGGGCAACAGCGCGAGTCGCGAACGCTCGGCGTTCTGGGCATCCGCATAGCCGGGGCATCGACGCGCCCCAGACGCACGTGGTGTTCTCTTCCCCTGGGAAAGGACGACACCATGAACTCCACCGACCCCCGCTGGCTCGACGCGAACGGCCACGAGATCGATGAGGACCACCGCGGCCTCGTCTACGACATCCGCACGCTCATCGACCGCCGGCGGGCGCTCGGGATCTTCGGCGGGATCGCCGCGACGGCGCTGCTCGCCGCGTGCGCACCGCCCTCCGACACCGGCGCGAATAGCACGAGCACCACGGGCACCGACGGTCGCCCCGCCCCGCCCGACGGCGGCCAGGGCGGCGCTCCGACCGGACAGGACAACAGCGACCTCCTCGAGGGGGAGGTGCCGAACGAGACCGCCGGCCCCTACCCGGCCGACGGCTCGAACGGGGTGAACGTGCTCGACGACTCCGGCATCGTGCGCAGCGACATCCGTTCCAGCTTCGGCTCGTCGGCCACGACGGCCGAGGGCGTCCCGCTCGACATCGTGCTCACCGTCCGCGACGCCACCACGGGCGCGGCGATGGCGGGTGCCGGCGTGTACCTCTGGCACTGTGACCGCGACGGCAACTACTCGCTGTACTCGGATGCCGCGAAGAACGAGAACTACCTGCGCGGCGTGCAGGAGACCGACGACACCGGCACGGTGCGCTTCCGGTCGATCTACCCGGCGTGCTACTCCGGCCGGTGGCCGCACATCCACTTCGAGGTGTATCAGGACGTCGCCACGGCGGTCGCGACCGGACCGATCGTGAAGACCTCGCAGATCGCCCTGCCCGAGGAGACGAACGCCAAGGTGTACGCGACCTCGGGGTACGAGTCGAGCGTGCGCAACGCCTCGCGGGTGACGCTCACCGGCGACAACGTGTTCGGCGATGACGGCGGCATCCTGCAGCTGGCGACGATGACCGGCAGCGTCGACGACGGCTACACGGCTGCGCTGTCGATCGCGGTGTGATGATGGCATCCGATCGCGGTGTGACCGATGGCATCCGATCACGGTGCCGCGACGGCATCCGTCCGCCGGCCGCGAACGCCCAGGCGATTCCGATCACCTGTGCGTAACGTCGAAGACATGACCACGGTTCCCGTCGACGCCGCCGCGATCGCGGAGGCCAGGCAACTGCGAGACGCGTTCCAACGGTTCCTGCGGGAGTACGAGTTCGGGATGCGGGAGGTCGAGACCAAGATCTCCATCCTGCGCGACGAGTTCACCCACAACCACGCGTACAACCCGATCGAGCACGTGAAGAGCCGGCTGAAGTCGCCGGACAGCATCGTCGAGAAGGTTGCGCGGAAGGGCATCGAGCCCGACTTCGACACCATCCGTCGCGAGATCACCGACATCGCCGGGGTGCGGGTCACGTGCAGCTTCGTCTCCGACGTGTACCGGCTGTTCCAGCTGCTCACCCAGCAGGACGACGTCACCGTGAAGATCGTGAAGGACTACATCGCCCAGCCGAAGCCGAACGGCTACCGCAGCCTGCACGCGATCGTCGAGGTGCCGGTGTTCCTCTCCACCGGACCGGTGCCGGTGCCGGTCGAGGTGCAGTTCCGCACCATCGCGATGGACTTCTGGGCGAGCCTGGAGCACAAGATCCACTACAAGTTCCAGGGGCAGGTGCCGAGCCATCTGGTGCAGAGCCTCACCGAGGCGGCCGAGGCCGCCGGTGAGCTCGACCTGCGCATGGAGCGGCTGCACCACGAGGCGCACGCCGTGAACCAGCGGGCTCTGGAGGCCTGACTCCCGGGACGACCTGCCCTTCCCGCCACATTGTGTCCGGTGAGGTGGGTTGTCGCGCCCCGGACCAGCACGACGCGACACAATGTGTCGCCGGGGGGATCAGCCCAGGAACGTGCGGGCGGCGGTGGTCATCGCGGTGACGCCGACGTCGATGGTCGGATGCAGGACGGGCGCGAAGAACGGGGAGTGGTTGGTCGGGATGTCGCGGTCGACCGTCCCCGCCCGCGCGGCGGCCCGGTAGTCGTCGGGGTCGATGCCGCCCCAGAACCAGAACACCAGCGGCGCGCCGGCGTCGCGGGCGAACCACGACACGTCCTCGCTTCCAGTGAACAGCCCCGGGTCGACGACGGCGTGCTCGCCGAACTCCTCGTGGAACGCGGCGACGACCCGCGCCGTGGCATCCGGGTCGTTGATCGTCGCCGGGAGGGTGTGCAGGGTCGAGATCTCCGGCTCCCGTTCGGCTCCGGATGCCAGGGCTTCCGCCCGGATCACCCGCTCTACCTTCTCGAGGACCTTGTCGCGCAGCGCCTCGTCCGGGTACCGGAGGCTGAGCTGCAGCGTGGCATCCGCCGGGATGATGTTGTTCTTGGTGCCGGCGTGGATCGCCCCGACGGTGACCACCGCCAGCTCCCGCGGGTCGACCTCGCGCGACACAACGGTCTGCAGCCGCATCACGGTGGAGGCGGCCATCACGATCGGGTCGATGGTGGCGTGTGGCCGGGATCCGTGCCCGCCGCGGCCGTGCATCACCACCTGGATGCCGTCGGATGCCGACATCTGCGGCCCCGGGCGCACGCCGATCACGCCGGCGGGCAGCGGGGTGAGGTGCTGCCCGAGGACCACGTCCGGGCGGGGGAAGCGCGCCAGCATCCCGTCGTCGAGCATGGTGCGGGCCCCGGCGCCGAACTCCTCGGCGGGCTGGATGATCACGACGACGGTGCCGTGCCACTCAGCGCGGTCGGCGACCAGGCGCTCCACGGCGCCGATCATCGCGGTGACGTGCATGTCGTGGCCGCACGCGTGCATCACCGGCACGGTGTGCCCGTCGGGGTCGACGCCGGTCGCGGTGGACGCGTAGGGCAGGCCGGTGTCCTCCTTCACCGGGAGGGCGTCCATGTCGGCGCGGAGCCAGACGACCGGGCCGGATGCCTGGGCGGGCTCGCCGCCCTGACCGCGCTTGGGGTTGCGGAGCACACCGACCACGCCGGTGACGCCGACGCCCTCGTGCACCTCGAGTCCCAGGTCGCGCAGGTGCGCGGCGGCGATGCCGGCGGTGCGGGTCTCCTGGAACGACAGCTCCGGATGCCGGTGCAGGTCGGTGTACAGCGCTTCGAGGTCGATGGCCATACGGGTGAGCCTAGCGAGCGGTGACGCTCCGACGGCTCGGCGTCCACCCGCACGTTCTGACACATTGTGTCCCGAGGGGTGGGTCGTCCCGACGGGCACCCGCAGGTACGGACACAATGTGTCGCGACGGGTGGGTGGGGCTGCGGATGGATGGGGCTCCGGGTGGGTGGGGCTGGGGGCCAGGCGCGCCGTCAGCCGATCCAGGACGCGAGGGCGTCGACGGAGTCGCCGTAGTTGACCCGGATCACGGGGAGCGCCAGCTTGTCGGTGCCCGGGGTGACGTAGCCCCACTCGATCGTGCGCCCGAAGGTGAAGCCGGCCTTCGCGGTGCCCTCCTTCGTGGTCTCGGTGTAGTGACCGAACGGGTACGCGACGACCTCCTTGGCGCCGAGGATGGCGGCCGAGGTCTCCAGGTCGGCGGCGATCTGCTCGGCGGACCAGTTCGTCATCCGGCCGCGGCCGTTCTCGCCCGCCTCGTGCATGTCGTGCGTGTGCGAGCGCTGCAGCACGTAGGGCGACGGCGACGGGTCCTGTCGGTACTCGGTGATCACGAACGACGTCGTGAGGACCTTGTGCTTCACCACCACCGGCACGGCCAGGTCGAACCAGGTCGGGTCGGCGTCGTCGTCGGTGACGATCACGGACCGCGGCGGAAGGTACAGCCGCCCGTCGACGAACGCGTCCAGCTCGTCGTGCGCCGTGTCGGCGTCGGCGTCGGCGCGCCGGCCGCCGTGCGCTCGCCGGATGCCGGGGACTGCTCTCCGCGCAGGGCCGGCATCAGCGCGAACGCGGCGACGGCGGCACCCGCCAGCGCCACGGCGCCGATCACGGTGAACGTCAGACGGCGCCGCCGCCGGCGGGAGTACCGGCGGGGGCGCGGAGCGGGGAGGGTCACGCCTTGATCCTAGGGACGGCGAGGGTCATTCCCCGGACGCCGGGCGGATGTCGTCCGGATGGCCCGCGGAAGCGTGCGGAACCCCGCGACGTCACTCCGGCCGGCGCTGCTCCATCAGGGCGAGCGGGCGGCCCTCCAGGTCGGTGAAGAAGGCCATCCACTCCTGGCATCCGTCCTCGTGGGTGTGGATGAGCTGCGGCTCGTGCGTGAAGACGACCCCGCGCTCGCCGAGGTCGGCCCGCGCCCGCTCGATGTCCGGCACCCGGAAGTACAGGATCGACTCCTCGTGCACCGGCCCGTCGCCCTGGGAGAGGAACAGTCGCGTGCCGTCGCACTCGAAGAAGCTCAGCGTGCCGAACGTGTAGAGGTGGCGCAGCCCGAGCACATCCCGGTACCACGCCTCGGCGGCCGCGATGTCGTCGACGGAGCGGGAGATCTGGCCGATCGGGCCGAGCGAGACGGCGTCCATGCGGCGACGGTACCACCGCGCTGATGCCGGCGTCAGCCCCGCAGGTCGGCGACGAGCTCCTCGACGCGGCGGCGGATCTCGTCGCGGATCGGCCGCACCGCCTCGATGCCCTGACCGGCGGGGTCGTCGAGTTTCCAGTCCTCGTAGCGCTTGCCGGGGAAGAACGGGCAGGCGTCGCCGCAGCCCATCGTGATCACGACGTCGGAGGCCTGCACGGCATCCGTCGTGAGCACCTTCGGCTGCTCGCCGGCGATGTCGATGCCCACCTCGGCCATCGCCGCGACGGCCACCGGGTTGATGTCGGATGCCGGCATCGAGCCGGCCGAGCGCACCTCGATGCGTCCGCCGCCGAGTTCGCGGAGGAACCCCGCGGCCATCTGCGAGCGCCCGGCGTTGTGCACGCAGACGAAGAGGACGGAGGGCTTGGCGTCGGTCATCGGGTCTCCTCGGGGATGTCCAGGGTGGCGAGCAGAGCGCGGACGCGCCCGGCGATGTCGTCGCGGATGGCGCGGGCGCCCTCGGCGGATGCCAGGGCGGGATCGCCCACGGCCCAGTCCTCGTAGCGCACCCCCGGGATCACCGGGCACACGTCGCCGCAGCCCATCGTGACGACGACGTCGACGGCGCGGACCGCGTCGTCGGTGAGCGGCTTGGGGAAGCGCTCGGCCGCGGCGTCCCCCTCGATCTCAGCGAGCAGCGTGCGCACGTGGGGATGCACGGCGTCCGCGGGCTGGGAACCGGCCGACCGCGCGATCACGCGGCTGCCGCTGATGCTGTTCACCAGCGCGGCGGCCAGCTGCGACCGGCCGGCGTTCGCGACGCACACGAACAGCACCTGTGGAGCCGATGCCGCGCGATCGGGGCCGAGACCCGCGCGGCGCAGATCGGCGAGGCGCTGGCGGGCGAAGCGCTCGGTCAGCGGGATCAGCGCCGAGGTCACTCTCGCGCTGCGCGCCAGCGAGGTGTACGACTCGCGGACGATCTGCAGCACGGCATCCGGGGCGAACGCGGGCGTCTCGGCGGCGAGCTGCTCCGCGAGGCGGGTCACGCGGCCGTCGAGGTCGGGCAGGCGAGCGGCGTGCGGCTCGCCGGCATCCGGCGTCCCCACGGCGGCCGGGGCGAACGCCTCGAGCAGCGCCGTGACGGCGGCGCGCCGCCGCGGCTCGATGCGGTACCACACCCAGGTGCCGCGGCGCTCGGAGCGCAGGATGCCGGCCTCCTTGAGCACCTTTAGGTGGTGGGACACGGTCGGCTGCGAGACATCGGCGAGGGCCGCCAGGTCGCACACGCAGCATTCGCCGCGGGGGTCGGCGGCGATGGCGGAGAGCATCCGCAGCCGCAGCGGCTCGGACAGCGCCTTGAGCGCGCTCGCGACCGAGGCTGCCGCTTCGGCGCCGATGGCGTGCGCGGCCGTCGGCGTGCACACCGGTTCATCGGCGAGTGCCGTGCTCGTCATGCGATCAGCTCCCGCATTGTCGCCGCCGCGCTCACGGGCGGTCCTGTTTTGATCCGCGTCTATATTGACAGGGATCGAGGCAGAGGACAACACCGGATGCTCCGCAGCGTGAGGAGCCGATCGGTCAGCCGGCCGCCTCCGTCAACAGCGCTGCGCGGAGGGTGCGCTCCATCCAGTCCCGGTGCGTCTTCGTGCTCCACCCGGCCTGCAGCACGAGAGCCTCCCAGGTCGCCGGCGACCCGATCGACCAGATGGTCGCCGCGGCCTCGGCGTCGGACAGCTCGGGACGCAGACCGCCGCGCTCGCGCAGCGTGACGGCGGCGCGGCCGTAGCGCTCCAGCCGCTGCTGCGCTCGCCGGGTCTGCAGGGTGGCGATCTCAGGGTCCACCGCGGCGGCCTGGGCGATCACCCGGTGGACGGCGTGGGTGCGCGCGTTCGCCTCGGCCAGCCAGTCCGCGAGGACGGCGATCACCGCCCGGGCGTCGCCGGCGCGGTCGATCCGGTCGGCGAGGAACTCCACCACGGGCCTGTCCTCGGTGCCCGCCGCGCTGCGATCGAGCACGGCGGAGAGCACGGCGGCCTTGCCGCCGACGGTGATGTAGACGGTCTGCACGGCTGCGCCGGCCTCCCGCGCGATCATGCCGATCGTGGTCGCGACGTAGCCGTGCTGCCGGAACAGCCGGTCGGCGGCGTCCACGATGGCCGCGCCGGTCGCCGCCTGCGCCGCGTGCCGGCGAGAAGGTCTTGCCGTGGCCTGCTCCATGTTCTTAGAACAGCGTTCTATCAAATGGAATCACGTTCTAAGGAGCGTGTCATGGACACCGACGTCCTCGTCATCGGCGCAGGTCAGTGCGGCCTCGCTCTCAGCCGCGAACTGCGCGACCGCGGCGTGGCGCACGAGGTGCTCACCGGCGACGACGCGCCGGGGGACGTCTGGCGCCGGCGCTGGGACTCGCTGCGCCTGTTCACGCCGGCGCGGTTCGACGCCCTGCCGGGGATGCCGTTCCCGGCGCCGCCCCGGCACCGGCCGACGGCGGCCGAGTTCGCCGGGTACCTCGACGACTACGCCGAGCGCGCCGCCGTCCCGCTGCACACCGGCACCCGGGTCGCCCGCGTGACCGCCGACCCGTCTGGAGGATTCGTCGTCGGCACCGCGGAGCGCTCGTGGCGCAGCCGGCGCGTCGTGATCGCCACGGGCGGGGACAGCCGTCCCCGCGTTCCGGCTGCGGCGGCCGAGCTCGACCCGGGGATCCGGCAGCGGCACACGTCGGAGTACCGCCGGCCGGACGATCTGCCGGGGCGGCGGGTGCTCGTCGTCGGGTGCGGCACCTCCGGCGTGCAGCTCGGCGTCGAGCTCGCCCGCGCCGGCAGGGATGTCACGGTCGCCGGGCGGCCGAGGCCCCGCATCCCGCGCCGCCTGCTCGCCGTCGCCGGCACGGCCTGGTTCGCCTTCCTGCACCGGGTGCTCACCCGGGCGACGCCGATCGGACGGAAGGCCGCGCTCCGGGCGCCCTACGCCGGCGCGCCCCTGATCGGGATCACCGCCCGGGACCTGGACGAGGCCGGCGCGGCGCGCGGACCGCGGATGACCGGTGTCTCCGGCGGGCTGCCGGTGCTCGAGGACGGGCGGGTCGTCGAGTGCGACGCCGTGCTCTGGGCGACCGGCTACCGGTCCGACCTGGGCTGGGTCGAAGGTCTCGCGGTGGACGATCGGGGCCTGCCCGCGCACATCCGGGGGCTGTCCACCGACGTGGACGGCCTCGCCTTCCTCGGCCTGCCGTTCCAGTTCGGTCTGACCTCGACCCTGATCGGCGGCGCGGGCAGGGATGCGGCGTTCGTCGCCGACGCGCTCGCGCGCACCGCCGCGCCGACGGTGAAGGCTGGGTAGGGATCCCCAGGTCGGCGTGCTATGGTGAAGCGTCCCTCCCACCGGAGGCCTACTTTTCAGCACAGCCCGCGATCGCTTCCCGCGACGTGTGCGGCATCAACACCCAGGATCCGATCTCTGCGCTTCTGTTCGGCACGGATCCACCGAAAGCACACTTCTTGACCTACGCAGTCGGCTGCGGGGAATGCGCCCCCGGCCTCGTTCATTGGCGTGACGCGGACATCGATGTCCGGGTCGCCACCCGATCCGGCGAGTACGCCGGTCATGTCGTCGTCGACCCCGACGGCGTCTTCGCCCACGGTCCGCGCGGTCAGCGGCTCGGCCGGTTCGACTCCCTCCCGGATGCCGAGGCCGCTGTCGCCGCCTTCGACCCCGAAGCGGATGCCGCCGCCGTGGCCTCCCGCTCCCAGACCCCTCATCGTGCCCGCCGGAAGTTCCGGCGCGGCGCCCCCGGTCGCGCAAGCGGCCCGATTAACAGAAAGAAGAAGCACATGGCCACTGGCACTGTGAAATGGTTCAACTCGGAGAAGGGCTTCGGCTTCATCGCTCCGGACGACGGTTCGGACGACCTGTTCGCCCACTTCTCGGCGATCGCCGGGTCGGGCTTCAAGGAGCTCCGCGAGAACCAGAAGGTCGAGTTCGACCCCGAGCGCGGCCCCAAGGGCATGCAGGCGGTGAACATCCGCGCTCTCTGAGCGCCCTGCGACTCGAACCGGCCGGATCCTTCGGGGTTCGGCCGGTTTGTCGTCTGCCGAGCCGCGGCCGCGCATGCAGGTCCTCCGCTTCACCGCAGCTGCGCGAAGCGCTCGACCTTCGCGATCGGGCCGACCACGAGCACAGTGTCCCCGGCACCGAGGACGGTCTCGGGGGAGGCGTTGGTCCACGAGCCCTCCTCCGAGCGGTGCGCGGCGACCGTGACACCGTGGGACGCCCGCACCGCGGCGTCGGCGAGGGTCACGCCGTGCAGAGACCGCGGTGCCGTCGTCTTCACGATGGCGAACCCCTTGTCGATCTCCAGGTAGTCCGCGGCGGCCCCGCGCACGAGGTGGGCGACTCTGCGGCCCATATCCTTCTCCGGGTAGATGACGCGGTGCACGCCCAGCTGCTCGAGCACGGCGCCGTGCCGCTCGTCCACGGCCTTCGCCCAGATCACCGGTACCTGCAGCTGCAGCAGCAGCGAGGCGGTGAGGATGGAGGCGGTGATGTCGCTGCCGATCGCGACGACGACGCGATCGAAATCGCCGATCGCGAGCTGCTGCAGCACCTCGAGCTTCGTGGAGTCGGCGCGGACCACCTGGGTGAGTTCACCGTTCAGCGCCTGCACGATGTCCTCGTCGCCGTCGATGCCGAGCACCTCGGTCCCGGAAGCCATCAGCTCCAGGGCGAGGGACGTGCCGAAGCGGCCCAGCCCGATGACGGCGACGGAGTCGGCCTCGGCGATGCGGCGGGCGTCATGGCCGAACGACAGGAAGGTGGACACGGGCGGATCCTTTCGTGATGGGCATCCGTGATCAGCCGATCGCGGGACGCTCCTTGGGGAGTTCGTAGGCGATGCGCCGCTCGCGCAGGGCGAGGGCGGAGCCGAGGGTGAGCGGGCCGAGCCGGCCGAGGAACATGAGCGCGACGAGGATGAGCTTCGCCGCCGCCGGCAGGTCGGCGGTGATGCCGGTGGACAGGCCGACGGTCGCGAACGCCGACACCGCCTCGAAGAGCACCTTGTCGAGGTCGAGCTCCGTCATCGCGAGGATCGCGATCACGCCAGCCATCACGGCGGCGATCGCGACCAGAACCACCGTGATCGCCTCGCGGTGCACCGCGCGGGACAGCCGCTTGCCGAACACGTTCACCGCCGCGCCGCCGCGCAGCTCGGTCCACATGATGAAGAACAGCACCGCGAACGTGGTGACCTTGATGCCGCCGGCGGTGCCGGCGGGCCCGGCGCCGATGAACATCAGCACGTCGGTGATGAGCCAGGTCTCGTCGTGCAGCTGCGCGATGTCCACCGAGTTGAACCCGGCGGTGCGGGCCTGCACCGAGTACACGAAGCCGGCCAGCAGCCGCGACGCCGGGTCCAGGGCGCCGAAGGTGCCGGGGTTGTCCCACTCGGTGACCGTGACGCTCAGCATCCCGACCGCCAGCAGCGCGGCGGTGCCCACGAGCACGATCCTGGTGTTCATGGTCCAGTGCAGCGGGCGGCGCAGTTCGCGGCGCAGCTGGCGCAGCACCGGGAAGCCGAGACCGCCCAGGATGGTGGCCGCGCACAGCGGGAGGGTGATCCACGGGTCGGTGACGAAGCCCATCAGGCTGTCGCTGTACAGGGCGAACCCGGCGTTGTTGAACGAGGACACCGCGTGGAAGACGGCGTGCCAGGCGGCTCGGGCAGGGTCGTACCCGTGGCCGGTCGTGAACCGCAGGAACAGCAGGACCGCGACGACCCCCTCGATCACGAGGGTGGTGGCCAGGATGCCCGCCGCGAGCCGGCGCACGTTCCCGGCATCCGGCGACTTCGTCTCGGTGCTGGTGATCAGGCGCGAGCGCACCGACAGCCGTCGCGCCAGGGCGATGCCGACGAGCGCCGCGAACAGCATGATCCCCAGCCCGCCCAGCTGGATGAGCAGCATGATGACGATCTTGCCGAACGGGCTCCAGTACACGGCGGTGTCGACGACGATGAGGCCGGTCACACAGACCGCCGATGTGGAGGTGAACAGCGCCTCGACAGGACCGGTCCAGCGAGCCCCGGCGGACGAGATCGGCAGCATCAGGACCAGCGCCCCCAGCACGATGGTCGTGCCGAATCCGGTCGCGATGGCCTGGGCGGGGGCGAGCGGGTGGTGGCGGCCGGTGCGCGGCGCCATCACACCGGCGCTCACGACAGCACCAGCCGGTAGCCCATGCCGGCCTCGGTGCGCAGGTGCACGGGGGCGCCCGGTTCGCGCTCGAGCTTCTTGCGCAGCTGGGACATGTACAGCCGCAGGTACCCGGAGTCCGACACCTGATCGGTGCCCCAGATCTCGCGGAGCAGCTCCTGCCGGGTGACCAGCGCGCCCGGATGCCGGCACAGGTGCTCCAGCATCCGCCATTCCGTGGGCGTGAGGTGCACGGGATCTCCGTCGCGGGTGACCAGGCGCGCCGCGAGGTCGACCACGACGTCTCCGAACCGCACCACCGCCGCCCCGGCGGCGGGATCCGGGGCGGTGCGCCGGGCCAGCGCGCGCAGCCGGGCGAGCAGCTCGTCCACCTGGAACGGCTTGGTGACGTAGTCGTCGGCGCCGGCGTCCAGCGCGTCCACCTTGTCGGCGGAACCGGTGCGGCCGGAGACGACGATGATCGGCGCGCGCGTCCAGCCGCGCAGTGCGTGGATCACCTCGACGCCGTCCAGACGCGGCATGCCCAGGTCGAGCAGGATGATGTCCGGATGCGTCTGCGCGGCCATCGTCACGGCCTCCGCCCCGTCGGCCGCCGCGACCACCTCATAGCCGTGCGCGGCCAGGGTGATGCGCAGCGCCCGCACCAGCTGCGGGTCGTCGTCGGCGATCAGCAGCTTCACGAGGCGTCCTCCCCGGTCGTGTCCGGACGAGCGGATGCCGGGGCCAGCGGCAGCGAGATCGCCATGGTGAGCCCGCCGCCCGGGGTGCTCTCGGGGGCGAGCGTGCCGCCCATCCCCTCGGTGAACCCCTTCGAGAGGGCGAGACCCAGGCCGAGGCCGGTGGTGTTGTCGGTGTCGCCGAACCGCTGGAACGGGGCGAACATGCTGCGCTGCCGCTCCGGAGGCACCCCGGCGCCGTGGTCGATCACGCGGATCTCGCCGAAGCCTCCCCTCCGGGCGGTCGCCACGACGACCGTGGTGCCCGCCGGGGCGTGCCGGTGCGCGTTCGCGAGCACGTTCACCAGCACGCGCTGCAGCAGCACGGGGTCCGCGAGGAGCGGCGGCAGCGAGGGGTCGAGGTCCAGCTCGACGTCCTCGGGGGTCAGGCCCAGCTCGTCCAGCGCCGCGAGGACCGTGTCCTCGGCATCCGTCGCGGTGAGGGACACCGCGAGCACGCCGGCCTGCACCCGGCTGACGTCGAGCAGGTCGGTGATCAGGGCCGACAGCGTGGACAGGCTCTCGTCCGCGGTGGCGATCAGCTCGTCGCGGTCGGCGGGTGAGAGGTCGTGGGCGGCGCGCAGTCCGCCGACGGCGGCCATCGCCGAGGCCAGCGGCCGGCGCAGGTCGTGGCTGAGAGCCGAGAGCAGCGCGCTGCGCACCTGGTCGGTCTCGGCCAGCGCCTCCGCCTCCTTCGCGGTCGCGCTCAGGTCGGTGTGCTCGAGGGCGGCCGCCAGCTGCGCCACGATCACGTCCAGCAGCCGGCGGGCGGGCGGCTCGAGGGGCCCGCCGTGCAGCTCCAGCGTCGCCCGCGGGTGGCCGGCGTCGTCGCGGCCGACCGGCACCGGCGTGAACCGGCCGTCGCGCACCGGCTCGCCGTCGAGGGCGATGACTTCGCCGTCGGGTGCGAGCAGCCGCACCCCGCTGAGGCCGAACGCCTCCCGGGCCCGGGAGATCAGCGCCTGCACAGCGTTCTCGCCGCGCAGCACCGTGCCGGCGACCGACACGAGCAGCTCCGCCTCCGCGGTCGCGCGGATCGCGGCCCGGCCGCGCCGCGCCGCGGCGCTGACGATGAGGCTGACGAGCACCGCGTTGATCACGTACAGGCCGAGCGCGACCGCGTGCAGCGGATGCTCCACCGTGATCGAGAACTGCGGCGCGACGAACAGCAGGTCGAGCGTCAGACCGGAGAGCACGGCCGCGAACACGGCGGGGAACAGCCCGCCGATGAGGGCGACCACCACCACGAGCAGCTGGTACCAGAGCACCTCCGCGGTGATCGACTCGGGACTGCGCAGCGTGAAGAGGACCCAGGTGAGCAGCGGTCCGCCGATCAGCGCGACCGCGAACCCGGCGACCTGCCGTCGCCAGCCGAGGGCGCCGCCGGCGATCCGCGGCAGCACCGTGCCCATGCGACCGTCGCTCATCGCCTGGGCCGCCGGCTTCCTGACACCGGTCATGTCCCCTCCCGCTCGCATCCTAGACTCCCCGTCCCGCGCCGGCCTCGACGGCGGCGTCCGGGGGACCCGCCGGTCGCTGCGCCCGCCGGCCGGTGGCGACGACCGGCCGCCCCGCCCGCTCCTGCCCGGGCACCGGTCGCGACCGCCGGCCGTAGATCAGTTCGGACGAGTCCAGCAGCCACGGCACCAGCGTGATCGAGACGCCGTGCACCAGCATCAGCTGGCCGGCGATCCGCCGGGCGCGCCGGTTGTGCAGCAGCGCCTCCCACCAGTGCCCGACGATGTACTGCGGCAGGTACACGGTCACGACGCTCGACCCGTGCTTCTCGCGGTACTTCTCGATGAACTCCGCCACCGGCTGCGCGTAGGAGCGGTACGGCGAGTCCAGGATGACCAGCGGCACCGGCATCCGTCTCTCCGCCCATTCGCGCTGCAGCTGCTCGCCGTCCTCCGGGGTGAGCGCGACGTGGATCGCGAGGGTGGTGTCGTGCTCGGCCGCGATGGCATAGTCGATCGCCTTCAGCACCGGCTTCTGCAGCCGGTTGACGAGGATGAGGGCGAGGTCGCCGCTCGAGCCGAAGTGCACGGCGTCGTCGACACGGATCTCGTGCTCGACGTCGCGGTAGTAGCGCTTCACGCCCACCATCAGCAGCGCCAGGAACGGGATCGCGAAGAAGACCAGGTAGGCGCCGTGGGTGAACTTCGTGATCGTCACGATCACCAGGACGAGCACCGTGAACACGGCGCCGATCGCGTTGATCGCGAGGCCCGTGAGCGCGGCGCGGCGCTCGGATGCCCGAAGCGACGGCCCGCGGGGCGCGGTGGCGCGGAGCATCCGTCGCCAATGCCGCACCATGCCGATCTGGCCGAGCGAGAACGAGACGAACACGCCGATGATGTAGAGCTGGATCAGCGTGGTCAGCCGCGCCTGGAACACGATCAGCACCGCGATGGCGGCGATGCCGAGCAGGATCATGCCGTTCGAGAACACCAGGCGGTCGCCGCGGGTGTTCAGCGCCTTCGGTGCATAGCCGTCGCGGGCCAGCACCGCCCCCAGCAGCGGGAAGCCGTTGAAGGCCGTGTTGGCGGCGAGCAGCAGCACGCACGCGGTCGCCGCCTGGATGATGAAGAACGGGATGCTGCTGCCGCCGAACGTCGCGGCGGCGACCTGGGCCATCAGGCTGGGCTGCGGGGTGGTGCAGTCGAAGCCGACGAGCGCGCACGGGTTCTCCGCGTAGTGGACGCCGGAGATCAGGGCCAGCGCGGTGAGGCCCGAGAACAGGGCGATCGCGATGCCGCCCATCATGGTGAGGGTGAGCTGCGCGTTGCGGACCTTCGGGGCGCGGAACGCCGGGACGCCGTTCGACACCGCCTCCACACCGGTGAGCGCGGAGCATCCGCTCGAGAACGCGCGCAGCACCAGCAGGATCACCGCCGCCTGGCTGAGGTCCTCGGCGTGCATGCCGAAGGCGGCGCTGGAGGCGACCGGAGGGTCGCCGAGCAGGGTGCGGGCGATGCCGGTGACGATCATCACGCCCACCGAGCCGATGAACACGTAGGTCGGGATGGCGAACACCAGCGACGCCTCGCGCACGCCGCGGAGGTTGATCACGACGATCAGCAGCACGAAGCCGACGGCGAGCTCGACGCGGACCGGGTCGAGCTGCGGCACGGCGGAGATGATGTTGTCCACGCCGGAGGCGACCGACACGGCCACGGTGAGCACGTAGTCGACGAGCAGGGCCGCGGCGACGGTGACACCGGGGATCTCGCCGAGGTTCTTCGAGGCCACCTCGTAGTCGCCGCCGCCGGACGGGTACGCCTTGATCAGCTGCCGGTAGCTGAGCACCACGACCGTCAGCAGCAGCACGACCGCCGCGGCGACCCACGGTGCGAAGCTGAGGAACGCGAGGCCGCCGAGCGCGAGGATCATCACCAGCTCCTGCGGCGCGTACGCGACCGAGCTGAGCGCGTCGGAGGCGAAGATCGGCAGGGCCATGCGCTTGCGCAGCAGCTGCTCGTCGACCTGCTCGGTGGTGAGCGGTTCGCCGATGATCAGCCGTTTGGCCAGCTGCGGGGCTTCCGAGAGATCCTTCGCATCCACGGCGAGAGACGCTACGCGCGGTGCGGGCGCGCACGGACGTTCCTCACGCAATCCCTACGGCTGCGCGGGATCTCCTGACGGAATCCTCACGGACGTCCGGGGGGAGGCGGATGCCGGGGGGCGTGAGCGCGCTCAGCGCCGCGCGGCGCCGCGCCCCGCCATCGGCACCGGGCCGGTCACCGAGAGCTCGTCCTCCCAGCACTGGATGCCGGTGACCTCGGGCATCCGGGCCCGGGTGAACACCGGGTCCAGGCCCGCGCGGCGCTGCTCGGTGTAGTCGCGCAGCAGCTTGAACGCCACCCCGGACAGCAGCGCGATCGCGACGAGGTTGATGATCGCCATCACGCCCATGATGCCGTCGGCGGTGTTCCAGATCAGGTCGGCCGAGGCGATCGAACCCAGGAACACGACGACCACGACGAGCGCCCGGTACGCGGTGAGCACGGCCGGCTTGGCGTTGATGAACTCGATGTTCGACTCGCCGTAGTAGTAGTTGCCGATGATCGAGCTGAACGCCAGCAGGAAGATGATCACGCTGAGGGCAACGTTCGACCAGGTGCCCAGCGACCCGACCAGGGCGTTCTGGGTGAGCACGATGCCCCGCTCCGCACCGGCCAGGTCGGGTGTCGCCACGAGCACGATGAACGCGGTGATGGAGCAGACCAGGAAGGTGTCGAAGTACACGCCGAGGGTCTGCACCAGCCCCTGCTTGACCGGGTGGGTGACGGCGGCCGTCGCGCCGGCGTTCGGCGCCGAGCCGAGGCCGGCCTCGTTGGAGAACATGCCGCGCTTCGCGCCGACCATGATGATGGTGCCGAGCGTGGCGCCGACGACCTCGTTGAAGCCGAACGCCTGAGTGTAGATGGAGACGAACACCTCGGGCAGCCGCTCGACGTTCAGGCCGACGACGATGAGGCCGAGGATCAGGTAGAGCAGCGCCATCAGCGGCACCACCGCCTGCGACACCGACGCGATCCGGCGCAGGCCGCCGAAGATGACGAGCGCGGTAAGCACCGCCAGCCCCGCCCCGACCGCCCACGGGATCCAGCCGACCTCGCCGCCGAAGCTGCCGGAGACGGTGGCGCTGATCGTATTGGCCTGCAGGGAGTTGAACGAGAACGGGAAGCACAGGATGAGCACGACCGCGAACAGGATGCCCATCCATCGCGCCTTCAGGCCGTGCTGCATGTAATAGGCCGGGCCGCCGCGGAAGCCGTCCCGGTCGCGCACCTTGAACGCCTGGCCGAGGGTCGACTCGATGAAACTCGAGGCGCCGCCGATGAACGCCATCGTTCACATCCAGAACACCGCGCCCGGGCCGCCGATCGCGATCGCGGTGCTGACGCCGGCGATGTTGCCGACGCCGACGCGGGATGCCGCCGAGATCGTGAACGCCTGGAAGGCCGACACCGACTGCGGGCGGCCGTCGGCATCCGTCGGCGTGCGGTCGGTGAGTGTGCGGAACATCTCCGGGATCAGCCGGAACTGCACGACTCCTGAGCGCAGCGTGAAGTACACCCCGAGCACGGCGAGGATCGGGAAGACGATCCAGGTCCACAGCTTGTCGCCGGCGTCGAGCACGAACTGGTTGATCAGGTCCATCGCCCCAGTATGACGGACCGGTTCAGACGCGCGCGGTCGACCCTCGCACGATCAGCTCGAACGGCAGCTCGGCGGCCGCTGCCGCGGCATCCGTCGTCCCCTCGAGCTGCGCGAGCACCGCGTTCGCGGCCCGCTCGCCCTGCCCCATCGGGAACTGGTCGACGGTGGAGAGCTGGAAGAACTCGCCGAGCTCGTGCCCGTCGATGCCGATCACCGACAGGTCCTGCGGCACCCGGAAGCCGAGGTCGCGGGCGGCGAGGATCGCGCCGATCGCCATCTCGTCGGATGCCGCGAAGATCGCGGTCGGCCGCGGACCCGGCCGGCCGAGCAGCTGCTTGGTGGCCCGGAAGCCGCCGTCCACGGTGAAGTCCGCCGGCTCGAGGAAGGCCGGGTTCGGGGTGATCCCGGCATCCGCCAGCGCCCGCTCGAAGCCGAGCCGGCGCTGGGTCGGGATGTGGAAGTCGAGGTCGAACTCCGGATTCGCGCCGATGTGGGCGATGTCGCGATGGCCGAGGCCGAGCAGGTGCCGGGTGGCCAGCTCGGCGACCGCGGTGTCGTCCACGGTGAGCGTGTTCAGGCGCGGGTTCGGGCCGCCGATCGCGATCACGGGCAGCCCGAGATCGAGCAGCTGCTCCGTCTCGCCCTCATCCAGCTCGATCGACACGGCGATGACGGCATCCACCCGCTGACGGCGCAGGAAGGTGCTGAACACCTCCCGACGCACATCGGCGTCGGCGGTGATGTTGTACAGCGTGATGTCGTAGCCCGCCCGCATCAGGGCGGTGGACGCCCCGGACAGCACGGTGCTGAAGAACCAGCGGTCGAGGAACGGCACGATCACGCCGATGTTACGGGTGCGGCCGGATGCCAGGCTGGACGCCCGCGACGACACGACGTATCCGAGCGTCTCGGCCGCCACGCGCACCCGCTCGCGGGACGCCTCCGACACGTGGCCGCGGCCGCTCAGCGCGCGCGACACCGTCGCCGTGGACACGCCGGCGAGCTTGGCGACCTCGTCGATGCTCACCATGTCGTGTCCTCTCCCTTCCGAGACTGGTCGTTCCGCATGAGGCAGGGCGTCCTCGACCCTGTCTCACGCAGAACGGCGAGTCTCATCGCATCCTCAGGCCTTCCGGTACCACGCCGCCGTGTCGGGCGGCAGCGCCGTGCCGGCGAACGGCCGGCTCTGCACCACGAACTCCACATCGCCGAGCTCGATCGGCTCCTCGCCGAGGTTGGCGATCACGTGGAGGTCGCCGCGCCGGAAGGCGACGGCCTGCTCCCCGGCATCCTCCCACACCAGCGACCCCGACCCGAGCGCGTGCTCGCGACGCAGCTGGATGAGGCGCTTGTACAGGTTCAGCGTGGACGCGTCGTCCTTCTCCTCGACGTCGCGCGCGAAGCGCGCCCACTCCGCCGGCTGCGGCAGCCAGGACTTCCCGGTGTCGTTGAAGCCGAAGGCGGGGGCATCCGCCTGCCACGGGATCGGCACCCGGCATCCGTCACGGCCGTATCGCTTGCCGCCGGTGCGGAACCAGGTCGGGTCCTGCCGGAACTCGTCCGGGATCTCGATCGCCTCGGGCAGACCCAGCTCCTCGCCCTGATAGAGGTAGGCGGAGCCGGGCAGGGCCAGCATCAGCGTCGTGGCGGCGCGTCCGCGCGCGAGGCCCACGACCGGGTCGGGCTTGCCCGGCGACTTCGGGCCGATGCCCTCGCCCTGCGGGTTCTCCGCGGTGAGCGCGAGGCGCGACGCGTGTCGGACGACGTCGTGATTGGAGAGCACCCACGTGCTCGGGGCGCCGACGCCGCCGAAGGCCTCCAGCGACTCGCGGATGACGTCGCGCAGCGACTCGGCGTCCCACGGCGTCATCAGGTACGGGAAGTTGAAGGTCTGGTGCATCTCGTCCGGCCGCACCCACAGCGCGGTCTGCGCGAGCGTCGGCAGCCAGGCCTCGCCGCACAGAGCGCGGTCGCCGTCGTACTCGGCGAGCAGCTCGTGCCAGTCGCGACAGATGTCGTGCACGCCGTCCTGGCCCCAGTACGGGACGCTCTCCTCGCCGCCGCCCATCGAGTCGGCATCCGCCACGGGGGCGTAGTCCGGCAGCCCCGCCTCTTTGACCATGCCGTGGGCGACGTCGACGCGGAAGCCGTCGACGCCGCGGTCGAGCCAGAACCGCAGGATGCTGCGGAACTCCTCCTTGACCTCTTCGTTGGTCCAGTCGAAGTCGGGCTGGGTGGCGTCGAAGATGTGCAGGTACCACTGGCCGGGGGTGCCGTCGGCCTCGGTGACGCGCTCCCACATGCCGCCGCCGAACACGCTCTCCCAGTTGTTCGGGGGCAGCTCGCCGTTCTCCCCCCGGCCGTCGCGGAACACGTAGCGGGCGCGCTCCTTGCTGCCCGGGCCCGCCTTCAGCGCCGCCTGGAACCACGGATGCTGGTCGGAGGAGTGGTTGGGCACGAGGTCGACGATGACACGGATGCCGCGGGCGTGCGCCTGCGCGAGCATCTCGTCGAAATCGGCGAGCGTGCCGAACAGCGGGTCGACGTCGCGGTAGTCGGCCACGTCGTATCCGGCGTCCTTCTGCGGGCTCACCATGAACGGGCTCAGCCAGATCGCGTCGACGCCGAGGTCCTTCAGCGCGTCCAGCCGGGCGGTGATGCCGGGCAGGTCGCCGATGCCGTCGCCCGAGGCGTCGGCGAAGGAGCGGGGGTAGATCTGGTAGATGACGGCGGTGCGCCACCACTCCGAGCCGGGGGCTGCGGACTGTTCGAGCTGTTCGAGCTGTGCCATGGGGAACAGGCTACTGCAAACGCTTACAGTCCGACCGCTCTCCGGGTACGAATCGCCTGATTCGCTGTGTTCGGGCCGGATTTCCGCCCGTTGAGCGATTCGACCGGATCAGGAGGCCGGGAGCACGATGTTCACCGGCGGCTCGCCGGCGAGCATCCGCTCGATCTGGCGGCGCACGAGGCGGGCGATGCGCGGGTTCATCGCCGTGGAGGCGCCGCCGACGTGCGGGCCCCGCGGTCGTGGACGAGGTGATCCGGCGCAGCGAGTGCGTCGGTCGACGCCGGGGGCGGATGCCCGGGCGGGAGGCGTCAGGCGGCGAGGCGGGCGACGGCGTTGATCGCGCTCTGGAAGAAGCCGAGGCCGTCCACGCCGCTGCGCATCGCGGCCGGCGTGTCCGGGCCGAAGCCGGGCTCGGTGGCGTGCTCCGGATGCGGCATCAGGCCGACGACGTTCCCGGCCTCGTTCGTGAGTCCCGCGATGTCGCGCAGCGAGCCGTTCGGGTTCACGCCGGCGTAACGGAACGCCACCAGGCCCTCGCCCTCCAGGCGGTCCAGGGTCTCCTCGTCGGCGATGTACCCGCCCTCGCCGTTCTTCAGCGGGATGATGATCTCCTGCCCGCGGGAGAACACGTTCGTCCAGGCGGTGTCGTTGTTCTCCACGGTCAGCCGCTGGTCGCGGCGGACGAAGTGCTGGTGGTCGTTGCGGATCAGGCCGCCGGGCAGCAGGTGCGCCTCGACGAGCATCTGGAAGCCGTTGCAGATGCCCAGAACCGGCATCCCGGACGCCGCGGCATCCTTCACCTCGGCCATGATCGGCGACAGCGCGGCGATCGCGCCCGAGCGCAGGTAGTCGCCGTAGCTGAAGCCGCCGGGCAGGACGAGCGCGTCCACGCCCTCGAGATCGTGCGAGCCGTGCCAGAGGGCGACCGGCTCCGCGCCGGCGATACGCACCGCACGGCGAGCGTCGACGTCGTCGAGCGAGCCGGGGAAGGTGATGACCCCGATCCGGACGGTCATTCCACGACCTCGATGCCGACGACGTCCTCGATCACGGAGTTGGAGAGCACCTCGTCGGCGATCCGGCGCGCCTCGGCGAGCACGTCCTCGGTGACCTCGCCGTTCACGGTGAGCTCGAAGCGCTTGCCGATGCGCACATCGCTGAAAGCGTCGACGCCCAGCCGGGCGAACGCGCCGCTGACCGCCTTCCCCTGCGGGTCGAGCAGTTCGGACTTGGGCATGACGTCGACGACGATGGTGGGCATTCGAGGCTCCGGAAGTCGCGGGAGGGGGCGGTATCAGTGTATCGCCCGGCCGGATGCGGCCGGATCGACGTCCGGGCGGAGGGGTGGGTGGGCCCCCTCCGGAGTCCCTCCGCCCGGACGGCCAGGTCGTCCCCCGATGACCCGGCCGCCGCATCGCCGAGGCCCGTGGCGACGCGGCGAGATCCCCAGGCATTCAGGCTAGAGTCGGAGGGCGAGACGCGCATCCTGGAGATTAGCGGAGCGTTGCACTCTCCAAGGGGGGAGATCCGGTGAAGCTGAGCGAGCTCTCCCGCGCCACCGGTGTCGGCATCACGACGCTGAAGCACTGGCTCCGCGAGGGCATCCTCCCCGGGGGTCGTCTGCGCAACCAGACCACCGCCGAGTACGAGCAGCGCCACGTGGACCGCGTGCTGCTGATCCGCACCATGCGCGAGGACTACAACGCCTCGATCGCGGCCATCCGCACACTGACGTCACTCATCGACGACGCGGCGTCCACCACGCTGGACGTGATGAGGGCGTGTCAGGCGTTCGTGATCGGAGCGCCGGAGGATGTGGCGACGAACCCCGCGTACGAGCCCTACCGGCAGCGGACCCACGAGCTGATGCGGATCCGCGACTGGCACGCCTATCCCAGCGCGGCCGAGCAGGGCCTGGCCTACGCGCTCGCCCAGGCCGCGGCCGTCGGGCTGGACTACAGCGTGGAGCAGCTGATGGAGTACGCGGATGCCCTCGAGCCGCTCGCCCACCGGCACATTGCCGCGCTCGGTCCCGACGGCTCAGCAGATGTCGTCGCCCGGCGGATGCTGATCGCGGTGCGCGCCCGCGCCCAGCAGCTGTTGGCCATCAGCCATCTGGCTCACGCTGCGATGTCGGTGCGGGCGGCGATCGAGCGCGGGGATGCCCCGCCCTCGACCGCTGCGCCGCCGCCGCGCTGACGGCGGGCACGATCCAGGCGGCGGCGCGAGGCGGGCGACAGCACGATCGCGATCCAGGCCATCGCGGCGACGATGATGCTGGCGACGATCGCCCAGAACAGGGCGGGCTCGTCGACGGCGAGGGCGGGGATGGCCCGCCCCGGGATCGTCGCCGCGAAGACGCCGGCGGTCACCGTCCCCGCCCAGGAGCCGATCATGTTGGCGCGGTGCGCGATCACGTTGCCGCGGCGGATCGCGAGGATGCCGAGCGTCGTCGTGATGAAGGTGAAGATCGCTAACGCGTGGAAGACCGAGAACCCGGCCGAGTAGATGAACATCCCCGAGACGCACACCAGGTAGAGCATGAGCGCGAAGGTGCGTCCGAGCAGACGGTGCGCGGCGTCCTTGCGGCGGCGAAGGATGTTCACGGGCCCGACGAGGATGACGAACGACGCGGCCACGGCGTGGACGACGATGAGGGCGGTGTGCAGGTCCATGCTCGATAAGATACGGGCGCTATCCAACCTGTGCATCCTGGATAGCGGCGAGCAGATCCGCTATCCGATGCCCCACGCGAAGGAGCGGCCGTGAGATTGAGCGACCTGTCCCGCGTCACGGGAGCGAGCATCGCGAGCCTGAAGTTCTGGATGCGGGAGGGCATCCTCCCGCCCGGCGAGCTGCGCAACCAGACGACGGCGGTATACGGCCGGAAGCATCTGCACAGGGTCGCGCTCATCCAGACGCTGCGGGCCGAGTTCGACGCTTCGATCGACCGCATCCGTGCCCTTACCGCGCTCATCGACGACCCGGCGGTCAGTCCGCTCGAGGTGATGGAGAACTGCCAGCTGCTCGCGACCGGGCTCGCGGTCGGTGACGCGGACCCGACATTCGCGGAGCAGATCCGCACGGTCGCCGAACGGGTCGGCTGGGGCGGGGCCGACAGCGCCGCAGCCCGCGCCCTCGCGGTGGCGCTGGAGGGGTCGGCGCGGGTCGGCTACGCGTACACCGATGAGGATCTCGTGCGGTACGCGCGGATGCTGGAGCCGATCGCCGTCGACGACATCGACTCGATCCACCCCGAGGGCACACTCGACGAGGTCGCCCGCAACCTGCTCGTCGCCGCGGCCGCGCAGAACCGGGTCCTCGTGGCGATGAATCAGATGGCGCACACCGCGGTCGCGATCCGGGCGACCGACGGCGACGGGTGAAGGGTCCGTCGGCGTCGGCCGGCTCAGGCCGAGTGGAACACCGTGTGCAGCTCGCCCACCGCGTCTCGGCCGCCGAGGCCGTCGATCTCGAACAGCACCGCCACCCCGGCGGCCGTGTGCCCGAGCCGCTCGAGGAGGTGCCGTCCCGCGGCGAGCGTGCCGCCGGTGGCGAGCACGTCGTCGATCAGCAGCACCCGCGACCCGGCGGGCAGGTCGTCGTGCATCTCGATCGTCGCGGTGCCGTACTCCAGGGCGTAGTCGACGGATGCCGCAGGACGCGGCAGCTTGCCGGCCTTGCGGATCGGCACCAGGCCCACGCCGGCCGCCATCGCGGCGGCCCCGGCGAGGAGGAACCCGCGCGCCTCGATCCCGGCCACGACATCGAACCCGCCGGCGAACGGCGCGATCAGGGCGTCGATTGTGGCGCGCAGCGCCGCGGCATCCGCCAGCAGCGGCGTGATGTCGCGGAACAGGATGCCCGGCTCGGGGTGATCGGGGATCGAGCGGATCAGGGTCTCCGCACGGGCGAGTTCGGGATGCACCCGGCAAGGCTACCCGAGGGCGCCGGCGCGCCGCAGACCGAGGAAGACGACCGGTGCGCACCGGGGGTCCGGATGAGAACATGGCCCCCATGACTCGATCCTTCCCCGAGGACTTCCTGTTCGGTGCGGCCACGGCCGCCTACCAGATCGAGGGCGCGGCGTTCGAAGACGGCCGCACCGCATCCATCTGGGATGCGTTCGCCCGCGTGCCCGGCGCCGTCGTGAACGGCGACAGCGGCGACGTCGCCTGCGACCACTACCACCGCTACCGCGAGGACATCGCGCTGATGTCCGAGCTGGGCCTGCAGGTGTACCGGTTCTCGACCTCGTGGTCGCGGGTGCGACCCGACGGGGGCCCGGTGAACCCGAAGGGTGTCGACTTCTACCAGCGCCTCGTCGACGGCCTGCTCGAGGCCGGTATCGTGCCGTGGCTCACGCTGTACCACTGGGACATGCCGCAGGCGCTCGAGGAGCGCGGCGGCTGGACCAGCCGCGACACGGTCGACCGGTTCACGGAGTACGCCCTTTCCGTGCACGACGCGCTCGGCGACCGCGTGCAGCACTGGACCACGCTGAACGAACCGTGGTGCTCGTCGTTCCTGTCCTACACCGCGGGCGTGCACGCGCCGGGCCGCGTCGACGTCGCCGACGGCCTGCTCGCCGCCCACCACCTGCTGCTCGCACACGGCCGCACGGTCGAGGCGCTGCGCGAGCGGGCGCCCGAACTCGACCTCGGCATCACGCTGAACCTCACCGTCGCCGATCCTGCCGACCCGCAGGACCCCGCCGACCTGGACGCCGCCCGCCGCATCGACGGTCAGTTCAACCGCTGGTTCCTCGCCCCGATCTTCCGCGGCGCCTACCCCGACGACGTCGTGCGCGATCTGCGCAAGGTCGACTCCGAGGCCGTGCTGCGCTGGCAGGACGCCGTGCAGCCCGGGGATCTCGAGGCGATCTCCACCCCGCTCGACGCGCTGGGCATCAACTACTACCACGGGGAGCTGCTCTCCGGGCATCCGCAGGGCGACGCCGAGGGCAACCCGCACGAGGCTGAGGGGCAGCAGCGCGAGACCGCGTCGCCGTTCCCGTCGCACGAGGGCATCCACTGGGTGGAGCGGGGTCTGCCGCGCACCGGCATGGGCTGGGAGGTGCAGCCGGAGGGCCTGACCCGGCTGCTGCGCCGCGTCGCCGACGAGTACGCCGGTGCGGTGCCGCTGTACGTCACCGAGAACGGCGCCGCCTACGACGACGTGGTGGAGGACGGGCGGGTTCCGGATGCCGAGCGCACGGCCTTCCTGCGTGACCACCTCGCCGCCACGCTGGACGCGATCGAGCAGGGCGTGGACGTGCGCGGATACTTCGCCTGGTCGCTGCTGGACAACTACGAATGGGCGTGGGGCTACCAGAAGCGGTTCGGCATCGTGCGGGTCGACTACGACACGCAGGAGCGGATCGTGAAGGACTCCGGCCGCGAATACCAGCGCATCATCGCCGCCCGCGCCCTCCCCAGTCGTTGAGCCCCTCCCGGTCGTTGAGCGAGGACGCGCGAAGCGCGACCGAGACGAAACGCTCCATCCGAGTCGGTGCGTTTCGTCTCGCTCCGCCTGCGGCGGTGCTCGCTCAACGACCGGAGGGAACCGCTGAGCGAGGACGGCGGAGCCGACCGAGACGAAACGCTCTATCGTGCCAGTGCGTTTCGTCTCGCTCCGCCTGCGGCGGTGCTCGCTCAACGACCGGAGGGTGCCCGGGTCAGTGCTTGCCCATCCGGGCGAACGCGCCGAGGACGGTCCGCTCGGAGGCGATCAGGTAGCGTTCGAGCTCCTCGGCGGCGGCCTCCGGACCCTGTTCGAGCAGCGCCGTGAGCACAGCGCGGTTCCTCCGGACGAACGGCTCGTGCAGCGCCCGCGGCTCGTCGATCTCCAGGAACGCCAGCCGCAGCTCGGCGGCGACGTTGCGGTACGCGCGGGCCAGCCGAGGGCTGTCCGCGAGCGCGACGATCGCGTCGTGGAAGGCCATGTTCGCGCTGCCCACCCGCCGCCACTCCTCGCTGGGCAGGTGCGCCTCGGCATCCGCCAGGGCGTCGCGCATGAGCTGCACGGCCGGATGCTCCGGCTCCGCCTGCCGCAGCGCCGTGCACTCGATCACGCGCCGGGCGCGGTAGATGTCCACCACGTCGGCGATCGTCGGCGACGCGACCGACACCCCGCGATGCGGGACGTGCTCGACGAGGCCCTGCTCCGCCAGCACCCGGAACGCCTCGCGCAGCGTGTTCCGGGACACCTCGAACTGCTCCGCCAGGGCCGACTCCGACAGCCGCGACCCCGGCGCGAAGTCGCCGTCGATGATCCGCTGCCGCAGCACATCGGCCAGCACGGCCTGGTGGATCACTCCGAGCCCCGGGCGTGGAACGCGAGCAGCCGCACGGCCGCGGCGACCGTGTCGTCGAGCACCTGAGCCGGATCGCCGTCGAGAGCGAGATGACGGTGCCCGGCATCCGTCCTCGTCGCCCAGCCGAGGTACACGGTGCCCGGCGGATGCCCGCCCTCGGGGCCCGGCCCGCCGACGCCGGTGGTCGAGACGCAGAGGTCGGCGTCGAAGAGCGCGCGCGCGCCGGACGCCAGCTGCTCGGCGCACTCCGCGGAGCACGGGTCCGTCCCCGGCGCGAGCCCGAGGACGCGCTCCTTGACCTCGGTGAAATAGGCCACGATCCCGCCGGCGAACCAGTCGGATGCCCCTTCGCCCGCGTCGACGGCGCTGGCGAGCTTGCCCGAGCTCAGCGACTCCGCCACCGCCACCCGCAGACCGCGGGCGCGCGCGAGATCGCTCAGCTGTGCCACGTCGTCCATGCCCGCGACGATACCGGCTCGCCGCAGGCATCCGAAGATTGTTGAACAATTCGACCGAAGATGTTCTACACTCGGTGCATCCGACACCCACCAACGACGATGGGACACCTCATGTCCGAGCAGACCCCCGCTGCCGTCACCGCCGAAGACCAGGCCCGGCTGGCCGCCGCGAAGAAGCGCGCCGGCCGCAGCGCCGTGATCGGTGCGATCTTCCTCATGGCGACCTCCGCCATCGGCCCCGGCTTCATCACCCAGACCGCCACCTTCACCGCCACCCTCGGCGCCGCCTTCGCGTTCGCGATCCTCGTCTCGGTGATCATCGACATCGCCGTGCAGCTGAACATCTGGCGGATGATCACCTCCTCGGGCAAGCGCGCCGGCGAGCTCGCCAACAGCGCCATCCCGTTCTCCGGCCACGTCATCGCCGTGCTCGTCATCATCGGCGGGCTGGCGTTCAACATCGGCAACATCGCCGGCGGCGGGCTCGGCCTGAACGCGCTGCTCGGCATCGACACCAAGCTCGGCGGGCTGCTCACCGCCGCCCTGGCGATCGTCATCTTCCTGGTCAAGAAGGCCGGGCCGGTGATGGACGTCGTGCTCATCATCCTCGGCATCGGCATGATCGGGATGACCCTGCTGGTGGCGTTCATCGCGCAGCCGCCGGTCGGCGAGGCGATCCGGCAGACGTTCGTGCCGGACGAGCTGAACTTCGCCACCATCACGACGATCGTCGGCGGCACGGTCGGCGGGTACATCACCTACTCGGGCGCGCACCGGTACCTCGCCTCCGGCCACGTCGGACCGGAGCACGCCGGACCGGTCATGCGCGCCGCCGCGAACGGCATCTTCGTCACCGGCATCATGCGCTACGTGCTGTTCCTGGCGATCCTCGGCGTGGTCGCCTCCGGCGTCACGCTCGACCTCTCCGGACAGGCCGCGAACCCGGCCGGGCAGGCGTTCGGCGCCGTGCTCGGCGAGACCGGCATCCGCATCTTCGGCGCCATCTTCTGGGCTGCCGCGATCAGCTCGGTCATCGGCGCGGCGTACACCTCGGCGACCTTCCTCTCCACGTTCCACAAGCGGTTCCTCGGCGGCTGGTCGCTGCAGTGGGCGACGGTGATCTTCATCGTCGTCTCGCTCATCGTGTACGTCTCGGTCGGCACCGCGCCGGCGGCGATCCTCGTGTTCGTCGGCGGATTCAACGGACTCATCCTTCCCTTCGGGCTCACCGTGTTCATGTACATCGGCTGGTTCCGCCGCGACCTGCTCGGGGCGCGGAAGTACCCGCTGTGGCTGCTGATCGCGGGCACCCTGATCACCGCCCTGACCTGGTACATGGGCTTCGCCTCGTTCACGCAGATCTTCGCCTTCCTCGGCGTCGGCGCGTGACAGCATCACGAACGGATGAGCGTGACATGGCATCCATCGACCTCAACTCGGACCTGGGCGAGAACGTCCCCGACCGGATCGTCAGCGACGACGAGAGCATGCTCGAGATCGTCACCAGTGCGAACGTGTCGTGCGGGTTCCACGCCGGCAGCCCCGAGGGCATCCGCGCCACGCTGGCCGCCGCCGTCGCCCGCGGCGTGGTGATCGGCGCACACCCGGGCTACCGCGACTACGAGAACTTCGGCCGCACCCCGATGGATGTGGACTCGGCGACCCTGCAGGCCCACGTCGAGTACCAGCTCGGTGCGATCGCCGCCCTCGCCACGGCGGTCGGCGGCACCGTCGCGTACGTCAAGCCGCATGGTGCGCTGTACAACACGATCGCGCGGGACGAGCGGCAGGCGAAGGACGTCGTCACCGCCATCCGCGCCGTCGACCCCGGTCTGGTGCTGCTCGGCCTCGCGGGCGGCGTCGTCCTCGACATCGCCGAGCGGGCCGGTCTGACGGTGGCCGCAGAGGCGTTCGCCGACCGCGCCTACCAGCCGGACGGGCAGCTCGTCTCCCGCGCTCAGGAAGGCGCGGTGCTGCACGATCCGGCCGCGGTCGCCGAGCGGATGGTGCGACTGGCGCAGGAGGGCGTGATCCGCGCGATCGACGGCACCGATGTGCGCGTCCAGGCGCAGTCGATCTGCGTGCACGGCGACAGTCCCGGCTCGGTCGCGATGGCGGCGGAGACGAAGCGGATGCTGCAGGATGCCGGCGTGACCATCGCGCCGTTCGCGGGAGTCTGACGTGCCCGTCCGCGCCACACCCGAGCAGCTGGCCGCCGCCCGCGCCGCCCGCGCCGCGTACCGGCAGGGCGTCGCCGAGCCGACCAGCGGCGTCGCCCCCGGGCTCACCCAGGCGAACCTGATCGCCGTGCCCGCGGACTGGGCGTTCGAGACCCTGCTGTTCGCGCAGCGCAACCCGAAGCCGTGCCCTGTGCTCGAGGTCATCGAGCAGGGCCAGGTCGCGTCCGCGCTCGCGCCCGGCAGCGACATCCGCACCGATATCGGCCGCTACCGCATCTGGCGCGACGGCGAGCTCGTCTCCGAGCAGACGGACGCGCGGGACGCCTGGGCGGAGCATCCGGACCTCGTCGCGTTCCTGATCGGATGCAGCTTCACCTTCGAGGCCGGCCTCGCCGAGGCGGGCATCCCGATCCGGCACCAGGAGCTCGCCCGCAACGTGCCGATGTACCGCACCACCGTGCCGTGCGCGCCGGCCGGAAGGCTCCGCGGGGAGATGGTGGTGTCGATGCGGCCGATCCCGGCGGGGCGGGTCGCGGATGCGGTGCGGATCTCGGGCCGCACGCCCGCCGTGCACGGCGCCCCGGTGCACATCGGCGACCCGGCTTCCCTCGGCATCGCCGACCTGTCGCGACCGGACTTCGGCGACCCGCCGGAGGTGCGCGAGGGCGAGGTTCCGGTCTTCTGGGCCTGCGGCGTCACCCCGCAGGCGGCGATCATGGCGTCGAAGCCGCCGTTCGCGGTCACGCACGCACCGGGGTACATGTTCGTCACCGACGTGCCGGATGCGGAGTACGTGGTCTGATGCGCATCCTCACCGCCTCCGACCGCGCCCTCCTCGTCGAAGCCGCCGACCTCGATGAGGCCATGCGGCTGAACCTCGCCTGGGCGGGCGTGCGGGGCGTGGAGGAGCTCATCCCCGGCGCGCGCACGGTGCTCGTGCGGTTCGACCCGCTGCGCGTCTCCGCGCGGGAGCTCGCGGCCGAGCTGGCATCGACGAGCACGGATGCCGCGCACGCGCCGCACACGCGGGAGGTGACCATCCCGGTGACCTACGACGGCGAGGACCTCGCGGACGTCGCCGCGCTGCTCGGCGTGAGCGTCGACGAGCTGATCGCCCGGCATCTCGCGGCGCAGTGGCGGGTGGCGTTCGCCGGGTTCGCGCCCGGATTCGGGTACCTCGTCGGGGACGATCCGCTGTTCGACGTGCCGCGGCGGCCGTCACCGCGCACGCGGGTGCCGGCCGGGGCGGTCGCGCTCGCCGGGCACTTCACCGGCGTGTACCCGAGGGAGAGTCCCGGCGGATGGCAGCTCATCGGGCGCACGGACGCCCGGATGTGGGACATCGACCGTGACCCGCCCGCCCTCCTCGCCCCCGGCACCGCCGTCCGCTTCGAATCCGCCCGCCCCACCTCCCGGTCGTTGAGCGAGCACGCCGCCCCTTCCCGGTCGTTGAGCGAGCACGCCGAAGGCGAGCGAGACGAAACGCGCCGTCCGTCAGGCCCCCGCTCCACGGAGCACGCGCCCTCCCGGTCGTTGAGCGAGCACGCCGAAGGCGAGCGAGACGAAACGCGCCGTCCGTCAGAGCCCCGCTCCACGGAGCACGCTTCGACGGGCTCAGCGTCCGAACCCTCCGGGGAGGGCTCGGTCGAGGTCGTCCGGAGCTCGCTGCAGCTGCTGGTGCAGGACCTCGGTCGCCCGGGTCATGCGGCGCTCGGCGTCTCCGCGGCCGGGGCCGCCGACCGCACCGCGTTGCGCGACGCGAACCGCGCGGTAGGCAACCGCCCCGACGCCGCCGTGCTGGAGAGCGTCGGCGGCGCGCTGCTGCGCTTCCACGGCGAAGGCGTCGCCGCGGTGACCGGGGCGCTCGGCGACCTCACCCTCACCGACCGTGACGGCCTCGCCCGCGGCATCCGTCAGGGCGAGCCGTTCGCCGTCGCCGACGGCGACGAGCTGCTGCTCGGGCATCCGTCGCGCGGGCTGCGCTACGTGATCGGCGTGCGCGGCGGCATCCGCGCCCCGGCGGCCCTCGGCAGCGTCTCCGCCGACACGCTCGCCGGTCTCGGGCCCGCGCCGCTGCGTGCCGGCGACGTCGTCGCGACGGGTGACCCGCGCACGGCCCCGCACGCGGTCGATCCGCTTCCGCTGCCGCGTCCCCTGCCGGCATCCGGTGACACCGTCGAACTGGAGATCACGCTCGGGCCGCGCGACGGCTGGTTCACCGAAGCGGCGCTCGCCGCGCTGACCGGGCAGGACTGGGAGGTGACGCCGCGCTCCGATCGCGTCGGCATCCGCCTGCACGGCGAGACGCCGCTGGAGCGGGCGATCACCGGCGAGCTGCCCAGTGAGGGGGCGGTCACCGGTGCCATCCAGGTGCCTCCGGACGGGCAGCCCGTGCTGTTCCTCCCCGACCACCCGCTCACCGGCGGGTATCCGATCATCGGCGCGGTCACCGACCGCTGCCTCGATCTGGCCGGGCAGCTGCCGCCCGGCGCCCGCATCCGCTTCCGCATCACCGGAGAGGCCTGACATGACGAAGATCCTGATCGCCAACCGGGGCGAGATCGCCGTGCGCATCATCCGCGCATGCGCCGAGGCGGGGTACGCGTCGGTCGCGGTGTACGCCGACCAGGACGCGGATGCCCTGCACGTGCGTCTCGCCGACGAGGCCCATGGCCTGGGCGGCACGACGGCCGCCGACACGTACCTGTCCATCACGGCGCTCCTCGACGCCGCGCAGCGCAGCGGCGCCCACGCGGTGCATCCGGGCTACGGGTTCCTGTCCGAGAGCGCCGCGTTCGCCCGCGCGGTCGAGGACGCCGGGCTGGTCTGGATCGGCCCCACCCCGGAGAGCATCGACGCCCTCGGCGACAAGATGACCGCGCGGCGCATCGCCGAGCGCGTGGGGGCGCCGCTCGCCGCCGGCACCGACCGTCCGTTGGCAGGCCCCGCCGAGGCGGTCGCGTTCGCCGAGGAGCACGGCCTCCCGATCGCGATCAAGGCCGCGTACGGCGGCGGCGGCCGCGGCCTGAAGGTTGTCCGCGACCGGGCCGAGGTGGCGGATGCCTTCGACGCGGCCACCCGCGAGGCCGTCGCCGCCTTCGGGCGCGGCGAGTGCTTCGTGGAGCGGTTCCTGGAGAGCCCACGGCACATCGAGGTGCAGGTGCTCGGCGACGGCCACGGCGATGTGATCGTCGTCGGCGACCGGGACTGCTCGATGCAGCGCCGCAACCAGAAGCTCATCGAGGAGGCGCCGGCGCCGGGGCTCACGCCCGACCAGCGCCAGCGCCTCCACGACGCGGCCCGTCGCATCTGCGCCGAGGTGCACTACCGCGGCGCCGGCACGGTCGAGTTCCTGCTCGCCGCGGACGGCACGATCTCGTTCCTCGAGGTGAACACGCGGCTGCAGGTCGAGCATCCGGTGACCGAGGAGGTGACCGGCGTCGACCTCGTGCGGGAGCAGTTCCGCATCGCCTTCGGCGAGGGGGTCTCGCTCACCGCGACGCCCAAGCCGCGGGGGCATGCGTTCGAGTTCCGGATCAACGCCGAGGATCCGGGCCGCGGCTTCCTGCCGAGCCCCGGCCGCGTGGACGACCTGCGCGTGCCCGGCGGCCCCGGGGTGCGGTGGGACAGCGGCGTGGAGGCGGGGGATGCCGTGCAGCCGGCGTTCGACTCGATGATCGCCAAGCTGATCGTGCACGCCGACTCGCGCGACGCCGCCCTGGTGCGCGCTCGCCGCGCGCTGCGCGAGCTGCGGATCGACGGCCCGGCGACGGTCGTCCCGTTCGACCGGCTCGCGATCGCGCAGCCCGAGTTCTCGACCACCGGCTTCGCGGTGCACACGCAGTGGATCGAGAGCGCCCTGCTGCCGCGGCTCGAGCCGCAGCTGCGCCCGGCGCCGGAGGACGAGCAGCGCCTGCAGCGGTTCCCGGTCGAGATCGACGGCCGGCGGGTGACGCTCGGGCTGCCGGTGAGCCTGCTGCGGGGGTTCGCGGCGGGTGCCGCTGCCGGCGCGTTCGGTGCGGGCGGGCTTGGTGCGTTCGGTGCGGGAGGTGCGGATGCCTCGTCGTCGGATGCCGGGCGGGCGTCGGCATCCGACCCGGCCGCGTTGCGCGCGCCCGCCCCGGGCACCCTGGTGCGCTGGCTCGTCGAGGACGGGGCCGAGGTCGCCGAGGGCGACGCGGTGGCGGTGCTGGACGCCATGAAGATGGAGACCCCGGTCACCGCCCACCGCTCCGGTGTCCTCGCGCACGCCGTCGAGGTCGGCGCCACCGTCGCCCCGGATGCCGTGATCGCCCGGATCGTCTGACCGCCATGCCGTCCCGACGGCCACCCGCACCGGCATCCGCCCTCTCCCCGGCATCCGCCTGCTCCCCGGCACAGGAAGTCTCGCGGGTGCAGGACGATCCGTGGCGGCTCCTCCTGTCCCGGCGAGACGTCCTGTCCTGGAGGCGCGACGCGCGCGGGCGACCCCGACGGCGACGCCGCCGCCTCAGCTGAACGGGTTCGTGACGACCTCGTACGGCGGCACCGGCGGGTTCGGGCCGAACTCGCTGTCGACGTAGAGGATCTCGCCGCGCAGCTCGGCGGCGGTGGTGAGCACCCGCGTCGGGGAGCTCGGGGTCTCCGCGATGAGGCTCGCGCCTGACCCGTCGGCCGCGACCCGCAGCTCGGTGATCACACGGGAGAAGTTGCGGACGACCGTGAGCGTCGTCCCCTGCAGCACGAGCCCGTCGGCATTGACGAGGTTCGCCCCGCCGGTCGGGATCTCGGCGATGCTGCCGTCCATGCCGAACCGCCACAGCTTGCCGACGTTCCCCTGCGCGACGATGAACGCGCTGCCGTCGGTCGCCACCTCGATGCCGCCGAGGTTGAAGCCCTGCTGGCGGGTGATCGTGCCGGCGGCATCCGCCCACACCGTCGCCGTCCACGCGCCGTCGGTCTGCGCGACGCGGTAGATGCGGGGGTCGTTCGAGTCGGTGAAGTAGGCGGCGCCGTCCGGGCCGATGATCACGTCGTTCACGAAGACGTCGGATGCCGGCATCCGCATGGTGCGCGATCTCGCCCCGGGCGAGCTCGACGGCACCGCCGGGTCGCTGCCCGCAGCTCTGCAGAAGGTGGTGGCGGATGCCGCGCAGCAGGGCCTTCCGGTCGAGTTCCGCAGCCACGGGGCGCCGGCCGATGTGCCGCTGCCGGTGGCATCCGCGATCATCCGCACCGCCCGCGGCGCCCTCGCGAACGTCGCCGAGCACGCGCGCGCACCGCGCCGTGGTCAGCCTGACCGCTCAGCCGGAGGAGCTGCGGCTGGACGTCCGCGACGACGGGATCGGATTCGACGCCCGCGAGCCGGCGATGCGACAGGCCGCTGCGCAGCGCCGCGCGCAGGGCCGCGGCCGCGGGCTGGACGGCATCGCGGAGCGCATCGCCGCCGTCGGCGGCACGCTGGAGATCGAGAACGCGCCGGGGGAGGGGACGACGCTGTCGGCCGTGTTCCCGGCGCGGGGGAGGGAGGCCGGATGACGCTGCGGCTGGTGCTCGTGGACGACCACCCGGTGGTGCGCGCCGGGGTGCGCGCGCTGATCGAGTCGAGCGACGACCTCGAGGTGGTCGGGGAGGCCTCCGCTCGAGGCCGTGCGGGTGGTGGCCGAGCGGCATCCGGATGTCGTCCTGATGGACCTGAGCCTCGGCGACGGCGTGGGCGGCATCGCGGCGACCGCGCGGCTGCGCGAGCTCGACCCCGCCCCTGCGGTGCTCGTGCTGACCACGTACGACAGCGAGTCCGACATCCTGCGGGCCCTGGATGCTGGGGCCGCCGGCTACCTGCTGAAGGATGCCCCGCCGGAGCAGCTCTTCGCCGGCATCCGTGCGGTGGCGAAGGGGGAGCCGGCACTCGCCCCCTCCGTGGCGGGCGTGCTGATGCGGCGCGCCGCGTCGCCGGAGCCGCGGATGACCGAGCGCGAGGTGGAGGTGCTCGAGCTGCTGGCGGAGGGGCTGGGCAACCGCGAGCTGGCGAAGGCGCTGTTCGTGTCGGAGGCGACGGTCAAGTCGCACCTCTCGCACATCTACGCCAAGCTCGGCGTCGACACCAGGGCCGGGGCGGTCGCCGCAGCGATCGAGCAGCGCATCATCCGGCGCTGAGCGATTTCCCCTGACTCGCGCCACATTGTGTCCCGTTCTGCGGGTGGTCGCACCGCGAACCCGCAGGACGGGACACATTGTGGCCGTAGGGGGAGGGTGTGTGGCCGTAGAGAGGGTGCGCTACTCGGGGTCGCCGCCGAGCGGGCCGACCGCGGGGATCGGGCCGCCGTCGTCGGCGCCGGTCCTGCGCCACCGGGCGATCGCGTTGCCCAGGTGGTAGATCAGCAGCGCGGCGACCGTGCCGAGGACGATCGCGCCGAGCTGGAACGCTCCCCAGCCCATCGCGAACCCGGCGATCGCGATGACGAACGACACCGCCACGGTGTACTGGTTCACCGGGCGGGAGAAATCGACCCGGTTGTCCACCCAGATCTTGATGCCGATCACGCCGATGAGCCCGTAGAGCGCGGTGGTCACCCCGCCGAGCACGCCGGCGGGGATGGTGTTGAAGATGACGCCGATCTTGGGCGAGAACGCGAGCAGGATCGCGACGATGCCGGCCACCCAGTACGCCGCCGTCGAGTACACCCGGGTCGCGGCCATCACGCCGATGTTCTCGCCGTAGGTGGTGGTGCCCGATCCGCCGAAGCCGCCCGCGATCGTGGTCGCCAGGCCGTCGGCGACGAGGGCGCGGCCGGTGCGGCGGTTGATCGAGGGGTCCTCCGTCATCGTCGCCACGCCGCGCACGTGTCCCACGTTCTCGGCGATGAGCACCAGCACGACGGGCAGGAACATCGGCACCAGCGCCCACGCCGCGGGGTCGGCGACGGCGGCGAGATGGAAGTCGGGGAACCCGATCCACGCGGCATCCCCGACGGCGGAGAAGTCGACCTGCCCGGTGGCGACGGCGACGAGGTAGCCGACCACGACGCCGAGGAAGATCGAGATGCGGCCGAGGAACCCGCGGAACAGCACGCTGAACAGGACCACCGCCACGAGCGTGACGGTGGCGAGCTCGGGCTGCGCCTTGAAGTTGTTCCACGCGGCGGGCGCCAGGTTGAACCCGATCAGCGCCACGATCGAGCCGGCCACCACCGGGGGCATCAGCCGGTCGATCCAGCCGGTGCCGACCGCCTGCACCAGGAAGCCGATCGCCGCGAGCAGGATGCCGGCCGCGGCCACCCCGACGAGCGCCTGGGCGATCTGCTCGCCCGTCTCCAGCGCCTGCCCGGCGTTCAGCGCCGTGATCGGCGCGATGAACGCGAACGACGAGCCGAGGTAGCTGGGCAGCCGGTTGCGGGTGAGCAGCAGGAACAGCAGCGTCCCGAGACCCGAGAAGAGCAGGGTCGTCGACACCGGGAATCCGGTGAGGATCGGCACCAGGAAGGTCGCGCCGAACATGGCCACGACATGCTGGGCGCCGATCGCGATCGTCGCCGGCCAGCTCAGCCGCTCCTCGGGCTTGACGACCTGGCCGGGCGCGACGGTGCGGCCGTCGCCATGGATCTGCCACAACGGCATGGGGGCTCCTCCGGGGTGGGGTTCTGGACCGTGGAAAACCCTATCGCCCGCGCCCCGGGCATCCGCACCCCCGCCCGGAACCACGGCCCCGGGCATCCGCACCCCCGCCCGGAACCACGGACTTCACGCGGAACCGCCCGTTTCGCCCGTATTGCGTGGTTCCGCGTGAAGCGCGTGGTTCGGCGTGCGTGATGCCGGGCGGATGCCGGGCGGATGCCGCCGCGTGGCGGATGCCGTCAGGCGGTGAGCCGGTCGATCAGCTCCCGGTACCGGTCGGCGGTGCGCTCCACGATCTCGTCCGGCAGCGCCGGCGGCTCGCCCTGCCTGTCCCAGTGCGAGGCCAGCCAGTCGCGCACGATCTGCTTGTCGAAGCTCGCCATCCGCTCCTCGGGGGTGGCGCCGGTGCGCCACGCCTCGGCATCCCAGTACCGTGACGAGTCGCTGGTGAGCACCTCGTCCGCCAGGCGCAGGGTGCCGTCGGCGTCGAGACCGAACTCGAACTTGGTGTCGGCGAGGATCAGCCCCTTCGCCTCGGCGATCTCCGCCGCGCGACGGTAGATCGACAGCGACGCCTCCTGCAGCTCGGCCGCGCGCTCGGGCCCGACCAGCTCGGCGGCTCGCTCGTACGTGATGTTCTCGTCGTGCTCCCCCATCGGGGCCTTGTATGCGGGGGTGAACAGCGGCTCGGGCAGGCGGTCGCCGTTCTCCAGTCCGGCCGGCAGGGGGATGCCGCAGACGGTGCCGGATGCCCGATACTCGGCCCACCCGGACCCGGTGAGGTATCCGCGCACCACGCATTCGATCGGCAGCATCTCCAGCGACTGCGCGAGCATCGCGCGGTCGGCGACGGATGCGGGCGGCTCGCCGTCGGCGAGGTGGTTCGGGACGTCGGAGAGGCGGTCGAACCACCACCGGCTGAGCCGGGTCAGCAGCGCCCCCTTCTCCGGGATGCCGGGGGAGAGCACGTGGTCGAACGCGCTCACCCGGTCGGACGCCACCACGAGGATGCGGGTGTCGCCGGGATCCTCCGACGCGTAGAGGTCGCGGACCTTGCCGGAGTAGATGTGCCGCCAGCCGGGGATGCTCGGTGCGGGGTTCTCGGAGGGAGTGCTCACCCCCACATCATCGCATCGCCGGGGGCCGGACGCTTCGACGGGCCCAGCGTCCGACGGGCTCGGCGTCCGACGGGCTCGGCGTCCGCGGGGCTCGGCGTCCGCGGGCGTCGTCGGATGCCGGGTGTACCGTGGCCGGGTGACTTCTCCCGCGGCATCCGAGACGACCGTCCGGAGCCCGTGGCCGGCGCTGTGGGCGCTCGTCATCGGGTTCTTCATGATCCTCGTGGACACGACCATCGTGTCGGTGGCGAACCCCGCCATCAAGGCCGCGCTCGACCCGGACACCAACAACCTCGACAACGTCGTCTGGGTCACCAGCGCCTACCTGCTCGCCTATGCGGTGCCGCTGCTGATCACCGGGCGGCTCGGCGACCGGTTCGGGCCGAAGAACATCTACCTCATCGGCCTCGCCGTCTTCACCGCGGCGTCCCTCTGGTGCGGTCTGTCGACGACGCTCGAGGGGCTGATCGCGGCGCGGGCGGTGCAGGGGCTGGGCGCGGCGTTCATGACGCCGCAGACGATGGCGGTGATCACCCGCACCTTCCCCGCGCAGCGCCGCGGCGCGGCGATGGGGCTGTGGGGCGCGACCGCGGGCGTCGCGACGCTGGTGGGGCCGCTGCTCGGCGGCTTCCTCGTGGACGCCCTCGGCTGGGAGTGGATCTTCTTCGTCAACCTGCCGGTCGGGATCGCCGGGTTCGTGCTCGCGTGGCTGTTCGTGCCCAGGCTGGAGACCCACGCGCACCGGTTCGACGTCGTCGGCGTGGTGCTCAGCGCCGTGGCGCTGTTCCTCATCGTGTTCGGGCTGCAGGAGGGCGAGAAGTACGACTGGGGCGTGATCGCCGGCCCGATCTCGGTGTGGGGGCTCATCATCGCCGGGGTCGTCGTGCTCGCGGTGTTCGTGGCGCAGCAGGCGGTGACCCGCAGCGAGCCGCTGGTGCCGCTGGAGCTGTTCCGCGACCGCAACTTCTCCGGCGCGAACGTGGCGATCGCCGCGGTCGGCTTCACTGTCACCGGCATGTCGCTGCCGTTCATGTTCTTCCTGCAGCTGGCACGCGGCCTCACGCCCACCCAGGCGGCGCTGCTGATGATCCCGATGGCGGTGATCTCCGGCGGGCTCGCGCCGCTGGCGGGCAAGCTGCTCGACCGGATCGACCCGCGGCTCATCCTCATCCCCGGGCTGCTGTGCGTCGCCGGCGGCGTGCTCTGGAACGCGGCGTTGATGAACCCGGGCACGCCGGTCTGGATGTTCCTGCTCCCGTCCGCACTGCTCGGCGTCGGCAACGCCGGCATGTGGGGCCCGCTGGCCACGACCGCGACCCGGCAGCTGCCGCCGCGGCAGGCCGGCGCCGGCGCGGGCATCTACAACACCACGCGCACGATCGGCTCGGTGGTCGGCTCCGCCGCGATCGCCGCGTTCATGCAGGACCGGCTGGAGGCCAACCTTCCCGGCCTGGCCGAGGCGCCCACCGGTTTCGGGGGCGGGACGCTGCCGGATGCCGTGGCGCAGGGCTTCTCCGCCGGCATGGCCCAGGCGATGCTGCTGCCGGCCGCGGTGCTGGCCCTGGCGCTGATCGCGTCGCTGTTCCTCGGGCGGTACCGTCAGGACACCGGCGGCACCCGTGCTTGACTGAGCGGATGACGATCGCGCTGGCATCCCCCTCCCTCGACCTCTTCGACTCCTGGGCGGAGACGGTCGCCGAGTTCGGCGACGTGCACATCGACGGCGCCGGTCTCGACCGCGGAGTGCGCCCGGACCGGCTCAGCTGCGAGGCGTTCATCGCGAAGGCTGCGCTGTACAGCCGTCCGGGCGCCGACCTGCCCGAGGGCCACGTCCCGTGCGACCACTACTGGATCACGGACGACGGCCGCGTGGTCGGCTTCATCGCGTTCCGCCGTGAGCTCAACGACCATCTGCGCCGCGTCGGCGGGCACATCGGCTACTCGGTGCGGCCGTCGCGCCGCCGCGAGGGCATCGCCCGCACCGCCCTCAGGCTCGTGCTCGACCGGGCCCGCGCCGCCGGGCACGACCGCGTCATGCTCACCTGCGACGACGACAACGTCGGCTCCGCGCGCACCATCGAGGGCGCCGGCGGCCTGCTCGAGGACGTCATCGACGCCGCGGATGCCGGGCATCCGGCGCTCCGCCGCTACTGGATCGCGCTCTGACCCGCATCCGTCCCAGCAACGACACGCCGGTGCCGGGACGCCGGGGCTGATCAGCGGGCGACGCGGGCGGCGATGTCGCGGCGGAAGTGAGCGCCGTCCAGGCGGATCCGCTCGATCGCCCGGTACGCCCGGTCCCGGGCATCCGCGAAGTCCGAACCCGTCGCCACGACGTTCAGCACGCGGCCGCCGGTCGCGACCAGGGCGCCGCCGGGAGCATCCGGCCCGCCGGTCGCGGCGTGCACGATGCGCACGCCCTCGACGGATGCCGCCTCCTCGAGGCCCTCGATGAGCCGGCCGGTCTGCGGCGCCTCCGGGTAGCCCTCGCTCGCGAGCACGACCGTGATCGCGACGTCGTCGGAGAACTCGGGCTGCGGCTGGGCCTCGAGAGTGCCGGATGCCGCCGCCAGCAGCAGCTCCGACAGCGGCGTGCGCAGCCGGGGCAGCACGACCTGCGTCTCCGGGTCGCCGAACCGGGCGTTGAACTCGATCACCCGCACCCCGGCCGGCGTGAGGATGAGGCCGGCGTAGAGCAGCCCGATGAAGGGCGTGCCCTCGGCGTCCAGCTGCCGGATCACCGGCAGCGCGATCCGCTCGGTGACGTGCGCCACGAACTCGTCCTCCCCGCCGAACTGCTCGGCGAGCCACGGCAGCGGCGAGTACGCCCCCATGCCGCCGGTGTTCGGGCCCTCGTCACCGTCATGGGCGCGCTTGAAGTCCTGCGCGGGGCTGAGCGCGCGCACGGTGTCGCCGTCGCTGAGGAAGAACAGCGACACCTCCGGGCCGGAGAGGAACTCCTCCACGAGCACCGGGCCCGACGGCAGGTAGTGCTCGGCGTGGGCGAGCGCCTCGGCGCGGTCGGAGGTGACGATGACCCCCTTGCCGGCGGCGAGGCCGTCGGCCTTCACCACGTGGGGGGCGCCGAGCTCGTCGAAGGCCGCCTCGACCTCGGCGACGGATGCCGCGCGCACGGCCCGGCCGGTGGGGACGCCCGCCGCCTCCATGATCCGCTTGGCGAACGCCTTCGAGCCCTCCAGCTGCGCCGCGGCCCGGCCGGGTCCGAAGACGGGGATGCCGTGCTCGCGCAGCACGTCCGCGACGCCGGCGACGAGCGGCGCCTCCGGGCCGATGACGACGAGGTCGATGGCGTGCTCGTTCGCGAAGGCCTCGACAGCGGCGCCGTCGAGCGGGTCGACGTCGACGAGCGTCGCATCCTGGGCGATGCCGGCGTTGCCGGGGGCCGCGAAGATCTCGTGCGCGGTGTGCTCCGACCGCAGCGACAGGATGATCGCGTGCTCGCGCGCGCCGGAACCGAGGACCAGGATCTTCATGCCGCCAGCCTACCGAGCAGGGCGGTCACCGCTCCCGTCGATGACCACGCGGGATCACGGCTCGAGGGGGCGCTCCACCGAACGGTCCCACGGGAGGGTCCACCCGGCCGCGTCGAAGAGGCCGTCCAGGACCATCGCCGTGAAGCCCCACACGATCGTGCCGTCGATATCGAACGCGGGCCCGCGGAAGGTGCGCCCGACGCGGTGCACCGTGGACGTGAAGCGGTTGGCGGGCTCGAGCAGCTGCGCGACGGGCACCCGGAACACGTCCACCGTCTCGGCGTGATCGACCGCGGCGACCCGGGAGGGGGAGCGCCACCAGGCGAGGACCGGGGTGACGATGTAGCGGCTGGGCATGACCGGCAGGTCGGGGAGGACGCCGAGCACCTCCACTCCGGCGGGATCGAGGCCGGTCTCCTCCCGCGCCTCGCGGAGCGCCGTCGCGACGGCATCCGCATCCTGCGGGTCGCGGCGTCCGCCGGGGAACGAGACCTGGCCGGCGTGCGAGGACAGGGTCGCCGAGCGTCGCTGCAGCAGTACGTCGAGGTCGGCCGCGACCGTGCTCTCATCGGTGCCGGCCGGGATGCTGTCCAGGCGGCCGAACAGCATCAGCACCGCCGCCGGGCGGGAAGGCCCGACGACGGGGGCGAAGCGCGACGGCAGGTCTTCCGCGCGCCCGGCCGCGGCGGCCAGTTCGGCGCGCGCTCCGCGGAGCGTCTCGGCTGCAGGGCTCATCGTTGTCGAGCCTACGTCGCTTCGCCGCGCCGAGGACACAGCACGGAAAGTACCCTGGATGCCATGCCCGCCCGCAGGATCGACGTCGCACAGGGCCGTGCCGCGCTCGCCGCCGTGGCCGCCGGCACCGTTGCGCGGAACGACACCGCCACCGCGGTGCGCTACCTGCTGCAGCTGCTCGACGAGAAGGCGCCGGGCAACAGCGTCGAGGTGCGCGTGCCGCCCTTCGGTGCGGTGCAGGTGGTGCAGGGTCCGCGGCACACGCGCGGCACGCCGCCGAACGTGGTCGAGACGGATGCCGCGACCTGGATCGCCCTCGCCACCGGCGCCGAGCAGTGGGCGGATGCCGTCGCCGCAGGCCGCGTGCGGGCATCCGGCATCCGTGCCGATCTGTCCGACCTGCTGCCCCTCCGGCCCTAGCCGGCCCCGGCCCGGGCCGGGGCGCGGCCCCCCGACCGACCCGGGACACCGCGCGCGGGTCGTGGGACAATGGAGGCATGGCCCGCAACGCAACCCACGAGACCGTCGAGGCGCGGATCCGTCCCGTCCCGCGCTACGGCGTGTTCATCGGACTGGGCGTCGTGCTCGGGATCATCACCGCGGCGATCCTCACCGCGGTCGGCAGCTACGAGCCGTCCCAGGCGCTCGACGTCGTCTACCCGCCGGGCCAGGTGTTCGGGTTCGCGCTGCTGTGGACCGTGCCGATCGGCATCGCCGCGGGCGGGATCGTCGCGCTGATGCTCGACCGCGCCTCGCGCAAGCATGCCCGCGTGGTGCGCGTCGACCACGAGCGCGTCACCGACGCCGACTGAGCCTCGCCGCCACGAGCCCGCGCCGTCAGGCCAGCTCGCCGATCACAGGGCGGATCGCCACGTCGAACGCGACCACGTCGCGCCGGAGCGTGTCGGTGACGGCGACCGTGAGCGCGCCGATCCACCAGATGCCGCGCTGGGTGAACGGCAGCACCTGCACGTTCAGCTCGAAGGAGTGAGCGCGCCGGCCCACCTCCCGCTCGAACTCGGCGATCGCGCTGGCGTAGGCGCGGTACGCGTCGCCGGCGGAGCTCACCGAGTCCACGTACCGGCGGCGCGCGTCGTGCGCGTACCGCAGCGCGGTCTCCGCGTGCGGGACGATCGCCTCGCGGAGCTCCTCGGCCCCGGTCGCCGGCAGGGCGACGAGCGTGTCGAAGCCGTCCACCAGCTCGAGCGGCACATCGGAGCGGTGCGCGCGCGGCTCCACGGTCATGTCCCAGAAGTCGCGCCACTGCCGCTCCACAGCCGGGTTCGCCTCCGCCGCGTCCGGTGCGCGCACCTCCAGGCCGCGCAGGGCCGGCAGGTCGTCCGGGGCGCGGACGCCGAGCAGCTGGCGCAGAGCGAGCGCGACCAGCACCGGCGTGCTCGCGTCCTCGCGGATCAGCCACTGCGGCTTGTCGACCATGGCCCCATCGTAGGTCGGTCGGGGGTGCCGGGGCATCCGCCGGCGCGGCGCCGGGTCGCGGACACGCCCGGTAGTCTTGTCTGGTGGCAGAATCCCCCACCAACCCGTACGCCGCGGCCGGCGTCGACACGGCTGCCGGCGACCTCGCCGTCGAACTGATGAAGACCTCCGTGCGGGCGACGCACGGGCCCGAGGTGCTCGGCGGCGTCGGCGGCTTCGCCGGCCTCTTCGATGCCAGCGCCCTGCGCGGCTACGCCCGCCCGCTGCTGGCGACCAGCACCGACGGCGTCGGCACCAAGGTCGCGATCGCGCAGGCGATCGACAAGCACGACACGATCGGGCAGGACCTGGTCGGCATGGTCGTCGACGACATCGTCGTGGTCGGCGCGAAGCCGCTGTTCATGACCGACTACATCGCGTGCGGCAAGGTGGTGCCCGAGCGCATCGCCGACATCGTCCGCGGCATCGCCGACGCGTGCGCGGCCACCGGCACCGCGCTCGTCGGCGGGGAGACCGCCGAGCACCCCGGCCTGCTCGGCCCGCGCGACTACGACGTCGCCGGTGCGGCGACCGGCGTGGTCGAGGCGGATGCCGTGCTCGGCGCCGACCGCGTGCAGGACGGCGACGCCGTCATCGCCCTGGCCTCCAGCGGCCTGCACTCCAACGGCTACTCGCTCGTGCGCCACATCGTGGCGAACGCGGGGATCTCCTACGGCGACAACGCCCCCGACTTCGGCACCACGTGGGGCGAGGCCCTGCTCGAGCCCACCCGCCTGTACACGACGCCGCTGCTGCGTCTGCTGGACGCGGTGCCCGGCGGCGTGCACTCCCTCAGCCACGTCACCGGCGGCGGCATCGCCGCGAACCTCGCCCGCGTGCTGCCCCGCGGCAGCTGGGCGGAGGTGGACCGGTCGACCTGGTCGCCGAGCGCGGTCTTCCGCGTGCTCGCCGACGTCTCCGGCACGCCCCTCGAGCAGACCGAGGGCACCTGGAACCTCGGCATCGGCTTCCTCGCCGTGGTCGCCGAGGACCGGAAGGATGCCGCGATCGCGGCGACCCAGGCGGAGGGCATCCCGGCGTGGCAGGTGGCCACGGTGCACACCGGAGCGCGGCCCGACGGGGATTTCGAAGAGGGCGCCAAGGGCGTCGACGGCGGCGCGGTGCGCCTGGTGGGCGCGTACCCGGACAGCGCCCGCGGCCAGTGAAAGAACGGATGACATAACACTCCATGTGCGGCATCGTCGGAATGGTCGGGAACGGCCCGGTCAACCAGGACATCTACGACGCGCTCCTGCTGCTGCAGCACCGCGGCCAGGACGCCACCGGCATCGCGACCGCCGAACGCAACGGCGTGATGCACATGGCGAAGGCCAGCGGCATGGTGCGCGAGGCCTTCCGCACCCGCGACATGCGGTCGCTGCTCGGGAGCGTGGGCCTCGGGCACGTCCGCTACGCCACCAAGGGCACCGCCTCCAGCGAGGAGGAGATGCAGCCGTTCTACGTGAACGCGCCCTACGGCATCGTGCTCGTGCACAACGGCAACCTCACCAATACGCGTGAGCTCACCGCCGACATGGAGCGGCGCGACCGCCGGCACTTGAACTCGTCCAGCGACACCGAGCTGCTGCTGAACGTGCTCGCGAACGAGCTGCAGGCCACCACCTCCACCGTCGATCTCGACCCGGAGCGCATCTTCGAGGCGGTCTCCCGCACGCACAAGCGCATCGAGGGCGCCTACGCGGTGATCTCGATCATCGCCGGCTACGGCCTGCTCGCGTTCCGCGACCCCTTCGGCATCCGTCCGATGATCCTCGGGCGCCGCAAGGCGACGCCCGTGGACGCCGGAGGCGCCGACGCTTCGACGGGCTCCGCGTCCCCCGCGACGCCCCTGCATGACGAGTGGGTGGTCAGCAGCGAGTCGCTGGTGCTGGAGAACGGCGACTACGAGATCGTGCGCGAGGTCGAGGCGGGCGAGGCCGTGTTCATCACGAACGACGGCGAGCTGTTCACCCGCCAGTGCGCCGAGGAGACGCAGCTGACCCCGTGCGCGTTCGAGTACGTGTACCTCGCGCGACCCGACTCGGTGATGAACGGCGTCTCGGTGTACGAGTCCCGGCTGCGGATGGGGGAGCGGCTCGCCGACACCATCGCCAAGCACGTGCCGCTGGACGAGATCGACGTGGTCATGCCGATCCCGGACTCGTCGCGCCCGTCGGCGATGGAGGTCGCACGCAAGCTCGGCAAGGAGTACCGCGAGGGCTTCTACAAGAACCGCTACGTGGGCCGGACCTTCATCATGCCCGGGCAGGCGGTGCGCAAGAAGAGCGTGCGGCAGAAGCTGAACGCGATGTCGTCGGAGTTCCGCGGCAAGAACGTGCTCCTCATCGACGACTCGATCGTGCGCGGCACGACGAGCAAGCAGATCATCCAGATGGCGCGGGATGCCGGGGCCACGTCGGTCATCTTCGCGTCCGCGGCGCCGCCGGTGCGGCATCCGCACGTCTACGGCATCAACATGCCCTCGCGTCACGAGCTGGTCGCCCACGGGAGGACCATCCCCGAGATCGCGGAGGAGCTCGGCTGCGACCGGATCGTCTACCAGGAGGTGGAGGACCTCAAGGCCGCGATCATCGAGGGCTCCTCGCTCACCGACCTGGACATGAGCTGCTTCGACGGCCGGTACGTCACGGGCACCGTGACCGACGAATACCTGGACTGGGTGGAGAGGTCGCAGTCGTCATAAGCGGGGGTCGGCCCCCGAGCTCGTCGACGGGCCGACCGCTCTGGCGCGGGCGGGCGCTCGCGGTCCTCGGCATCCTGCTCTGTGCATTCTCGCTGCGCTCAGCGGTCGCCTCGCTGTCGCCGGTGATCGACCACATCGCGGCGGATTTCCCGCTGCCCTCCGCCGTGGTCGGCGTGATCGGCACGCTGCCGCCGGTGTGCTTCGCCGTCTTCGGCCTGCTGACGCCGATCCTGGAGCGCTGGCTCGGCCTGGAGCGACTGACGATCGTCGCCCTCACCGCCATCACCGCGGGTCTGCTGCTGCGAGGCCTCGCCGGTGACGCGACGACGCTGCTGCTGGCCACGGCTCTCGTGTTCGCCGGCGTCGGGATGGGCAACATCCTGCTGCCTCCGCTGGTCAAGGCGCATTTCCCGGACCGCATCGGCGTGATGATGACGCTGTACACGACGGCGATGGCGGTCTCCACGTTCGTGCCGCCGCTGGTCGCGGTGCCGGTGGCGGATGCCGCGGGCTGGCGCGTCTCGCTCGCGCTCTGGGCGGTCTTCGCGGTGGCGGGGGTGATCCCCTGGCTCGTCATGCTCGTGCAGCAGCGCGGCGGCGCGGCCGCGTCGTCGTCGGCCGAGTCCGTCGTCGCTCCGGCGTCGCCGGGCGCGCGCCCGGCCGGCGAGGACGAGACGCCGGCGCATCCGCGCTCCGACGTCACCGCCACCGGCCCGATCGCCACCTCACCCGAGAACCGCTGGCTGTTCGCCCGGCTGCTGCGCCTCCCACTGGTGTGGGCCCTCGCGGTCACGTTCGGCACCTCGGCGACGATGGCCTACGTCGCCTTCGCCTGGCTGCCCGCGATCCTCATCGACGTCTCCGGGGTGAGTGCCGCCACCGCCGGCCTGCTGCTGTCGCTGTTCGCGCTCATCGGGCTTCCGGCATCCATGCTCGTCCCGGTGCTCGTGGTGCGGTTCCAGGCCACACGGCCGCTGTTCCTGCTCGGCGCGCTCGGCGGCGCCGGCGGGCTCGTCGGCCTGCTGATCGCTCCGACGCCGGCCCTGCTCTGGCTCTGGGTGGTGCTCTACGGCCTGGCCGGTCTGCTCTTCCCGCTGAGCCTCGTGCTCATCAGCATCCGTTCGCGCACCGCCGAGAGCGCGGTGCTGCTGAGCAGCCTGGTGCAGAGCGTCGGATACACGGTGGCCGCGATCTTCCCGGTGCTCGTCGGCGTGCTGCACGAGGCGACCGGCGGATGGGCTGTGCCGCTGCTGGTGATCGTCGCCCTGCTCCTCGGCGCCATCCCGGCGGGCATGATGGCCGGCCGCCGCGGAACCGTCGAGGACGAGTGGGAGCGCCGCCACGGGCCGTGGTGAGGACCGCGGTCAGGGCTCGCGCAGTCCGAGTCGGTCGCAGGTCGCGGCGCCCTCGACCGGGAAGACGCCCAGGCGTCCGTCCGCGAGGACGCACGTGAACAGCGTCGGCACGTCGTGCCCTCCGCCGGGTGCAGCGGAGGCGGCGTCGCCCTCGGCGAGGATGCCGACGCGCCAGAGCGTGGCGCACTGATCCTCCGCGAACGCGACGAATCCGTCAGCGCGGCCGCCAGCTACGCGCTCGGGACGATCTACTCGTACCCGGGGTACGGCGGGCGCTCCTACACCGCGACCGCGAGCAACCCGTGCAGCGCCGGCTACTCGTACAGCTTCTCCAACCTGGGCAGCATCGGCTGGAACGACGACATCGACTCGTTCCGGAGCTACAACGGCTGCGCCACCCGGGTCTGGGAGCACACCAGCTTCAGCGGCGCCTACTACGGGTACTACAGCTACAGCAGCGACATGGGGTCGTGGCGGAACCGGGCCTCGTCCATCCGCTGGGCGTGACCCGACGCGAAGGAGCCGCCGGGCGGTGACCCGGCGGCTCCTTGCTGTGTTGTGCGGTTGTGCGGTTGTGCGGTCGGCGAATGCCGGCCCGTGTCGTCCGCCTCGGGAACGGGATCAGGCTCGTTCGAGCTCGTCCTCGTCCTCGTCGGCGTACTCGTCGGCCCAGCGGTCGACGTACGGGTCGTCCTCGGTGCTCGGGTGCGCGAGCTCTCGCTCGAGCGCCGCGTAGTTCACCTCAGGACTGTACGCCTTGAGTTCGCGAGCGATCTTTGTGTGCTTCGCCTTCTGACGGCCACGCCCCATGCGCGAGACCCCCTTACGAGTTCAGCAGCGGGCTGTGCGGGGCCCGATGCTTATTCATGGCACCGGCTCGCGGCCGGTAAGAGTAGCATTCAGGATACCACGCACGCCAGAGGCCGAAGCCGTCCTCCAGCCCGGTGAAGGGAACGATCGCCATGACAGATTCCGCACCCACAGCATCCGAAGAAGCGGCCCAGAACGCCGCCCTGCAGAAGGCCGTCATCGTCGGCGTCCAGCCCGGCCAGCCCGAGCACGTGCTCGACGAGGCGGTCCGCTACGCCCGACTCCTCGGGGCGCCGCTCGTCGTCGTCCACGTCGACGTCACGCGCTTCGTCACCTACGAGGACCCGGACGGCTACGTGCACTCGGCGCCCATCGACCTGAACATCGAGGCGGGCGTGGCCGAGTTCGAAGAGGTGCAGAAGGCCGCGGAGGCGAAGCTGCGCGACAGCGGCCTCACCTGGACGGCCCGGCAGCTCGTCGGGGACCCCGCCCTGGCGATCAAGCAGCTCGCGAACAAGCTCGACGCCCAGCTCATCGTGATCGGCACCCGCAAGCGCGGGATCGGCGAGTCGATCCGCGAGTTCTTCACCGGATCGGTCGCCGCGCGGCTCGCGCACCGTCAGCACCGGTCGATCCTCGTCGTGCCGCAGCACGACCTGGTGCCGGACGACCAGAAGGAGATCTGGCCCGAATAGGCGGTTCTGGCCCGAATAGGCGTTTCGTCTCGCTCGCCTTCGGCGTGCTCGCTCAACGACCGGTGAGCCGGTGCCCGGTCGTCGAGCGAGCGGATCGAGGCGACCGGTGAGCGGGTGCCCGGTCGTGGAGCGAGCGGATCGAGGCGACCGGTGAGCGGGTGCCCGGTCGTGGAGCGAGCGGAGCGAGTCGAAACGCGTCAGCGACCCGGATCCGCCAGCGCTTCCGTGACCGCGCGGGCGGCGGCATCCATCGCGTCCTCGAGGGCGCTGACGACCGACGTCGGGAGCCTCCCGCCGCGGGCGACGTGCGTGCGCAGGTCCGCGCGCACGCGCGCCCGGAAGGCGTTGATCGATGCATCCGCCCGGTGCAGGTTCTCCCGGCTCTCGACGGCCTCGTCGCGCACGGATGCCGCGCGCGCCCGCGACGCCGACCGCTTCTCCTCGTGCGCCGCCGCGGCGAGATCGGCCCGCAGGCTTTTCATCGCCTCCTGCACGCTCTGGCGCACCTCGTTCGCGATCAGGCGGACCGAGTCGGCGAGGCCCTCCTCGATCCCGGCGAGATCGCCGCGGCGCGCCTCGAGCTCGGCGCGGCCGGCATCCGTGATCGCATAGATCGTGGTGCGGCCTTCGATGGTCTTCGTGACCAGGCCCTCCTCCTCCAGCTTCGCCAGCCGGGGGTAGATGGTGCCGGCGCTCGGCGTGTACGTGCCGCCGGTGCGGTCGGAGAGCGCCTGGATGATGCCGTACCCGTGCTGCGGCGACTCGGCGAGGAGCGACAGCAGGTACAGGCGCAGGTCGCCGTGCGAGAACACCGCGGGGCTCATGATTCCCACTCCGCGTCGTCGGCGACCGAGGTCTGCGGCCGGCGCAGCACGGTGATGGCGCCGGAGACCGAGTTGGCCCGGACATCCACGAAGCTGCCGGCGAGCTCGCCGGTCTGCCCGCTGTACGAGCTGGGGCCTCCGCTGGAGCGCTCCACGCCGTCCACGAGCATCTTGCCGCTGAGCGAGCGCAGCACGTAGTTGGCGGCGAGGCTCTCGTCCAGCCGGATCGTGCTCGCGCCGGACACGGCGTTGAGGTTGATGGTGTTCACGTCGCCCATGGCGTCCACGAGGATCGCCCCGGAGACCGTGTCGATGGTCGCCTTGCGCAGCGAGCCGGTCACCGCCACGTCGCCGGAGACGCTGTTGGCGTTGATCGAGCCGACCAGCCCGCGGATCTGCACGTCCCCGGAGACGGAGTTGACGGTGAGGTCGCCGGCGAGGGTGTCGGCGATGATCTCGCCCGAGACGGTGTTCAGCCGGACGTCGTTGCGGATGCCGGAGACCAGCGCCCCGGCGCTGACGACGCCGAGGGTGAGGGCGATGCCGCGGGGCACTGCGACGCTCACCTCGGCACGCGGGCCGCCGGAGCCGAAGTTGCGGAACACCTCCAGGAAGTTGTCCCAGCCCAGCTGCGGGTGGTCGATCTCGACCTGGCTGCCGTCGGACTCGACGCGGAGGTCCTTGATGGTGACGCCGCGCACCTCGATGCGGATGCCGGGTTCGTCGTGCGCGACGATGTCGACCTGCCCGCCGACGAGCCCGACCTTCAGGCGCGACGCGGCGGCGATGTCGATGACGCGTTCCTCGCCCGGGGCGATGAGCCACTTCTCGGTCATGTCTGCTCTCTCCTGTTCCGCGATAACGAGATATATCGCGTTGCACCGAGCGTAACACGATATATCTCGACCTTGTCAACCCTCGAGTTCCGTCACTTTGTGTCACGTCGTGCGGGTGAGCCACCATCGAACCCGCACGACGTGACACAATGTGGCGGGAAGGGCACGACGCGACACAATGTGCCGGGAAGGGTGGGTGCCGTCAGGGAGGGGTCTCAGCCGAGCGGCGGGGTGTGCCAGATGCGGTCGATGTAGTCGCGGATCGAACGGTCGGACGAGAAGAAGCCACACCGGGCGACGTTCAGGATCGCCGAGCGGGTCCAGGCATCCGGGTCGGCGTATGCGGCATCCACCCGCTCCTGCGCGGCGATGTAGGAGCCGTAGTCCGCGAGCACCATGAACCGGTCCTCGTCGAGCAGGTTCGCGACCACCGGCGCGAACACCGCCGCGTCGCCGCCCGAGAACGCACCCGAGGCGATCAGGTCGATCGCGCGGCGCAGACCCTCGTCGCTCTCGTAGAAGTCGCGCGGGCGGTAGCCGCGGCGGGCCAGCTCGGCGACCTGCGGCTCCCGCATCCCGAACAGGAAGAAGTTCTCGTCGCCGACGAGCTCGCGGATCTCCACGTTCGCGCCGTCGTCCGTCCCGATCGTGAGGGCGCCGTTGAGCGCGAACTTCATGTTCCCGGTGCCGGAGGCCTCCTTGCCGGCGAGGGAGATCTGCTCGGACAGGTCGGCCGCCGGGATCACGCGCTCAGCGAGGGTGACGTTGTAGTTCGGCGGGAACAGCATCCGCAATCGCCCCTCGAGGCGCTCGTCGGCGTTCACCACCGCGCCCACCGCGTTGATGAGGTGGATGATGCGCTTCGCCATCGCGTACCCCGGCGCGGCTTTCGCGCCGAAGATCACGGTCCGCGGCGTGAGGGCGGATGCTGGGACGCGGCCCGACACGACACCCTCGTACGCGCTGACCACGTGCAGCACCTTCAGCAGCTGCCGCTTGTACTCGTGCAGGCGCTTCACCATCACGTCGAGCAGATGCCCGTCGCCCACCTCGAACCCGTCCCTGGCCTGCAGCACGTCGCGCAGACGGCGCTTGTTGTCGTGCTTGACACGGGCGAACGCGGCGCGGAAGTCCGCGTCGTCGGCGAAGGGCTCCAGCTCGCGCAGCCGTTCCAGATCCGTGATCCAGCCGTCGCCGATCGCCGCCGTGATGAGCTCGGACAGCCCCGGATTCGCCAGGCGCAGGAAGCGGCGCGGGGTGACCCCGTTGGTGACGTTCGTGAACTTCTCGGGCGCGAACGCGGCGAAATCCGGCAGCACGGTGTCGCGCAGCAGCTGCGAGTGCAGCTCGGCCACGCCGTTCACGCGCGCGCCGGCGACGGTGGCCAGGTGCGCCATCCGCACCGCGCGCACCGGCGACTCGGCGATGATCGACATGTCCCGGATGCGGCGCTCGTCCTCGCCGAAGCGCTCGCGCACCCGGTCGAGGAACTCCTCGTTGATCCGGTAGATGATCTCGAGGTGCCGGGGCAGCAGGCGCCCGAGCAGCTCGACCGGCCAGACCTCGAGGGCCTCCGGCAGCAGGGTGTGGCAGGTGTACGCGAAGCAGCCCTGGGTGACCCGCCACGCGGCATCCCACGCCATGCCCTTCTCGTCGACCAGCACGCGCATCAGCTCGGGCACGGCGATGACCGGATGCGTGTCGTTGAGCTGGAAGATCACCCGCTCGGGGAGGGCCTCCAGGTCGTAGCCCTCGGCGAGCATGTGGTCGAGGAAGTCGTGCAGGGATGCCGCGACGAAGAAGTACTGCTGCTGCAGCCGCAGCTCCTTGCCCTGCGGGGTGGAGTCCTCCGGGTAGAGCACCTTGGAGATGTTCTCGGCGAAGGTGCGGGCCCGGACCGCCTCCTCGTAGTCGCCGGAGTTGAAGATGCGCAGGTCGAAGGCATCCGTCGCCTCCGCGCTCCACAGCCGCAGCGTGTTCACCCGGCCGTTCTGGAAGCCGGGGACCATGTAGTTGTACGGCACGGCGCGCACGCTCCACGCCGGGATCCACCGGCTGCGGGTGACGCCCGCGTCGTCGTAGGTCTCGGTGCGCCCGCCGAAGGAGACGAGCTGCGCGTGCTCGGGCCGCGGGAACTCCCACGGCGATCCGAGATCGAGCCAGGTGTCGGGCTGCTCGACCTGCTGTCCGTCCACGAAGGTCTGCCGGAAGATGCCGTACTCGTAGCGGATGCCATAGCCGATGCTCGGCACGCCGAGCGTGGCCAGGGAGTCGACGAAGCATGCCGCCAGGCGACCGAGGCCGCCGTTGCCGAGGCCGGGCTCGATCTCGAGCTCGCGGAGCTCGTCGAGGTCGAGGCCGCAGGCCGACATCGCCTCGGCGGCGACCCCGGCGAGCCCGCTGGCGAGCAGGTTGTTGTCGAGCTGACGGCCGAGCAGGTACTCGGCGGACAGGTAGCAGACGCCCTTCGCCTGGGTCTGCATCTGGTGCCGCTGGTCCTCCAGCCAGCGCGACATCAGGTAGTCGCGCACGGTGTACGCCAGAGCGAGGTAGCGGTCGTTCGGCGTCGAGGCGGAAAGGGCAACACCGCGATCGAAGTTCAGGTTGCGCAGGAACTCGGCGACGAAGCCGTCGACGGTCGCGGGCGGAGCGATCACCGGTGCGAGGGCGAGCGGGTGGGTGACGTCTTCGGGCACGGTTCGACCGTAGCGACCGGAGGCCGGATTCGCACGGAGATTTCCCGGGGGGAGGAGTTGACCTTGACGTTGCGTCAACTTCTACGGTGGACTCAGCGACGGAACGAGCATCAACGGAACGAGAGGAGGGATGCCATGGACTGGTCGATTCAGGAGGTGGCCCGGATCGCGGGCACCACGAGCAGGACGCTGCGTCACTACGACGACATCGGGCTGCTCAAGCCCTCGCGGATCGCCTACAACGGCTACCGGCACTACGACGAGGCCGCGCTCGTGCGCCTGCAGCGCATCCTGCTGCTGCGCGAGCTCGGACTCGGGCTGCCGCAGATCGCCGAGGTGATCGACCGCGAGCGCAGCGAGGCATCCGCTCTCGAGGCGCACCTGTCCTGGCTGCGCCAGGAGCAGGACCGGCTGAACCGGCAGATCGCCTCCGTCGAGAACACCATCACCGCATTGAAAGGAGGGGGACCCCTCATGGCAGAGAACATGTTCGACGGCTTCGACCACACCCAGTACAAGGACGAGGTGGAGGAGCGCTGGGGAAAGAAGGCCTACGCCGACGGCGACCGCTGGTGGCGCGGGATGACCGAGGAGGAGCGCGCCGCCTGGCAGCAGCGCGCCTCCGACCTCGGCCGCGACTGGATCGCCGCCGCCGAGCGCGGCGTCGACCCGGCATCCGACGAGGCGCAGGCGCTCGCCCGCCGTCACGTCGAGTGGCTCACCGGCATCGGCGGCACGCCCGCCGCGGCGCCGGGCGGCGACGTCAAGGGCTACGTGATCGGCCTCGGCGAGATGTACGTCGCCGACCCGCGCTTCGGGGCGAACTACGCCACGAGCGAGGGCGGCACGGCCGGCGCCGAGTTCGTCCGCGACGCGCTCCGCATCTATGCGGAGGCCAACCTGTAGGCCGCTGACGCACACACGGAGGGGAGGAGTTCTCACGCTCGGGAGGTGATTTCCGGGCTGAGGCTCCTCCCCTCCGCGCGTTCTCCTCCCGAGGCGGCGGGCGGCTGACGCCGGTCGCTTCCGTTCCGGACGGCCGGGGCGCGCGTTCGGGCCGGGCGGGGGTTAGTCTGGCAGCACGATGAGCATCACGCGCCGCACTCTGCTCGTCGGCGCCGGCGTCGGTGCCGTCTCGGTGCTGCTCGCGTCGTGCACCGGGGAGCCGGCGCCGTCGGCGAGCCCCCGGCCGACCGCGACCCGGACGTCCTCGCCGGGCCCGACGCCCCCGCCGGCACCCGGCGCCGTCCCCCGGCCGGCCGGTCTCGCGCGCAGCCGCTGGTCGGCCGACCCGTACGCGCGCGGGTCGATGAGCTACATCCCGGCCGGCGGCGACCCTCAGCACCGCGAAGCGCTCGCCGCGCCCGTCGGCGACCGCCTGTTCTTCGCCGGGGAGGCGACGGATGCCGGACGCCCGGCCACCGTGCTCGGGGCCGTGGACTCCGGACGCCGGGCCGCCGAGGCGGCTATCGAGGTCGCCGGCGACGAGGAGCGGATCGCGGTCGTGGGTGCGGGGGTCGCCGGAGCGGTCGCCGGGCGCGTGCTCGCCGACGCCGGGCACCGGGTGACCGTGCTCGAGGCGCGGGACCGGATCGGCGGCCGCATCCATTCGGTGATCGACGACGACTGGCCGCTGCCGGTGCAGCTGGGCGCCTGGCTCACGGTGCAGGGTCAGGCGGACGCGCTGCGCGACCGGCTGCTCGACCTCGGGATCGGCGAGATCGCGTTCGACTCGGCGACCGGCTGGTCGGCGGAGGGTCCCGTCCCGCCGGTGGACGGCGCGGTGCTCGAGGGCGCGATCGCGCAGGCGCAGCAGCAGCCCGCGGATTCCCCGCTCACCGACGCGCTGATCGCCGTGGGCGCCGACCTGCAGGATCCGGCGCTCGTCGCGGCGCTCGCCTGGCTCGAGGCGACGACCGGTGCGGATGCCTCGCGGGCGTCCACCCGGCATCCGCCCGCCTTCCTGGCCCCCGCGCTCACCGGCGCGGACGGCGACGTCGGCGCCCTGGTCGCCGAGGCGGCGAAGGATCTGGACGTCGCGCTGGGCGCACCGGTGGTGCGGATCGTCCACGACGAGGAGGGCGTCAGCCTGCGGCTGGGCACGGGGGAGTCGCAGTCGTTCGACCGCGTGATCGTCACCGTGCCGCTCGGGGTGCTGAAGACGGACGGCATCGAGTTCGATCCGGAGCTGCCGTTCGAGCACCGCAGCGCGATCTCGCTGCTCGCCTCCGGCGCGGTGGAGACGGTGTGGCTGCGCTTCGACGAGCCGTTCTGGGACGCCGGTGCCGCCATCTGGCACATCGTCGGCGGGGACGGGCCGATCCGCACGTGGCTCAACCTGGAGATCGCGATCGGCGAGCCGATCCTCGTCGGCCTCGTGGGCGGGCCGGATGCCGTCGGCTTCGCCGCCCTGGGTGACCGGGAGGCCGAGGATGCGGCGCGCGCCTCGCTCGCCTTCGTCGCCCCGGACCCCGCCTGACGAGCCGAAACGCCGGGTCCGGGGGAGTGCGTTTCGTCTCGGTCGGCTGCGCCGTCCTCGCTCAACGACCGAAGGGGCGGTCGCACAGTGCGTTTCGTCTCGGTCGGCTCCGCCGTCCTCGCTCAACGACCGAAGGGGCGGTCGCACAGTGCGTTTCGTCTCGGTCGGCTGCGCCGTCCTCGCTCAACGACAGGGGCGGTCGCTCAGCCTCCGTTCTCGGCGGGCACCGTCGGGTAGACCCGGCTGAGCACCACGAGGCCGGTCGCGACGAGCGCGAAGATCGCGAGCGCGACGGCGCAGGTCGCGGCGAGCTCCGCGATGCCGGAGACCTGCCGCGGGTCGAGGAAGTAGTACGGGTACCAGCCGATCAGCGTGCCCCGCCAGATCGTGAACAGCCCCCATCCGATCGGGTACAGCAGCACGAACGGCACGATCCGCCATGACGCCGCCCGCCGCCCCGGGCCGAGGATCCACGCCACGACCGTCCACGCCGGCAGCACGAAGTGCAGCACCACGTCCGACCAGGGCACCGTGATCGGGATGCCGCGCATGCCCGCCTGCCACACGATCAGAGCGAACGCGAGCCCGGCGGTGATCGTCCAGCTGAGCACGATCGCCCGGGCCGTGGTGAGCCACGGCGGATCCTCGGGGGTGTGCAGGGCGATGATCCCGGCGATGACGGCGAGCGCGGCGAAGGCGACGTTCGACTGGATGGTCAGGTAGGCGAAGAAGTTCTGGCTCGCCAGCGACTGCGATCCGAGGCCCCAGAGGAGCCGGTGGACGAGGGCCGCGACGCACACGGCCGCCGTGAGCAGACGCGCCCAGCCGAAGGCCCTTCTCGTGATCACGCGCGGGTCGTCCTCCTGCTCGGCTCGGCGGGTCGCCCCCACCGCCGAGTCTACGGAACGCCTCGCCGAGGTCGTCCCGGAAGACGGGCCCCGTCCCCGGACGACGGATCGGGGACCCGGCCCCCGGCGGCTAGAGTGGCCGCGTGACCCCGCTCCGCGTCCTGCTCGTCGCCGTCGGCGGGACGCTGGGGACGGCCGCGCGGATGCTGCTCGGCCTCGCCCTGCCCGCCGGTGCGCTCCCGTGGGATGTGCTCGTCGCGAACGTCCTCGGCGCGCTGCTGCTCGGCGTCGTCACCGCGCGGGTGCCGGCGGAAGAGATGCGGCTCCTGTTCGGCACCGGCGTGCTCGGCGGCTTCACGACGTACAGCGCGCTCGCCGTCGGCACGGTCGAACTGTGGACCTCGGCGCCCCTGCTCGCCGTCTCGTACGCGGTTGGCAGCGTCGCGCTCGGCCTGGCGGCCGCGGCGGCCGGGCTGCGGCTCGGCGGCGGGGCCGGGCAGGGCCGGGCAGGAGATGCGCCGTGAGCCCGCTCGTCCTGCTGCTGGCGGCCGCGGCCGGCGGTCTCGGCGCCGCCGCGCGCTACGTCGTGGACATCGGCGTCGCCCGGCTCGCCGGCACCCGGTTCCCGTGGGGCGTGTTCGTGATCAACCTCTCCGGCTCCCTCCTGCTCGGCGTCCTCACCGGGGCGCTGCCGGGGTCCGCGTTCGTCCTCGGCACCGGGTTCCTCGGCGGCTACACGACGTTCAGCACGGCGATGATCGACACGGTCGCGCTGTGGCGGGACGGGGAGCGGCCGGCATCCGTGGTCAACGCGCTCGGCATGCTGCTGCTGGGGGTCCTCGCGGCGGCGCTGGGGCTCGCGCTGGGGGCGGCACTCAGGCCCTGAATCAGGCGGTAGGGTACCAACGTGCAGAACGGGGGACGTCGGTGTCGAAACTCGCCATCCTGAGCCTGCGCAACCGCGCGCTGATCGCGCTGATCACGATCGTCGCCGCCGTCTTCGGCGGACTCGCGCTCACCGACCTGAAGCAGGAGCTCATCCCGTCGCTCGAGCTGCCGGCGCTGGTGGTGATGACGAACTACCCGGGCGCCTCGCCCGAGGTGGTCGAGAACGACGTGTCCACCCCGATCGAGACCGCGATCCAGGGTGTGCCCGGGCTGGAGTCGACCAGCGCCACCAGCACGACCGACGCGTCGGTCGTGCAGGCGATGTTCGCGTACGGCACCGACCTCGCCACCGCCGAGCAGAAGATGCAGCAGGCGATCAACCGGATCGCCCGGCAGCTGCCCGCGGATGTCGCGCCGCAGGTGCTCAGCGTCTCCATCGACGACTTCCCGGTGATCCAGATCGCGGTGACCGGCTTCGACGACGCCGAATCCGCGCAGGCCGACCTGGAGAGCGTCGTCATCCCCGACCTCGAGGACGTCGACGGCGTGAACACCGCGCAGATCGTGGGCGGCACCGGACAGCGGATCACGATCACCCCCGATCCGGCACGGCTCGCCGCCGCGGGCGCGAGCACCCAGGCCATCGCGCAGGCGCTGCAGCAGAACGGCACGCTGTTCCCCGGCGGCGACATCACCGAGGGCGACCGCACGCTCACTGTGCAGACCGGCGCGAAGATCACCTCCGTCGGCGAGATCGCCGCCCTGCCCCTGGTGGGGACGGATGCCGTGATCGGCGACGTCGCGACGGTGGCGCGGACGAGCGACCCGGTCACCTCGCTGTCGCGCGTGGACGGGGAGGACGCGCTGTCGGTCGCGGTGACGAAGCTGCCGGCGGCGAACACGGTGGACGTGTCGAGCGGCGTGCTCGCCGCGCTCGACGGGCTCGCCGACGCCTTCCCGGATGCCGAGTTCACGGTCGTCTTCGATCAGGCCCCGTACATCCAGCAGTCCATCGAGACGCTGGCCACCGAGGGGCTGCTCGGGCTCACGTTCGCGGTGGTCGTGATCCTGGTGTTCCTGCTGTCGATCCGCTCCACCCTGGTCACCGCGATCTCGATCCCGACCTCGGTGCTGGTCACGTTCATCGGGCTGCAGGCGTTCGGGTACTCGCTCAACGTGCTCACCCTCGGGGCGCTGACGATCGCGATCGGGCGGGTGGTCGACGACTCGATCGTCGTGATCGAGAACATCAAGCGCCACTACGTCGAGGGCGCCGACAAGGCCGAGGCCATCCGTCTCGCGGTGCGCGAGGTGGCCGCGGCGATCACGGCGTCGACCATCACGACGGTGGCCGTGTTCCTGCCGATCGTGTTCGTCGGCGACATGGTCGGCGAGCTGTTCCGCCCGTTCGCGATGACCGTGACGATCGCGATGACCGCATCCCTGCTGGTGGCCCTCACGATCGTGCCGGTGCTGGCGTACTGGTTCCTGCGGCCGGGCAGGCCGCTGCGCGACGCCGACGGCCGCCGGATCGATCCGGAGAGCCCGCTGGCGCCGCCGACGCCGCTGCAGCGGCTGTACCGCCCGATCCTCGGCTGGACGCTGCGGCATTCGGCGATCACGGTCGTGCTCGCGGTGCTCGTGCTGGGCGCGACGCTGGCGGCCGCCCCGCTGATGAAGGTCAACTTCCTCAGCGACTCGGGGCAGAACACGATGACGGTCAGTCAGGACCTCGGCCCGTCCGCGAGCCTGCAGGCGAAGTCGGATGCCGCCGCGAAGGTGGAGGACGCGCTGGCCGAGGTGGACGGCATCGAGCACGTCCAGGCGTCGATCGGCTCGAGCGGTTCGGCGCTGCGCGACGCGTTCTCCGGCGGCGCGGGCGTGACCTACTCGATCCAGACCGCGGAGGGCGAGGATCAGGAGGCGCTGCGCGCCCGGGTGCAGCGGTCCATCGACGAGCTCGACGGCGTCGGGGAGGTGACCGTGAGCGGGTCGCGCGGGTTCGGGTCGAGCGACATCGAGGTGACGGTCACGGCTCCCGACGCGCAGGCGCTGCGCCAGGCGACGGATGCCCTCGTCGCCGACCTCCGCGAGCGGGAGGGCGTCGGCGTCGTCACCGACAACCTCGCCGCGTCGCTGCCCTACATCGCGGTGGTCGTGGACCGCGCCGCCGCCGCGGAGCGCGGACTGTCCGAGGTGGCCGTGGGGTCGATCGTGTCGAACGCGATGCGAGCGCAGCAGCTCGGCACGGTCGAGATCGACGACACCACGCTGACCGTCTACCTGGTCGCGGCGGAGCCGCCGGCGACCGTGGACGAGCTGCGCGAGCTCCTCGTGCCGACCGTCGCCGGCCCGGTGCGGCTGGCGGAGATCGCAGTGGTCGAGCAGCGCGAAGGGCCGACCTCGATCTCGACCGAGCAGGGGCGGCGCACCGCCACGATCACCGTGCCGCCGGCATCCGACGACCTCGCCGTCGCCACGGCGGCGGTGACCGCGGCGATCGCGTCTGTCGACCTGCCCGACGGCGCCCGCGCGACCGTCGGCGGCGTCGCCGAACAGCAGGCCGAGTCGTTCTCGCAGCTGGGGCTGGCGATGCTGGCGGCGATCCTCATCGTCTACGTCGTGATGGTGGCGACCTTCAAGTCGCTGCGGCAGCCGCTGCTGCTGCTGGTGTCGGTGCCGTTCGCGGCGACCGGGGCGATCCTGCTGCAGATCGTGACCGGCGTGCCGCTGGGAGTGGCGTCGCTGATCGGCGTGCTGATGCTGATCGGCATCGTGGTGACGAACGCGATCGTGCTGGTCGACCTCGTGAACCAGTATCGCGAGAAGGGGCTCTCCACGCCCGAGGCGGTGATGGCCGGGGGTGAGAAGCGCCTGCGGCCGATCCTGATGACCGCGCTCGCGACGATCTTCGCGCTCACGCCGATGGCGCTCGGGATCACCGGACACGGTGGTTTCATCTCCCAGCCGCTCGCGATCGTCGTGATCGGCGGACTGGTGTCCTCGACCGTGCTGACCCTGATCGTCCTGCCGACGCTGTACAACCTCGTCGAGGGCGCGAAGGAGCGCCGCGCCGCCCGCCGCGCGGATCGCACCGCGGCGGGCCCGGGTCGCGACGTGGGCTGACCCCGCCGGTCAGGCGAACTCGATGCCCCAGTGCAGCCGCCAGGTCTCGTCCTGCGCGAGGCGGCGCAGCCCGCGTCCGGAGTTGAAGGCCTCGGCCGGCGCGGTCATCGGCTCGACCGCGACCGCGAGGGGCTGGCCGGGGTACCGGTCGGTCGTGAACGCCTGCACGAAGTCGAAGCCCTCGCCCTGCCACAGCGTGACCGCGCGTCCGTCCGGGGCGGTGAGCGTGGAACGCACGCGCCCGTCCGCGTCCCGCCGCAGGTTCGCGAACCCGGTGTCCAGCTGCACATCGCCGATGCGGACACCTGCGCGCAGGTCCGTGCCGCTCGAGACCGGGGACTCGCCGACCGGCAGCATCCGCTCGTCGGTCTCGAAGTACGTCTCGGCGGGGATCCGCAGCACCAGCTGTCGCGGGTCCACGTCGCCGATCGTCAGGAACGGGTGCGTCCCGAGGGCCACCGGCGCGGCCTCGGCCGAACGGTTCGTGAGACGGTGCTCGACCTCGAGCCCGGCATCCGTCAGCGCATAGCGCACCGACGTCTCGAGGAGGTACGGGTACCCCGTCTGCGGCACCACGGAAGCGGCGAGCGTGACCGCGGCATCCGTCTGCTCGGCGATCTCGTACGCGGTGAACCGCAGCAGTCCGTGGCTGGCGTTGCGGAACTTCGGCTCGCTGACGGCGAGGGCGCGCGTGGTCTCGCCGTCCTGCCACACCCCGTCGCGGATGCGGTTCGGCCAGGGGACGAGCACGACACCGGAGCACATCGGCGTCGGTTCGTCCTCCGGGTAGGGCGGCACGATGGTGACGCCGCCCACGGTCAGGTGGCGGAGCGAGGCGCCGACCTGCGCGATCTGCGCGGTCACGTCGCCGCGCCGGAGGTGGATCTGGATGCCGGTGGGGGAAGTCACGTCGCCATCGTACGACCCGGAGGTCTCCCAGGTCAGGGCGGTAGACTGATCGGGTCGGCTTCGGACATCCGCCCCCTCGAGGGGCGGTTCGTTTGCGAGTGTGCGCACTCCGTTTGTGAGTCCAGGGGCCGATGGTTCATCAACCATCACATGAATGGCCCCGGCCGACGGATGCCCGGGTATGTCCGCCGCGCGCTGAGCTCTGTGCGCGCGGTCCGCGCTCTGCGCGGACGGATGCTGTTCTCGTGTCAGAGACAGTCAGGAAACACCATGCCCAAGAACAGCAAGCCCAAGGGCGGACGCCCCGCGCGCAACTTCGACCCCCGCTACGGCGCGAAGAAGACCCCGTTCCACGACCGCCATGCCGGCCCTCGTCCCGGCGGCCGTGACGAGAGGGCGGATGCCGGCGAGCGGCGGCCGTTCGGCGGTGACCGCCGACCGGGCTTGATCAGCCCGAAGCACCGCGGCTACCGACCCGCCGACACGGAGTCCGGCGCGCCCAAGCGCCGCTGGACCGCGCCGGAGAAGGCCGGCCGCGACGAGGCCCGCGGCATCCGCAACCGCGCCGAGGGCGGATGCCGCGAAGCGCCGCACCATCGAGCCGAGCGCCCGCGCTTCGAGCGCGACGACCGCCGGGCGGAGCGTCCGCGGTTCGAGCGGGACGACCGACAGCGCTTCGACCGCGGCGACCGCCGGGCGGAGCGTCCGCGGTTCGAGCGGACGGAGCGTCCGCGGTTCGAGCGCGCGGATCGTGCGGAGCGTCCCCGCTTCGAGCGCGATGACCGACAGCGCTTCGACCGTGACGATCGCGCCCGCACCGACCGTCCGCGGTTCGAGCGGGACGACCGACAGCGCTTCGACCGCGGCGACCGTACCGAGCGTCCCCGTTTCGACCGCGACGACCGTCGAGCCGACCGTCCCGGTTTCGATCGCGACGACCGCCCGCGGACCGTGCGCGCCGACCGCGCCCGGACCGACCGCGACGACCGCCCGGCGCGTCCCGCCCGCGAGACCCGTCCCACCCGGAGCGACTGGACCGGCACGGCATCCGCAGCCCGCGAGCAGGCGGAGGACGTCGTGCACGAGCGGCTCGAGGCCCAGGCCGTGCAGGCCGGCGAGGTCGCGGACGTGACCTTCGCCGACCTCGGCCTCGGCTCGAACATCACCGAGATCCTCACGAACATGGGGGCCGAGAAGCCGTTCCCGATCCAGGCCGCGACGATCCCGCCGATCCTGGCGGGTCGCGACGTCCTCGGCCGCGGCCGCACCGGCTCGGGCAAGACGATCGCCTTCGGCGCCCCGCTGGTGGAGAGCATCCTGACCTCGCAGAAGGGCACCCGCCGCCAGATCGGACGCAAGCCGCGCGCGATCATCCTCGCCCCGACCCGCGAGCTCGCCCTGCAGATCGACCGCACGGTGCAGCCGATCGCCCGCAGCGTCGGCCTGTTCACGACGCAGATCTACGGCGGCGTCCCGCAGGCGCGGCAGGTCGGTGCCCTGAAGAAGGGCGTCGACATCGTGATCGGCACCCCCGGCCGCATCGAGGATCTCATCGACCAGGGCAAGCTCGACCTCTCCGAGGTGCGCATCGTCGTGCTCGACGAGGCCGATCACATGTGCGAGCTGGGCTTCGTCGAGCCGGTGCAGCGGATCCTCCGCCGCACCGGGGAGGGCAGTCAGAAGCTGCTGTTCTCGGCGACCCTCGACCGCGAGGTCGCCGCGCTCGTCGACGAGTTCCTGGTCGACCCGGCCGTCTACGAGGTCGCCGGCGAGACCCAGGAGTCCAGCACGATCGACCACCGCGTGCTCGTGATCGAGCACCGCGACAAGGCCGAGGTGCTCACCTCCCTGGTCGACCGGGACGGGCAGACGCTCGTGTTCGCGCGCACCCGCGCCTACGCCGAGATGCTCGCCGAGCAGTTCGAGGACGCCGGCATCGCCGCCGTCTCGCTGCACGGCGATCTGAACCAGGCCAAGCGCACGCGCAATCTGCAGAAGCTCACCTCCGGCAAGGTGCAGGTGCTCGTCGCGACGGATGTGGCCGCCCGCGGCATCCACGTCGATGACATCGACCTCGTCGTCCAGGCCGACGCACCCGACGAGTACAAGACGTACCTGCATCGCGCCGGCCGCACCGGCCGCGCCGGGCGTCAGGGCCGCGTGGTCACGCTGATCACCCGGCACCGTCGTCGCCGCATGGAGGACCTGCTCGACCGCGCCGAGATCGACGCACCGTTCGAGACGGCGCAGCCCGGCGACGACGTGATCGAGGAGATCGCCGGACGGATGCCGACCGACGCCGCCCTCACGTCCTGACACCTTCCCGGTCCCTCCGAGGTTTGGGGCGGATTCTCACGTTCGGGGCGGCTCTGGCCCGCCCCGAACGTGAAATCCCGCCCCAAACGGGTGGAGGGTGTCAGAACAGCGTGGGAGCCGGGGCCGGCGTCGCTGCGGGAGGCGCGGTTCGCATGCGCAGGATGCTGCGCGCCTGGTCGTGCTCCTGCTCGGACTGCGCGTGCAGGCCGTGGGCGCGGATGAGCGGCCGCATCCGCTTCGCGAGCCATTGCCGGTACGCCTTCGGCGCCTCGACCGCCGCGCCCGGGTAGAGCCCCCGATAGGACGACACGAGGTCGGGCCGCTCGCGCTGAAGCCACTGGAAGAACCACGGCTTCACACCCGGCCGCAGGTGCAGCGCACCGTAGACCGCATGGTCGGCGCCGGCCTCCTTGATCCTCCGCAGCGCGTCGTCGATCGCGGCGATCGAGTCGGTCAGATGGGGGAGCACCGGCATGAGGAAGACGCCGACGCGGAACCCGGCATCCGTGAGCGCGTGCACCGTGTCGAGCCGCGCTTGCGTCGTCGGTGTGCCCGGCTCGATCGAGTGCTGCAACGCGTCGTCGTACATGGCGATCGACATCTGCACGTCGATGGGCACCTGCGTGGCCGCATCCCTGAGCAGCGGGATGTCGCGACGGATCAGCGTCCCCTTGGTCAGGATCGACATCGGCGTGCCCGAGTCCGCGAGCGCACGGATGATCCCGGGCATCAGCCGGTACCGCCCCTCGGCGCGCTGGTACGGGTCGGTGTTGGTTCCGAGCGCAACCGTCTCGCGCTGCCACGATCCGCGCCGCAGCTCGCGCTGCAGCACCTCGACGATGTTGGTCTTCACCACGATCTGCGAGTCGAAATCCGCCCCGCCGTCCAGATCGAGATACTCATGCGTCCCGCGAGCGAAGCAGTTGTGGCTGATCACGCCGTTGGCCACGAAATCTCCGGTACCCGTGGTGATGTCGACCAGATCCCGGACGCCTGGAAGCGGCTCGATCGACACCAGGTCGGCGACCGAGGTGACCGCGGTTCCTTCGAGACCGGTCAGGTCGGCTTCCGCCAAGAATCCCGTCCCGAGCCCCATCAGCCGGTCGTTCGACGTCAGATGGGGACGTTGACCCTCGTGCGCATCGGCGACGTGCTTCCACCCCCGTTCGGTGAGGAAACGGTGATCGCCGCTCGCGATCAGCGTCGTCCCGTCGGCGAGCGTCACCCGGTAGGCGGCCTTCCGCGTGGACCACTTCGCCTCGACACTCGTGCGCACGTAACGGCGGTACGCGCCGCGTCGCTCCGCGCCGAGGATCTCCCTGCCGATGATCTCCGTGCCGATGATCTCCGTGCCGATGATCTCCGTGCCGATGATCTCCGTGCCGATGATCTCCGTGCCGATGATCTCCATGCCGACCTCCAGCTCCCCGATCGGCCGCTGCCGGCCGTCGGTGCAGAGGACCGGCGTCGCGGGATCCAGGCAATAGACGCAGGCGTGACTGCAGCCGCGGTACGGATTGATCGTCCAGTTGAACGGCATCCGCGACGGGCCGGGCACCCGGTTCAGCGCGGACCGGGCGAGCACCTCGTGGAAGGTGACGCCGGCGAACTCGGGCGTCGTCACCGATCGCACCAGGCCGCTGCGGTTCTCAAGGCCGGGCAGCGCGTCGCCATCCGTCTCGTCGATCGCCTGTCCCTGCCACCGCATGCTCACAGTCGAACAAAGAATCGAACAGAAGTCAAGCTCTCATCGAATCTCTCTACGACCATCGAAAACGCCCCGCATCCGGGGCACAATGGAACCATGCCCGTCACGCAGCCCCGGCACGCTGCGTCGCGCCCCGCCGCGCTGTCGGTGGCGGTCCCGCTCGGACTGCTGTTCACGGCCGCCGCCTCGCTCGGCGCGCTCGCCGCGGCGCCCGTCGCCGAGCCGGTGACGCCGCCCGTGCCCGCTGCGGCGCTGCGCCTGCCCGCCCCCGACGTCGCCCAGCAGCCGGTCGCCGATCCCTGTGGGGATGCCGGCGTGCAGGCGGCGCTGGCCTCCGGCGACGACGAGGCGGCGATCGCGGCGTTCGGCGGCGGCGAGGCGTTCCGCGCGGCAGTCACCACGGGCAACGCGCCGTGCATCTCCCTCTCCGACCCCGCGCGGCTCTGGGTGGTCGTGAACAAGGGCAGACCGCTGTCGCCGGTCGACTTCGTGCCGGCCTCCCTCCAGCCGTATCAAGTGCGCTCCACATCCCCCTCCGACGACGTCCGGCCCGAGGTGGCGCAGGCGCTCGCCGCGATGGCGGCGGCCTCGCAGGGTGCGGGCGCGGGGGTGCTCGGCGCGAACAACGGCTACCGTTCCTACGGGCTGCAGCAGAGCACGTACGCCGACTATGTGCGCGATCTCGGCCAGCAGGAGGCGGATGCCGGCTCGGCGCGACCCGGGCACAGCGAGCACCAGACCGGCCTCGCCGTCGACCTGGTGGCCTGCGACGACGGATGCGGCGGGCTCGACGACTTCGGCGGCACCGCCCAGGGGCGCTGGGTCGCCGAGCACGCGTGGGAGTTCGGCTTCATCGTCCGCTACGAGAGCGGCGCCACCGGGACGACGGGCTACGCCCCTGAGCCGTGGCATCTGCGCTACATCGGTCCCCAGCTCGCGGCTGCCTACCATCACGGTGGATACCGCAGCCTGGAGGACTTCTTCGGCCTGCCGCCGGCACCCGATTACCCGTTCTGACCGGGTCCTGAGGCATCCCACAACGTCGGAACCGAGTGTCACGGATTGTGGGATGCATTCCCACAATCGACTGCCGGTGCGGCGTGCGCAGACCTAGAATCGCGGGTGCGACGACGCATTTTCAGGCGAGAGGATGCCATGGAACGGGACATCTACGAAGAGGACCACGAAGCCTTCCGCGACCTGGTGAAGGACTTCATCAAGCGCCACGTCACAAACGAGGCGCGCGAGAAGTGGGATGCCGACGGGGAGATCGACCGGGACACCATGCGCGCCGCGGGCGAGGCGGGCCTGATCGGGCTGTCCGTGCCGGAGGAGTTCGGCGGCGCCGGCATGCTGCAGGATTACCGCTTCCGCACCGTGGTGATGGAGGAGGTCATCGCCGCCGGCGCGGGATCCCTCGCGGGTGCCTTCGGCATCCAGGACGACCTGGCGGTGCCCTACCTCGTGCACATGGGTACGCAGGAGCAGAAGCAGAAGTGGCTGCCCCGCATGGCCACGGGCGAGGTGATCGGCGCCCTCGCCATGACCGAGCCCGGCGCCGGCAGCGACCTGCGCGGCATCACCACGACGGCGAAGAAGGTCGACGGCGGCTACATCGTCAACGGCGCCAAGACCTTCATCTCCTCGGGTGCCACCGCCGACCTCGTCGTCACCTTCGTGAAGACCGGCGAGGGCAACCGGCCCGACGCGTTCAGCCTGCTGCTCATCGAGAACGGCATGGAGGGCTTCGAGCACGGAAAGAAGCTGCACAAGATGGGCTTCCACGGCCACGACACCGCCGAGCTCAGCTTCAGCGACGTGTTCGTGCCGGCGGAGAACCTCATCGGCGGCACCGAGGGTCAGGGCTTCGTGCAGCTGATGATGAACCTGCCGCTCGAGCGCCTGTCGATCGGGGTGGCCGGCGCCGCCGCCGCGCAGGCCGCGCTGGACTGGACGGTCGCCTACACCCGCGACCGCGAGGCGTTCGGCGAGCGGATCATCGACTTCCAGAACACCCGGTTCCAGCTCGCCGACGTCGCCACCACGGTCGACGCGCTGTGGGCGTACATCGACCGCGCGCTGATGGCCTACAAGGACGGCAGGCTCTCCGCCGAGGAGGCGGCGAAGGTCAAGTTCTGGGCCACCGAACGCGAATGGGAGGTGCTCGACACCTGCGTGCAGCTGCACGGCGGATACGGCTACATCATGGAGTACCCGATCGCCCGCGCCTTCCTGGACGCCCGGGTGCACCGCATCTACGGCGGCACCAACGAGATCATGCGCGAGATCGTCGGTCGCCAGATCGCGGGCAAGCGCTGAGCACGCGCTGAGCGTCAGGGGAGCTGCCAGGGGAAGGTGAGCGCGAGGATGAGCGCGGATGCCGCGAGCACTGCCGCGATGAACACGACGTCCCGGATCTGGAAGGGCACGAGGTGCCGCTCGGTGCGGGTGGGGTGGGCGCCGAAGGCGCGGGAGTCCATCGACAGGGCGACGCGCTCGGCGTGCCGGATGGCGCTCGCCAGCAGCGGGACGATGTACCCCCAGCCGCGGGCGAGCCGCGCGAACGGTCCGCGTCCGCCGTGGTGGCCGCGCACTCGGTGCGCCGCCCGGATCACCGACAGTTCGTACCGGAACCGCGGCACGAACCGATAGGCGGCCAGAGCCGTATACCCGATCCGGTAGGGCACGTGCAGCTGCTGCACGGCGGCGCGCACCAGATCGGGGCCGGTGGTGCTCAGCCCGCCGATCAGGGCCAGGCCGAGGATCGCAGCCAGCCGCAGCCCGGTGGCCAGTCCCACGGCGAGGGCGCCCTGATGCAGCGTCCACCCGCCGAGCGTCAGCACCGCCGGCGTGTCCGCCACCTGAGCGGGGTCGACCCAGATCGCGAACCCGACCGTCACCACGGCGACGGCGATCGGCATCCCGAGCAGCAGCAGCGCGAGCGCGCGAGCGGTGAGGCGCGCTCCGGTGAGCACGAGCAGGTACGCCAGCAGGAGGAACGCGGTGGGCGCGACGAGGTCGCGCGTGAAGACCAGCAGCACCATGGCCGGCAGCACGGCGCCCACCTTGGCCAGCGGGTTGAGGTGGTGCAGGAAGCGGGATGCCGGAGCGGAGATCTCCGCGTACGGGTCCCGGCCGGCCGCCGCCAGCGGCTGCCGTCCGGTCCCCGCCTCCGAGCCCCGACCGATCCTCGCCTCCGGCGGCGGCGTGCCGGTCATGAGGCGGCTCCGGCGGCGCTGAGCATCCGCAGCACGGGCGGCATTCGCAGTCCGGCGCCGTGCAGCAGGGCCTCGTCGGCGAGCAGCCGCGCCGTCTCGCCGGCGGCGTGCAGCCGGCCGCCGGCGAGGACGACGGCGTGCGTGCTGTACTCGGCGACGAGCTGCAGATCGTGGGTGACGATCACGATCGTGGTGCCGTCGGCGCGCAGTCCGGTCAGCAGCTCGAGCATCTCGGCGGCCCGGGCGCGGTCTTGACCGAACGTCGGCTCGTCCAGCGCCAGCACCTCCGGCTGCGTGATCAGCGCCGTGCCCACGGACAGCCGCCGCTTCTCCCCGCCCGACAGCAGGAACGGATGCACGCCGGCCTTGCCGGCGAGACCGAACCGGTCGAGCATCTGATCCACGCGGGCGTCGATCTCGGCGGCGGGGCGGTGCTGCAGCCGCAGGCCGTGGGCCAGTTCATCGCGCACGGTGTGCGCGATGAACTGGTGCTCCGGGTTCTGGAAGACGAACCCGATCCGCGAGACCAGCCGGCGCGGTGAGGCCGCGCCGACGTCGATCCCGGCCACGCGGACCGTGCCTCGCGGGGGCGGCGCGACGCCGCCCAGCGCCTGGATGAGGGTGGTCTTGCCGGCCCCGTTGACGCCGATCACCGCGGTGAACGCGCTCCGTGGGATGTCGAGCGACTCCACCGTCAGCACGCTCGTCCCGCCCTTGCGCACCACGAGATCGCGCACGACGACGGCCGGCTCGGTGCGCTCCCCCGCGGAGCGCTCCGCTACGGAGGGCCCGGCCGCGGAGTGCCCGGCCGCGGACCGCTCCGCGTCGGCCGGCGCCCCGCCCGGACCCCGCCGTGTCCCCGGCATCCGTTCCGCGAACTCCTCCGCAGTGACCGGCAGCGGTCCGCTCCACGCGCCGAGAGCGCGCAGCCGCAACGCGGCCAGGGTGCTCGAGGGCAGCCACACCCCGAGCGAGAGCAGCTCCTCCGCGTGCTCGCGGATCACCTGCGCCGCCGGGCCGTCGAAGGCCATGCGGCCCTCCGCGTCGAGCGCGATCGCCCGGGTCGCGAACCGCATCGCGGCGTCCAGGTTGTGCTCCACCAGGACGACGGCCCTGCCGGCATCGGTCACCAGCGTCGACAGCGCGTCGTACACGTCGTCGATGCCGCGCGGGTCGAGGTTCGCGGTCGGCTCGTCGAGGACGATCACCCGCGGGCGCATTGCGAGCGCGCAGGCGATCGCGAGCCGCTGACGGGCGCCGCCGGAGAGGAGATCCGGGTTCCATGAGCGCCGCTCCCACAGGCCCACCTGCCGCAGCGCCTGCTCGCTGCGGTGCAGGATCTCGGGCACCGGCAGCAGCAGGTTCTCCAGCGCGAAGGCCACCTCGTCCAGCACCGTGCCGGTGACCAGCTGTGCGTCCGGATCCTGGAACACCATCGCGACATCCGTGCTCAGCTGTGCGACCGGGGTCGACCGGGTGTCGCGCCCGGCGACGACGACGGTGCCGGAGAGCTCGGCCGGCACCGACTGCGGCACGAGCCCGTTCAGCGCGAGCGTGAGCGTGGACTTCCCCGATCCGCTCGGTCCGAGCAGCAGCACCACCTCGCCGGGATGCACATCGAAGGACACCGCCTGCGGCGAGGGCCTCGCGGCACCGGCGTGGGTGACGCTGAGGTCACGCACGCGGAGCAGAGGCGGGGAGGAGTGCACGGTGAGAACCCGGTTCGGTGCGGCTGCCGGCGCGCGCCGGCACACCTAACTTAGCCCAACCTCACCTGGCATCCGACGCTTCCCCTCGTGCCGCGGCTGGGCGCCGCTAGAGTGAAGCCGCCCACCCGAAGGAGCGCCATGAACGACCTGCTGTCCCTGCTGCCGCCCGGCTCCGACGTCGAGGACGGCGTGCTCCGGATCTCCGGATGCCGCGTGGACGACCTCGCCCGCGAGTTCGGCACCCCCGCGATCGTCGTCGCCGAGCCGGCGCTGCGCGCGCGGGCCCGCGAGTACCGGGAGGGGCTGACCGCGCGCTGGCCGCGGTCGCGGGTGGTGTTCGCGTCCAAGGCGTTCCCCGCCACGGCGGTGCAGCGGGTGATGGTGGAGGAGGGACTCGGGCTCGACGTCGCCGGCGGAGGGGAGCTGCGCAGCGCCGTCAAGGCGGGCGTCGACCCGGCCCTGATCGTGCTGCATGGCAACGCGAAGTCGACGGACGAGATCGAGTACGCGGTGCGGATCGGCGCCGGGCTCGTGGTGGTCGACAACGCCGACGATGTCGACCGCCTGGAGGCGATCGTGCCGCCAGGGCGGAGGCAGGACGTGCTGGTGCGGATCGTGCCCGGCATCGTCTCGTCCACGCATCCGCACGTCGCCACCGGCCAGCTCGGGTCGAAGTTCGGGCTCACGCCGGATGCCGCCCGCGCGTTGATCACGCGCATCGAGCGCAGCGACCGACTGCGGATGCGGGGCGTGCACGCCCACGTCGGCTCGCAGATCCTTGAGCCCGCCGAGCTCGCCGCGGCGATCGAGCCGCTCGCGGCGATGGGCGAGTTCCCGGTGTACGACCTGGGCGGCGGGCTCGGCGCCCGGTACACGTACGCCGAGCAGCCGCCCTCGGTGGCTTCATACCTGGACGCGCTGATCGACGCGGCCCGCGCCCACCTGCCGGCATCCGCGGAGCTCATCATCGAACCCGGACGCAGCATGGTGAACGCCACCGCCGCGACGCTGTACACGGTCACCACGGTCAAGCGCGACGCACGCACCTTCGTCGCCGTCGACGGCGGGATGGGCGACAACCTCGAGGTGGCGATGTTCGGCCAGCGCTACGAGGCGGCGCTCGCCGCCCGCATGACCGAGGAGGCGACGGAGGACACGATCGTCGTCGGGCGGCACTGCGAGAGCGGCGACGTGCTCATCGACGGCATCCGTCTGCCGGAGGCGAAGGTGGGGGATCTCCTCGTCGTGGCGGCCACCGGCGCCTACACCCACACCATGGCGAACAACTACAACGGCGCCCGGCGTCCGCCTGTGGTCTTCGCCAGGGACGGCGAGGCGAGGGCCGTGGTACGCCGTGAGACCTGGGACGAGCTGCTCGCCCGCGATCTTTGACGCAATTGTCAAAAATTCGCATCGCGGGTACCATCGACCGGTCGGTCAACGCGGACCGGCGCTGTATACCCGGGAGCAAACACTCATGACCTCTGTGCGTCACCAGCTTCTCCGCCGCAAACCCGCCCCGCTCGAAGGGGTCGAGGACTCGCATCTGAAGCGCAGCATCGGCCTGTTCGCGCTCACGATGATCGGCATCGGCGCCACGATCGGCACCGGCATCTTCTACGTCCTCTCCGGAGCCGTCCCGATCGCCGGACCCGCCGTGGTCTGGTCGTTCGTGATCGCCGGGGCCGTGGCCGGCGTCACGGCGCTCTGCTACGCGGAGCTGGCCGGTTCCGTCCCGGTGTCCGGATCGACCTACTCCTACGCGTACACGACCCTCGGCGAGGCGCCGGCGATGGGCGTCGCGGCCTGCCTGCTGCTCGAGTACGGCGTCTCCACCGCCGGTGTCGCGGTGGGCTGGTCGCAGTACGTGAACCAGCTGCTGTTCAACCTCTTCGGCTTCCGCATCCCCGAGGTGCTGTCGAACGCCCCCGAGCAGGGCGGCATCATCAACCTGCCCGCCGTCATCGTGATCGTGCTCTGCGGCCTGCTGCTGCTGCGCGGCGCGGGCGAGTCCGCCACCGCGAACGCCGTGATGGTGGTCATCAAGGTCGCCGTGCTGCTGTTCTTCGTCGCCGTGGCGCTCACCGGCTGGAACGCCGACCACTTCGCGAACTTCGCGCCCGCCGGGTTCCAGGGCATCGTCGCCGCCGCCGGTCTCATCTTCTTCTCCTTCATCGGCCTGGACGCGGTGTCCACCGCCGGTGGCGAGGCGAAGAACCCGAAGCGCAACCTGCCGCTCGCGATCCTGTTCGCCCTCCTCGTCGTCGTGGTGATGTACGTCGCCGTCGCCATCTCCGCGGTCGGCGCGCAGTCGCCGGAGAAGTTCGAAGGCCAGAGCGCCGGCCTCGCCGCGATCCTCGAGGCGATCATCGGATCGTCCTGGCCCGGCACCGTCGTCGCCGCCGGCGCCGTGATCTCGATCTTCAGCGTCACCCTGGTCACCCTTTACGGGCAGACCCGCATCCTGTTCGCGATGTCGCGCGACGGCATGCTGCCCCCGGTGTTCGCCCGCGTCGACCGCCGCACCCTGGCGCCGGCCGCGAACACCATGATCGTCACCGCCGTGATCGCTGTCCTCGCGGCCCTGGTCCCGATCAACTTCCTGCTCGAGATGACCAGCATCGGCACCCTGGTGGCGTTCCTCGTCGTCGCCGTCGCCGTGATCATCCTGCGCCGTCGCGAGCCGGACATGGAGCGCGGCTTCACCCTGCCGCTGCACCCGCTGATCCCGATCCTGTCCATCCTCGGCTGCCTCTGGATCATCTCTCAGCTGCGCCCGATCACGATCATCGTGTTCGTCGTCTGGACGGCCGTGGTGCTGGTGTTCTACTGGTTCTACGGGCGCCGGCACTCGGTGCTCGGCGGCGCCCCCGAGCCGGCCGACGTGCCGTTCACCTCGACCGTGGTGCAGCCGAAGGACGCCGACCGATGAGCATTCTCGTCGGGGTCAGCCCGGGGCAGCGCTCCACCTCGGTGATGCACCTGGCCGCGATGCTGGCCCGGTCGCTGGACACCCCGCTGGTCGTCGCCGCGGTGCTGCCGCAGTCGTGGTCGCCGCTCACCCACAACACCGACCGCGAGTGGCGCGATCACGTGCGGCAGTCCGCCGACGTGGTGCTCGACCACGCCGCATCCGTGCTCGTCGGCGTGAAGGCGACGTTCGTGCAGCACACCGCCCGTTCCGCGCACAAGGGCCTGCTCGAGCTGATCGAGGAGCACAAGCCCGACCTGGTGGTGCTCGGCTCGTCCTCGGCCGGGTCGCTGGGGCAGATCTCGCTGGGCTCGGTCAGCGACGCGCTGCTGCACGCGTCGCCGGTGCCGGTCGCGATCGCGCCCCGCGGCTTCCGGGCGTCTGGTGCCGCGCGGGTCACGCGCGTCACGGCCGCCTACGGCGGCTCGGATGCGGCCGCCGACGTCGTGCGGGGAGCCGCCGTCGTCGCGGGGACCATCGGCGCGTCGCTGCGGATCGCCTCGTTCGCCGTGACGCCCTCCGGCAGCGTGACCGCGGGCGTCGGCCGCTCGGCAGACCGCGGCATCGCGGACGAGTGGGTGCGCGACATCGAGGACCACGTCCGCTCCCTGCTCGACGACGTCGCGGCGCTGCCGCGCCCGCCCCGGCTCGAGGGCGCCGTCGTCGGCCTGGGCGACTCCTGGGCCACCGCGCTGGAGGACGTGGAGTGGCGCGCTGGGGATGTGCTCGTCGTCGGCTCCAGTACGCTCGGACCGCTCGCGCGGGTCTTCATCGGGTCGCACGCGACAAAGGTCGTGCGGCACTCGCCGGTCCCGGCGGTCATCGTCCCCCGCCGGGCGGCGGCGGAGCTCGCGGATGCCGCGGAGGAGGGCGCCCCGGTCGCCGACGGGCGCTGAACGGAAGCGGTGCGGGTGCGCGTCAGCGGATGACGCGCACCCGCACCGTCATGTCGGGGCCGCGTGCGCCGCGCACTGTCAGTCGCGGACGCGGACGGACAGGCAGGTGACGCAGCCCTCGAGCTTCTCGAACTCGCTGATCGGGGTCTCGATCACGGTGAGGCCGCGGTCGCGGAACAGCTGGGCGCTCTGCGGGGCGTCGGACGACATCAGCACGGTGTCGTCGTCGAGGACGACCACCGCGGTGCCGTGCTCCTCGGGCACCGGCAGGAACTCCGGGTAGATCGACGGGTCGTCCACCAGCGGCGGGTAGCCGATCACGGTGCCGTCGGGCAGCGCGGTGACCCCGCTCTTCAGATGCAGCACCTTGGTGACCGGCACCGGGACAACGGTCCAGCCGCGGGGCGAGAGCAGCGCGTCGAGCTGGGCGATGCCCTCATCGTTGGTGCGCAGCGTGCGTCCGACGTAGACGGTGCGGCCCACCTTGAGCACGTCGCCGCCGTCGAGGGTGCCCGGCTCCTCGATCCGCTCGAACGGGATGCCCGCGCGCTCCAGCGCCGCCCGGGTGGTGTCGATCTCCCCGCGACGCGAGTCGGCGCCGGGGCGGGTGAGCACGGCCAGGTCGCCGAACATCACCACGGTGTCCTCCACGAAGACGCCGTCGGGGTGGGCATCCGCCGGCTCGATCTCGACCACGTCCCAGCCGCGGGACCGGTACGCGTCGACGTACTGCTCCCACTGCCGCTGCGCGAGCTCCGCGTCCACCGGGACGCGCTCGATGTGGGTGAGCTCGCCTTCGGCGAGACGGGGCGAGGGACGGCGGACGAGGATGCGGGACATGCCCTCCACGATATCCGGCGGGGCGGACGGTCAGCGCCGGGTGACGCCCGCGCGCGTGAGCGCTGAGCCGGTCGCGAGCCCGACCGCGGTCCAGGCGACCGGCCCGACGAGCGAGAACGCGAGATAGGCGAGCTGCGCCCAGGCGGGGAAGCGCTCCAGGTCGACGGCGAACCAGACGATCACGCCGATGAGGCCGCCGATGACGATCGCCGAGACGAAGAAGCGCCAGGCGCCCCAGGACCGGTACCGGGTGAGCGCCGCCACGCCCTCCTGCACGGCGCCGAACAGCAGGGCCGTGCCGATGAAGCGCACCGTCCAGGCGGGGTTGAACGCGCTGGAGATGAGCGCGGCGATCACATGCGTGACCAGGGCGACCAGCGGCTGGCGCAGCACCTCCTGCGCGACGATGCCGGGCAGCACGTGCACCCCCAGCACCAGGCCGTACAGGAACGCGAGCGGCCCCGCGATCACCGGCACCGTGAGCAGCCCGGCGACGCCGCCCAGGATGCCCGTCGCCACGCCGATCGCCGCGCAGACGAGCAGCGCGCGCGTGCTGAGAACGGTGCGGGTGCTCACCGGTTCAGCCTATCGGCGGGGGTCCGACGCGGCCGATCTGCGGCGTCCGCCGTGTGCGGTGGCGTGCTGTCCGCGATGCCGGGTAGGTTGAGCGACGTTGTGGCGACGACGCCGCATCGGACACATCGGGAGAGCTCATGAGACGAACACCCCTCAGGGCGACAGCGGCCGCATCCCTGGCCGTGTTGTTCATCGGATCGACGGCGACAGCAGGATTCGCGGACGAGGGGGTGACACACCCCGCGCCGGTTGAGGGCACCCCCGGCCACTACATCGTGGTCCTGAAGGGCGACCCGCTCGCGACCTACGACGGCGACGCGAAGGGACTCCGCGCGACGAAGCCGGAGAAGGGCAAGCAGCTGGACGCCCACTCCGAGAACTCGCAGAAGTACATCGCGCACCTGAAGAACGAGCAGCGCAAGCTCGCCCAGCAGGCCGGCGTCACCCCGGACGCCAGCTACCAGGTCACCCTGAACGGCTTCAGTGCCGAGCTCACTGGTGAGCAGGTGGACGCGCTCCGGGCATCCAAGGACGTCCTCGGCGTGTTCCCCGACGAGATCCGGCATCCGCAGGCGCAGTCGTCCACCGACTTCCTCGGCCTCGGCTCCGACGTGGACGGCACCGGCGGCGTCTGGGAGGAGATCGGCGGCGTCGGCACCGCCGGTGACGGCGTGGTCGTGGGCGTGATCGACACCGGCATCGCCCCCGAGAGCCCGTCCTTCGCGGGGCACGGCCTGAAGAAGAAGGACCACAAGAAGTCCCAGGGGCAGCCGTACGCGGACGGCGACCACGTCGTCTACCAGAAGGCGGACGGCGGCACCTTCCGCAGCCCGATCGTGCGGGGCCAGGAGTGGAACAAGAACGACTACTCCACCAAGCTGGTCGGCGGCCGGTACTTCCACACCGGCGCTCAGGCGGCCGGCTTCGACTTCCAGCACGACTACCTGTCCCCGCGCGACGGCGACGGGCACGGCTCGCACACCGCGAGCACCGCGGCCGGGAACTTCGGGGTTCCGGCATCCGTCAACGGCGTCGACTTCGGCACCATCTCCGGCGTCGCGCCGGCGGCGAAGGTGGCGGCCTACAAGGCCTGCTACGTCGGCCCGGACACCAGCGTCAGCGACGACGACATCTGCGCGCTGAGCGACCTCGTCGCCGCGATCGACGCGGCCGTCGCGGACGGCGTCGACGTGATCAACTACTCGATCGGCGGCGGGGCGGCCACGAGCGTCCTTGAGCCCGACGACATCGCGTTCTTCAACGCGGCGGCGGCCGGCGTGTTCGTCGCCGTGAGCGCCGGCAACAGCGGCCCGGACCCGGCCACGGCCGACCACGCCTCGCCCTGGTACACCACTGTCGCGGCATCCACCATCCCGACCTGGGAGGGCACCGTCCGCTTCGACGGCTTCGAGGAGGCCGGCGCCTCGGTGAGCGTGCCGTTCGGCGAGGAGGTCACCGGGCCCTCGATCTACGCCGGCGACGCCGCCGCGGCGGAGGGCGCGAACCTGTGCCTGCCCGGCACGCTGGACGCGGCGAAGGTCGCCGGGCACATCGTGGTGTGCGATCGCGGCAGCAACGCGCGCGCCGAGAAGTCGCAGGTCGTGAAGGATGCCGGAGGCATCGGCATGGTCCTGGTGAACGTGCCCGGCGGTGCGGACTCGCTGGACAACGACTTCCACGCGGTGCCCACCGTGCACCTGTCCTCGGTGCACCGTGACGCCGTGCTGGCGTACGTGCAGGGCGGCGCCGACCGTCCGATCACGCTGATCGGCGAGAACGTGACCGGTGAGACCACGCCGGTGCCGCAGGTCGCCGGCTTCTCCAGCCGTGGCCCGATGAACGCGGACGGCTCCGACATCATGAAGCCGGACGTGGCCGCACCGGGCGTGGCGATCCTCGCCGCGACGCACAACGCCGCGGAGGGGGAGCCGACCTACGGCATCCTGTCCGGCACGTCGATGGCCTCGCCGCACGTGGCGGGCCTCGCCGCGCTGTACCTCGGGGAGCGCCCGGATGCCACGCCGGCGGAGATCAAGTCGGCGCTGATGACCACGGCGTGCGACACGGTCGACGCCGACGGCTCGGCGAACACCGACCCGTTCGCGCAGGGCGCCGGCCAGGTCGACCCGACGCGCTACTTCGAGCCCGGCCTGCTGTATCTCAGCGGACCGGCGGACTGGGCCGCGTTCATCGAGGGCAAGGGCCTGGCGGACTTCGACGGCATCGAGCCGATCGACGGCAGCGACCTGAACGGCGCATCGATCTCGATCGGCATGCTCGCCAGTGCGCAGACGGTCACCCGCACGGTGACCGCGACCGCGCCGGGCACCTACACCGCCGAGGTGTCGGTGCCGGGTGTGAACGCGACGGTCGAGCCGTCGACGCTGACGTTCTCGGAGGCCGGCGAGTCGCAGACCTTCACGGTCACCTTCGACAACGCCGGCGCCCCGGCCGAGCAGTGGGCCACGGGCATGCTCACCTGGAAGGGCGAGGGCGGCGACGTCCGCTCGCCGATCGCGGTGTTCCCGGTCACGGCCGCCGCTCCGGGTGAGGTCGCCGCGACGGGTGCCGACGGCTCCACGACGGTGGAGATCACCCCCGGCGTCGACGGGGAGCTGCCGCTGAACCTCAGCGGTCTCACGCCGTTCGAGCTGCTGGTCGACGAGGCGAACCCCGTGCCCGGGCACTCCGGGAACGAGAAGTCCGGCGACGAGAACAAGGACGTGTCGTGGATCGTCGAGGTGCCCGAGGGCACCACGCTCTCGCGGTTCGACCTCGACTCCTCGGACGACGAGGGCAGCGACCTCGACCTCACCGTGTACCGCGTGGTGTCGCCGGAGGACTTGCGCTACTACGAGCGCTGGCAGTCGGCGACCGGTGCGGCGGACGAGCAGGTGACCATCCCGTCGCCGACGGCGGGCACGTACCTCGTCGTCGCGAACATGTACTCCACCACCGGCCCGATGACGTGGGACATGACCTACGCCAACGTGCAGCCGGCCGGGGAGGGCGGGTTCACGGCCACCCCGAACCCGCTGACCGTCACCCGCGGTGAGGCGACGAGCTACGACCTCAGCTGGTCGGGGCTGGACGCCCGTAAGCACCTCGGCGTGGTGCAGTACGGCGACTCCGACGTGCGCACGATCGTCACGGTCGACGCGCGCTGACGCGCCACGGAAGGCCGGATGCCCCTCGCCGGGCATCCGGCCTTCCCGCGTCTCCGGCCCCGCCCGCGGCGCTCGCCGCCGTTGTGTCGCCGGGAGCTTCCCGCATCCGCGGGGCCGCTGCACGATGCGTTCTTCTCCCGGCGGGGTCGGCCCTCTCCGTCGGCGGGAGCTTCCCGCATCCGCGGGGCGCTGCGCGGTGCGTTCTTCTCCCGGCGGGGTGACGGCGGCGGTGCGGCAGAGGGCGGCGGCGGCGGGCCGGCGGCTCGGGTCAGAGCTTGCGGATGCGGGGGAGCAGGCGCACCGGCGGGATCGGCGGGGCCGGGATGCGCTCCTCCCCGTGCCCCGGGACGTGCCCGAAGCGGTCCGAGCCGGAGGCGCCGGCGGCCTCCCACGCCTCCCGGGCCTCGACGATCTCGTCGTGGCTGCGGGCGGCGAAGTTCCACCACATCACCAGGTCCTCGGCGAACGGCTCCCCGCCCAGCAGGAACAGCAGGGCACCGGCATCCGTCGACACCTCGACGTCGTCCCGGGAGTCGCCGAGATACAGCATGCCGTTCACGTCCAGGCGATGCCCGTCCACCTCGGCGTCGCCCTCCACGAGCAGGACCGCGTGCTCCCACCGGGCATCCAGCGGCAGCGCCACCCGCGACCCGGCCGTGGCCCGGACCTCCGCGCCGACGATCGGGGTGTGCACGGTGGCGGGGGAGTCCACGCCGGCGAATCGCCCGAGCACGACGATCGCGGTCGCGTCCTCGCCTTCGGCGGCGGCCAGCTGCACCGCGGGCAGGCTGGTGTGCTGCTCGAAGCCGTGCGCGTGCGTGCGCGCACCCTCCGGCAGGGCGACCCACAGCTGCAGGGCGTCGAGGGGTCCGGCATCCTCGCCCACGGAGTACTCGGAATGCACGATGCCGTTCCCGGCGGTCATCAGGTTCAGCTGGCCGCGACGCAGGTCGACGTCGCTGCCCACGCTGTCCCGGTGCCGGATCTCCCCGACGAGCGGCCAGGTGACGGTCTGCAGTCCGATGTGCGGATGCGGCTCCAGACGCATCCGCACCTGCGCGGGTCCGAAGCGGTCGAGGAAGCACCACGCCCCGATGGTGGGGAGGTTCCGGTGCGGCAGCGTGCGCAGCACGTGCATGTTCCGCACCCCGCCGAGCGGCACCTCGCGCGGTTCGAGCAGGACGCGGTGCCGGCCGATCATCGCTTCGGCCAGCGGACGTCGGCGCCGGGAACGTCGTGGGTCTCGAGGTACCTCCGCACGTACGGGCAGTACGGCACGATCGTGTCGCGGGATGCCACGGCATCCGCCAGCGCGTCCTGGACGAGCCGGCCGGCGAGGCCCTTGCCCTCGAAGGCGGGATCGACCTCGGTGTGCGTGAACCGGATCTCGCCGGGACGGCGGTCGAACTCGGCGAAACCGGCGAGCGTGCCGTCGTGGTGGATCTCGTAGCGGGACGCGTCGTCGTTGCGGGTCACGGTGATGTCTGCCAAGGCGGCTCCTTCCGGCGTACGCGTCCAACCTACGCCCGCACACGGCGGCCCGGGCTGTGGAGAGCGGGTCCCGGCGTCGTCGGCGATGGTTAGGGTGGAGGGATGCCGCAGGCCTCCCGCGATCCGTACGAGGATCTGCCGTACGACGACGAGCCGTGGGGCGATCCCCTCCTTGATCCGTATCAGGGCGCGCCCGAGCCCATGGACTGGGTTCCGCCGGACGACGGATACGCGCCCCCGCTCGACTGGGGCGCGCCCCCGGCGCCCGCCGCCGCGGCGACCCGCGTCGTTGCCGCGCCCGCCCGCGACGTGCCGCAGACTCCGACGGCCGCACCCGCCCGGTACGCCACGCCGCTCGAGGCGCTGCGCACGGTGTTCGGGTACGACGAGTTCCGCGGCGACCAGGCCGCCATCGTGGACCAGGTCGTCGCCGGCGGCGACGCCGTCGTGCTCATGCCGACCGGCGGTGGCAAGAGCGTCACGTACCAGGTGCCCGCGCTGGTCCGGCCGGGCACCGGTCTCGTGATCAGCCCGTTGATCGCGCTCATGCACGACCAGGTCGACGCGCTACGCGCGAACGGCGTGAACGCGGCGTACCTGAACTCCACCCAGTCGCCGCAGGAACGGGCGGACACCGAGCGCGCCTATCTCGCCGGCGAGCTGGACCTGCTCTACGTCGCCCCCGAGCGTCTGTCCAGCCCGCAGACGACGCGCCTGCTGCAGCGCGGAGTGCTCAGCCTCATCGCCATCGACGAGGCGCACTGCGTGTCGCAGTGGGGGCACGACTTCCGCCCCGACTACCTCGCGCTCGGCGATCTCGCCGAGCGCTTCCCCGGGGTGCCGCGGATGGCGCTCACGGCGACGGCGACCAAGGCCACACACCGCGAGATCACCGAGCGCCTGCAGCTCGGCGACGCGAAGCATTTCGTGGCGAGCTTCGACCGGCCCAACATCCAGTACCGGATCGTGCCGAAGGTCGACCCCCGGCGTCAGCTGCTGTCGTTCATCCGGAGCGTGCCCGAACTGCTGCCCGACGCGCCGGCGGGGGCCGCGCCGTCCGGAATCGTCTACGCGCTCAGCCGCAAGTCGGTCGAGCAGACCGCCGATCACCTCGTCGCGCAGGGGGTCGACGCGCTGCCGTACCACGCCGGGCTCCCGGCCGAGGTGCGGGCGGCGAACCAGGCGCGGTTCCTCCGCGAGGACGGCGTGGTCATGGTCGCGACGATCGCCTTCGGCATGGGCATCGACAAACCCGACGTCCGGTTCGTCGCTCACATCGACCTGCCGAAGTCCGTCGAGGGCTACTACCAGGAGACCGGACGCGCCGGCCGCGACGGCGAGCCGTCCATCGCCTGGATGGCGTACGGCCTCGGCGACGTCGTGCAGCAGCGGCGGCTCATCGACCAGAGCCCGGGCGACCGCACCTTCAAGATGCGGATGGGCCAGCACCTGGACGCCATGCTCGCACTGTGCGAGACGGTGCAGTGCCGCCGGCAGAACCTGCTGAACTACTTCGGGCAGAGCCTGGACCGAACCCGATCCGCGGGCGAAGGCGCCGACGCCGTCGACCGCTGTGGGAACTGCGACACCTGCCTCGAGCCGCCGGAGACGTTCGACGGCCTCATCCCCGCCCAGAAGCTGCTCTCCACGATCGTGCGGCTCAAGCGCGAGCGCAATCAGGCCTTCGGCGCCGGCCACCTGATCGACATCCTGCGCGGCTCGTCCACCGACCGCATCCGCAAGATGGGGCACGAGCGGATCGCCACCTACGGCATCGGCGCCGACTTGTCCGAGCAGGACTGGCGCAGCGTCATCCGGCAGCTGCTCGCCCGCGGCATCCTCGTCGCGCAGGGAGAGTACGGCACGCTCGCGCCCGGCGAGGGCGCGGCCGGCGTGCTGCGCGGGGAGACGGCGGTGCCGCTGCGGCGCGACTCGATCGGCCGGGTGAGCGCGGGACGCGTGCGCGAGGCGTCGGCGGCGGACACGGTGGATGCGGCGGACCGCGGCGTGTTCGAGGCGCTGCGCGCCTGGCGTGCCGAGACCGCGCGCGAGCAGGGCGTCCCCGCGTACATCGTGTTCGGGGATGCCACGCTGCGCGCGCTCGCCGCGCACCGGCCGGCGTCCGTCGCCGAGCTCTCCGGGATCACGGGCATCGGCGAGAAGAAGCGCGAGGCCTACGGCGAGGCGGTGCTCGCCGTCATCGCCGGCGCGGGCGCCTGACCTGGCCGCATCCGCGGCAGGCTCCGCGCCGCCGAAGCGCTCCGGCATCCGTGTTTCGCGATGTGACATCCCGCGCGGCGAGATGTCATGACAGGCCGTAGTGTGGGCGCACATGAGCAACGCCGAGCCCATGAGTACCCGCGCGACCGTCACCGCGCCGACCGTCATCCGCACCTCCCGCGACGTGCACGCCCTGCTCGCCGAGAAGGGATCGCAGGGCACGCGGACCAAGGCGATCATCATCCTCGCCCTGGGCGGCATCTTCATGGACGCCTACGACTTCTCCTCCCTCGCCTTCGGCATCACGGCCGTCAAGGAGGAGTTCGGCCTCGACCCGCTGATGACCGGCTTCGTGAACGCCGCGATCATGGTCGGCTCCGTCGTCGGCGCGGTCTTCGGCGGGATGCTCGTGGACCGCTTCGGCTCGCGGCCGATCCTGACGAATGACCGGCCGGGTCACCGCGCGAGCGCGGCGGGGAGGAGCGGGGGTGCTCCCATGACGAGGCGACGGGACGCCGCGAGTCGGTGGCCGGACATCCGCGTCTCATGGACACGTGTGCGGCGAGGCCGGTTCGCTCCGTCGCGTAGCGAAAACCGTAGCAACTGCGGTCCGTCGCTCACAAGCGCGGGAGCACGTCGTCGAGGTGCGCGCGCAGGTGGGCGGCGACGTCCACGGCGTCCCGGTCGTACAGCCAGCGGTACTGCAGGCCGTCCCACAGCGCCACCAGCCACACCGCCTCCTGCTCCGGGTCGCGGTGCGAGGGCAGGTCGCCGTCCCGCTGGGCGAGCCGGAACAGCTCGGCGAAGTGCTCGATCGTGCGGGTGAACCGCCCGGCGAAGTAGTCGTGCGCCGGATGCCCGGCGGGCACCGCCTCACAGGACAGCACGGCGTACACCTCGATCAGCCCCGCCTCGCTCGCCGCGTTCTCCTCGGCGTCCGCGGGCAGCTCGCGCAGCGCGTCGGCGGCGCGGTCCGGATGCGCGCGCTCGGCCTGTTCGAGAATCCGTACGTGGACGAGGACGCCGCGGATGCGATCGTCGGGCGCGCCGACTTCCGCGCCGCCGGCGAGGCCGCGCAGCGCGCCTCGATCACGGTGCTCACCAACGACGGCGTGCTCCCCGCAGCTCGCGGGCGCCGCCTGTACGTCGAGGGGATCGAGCCCGAGGTGGCGGCCGCGTACGGCGAGGTCGTCTCCTCCCCGGCGGATGCCGACCTCGCGGTGATCCGGCTGCACGCGCCGTACGAGCAGCGTGCGACGGCGTTCGAGAACTTCTTCCACGCGGGCTCGCTGGACTTCCCCGAGGACGTCGTCGCCCACGTGCGCGCGGTGGCCGACCAGGTCGCCACCGTGGTCGACGTGCTGTGCGACCGCCCGGCGATCCTCACGCCGTTCGTCAGCTCCGCCTCCGCGATCACCGTCAACTGGGGGGCGTCCGGTGCGGCCCTGCTCGACGTGCTCACCGGCGCGGCCGAGGCGAAGGGACGACTGCCCTTCGACCTGCCGCGGTCCATGGCGGCGGTCGAAGAGTCCCGGCCCGACGTGCCGTTCGACACCGCCGACCCGCTGTTCCGGTTCGGGCACGGCCTGAGCATCTGACCCGGAGGGCTGTGGAGTCGCGACAATCGCGGCGGAGGAGGTCCCTCCCCGCGGTTGGCGCGACTCCACAGTCGACTTCGACGGCCGTTGTGGCAGTCCTACCATGAGGGTGTCCCGACATCCTTCGAGAGGAACCGCCATGGTCGACGCCGCCGTCCGCCCCGATCCGGCATCCGCCGAGTACGACGACATCCGCATCGACGTCGCTCAGGTCACCGAGCGCCTCCTCGGCACGTGGGCCGACACCCGCCGCAAGGCCCGCGAGATGATCAAGGACCCGGCGTTCTGGCGCGACGACGCGCTCGGCAAGGACGAGCACCGCGAGCGCGTGCTGTCGCAGCTGCACCTGCTGGTGCAGAACAACGCCGTGCACCGGGCCTTCCCGAAGGCGTTCGGCGGCGAGGAGGACAACGGCGGCAACATCGCCGGCTTCGAGGAGCTCGTCGTCGCCGACCCCAGCCTGCAGATCAAGTCCGGGGTGCAGTGGGGCCTGTTCGGCTCCGCCGTCCTGCAGCTGGGCACGGAGGAGCACCACCGGCGGTGGCTGCCGGGCATCATGGACCTCTCCATCCCCGGCGCGTTCGCGATGACCGAGATCGGGCACGGCTCGGACGTGGCATCCATCGGCACCACCGCGACCTACGACCCGGAGACGGAGGAGTTCGTCATCCACACGCCGTTCCGCGGCGCGACCAAGGAGTACCTCGGCAACGCGGCCCTGCATGGCGTGGCCGCCACGGTGTTCGCGCAGCTGATCACGAACGGCGTGAACCACGGCGTGCACTGCTTCTACGTGCCGCTGCGCGGTGAGGACGGCACGGACCTGCCCGGCATCGGCCGTGAGGATGACGGGCTCAAGGGCGGCCTGAACGGCATCGACAACGGCCGGCTCAGCTTCGACCACGTGCGCATCCCGCGCACCAACCTGCTGAACCGCTACGGCGACGTCGCCCCCGACGGCACCTACTCGAGCGCGATCGACAGCCCGGGCCGCCGCTTCTTCACCATGCTCGGCACGCTCGTGCAGGGCCGCGTATCGCTCGACGGCGCCGCGTCCTGGGCATCCGCTCTCGGCCTGCACATCGCGATCACCTACGCCACGCAGCGCCGCCAGTTCGACGGCGCCGACGGGCAGGAGACGGTGCTGCTCGACTACGGCAAGCACCAGCGGCGCCTGCTGCCGCGCCTCGCGACGACCTACGCGCAGATCTTCGCGCACGACGAGTTCCTGCAGAAGTTCGACGGCGTGTTCTCCGGCCGCACCGACACCCCCGACGACCGCGAGGACCTCGAGACGCTCGCCGCCGCGCTCAAGCCGCTGTCCACCTGGCATGCCCTCGACACGCTGCAGGAGTGCCGCGAGGCGTGCGGCGGCGCCGGGTTCATGTTCGAGAACCGGCTGGTCGGGTTGCGGCAGGACCTCGACATCTACGTCACCTTCGAGGGCGACAACAACGTGCTGCTGCAGCTGGTCGGCAAGCGGCTGCTCTCCGACTTCGCGGCGCAGTTCAAGGGGAAGGATGCCCGGGCGCTCGCCGCCTACGCGGTCGGGCAGACCGCCGGCAAGGTGTTCCACGGTGCCGGGCTCCGCGCGCTCGGCCAGGCCGTGGCGGACCTGGGCCAGGTGTCGCGCTCGGTGGAGCTCGGGCTGCGCGAGGAGCAGCAGCACGAGCTGCTCACCGAGCGCGTGCAGCAGATGGTCGCCGACATCGCCGGCCGGCTGCGCGCGGCCGGCAAGGACAGGGTGCTCGGCGAGAGGCTGTTCAACGAGAACCAGGCCGAGCTCATCGAGGCCGCCCGCGCGCACGGCGAGCTGCTGCAGTGGGAGGCGTTCACCGATGTCGTGCACCAGACGACGGATGCCGGCACGAAGCAGGTGCTGACCTGGCTGCGGGATCTGTTCGGGCTGCACGTCATCGAGAAGCACCTGGCCTGGTACCTCATCAACGGGCGGCTGTCGACGCAGCGGGCAGCCGCCGTGTCGCGGTACATCGACCGGCTGTGTGCCCGGCTGCGTCCGCACGCGCTGGATCTGGTGGCCGCGTTCGGCTACGAGCCCGAGCACGTCCGCGCCCCGATCGCGTCCGGCATCGAGGAGCAGCGGCAGGACGAGGCGCGCGCCCACTACGCCGCTCTCCGCGCCTCCGGCAACGCCCCGATCACCGAGAAGCAGCTGAAGAAGCGTCTTTCCGGTCGTTGAGCGAGGCGGCGAAGCCGACCGAGACGAAACGCACTGCTCCGTGGGGCGTTTCGTCTCGCTTCGCTCGCTCAACGACCGGGGGTGGCGCGCCCCTTCTCCGTCGGGGCGTTTCGTCTCGCTTCGCTCGCTCAACGACCGGGGGGCGCCGGCGCTAGCGTGGCGGGATGGAATCCCTCCGCACCGGCCCCGATGCCCGCGCCCGCTGCGCCTGGGTGGGCGACGACGCCGAGTACCGTCGGTACCACGACGAGGAGTGGGGCACCCCGCTGCACGGCGACCGGGCACTGTTCGAGAAGATGGCGCTCGAGGGCTTCCAGGCGGGGCTGTCCTGGATCACGATCCTCCGCAAGCGCCCGCGCTTCCGTGAGGCGTTCGCCGGTTTCGACCCGGTCGCCGTCGCCGCCTTCGGCGCGGACGACGTCGAACGGATGATGACGGATGCCGGCATCATCCGCAACCGGGCGAAGATCGAGGCCACCATCGCCAACGCCTCCCTCGTCGCCGGCATGGCGGAGGGGGAGCTCGACGCGCTGATGTGGTCGTTCGCCCCCGACCCCTCGGAGCGGCCGCGGCCGCGCACGCTCGCCGACGTGCCCGCCGTCACCCCGGCATCCGACGCCCTCAGCCGCGAGCTGCGCCGCCGCGGCTTCCGGTTCGTCGGCCCGACCACGATGTACGCCCTGATGCAGTCGGCCGGCATGGTCGACGACCACGTCGAAGGGTGCTGGCGGGCGGCCGCGGCCGGCTGACATCGGTGCACAGTTCCTCTTCACTGCACCCTTGCTTCACTGCACCGTTCCTTCACTGCACCGTTCCTTCACTGTGCCGTCACCGCGCGACGACCGGCCCCGGTGACTTCCGCGCGAACATCCGCGCGGGAAGTTGTCTGCACTTCTCACCGCCTCGCATGCTCGAAGGCGACGCATTCCCCTTCACTCCCAGGAAGAAGTGATGGCACCCAGACGCACCCTTGGCGCGATCTCCGCATCCGCCGCCCTGCTCGTCACCGCCGTGATCTCGCCCGCGGCCGCGGCGGCCGGCACCGATCCGACCGCCGCGTCCCGCGTCACGACCGAGCGGCTCGTCTGGTTCGACGGCTTCGACGGCGCCACCGACCCGTGGACGGTCGACGGCGCCTGGCAGCGCTCCACCCTCTCCGAGGTGGTCGCCGCTCACGGCACCGACCGCCGGCAGGCGTTCACCCGGGCATCCGGCACCATCGCGGTGGCCGAGGCGACGGATGCCGCGCTCGCCGGCTCGCTGACGAGCAGCCCCATCGCCGTCGAAGGCGGCGACGAGCTGGAGCTGCGCTTCGACAGCCACTACCGTGCCCGCGGCGCGGCGCAGACCGGCACGGTGACCGTCGCCTTCGACCGCGGTGCCCCGGTCGTGCTGCGCCAGTATGCCGGCAGCGACGAGGAGTCCGCGCAGCCGCGGCTCCGCGTCGTCGTCCCGGCCGGTGCGAAGTCGATGACGATCCGCTTCGAGCTGCGCACCGAGGGCGCCGCCGGGTCGTGGATGATCGACGACGTCCAGGTGGTCCGTCCCCTCCGGCCCCTGGCCGACGACGAGGCGCCGAAGGCGACCGTCGACGTGTTCAGCGACATCCAGGGCGCGACGACCCGGATGCGCGACCTCGTGCTTCCCGGGCTGCGGTCGCTGCCGCATCCGGCCGACACCCTCGTCGTGAACGGCGACCTCGTCAGCAACGGCGCGACCGCGAACTACGACGCCTATCTGAGCGCGTTCCGCGCGGGCGGTGGCGACGAGTACGGAACGGTCGTCTCGACCGCCGGGAACCACGAGTTCTACGGCTGGGAGGGGTCGGACGTATACCTCGACCGGTTCCTGGACCGCACCGGCATGCGCGGGGTAGGCGGCCAGGGCGGACTCTGGGGCGAGGTGCTCGTCGACGGCGAACTGCCGCTACTCTGGATCGGCAGCGAGTTCTACGACTACGCCGCCAAGACCGGCGCCGGGCCGTTCGTGGAGCTGTCCGACGAGCAGTTCGCCTGGCTCGAGGGTCGACTCGCGCACTGGCGCGAGCAGGGCAAGCCCGTGCTCCTCTTCTCCCATCACGTGCTGCCGTACTCGGTGTCGGGCACCTATGCCCGCTTCTACGCGAACGACTTCGGCGCCGACACCGAGCGGTTCGCGGCGCTGGTGGCGGAGAACCCGAACGTCGTCATGCTGAACAGCCACACGCACTGGTCCGCGCAGCTGAACGACTGGAGCGTCGAGCAGCGTCCCGACCCGGTGCTCGCGCGCGGCGCAACGATCGTGAACACCGCCGCCGTCACGACCATGTACGGACCGAGCGGGGATTGGGGCATATCTCCCCATCGGCGCCCGGCGAACGCCCCGGTTAGGATGTTCCGGTGCGTCGTGGGCCCATCCTCGGGGCGGCGTGAACTCCGATGAAGAGCGATCCCACAGGGGGAACCGGGAATGAAGGCGATGTCGTGGCTGCGGGCGCGCCCGAAGACGCTCGCGTCCGCCGCGGGCGTGACGGCGGGCGTGGTCGCGATCACGACGATGGCGTTCAGCTATGACGGGTTCCCGACGACGAAGGTGGATCTGCACGATGGCGGTGTGTGGATCACGAAGTCGTCGAGCCTGCTGGTGGGGCATTTCAACAACGAGTCGACGGTGCTCGACGGGGGTCTGCGGACCTCGGGTGAGGACTTCGACATCCTGCAGGACGGCACCAATGTGGTGGTCGTCGACAAGGGCAATGCCGCGATCACGGCCGTGGATCCGGCGCGGATCGCGCTCGGTGACAGCACGGGGGTCCCCGGGTCTGCGGAGGTGGCGCTGGGCAACGAGACCGTGGCCGTGCTGGACCGCAGGTCGGGCGAGCTCTGGGTGGTGCCGGTGAAGGGCATCGCGGGCTTCGAGATCGAGGGCGCCGAGCCGGTGGCCGAGTTGGGCGAGGTTTCGGATGTCGTGGTGGCGCGGGATGGCACGGTGTTCGGGGTGTCGGGGTCGCGCGGTGAGGTCGTCACGGTGCCGGTGGATGCGGAGGGTGCTCCGTTGGAGCCGGCCGTGTCGTCGGTGGGGGAGCTTGAGGGCCCGGTGCAGGTGACGGCCGTGGGTCGGGTGCCGGTGGTGTTGGATGCGGCGGGTGTGGTGACCACGCCGGGTGGGTTCCGGACGGAGATCGGTGCGGCGGAGGATGCGGTGTTGCAGTACGCGTCGGCGCCGGGGGATGCGGTGGCGGTGGCGACGGGGTCGTCGTTGGTGCGGGTGCCGTTGGATGGCGGGGAGCCGCAGGTGACGGATGCCGGGGGGTCGGGGTCGCCGGCGGTGCCGGTGTCGTTGCGGGGCTGCGTGTATGGGGCGTGGGCCGGGTCGGCGATGTTCGTGCGGGAGTGCCCGGGGGAGTCCAGTGATGTGGTCGCGGGGATCGAGGGCGCGGAGGGGGCGTCGTCGCTGACGTTCCGGGTGAATCGGGATGTGATCATCCTGAACGATGCGGTCGGTGGTGCGGCGTGGACGGCGGATGAGAGTCTGCAGCGGGTCGACAACTGGAATGACATCACTCCGCCGGAGGGGGAGACGGAGAACGAGGAGGAGACCACCGAGGAGACGGTGGAGACCACTCTTCCTGAGCGCAGTGAGGTGAACACTCCGCCGGTGGCGGAGGATGATTCGTTCGGGGTGCGTCCGGGGGGCACGGCGGTGCTGCCGGTGCTGGATAACGACAACGATCCGGACGGTGACGTGCTGGTGGCGACGGTGACGGGGGAGGGGCCGTCGCTGGGGTCGGTGCAGCCGATCCACAACGGGGCGTCGTTGCAGATGGCGGTGGAGGAGGATGCGTCGGGGTCGGCATCGTTCGGGTACGAGGCCGATGATGGTCGGGGTGGGAAGGACACCGCGACGGTGACGGTCTCGGTGCACGACTGGGATCAGAACGGTGCACCGGTTCCGAAGCGGAAGACCACGCTGGCGGTGGAGTCGGGTGGGACGGTGTCGTACAACATCCTTCCGGACTGGATCGATCCGGACGGCGACGACATCTATCTGAAGGAGGTCATCGCCGCTCCCGGCGACGAGGTCGACTTCACCACCGACGGCCAGATCACCTACCACGCCGTGGCCAGCCTGCAGGGCCGGAAGGATGTCCAGGTGACCGTGGCGGACGGTCTCGGCGAGACGGCCACCGGCACGATCGTCCTCGACGTCCGCCCGCCCGGGACGACCGACCCGAAGACGAACGCGGACCACGTGGTGACCCGCGTCGGCGAGCAGGTGACGGTCTCGCCGCTCGCGAACGACACCAGCAGCGGCCGCGAACCCCTCCGCCTCGCCCGCGTCGACGAGGTCCCCGGTGCCACCGTGCAGGCCGACTTCGCCAACAAGACCTTCACCTTCAGCGCCCCCGCACCCGGCGTCTACTACGTGCAGTATCTCGTCACGGCGGGGGCGAAGAACGGCCGCGGCATCGTCCGGGTCGACGTCACCGAGGCCGCCGACAAGACCCAGCCCCCGGTCGCGGTGCGCGACGTGGCCCTGCTGCCCATCGGCGGCGACGTCCTCATCGGGGTGCTCGGCAACGACACCGACCCGGCGGGCGGCATCCTCGTCGTCCAGTCCGTGACGGTCGAACCGGGCAGCGGCATCTCGGTCTCGGTGCTGAACCACGAGACCCTGCGCATCACCGACCAGGGTGCGCTCGACGAGCAGGTGCGGCTGACCTACCGCATCTCGAACGGCGCCCAGTCGGCCGAGGGCGAGGTGGTGGTCATCCCGATCCCCGCGCCCGACGAGATCCTGCCGCCGGTCGCCAACGACGACCAGGTCGTCGTCCGTGCCGGGGACGTCGTGACGATCCCCGTGCTCGACAACGACACCCACCCGAACGACGACGCGATGCACGTCGCCCCCGAGCTGATCGAACCGCTCGTCGACCCGGAGGACGGCGAGGCGTTCGTCTCGCAGGACACCGTGCGATTCAAGGCGGGCCCCGAGGCGAAGACGGTCTACGCCACGTACGAGGTCGTCGACTCGCGGCAGCAGAAGGATGCCGGCTACATCACCATCCAGATCCTCCCGGTGAACGAGGAGAAGAACGCCGCTCCCCGGCCGCGGGACATCACCGCGCGCGCCCTCGCCGGCACCGAGGTGAACATCGCCGTGCCGCTGGACGGCATCGATGAGGACGGCGACTCGGTCGAACTGCTCGGCCTGGCCTCCAGCCCCACCAAGGGCCGCATCACCGAGACCGCCCAGAACTACTTCAGCTACGAGGCCTTCGACGACTCCAGCGGCGTCGACACGTTCACCTACCGCGTCCGCGACCGGCTCGGCAAGGAGGGCACCGCGACCATCCGGGTCGGCATCGCTCCGGCCGAGCAGGCGAATCAGGCGCCGTACGCGGTGAAGGATGCCGTGGTGGTGCGCCCTGGCCGGGAGATCGCGGTGCCGGTGCTGGAGAACGACTCCGACCCCGAGGGCGATCAGGTCGCGCTCGTGAAGAACGGCCTGGAGACGCCGGAGGTCGGCGGCCTGTCGGCGCGCGTCTCGGGCGACCGGGTCCTGGTGCAGGCACCGGACCGCGCCGTCGAGACGTCGCTGCAGTACACGATCACCGACAGCCGGGGTGCCACCGCCACCGCCGTGCTGCAGATCACCGTCGACGAGGACGTGCCGCTGCAGGCGCCCATCGCCCGTGACGATCGCGTCCTGCCCACGGACATCGCCGAGGACTCACTCGTCGCCGAGATCGACATCCTCGGCAACGACGAGGACCCCGACGGCACCACCGAGGCGCTGGAACTCGAGGTGGGCGAGGGCGCGACGGTGCAGAAGAACGGCACGGTGCGCGTCACCGTCCGCGAGGAGATGCAGCTGATCCGCTACACCCTCACCGATCAGGACGGGCTGGCGGCATCCGCGTTCATCTTCGTCCCCGCGGTGGACGGGCTGCGTCCCACGCTCACCTCGACGAAGCCGGTGGAGGTGGTCAGCGGCGAGACGAAGGAGCTGCCGCTGGACGACTACGTCACCGTCGCCGGGGGCGGGTCCGTGGTGATCACCGAGCACGCGAAAGTGACCGCCGCGCACGCGGACGGCTCGAACCTCGTCAAAGACGAACGCACCCTCGTCTACACCTCCGCGCCCGGATACTTCGGCGAAGACGGTCTGACCTTCGAGGTGACCGACGGCACCGGGCCCGACGACCCCGAGGGGCGCAAGGCGACCCTGACCATCCCGATCACCGTGCTGCCGCCGGACAACCAGCAGCCGACGTTCGTCTCGGGCGAGGTGAACGTGTCGCCGGGCGAGGACGCCACCGTGCTCGACCTCGGCAAGCTCACCACCGACCCCGACCCGGAGGACGCCGGCAAGCACCGCTACACGCTGGTCGACGGCGAGGGCAGCGGCGTCTCGGCGAGCATCGACGGAGACAAGCTGTCGGTCCAGGCATCCTCGAACGCCCGCAAGGGCACCGGCGTCACCCTGACGCTGCGCATCAGCGACGGCGAGACCGAGCCGATCGAGGGCACCGTCACCGTGCGGGTGACAGCCTCGAACCGTGCCATGCCGGCGGCCAACACCGACACCATCGCCGAGGCCGACCAGGGGGAGTCCATCACCGTCCCCGTCCTCGCGAACGACTTCAACCCGTTCCCGGAGACGCCGCTGAAGATCCTGTCGGCCGCGACGGAATCCGGCGAGGGCCGGGTCGACGTGCGCGGTGACGAGGTCGTCGTCACGCCGGGCGCGAAGTTCGTGGGCACGCTGGTCGTCGCCTACCGCATCCAGGATGCGACCGAGGACCCCGACCGCGAGGCGAACGGCAAGATCGTGGTCACGGTGCAGGGCGTGCCGGAGGCTCCCGGCACCCCGTCGGTCACCAGCGTGCAGGACCGCACCGTGGTCGTCTCGTTCACGCCGCCGTCCAACAACGGCGCCGAGATCACCCACTACACGGTGCGCTCGGTGCAGGGGAACCCCTACTCGAAGCAGTGTTCCTCGACGACATGCACCCTGGACGGGCTCACCAACAACGTCGAGTACGCCTTCCAGGTGACGGCCACCAACCGCGTCGGCGAGTCGGAGCCGTCGGGCACATCCGAACCGGCCCGCCCGGATGCCCGGCCGGACACCCCGAACCCGCCCACCCTGGCGTTCGGCGACAAGTCGCTGAAGGTGGCCTGGACCACCCCGACCACTCCGGGGTCGCCGGTGGATCGGTACACGCTCGAGATCTCCCCGGTGCCGCCGTCCGGCATCGCGCAGAAGGAGACCACCGGCAACTCGCTGGTCTGGGAGGGTCTGGAGAACGGCACCAGCTACAAGGTGCGCGTGCAGGCGCACAACCGCGCCCCCGAGCCCTCCAGCTGGAGCGCCTGGTCGACCGCGGAGATCCCCGCGGGGCCGCCGCTGCAGCCCGCCGCGCCCACCACGCAGGAGCTCGCGCCGGTCGGCGACCGCGCCCAGATGCAGGTCAACTGGGTCGCTCCGAACAGCAACGGCGATGCGATCGACGGCTACCAGCTGGATGTGCTCCGCGGCGGCACCGTGGTGGACACGCTCTATCCGGCGGCCGGGGCGACCAGCCAGGCGGTCGTGGTCGACACCTCCGAGACGGCGTACACCTACCGCATCCGCGCGCAGAACAAGGCGGGCTGGGGCGAGTTCAGCCCGCCGTCCGCGGAGCGCCGCGGCGTGATCGCACCCGACCCGCCGAGGCTCACGGCCGTGCACGCCCGTGACCGCGCTCTCGGCATCGAATACACCCCCGGCGACCGCAACGGCGCCCGGACGACCGAGGTCAGCTACCAGTACCGCCTCAACGGCGGCGGCTGGGCGGGCCTGCCCGGGAACCAGGTGATCGGCGGCCTGACCAACGGCACCCGGTACACGGTTGAGCTGCGCGCGGTGTCGAACGTCGGCGGATCGGCGTACGCCAGCGGGCCCTCGAACGCCATCTCCGAGATCCCGTACGGTCCGCCGCACGCTCCGGTCGCCCGAGCCCGGAACCTCGGTACCAGCGTCGAACTGAGCTGGAACGCCCGGGTCTCCGACAACGGCCGTGCGATCGTGCTCACCCAGATCAACATCAACGGCAACGGCTGGCGCGACGCCGCGATCGAGGGGTCCGTCGTCCGCGGCAACGGCTACAACGAGACCCACAGCATCCAGGTGCGCGCGCAGGACGCCGCTGGCCAGTGGACGCCGGTCGCGTCGGCATCCGCCACCACCAATGCCCCGCCCGCCCCCGAGGTGTGGGTCACGCAGGGCGACCCCGCGCCCGAGAGCTGCGTGAACGGATGCCGGATGTTCGTCGTGAACTGGAAGAACCTGAACATCGGGTCCAAGCAGGTGTGGTGCAAGTCCAGCGCCTACGGCACCATCGGCAGCAGCTCGCACACCGTCAACTTCGACGGCAGCGGATCCACGCAGATCTCCTGCTGGCAGGGTCGCGACGGCGTGGACGTCTGGGTCGACATCGCCGGCTGGGGGGACGACGTCGACACCGAGAAGAGATTCTGGCCACGGCCCTAGCCGTGCCCAGCAGACGGACGGAACACACAAGAGGAATGAACCGATGACGATGACACCCGAACAGGCCGCCTGGTTCCAGGGGACCTTCCACCGCCTCGTCGACAACGTCGACAAGGCCGTGCAGGGCAAGCGCGACGTGGTGAGCCTGGTGCTCGCGTCGATGCTCGCCGAGGGGCACGTGCTGCTCGAGGACGCCCCGGGCACCGGGAAGACGAGCCTGGCGAAGGCGCTGGCGGCCACCGTGCAGGGCACGAGCTCCCGCATCCAGTTCACGCCCGACCTGCTGCCGTCCGACGTCACCGGCGTCACGATCTACGACCAGCAGTCGCACCGCTTCCAGTTCCACAAGGGCCCGATCTTCGCGTCGATCGTGCTCGCCGACGAGATCAACCGCGCCTCGCCGAAGACCCAGTCGGCGCTGCTCGAGGTGATGGAGGAATCCCGCGTCACCGTCGACGGCGTCACCCACGAGACCGGACGTCCGTTCCTGGTGATCGCCACGCAGAACCCCATCGAGCAGGCCGGCACGTACAAGCTGCCGGAGGCTCAGCTGGACCGCTTCCTCATCAAGACCTCGATCGGCTACCCCGACCTCGAGGTGACCGAGAGCATCCTTCGGGGCGCGTCGCACCGCAACCCGTCCGCATCCCTGTCGGCGATCATCACCACCAGCGCCGTCGCCGACATGGCCGACCTCGGCGCCACCACACATGTCGAGGCAGCGGTGCTGCGGTACGTCGCCGAGCTCGCCGAGGCCACCCGCACCGATCCCGCCATCCGCCTGGGCGTCTCCGTCCGCGGGGCGATCGCGATGATCCGCATCGCGAAGGTGTGGGCCGCCGCGCACGGACGGCACTATGTGCTGCCCGACGACATCAAGGCCCTCGCCCGCCCGGTCTGGCAGCACCGCCTGCTGCTGGACGCTGAGGCGGAGTTCGCCGGCACGACGGCCGACGCCGTCATCGCCCGTGTGCTCGACGGCGTCGCCGCACCGCAGGCCCGAGCGGCGGCCTGATGACGGCGGAGACGCTTCCGGCGGCACCCGCGACCACGGAGCGAGACGCCGGGTGGCGTGACATCGCGGCCGTCATCGGGGTGCGCGTCCTCGAGCGTCTCCGCCGCATCGCCGCGGTGATCCGTCCGCTGGCGTGGGTGCTGATCGGCACCACGGCGCTGTTCTGGATCACCGGGCAGCTGCTCGGATGGGTCGAGCTCACCGTCGCCGCGGCCGTCATGGCCATCGTCCTCGTGCTGTGCTCCTTGTTCCTCATCGGGCGCACCGAGTACGACGTGTCCCTCGACCTCGCGCGCACCCGCGTCGTGGTGGGGGAGCGCGCCGTCGGCGCCCTGACCCTCGCCAACCGCGGCACCCGGGCGATCCTGCCCTCCCGCGTCGTGCTGCCCGTCGGGTCGGGACGCGGCGAGTTCGGCATCGGCCGCCTCGCCCCCGGCGAGGAGGCCGAGGAGCTGTTCGCCATCCCGACGCAGAAGCGCGGCGTGGTCAAGGTCGGGCCGGTGAGCGTCGTGCGCGGCGATCCGCTCGGCCTCTTCGAACGCGCCCACCGCCGCGACGATCCGGTCGACCTGTACGTGCACCCGCGGACGATCCTGTTCGAGGGGCAGTCCCTCGGCTACCTGCGCGATCTGGAGGGGCTGCCGGCCACCGACCTGTCCCGCGACGACGTGTCCTTCCACGCGCTCAACGAATACCAGCCGGGCGATGACCTCCGCCATGTGCACTGGCGCTCGACGGCGCGCACCGGCGTGATGATGGTGCGCCAGTTCGAGGAGACCCGGCGCTCGCACTTCGTGATCGGCCTGTCCCGCTCCACCGGCGACTACGCCTCCGATGACGACTTCGAGCTCGGCATCTCGGCCGCCGGGTCGATCGGCCTGCGCGCCCTCCGCGACTCCCAGCGCGTGGACCTGCGCGTGCAGGGCCGGGAGCTGCCCGCTCGCACCGGCAAGCAGATGCTCGACTCGCTCTCCGCGCTGGAGAGCAGCAGGCCGCGCGAGGGCGGTGTCGCCGAGCTGGCCGGCGTCGTCGCCGCGACGATGCCCCTGGCCAGCGTGGTGGTGCTCGTCTGCGGGTCGAAGGTGTCCCCGGACGACCTCCGCCTCGCCTGCTCGCGGCTGCCGTTCGGCGCCCGCGTGATGGTCGTCGTCGCCGACACGTCGGTCGACCTGCCCGCCCTGCGCCGCATCGGCGATGCCGACGTCGTCTCCGTCGGTGCGCTCGAGCAGATCCCGCTCGCCCTGCGGAAGGTGCTCGCATGACTCTCGCCCCGCGCCGCTGGATCCTCGATCTCGGCATGACCGCGCTGCTCATCGGCGTCGCGATGGTCGGCTTCCTGCCCACGTTCGCGGGGCCGTCCTACCTGCCGGCCGCGGTCGGCGGCATCCTGCTCGGCCTCGCCATCGCCGCCGTCTGCGCCCTCCGCCGATGGGGCGTGCTCATCGTCACCGGGCTGGTCATCGCCGCCTACTTCGTGTTCGGCGGCGCGCTCGCCCTGCCGCACACCGCCCTCCTCGGGTTCCTCCCCAGCCTGGAGACGCTGCGGCTGCTGGCGCTCGGCGTGGTGACCTCCTGGAAGCAGCTCCTCACCACGGTGGCTCCGGTGTCGGCCGCCGACGGTCACCTCATCGTGCCGTTCCTGCTCGCGCTCGTCGCGAGCTCCGTCACCGCGTCCCTCGCGCTGCGCCTGGAGCGCGTCGTGTGGGCCCTCCTGCCCGTCGCGGCGACGCTCGCGCTGGTCATCGCCCTCGGCACCCCGGAGCCGGCGATGCCGGTGGCGCAGGGGCTCCTCGTGGCCGTCCTCTCCATCGTCTGGCTCGCCGTGCGGCAGATCTGGGCGCCGCGCAACGCCGCCGTGTCGGTGGGCGAGGTCGACCCGGCGCGCGCCGCGCACATGCGGATGCGGCGGATCGTCGCCGGCGCCGCGGTGCTCGTCATCGCCGGCGGCGCCGGCGTCGCCACGAGCGCGTTCGCGACCCCGCAGCAGCCCCGCCACGTGTTCCGGGACGTGATCATCCCGCCGTTCGACATCCGCGACTACCCCAGCCCGCTGCAGTCGTTCCGCAAGCACGTCCGCGACCACAAGAACAAGACGCTGTTCACCGTGCGCGGACTCCCCGAGGACGCCCGCATCCGCATCGGCACCATGGATCAGTTCGACGGCATGGTCTACAACGTCACCGACGGGGGACCGGGATCCTCGAGCGCGTTCACGCCGCTGCGCTCGAACATGGCGCCGGATGCGGAGGGCGTGCCCGCCACGCTGAAGATCGAGATCGCGGAGTACAACGCCGTGTGGGTGCCGGATGCCGGGCACGTCTCGGCGATCCGCTTCCAGGGCGACCGCGCCGAGGAGCTGCGCCGCAGCACCTACTACAACCCCGCCACCGGCACCGCGGTGGCCACCTCGAAGCTCGCCCGCGGCGACGCCTACACGGTGGAGACGATCATCCCGGCCACTCCCGACGACGACCGGCTGGGCGACGCGGACTTCGGCAAGGTGCCGATGCCCAAGCAGAGCAACGTCCCGCAGGAGCTCTCCGCCCTGGCATCCGAGATCGTCGCCGGCGCCGAGACGCCCATCGAGCAGGTGCGGGCGCTGGAGACCTTCCTCGCCGAGGGTGGCTTCTTCAGCCACGGCCTCGAGGGTGAGGTGATCTCGCGGGCCGGCCACACCTCCGAGCGCATCTCCACCCTCCTCGGCGGGGACCAGATGATCGGCGACGACGAGCAGTACGCCGTCGCGATGGCGCTGCTCGCGCGCGAGGTCGGCATCCCGGCGCGCGTCGTGATGGGCTTCTACCCGGACGAGGAGCAGAAGGACCAGGCTGTCTTCGAAGCCACCGGCGACACCCTGCACGCCTGGACCGAGATCAACTTCGCCGGCTTCGGATGGCTCACCTTCAACCCGACGCCGCCCGAGGACAAGGTGCCCAACGACCAGAACACCAAGCCTCGGGTGGACCCGAAGCCGCAGGTGCTGCAGCCGCCGCCCCCGCCGCAGGAGCCGGTCGACCTGCCGCCCACGCTGCCGGACGACCGCGAGTCCGAGGACGAGTCGCTGAACATCCTCGGCATCATCGGCACCATCCTGGCGATCACCGGGATCTCCTTCGCGATCCTCGCGCTGCTGGCATCCCCGTTCATCGTGATCGGCGCCTGGAAGGCGGCGAAGCGGCGCGCCCGCCGTGCGGCCGAGCGTACCGCCGACCGGATCAGCGGCGGCTGGGACGAGCTCACCGACCGCGCCATCGACTACGGCGCGCGCCTGCCTGCCGGCGCCACCCGCACCGAGGAGGCGGCCCGCGTCGCCGAGACATTCACCGTACCCGCCGTCACCGCGCTGGCCGACCGCGCCGACGCCGAGGTGTTCGGACCCGCCGAGCCCACGCCGGAGGAGGTCGACGCGTTCTGGAACGAGGTCGACGGAATCGTCGCCGGCCTTGGCGCGCAGGCCGGCTTCTGGAAGCGCACCAAGGCGCGGCTGAACCTGCGCTCGGTGCTCGGCGGCAGCGCGATCAGCGGGCGCCTGCAGGAGCTCAAGGACGCCGCGGCCGCGCGCGTGCGCGGCGGACGTGCCAGCATCGAGACCACCACATCCACCCCAGCGGAGAGCGAGACGACGTCATGACACAGGTTGCGTTCGGGCAGGTCGCCCCGGTTTCACGGCGCGCCGTGGCCTACGTCATCGACGCCCTGATCGCCGCCGGTCTCGGCATCGTCCTGGGGACGGTGCTGGTGGTCGCGGCCACGCTCTCCGGTTCGCCCGAGGGGATGCTGGCCACGCTCGCGCTCGGCGCCCCCCTGATCAGCCTGCTGATGCTCGGCTGGTTCGTCGTGTACACGCTGATGCAGTCCCGCTCGGGGTCGATCGGGATGCGGGCGCAGGGTCTGCGCCTGGTGCGCGCCGACGACGGCGGACCGCTGGGGTTCGGCCGTACGCTGCTGCGGAACGTCATCTTCGGCCTGGCGGCCTCGATCGTGGTCGGCTATTTCACGCCGCTGTTCGACGGCTCGGGCCGATTCCAGGGCTGGCACGACAAGGTGGCGGGCTCCCTCATGCTCGACGCCAGGACCGCGCGGACGCCCGACGCGATGACCGCGCCCGCGTCGCCGGCCCTTCCCCAGCCCGCGTTCGAGCGGACGCCCCCGCCCGGGTTCCCGACGCCGCCCTCCGCCGTACCGGCCCGCCCGGACCTGGCGAGCCCGGCCTCCCGGCAGCCCGCCGATCCGGCCCCGTCGGCGCTGGCGTTCCCGCAGCCGGCGTTCCCGCAGCCGGCGTTCCCCGCGCCGCCGCGCCCGCCGCTGCCAGAGCCGGCAGCCCCGGCCGCCGCAGCGCCGGTGAGCGACATCGAGGAGACGCAGCTGCAGCACCGTCCCGCGCCGAGCGCGGCGCCGGATGCCGGGCTGATCGCGTTCGTCCCCGGCGTCACCCAGGACGGCCCGCCGCAGCGCGCGGACGCCCCGCCGGCACCGCAGACACCCACCGGTCCTGCCGTGCCGCCGCCCGCCGCCCCGGCCGCCCCGGGGCCGGACCTGCCCGCCGTTCCGGCGCCCGCGCCGCCGGCATCCCCGGTGCCGGAACCCGCCACCCCGGCCGAGCCGGCGCCCGCGGTCGAGCCGCCCGCCGTGCCCGCGCCGGCCGTCGAACCTCCCGCGGTCCCGGCTCCGGCGGCCCCGGCATCCGCGGCGGATGCCGCCGACGACATCGAGGAGACGCGGATCAGCGTCCCCGGCCATCGCCTCGTCTTCACCTGGGACGACGGCACCCGCGTCACCGTCTCGCGGCGCACGGTGTTCGGCCGCAACCCGAACGCGGAGCCGGGGGCGCTGGCCGTCGCCGTCCGCGACGAGACCCTGTCGCTGTCGAAGACGCACTTCGAGGCGGCGGCCGAGGCATCCGGCGGGTGGGTGCGCGACCTGCACTCCACGAACGGCATGACGATCGTCCGCGACGGTCAGCGCATCGCCTGTCCGGCCGGGCAGCAGGTGCCGGTGCGGCTCGGCGACGCGATCGAGATCGGCGATCGCGTGGTGACGATCGGCGGTTACGCATGACACTTCCCCTCGTCGCCGCGCCCGGATCGGCGACCCACCCCGGCGTCCGCCGCTCCGTGAACGAGGATGCGCACCTGGCCAGCGCGCCGGTGTTCCTCGTCGCCGACGGCATGGGCGGACACGAGGCGGGCGCGCGTGCGAGCGCCACCGCGATCGCCGAGTTCCTCCCGTTCATCGGGCGCACCGCGCTCGAGCTCGACGACGTGCGGCTCGCCGTCGCCCGCGCGCACGCCGCCGTCGACAGCCTCTCCAGCGCCCTCGACGGCCGGGCCGGCACCACGCTGAGCGGAGTGGTGATCGCCTCCGTCGACGGGATGGGGTACTGGCTCGCGCTGAACATCGGCGACTCGCGCACCTACCGCCTCGCGGACGGCGAGCTCGAGCAGATCACGGTCGACCACTCCGTCGTGCAGGAGCTCATCGAGGCGGGCGAGATCACCGCCGAGGAGGCGCTCACCGACCGCCGCCGCAACATCATCACGCGGGCGATCGGCGCCAGCAGCACCGGCGAGGCGGACTACTGGCTGTTCCCCGCCGAGCTCGGCGACCGGATGCTGATCTGCTCGGACGGACTGTCGTCCGAGGTGCCGATCGCGAGGATCCGTGAGATCCTCTACGACGAGCCGGATCCTCAGGCCGCCGCACAGGCGCTGGTGGACGAGGCCCTGCGCGCGGGGGGACGGGACAACATCACCGTCGTGGTGGTGGACGCCGTCGCGGTCGCGTCGCGACCGGGAACGCCGATGCAGGCGGACGACGAGACGGACATCGACGCGGACACGCACCGGCGTGAGATCGCAGCAGGAGGGACCCGCTGATGCAGACGACCTACCGACCGGGATCGTGGTACCTGATCGCCATGCCGGGCGTGCTCGTGACCGTGCCCGCCGAGGCGGAGGGCGAGATCGTCCGCGCGCTGTGGGACCGGCTCGCCGAGAAGCCGAGCCTGGCGACCGCGATCGACGTGCTGGCGGGCGGCGCCGGATCGTTCACCGGCATGCCCTCGTTCGCCGCCGCGATCGCCGAGGGTGAGGATGTGCGCGTCGCCGTGCGCGGCGAGGTCGCGGTGACGGTCACCGCGGATGCCGGCAGCGAGACCGTGTCGGGAGCGGACGTCACCACCTGGAGCGAGCGCTTCGCCGCGAACGCGACGCGGGTCGAGATCGCCGCCGAGGAGCCCGCCTCGCCGGCCGCACTCCCGCTGCAGAGCGGCATCGTGCTCGCCGCCTCCGCCGAGGCGGACCTCCGCGCCGACTCCGACCCGCTCGCCCCGCCCGTCTTCCCCGCGACGGGCGCCGAGCCCCAGACGGACGCTGAGCCCGTCGAAGCGTCCCACCTTTCGACAAGCTCAGGGTCCGAGTCCCAGCCGGACGCTGAGCCCGTCGAAGCGTCCCCTGTTTCCCCGGAGCCTTCGACGAGCTCAGAGTCCGAGCCTGCGGCGCCCGCAGCCGACAACGGCGTGACCCTGCTGCCCACCGAGGTCACCTACGCCCCGGCGGAGGACGACTTCGACCAGCTCTTCGGCGCCACCGTGCACACCCCGCCGAAGCCGCCGGCGCCGCCCGCTCCCGTCTCGCCGGCTCCGGCACCGCCGGTCTTCGGCGACCACGACGGCGCCACCATCGCGGCATCCGAGCTCCGCAATCTGCGTCAGGCTCCGCCGGCCGCGCCGCCGGAGGCGCCCACCGCCGTCATCCCGGTCGCGCCGTCGGGCCGCATCCGGGTGTCCACCGGACAGGTCGTCACGCTCGACCGCACCGTGATCATCGGCCGCCGCCCGCGCTCCACCCGCGCGAGCGGGGCGAACATGCCGCACCTGGTGGCCGTGGAGAGCCCGCAGCAGGACATCTCCCGCAGCCACCTGGAGATCCGGCCCGAGGGCGACACGGCCGTGGTGGTCGACCTGCACACCACGAACGGCTCCACTCTGCTGCGCGCCGGCGCCGATCCGGTGCGTCTGCACCCGGGTGAGCCCACCATCGTGGTGTCCGGCGACGTGGTCGACCTCGGGGACGGCGTGACAGTCGCCTTCGAGGATCTGCCGTGAACCGGCCGCCCTCTCCGCCGCCGGACCTGCCCGGCTTCACCTACCTCGAGCCGCTCGGCACCGGCGGGTTCGCCGACGTCTTCCTGTACGAGCAGCACATGCCCCGCCGCCGCGTGGCGGTGAAGGTGCTGCTCGCCGAGCGGATCTCCAGCGGAGCCGCGCAGGAGTTCACCGACGAGGCGAACGTGATGGCCATGCTCTCCACGCATCCGGCCATCGTCACGATCTACCAGGCGGGCGTCGCGGCGGACGGCCGGCCGTACCTGGTGATGGAGTACTGCCCGCGCCCGAACCTGCAGATCCGTGCCCGTCGGGAGCCGTTCTCGGTGGCCGAGGCGCTGCGCGTGGGCATCCAGGTCGCGGGTGCCGTGGAGACGGCGCACCGCGCCGGGGTGCTGCACCGCGACATCAAGCCGGCCAACATCCTCGTCACCGAGTACAACCGGCCCGCGCTGACCGACTTCGGGATCGCCTCGACCACGGGCGCGACCGGCGAGGCATCCGGCATGTCCATCCCGTGGTCGCCGCCGGAGTCGTTCGCCGACCCGCCCACCAGCGGCCCGCGCACCGACGTCTGGGCGCTCGGCGCCACCCTGTACACCCTCCTCGCGGGACGCTCGCCGTTCGAGCGCCCCGGTGAGCGCAACACCAGCGCCGACCTCATCGAGCGCATCGAGCGCGCCGCGCTGCCGCGGCTGAACCGGGCCGACTCTCCGGACAGTCTGCAGGCCGTGCTCGAACGGTCGATGGCGAAGAATCCCGACGACCGCTATCCGAGCGCGGTCGCGTTCGCGCGGGCGCTGCAGAAGGTGCAGATCGAGCTGGCGCATTCGGTCACGCCGATCGACATCGTCGACGAGCATCCGCACCCGGACGAGGTCGAGGACGACGGCGACGGACTGACGCGGGTGCGGCAGGTGCAGTCGATCAGCCCGGAGGCGCAGACGGCGACGCGACCGTCCGCCGCGACGGAGCGGAAGCGGCCGGATGCCGGCCCCGGCGGCATTCCGCGCTTCGACGCGCCGCCGGCGTCCCCGCCGGCCGCCCCGCCGCCGTCGTACGCCCCGAGCCAGGCTCCCGCGCCGGCGGCCGAGGACGACCGCACCCTCCTGCGCCCGCCGACGATCCTCGCCCCCGAGGCCCCGGCGGCGCAGGCCGCGGCGGCCGCGACCGAGGCCGCGCCGGCGTCGGCATCCGTCGAGCACAAGCGCTCGAGGGGGATGCCCTGGTGGGGCTGGCTGATCACCGCCCTCGGCGTGCTGATGCTCGTCCTGGTGCTCTGGTTCAGCAGCTCCCTCGCCGACATGCTCGTGCCGGAACCGGCGGAGACCTCTGCCGAGCCGGTCGACCCGCAGGATCCGATCTCCGCGATCGTGCCCCCGGTGACCGAGCTGACCGGCAGCCGGAGCGGCGAGACCGTGAGCTTCCGCTGGACCAACCCCGATCCGCAGGAGGGCGACTCCTACATCTGGTACCAGGTGACGCTGGACGGGCCGGGGGATCCCGCGAACACCACCGAGAACACCGTCACGCTCCCCGGCGCGCACCCGGAGCGCACGTGCATCGAGGTCATCCTCAAGCGCGCCGACGGGCGGGCCTCACCGGAGAGCAGGGGATGCGTCGAGTGACTCAGGAGATCTGGGAGATCGACGAGAAGAAGCCGACGATCGAGGGCGTCGACGCGGCGGGACGACCCGACCCCGCGTACGCGGCTGCGCTCGGACTGCGGCGCGCGCCGTTCGGCCGCCGTGCCCTCGCCGCCGCCTGCGACGGCGCGATCTGGCTGCTGCTGCAGCTGCCGCTGTGGCTCGGCGGGGTCCCGCTGCTGCTCAAGCTCGCCACCGGAGCGGTCTCGCCGTACGGGTTCCTGAACCACCCGGACTTCACGCTCGCGGTCGTGATGGCCGCCATCACGGTGCTGCTCACCCTCGTCTTCGGCGTCGTGCAGCTGATCCTGCACGGCCGCAAGGGCGTGACCGTGGGCAAGGCCGTCGCCGGCATCCGGACGGTGAACGTGCGCACGCTGGAGCGTCCCGGCGTCGGCCCCGTGCTGCTGCGCTTCCTCATGGTCTCCGCGGCCGGGCTCATCCCGCTGCTGGCCCCCGCCTTCCTGATCTCGCCCACGTTCGATCCGCAGGGCCGCGGACGCGGCTGGCACGACAAGGCCACGAACGTGTGGCTCGTGGACGTGCGCAAGGGGCTGCACCCGTACGACGAGAAGCGGATGCGGGTGGCCCGCAAAGCCGTGAAGGCCGAACCGGTGCCGGAGCGCGCCCCGCTGCCCTCGCTCGCGACGCCGGTGGACCCGGGAGCGCAGCCCGAGTACCGGCCGGGCAGCCGGCTGAGCGCCGGGGTCGTCGGCGTGGCCCGGCCACATGACCCGCGCGCACGGGAGGCGTCCGACCGGCCGTCGGCTCCCGTGCCGTCGTCGTCCCCAGCATCGCCCGTGGTGCCGGTGGTGCCCGCCGCCCCGGCATCCGCGCCGGCGGCCGCACCCGTCGCCGCGCTGGCGCCGGCGCCGCAGCCGGCTCCCGCCGCCCAGCCCGCACCGGCAGGCCAGCCCGCCGTGGTACAGAGTCCCGCGTCGGCGCCCGCCCCCGCCCCGCAGCCGGCGCCCGCCCCCGCCCCGCAGCCGGCGCAGGCCCCCGCCCCGCAAGGCGCGCCGGCCGTGCGCTTCGGGCTGCGGTTCGACACCGGCGACAGCATCCCGATCGCCGAGCCGGTCCTGCTCGGGCGCAACCCCGATGCGGCGCAGCACCCCGGCGCGCGCCCGATCCCGCTGCCCGACGAGACCCGCTCGCTCTCCAAGACGCACCTGCTGGTGCGGCCGGTGGAGGGCGGGCTCGAGGTCGTCGACTGCCGGTCCACGAACGGCTCGGGGCTCATCCGCGGCGGCACCGAGTACGGCATCGCGGCCGGCCGGCCGATCGTGACCACCGAGGGCGACATGATCCGCCTCGGCGACCGGGTCGCGGCGGTCGTGCGCATGAGCGCGGATGCGAGCGGCGGACGATGACGACGACGGACGAACAGAGCGTGACTGAGGACAACGGATGAGGCTGAAGCTGACCCTGCACCGCCAGGCGGGCGACCCTGTCGACATCGTGATCACGACCGACTCCACCGCCACGGCGGGGGATGTGGCGCGACACATCGCCGAGGCCGACCCGACGCGGTCGACGCCGGTGGCCGAGGGCGATGTCCTCACGCTCGCGGTGGCGCCGCCCACCGGCGATCGTCTGGTGCCGCTGCAGCCCGACGTCCCGATCGGCGAAGCGCCGATCGGCTCCGGCTTCGCGGCATCCGTTCTCAACTACGGGCCGGACTACGCGTCCGCCGGACAGCGCCAGATCGTCGGCGTGCTCCGCGCGGTGGGCGGGACGCTCGCCGGGCAGGAGTTCCCGATCGCGTCCGGGCACGTGTTCCTCGGCCGCGACGCCTCCAACGACGTCGTCCTTTCCGACCCGATGGTCTCCAAGCGGCACGCGCGCCTGGAGGTCGGCACGCACATCGAAGTCGTGGACCTGAACTCCGCCAACGGCGTGCTGGTGGACGGCATCGCGGTGCAGCGTGTCCGCATCGAGGAGGGCGAGCCGTTCGTCATCGGCGGCACCACGCTCGTGCTCCGCCTGGCCCGCTCCTTCGACGGCTCGGCCGCCGAGGAGCCGATCATCGAGCGCGGCGGGGGGCTGCTGTTCAACCGCAGCCCCCGGGTCGAGGTGCGCTACCCGGGCACGCTGTTCAAGCCGCCGCGGCTGCCCACCGAGAAGATCGGCAAGATGTTCCCCTGGCCGATCCTGGTCGCGCCGATCCTGATGGGCATGGCGCTGTACGCCATGAACGGCAACCCCCGCTCTCTGCTGTTGATCGTGATGACGCCGCTGATGGCGTTCGGCAACCTGATCAACCAGTCGGTGCAGAGCAAGAAGAGCCAGAACCACGAGTTCCTGCTCTTCGAGCGGCAGTTCGAGCAGCTCGAGGAGGACCTCTTCCACGGCAAGCCGGAGGAGGAGCAGGCCCGCAACGCCGAGGCGCCCCCCGTCGCGGAGGTCTTCGACCACGCGATGCGTCTGGGGCCGATGCTGTGGACGCGCCGCCCCGAGCACTGGAACTTCCTCGGCGTGCGGCTCGGCAGCTGCCGGCTCCCGGCGCGCAACCGGATCGACGACGCCGACGTCCCGGACGGGCTGCCCGAGTTCATCGAACGCGTCGACCGGCTGCGCGAGCGCTACGAGTTCGTCGACGACGTGCCGGTGTTCGACACGCTCCCGGATGCCGGTTCCGTGGGCGTCGCCGGACCCCACGCTCCGGTCGCGGACGCCATGCGCGGGCTCGCGGTGCAGCTGTTCGGGATGCACGCGCCGAACGACGTCGTCGCCGTCGCGTTCGCGGATTCGGCGTGGACGCCGGAGCTGGACTGGCTGAAGTGGATGCCGCACACCTCCAGCGAGCGCAGCCCGTTCCGCGACATGGCCCTCGCCGACTCGGCCCCGACCGCCGCCGCGCTGCTGAGCAGCCTCGAGGAGTACGTCCTGCGGGCGGGGCCGGAGGGCGGCGGTGAGCCGCGCGGCCCGTTCAAGGAGGACTGGAATCCGCTGCTGTACGGCACGGACGTCGCCCGCGCGGCCGGCGAGCACAAGAACACCCCGCCGGTCTCGGTGATCGTGTTCGTCACCAGCGACGCCCCCGTCGACCGCGGGCGGCTCACCGACGTGCTGGAGCGCGGCGCGGATCGCGGTGTGCACGCGGTCTTCATCTCCCCGACCGTGGAGTCGCTGCCCGCCGTCTGCCGCAGCTACATCGACGTCACCGGCGGCCTCGAGGACGCCGAGGTCGGCCTGGTCCGCAACGGCGAGAAGTTCGAGCACGTCAAGGTCGAGGGCGTCTCCAACGCGTACATGCAGATGCTCGCCCGCCGCCTCGCGCCGGTCGTGGACGCCAGCACCGTGGTGCACGACGCCTCCGACATCCCCAGCTCGGTGATGTTCCTGCAGCTGGTGGACCCCGCGATCGCGGAGGACCCGCAGGTGGTGATCGAGCGGTGGCGGCAGAACAACACCATCGTGGACCGGACGCCCGCGCCGCGTCCCCGGCTGAAGAAGGCAGGCACCCTCCGCGCCATCATCGGGCAGGGGGCGAGCGACGCGATGGCGCTGGATCTGCGCACGCACGGACCGCACGCCCTCGTCGGCGGCACCACCGGCGCCGGCAAGTCGGAGTTCTTGCAGGCGTGGGTGCTCGGCATGGCCGCCGCGCACAGCCCCGACCGGGTCACCTTCCTCTTCGTCGACTACAAGGGCGGCTCCGCCTTCGCCGACTGCGTCGAGCTGCCGCACTGCGTCGGCCTGGTGACGGACCTGAGCCCGCACCTGGTCCGCCGCGCACTGACCAGCCTCCGCGCGGAGCTCCAGCACCGCGAGCATCTGCTCAACCGGAAGAAGGCGAAGGACCTCCTCGAGCTCGAGAAGCGCCAGGACCCGGAGTGCCCGCCGGCGCTGGTGCTCGTCATCGACGAGTTCGCCGCCCTGGCATCCGAGATGCCGGAGTTCGTGGACGGCGTCGTCGACATCGCCCAGCGCGGCCGGTCCCTCGGCATCCACCTCATCATGGCGACGCAGCGCCCCGCCGGCGTCATCAAGGACAACCTGCGCGCGAACACCAACCTCCGCATCGCCCTGCGCATGGCGGACGAGTCCGACTCCCGTGACGTCGTGGATGACGCCATCGCGGCGACCTTCCCGCCGTCGATCCCGGGCCGGGCGATCGCGAAGACCGGCCCCGGCCGTCTGGTGCCGTTCCAGTCGGCCTACACGGGCGGCTGGAGCACCGACGACGACGCGGCCGCGGCCGAGGTGCGCGTCGCGGAGCTGCGGTTCGGTGCGACCCGCGAGTGGGAGCCGGACCGTCCCGCCGAGTCGGATGCCCACGAGGAGGACCTCGGCCCGAACGATCAGAAGCGCATCGTGTCGACCCTGATCCGGGCCGCGGATGCCGCGCGGCTGCAGCGGCCCCGCCGCCCCTGGCTGGACGATCTCTCGCCGCTGGTGGATCTGCGCGACCTGCCGAACGAGGGCGACACGCGCATCCCGATCGCCATGGTCGACGTGCCGGAGAAGCAGCTGCAGGAGCCGGCGGTGTTCGTGCCCGACCGGGACGGCTCGCTGGTGATCTACGGCACCTCCGGCTCGGGCAAGTCGACGCTGCTGAAGACCATCGGCACGGCCGCCGGCATGCGCCCCGACCTCGGTCGCGTGCACGTCTACTGCCTCGACTTCGCCTCGGGCTCGCTGTCGGCGCTGTCGGCGCTGCCGCACGTCGGCTCGGTGGTCGACGGCGGCGACGTCGAGCGCATCCAGCGGCTGTTCCGCACCCTGGACCGCGAGATGGACCGCCGCTCCGCGGCGTTCGCGGCGGCCAGCGCCGCATCCGTGCAGGAGTACCGCGAACTGCGGGACCCGCGGATGCCGCGCATCCTGCTGCTGATCGACAACTACCCCGAGTTCAAGAAGGACTGGGAGGTGGCTCCGGGCCGCGGGCCGTTCTACCGCATCTTCATGCGGATCCTCGGCGAGGGCCGCACGCTGGGCCTGCACACCGTGATCACCACCGACCGCGGCAACGCCGTGCCCAGCGCGGTCGCCTCGAACATCTCGCGTCGCGTCGTGCTGCGGATGGGGGATGCCAGCCAGTACATGCTGCTGGGCGTGCCCCGGGACGTCCTGGACGAGCAGTCGGTGCCCGGTCGCGCGGTGATCGACGGGCACGAGGCGCAGATCGCCGTGCTGGGCGGCACGTCGAACGCGGTCGAGCAGACCAAGGCGCTCAGCGCGCTCGGCGATCGGCTCCGCGAGCAGGGCGTGCGCGACCTGCCCGAGATCGGCGCGCTGCCCACCATGGTGCCGGCATCCGACATGCCCGCGCAGGTGGACGGGATGCCGGTGTTCGGCGTGGCCGACGAGTCGCTCGCCCCGCACGGCTTCGAGCCGATCGGGTCGTTCGTCATCACCGGGCCGCCGGCCTCCGGCCGCACGAACACGCTGCGGGCGCTCATCGTGGCCATGGAGCGCTTCGACCCGAACGTGCGGATGTACCACTTCGGCAGCCGCCGCGCCGAGCTGAAGGACTTCCGCCCGTGGGTGCGCAGCGCCACGAAGCCCGAGGACGAGAAGGAGCTCGCCGCGGAGCTGGCCGAGCTCGTCGTCGCCGACAACCCCGGCGGCCGCATCATGATCGTCATCGAGGACATCCCGCACCTGGCCGACGGCCCGGCCGACCGTCAGATGCGGACGCTGCTGCAGGCGATGAACAACAGCGACCACCTGCTCATCGGCGAGGCGGAGATCAGCCGCGCCAGCGGCAGCATCGGCGTGCTCGGCGAGTGGAAGACGGGTCGGCAGGGGATCGTGCTCAAGCCCGACACCTACGACGGCGACGCGATCTTCAAGACCCCGTTCGGCCGCGTCAAGCGGACGGACTTCCCGGTCGGGCGCGGGATCTTCGTGCAGGCGGGCCGCGCCATCACGATGCAGGTGCCGTTCGTCCCCGCCACCCCGGCGAATGGGTAGAGGTGCATGGGTACCGCTCCCCGTTTGCGGGGTGGGGATGATTGGCTAACCTCGTCGTGAGAGAGGCCGAAGGGGCCTGAACAAGACGAACGCGGGAGGCGGTTCTCATGGCCGGACACGATTTCGGTGCAACGTACAGCGAGATGGAGGGCGCGGCTGCGCGACTCCGCGACGGTCGCAGCTCCATCGGCGACACCCTGAAGGAGCTCCAGGGCATCATCGACGAGCTCGTCCAGGACGGGTTCAAGACCGAGAACGCCTCGGACGCGTACAACACGGCCTACCAGGAGCTCACCTCGTCGCTCGACGACGCCGCTGAGGCCGTCAACGACATGGCCGACGCTCTGGACCGCATGGCCGACTCCATCCGCGACAAGGACTCGGAGCTCGCCGGCGGCTGAGCCATCGCATCGGCAGAGGTCGCGGCGTCGGTCACGGACCGGCGTCGCGACCTCTCCTTTTGCGCGGGCCGCCTTCTGTGTGGGACCGCCGAGGGCGGCGCATAGAATCGGGAAGATGATCGGAGCACGGGGCTGATGAGCGGGACGCAGAGCTACTACTGGTACAACCTCTCGACGCAGTCGGTGGTGCGCGCGGACGAGCGCCCCTCCGAGGACACGATCGGGCCGTTCTCGACCGCCGAGGAGGCGGAGGAGTCGCCGGCCATCCTGCTGGAGCACGCGCGCGCGTGGCTCGAGAGCGAGGAGAGCGAGCGGTTCCGCGAGATGGCGGCCGAGAGCGACGACGGCACCGACCTCGTCTGAAGCGACGCGATGAGAGCGCATCGCCGCATCGCGGGACCGCTGGTCGTGCTGCTGGCGGCAGGCCTGGTCGCCTGCGCGCCGGCGCTGCCGCAGACCGTCGTGCCCGGCACGGAGGTCGCCGTGGGATGGAGCGGCGGGTTCACCTCCGTGAACGCCCTGGCTTCGCCCACACCCGGCAACATCGACATCGCCCAGACGATCCGCGCCGACTTCGGCGACGTCGTCGACGGCGAGTTCGTCCCGGATGAGAGCTTCGGCGCGGTCCGCATCGTGTCGGAGGACCCGTTCACGGTGCGGTACGACCTCGCCGAGCCCACCTGGTCGGACGGCATCCCCCTCGACGCCGCCGATCTGCTGCTGGGCTGGGCCGGGGCATCTGGTCTCTTCGAGCGGGACGAGGAGGGTGCGGATGCTGGAGCGCACGCGCCCGAGATCGCCCTCGAGGTCCCGGAGGTCGACGAGTTCGCGCGGGCGATCGAGGTGACCTTCCCGCAGCCGGCGATCGACTGGCAGCAGGCGGTGACGGCCCCGGTGCCCGCGCACGTCGCCGGCAGGCGGGCGTTCGGGACGGATGACGCGATGGAGGCGAAGCAGGCCGTCATCCGCGCGATCCAGGAGGCCGACCCCGAGGCTCTCGACGATCTCGCCGCGGTGTGGAACGAGGGCTTCGCACTGCCCGAGAAGAAGGCGATCCCGGAGGACCTGCGGCTCTCCAGCGGCCCGTACCTCGTCGACCGGGTGCGCGACGAGGAGACCGGTCAGAGCGTGACGCTGGTTCCCAACCCGTCCTATCGTGGGGCGGTCACCCCGCAGGTCGCGCGGATCGAGCTCGTCCCGCCGGGGAGCGATCCCGCCGGCGCGATCGGCGACCGGCTGGACATCGCCCAGGTGACCCCGGTGGCGTCCAACCGCGGGGTCATCCGCGAACTCGAACGCCGGGACTTCGCCGTGCAGACCACGCACGACGGCACCGTCTGGGCGGTGCTGCTGAACCCGGCCGGAGTGTTCGCGGACGAGCGGGCCCGCTCCGCCTTCCTCCGCGCCCTTCCGGTGCGGGCGCTCGCGGAAGCGGGTGGGGGTGAATGGGCCGCGGCCTACACCGCCACCACGTCGATGGTGTCCGCCCCGGGCTCCCGCGCCTACGACATCGTGAACGAGGACTCCGGCTTCGCCCAGACCCTCGGCACACAGAGCGACGACCCGGCGCTCGAGCGCCAGTCCGCCGGTGTGGGCCCGGGAACCCGGGTGTGCGTGCTGTACGACCGCGGCAGCGAGTTCGCCGCCGGGGCGTTCACCGCGCTGCGGGGTGCTGCGGCCGAGGCCGGGTGGGGCGTCGCCGACTGCGGCAGCGACGACGTCGACGGTGCGCTGGCGCAGCGCGGGTGGAACGCGGTGATCGCCCGGGTGCCGATCCCGGAATCTCCGGCCCAGATCGCCGCGCAGTGGGGCACGCAGGGCCGGGCATCCGTCACCGGGCATGCGGATGCCGAGCGCGACACGCTCATCGCGCAGCTCGCCCAGACGGTCGACGTCTACGAGGCGCGCGACATCCGCGCGCTGATCGAGTCCACGATCGTCCGCGCCGCACTGGCCCTGCCGATCGCGACGAACCCGCGGATCACGATCGTCGACCGTGACGTGACCGGCGTGACCGCCCGCAACGGCGCTCTGGCGCCCCTCACGTACGGCATCGTGCAGTGGGCGGCCGTGAAGTGACGCGGCGGATGTGGGCTGTTCTCCCCATCGCGACGGCATCCCGCCGGCGCATAGGGTCGTCGGCGGAGGTTTTCGCGTGGGAATGATGTTGCCGAACGAGCTCATCTGGGTGATGGAGAAGCTCGGGTTCGACTGGCCGGATGTCGATGAGGACGAGCTGCGCCGGGGTGCGGGGATGGTCAGCGACTTCCGCGACGACCTCGAGGCGAAGATCCAGGTGATGGACCGGAAGGTGAACGGCGACCTGGCCGCGGCGATGCGGGGCAAGGCGGGCCCGGCGTATGTGAGCGCGTGGAACACGAACCGGTCGCAGAACCTGCAGCGGCTGGTGGATCTGCTGGGTCCGGTGCCGCCGGCGATGGACATCGCGGCGGGCGCGGTGTTCGCGTTGAAGATCAAGGTGATCGCGGATGTCACGACGACGATGATCGCCCTGGTCGGGATGCTGACGAACCCGATCACGGCGGTGGGCGCCGGTCCGATGCTGATCCTGAAGAAGAAGCTGCTGAATGCGGCGGTGGATGTCGCGATCGAGCAGCTGCTGAATCAGCTCCTGCCGATGGCGATCGAGCCGCTGGCGGAGGAGCTGCCGGGTGTCGTGATGGCGGCGCTGGACTCGCCGATCGTGGAGGCGGTCGCGGGTGACCCGGACGAGTTCTTCGCGGATCTGCAGGCGCTGGAGCAGGCGGAGAGCGAGATGGAGATGCATGCGTCGGATGTCGAGACGCTGACCGAGCGGCTGCTCGCGGACCTTTCGAGCTTGAACATCACGGGGGACTGAGACATGGGCAGAAGCATCGGTGACGAAGCGATCAAGCCGCTGCTGCGCGCGCTGGATGACGCTCCGGTGCATGTGAAGCAGCTGGCGGAGATGTTCCGCAAGCACGGCAAGAAGCAGCACCGCAATACGAGCGAGGTGCAGAACCTCGACTCGCCGGACATCGTGCATCCGCTCAAGGACGGCTGGAAGAAGGACGGCAAGTGGGAGCCGAACGAGGTCGTCGCCTGGGGGAAAGGCAACCGACCCGACCCGCACGAGTATCTGGACGCCGACTACATCGCGAAGCACCTCGACCAGTTCGCGGACGGCGCTACGCGGATCTACAAGAAGGACAGCCTCGACAACTACGGGCCGGGGAACGACAACACCACGTACGTCTTTCCCACGGATCAGCTGAACACCCTGATGCAGCAGGTTAACAGCCCCGCTGAGCTTGCTGAGGCGCTGGGGCTGCCCGACGGGTTCTTCGAGGGTGCCGAGGTGGAACTGCGGGACTTCGCGCCCCACGAGTTGGACGGCCTGCGGATGCCGTCCGGCAATGAAGGCGGTACCGACACGGAGAAATGGATCCCCGGAGGATATCTCCCGACCGGCATCCCGGAGGCCGTGATCGACATCCCGGAGACGGCGAGAGGACTGCGCAACGGCGAGTACATGCCCTCGCAGTGGCCGGGAAGCCCGCGAGAGTTCAGCATCTAGGCAGGCGCGCGTGAACCTGGACATGGACCTGGAGAGAGACGATGCGGCAGCCTTCGGCCCCGCGTCTGTCACTGCGGGAGCGCTGCTTCCGTACGAGGGTCGTACGCTGATGCTGGGTCCGGACGGCCTGCCTTCGGCCGTTTTCGACGCCGAGGACGATGGCTGGATCGCGCCGAGCAACCCGATACTGGTGCGCGGTCAGGCCCGGATCCTGCCGCTGGCATGGCGAGGGGAAGCCGGCGGGGCGGGCGTCTCCACCGAGGAGATCGCCGCCTTCGCGTCCCAGGTGCAGTCCGCAGCGATGTACTGGGCGGGCAATTGGCGGGTTCTCGACGATCTCCGTGGGCATCGAGGGGACAGCATCGGCTCGTACACGGCGGCGCTCCATGCGGCCGGGGCGCAGCGCGTGAACTTCTGGACGTACTCGGAGACCGTCGGGCTGGCGCTGGTGTGGGCAGGGGTCGAGCAGGAGGGCACGATGTCGCTGGCCATGCATGTGGTGCCGGCCGGCTGGGTGACCGAACGACGGGCCGGGAAGGCGGTCCGTGGAATCGACGTGAACTGGTCCTGGGACGAGGTCGTGAACCTCTACGCGGCTCGGACCGGCATCGGGCCGGACGCGGCAGGAGCGGACGCCGATGCCGCCGGTAGTCTGGCGGCAGAGGAAGAGGAGCGGGACGCATGACAGGCACGTTCGGGAACCTGACCGTGGACGCGGTCGCGCGCGTCTACGGCGCGAGTGAGCTCGGAGTGCTCGCGATCACCGCCCCTGGCGACGCGCATCCGCGCGTCGAGTACGTCGGCGGCGAGCTGTTCGTGGGTCTTGACGAGCGCGACGGGTCCGCGGTGACGCAAGGGCAGGCCGAAGCCTGGTCGCAGCCGTTCGCCGAGATGGTCGCGGCGGCCGTGGCATCCGCCGGTTCCGTTCCGGACCCTGTGGACGGGGTGATCCTCATCGAGGACGAGCAGGTGGCGGCATCCGTGCTCGTCGAACCGTCCCGGATCGACGTCGGCGACGTGACCGGATCACCGGTCGTCTTCGCGCTCTCCCGGCAGCGGCTCGCGATCGTCGGCACGGACGACGAAACGGGGATCGCCCGTGTGCTGGACCTGGCGGAGCAGCTCTACGACGAGGGCGGGCGACTGGTGAGCGCGCATCCAGTGGTGCTCTCGGACGGCGCCTGGGCTCCGTACCCGTGGCGCGAGCGGCATCCGTCGCTGGAGATGCGTTTCGAGCGGGTGCTGAGGCTGTTCGCCGTTCGCGCGTACGAGGCACAGTCCGTCGCGCTGCAGCGACCGGACGTGCACCTGGCGGATCCGAAGATCCGGGTGCTGGACGGCGGGGTCACCACGACGTTCGCGGCATGGCCCAAGGGGACCGCGACGCTCCTCCCCGTCGTGGACAACGTGATCATCGCCGACCCGTCGGGCGCGCTCAGCGTCGCGACCATGGATCAGTTCCTGGATGCCGCAGGCGACGCCGTCGTGCGCACCGGGCTCTCTCCGCTGCGGTACTTCGTGCCGGGGGATCCTCCCCGGGCATCCGAGGACTGAGGCGTCTTCGACAGCGCGCGACCTCCCGGACCGCGGCCGCTGACGCTCGAGCCGCTCGCCGAGCAGGTCCCGGGACTGGTCGCGGCGATGCTCGACGCCCCGGTCGTCGAGGGCGCGGTGGGCGATGTGGACGAGACGGCAAGAAGCCGACCTCCCATGCCAAGGAGTACCACGTCCTGCGCGATGTCAGCCGAGGGGTCGACGCGCAGTTGCGCGGGTACCAGCCGCGGCACCGCGACCCCGACTACGACCTGGCGCGCGATCTCGGCCGCTCCGTCGGCAACGAGGTGAGGTCGCTGCCGGGCGACATCGCGGACGAGGTGAAGGGCACGCCGAAGAAGGTGCCCGGACAGCTCGTCGAAGAGCTCTATGAGGACGCGATCGGGCAGGACAGCCCGGACAAGTACGGGGCGAAGAGCGCGGGCGATATGAGCTTCCTCGCCCCCGCCGGCGAAGCGGATGCCCTGAGCGCGCTCAGCCAGGCCGAGCTCGAGACGCGATTCGACCTGCCGCCGGGCGCGCTGGACGGCGCGAAGGTCGAGATCAAGACCATCCCCGATTCGCGGTTCGTGAGCATCGAGTTCGACGTCCCCGGGGACTGATGGCGAGGGCCGGCGGAGCTGTGCGGGTGGGAAGTGCTACCCATGGTGGCCTCGATGACCGGAAAGTACCCTCGATTCAGGAGGTGGCGCCGTGGGAATGATGTTGCCGAACGAGCTCGTCTGGGTGATGGAGAAGCTCGGGTTCGAGTGGCCGGATGTGGATGAGGACGAGGTCCGCAAGGGTGCGACGCTGGTGCGCAATTTCGGGTCGGATCTGGAGGGTGTGATCCAGGCCGTCGACCGGAAGATGAACGGCGACATCGGCGCGGCGATGCGCGGGCAGACGGGGCCGGCGACGTTGAGCGCGTGGAATGCCAACCGGTCGCAGAATCTGCAGAAGCTGGTGGATATCATGCCGCCGGCGGCGACGGCGATGGACGTCGCCGCGGATGCGATTCTGGCGTTGAAGATCAAGGTCATCGTGGATGTGACGTCGACGATGATCACGCTGGTGGCGATGCTGACGAACCCGATCACGGCGGCGGGCGCCGGGCCGATGCTGTTGATCAAGAAGAAGCTGTTGAACGCGGCGGTGGACATCGCGGTGGAGCAGCTGATCAATCAGCTCGCGCCGATGGCGATCGAGCCGTTGGCGGAGGAGCTGCCGGCAGTGATCGACGCGATTCTGGATGCGCCGATGGTGGAGTCCACGGCCGGGGACTCGGATGAGTTCTACGCGGATCTGCAGGCGCTGGAGGAGGCGCAGTCGACGATGAAGGTGCATGGTGCGGACATCCAGACCTTGACGTCGACGTTCTTCGCGGAGTTCTCCGCCCTCGACTTCGGAGGGGACGACTGATGAGCGCGGTCAAACCCATCATCCGCGAACTCAAGCAGGCCGCGCTGAAGGGGTTCGCTCACGCAGACCACAAGCTGCACCAGCTCACCGCGAACCTCGACGGCCACCTCGACACTGTCGTGCGCCAGGTTCGCGACCTCGACAACTACGACGGCAAGGTCGATGTCAAGCTGAAGCGGTTCAAGAGGAACAGCAAGCACGACTCGGCGGAGTACCAGAGGCAGTACGACGAGCAGATGGACACGCTGCAGAGGATGCCGCTGTCCGACTGGCTGGCGAACCGGATCGAGTATCTCGAGAACGGGCGCACCTCGGACTCGCTCCGGGCGCAGCAGAACGCGCGCGATGACGCATTCCGAGACATGTATGACGACCTGCGAGACCAGGGTTTCAGCAAGGACGAAGCGACCAAGAAGGCGCAGGAATGGCTCAAGAGCCAGGCGGCGCTGCATCGGCTGGATGGAATCGCCGGCGGGGACGTCACCGACATCTCACGCGTCGGAGACACCCGCATCAATTCCTCACTCGGTTCGCAGTGGCGAAGCCGCGTCGGCGACATCGATCGGGCCGTGATCGACTACCTCAACGCGAATCCGGGCGTGGATCTGGACAACACCTTCATCAACGTCATCCTTCGATAGGTTTGAACCATGGTTGAGATCGCTGACTTCGTTCCGCACGCGCCGGTTCCGGCCGAGATCGTCGAGGAGTACCGGGGACGCGTTCCGGACGAACTCGTCGAAGTCTGGGAGAAGTACGGCTACGGTACCTTCGCGGACGGTTTCCTGCGCATCATCGACCCCAAGCTCTACGAGACCGAGGTCGGCGACTGCATCGGCAAGACCCAGGGCGACGGGATCGCCATCCCGATCATGGTCACCGGGCTCGGCGACCTCATCACGTGGGAACCCAGCCGTCCGGGACTGACGGCCATCCTCTACCGCCTGGGCACCACCGTGGGACTCGGAAGCCGTTTCCGCAGTCTGTTCCGGCGGGTCGAGGACGAACTGATCCTCGAAGATCTGAAGGCCGAGATCTTCCCGGAGGCTGTTGCGGCGCACGGTGAGCTGCCCTACGACCAGTCGTTCATCTTCGTGCCGCTGCTCTCGCTGGGCGGCGCCGCGAAGGTCGAGAACCTGCACAAGCGGGAGACCATCCCTGCGATCCAGGTCGCGGTCGACCTGCAGGGCGTCATCGGCCACTGACTCCGTCGACCGGGCCCCCGTGGCAGGATATGTGCCGAGGGGGTCGCGACGTGACTGATGTGAATTCCGGGACCGGGCTCGAGGGGGGCTCCGCGACGACGACGAAGCGGGTTCCGCCGCTTCGGCTCGAGTTCGCGGGCGAATGGTTCGACGTGCCCTCGGGGCATCCGTTCATCATCGGCCGCGAAGGCGACCTCGAGATCGACGACAACCCGTATCTGCACCGCCACTTCCTCGAACTGCAGCACCGCGACGGACTGTGGTGGCTGGCGAACATCGGCGTGCGCCTCGCGGCCACCATCTCGAGCGCAGGCGGAGCCGTGCAGTCGTGGCTGTCGCCGGGCGCGCGGATGCCGCTCGTGTTCGAGCGCAACGTCATCGTGTTCACGGCCGGCCCGATCACCTACGAGCTGAGCCTGCACACCGAGGAGGCGCCGTACGAGGTGTCCCACCAGGTGGAGGCGTCGATGAGCGGCGAGACCACGGTCATGCCGGTCAGCTTCACCCCGATGCAGAAGCAGCTGATGGTCGCCCTCGCCGAGCCGATGCTGCGCCGCGAGGGCGTGAGCATGAACGAGCTGCCGTCCTCGAGCGAGGCCGCCAAGCGCCTGGGCTGGACGATGAGCAAGTTCAACCGCAAGCTCGACAACGTCTGCGACAAGCTCGACCGCATGGGGGTGCAGGGTCTCCGCGGCGGCCCCGGCAAGCTCGCGACCAACCGCCGCGCCCGGCTGGTCGAATACGCGGTCACCTCGCAGGTGATCACCCGCGCGGACCTGCCGCTCCTCGACGACGAAGCGCTGCGCAGCCAGAGCGACGCCGACGGCGACTGAGGTCCGACCTCAGCGTCCGGCGTCCGCCAGGTGGCGCGCCTTGTGCCCGAGCACCTTCACCATGATGCCGCGGCGCCGCAGCTCCGCCACGGTGCGGGTCTCCTCGTCGAGGTCGCGGCCGAGCGCATGCACGTTCGCGACCACCAGTACGTCGCCGCGCTGCAGGGTGTCCATCAGCCGGGCGAGGCGGTCGCTCCAGCTCTCCAGGATCTCCGGCGCGGGATGCCGGAACCCTTCGATCGGCACGCCGAAGCGCGCCAGCTCGTCACGCTGCTCCACCACCGACGGCATGCCCTCACGGGCCACGACCAGACCCACGAGACGTGCGCCTTCCGGCCGGGCCGACCACCAGTCGTGCTCGGTGTTCGCAAGACACTGGGGGCATTCCGCCGCTGCATGCGGGAGATGCAGCGGACTCGTCAGCGCGGCGTCGACCTCGCCGGTCTCCGTCGTCGTCGCATCGCTCATCGTCGCACCTCCGGCATCCATTCTGCCTGAGTCCGGGGACGCCGGACGCCGCAGACGGATGCCGCAGGGCGCCGGCATCCGCGCTCACGCCCGGTCCGCGCGGGCGGACCCGTTCACAGCACGCCGAGTTCGCGGACCGCGTCGCGCTCCTCGATCAGCTCGGTCACCGACGCGTCGATGCGGGTGCGCGCCCACTCGTCGATCTCGAGACCTTCGACCACCTGCCACCGGCCGTCGACCGACCGCACCGGGAACGACGACACCAGCCCCTCGGGCACCCCGTACTCGCCGCGCGAGACGATCCCCGCGCTCGTCCAGTCGCCGTCGGCGGTGCCGTGCACCCAGTCGCGCACGTGGTCGATGGTCGCGCTCGCTGCGGATGCCACCGACGACGATCCGCGCACCTCGATGATCTCGGCGCCGCGCTTCGCGACCCGCGGGATGAAGGTCTCCTCCTGCCAAGCCCGCACGTCGCCGACGCGCTCCGCCAGCACCTCCGCCGCGGGGCGGCCGCCGACCGTGGCGTGCGAGATGTCGGGGAACTGCGTCGCCGAGTGGTTGCCCCAGATGGTCACGCGCCGCACCTCGGCGACCGGCACGCCGAGCGTCAGCGCCAGCTGCGCACGGGCGCGGTTCTCGTCGAGCCGGGTGAGCGCGGTGAACCGCTCCGCGGGGATGCCCTCGGCGGCGGAGGCCGCGATGAGAGCGTTCGTGTTCGCCGGGTTGCCGACGACGGCCACGCGCACTCCCGGGGCGGCGTTCTCGGCGATCGCCCTGCCCTGCGGGGCGAAGATCCCGGCGTTCGCGGTGAGCAGGTCGCTCCGCTCCATCCCCGGCCCCCGCGGGCGCGCGCCGACCAGCAGGGCGATGTCGCAGCCGTCGAAGCCGACGGCCGCGTCGTCGGTCACCTCCACGTCGTCCAGCAGCGGGAACGCGCCGTCCTGCAGCTCCAGGGCCGCGCCTTCGGCGGAGGCCAGGCCCTGCGGGATCTCCAGCAGCCGCAGCCGGACGGGCTCGCCGGGGCCGAGCATGTCGCCGGCCGCGATCCGGAACAGCAGCGCGTAGCCGATCTGCCCGCCCGCGCCGGTGATGGTGATCGTCGTCGTCATGGTTCGAGCGTACGTCGCGACCGGCGCCCTTCGACAGGCCCGGAGGGGCGGAGTACCGTTCCTACATGACCTTCAATCCGGATGCCGACATCTCAGGCCACTCGACGCGACGCCGCGGCCGCAACGCGGCCATCGCCGGCGGCGGGGTGGTCGGTCTGGGCGGCATCGCGGTGCTGCTGATCAGCATGTTCACCGGGGTCGACCTCACCGGACTGCTCGGGGGCGGCGGCGCGCCGGTGCCGGCGCCGACCTCGGAGGCGATCCTGGAGTGCAAGACCGGCGAGGACGCCAACACCCGCGACGACTGCCGCATGGCCGGAGCCCAGGTCGTGCTCGACGACTACTGGGCGCAGCACGTCGACGGCTACCGCGCCCCCACGATGACGGTGGTCGACGGCCAGACGCCGACGCAGTGCGGCACCGCGTCCAACGCGGTCGGACCGTTCTACTGCCCGCCCGAGGAGGGCGTGTACCTCGACCCGACGTTCTTCGACATCATGCGCGAGCAGTTCGGCGCGAGCGCCGGTGAGCTCGCGCAGCTCTACATCGTGGGGCACGAGTGGGGGCACCACATCCAGAACATCACCGGCGTCATGCAGCAGCATCCGAACAACGGCACCGGGCCCGACAGCAACGGCGTCCGCATGGAGCTGCAGGCCGACTGCTACGCCGGCGCGTGGCTCGGCGATGTCACCACGCTGACCGACGAGAACGGCGTGCCCTACCTCGAGACGCCCACCGAAGCCCAGCTCCAGGATGCCCTGAACGCGGCGTTCACGGTCGGCGACGACCACATCCAGGAGCAGTCCGGCTTCGTCAACCCGGAGAGCTTCACGCACGGCACGAGCGAGCAGCGTCAGTACTGGTTCGCGAACGGCTACAAGAACGGCCTCGGCGTGTGCGACACGTTCGCGGTCCCCGCCGACCAGCTCTAGGCCGCGTCGCCCGCGGGCCCGCGCCCGCCGCGCTACGGTGAGAGGTGGCCCAGCAGCACCGGGCCGGGGAGGGACACGAATGAACCTGGACGCCCTGTATCCGCCGATCGAACCGTACGAGACGGGCGAGCTGCTCGTCGGGGACGGCAACCGCGTCTACTGGGAGTGCAGCGGCAACCCCGACGGCAAGCCGGTCGTGTTCCTGCACGGCGGCCCCGGCGGCGGCACCTCGGACTGGCACCGGCGCTTCTTCGACCCGGAGAAGTACCGGATCGTGCTTTTCGACCAGCGCGGATGCGGCCGCAGCACCCCGCACGCCAGCGACCCCGCCGCGGACCTGCGCTACAACACGACCTGGCACCTCGTCGCCGACATCGAGTTGCTGCGCAAGAACCTCGGCATCCAGACCTGGCAGGTCTTCGGCGGCTCGTGGGGCAGCACGCTCGCGCTCGCGTATGCGCAGACGCACCCGGATGCCGTGAGCGACCTGGTCCTGCGCGGGATCTTCACGCTCCGCAAGCACGAGCTGGAGTGGTTCTACGAGGGCGGGGCATCCGCTCTCTTCCCCGACGCCTGGGCGGGGTACGAGGAGCAGATCCCGGTGCTCGAGCGGAGCCGGATGATCGAGGCCTACCATCGCCGGCTGTTCGACCCCGACCCGGCGGTGCACGTGCCGGCGGCGCAGGCGTGGACGCGCTGGGAGGCCACGGCGATCACGCTGCGGCCGGATGCGGAGCTCATCGAGCGGATGACGCAGCCGGCGGATGCCACCGCGTTCGCGCGGATCGAGAACCACTACTTCATGCACGGCGGCTGGTTGCGCGAGGGACAGCTCATCGAGAACGTCGACGCGATCCGCGGCATCCCGGCCGTCATCGTGCAGGGGCGCTACGACGTGTGCACGCCGATGATGACCGCGTGGGATCTGCACCGGGCGTGGCCCGAGGCGGAGCTGGTCATCGTGGACGACGCCGGGCACGCGGCATCCGAGCCCGGCATCGCGCGCGCCCTCCGCGAGGCGACCGACCGCTTCGCCGCGGCGGGCCGGCCCGTCAGATGAGCGACAGCTCGCGCAGCTTCGCCTCGACGTCCGCGTTCGAGGGCTCGACGTGGTGCGAGGCGTCCGGGTAGACCACCACCGGGATGTTCGTGCGGCCCGAGATCTCCTTCGCCACCTCCGCGGCGGCCGGGTCGGCGACCAGGTCGACGTAGGTGTACTCGATGCCGAGCTCGTCGAGCTGCTTCTTCGTGCGGATGCAGTCGCGGCACCAGTCGGCGCCGAACATCGTGATCGTGTCGGATGCGGGAGAAGTCATACATCCAGGGTAGGACGTGCCGGCAGGGAGGGCGCCGAGTGCGACGGACGCACAGACGGACGTGAAACGATGGATGCCGGACACGGCACGCGGATCGGGAGGGAAGCACGTGGGCGCACCCGTCACGGTGATCGTGCCGACCTTCAACGAGCGCGACAACGTCGCCGAGCTCGTCCGGCGGGTCACGGCGGCGCTCGAGGGCCGTGAGGCGGAGATCCTGTTCGTCGACGACAGCAGCGACGGCACCATCGGCGAGGTGACCCGGGTCGCGGCATCCGCACCGCTGCCCGTCCGCGGCATCCACCGCGACGTCAACACCGGCGGGCTGGGCGGAGCCGTGGTGGTCGGCCTGCGTGAGGCGGCGCACGACGTCTGCATCGTCATGGACGGCGACCTGCAGCATCCGCCCGAGCTCCTGCCCGAGCTGCTCGAGCGGTACGAGCGCGGCGATGCCGACGTCGTCGCCGCGTCGCGCTACGTCGGCGGCGGGAACGCCGCGGGCCTGGGCACGGCGCTCCGGTTCGGCGTCTCGCGTGCGGCGACCGGTCTGGCGCGGGCGATGTTCCCCCGCAGGCTGTGGCGCAGCACCGACCCGATGACCGGGTACTTCCTGGTCGACCGCTCCCGTCTCGACCTCGCCGCGCTGCGACCGCAGGGCTTCAAGATCCTGCTGGAGATCCTGGTGCGGTCGGACGTGCGCGTCGCCGAGGTGCCGATGGCGTTCGGGGAGCGCCGGCACGGCACCTCGAAGGCGAGCATCCGTCAAGGGGCGACGTTCGTCGCGCACCTGGCACGGCTGCGGTTCGGCAAGATGTCGCTGTTCGCGCTCATCGGCGGCATCGGGGCGATCGCGAACATCGGCATCATGTGGCTGCTCACCAGCCTGGGCGTGGACTACATCTGGGCCGCGATCGTCGGGGCCGAGGCCACCATCATCGGCAACTTCGTGCTGCAGGAGCGCTTCGTCTTCGACGACGTGCGGGCGGATGCCTCGCGGCTGTGGGTGCGGTTCGCGGCATCCTTCACCTTCAACAACGTCGAGGCGGCGCTGCGCATCCCGGTGATGGCGCTGATGGTGGAGTCCTGGCACATCTCGAGCGTGCTGGCGACCGCGCTGTCGCTCGTGGTGGCGTTTTTCGCGCGGTTCCTGTTCCACGCGCTGGTCGTGTACGCGCCGCGTCGACGGCGGGATGCCGGGGAGCCGCCGGTCGTCACGGCGGGCCAGCGGATCGTGCAGGCGATCGACGCCGAGGCGATGCGCCCGGGGGAGCTCTGACGCGGGTCGGATCGTGAGCGCAGACGCGGGAGGCGTCCGTGGACGCGCCCTCGCTATCCTTGCCCGTGACCGAGAACGCCGACACCGCGCGGTTCCGCCTGCTCCGGATGCGACCGCGTTACCCGCACGAGCCGCACCGCACCGCCAGCCCCCTGGAGCTGTTCTTCGACCTCGTGTTCGTCGTCGCCGTGAGCACCGCGGCCGGGCAGCTGCACCACGAGCTGGCAGCCGGGCATCCGGTCGAGGGCGTGTCGATGTACCTCATGGTGTTCTTCGGCATCTGGTGGGCCTGGATGAACTTCGCCTGGTTCGCCACGTCGTTCGGCACCGACGACTGGCTCTATCGCGTGCTCACCATCGTGCAGATGGGTGGCGTGCTGGTGCTTGCCGCCGGCATCGGCCCGGCCTTTCACCACCACGACTTCACCGTGCTCGTGCTCGCCTACGTGGTGATGCGGGTGGCGATGATCGTGCAGTGGCTGCGGGCCTCGGGCGCGTCGGATGCCACGCGGCGCACGGCCCGGCTGTACGCGCTGGGGATCGCGATCGCGCAGCTGCTCTGGATCGCATTCCTGTTCGTGCCCGCCGAGGCGCAGATGGTGGTGTTCATCGTGCTCGCTCTTGTCGAGATCGCGGTGCCGGTGGTGGCGGAGCTGCGGGGGCAGACGCCGTGGCATCCGCACCACATCACCGAGCGCTACGGACTGTTCACCCTCATCGTGCTGGGCGAGAGCCTGCTGGCCTCGTCCAACGCGATCATCGGGGCGATCGAGAAGGTGGACGCTCTCGGGCCGCTCATCTCGATCGCCGTGCTCACGCTGGTGGCGACGGCGGCACTGTGGTGGATCTACTTCTGGCCGCCGCACCACCGGGCCATCTTCACCCTCCGGCGATCACTGCGGTACGGGTACACGCACTATCTGATCTTCGCCGCGGCCGCCGCGTTCTCCGCCGGTGTGGAGGTGGAGATCGATCGGCTGACCGGCGCCTCCGAGCTCGACGGGGTTGCGGCGTCGTTCACGGTGTCGGTGCCGATCGCGGTGTTCCTGCTCGCGGTCTGGTTCGTCGCGATCCGAGACAACGCCGACCGGGTGGTGAACACGGTCGTGCCGCTCGGCGCGCTGCTGGTGCTGTTCGACCCGATCCTGCCGCTGTCGGTGACCCTCACGGCGCTGATCCTGGTGGCGATCGTCGTGGTGCTGGTGCTGCGGCCCCCGGTGGCCGCGCGGAGGTAGCGCACCGCGCCCCCGGCCGCGGCGGCGGCCGGCGAAACCTGCCGTACTGCGTGAGACAGTGTGCTGACAGCGCCGTCTCATGCGCAACGGCAAGCCTCGGGGGCGGGTGTCAAGCCCCTCCCTCCCCGGCCGCTTCCCGCGGATCGTGGGGAGTGCGGCGCCTGCAGGCGACTCGCGTCCCGGAAGGAGAACTCGTATGAGCATCGGCACCGGAATCGTCCTGTTCGTCATCGGCGCCATCCTCACCTTCGCGATCAACGTGCAGGTGGAGTGGGCCGACCTCGACCTCATCGGCTACATCCTGATGGGCGCCGGGGCCGTCGTCTTCCTGATCGGCATCATCATGCTGCTTGTCCGCCGCAACCGCAGGACCGTCGACGGCACCGTGGTGGACGACGACGTGGTCTGAACCGCGGCCCGGCGACGGGCCTACCCGCGAGAATCAGTTCCCGGCGCGAGAATCAGCCCGGCGGACTGATTCTCGCGCGCGTGGCTGATTCTCGGCGGCGTCCCTACCGCCGCACCCGCGCGCGCGACTTGGCGACGCTGGAGAGGGTGGCCTGCACCGGCGTGCCCAGGAACAGCCCGAACGAGGCGCCGGCCGCGAGCGCGATGCCGATGGATGCCGCGAGCACGAGCGGTCCGACGCCCACCAGCATCCCCTCCGCCGTCCCGTCGGACTGCATCAGCCCGAGCAGCCCGCGGAAGACGGCGAGTCCGGGGACCAGCGGCACGATGGCGGCGGTCGTCACGGCGACCGACGGCACGTGCATCCGTCGCGCGACGACGATGCCGGTGAAGCTGGCGAGCAGGGCGCCGATCGCGCTCGCCGCGGCCTCGTGCACCGAGAGCAGCAGCATCCCGTTGTAGCCCGCGATCGCGATCAGGCTGAGGGCCGCGCTGACGAGGATGATCCGCAGGCCCGCGCCGTTGAACAGCGCGACCGCGACGGCGACGATCGCCGCCCCGGCGAGCTGGGCGGGGAGCGGGCCGAACGGGATCGGTTCGATCGGCGTGGACATCCCGAAGCCGAGGACGCGGGCGAACTCGAGGCCGATGAGGATGCCGAGCACGACCCCGATGGTCTGCATCGTGAGGTCGAGGATGCGCCCGCCCGCGGTGAGCGCGAACCCGTCGATCGCGTCCTGCGCTGCGCCGACCACGGTGAGGCCGGCGAGCATCAGCACGATCCCGGAGGCGACGATGATGGATGGACGGATGCCGGTGAACGGCTCGATCCCGGCGGTGCCGAGCGCGGAGACGATGAGCGCGACCACGGTCGTCACGAAGGCGCCCGCGATCTGGCTGAAGAACGACGGCACCTGCATCCGCGCCAGTCCGGCCTGCGTGAACGCCGCACACAGCGCCGCGATGAAGCTCAGCAGCACGATGACGGGCGCGGCGTCGAACATCAGGGCGACGCCGACCGCGAGCAGCGCGCGGGCGACGATCACGACCACCGGCCGGTACAGGAACGGGATGCCGCGGATGGCGCGGAAGGCCGTCCGTGCGGCATCCAGGTCGAGGCCGTCGTCGATCTCGACGAGCAGCGCCTGCAGCCGCTGCAGCTTCGCGTGGTCGGGGGAGGCGACTCACACCACGCGCAGCAGGGTGGTGGGGCGGTCCTCGTCGCCGCGGTGGTACGACACCGTGATCGAGTTGTAGGTGACGTCGACCTGGACGCAGTGCAGGTGGTAGGCGTCGGCGACGCGCGTGATCGCGAACGCGACGTCGTGCGCGGATGCCCCGACGGCGAACAGCGATTCGCCGATGCGCATGGCCAGGTCGAGGATCTTCAGGATGCGGGCGTCGTCGATCACCGGCAGCGCCTGGGTGGGGGCGACCTGCGACGGGTCGGTGCGGATCACCCGGTGCACGGAGGCGAGCAGTCGGCGGCGGCGTTCGGTGGGCATGGCTCCTGGCGGGGAAGGGGCGGCTCCCGGTACGGTATCAGGGCACTGACGCGGCGGGCCGGTGCTGAGGCCTCGCTGAACCGAACCAGCGGCGAACCGGCACTGACGCGGCCGGCGGGCCTGTGCCTAGGCTTCCCGCTATGGGGACGTCCCGCGCGAACGTCGCGCTGCTGTGGATCTCGCAGGCGCTGTCGGCGCTGGGGACGAGCGTGTCGTCGCTGGCGTACCCGCTGCTGGTGCTCGACATCGGCGGGACGGCGCTCGAGGCCGGTCTGGTGGGCACCGTGACCGCGGCGACCGGCCTGGTCACGCGACTGCCCGGTGGGGTCGTCGCGGATCGCTTCCGCTACCGGCGGGTGATGCTGTTCGCGGATGCGGCGCGGGCGCTCGTGGTCGGGACGCTCGCCGTGACCGTGGTTGTCGGTTCGATCTCGCTGCCGCTCATCCTCATCGCCGTCGCTGTGGAGGTCGCACTGGGGTCGATGTTCGGTCCGGCCGAGTTCTCGCTGCTGCGGCTGATCGTCGAGCCGGGGGAGCGGGCGCTCGCCGTGGGGCGGATGCAGTCGCGGTCGGCCCTCGCAGGGCTGATCGGCCCGGCGCTCGGCGGTGCACTGTACGGGGTCTGGCCGGCGCTGCCGTTCCTGGTGGATGCGGGTTCCTACGTGGTCTCCGCGGCGCTCGTGGCGGCGATGCGCGGGACGGGCGGGCTTCGCGCCTCGAGGGCGGATGCCCGGCGGGCCGGAGTGCTGGCCGGATGGCGATGGGTGCGGCAGGAGAGATTCCTGCTCACGGCGGCGATCTGGGTGTCGGCCCTCACCGCGGTCTTCGGGGCGGTCGGTCTCGCCCTGCTGATCTTCGCCCGTGATCGCGGTGCGGAGCCTGCGGAGATCGGAGCCATGTTCGCGATCAGCGCCGCCGGCGGCCTCGCCGGGGCGATCCTCACGCCGGCAGTGCAGCGACGGCTCCCGCCTGCGCGCATTCTGCAGGTCGCGGTGCTCGTCGACGTGTCGGCCACGGTGGCGATCCTGCCGGTCCGTTCGCCGTATGTGATCGGGATGCTCGGAGCGGCGGCGTTCTTCCTGGCGCCGGCGGTGACAGCATCCGTGTTCGGCGAGGTGTCGAGACGGTGTCCCGACGAACTGGTGGGGCGAGCGCAGTCGGCCGTGACGCTGGTCACCGGGGCGTTCGCGCCGCTGGCGCCGGCCGCGATCGGCGGCATCGTCGACCAGGTGGGTGTGACGGTCGCCGTCGCCGTGTGCGCGGGTGCGTTCGCGGTGCTGGCCGTGGCGTCGTGGGTGCTGCCGGGGTTCCGGGATGCCGGATGAGGCTGACGCGTGGCGCTGGCTGCGCATGCCGGGTCCGTCGTGGCCGGCCGCGCCGGGTGTCGGCGGTCGGGCCTAGGGTGAGCGACGTGGCGATGGATGAGCTCGACGCACGGCTGCAGCGGATCGGGAAGCACCCGTTCCGCGCGAAGTTCCGCCTGTACGGCCGCGACCGCGCCATCGTCGACCTCCGCGGCATGGCGACGGTCCGCCGGCATGCCGCGGAGATCATCGAGACCAGGCTCGCGCCCGCCGCGCCCCGCAACGACGGCCGCCAGACGCCGTACCGGGGGCATCCGGTCTTCGTCGCCCAGCACGCCACCGCCACCTGCTGCCGCGCCTGCCTGAGCAAATGGCACGGCATTCCCGCCGGTAGGGACCTGGATGCCGCGGAGAAGGAGTACGTGGTCGAGGTGATCTGCCGCTGGATCGCCGGGCAGTACGGCGAGAAGGGGGTGCCGGAGTGAGGCGGGTCCTCAATCGAAGCCACCCGAGCAGGAGTTCGGCCAGATCAGGGTCAGAGCCGGGGTGCGAATGGATCAGTTTGGGTGAGACGCTGCGTCGGCCGCATCTACATATCGAAGAACCGCCCGGCCATCGTCGTCCGGGCGGTTCGCCGTAGCGTGCTGCAAACAGGATCAGATCCTGGACAGGATGTCTGCCTTCTTTGCCGCGAACTCCTCCTCGGTGAGTACGCCAGCGTCGCGGAGAGCTGCGAGCTGCTGCAGCTGTGAGGTGAGATCCGGAACTGCGGCCGGCGCCGGTGCGGGTGCCGCGGCCTGAACGACCGCCGGCGCCGAAGCCTTCGCCTCCTGCTCCTGCATCGCGCTGAGGATCGCCGACCGGAACTGCGCGGCCTCGTCCTTACTCACTCGGAACGTGATCGTGTTCACCACCGCTCCCGACGAGGTCTGCACGTCGACGGCGTAATACATCAGGCCGTCCTTGCGGCTGGTGACGTTCGTGACGTGCTTGAGCAGGACCATCTCGTGCTCGTCGTTGCCGCCCTTCACTCCGGTGACGAGGAGCGACGCTCCGCCGGTCAGCAGGCCGGCGGTGATCTTCCCGCCGGAGACGCCGCGGGGACGCTCCCACTCCAGTCGGTCAGGCCACAACCGCACCTTGGCGTTCCTGCCGTCGATGTGGCTCTCCAGCTCCAAGACCGGCTGCGGCTCAGAGGGCTCGGGAGCAGCCGGCGCGAAGTCGGTCGGAACAGCAGGCGCCACTCCGGGCACGGCAGCTCGTGCCTTCTCGATGCCAGCTTGGGCCGCCTGCGAGGCAGCGTCCTTCACCTTGTCGAACAGGCCCATGTTTCCTCCATCGTCGGGTCACTCTCAGCCGAGGTTAGCGGAGGGTGACCGGCCTCTGCAGCGGCTGACCTCGCCCCAGCGTTCCGCGATCCTCACCAGCCTCACGATTGGATATGCTCGCGCCTAGCTGCAACGACAATGAGTTTGAAGCCGCAGGGTGGACCGACGGAACCACGGTCGACTGGTGGTGGAATCCGTTGAGGCCCACAATCGACGGCGAGACGAGCACGGGCTGGCTTCGCGGTGTCATGGCCGAGGTGATTCCGTAGGACGCCGGGGTCATTGCCGTATGGCCTGCGTTTCACTCCGCCTGGGGCGATGCGCATTCAACGACCGGAGGAGGGCGGAGACTCCCTCGGACTCGGACTCGGGCTGGGCTGCGCGGCTTGGCTGGCGGCATGAGCACGCCGTGTGATCTGCGGAGCAGCTGGTCGCTCACCGATACCTCCAGAGAACCCGCGACCCTCATCGGATCACCGCGGGACTTCGCGGGCTATCAGGGCGAATGCGGTCAGCGAGGGCATCGTGCATCATGACCTCATGAGCACATCGCACGACGTCATCACCCCAGCCGAACTCGGCCGTGAGCTCGGGCACAACGACGGTGATCGACCGGGAATCACAGTGCGTCGGTACCTGCGCCAGCGTTACCCTGATCACCCCAAGAACCAGCGCTGGGAACTGACACCTGAAGAGGCCGACGACGTCCCGGAAAGTGTCAAGGCGGGTGAGACAGATTCCGTCAGGCGGTCTGTATGAGGGCCTCCTGTGAGGGCTGGTTGATCCAGGCGGCCTCGGGCAGCGTGGGCGCCTGGGGTCGGCGGTGGCCGAAGCGCTCGGGACGGGCGGCGTAGGCCGCGTCCAGGGTGGTCTGGCGCTGGGCGCGGACCTGCCCGGCGGTGCCGAAGTGGACGCTGGCGGGGGTGTGCAGCCCGATCCCGCAGTGGCGGTGCTCGTGGTTGTAGTAGGCGAAGAACTGCTCGGCGAACGCGCCGGCGTCGGCCAGGGACCCGAAGCGCTCGGGGAAGACCGGGGCGTACTTCAGCGTCTTGAACGCCGCCTCGCTGTAAGGGTTGTCGTTCGACACGTGCGGGCGGGAGTGCGACCTGGCCACCCCGAGGTCGACGAGCAGCTGAGCGACCGGTTTGGAGGTCATCGAGGTCCCGCGGTCGGCGTGGATCGCCTCCGGCACGCCATGGATGCCCATGGCGTGCTCGAGCAGGTTCTTGGCGATCTCGGCGTCCTCGCGGGCCGCGATGGTCCAGCCCACGACGAACCTGGAGAAGATGTCGAGCACGACGTACAGGTCGTAGTACACGCCCCGCTCCGGCCCCTTGAGCTTTGTGATGTCCCAACTCCACACCTGCCCCGGCGCCGTCGCGACGAGCTCGGGCCGGGTCCGGGGCGGGTGGCTCGCCTGCCGGCGCCGTTCCCCGGCCATGTCGTGCTCGCGCAGGATCCGGTGCATCGTGGACATCGAGCACAGGTAGGTGCCCTCGTCCAGCAGCGTGGCCCAGACCTGGGCGACCGACTTGTCCGCGAACCGCTGGCTGGTCAACACGGCCAGCACGTGGGCCCGCTCGGCGGCGGACAGCTTGTTCGCCGGTGCCGGCCGCGGTGTCCGTGGACGTGGCGGTGGCGGGTTCTTGGCCCGGTAGTGACTGGCGCGGGAGCGACCCAGCAGCGCGCACGCAGCCGCGGTGCCGACGTGCTCGGCCAGCCCGTCGACGGCCGGGTTGATCACCGCGGCGACCGCGGCGGCTTGTCCGCGCTCTCGGAGAGCGTCTCCAAGAGCGCGTGTGCTTTTCCCATCAGGTCCAGCGCCGCCCTGGTCTTGGCCAGCTCGGCCTCGGCCTTCTCCGCCCGGGCCCGTAGCGCCTGCAGCTCCCGCTCGCGCCGGTCCCGCGGCTTGCTGCCCAGCCCGGACAGCGAGCCGGCGGCCGCGGCCTTGCGCCACTCGATGATGTGGGAGGTGTACAGGCCCTCCCGGCGCAGGATCTCCCCACGCCCAGAGCGGTCCGCGGCGTCGTACTCGGCCAGGATCGCCGCTTTGAACTCGGCGGTGAACGTCCGCCTCTTGGGCCGGTCAGCACGAGGAGCCATAGCCCCATCATCGGTGCCGACGTCAGCAACCGTCATCGTCATCTCAGTATTGGTCCGTTCTCGCCCCGTGCAGTGCGAAGGTCAGCAGTGCTGGTGTCTCACCCCATCCTGACGCACAGGGTCCGCGCACACTTCCGCAGGAATTCGGCGGTGAGCACGCTCGCGCCCTCACCGCATGACCTTGCCGCAGCTGCAGTCCTAGCGCTCAGCGGAGAGCGTTGGGCGATCGCGGATGCAGCGCAGCAAGTACCGGCCTGCCCCGGCTTGTACGCCATCTACGGTGACGAGCAAGCGTGGAGCGACCTCCAATTCGAGCCGGTGCTGAACCGGCCGCTATACGTCGGGAAGGCCGAGGACAGCCTGGTCTCCCGTGACATCAACGACCACTTCGCCACCAACCCGAAGGCGAAGCCCCGCACCGGGAGCTCGACCGTCCGCCGGTCGTTCGCGGCGCTCTTGCGCGACACCCTCGACCTGCAGGCGGTGCCCCGCAACCTCGCTCGGCCTGAGCGCTTCGCCAATTACGCCCTGGCGGAGGGGGGAGACGCGCGGCTCAGTGAATGGATGCATGCCCGATTGACGCTCGCGGTCTGGCCAGCGCCCGCGGGCGTTCCGGTGCCGCTCGGCCGGGTCGAGACTGAAGTCATCGTCCACTTCAGGCTGCCGATCAATCTCGACAAGAACCCTGGCAAGCTCGCTCGGCTTTCCCGGGCACGCGCAGTCATGGCCGCTGAAGCATCTCGTTGGCGCCCTGAGGGCATGAACGGTGCCCCATGACCCAGTGGAACGGGGGCGTCGACGGCTTTGCACGCTGGTGCTCAATACCGTGGGTGAGACTCGTTCGGCCGCTTCGGTTTGAACACGCTCAACGCTGTAGCGAGCGTTCCGGACGCCCCAGTCGACGGGCAACAACTTCGCAGTCGACAACGGCGTCGACAGCTGGACGATGCTCAACGGGTACCCCCAGGTCTCCACCGGCCGGCAGCTTGGGGCGTACTGGTTACCTCACGCCCGTCCCTGCGATCGCTTCTCGCGGGTACTCTCCGGATCCGGAAGCCGAGCGCGGTCCGCGGCGGCCTGAGGGTCTAGCGAGTGCCACCGGTGCACGACCGCGAGTTCGGGCGGGGCGTTTCGTCTCGCTCCGCCTGCGGCGGTGCTCGCTCAACGACCGGGGAGGGGCGACCGGAAAGGGCGGGATGGTCCGGAACGAGGAAACCCCCGGGGGACCGGGGGTTTCAGGGTGTGGCTCCGACCGGCATCGATCCGGTGACCTTTCGATTTTCAGTCGAACGCTCTACCAACTGAGCTACAGAGCCGCGCGACGGGCGAGCCTGTCGCGTCCTAGACGAAAGGCCTCCTCGAAAGAAGGCCCGTCGCTCGGAGCGACCCTGACGGGACTTGAACCCGCGACCTCCGCCGTGACAGGGCGGCACGCTAACCAACTGCGCTACAGGGCCAGAACTATTGAATTGTATCGGATGAGTGACCCCAACGGGATTCGAACCCGTGCTACCGCCGTGAAAGGGCGGCGTCCTAGGCCGCTAAACGATGGGGCCGCAGGGTTCCCGGTGAAGGTTTCCCTTGCCGACGCTCAAGCATAAGGGATCCGTGCGGCGAAACGCGAATCGAGCGCACAGCTACTCGCATCCCGGGCGTTTCGGGCGCACCATGGAGGAGGCACGTGTGTCCGCGCGGCCGGGCAGGATCGTGCGCTTCCTGTTGCAAACGTGACGCTTGTTGTTACTGTTACGTGTGTGAAACCGGCGGAAGGGGCCGAGTGAACGACGAAGCGACGAAGGATGCTACCCCGACGGCATCCGAGGAATGCGGCTGCGCGCCCAGCCCCGCCGAACGACGCGCCCTCTGGCACACCGCGAAGGTCAGCCGCCGCGGCGCCCTCGCCCTCGGCGCGCTGAGCGCCGTCGCGATCAGCGCCTTCGGCGTCTCGTCGGGCATCAGCGCCGCCCACGCGGCCACGTACCCGAGCTGGGACGAGGTGCAGGCGGCGATGCAGAACGAGGCCGCCAAGGCCGCTGAGATCTCCCGCATCCAGGGACTCATCCAGACCCTCACCGAGCAGGCCGCCGCCGCCGAGGAGGCCGCGCGCGTCGCCGGACAGGAGTTCTACGAGGCGCAGCAGGCCTACTTCGACCAGGCACGCAAGGCCGAGGAGCTCCAGGCGCAGGCCGACGAGCAGGCGAAGATCGCCGAGGAGAGCTCCCGCAAGGCCGGCCAGGTCGCCACGCAGCTCTACCGCAACGGCGGCGATGACGCCGCACTCGAGCTCTTCTTCTCCGGCTCGGCGAACAGCGCCGACGACCTGCTCACGCGGCTGGGCACGATGGACAAGTTCCTCGAGTTCAACCGCTCGGTCTACGACAACGCCGTCGCCGCGCGCGATTCCGCCCAGGCGCTCAGCGACCAGGCGGCGGCCGCCCGCGACGAGCGCGACCGGCTGCAGAAGATCGCCGAAGAGAAGATGATCAAGGCGCAGCAGGCAGCGGATGCCGCGCAGGCCGCGCTCGCCGAGAAGCAGGCGAACCTCGTCACCCTCGAGGCTCAGCTCGCCGCGCTCAAGGACACCACGGCGCAGACCGTCGCCGCCTACCAGGAGGGCGAGCGCATCCGCCGCGAGGAGGAGGCGCGCCGCAAGGCCGAAGAGGAGCGTCGTCGCCGTGAGGCCGAGGAGGCCGCCCGCAACAACGCCGGTGGCGGTGGCGGTGGCGGCGGCGGAGGCGGCGGTGGCGGCGGAGGAGGCGGCGGCGGAAGCGGCTGGGTCCGCCCGCATGGCGGCTGGATCTCCTCCGGATACGGTCCCCGCGCCTCGAACTGCTCGAACGGCTACTGCAGCTCGAGCTTCCATGAGGGCCTCGACTTCGCCAACGGATGCGGCGCGCCCATCTTCGCCGCGGCATCCGGCACCGTCACCTACGCCGGCTGGAACGGCGGCTACGGCAAATACGTGAGGATCAACCACGGCGACGTCTCGACCGGTTACGCCCACATCGACTCGATCGGCGTCGGCTACGGGCAGTGGGTCTCCGCCGGCCAGGTGATCGGCTGGGCGGGCAATACCGGCCGCTCCTACGGATGCCATCTGCACTTCGAGGTGTACCGCGGATGGGGCACCATCAACCCGTATCCGTTCCTCGCCGACCGCGGCGCGATCTGATCGCGTCCGAACGACGAAACCCCCGGCGGTGACCGGGGGTTTCGTGTGTGTATGACGCTTCGACAGGCTCAGCGTCCGGGGTTGAGGCGGACGCTTCGACAGGCTCAGCGTCCGGGGTTGAGGCGGACGCTTCGACAGGCTCAGCGTCCCGCGGGGTCAGTGGCCCTGCGAGCCGAAGCGCTCGATGGCCTCGTCGAGGATGCGCTGCGCCTCGGCGGCGTCGCCCCACGCGTCGACCTTGACCCACTTGCCGGGCTCGAGGTCCTTGTAGTGCTCGAAGAAGTGCTCGATCTCCTTCTTGGTGTACTCCGGGATGTCGGCGATGTCCTGGATGTGCTGCCAGCGCGGGTCCTTCGACAGCACCGCGACGAGCTTGTCGTCGCCGCCGGCCTCGTCGCTCATCTTCAGCACGGCGACCGGGCGGACGTTCACCACGACGCCCGGGAAGATCGTGTGGTCGAGCAGCACCAGCACGTCCAGCGGGTCGCCGTCCTCGCCGAGCGTGTTGTCGAAGTACCCGTAGTCGGCCGGGTAGCCGAACGTCGTGTACAGGACGCGGTCGAGGTGGACTCGCCCGGTCTCGTGGTCGACCTCGTACTTCACCCGGCTGCCGCGCGGGATCTCGATGACGGCGTCGTGTGCGCCCATGCGTGTGCTCCTCAGGGAAAGATCGGTCGGATGCCGGGGACCAGCCTACCGGCGACGTGCTGTCACACCCGTCCCCGCTGCTCAGTCGGCGTGAGCGCCGCGGCCGAGGAGCGCGTCCTGCACGGCGGCGGTGCGCCGGCGCAGGGCATCCGCCACCGCCGCGACCGCGGGCTGGCGCAGGGAATCCGGCCGCAGCACCATCCAGTACGGCAGCCGCTCCGCGAACTCCTCCGGCAGCAGGCGGACCAGGTCGGGATGACGGTCGGCCATGAAGCACGGCAGGAAGCCGATTCCGGCCCCCGCCCGGGTGGCCTCGACGTGCACGAACACGTTGGTGGAGCTGAGCGAGTCCATCATCCCGGGCACCAGCCGCCGCGGGGCGTCCAGGTCGTCGACTTGCAGCATCGAGTCGACGAAGTACACCAGCGGATGCCGGCTGAGCTCGCCGATGCCGGACGGCGTGCCGTACTCGGCGAGGTAGTCGCGCGAGGCGTACATGCCCAGCACGTAGTCGCCGAGCCGGATCGCCTCCGCGCGGTGCACCTGGGGCTGCCCGACCACGACCTCCAGGTCCAGTCCGGAGCGGTGCTGCAGGGCGCGGCGGGTCACGTTGACGATCTCCACACTGAGCCGCGGATGCCGTCGCCGCAGCTCCGCGACCGCCGGCACCACCACGAACGCGCTGAACCCGTCCGTCGCCGACATCCGCACGACGCCCGCGATCTGGTCGGCCTCCTCCTCGCCCTCGTGGATCGTCGCGACGGCCGCCTCGACGTCCTCCGCGGCGCGCACCGCGCGGCGCCCCAGGTCGGTCAGCTCCCAGCCGCCGGTGGCGCGGGCGAGGACGCGTCCGCCGAGGTCGTTCTCCAGGGCGGCGATACGTCGCGAGACGGTGGTGTGGTTCAGACCCAGGCTCTCGCCGGCGGTGGTGAAGCGGCCGGTGCGCGCGACGGCGAGGAGGATCAGCAGATCGTCCGGATGCGGAGAGGCGGCTCCAGGAACCATGTGTGCAATTCTGCACTCGATATGTGCCGCTCTGGTCATTGATGCACACGCGGCGTCGTGCCCATACTGACGGAGGCCGGCCCTCAGGAGGGCTGCCGGACCGCTTGGCGGATGCCGACGAGGGCATCCGCGCAATCACGAAGGAGTGCATCGATGAGCGTCAACAGGACGACCCCGCCCGAGACCGAGACCTCAGGGCTGAAGAAGATCGTGGCCGCCTCGATGGTGGGCACCGTCGTCGAGTGGTACGAGTTCTTCCTCTACGCCACCGCCGCCTCGCTGATCTTCGGCACCCTCTTCTTCCCGAACGCCGGCACCGAGCTGGACGGCATCATCGCCGCGTTCCTCACCTACGCCGTCGGCTTCATCGCGCGGCCGCTCGGCGGCATCGTGTTCGGACAGATCGGCGACCGGCTCGGCCGCAAGCACACGCTGCAGATCACGATCATCCTGGTCGGCGTCGCCACCTTCCTGATGGGCTGCCTGCCCGGCTTCAACGCCATCGGATACTGGGCGCCCGTGCTGCTGGTGATCCTGCGCTTCGTGCAGGGCTTCGCCGTCGGCGGCGAGTGGGGCGGCGCCGTGCTGCTGGTCGCCGAGCACAGCCCGGACCGCTCGCGCGCCTTCTGGTCCAGCTGGCCGCAGGCCGCGGTCCCGGTCGGCAACCTGCTGGCGACCCTCGTGCTGCTCGGCATGTCGTGGATCCTCCCCGCCGACCAGTTCCAGAGCTGGGGCTGGCGGGTCGCGTTCTGGGCATCCGCCATCGTCGTGGTCATCGGCTACTACATCCGCACCCACGTCAGCGAGGCGCCGATCTTCCTCGAGGCCCGCGCTCAGGTGGAGGCCGGCAAGGCCACCCGCTACGGTGTGCTCGAAGTGGTGCGCACGTACCCGCGCGGCATCTTCGGCGCCATGGGCCTGCGCTTCGCGGAGAACATCCTGTACTACATCATCGTGTCGTTCTCGATCGTGTACCTGAAGACCGTGCACGCGTACGACACCAGCCAGCTGCTGCTCGCGCTGCTCGTCGCGCACGTCATCCACTTCCTGGTGATCCCGCAGGTCGGCCGGTTGTCGGATGCCCTGGGCCGCCGTCCGGTCTACCTCGCCGGTGCGGTGCTCGGCGCCTCGTGGGCCTTCTTCGCCTTCCCGATGTTCGACACCCTGAACCCGTTCGTCATCATCGCCGCGGTCACCATCGGCCTCTGCTTCCACGCGCTGATGTACGCGGGTCAGCCCGCCATCATGGCCGAATTGTTCCCCACCCGGATGCGGTACTCGGGCGTCTCGCTGGGCTACCAGGTCACCTCCATCGTCGCCGGCTCGCTGGCGCCCATCATCGCGACCGCGCTGCTGCAGCAGTACGGCTCCGGGGTGCCGGTGGCGATCTACGTCGCGATCGCCTGCGCCATCACAGCCGTCGCCGTGATCACCCTGAAGGAGACCCGGGGCATCGCGCTGCAGGACGTCGACGACGCCGACGCCCGCGCGCACGGGCTCACCACCGCCAGGGTCGGCGATGGCATCCGCTGAGCTGGACGCAGGGGCGGGCGCGGTGCCCGTGTCGGGGAGGCCGCTCGCCGGACGACGCGCCCTCGTCACCGGCGGCGCGAGCGGCATCGGCCTCGCCGTCGCGCACGCGCTCGCAGCGCGCGGCGCCCACGTCGTCGTCGCCGACCGGGACCGCGACGGATGCCAGGCGGCCGCGGATGCCATGGGCGGTTCCGCCTGGACCGTCGACCTGCTCGACCCTGCGGCCGTCGCCGACGACCGGCTGGCGGAGGTGCTCGCCGACGTGGACATCCTGGTCAACAACGCCGGGATCCAGCGCGTCAGCCCGATCGAGGAGTTCGACCCGCAGGACTTCCGCCGCATCCTCAGGCTGATGGTCGAGGTGCCGTTCCTGCTCGTCCGCGCCGCGCTGCCCGGCATGTACGCCCGCGGGTTCGGCCGGATCGTCAACGTCTCCTCCGTGCACGGGCTGCGCGCCTCGCCGTACAAGTCCGCATACGTGACCGCCAAGCACGGGCTGGAGGGACTGTCCAAGGTCACCGCGCTGGAGGGCGGCGGGCGCGGAGTCACCAGCAACTGCGTCAACCCCGGCTACGTGCGCACGCCGCTGGTGGAGAAGCAGCTCGCTGACCAGGCGCGCATCCACGGCATCCCGGAGGCCGAGGTGCTCGACCGGATCATGCTGACCGAGAGTGCGATCAAGCGGCTGATCGAACCGGCCGAGGTCGCCTCGCTGGTGGCGTGGCTGGCGAGCGACGAGGCGGCCATGGTGACCGGCGCCAGCTACACGATGGACGGCGGCTGGTCGGCCCGGTGACCGGCGGCCGGGGCGGTGCGTGCCCTACCGTGGTGGGGTGCCGTCGCTGAATCCTGCCATCGCCGAGGTGCGCCGCGCCGTCCGCGGTCCGCTCCGCACGTTGCCGGCCGGCTCGACCGTGATCGTCGCGCTGTCCGGCGGCGCCGACTCGCTGGCGCTCGCCGCGGCGACCGCGTTCGAGGCGCGGGGTCTCGGTCTCGAGGTCGTGAGTGTCACGGTCGACCACGGGCTGCAGCCGGGGTCGGCGGATGCCGCGGCCACCGCCGCCCGGAACGCCGCCGCCCTCGGCATCCGTTCCCGCGTGGAGCGGGTCGAGGTCGTCGCGGGTGCGGACGGGCTCGAGGCTGCGGCACGGGATGCTCGGTATGCGGCGCTGCGGCGCGCGGCATCCGCGGACCGAGCCCCGGTGCTGCTCGGGCACACCCTCGACGACCAAGCGGAGACCGTGCTGCTCGGGCTGGCGCGCGGATCGGGTGCGGCGAGCCTGCAGGGGATGGCGCCGGTGCGCGAGGACGAGGACGGGGTGCGCTGGCTGCGTCCGCTGCTGTCGGTGCGCCGCGCGGTGACCCGGGCGTTCTGCGCGGCATCCGGACTCGAGTCGTGGGAGGACCCGCACAACGCCGATCCGCGCTTCGCGCGCGTGCGGGTGCGGGAGCGGGTGATGCCGGTGCTCGAGGCCGAGCTCGGGCCGGGGATCGCCGAGGCGCTCGCCCGCACCGCCGAGCAGCTGCGCGAGGACGCCGAGGCGTTCGACGAGATGATCCACGAGACGATCGAGGACATCGTCGAGCACGCCGAGGCGGGGATCTCGGTGAGCGCGGCGGCGCTGGCGGCCAACCCGGCGGCGCTGCGGAACCGCATCATCCGGCTCGTCGTGCACAGCGAGTTCGGGGTGAGCCTGACCCGGCGGCAGACGCTGGAGGTGGCCCGGCTCGTCACCGACTGGTCCGGTCAAGGGCCGATCGACCTGCCCGGCTGCGTCGCCGAGCGCCGCGGCGGGCGGGTGGTGTTCACGGCGCGCTGAGCGGCGGTGGGGGTGCTCCGCGGCGGTGCGGGTGCTCAGCGGCGGCGCGGGGTGCTCAGCGGCGGCCGCCGAACAGGCCCCCGAGGATGTCGCCCACGACACCGCCGATGCCGCCCGAACTGCCGGACCCGGTCGATCCGGAGCCGCCGCCGAGCAGACCGCCGAGACCGCCCAGGATGTCGCCGAGCCCGCCGCCGCTGCCGGCCTCGGACGAAGAGCCGGCGGTGGAGCCGCCCTTGCCCTTGGTCGCGTTCGCGATCAGGCCGAGGATGATCGGTGCGAGGATCGGCAGCAGCTTGCCGAAGTCGATGCCGCCCGCGGTCTTCTCGGAGGTGGTGAGGGTCTCCTCGACGTCCTTCTTCTTGTCGCCGAAGACGTGCTTCACGATCTTCTCGCCGTCCTCGCGGTCGACGTCGTCGACGCTCGAGGCGCCGGAGAAGCCTTCGTGCCGGTTCAGCGCCTGCTCGATCGCCGAGGATCCCTCGGGCGTCTCGGCGTTCTTCTGCAGACCGCCGAGCAGGGCGGCGCTGCCCTCCGCCACGGCCTGGCGCGCCACGTCCTGGCTGACGCCGAACCGCTGGGCGATGTCGTCGATCGGGACCTGCTTCAGGATCTCGTCGAGGTTCATGGGCTCTCCCTCCGCGGGCACCCGCCCGCCTCTCCGCTCACAGTAGCGCGCAGGGGGTGCGCGGGGGAGGGGGACAGGGGGCATTCGTCTGTGGCATACCGTCACGGGCACGAGGGTCTGTCACGGGGGCATCCGGACGCTCGCCTAAAATCGACCCATGCGCGCTGCGGACATCCAGGACGACATCGAGAAGATCCTCGTCACCGAGGAGGAGATCCGCGCCAAGCTCGACGAGCTCGCCCAGCGCGTCGCCGAAGATTACGCGGGCAAGGACCTGCTGCTGGTCGGCGTGCTCAAGGGCGCGGTGATGGTCATGGCGGACTTCGCGCGGGCGCTGCCGTTCCACGCGCCGATGGACTGGATGGCGGTGTCGAGCTACGGCGCGAGCACGAAGTCGAGCGGTGTCGTGCAGATCCGGAAGGACCTCGACACGGCGCTCGAGGGCAAGCACGTGCTCATCGTCGAGGACGTCATCGACTCGGGCCTGACCCTCAGCTGGCTGCTGGAGAACTTCGCCTCCCGCGGCGCCGAGTCGATCGAGGTTCTGGCGCTGCTGCGCAAGCCGGAGGCGGCGAAGGTCGAGATCGACTGCAAGTACGTGGGCTTCGACATCCCGACCGACTTCGTCGTCGGCTACGGCCTGGACTACGCCGAGCGCTACCGCAACCTCCGCGACGTCGCCGTCCTCGCCCCCACGTCTACACCTGACGCCTCCGCCCGCCCGCCGGCGCCCGCGCCCGCCCCACAAACAGACGCCGGGGATCGGGGGACAGAGAGCGGGGGCGGCCGGCGGAGCGGGGGCGGGAGGAGCGGGCGGGAGGGGCGGTACGCCGTGGGTGAACGCACAGGAGACGCCTCGGGACCGGGCGGTACGCTGAACGCATCATGGATGTCAAGAAGATCTCCCGGAATCCGCTGATCTATGTGGCGCTGATCGGGCTCCTGCTGTTCGGCGGCTTCCTGCTGATCTCGAACCTCGGTGCACCCAAGCAGGTCACCACTCAGGAGGGCCTGGAGCTGCTCGCCGGCGACACCGTGACCAAGGTCGTCACCACCGACGGCGACCAGCGCGTCGACATGGTGCTCTCCAAGGAGTTCGAGGGCGCGAAGGCCGTCCAGTTCTACTACGTCGAAGCCCGCGCCGACGAGGTCGTGCAGGCGATCGACGCCGCGAACCCGAAGGACGGCTTCAACGACAGCGTCCCGCGTCCCACCTGGTTCGACGGCTTACTGTCGCTGCTGCTGCCGCTCGTCCTCCTCGGCCTGCTGTTCTGGTGGCTGCTGTCGTCCATGCAGGGCGGCGGCAGCAAGGTCATGCAGTTCGGCAAGTCCAAGGCGAAGCTCGTCAACAAGGAGACCCCGACGGTCACCTTCGCCGACGTCGCCGGCGCGGACGAGGCGATCGAGGAGCTGCAGGAGATCAAGGAGTTCCTGCAGGATCCGGCGAAGTTCCAGGCCATCGGCGCCCGCATCCCCAAGGGTGTGCTGCTCTACGGCCCTCCCGGAACCGGCAAGACGCTGCTCGCCCGCGCCGTGGCCGGCGAGGCGGGCGCCCCGTTCTACTCGATCTCCGGATCCGACTTCGTCGAGATGTTCGTCGGCGTCGGCGCCTCCCGCGTGCGCGACCTGTTCACCCAGGCCAAGGAGCACGCCCCGGCGATCATCTTCATCGACGAGATCGACGCCGTCGGACGTCACCGCGGCGCCGGCCTCGGCGGCGGCAACGACGAGCGCGAGCAGACCCTGAACCAGATGCTCGTCGAGATGGACGGCTTCGACCCGAACGCGAACGTCATCGTGATCGCGGCGACCAACCGTCCCGACATCCTCGACCCCGCCCTGCTGCGCCCGGGCCGCTTCGACCGCCAGATCGGCGTCGACGCCCCCGACCTGAAGGGCCGCCAGCGCATCCTCGAGGTGCACGCCCGCGGCAAGCCGCTGTCGCAGTCGGTCGACCTCGAGGTCGTCGCCCGGAAGACGCCGGGCTTCACCGGCGCCGACCTGGCGAACGTGCTGAACGAGGCCGCGCTGCTCACCGCGCGCAGCAACGCCCAGCTGATCGACAACCGCGCCCTCGACGAGGCCATCGACCGGGTCATCGCCGGTCCGCAGCGCCGGACCCGCGTGATGAAGGACAAGGAGAAGCTGATCACCGCGTACCACGAGGGCGGTCACGCTCTCGCCGCCGCGGCGATGAACCACAGCGATCCGGTCACCAAGATCACGATCCTCCCCCGCGGCAAGGCCCTCGGCTACACCATGGTGCTGCCGCTGGAGGACAAGTACTCCGTCACCCGCAACGAGCTGCAGGATCAGCTCACCTACGCGATGGGCGGGCGCGTGGCCGAGGAGATCGTGTTCCACGACCCCACGACCGGCGCCTCGAACGACATCGAGAAGGCCACGAGCATCGCCCGGAAGATGGTCACCGAGTACGGCATGACCACCGAGGTCGGCCCGGTCAAGCTCGGCTCCGAGAGCGGGGAGATGTTCGTGCCCCGCGACATGCACCGAGGCCGCGACTACTCCGACAAGGTCGCCGAGACCGTCGACGAGCAGGTGCGCGCCCTCATCGAGCAGGCCCACAACGAGGCCTACCAGGTGCTCACCGAGAACCGGGACATCCTCGACCGCCTCGCCCTCGCCCTGCTCGAGCACGAGACCCTCGATCACCACCAGATCGCCGAGATCTTCACGGATGTCCGCAAGCTGCCCGAGCGGCCGCAGTGGCTCTCCAGCGAGGACCGTCCGGTCTCGCTGCGTCCTCCGGTGGAGATCCCGAAGCGGACGGATGCCGGCGTCGCCGCGCAGACCGCTGCGGATGCCACGACCAGCACCGGCACCGGCTCCCGGCCGACCGCGCAGCCCAGCGGCGGACGGGCCCGGCCGGCGACGGCCTGACGTGGCTGTCGACAGGGCGCGCGTCGAGCGGCTCACCCGTGAGCTCCTCGAGGCGATCGGCGAGGACCCGGAGCGTCCGGGCCTGAAGCAGACCCCGGCGCGGATGGCGGAGCTGTACGCGGAGTACTTCGCCGGCGTGCACGAGGACCCCGCCGCGCCGCTGGCGCGCACCATCAGCGTCGCCCGCGGCCCGGCGCCGGAGACGCTGCCGTCGGGGGCGGTGCTGATGCGCGACATCCGGTTCCGCTCGGTGTGCGAGCACCACCTGCTGCCGTTCGCCGGCCACGCGCACCTCGCCTACCTGCCCGGCGAGCAGGTCGTCGGCCTGGGCGCCCTGGTCAAGGTGGTCGAGATCCTGGCCGCGCGACCGCAGGTGCAGGAGCGCCTCGGCGAGCAGATCGCCGACACCATCGCCGAGAACCTCGACACCCGCGGCGTCCTCGTCGTGCTCGACGCCACGCACGGCTGCGTCACCATGCGCGGCGGTCGCCAGCCCGAGGCGTCCACGCTCACCATCGCCGCCCGCGGCGCGTTCGCCGAGCCGGCCGCCCGCGCCGAGCTCATCGCGCTCATCGGCGGGTCGCGGCCCGGCGGCGCCGGGCAGGGCGATGCCGCAGCGGGCCCCTCCGGAGGCGCGTGGTGACCGGCATCTGGGGCATCCTGAACATCACCCCCGACTCGTTCAGCGACGGCGGCCGCTACCTCGATCCCGGGATCGCGGTCGCGCACGCCCGGATGCTGCGCGCCCAGGGCGCGGCGGTCGTCGACGTCGGCGGCGAGTCCACGCGCCCCGGCGCGGAGCGGGTGCCGGAGGCGGAGGAGCAGCGTCGGGTGCTGCCGGTGATCGAGGCGCTGACGGATGCCGGCATCCCGGTCTCGATCGACACCCTGAACGCGTCCACGGCCGTCGCCGCCGTGCGCGCCGGGGCGCGGTACGTGAACGACGTGTCCGGCGGGCTCGCGGACGAGCGGATGCTGGCCGCCGTCGCGGACACCGATGCCGACGTGGTGCTCGGCCACTGGCGCGGACCGTCCAGCGACATGTACGCGCGGGCCCAGTACACCCGCGCCGCGCGGGAGGTCGCCGCGGAGCTGCACGACCGGATCGCGGCGGCCGCAGCTGCGGGCATCGCCCCGGCCCGCGTCATCCTGGATCCGGGGATCGGCTTCGCGAAGTCCGGGACGCAGAACTGGGAGGTGCTGCGCGGGCTGGACGAGATCGTCGGGCTCGGGCACCGAGTGCTCGTCGGAACGTCGCGCAAGCGGTTCCTCGGCGAGATCCTCGCCGCCGCCCCGTCGTCGAACGACGGCGCGGACGCTTCGACAGGCTCAGCGTCCGAGGCCGGCATCCCCCTCGCCCGCCGTGATCTCGCCACCGCCGTGACCAGCGTCCTGGCCGCGCGCGCCGGCGCGTGGGCGGTCCGGGTCCACGACGTCGCCTCCACCCGCGACGCCCTCGCGGTGCAGAGAGCCTGGGACGGAGCCTGATGGACCTCCTCGACGAGATCACCCTCACCGGACTGACCGTCCGCGGGCACCACGGCGTCTACGAGCACGAGCGCCGCGACGGCCAGGAGTTCCGCATCGACCTGACGCTCCGGCTGTCGCTCCGCGCCGCTGCGGCATCCGATGACGTCGCCGACACCGTGCACTACGGCGAACTGGCCGAGCGCGTCGCCGCGGTCGTCGCGGGGGAGCCGGTGAACCTCATCGAGACCCTCGCCGAGCGCATCGCCGACGTCGTGCTGCAGGACTCCCGGGTCGAGGGCGTGACGGTCACCGTGCACAAGCCGCACGCGCCGATCCCGCTGACCTTCTCGGACGTGTCGGTCACGATCCACCGGGGACGGTCGTGATGGACCGCCGGCTCACCCACCCACCGGCCTTCCCCGACCCGCGGCCGGGCCGAGACCCGGAGGTGGCGGTGATCGCCCTGGGCTCGAACGAGGGCGACCGCGGGGAGATGCTGCGCGCCGCCGCCGAGCGTCTGCGCCGGCTGCCCCTCGTGGACGAGCTGCGCATGTCCGAGCCCGTCGAGACGATCGCGGTGCGCGTGGACGGTCCCGATCCGGATGCCCCGCGCTATCTCAACGCCGTCGCGCTGATGACGACGCGGCTGGCACCCTCGGTGCTGCTCGGCATGCTGCACACCGTCGAGGAGGAGCAGGGCCGGGTGCGCCGCGAGCGGTGGGGCGACCGGACCCTCGACCTCGACCTCATCGCCTACGGCGACTTCCGCAGCGATGCGGAGCATCTGCAGGTGCCGCATCCTCGAGCGGCCGAACGGCTGTTCGTGCTCGAGCCGTGGCTGAGCCTCGACCCCCACGCGGTGCTCCCGGGACACGGGCGGGTCGCCGACCTCGTGCGGTCGCTGCGGACGGGTTCGCCCGATGCGGATGCCGGGTCGGATGCCGACGGGGAGCGGCGCCGATGAAACGCACCGGCCCCGGCGTCCTGCTCGTGCTCGCGCTGCTGGGCGCCGTCGCGGGCTTCGGCTTCGACCACCTGCTCACCATCACCGGTCGGGCGACGTTCACGCCCTCGGTGTTCCTGCCGGTGCTGCTCCTGCTGCTCGCCGGAGTCGTGGTCGGCCTGGCCTGGCCGGTGCGGCGCAGCGTGCGCGACGGCATCCGCATCGACCCGTTCCGCGCCCTCCGGGCGGCCACCCTGGCGCGGGCGTCCAGCCTGCTCGGCGCGATCCTCGCCGGGTTCGCCGGCGGCCTGCTGGGCTTCCTCTTGACCCGGCCCGTCCCACCGCCGGTAGGGTCGACGGTGGCGATGCTCGCCCTCATCGTCAGCGCGCTGGTGCTGATCGGGGCCGCACTCGTCGCCGAACAGTTCTGCACGCTGCCGAAGGATTCCGATGACCGAGAGCCCGACGACCCCTCCGAGTGATCCGAACGGCTTCGGCACCCCGGTGCCGCCTCCGCCGCCCGGCCGGGCCACATCCGTCCCCGAGGCGCCCGCCCCCGGAGCATCCGTCCCCGCCGCACCCGCGCCCGCAGGACTCGACGAGGGCACCTACACGCAGCTGCGCACGCCGCGCAGCCCCGGCGCCATCGCGCTGGACGGCACCTGGCACCAGATCTCCCCGCGCTACGTGGTGTCGCAGGTCGTGCAGAACATCCTGTTCCTCGTCGCGGTCGTGGCCGCCGCGGCGGTGCTGCACGTCTTCTTCGCGCAGACCTGGGCGTGGCTGCCCGGCGCCGCGCTGGTCGTGATCACGCTGGTCACCCTGGCGATCCTGCCGCGGCAGGCGAAGGCCATCGGGTACATGCTGCGCGAGGACGACATCGTCTTCCGCAAGGGCATCCTGTGGCAGCGGATGGTCGCGGTGCCGTACGGGCGGATGCAGCTGGTCGACATCACCCAGGGGCCGCTCGACCGCGCCTTCGGGATCTCGCAGCTGAAGATGGTGACCGCGGCCGCGACCACGGGCGTGCAGATCCCCGGGCTCACCCAGACCGCCGCGGAGGCGCTGCGCGACACCCTGATCGAGGTCGCCGAGACCCGCCGGACCGGACTGTGAGCGACCAGCGGCAGCCCGGAACCCTCGCGGCGCCGGCCGGCCTGCCCGAGGGCGGTTCGTCGTCGCTGGCGGACGGCGAATGGCACCGGATGCATCCGCTCACCCCGCTGTTCAAGGGCGGTCTGGTGCTCCTTATCGTCGGCGGCATCGCGATCGCGAACATGCGCGACCGCCTGATCGCCTGGTTCGTCAACCTCTTCGCGCCGGAGGAGGCGCAGTACGAGTACGGCGGCGACCCGTTCGACTGGGTCCTCGCGAACGACCTCATCCTGCTCGCCCTCGGCATCCTGCTCGCCGTCGTCGTCGTGCTGGTGATCGCGTTCTGGCTGGTCTGGCGCTTCCACCAGTTCCGCATCACCGGCGACCACGTCGAGGTGCGCAAGGGCATCGTGTTCCGCGCCCACCGGCGCGCACCGCTCGACCGGGTGCAGGGGGTGAACTTGACCAGGCCCTTCCCGGCCCGGCTGATCGGGCTGGGCAAGCTCGAGGTCGTCGGCGCCGGCACCGACGCCAACGTCGCCCTCGAGTACCTGTCCACCGGGACGGCCGAATCCGTGCGGGCCGACATCCTCCGTCTCGCCTCCGGAGCCCGGGCCGCGCGCAGCGAGGCTCAGGCGCGGGCCGAGGGGATGCGGCCGGGGGCGCCCGCCGGCACGACGCCGCTGCTGGAGACGGTGAACGCCGGGGTCGCCGGTCTGATCGAGGGCGTCGACCTCGCCGACGTCGCCCCGGAGAGCGTGGTCAAGATCCCGACCGGGCGCCTGATCGGCTCGCAGCTGATCGTCGGCGCGCTGTGGCTGCTGTTCTTCGCGGTGATCTTCGCGCTGGCGCTGGGCGGCATCGTGATCGGCGCCGTCAGTGACGGGGAGACCGCCATCGGGCTCATCGTGCTCACCGCCGGGCTCGGCATGGGCATCCCGCTGCTGCTGGCGAGCATCGCCATCGCCTGGGCGCAGATCTCGAAGTCGCTGCGGTACGCGATCGCGCCGACCCCCGACGGGGTGCGCATCACCTACGGCCTGCTCACCACCGTGACCGAGACGCTGCCGCCGGGCCGGATCTTCGCGGTCGAGGTGTCGCAGTCGCTGCTGTGGCGGCCGTTCGGCTGGTGGACGATCCGGATCAACCGGATGAGCGGCAAGAGCGCCGCGCAGCAGCAGTCCAGCAGCGCCCAGCAGTTCAACGTCGTGCTGCCGGTGGGTAACCGTGCGGACGTGGAGCGGGTGCTCGGGCTGATCCTGCCGGACGTGCCGGCCGCCGACATCCCGCTGATCTGGGAGCACGGGATCCTCGGCCCGGTGCCGGGCGACCCGTATCGGACCATCCCGCCGCGGGCCTGGTGGCGCCGGCCGGTGTCGTGGAAGCGGCACGGCTACGCGCTCACTCAGTACGGCCTGCTGCTGCGGCGCGGCACGGTGTGGCGCAAGCTCGCGATCTTCCCGCTCGCGCGCCTGCAGGGCGTCTCGATCTCGCAGGGACCGATCGACCGCGCGCAGCGAGTCGCCGAGGGGCAGGCGCACACCGTGCCAGGACCGGTGTCGGGCGTCGTCTCCGGGCTGGAGCGCGAGGACGCGATCGCGCTGCTGGACGGCGTGAGCCGGGCCGCCGTCGCCGCGGCATCCCGCGATCAGACCCACCGCTGGCGCGCGAACGGGGACGCGGTTGCCGCGTTCGGGTCGCAGAATGTGCCGGTATCCGGCGGGGAAAGCGGCACTTTTCGCGACCTGAGCGGGGAGTCGCCGGCCTCGAGTCCCGAGGGGTCCTGACGTGGCGGCGGGTGCGCGCCTCGGCGTCGGCATCATCGGCGCGGGTCGGGTGGGGCCGGTGATCGGTGCCGCGCTCGCCGGTGCCGGGCACGCGATCACCGGCATCACGAGCGGCTCCGACGACGAGCGCGCCTCCGCGATCCTGCCCGAGGTGCCCGTGCTCGACGCGCTCGAGGTGGTCCGCCGCAGCGAGCTCGTCGTGATCGCGGTGCCGCACGACGAGCTGCCGGGGCTGGTCAGGGGGATCGCGGATGCCGGAGGCTGGCAGATCGGGCAGCTCGTGCTGCACACCGACCCGGCGTTCGGCACGGACGTGCTCCGGGCGGCCGCGGAGAAAGGCGCGATCCCGCTCGCTGTGCACCCGGCGATCGCGTTCACCGGCACGTCGATCGACCTCCGGCAGCTGAGGGCGGCGTTCGCGGCGGTCACCGCGTCCGCCCCGGTGCTGCCGATCGCGCAGGCGCTCGCCGTGGAGCTCGGCTGCGAGCCGGTCGTGATCGCGGAGGCGGACCGCGCCGCCTATGCCGAGGCGATCACCACGGCGACGACGTTCTCCCGCTCCATCATCGGGCAGGCGACCGGGCTGCTCCGCGGCATCGGGATCGACAACCCCGGCGGTTACCTTTCGGCGCTCGTCTCGTCCACCGTCGAGCAGGCGCTCCGGGACGCCTCCGACCCGCTGGGCCCTCCGACCGGGCTCTGAGGCCACGGGCAGCGGCGCCCAGCCGCGGAGGCGTGCAGATCCGGGGCCTCCGCGTTCGAGGCTAGCCGGCGCGGTCATACCGTTCGCCGGGCAGGGTCACCGTCACGACGAGGCCGCCCTCGGGCCGGGACGCGAGCGCGACCTCGCCGCCGTGCGCCTGCACGATCGCGCGCACGATCGACAGCCCCAGCCCGACGCCCGGCGCGCCGGCCGTGCGCTCCCCGTCCTGGCCGCCACCGTGCTGGTGGGTATCGTCGCCGGCCTGTATCCGGCCGCGCGCGCCGCCCGCCTCTCGCCGACCGAGGCCCTGGCCGCCCCGTGACCAGCCGCAGGCGGGGGAGCGGCGGTCGGTAGACTGGACGGGACTTCCGAGGAGCCCCCACTCATGACTGACGCGCCTGCGCAGACCGCCGCCCCCGCCGACCCTTCGACGCCCTCCGCCTCCGCCGAGGAGGACGTCTTCGAGCAGAAGGCGGTGCGGTTGGCCAAGCGCGAGAAGCTCATCGCGAGCCGCACGGATGCCGGTGGCGGCGCCTTCCCGGTCGGGGTGCCCGTGACGCACGGCATCCCGCAGCTGCGCGAGAAGTACGGCGACCTCGAGGCCGGGGCCGAGACCGGCGAGATCGTCGGCGTCGCGGGCCGCGTCGTGTTCAGCCGGAACACCGGGAAGCTGTGCTTCGCCACCCTGCAGGCCGGCGACGGCTCTCGCATCCAGGCGATGATCTCGCTCGCGAACGTCGGCGAGGAGTCCCTGGCGGCGTGGAAGGAGCTGGTCGACCTCGGCGACCACGTCTTCGTCCACGGAGAGGTGATCTCCAGCCGGCGCGGCGAGCTGTCGATCATGGCCGACGACTGGCGGATCGCGTCGAAGGCGATCCTGCCGCTGCCGAACGTGTACGCCGAGCTGAACGAGGAGACGCGGGTGCGCAGCCGCTTCCTCGACCTCATCGTCCGCGAGCAGGCCCGCACCACGGTGCGCGCCCGTGCCGCGGTGAACGCCAGCCTCCGGTCGACGTTCGCGGCGCACGACTATCTCGAGGTGGAGACGCCGATGCTGCAGGTGCAGCCCGGCGGGGCATCCGCTCGTCCCTTCATCACGCACTCGAACGCGTTCGACACCGAGCTGTACCTGCGGATCGCGCCGGAGCTGTACCTGAAGCGCGCCGTCGTCGGCGGCATCGAGCGGGTGTTCGAGATCAACCGGAACTTCCGCAACGAGGGTGCCGACTCCACGCACAGCCCCGAGTTCGCGATGCTGGAGGCCTACCAGGCGTACGGCGACTACCACCAGATGGCGGAGCTGACGCAGGAGCTGGTGCAGAACGCCGCGATCGCGGTGGCGGGGTCCACCACGGTGACGTGGGCCGACGGCACCGAGTACGACCTGGGCGGCGAGTGGGACCGCATCTCGATGTACGACTCGCTGTCCGAGGCGTCCGGCCGCACCGTCACGCCGCAGGACCCGGTGGAGGACCTGATCGCCTTCGCCGAGGAGCACGGCGTGGAGATCCCGCAGCACGTCAACCACGGCAAGCTCGTCGAGGAGCTGTGGGAGCACTTCGTCAAGGGTGGCCTGGAGCGGCCGACCTTCGTGATGGACTTCCCGGTCGACACCTCGCCGCTGGTGCGCGAGCACCGCTCCATCGACGGGGTCGTCGAGAAGTGGGACCTGTACGTGCGCGGCTTCGAGCTCGCCACCGGATACTCCGAGCTGGTGGACCCGGTCATCCAGCGCGAGCGGTTCGTCGAGCAGGCCAAGCTGGCGGCGAAGGGCGATGTCGAGGCGATGCGCGTGGACGAGGAGTTCCTGCGCGCGCTCGAGCACGGCATGCCGCCGTCGGGCGGGATGGGCATGGGGATCGACCGGCTGCTGATGGCGATCACGGGCCTCGGCATCCGCGAGACGATCCTGTTCCCGCTGGTGAAGTAACCGCGGACCGGCCCGGCGACCGGGCGTGGGTCCCCGCGCGCCCCGGCGTTGCCGCACCGGGCTCACGCCCGCGCGTTCCCGCACCGGGCTCACGCCCGCGCGTTCCCGCACCGGGCTCACGCCCGCCTCAGCGTCCATTCCGGCAGCATCGCCGCGGCGAGCACGGTGCGCAGCAGCGAGGCCATGCTGTGCTGCGGGTCGATCTCCAGCGCCTGGCGCAGGTACTCGGCGGCGTGAGAGGAACGGCCCAGCGCCCACGCCAGCCAGGCGGCCGCCACGAGCGCGCCGGGCCGGGCCGCGCGCGGCGCGCAGGCAGCCGCCCGCCGCGCCACCGACAGCGCACACCCGAGGCGGTCGGGGTCGGGGCGCGCTCCGCGCCCGAGGAACACCTCGCCGACGTCGTCGGGCACCGTGGAGCCCGCGTCGGCGAAGGCCAGCTGCGCGGCGAGGGCGCGGGTGCCGAAGGCCGCGTCGGTCGCCCACTGCACGATGATGGCGTCCCGGAACACCGGCCGGTTCAGACACCACAGCAGGGCGGCGCACGTGAACGGCGGCAGATCGTCCGGACTCTCCAGCACCGCCTCGGCGAAGGCCGGCACGTCGTCGAGCATCACCGCGGCTGCCAGCGCCTGCGGATTCTCCTCCGGGCCGGGGACCCAGGCGCCGCGCCGTTCGCGCTGCAGCACCGTGCACAGGTCGGCGAGAGCCCGCCCGACGCGCTCCGTCTCGGCCAGGTCGCTCGGCGGGAGCGCGGCTCCGGCGAGCTGGTCGCCGGAGACGTCGCCGACGCCGGGTACGGCCGGGGCGGTCGGGATCCCGTCGAGCGGGTGGAGCTCGGGCTCGTCGTCGCGGTAGTCGCCCCAGCCGCCGGGTGTGACGCACAGGGCTTCGACGATCCGCAGCGCCGCGTCGTCGGCCGCATCCAGCAGCGACTCCGCCAGTGCGAGCTGCGGCAGCAGCGGTCCGTCCGGCGTGCTCAGCGGCTCCTCGTCGGTGTACACGACGAGCGCGAGGGCGTCCACGCCGCCGATGCGGTCGACGAGCTCGATCGCGGCATCCGCGAACTCGTCCGGGTCGACGTCGGGATCGGGAAGGTCGACGCGCAGGGCGCCGTGCGTCCGCCGGCCGCGGAACGGCAGCAGGATGAGGCTCTGCCGGGGCGTGAACCCGGCGAGGGAGGGGACGAGGCCGAGGAGCTCGGCGGCATCGGTGGCGTGCAGAATCGTGCTCATGCCCGGAGAGTGTGCCGGAGCCGCCCGGCCCGCGGGCCCGGAAAGGGCCGTTGTGGATGACTTCGGGGCAGATGCCGGTCGGTGCAGAACGATCGGGTCGGCGCAGGGCCGCCGCTCAGCCGGGCCGCGTACCATGGAGGCGTGGACAACTTCTGGGTCGCGGCGCTCTGGTCGATTCTGCCGACGCTCGTCGTCTCGGTCGTGTTCGTGTTCGTGCTCCGCGGCATCCTCCGGTTCGACCGCACCGAGCGCAAGGCGCACGCGCGGATCGAGGCCGAGGAGCGCGCGGCCCGCGGCCTGCCCCCGAAGTCCTCCTGACGGCATCCGCCCCGCCCGAACGGCGCTGTCCGGGCATCCGGCTACGCTGAACCCAGGTGAGGCAACCGCGACGCGGGGGAGGGGGCGACGGTGTTCGACATCTCGACCTGGCCCTGGTGGGTCGTCCTCGCCTACGCCGTGGTCGACATCACGGTCCGCATCGTCGCGATCGTCACCATCCCGCGCAACCGCCGCCCCACCGCCGCGATGGCCTGGCTGCTGGCGATCTTCTTCATCCCGGTGTTCGGGGTGCTGCTGTTCCTGCTCATCGGCAATCCGAAGCTGCCCCGCGCCCGCCGCCGCAAGCAGGAGCGGATCAACGATTACATCGCCGACACCGCCCGCCACCTGCACTTCGGCACCCTGCGCCCGGACGCCCCGGAGTGGTTCCCGCCGCTCGTGCACATGAACCAGTCGATGGGCGCCCTGCCGCTCTCCGGCGACAACGGCGCCCACCTCATCTCCGACTACCAGGCGTCCATCGACGCGATGGCCGAGGAGATCCGCCGCGCCCGGGAGTACGTGCACGTCGAGTTCTACATCCTGCAGGCGGACGCCTCCACCGACGGCTTCTTCCAGGCGCTGGAGGACGCCGCGGCCCGCGGCATCCCGGTGCGGGTGCTGCTGGACTACTGGGCCAACCGCTGGAAGCCGAAGTACCGACAGACCGTCCGCCGCCTCGAGGCGATGGGTGCCGACTGGCATCTGATGCTTCCGGTGCAGCCGCTGCGCGGCCGCATCCAGCGCCCCGACCTGCGCAACCACCGCAAGCTCCTCGTCGTGGACGGGAGGGTCGGCTTCCTGGGTTCGCAGAACATCACCGACTCCTCCTACAACCTGCCGAAGAACATCCGCAGGGGCCTGCACTGGGTGGACCTGATGGTGCGCGTGGACGGGCCGGTCGTGTCCAGCATCAACGCGGTGTTCCTGTCGGACTACTACGCCGAGACCGACCGGGTGCCCGAGGGGATCGACATCACCCGCGTGGAGACCGGCAGCGGCGACCTGGACTGCCAGATCGTGCCGTCCGGCCCCGGATTCGAGGTGGAGAACAACCTGCGGCTGTTCCTCACCCTGCTGTATGCGGCGCGGTCGAAGATCATGATCGTGAGTCCGTACTTCGTGCCCGACGAGGCGCTGCTGCAGGCGGTCACGGCCGCCTGCGACCGGGGTGTGCAGGTGGAGCTGTTCGTCTCGGAGGAGGGCGACCAGGCGATGGTCTTCCACGCGCAGCGCAGCTACTACGAGGCGCTGCTGCGCGCCGGCGTGCGCATCTGGATGTACCGCAAGCCGTACATCCTGCACACCAAGAGCCTCACGATCGACGACCAGGTCGCGGTGATCGGCTCCAGCAACATGGACATGCGCTCCTTCGGCCTGAACATGGAGATCTCGATGCTCGTCCGCGGGGAGGAGTTCGTGCGGGAGGTGCGCGCGGTCGAGGACGAGTACCGCGCGCTCAGTCGCGAGCTCACCCTGGAGGAGTGGCTGAAGCAGCCGCTGCGCTCCACGGTGCTGGACAACCTTGCCCGGCTCACCTCCGCGCTGCAGTAGCAGCGCCGGCCTCCGGGCATCCGAGCCGGAGCGCCGGCCTCCGGGCATCGGGGCCGGCGTGCCGACTCCGGGGGTCCGGGCCGGCTGAGACGGACGGCGCCGCCGTGACACTATCGAGTATGCGATTCCGACCTCTTCGCTCTGCGTTCGCGCTCGCGGCGGTGGCGCTGCTCGCCGCCGGATGCTCGTCGGGCCCGGCATCCCCGTCGCCGACGAGCACGGCCGAACCGTCGGCAGCGCCGACGGACGGCGCCGGCTCCGCTGCTCCCGAGGACCGTGACGCCGGGGACGTCGAGGCCGCCTGGCTCGCCGGCGGCCGGCAGTTCGCGGTGGTGACGTGGGGATCGTCCGGATGCGTGCCGCACGCGGAGGATGTCCGGGCGGAGGGGCAGACCGTGCACGTCGTGCTGGCGGATGCCGCGACCGACCAGGTCTGCACCGCCGACTTCGCGCCGCGCGCGACGCCGGCCGCCCTGCCCGAGGGCGTCGACCCGACGCAGGACGTCGAGCTGCGCGTGACCTACGGCGACGTCGCGGATGACGCCGACCTCGAGGCGCTCGCCGAGGCCCCGTCCGGCCCGGCGGGTCACGAGCCGTCCGCGGGCCGGTTCGACGACCGCGGCATCGTGCTGCTCACCTGGGGGTCCTCCTCGTGCACGCCCGTCGTCGAGAGCATCGAGCAGACGGATGCCGGGGCCGCGGTCGTCTTCGCCGAGATCGACGGCGTCTGCACGATGGACTACGCCCCGCGCACCACGATCCTCACCATCCCCTTCGAGACCGACGACGACCGTCCCTTCGCCCTCGCCCTGCGCGGCGGCGGCCTCGAGGGCCAGGTCCCCGTCCTCCCCTGACCCCACCCCCACCCTCCCCTCACCTCACCCTCCCCCTCCCCCTCCCCCTCCTCACCTCACTCGTTTGGGGCGGATTTCCACGTTCGGGGCGGCACAGCACCGCCCCGAACGGGAGAATCCGCCCCAAACCCGGGGAGGACGGGTCGGGGAGGACGGGTCGGGGGAGGACGGGTCGGGGGACGAGTCGGGACGGGTCGGGGGGAGGACGGGGCGGGGTGCCTCGGGGTCAGAAGCGGGTGGTGTCGTGGCCGGGCGGCAGCACGATGGTCAGGCCGCCCTGCTGGATGCGGCACAGCATCCGCACCGCCTCGCCGAACTCGTCGCCGTCGAGCTCGATCGACGCCGGCGTGGGCATCGCCGCCTCGGCCGTCCGCCCGCGCAGGTAGTGGATCGAGGCGTCCCGGCCGCGCCGCTCCAGCACGCGCCGGCCGGCCCGGGTGCGCAGCAGCACCGAGTTGTCCCACCAGATCTTGCGCCACAGGCCCAGCCAGCCCAGCGGTCCGGTCGGCTGGATCACCGCGATGTCGAGGGTGCCGTCGTCGAGCGAGGCGTCCGGCACGAGGGCGATGCCCGCCGGCAGCGACCCGCAGTTGGCGAACAGCACGCTGTGCACCTTGGTGGAGTGCAGCCGCCCGTCGTCCACCTGGTACAGGATGCGGAACGGGCGCGCACCGGGCAGCGACCGCGCCGCCCCGTCGATGTACGCCACCCAGCCCACCGAGCGCTTCAACTCGGCCTTCGTGTTCGCGATCATGTCGGCGTCCAGGCCGACCCCCGCGAGCACGACGAACGCGTGCTCGGAGGAGGAGCCGTCCGGGCGGACCAGGGTCACCCAGCCGATGTCGACGGGGTGGCGGAAGCCGCTGAAGACGGCCTCGATCATCGCCTCCGGGCCGGCGAGCGGGAGGCCGAGGTTGCGGGCGAAGAGATTGCCGGTGCCGCTCGGCACCACCGCGAGGGGGATCCCCGTTCCCGCCATCGCCTCCGACACCGCCCGCACCGTGCCGTCCCCGCCGGCGACCAGCACCGCGGCCGCGCTGTCGCGGAGCGCCGCGCGCGTCGCCTCCTGCCCGGGATCCTCCACGCTCGTCTCGTAGAACCGCGGCGGCGCCCAGCCGTGCTGCTTCGAGTGCGCGAGCAGGGCGGCCCGCAGGCGCATCTGCTCCACCTTGATCGGGTTGTACACGAGGGCCGCGTGCGACCCCTCGTGCCCGGTGCTCTCCATGCCCGCAACTCTACGGCGGCCGCCGCCGGCAGGGCGTGTCACGGGCCGTCGATAGACTTGACCAATGATCGATCTCGCCCTTCTCCGCGACGAGCCCGAGCTCGTCCGACGCTCACAGATCGCGCGCGGGAACGCGCCCGAGACCGTCGATGCGGCGATCGAGGCCGACCGATCGCGGCGCGCCGCGCTGACCCGCTACGAGGAGCTGCGGGCCGAGCAGAACGCGTTCGGCCGCGTCGTGGCGAAGGCGCCCAAGGAGGACAAGCCCGCCCTGGTCGCTCAGGCCAAGGTGCTCGCCGAGAAGGTGAAGCAGGCGCAGCACGCCGCGAACGAGGCGGCGGATGCCGCGGCATCCGCCCTCGCCCGGATCGAGAACGTGGTGATCGAGGGCGTACCCGCCGGCGGCGAGGAGGACTTCGTCGAGCTGCGCCGGGTGGGGGAGATCCCGGCCTTCCCGTTCGAGCCGCGCGACCACCTCGAGCTGGGCGAGCTGCTCGGGGCGATCGACATGGAGCGCGGGGCGAAGGTCTCCGGCTCCCGCTTCTACTTCCTGCGCGGCGTCGGCGCGCGCCTGGAGATCGCGTTGATGAACCTCGCGCTCGACACCGCGCTGCGCAACGGCTTCGAGCCCCTGATCACCCCCACCCTGGTGCGGCCGGAGATCATGCAGGGCACCGGCTTCCTCGGCGAGCACGCCGACGAGGTGTACCACCTCGACAAGGACGACGACCTGTACCTCGTCGGCACCAGCGAAGTGCCGCTGGCGGGGTACCACAAGGACGAGATCCTCGACCTGTCCGCGGGGCCCCTCCGCTACGCCGGCTGGTCGACCTGCTACCGCCGCGAGGCCGGCTCGTACGGCAAGGACACCCGGGGCATCATCCGGGTGCACCAGTTCAACAAGCTGGAGATGTTCGTCTACACCACGCAGGAGGACGCCGAGGCCGAGCACGAGCGCCTCGTCGCCCTGCAGGAGGAGATGCTGACGTCGCTCGGCCTCGCCTACCGCGTGATCGATGTGGCGGCCGGCGACCTCGGCTCGAGCGCCGCGCGCAAGTACGACATCGAGGCATGGGTGCCGACGCAGAACGCGTTCCGCGAGCTCACCTCCACGTCGAACTGCACCACCTTCCAGGCCCGCCGGCTCGACATCCGGTACCGGCCAGAGGTGGCGGATGCCGGTGAGGAGGCATCCGCCGCGCCGGCGAAGACGCAGCACGTCGCCACGCTGAACGGCACGCTGGCGACCACGCGCTGGATCGTCGCCCTGCTCGAGACGCACCAGCGCGAGGACGGCTCGGTGACGGTGCCCGAGGTGCTGCGGCCCTACCTCGGCGGGCTCGAGGTCCTCCGGCCGGTGTCGGCGGCATGACGGCGCGCGGCCTGGTCGCCTTGGACATCGACGGCACGCTGATCCTGCCGGACGAGACGCTGAGCCCGGGCGCGGCCGACGCCGTGGCGCAGGTGCGGGACGCCGGCTACGAGGTGCTGCTCGCGACCGGGCGCAGCTGGGCGGCGACCGCGCAGTTCGTCGACCTGCTGGGCATCACCAGCGACTTCACGGTGTGCTCGAACGGCGCGGTCACGCTCCACCGCCGCGGCGGCGAATGGGAGCACTGGCACGTGGAGACCTTCGACCCGGGTCCGGTGCTGTCGATGCTGCGGGAGCGGCTGCCCGAGGCCCGGTACATGGTGGAGCTCGGCACCGGCCAGCGGCTGTACACCGCGATGCTGGACGACTGGACGCTCGACGGCGGCCGCCAGGTGCCGTTCGAGGAGCTCATCGCGCAGCAGGTGTCGCGCGTGGTGGTCGTGTCGCCGCAGCACGACGAGGAGGACTTCAAGCGCCTGGTGTCGGAGGTGGGCCTGAACGAGGTCACCTACGCGATCGGCTGGACGGCGTGGCTCGACATCGCCCCGGACGGCGTCGACAAGGGCACCGCGCTGGAGCGGGTGCGTGCGGAGCTCGGCATCGCTGCGGACCAGGTGCTCGTCGCCGGCGACGGACGCAACGACATCGGCATGTTCGGCTGGGCGCTGCGCAACGGCGGCCGCGCGATCGCGATGGGGCAGGCCCCGGACGAGGTGCGGGATGCGGCCGGCGAGATCACCGGCCACGTCGAGGAGGGCGGGCTGGCCACCGTGCTCACCGGACTCGTCGCCGCGGCCCGCTGACGGCGGTGCCGGCGCCGCCCTCCAGGGCTTGCCCAGGTGCATCCGGGAGAATGGCAGGGACATCGGGCGTCCGCAGGGGACCGGATAGACTCGACCACTGATCGTCCGGCGCATGCCGGCCGAGGAGGGTTGTCCGAGCGGCCGATGGAGCTGGTCTTGAAAACCAGTGGGCAGAGATGTCCCGTGGGTTCGAATCCCACACCCTCCGCAGATCCGAAAGGCACCGAGTGAGCGAGTCGACCAGGCATCCCGTCGCCCGTCACGGCCAGCAGCGCACTCCGAGCGCCGCATCCCAGCTGATGAAGCTCATCGGCATCGGCCTGGCCGTGCTGCTCGTGAGCGGTCTGGGCGTCGTCGGGTTCGTGGTGGCCGGATGGTCGAACACGGTCAACGCGAACGCGGTGGAGCTGGAGGGGCAGAAGGACCTGCCGCCGGACATCGGCGCGTACAAGGGCGGATTCGACATCCTTCTCAGCGGCGTCGACACCTGCGAGGCAGAGATCGCGCATCTCTTCGGCGATCGCTGCAGCGGCCCCGACGCCAACGGCACCCTCAACGACGTGAACCTGCTCGTGCACGTCTCCGAGGAGCCGCGCCGGGTGACGGCGGTGAGCTTCCCGCGCGACCTGATGCTGCCGATCCCGGAGTGCACCGACGAGGAGGGCAACACCAGCGGCCCGATGCGCAAGCAGCCGCTGAACACCGCGTACGGCTACGGCGGGCTGAACTGCGTCACCAAGACGATCTCCGAGCTCACCGGCGAGGACATCGAGTTCGCGGCATCCGTCACCTTCGGCGGCGTGATCCAGATCACGGACGCGATCGGCGGTGTCGAGGTGTGCCTCGCCTCGCCGATCAAGGACTACCATACCGGCCTCGACATGGCCGCCGGGACTCACACCATCCAGGGCTACCAGGCGCTGCAGTTCCTGCGGACCCGCCACGGCGTCGGCGACGGCAGCGACCTCGGCCGCATCGGCAACCAGCAGCAGTACATGACGCGCCTGGTGCGCAAGCTCATCAGCGACGAGGTGCTCGGCAACGTGCCGACGATGCTCAAGCTCGCCGACACCGGCATCAAGAACGTCGAGCCGAGCACGTCGCTCGCCGACCCGATGAAGATCGTGCAGATCGCTCTCGCCGTCAAGGACGTGCCGTTCGAGGACATCGTCTTCGTGCAGTACCCGACCTACACCGACCCGGACGACCCGAACAAGGTGGTGCCGGACGAGGAGGCCGCGACCGCGCTGTGGGATGCGGTGAAGGCGAACAAGCAGCTGCAGATCACCCACGAGGCGACCGAGAACGACGGCGTCGTGCTCGAGGAGGGGACCGCCGACCCGGCCGTGCCTGCGCCGGACGGCGAGGCGCCCGATGCCGGCGCCCCCACCGAGACGCCCGCGCCCGACGCCAGCGCCACTCCGGACGACGCGGTCGCGCTGCCGTCGACGATCCGCGGCAACTCCGCGGCGCAGCTGACCTGCTCCAACGGCAACGTGCGCTGACGCCGTCCAACGGCAACGTGCGCTGACGCCGTCGGCGCGGCCCGGCCCGCGACGTCAGCGTTCTCGCGCTTCGGCGGGGCGGATGCTCACGGTGGCGACGGTCAGGAAGCGTCCCCGGCGAGCTGCGTCAGCAGTGCCCGCGCGCCGTCGCTGCGCAGCACGCGCAGGGCGTGCAGGTACGGCTCGGTGAAACCGGGACGGGTGGCGAGGTCGCCGAACAGGTCTGGATCGCGGACGAACGCGAGCGGATCGCTGTCGTCCCTCGCGGCGGCCATCACCTGCTCCCTGCGGTTGTCGACGACCTCGATCGGCTCACCCTGCTCGTCGACGCCGGTGGCGTAGCGCGCCCAGGATGCGACGACGGCGGCGGCCCGGCGCACGTCGCCGCCGGCGTCCAGCCGCTCCCGGATCACCGGCACCAGCCACTTCGGGATCCGGTCGCTGGACTCGGCGCACAGCCGTGCGATCGTGTCCCGCACCTCCGGGTTCGAGAAACGGCGGATCAGCTCGTCCCGGTAGGCGGCGAGGTCGATGCCCGGAACCGGTCGCAGCGTGGGGGTCGCCTCCTCCGCCATGTACCGGCGCAGCAGATCGGCGATCAGCGGATCGCGCGTCGCGTCGTGCACGAGCCGGTAGCCGAGGAGGTGCCCGAAGTAGCACAGCGCCTGGTGCGAGGCGTTCAGCAGACGCAGCTTCATCAGCTCGTACGGTTCGACGTCGTCCACGACCTGCACCCGCGTCCGCTCGTACGGCGGCCGGCCCGCGCTGAAGGTGTCCTCCAGCACCCACTGGAAGAACGGCTCGCACACGACCGGCCATTCGTCCGAGAGCCCCGTCAGCCGCGCCGTGTCGGCCACGTCCTCGGCGGTGGTGGCCGGGGTGATCCGGTCCACCATCGAGTTCGGGAACCGCACCTGTGCGTCGATCCACCGCGCCAGCTCGGGATCCTTGGCCTCGGCGAAGGTGAGGATCGCGCGCCGGGCGATGCGGCCGTTGTCCTGAAGGTTGTCGCAGCTCATGACCGTGAAGGCCGGGGCGCCGGCATCGCGGCGCCGGCGCAGCGCCTCGACGATGAGCCCGAACACGGTGCGCGGCTCGGCGCCGTCCTCCAGGTCGGCGGCGACGTCGGGGGAGGTGAGCAGGAACTCCCCGGTCGCCTGGTTGATGTTGTAGCCGCCCTCGGTGACCGTCAGCGACACGATCCGCGTGGTCGGCGCGGTGAGGAGGTCGAGGACCGCCCCGGCACCGTCGTCGTGCCGCCGGGATGGCGGGGCCCGTTCTCGGATGGCTGCAGGTGCACCGGCCGGATGCTGTCGCGCGCGCGGCACGGGCGCTCTCGCCGAAGGACTGGCTGCGTTCGCGACTCGTTCCGGGATCGCTCGTGACGGATGCATCCGACGCCTCCGCCACGCTGATGTGGGACGTCTTCGCGGACGACTGGTGCACCGGTCTCCTCGAGGAGGCAGGGCTTCCGGTCGAGCTCCTCCCGGAGGTGCGGCCGTCCGACGCGGAGGCGGGGCGGATCCCCGGTGACGTGGCGCGCAGCTGGGGGCTGCCGGAGGGGATCCCCGTCGCGGTGGGATGCGCCGACGTGGCCGCGACGATGCTCGCCGTGGAGGACCCGGATGCCGTCGCGGCGGTCGTCCTCGGCACCGGCGCTCAGGCAGTCGCGATGGGCGTGGTGCCGCAGCGATCGTCCGCGCCCCGCCACCACACCTACCGCGCCACCGACGACCGTCGCTACGCGATGGTCGCGTCGACGAACGCGGGTCTCGCCCTCACCCGGGTCTGCACGCTCCTCGGCATCGAATGGCCGGAGCTCTACGCCTCGCCGTTCGATGCGCTCGGCCCCGACGACCCGGTGTTCCTGCCGTTCTTCGCGGCGGAGCGGCTTCCCGACCCGCTGCCCGGCGGACGTGCCTCGTGGCGACGGCTGTCCTCCCACGGCGGACGGGAACTGCTTGCGGCGTCGGCGGTCGAGGCTGTGCTGTTCGGTGTCCGGCGGGCGCTCGAGGCGCTGCCCGTCGGGCGGGGGCCGGTGCAGGTCGCGGGAGGCGGAACGGCCGACCCGCGCGTGCGGCAGTTCCTGGCGGATGCACTGGACAGGCCGCTCCTCGTCTCCGAGGCGCGGGACGCGACGGCGCTGGGGGCGGCGCACCTGGCGCTGCGGACGCTCGGACGGGCCCCGAAGCGCCGAGTCGGCTCGCTCGCGCTGCTGCGGCCTTCGCGCTCCGTGGACGAGCGCTACGACCTCTATCGACGCGAGCTCGAGCGCGCCCTGCTCGACTGAGCGCATCGACCGCGGTTAGGCGCGGCTGCCGGGGAAGGTTATGATGAGTGAACGCGTCCATGTCTCGGCTGGACGCCTGGAGACGTCGCATAGTCAGGCCTAGTGCACCACCCTGCTAAGGTGGAGTCCCCTTTAAGGGGACCGAGGGTTCGAATCCCTCCGTCTCCGCCCTGTGATGTCGCACGACATCGTGAACGGCTGAACCCCCGGTCTCCGGGGTTCAGCCGTTTTGCGTTGCTGGTGGCTCAGCGGGCGTGTGGGTAACGTCGGCACGGGGCTCATCGTCGGTACCGGGGCTCGCCAGCATCCGGGGAGGTGCCCGTGTTCGAAGGATTCGCCGAGGAGACGATCGACACCGGCGGCGCCCGCATCTTCGCGCGTCACGGCGGCGAGGGGCCGGCCGTGCTTCTGCTGCACGGGCATCCGCGGACCTCGGCCACCTGGCACCGGGCGGCACCCCTGCTGGTCGAGGCCGGCTTCACGGTCGTGTGCGCCGACCTCCGCGGCTACGGCCGATCCGTCGGCCCGGCACCGGCGGCGGATCACCGTCCGCATTCCAAACGCGCGGTCGCGCTCGACATGGTGCGGGTGATGTCGCACCTCGGCCACGAGTGCTTCGCCGTGATGGGGCACGACCGCGGCAGCTACGTCGCGTTCCGGCTGGCCCTCGACCACCCCGACCGGGTCATCGCGCTGGGCGTGTTCGACGGCGTTCCTCTCACCGAGCACCTGGACCGAGGCGGCACGCGCTTCGTGCTGCGCTGGTGGCACTGGTTCTTCTTCGCGCAGCCCGAGATCCCCGAGCGGGTGATCGGCCGGGACCCGGATGCCTGGTATCAGAGCAGGCATCACGGCGACCCGGCGATCATGGGCGAGGAGAACCATGCGGAATGGCGGGCCGCCACGCATCGCCCGGAGGTGATCCGGGCCATGCTCGAGGACTACCGCGCCGGGGTGACCGTGGACGCCGAACTCGAACGTGCCGATCGCGCCGCCGGCCGCCGGCTCACCATGCCCGTGCTGTCTCTGTGGTCGCAGCGGGACGATCTCGAGGAGCTCGTCGGCGACCCGCGGGAGATCTGGCGGGAATGGGCGGACGTCGTCGAAGGACGGGCCATCGACTCCGGTCATCACATGGCGGAGGAGGCCCCTGAGGAGGTCGCCGCTGCGGTGACCGGTTTCCTCGACCGGGCGATCGGCCGGGGCGCCGAACCGGGATCACTGCACGGCTCCGTCTCCTGACCGGAGCCGCCGTGCGCCGCAAGTCGGCCTTGCGCCACCGAGGAGCCGGGTCGATAATGAGTCCACGCGCATGGGCAAGGGGTGAGTGGGACCGCCCTCACAGCGGGCGGCCAGCGTGTTTCGGTGGATGGTTTCTCCGTGTGCGTGACGGTTTCAGGCCGGTCCGACGCGGGGGACGGGAGCGGCGGCATCGACCTCGACACGACCGGGGACTGCCATGTCAATGCTTCCGCTGCTGAACACGCTCGGGGTGCTGAACGGTGTCGTGCTGCTGGACGGCACCGCCGCCTTCCTCGCCGCCCTCGACCCGATCGGGCCGGCGCCCGCCGGTCCTCTCCCGGTGTCGGGGACCCTCACCACGAACACGGGCGTCCCGGTCGTGCTCGGTGCGGCACTGCCGTCGGGGACGACGGTCGGCTGGCGCCTGGAAGCTGCCCCGGACGGCGCCGTGCTGCGTCTCACGCTCCCCGCCGGGACGACGACCGCGCCCGTGCCGGATGCCGCCGCGGGGGCCGTCTCCGAGACCGGCGCCGGCGCGAACAGGCGGCTCCGCGTCACGCCGACCGGCGCCCCGGTGTCCCTCGGCGTCTCCGGCACCGTCGCCGTGCACCTCGGCGCGACCGGCGCCCGCGTGACCCTGGAGCAGCTCACCGTCGCCCCCGGCGCCTCCGACGTCGTCCTCGCCGGCGGGTTCGCCCTCGGACTCCCCGCCGGCTTCACCGTCGCGGACGACGTGGCCGAGCTCGGCACCGTGCGCTTCGTCCTGCCCGCGACCGTGCCGCTCCTGGGCGGACTGCCGCTGTCGGCCGCCGTGACGATCCGGCGCGAGGCGGCGGCCTTCCGCGTCACGCTGCCGCCCGCCGGAGCCGACCCGCGGGTCTCCGGGGCGCTCGCCTTCCAGCTCCCCGACGGCGCTGCCCTCGCCGACCTCGTCCCGGTCGCGGCGGATGTCGCGCTCGCCCTGCCGTCCGGCACCGCGCCGCTCGGCGCGGACGGGCCGGTGATCGACGAGGCGGTCACCATCCGTGCCGTGATCACCCGTCCACCCGGCGCACCGGGCGACCTCGCCGTCGCCGTCAGCGCGGAATCCGGCCATCCGGACGGGCTCCTCGGCGGCGGCGGGACGTCCCGCGGCGAGCGCGCGCTCGCCATGACCGTCGCAGTCGGTCCGGCACTCACCGCGCGGGCCGGGGACGGCGGCCCCGTCGCGCTCGGCGCGCTGTTCGGGGCGGCCTGGGCGTTCGCCGACCTCTTCGCGACTATGGGCGACTACACCGTGCACGGGGTGACGCTGCAGGCCTCGGGCGACGACGGCACGCTCCTGGCGCGGCTCGACGTGTCGGCCGCCGTCGGCATCGCCGACATCGACCTCGGGCTCGCCACCATCACGATGGACGACGACCGCCCGCTGCGGGTGCGCTGGCGCGACATCGCCGCGACCGTCGACCTCTCCCGCCTCGCCGCCGGCGATGACCCCGCGGATGCCCTCGACCTCGACTTCCGGTCGTCGCACGCCGAGGTCGTCGACCCCGGGGGTGGCAGGTGGAGACCACCGGCATCCCGAAGGACGTGCTGCAGATCGTCGGCACCCGGTCGGGCGCCGGTTCCACCTGGATCGAGGTGGACCTGCGGTTCACGATGGACCTCGGACCGGTGAAGATCTCCGGCGCCACCGTCCGCGGCACCTGGGACGGCGGGGCGACGCCCACCTTCGGCATCCGAGGATTCGATGCGCGGATCGACCTGCCGGGCGTGGTCTCCGGCGGCGGGCGGTTCCAACTCGGCTCCACCGCGGGCGGCCAGGGCATCGACATCGCCCTGTGGGGCACGCTCATCCCGCTGAGCGTCGGCGGGTTCCTCCGCTTCGAACTGAAGACCGTGGGCGGCGTGACGATGCACTCCTTCGGCCTGGGGCTCGACCTGCCGGTCGCGGTGCCGCTCGGCCCGACCGGGCTCGGGCTCTACTCGGTCGCCGCCTCCTTCGGCTCGAACGCCGCGCTGAAGCCGCTGGACCCGGCCGATCCGCTCGGCTCGCTGCGCAGACAGGAGCCCTGGGAGGGGCTGGAGGTCAGCCGCGGCGACATCACGATCGGGGCCGGTGTGATCATCGGCACCGTCCCCGACGCCGGCCTCACCTTCAGCGCGCTCGGCGTGCTGGGGCTCACGGTCCCGGACTTCACGCTGCGGGTGGGGATCAACGCCTCCCTCTTCCGTACCCAGCGACTCCTGCTCGCCGACCTGGTCCGGGACGGCGCCGCGACCGAGAACACCCTGTCTCTCCTCGGCGGGCTGTCGGCGACCTCGGCGGCGATCGACCTGGGGATCGAGGGGCGGTACGAGATCCCGTCGGTGGTGACCGTGCGCATCCCCGTCAGCGGGCACTTCCCGTTCGCGGACCACTCCTGGTGGCTGAACGCCGGCAGCGACGGCGACCTGAGCCCGGTGAAGCGACCACCGGGTCCTCTGCAGGCGACCGTCTTCCCCGGCATCCCGGCGCTCGAGAGCGGCGGCTGGGCCTTCCTGATGATCGCCGGCAACGGCATCCCGGACGTCGCCGGTCTCGGCATCTCACCGACCGGGTTCTCGGTCGCCCTGGGCGTCGGGTTCACGAAGACGTTCGGGGTCGTCGGCGTGCTCTGGGCGCGCGCGACGACCAGCCTGGTCGCCGCGATCGGCACGTCCCCGTTCGTCGTCTGGGCGCAGGGCCGTCTCGCCGGGGAGGTCGGCATCGGCCCCTTCCGCCTCGGCCTCGACGCGCTGCTGAAGATCCAGTTCGTCCCCGAGCAGAGCCGGCTCGACTTCCACCTGAAGGTCTGCGCGTCCGTCGACCTGTGGTTCACCACGCTTGAGGGATGCATCGAGCTCGGCGCGATCGACCCCGCCGCCGCGCCGGCGATCGTGCCGCGGGACGAGGACTGGCCGTGGCCCACCGTCGTCCTCGCCGACGGGCTCGGGCGCATGCTGCCCGTGAACGACGACGCCACCTTCACACCGCCGCAGCGCACGAGCGGCGACGGGGAATCAGGCATCGCGGCGCCGGAATCCTGGGCGAAGACGCCCCGTGTCTGGGCCGATGCGATCCCCCTGCTCACCTTCCCGGTCGCGCCGGTGCAGAAGATCCCGCCCTCGCCCACCGGCGAGGACCTCACCCCCGAGAACGGCCAGAACAACGACGGCATGTCCGGCGCCGGGAAGACCCGGTTCCAGTGGGCCATGACCGCGCTGCAGTTGCACGAGGTGAAGCCGGACGGGACCGATGTGGCGGAGGTCGAACTCAGCCGAGCGGCCTGGCAGCCGCCCGCCGGCGTGTCCGCGACGGCCGGAGCCGTGTCCACATCGCGCCAGCTCGCCCTGCTCACCCGCAACCGCTGGCTGACCAAGGTGCACGCCGACGGCGGGGCATCCGCGCCCGACGAGCCGCTGCGCGATGTCGCGGGCCTCTGCGGCCTGAAGTTCACCGCCGGGCGGAGCTGGACCTACGGCATGGATGCCCAGCGCGTTCCCGGCACCGCCGACGACTGGCACGTCGCCCGCCGCTCCGACGCGCTCTCGTTTTCGCCGCTCCGCTCGTACGCCCGCGGGGTGGGCTTCCGCGTGCCGGCGCCCGTGCGCATCGAGCGGCAGCCGAGGGTGGCCGGCGTGGACTGGCCGAGCGGTCCGATCGCCTACGCCTCCTCGGTGCCGACGTCGTTTCCCGTCGACGGCGCCGTCGAGGAGGAGGAGTTCGCCGGTGCCCTGCGCCTGCGGTCGCCGCAGAGCGTCTTGTGGGATCACGAGGGCGCGTACCTGCGCTGCCGGGTCGAATTCGACGAGCCGGTCGAGGCAGGGGATCTGCTGCTGCGGATGCGCCTGCAGGGGAAGATGGAGCACCACGGCATCGAGAACTTCGCGGTCACTGCGCGGCGGTCCTTCCGCGTCGAGTGGCCGGGCGGCAGCGAGCCGATCGACGCGGTCGAGGTGGGGCCGTCGCCCGCGCCGGATGCCGGGCCGGGTGATGCGCTCGTGCGCGTGACCGTGCCGGCCGGCAAGGGCGCGACCGCGATCGCGTGGGGCTTGCCCTGGCAGGCGACCGTCGACGTGCTCGGTCTCCACGCGATGGCGACGGCGGATGCCGCGGCGGCGGCGGCCGCGGAGGCCGGTCGTCAGGCCGCCGTCGCCGCGGATGAGGCCAGCACCAAGGCATCCGCCGACCCGGCCGCGCAGCGGACCATCCTCAAACCCGGGAGCTCGTATCGGATCACGGTGTCGCTGCAGTGGGAACGGTGGACCGACGAGGGCACGGGCACGATCACCAGGACGGCGGGCACCACCCGCACCGCGACGTGGTTCTTCCGCGTCGCGCCGCGACCGCCTGCCGCCACGGGCGGGGCGCCGTGGAAGGAGGCGTCCCTGCTGGGTGTGCCCGAGATGACGCTGACCGTCGACACCTTCCGGCCCGAGTACCTCGAGCGCTACTTCCTGGACTATTCGATCGACGACCACGAATCCTTCGTCTTCACCGGCGACCGGCCGTGGGCTCGATTCACGGCGCCGCACCTGGCCGCGCTCGCCGCCGCCTACAGACGCGACCTCGGCCTGCTGCTCGGCCGCACCGACATCGTGGAGGACCCGATCTGGCGCCACCTCCGCCTCGTCGCGCTGTCCGGCCCGCTCGGGATCCCGGATGCCATCGCCACCGCGGCCGAGGAGTACGGATGCCCGATGCCGCCGCGCAGCGCCGGCATCCGCTGGCCCCTGCGGCTGCGCCCGCGCACCCCGTACGAGCTCGCGGTGGCGCTGCCACGGAAGGGCACCAAGGCCACCCGCTCCTCGCCGCAGCTGCACGGCATCACGTTCAGCACGAGCGCGTTCCCGGATCCCGAAGCGCTCGTGGCCTCGCTGGGCTTCACCCGCTCGGTGTTCGCCGGGAACATCGCCGCCGCCGTACCGACCGGGCACCTGCGGGTCACCGCCGCACCCGGTCTGGCATCCGGTCTGCTCGCGGTCGACGACGCGCTCGAAGCGGCGCTGGCCGCGCTCGGCCTGCCGCCCCTGCCGCCGCTGCCGGTCCCGCCCACCGGCGGCGCCGGCCGCAGCAGCGCCCTGTGGACGCGGGCCGCCGACGGAGGCTGGTCCGTCCTCGGCATCCTGCTCGAGGCGAGCGAGCCGCTGGTGCGCGACGGCGGACGCCGGATGGACATCGGCGACGGGCGGGTCGCCGGCCGCGACCTGAGCATCCGCCGGCGCGACCGCAGCGGCACGCGCGCGCTCTGGCTGCTGCCGCAGCCGCTGAGACCGACGGCGCCGATGCGCCTGCGCATCCGCGTCACCGACCGCGGCGCGCCGTTCTGGATGCGGATGACCCTCCCCGTCGAGCCTGCCTTCGCGCGCTCCGCGATCGTGGGAAGGAGCACGACATGAGCGTCCTCGCCGACCACACCCGCGGCTACGCGGAAGCCGCGCACCTGGTCGCCGGCCTGCCGTCGCACGGTGACGACCGGGTGCCCGAAGGCGTGCACTGGCGGGTGATCCCGGCATCCGGCACGGTGCCGGCCGGGCCGATCGTCGTCTGCGACGCCGCCGCCGACCCGAGCATGACCGGCATCCGCACCGACCGGCCGGGCGACGCCCTCGGCGACGTCGCCCCCGGCCGCGCCCTGCTCCTCCTGATCGACGTCCCGCCGGATCGGATGGCGGGCTGGGTGCGCATCCGCGGCGAGGGGCGGCTGCGGGTCGCCGTGATCGCCGATCGCCTCGCACCGAACGGCGCCGACATCGAGATCACCGCGCGCGACGAGGAGCCCTGGATCGTGGCCTCCTCCGACATCGCCCGGGTGCGGGTGACGGGGGAGGGGCGCGTGCACGAGGCGGAGGCGCTGCACATCCCGCGCGACACCGGCCGGCCGCTCGAGGTCCTGCAGATCGCCTCGCTCGACACCGCGGTGATCGACCGGCTGGACGGATGCTACGCCTACCCGCAGGCGGGTGCGGACACCAGTACCGAGCGGGTTCTCGCCGGTGCTCCGCTGGTCCCGCTGCCGTACGCCCCGCGGCATCCGTGGCCCGAGTACACCGCCGACGACGAGCTCCGCCGGGTCGCCGAGCTCGTCGAACGCGAGGGTATCGTGCTCGACTGGCTGCACAAGGCGCTGGCCGCCGCCCTCGGCGACGAGAGCTCGCGGTACCTGGCCGAGGCGGTGGGGGCGGACCAGGAGCTGCGCTACTCGCCCGCTGCGGCGCTGGGCGTCGCGGCAGCGGACCCCGGCGTCGCACGCTGGCTCGCACGGCAGGGGATGCTCCCGGCCCCGCCGGCACGATGGCAGGAGGATCGGCCGTCGCTGGCGATGGCGCTGATGCCGGTCATCGTGCCGGGGCAGGCGCCGGAGCGCACGGAGCTCGCGGAGGTGTACGACGAGGTGCTCGGCGGCGGACTGTCGAGCCTTCGCGACGAGCTCGCCCGACGAGCGAGCCCGGAGGCACCGCTGAGCGTCGAGGTCCTCGCGCTGCCGATGCCGCTCGTCCTCGGTGCGCCGCCGGCGCTGCCGCTCACGCCGCAGCTGCGCGTGTTCGGACGCGCGGAATGGACGGTCGAGCGCGCCGCATGTGCGGAACTGGCGCGCACCACCGGATGGGAGCAGTCCATCGCCCTCGGCGGCACGGCTCCCTTCGGCCCGGTCTCGCTCGTTCGACTCCGCCGCGCCCTCGCCGACCCCGAGCGCACCACGATGCATGACGCCGAGGGCCCCGTCGCCAGCCCGCTGCTTCCCGCGTGGCCGCAGCCGGCCGCACCCGGCGTGCCGCCGGCCGGCGACGCCACCGTGCGGGGACGGCAGGCCGTGGCATCCCCCGGCGAGGCGGTTCCGGCGCGCTGGGAGGTGCGCCTGGAGGACTGGATGGGACGGTGGGGCGACCCCGCCGAGATCGAGGTGGCCCCGCCGTCGCCCGCGCTCCCGGCGAAGCCGGTCCTGCGCGCGACGTTCGTCCGGACGCCGGTGACCGGTGAGGCGGCCGCGTCGCCCGGCGTCGTGCGGGTGGAACTCGTGATCGCCCCGCCCTCGGCTCCCGGCGCGCTGCCCGTCACGGCCGCATCCGTACGCATCGACGGGGCACCGGTCGCGCTGACCCTGCCCGACCTGTCCGCGGGCACGGGCATCGCGGTGCACGAGCACGTCGTACCGGCGACGCTGCCGGGTCAATCGCGCACGATCCGGGTCGAGGGGTGGATCACGGATGCCTCCTCCGCTGACTCGCCGCACGCGGACCCCGCCGTGATCACCGCTTCGGATGCCCGGCCGGTGCCGGTGCCGACCGTCTCGCCGCGTCTGCTGCCGGCCGGCCGCCCGGGTCCGGCACCCGAGGTGGCCGTCACGCTCAGCATCCGGGCCGTCGAGGGTGCCGCGCTGTACCGGTTCTACACGGCATCGGAGGGAACCGTCCGGGCACAGTTCCCCGGCCTCGACAGCACGGCGTTCCGGAATCGACCGCGGGCCGTGCGCGCCCAGGAGCTGCTCGCGCGGGGGCTCCCGCCGCGCGAGGGGTTCACGCTCGCCCAGGCGGTGCCGGTGGTCGCGGGCACGGCGACCGCGACTCTGCTGCTGCCGAGCGCGAGCAGCGACCTCGTGCTCGTGCGCGCGGTGCCGGTCACCGGTGCGCTGGACGCCTACGGGAAGATCGCGGAGGGCGTCGAAGCTCCGCCGCATACGGTCGCACCGGCCTACATCGTGGTGCCTTCGGTCGAGGTGCCGCCCGTGCCGCGCGTCGCGGCCGAGGTGGACGACGGCGGCACGGTCACGGTGCGGGTCGAGGTGAGCGGCGTGCCCGCGAACACGCTCGCGCGGCTGCCCGGGGCGCTGGAGGCGCGGCTGGTCGAGGCGATCCCGGGCACGGAGCCGTTCTACTGGCCCGAGGTGAAGACGCTCACGCTCGTCGACGCCGGGAGCGGCGTGTTCTCGGGTTCCGCACCGCTGTCGGCTCCGCGGTGGGCGCGCATCCGCCTCGCCGCGTCTGCCCGGTACGCCGCCGAGGACATGGTCGTGCCGGATGCCGACATCGTGCTCACGCCCGACCTCACCGCGTCCGGCGGCGCGCCCGATGACGTCGTCTCGCCGTGGGGACCGCTGTCCGCGCCGGTGACCCTGGACGTGCCGGGCGCCGAGCCGAGCATCCGCTCGGAGGCATCCGCCGCGGGCATCCGCGTCAGCGTCGACGGGCTGCCGCTCATCGCGCAGGGATCGAGCGCGTTCACCGCCGTCGTGTACCGCGAGGGGGCGGATGCCGCGCTCATCGAGTACGAGCAGCGGGAGGTCAGCGGCGAGACGGCCGAATTCGACGTGCCGGGCGGGGCGGCGGCCGCGGTCGCGCTGCGCGATCCGTTCGGCGCGGCCCGTCCCCCCGTGCGGGTCGGGCCGACGTGACCTGGCCGCGGGGGCGGCCGGCGGACCATAGGGAAGGAGCGGGGAGCATGGAACACGAATGGACGTTCGCGGTCGTGGACGGCTACGCCACGGGCGAGGTGGACTTCGCGCGCCGGCTCGCGGAGTCGGACCAGTCGGTGCGCGACGAGGTGGATGAGAAGATCATGAGCCCGCTCGTCAACGGCACCGATGGCGCGGTGCTGGTGATCCAGGGCCATGCCGATCGCATCGACTCGGGCGAGAGCCACGCCGTCGCGCTCGAGCAGGAGAGCGACATCAGCAAGGCCCGGGCCAACAGCGCGTTCGATGAGATCCTGGCGATGATCCGCCGCGACTGGCTCGACCCGGGGCCGGCGAGCTGGGAGGAGCTCCCGCACATCGCCGTCGTGGTGTCGCCGCACGGCGCGTCGATGCGTGTCGACGAGAGCGGCACGGAGGCCGGGCGCCTGCGCAACCGCCGGGTGTACCTGGCGGTGTGCCGCTTCATCCCCTGACCTCCGCAGGCCCGTACGCAGCATGCGTCCGCGGCCCCGCGCGCGGCATCCGTCCGCGCCCTGCGCGCGGCATCCGCGGACGGCGGCCCGGCGCGGGGCCTGGACGCCCTTCGGGATCTCCTCCCGCGGCATCTGCGGGCGGGGCGGGTCGCCGCCGAGCGCCGTCTGCGCTCCGGTCCCCGCGGGGCGGTTCCGGATGCCGATCACGGGCCTCCCGGCGCCGCCTCGGGAACAGCCGGATGACCGCGCTGCACACGCGGGTACGCCGTGCGCTCGGCCGCACCCTCCCGGTACTCTCGATGAGGGAGGTCAGCGTGGGACGGACAGCGGACGCCATCGCGGAAGGCGTGGCCATCGCGACGTCCGCGGCGCGCCTCGCCGTCAAGAACCACATCCTCGTGGGCACCATCGCCCAGGGCGGCGTCTTCGACATGGAGAAGTACGCCGAGGACGCCCGGCAGGCGCTCCTCGCGATGGCGAAGGAATCCGACGAGGCCGCCCAGCACCTGGAGCAGCTGCGGAAGCGAGCCCGAGGCCGGCACTCCGACCCCTCCGGCACGCACGACTACCGCGACCGCGACGTGCGCAATCTGAAGAAGCGGGCCAAGCAGTCGCAGGGCGTCGCCAGCCGCCTGCGCGAGATGACGGAGGATCCCGAGGCCCTGCGCGAGCTGGTCGAGTCGGCGCGCCAGGCGGCCTGGGAGGACGTCCGCTCCAACCTCGATCGCCGCCTGCGGGTCGAGGGCATGCGCCCCGACCAGGATCCGGACTACGAGACGATGCGCGAGGCGCGGATGCAGGCCCTCAAGCTCGTCGATCTGCAGGCCCTGGCCTCCGACCGCCGCGCCCGCCGCAAGCGCCAGAAGGCGGCCGAGAAGGCCGCCGCGAAAGCGGCCGGGAAGGGCTGATCGCGGTCGCCGTCCGCTCGATTCGCGTCCTCGCCGATCGTGTTGTAGGCTGGTCGTCGGCCCGCTGAGCGGGTCGTGCGCCCCTAGCTCAATGGATAGAGCATCTGACTACGGATCAGAAGGTTGGGGGTTCGAGTCCCTCGGGGCGCGCAGATGAAACCCCCGTCGCGGAAGCGGCGGGGGTTTCGTCGTGTGCGGCGGGCGTCGTCGTGTTGGCCGTCGTGTGTGGCGCGCGTGGCCGTGCGCGGTCGTGACCAGCGGACCACGAGGGCCCGTGGCCCCGGGCGGTGCCGGGATCACGGGCCCTGCGACGGCCGGCGGATCAGCGCTGCGGCAGCGCGGCGACCACGTCGATCTCGACGAGGATGTCCGCCAGCTGCGAGCCGACCGTGGTACGGACCGGGTACGGCGGCGTGAAGAACTCCTGGTACGCCTCGTTGAACTCGGCGAAGTGGGACCTCGGTATCGACGTCGTCGAGCTGCCGATCCAGACCGCCGAGGACGTGGAGGCGCTGCGCGTCGTGGCCGCCGCCGGCCGCGCGCGGCAAGGTCGTCGGGGCGGGCACCGTCGTCTCCGCGGAGCACGTGGCACAGGCCGCCGCCGCGGGAGCGGGCTTCACGGTCAGCCCCGGCCTCGACCTCGAGGTCGTCCGCGCCTCGCACGACGCCGGGCTGTCCGGTCTCCCGGGCGTGGGCACCGCATCCGAGGTGCAGCTCGCACGGAAGGCCGGCCTGACGTGGCTGAAGGCTTTCCCGGCATCCGTGCTCGGCTCGTCGTGGCTGCACGCGATGCGCGGCCCGTTCCCTGAGGTGCGCTTCGTCGCGACCGGCGGCATGAGCGCCGCCAATGCCACCGAGTACCTCGACGCGGGTGCCCGCGTCGTCGCCGTGGGATCGGCGCTGGAGGATCCCGCGCAGCTGCCCCGGCTCGCCGCGCTCCTGCGCCGGGCGGACGCCCGATGAGCACGATCGCCGCGCGGCTCGCTCACGTCGATGCGCGCCTGGCCTACGAGATCGACGTGGTCGCCGCGGCCGAGGCGGTCGCCGCCGGCGCCGCGGTGCTCGTGGACACCCGCCGGCGCGAGTCGTGGGACCACGGCCACATCGCCGGGGCCCTGCATCTGCCCCAGAGCGCGCTCGAGGAGCGCATCCCGACGCTGCCGCGCGACCGCACCCTGATCGTGTACGGGTGGGGGCCCGGCTGCAACGGGGGGACGGCGACGGCGCGGGTGCTGCTGGCGGCGGGACTCGACGTGCGGGAGCTGCTCGGAGGCTACGAGTACTGGGTCCGCAACGGGTTCCCGTTCGAGACCGGAGACGGCGTCGTCCGGCAGGCGCCCGACCCGCTGGTCACCGCGGAGGGCTGACGGGTTGCTCCTCGGCGCGCCCGCCGCGCGGACGCGGCCGTAGGCTGGTGAGGTGACAGTGTACGTCTCGGCTTTCGACCTGTTCTCCATCGGGGTAGGACCGTCGAGTTCCCACACCGTCGGCCCGATGCGGGCCGGCCTGGACTTCGCCGCGCGCCTCGGCGCGAGCGGCGTCCTCGACCGGGTCGCCCGTGTCACGTGCGACCTGTACGGCTCGCTCGGTGCGACCGGGATCGGCCACGGCACCCCGGATGCCGTCGTCGCCGGCCTGCAGGGGCTCGCGCCCGAGACCTGCGACCCCGCCGACGTGCGCGCCGCCTGGACGGACTGGCCGGAGGGGCAGCCGCTGCGGCTCGCCGGCATCCGCCCCATCGCCTTCGCGAAGGACGACATCGTGTTCGCGCCGCGCACGCGGCTCCCCGGGCATCCGAACGCGATGACGCTGCGCGCGACGGATGCCGACGGCGCGACCCTGGCCGAGGAGACGTACTACTCCATCGGCGGCGGGTTCATCCGGCGCGAGGGCGAGGAGCCGCAGCTGGCCCGCGCCGAGCTGCCCTACCCCTACGACGACGCGGCGTCGCTGCTGGCCCTCTGCGACGAGCACGGGCTGTCCATCGCCGAGCTCGCGCGGAAGAACGAGACCGCCTTCCGCAGCGAGGAGGAGGTCGCCGCCGGGCTGGACGCGATCTGGGACGCGATGGCGGCCTGCGTCGAGGCGGGCCTGCACACCGAGGGCACGCTGCCCGGCATCCTGAAGGTCAAGCGGCGGGCATCCGACATCCGCGCGCAGCTGGAGGCGTCCGAGTCGGAGGGGCACCGCGAGCTGCCGGGCGAGTGGCTGGGCGCGTTCGCGCTCGCCGTGAACGAGGAGAACGCGGCGGGCGGGCGGGTGGTCACCGCCCCGACCAATGGCGCGGCCGGAATCCTGCCCGCGGTGGCGATGTACTGGTGGCGGTTCCTCGCCGATTCCGGCCTCGGGGCCGGCAACGCGGTGACCCCCTACGGCGAGCTGGTCGGCAGCGCCCTGCTCGGGTTCCGCGGCAGCGCGGCCGAGGTCGCCGACGCCGCGCTCTCGGCGCAGGAGCGGGCCGAGGCGAATCGCCGGCGGGGCATCCGCCGCTTCCTGCTCACCGCGACCGCGCTCGGCTCGCTGTTCAAGGCGAACGCCTCGATCTCGGGGGCGGAGGGCGGATGCCAGGCCGAGGTCGGCTCCGCCTGCGCGATGGCGGCGGGCGGGCTGACCGCGGTGATGGGCGGCACGAACCGGCAGATCGAGAACGCGGCCGAGATCGCGATGGAGCATCACCTCGGCCTCACCTGCGACCCGATCGGCGGACTGGTCCAGATCCCGTGCATCGAGCGCAACGCGATCGCGGCGTCCACGGCGGTGACCGCTGCCCGGCTCGCGCTGCGCGGCGACGGCCATCACTACGTCTCGCTGGACGCCGTCGTGGAGACGATGCGCCAGACCGGCCTGGACATGTCGACCAAGTACAAGGAGACGAGCGAGGGCGGCCTCGCCGTCAACGTCATCGAGTGCTGACCCGCCCGGCCGGCCGCGCCGTAGGCTGACGTCATGACCACCAGGCGCGGACGAGGGCGGCCCCGCGGGGAGTCCGACGCGCGCCAGCGGATCGCCGCGGCGGCCGTGCACGAGTTCGGCGAGCACGGCTACGAGCCCGCCACCATCCGCGCGATCGCCGCCCGCGCCGGCGTCGACCCGGCGCTGGTGCGACCGGCTGCTGCTCATGCGCGAGGGCCGGATCATCGCGGACATCACCCCGCAGGCGATGCTCGAGGAGACGGGGGAGCGGGACGCGGAGGCGGCGTGCCTCGCCCTGATCGCCCGGGACACGGCCGCGCAACGCAGCGCCCCCACCGGCCGCAGCGCCCTCACCGGCCGCGACGCCCTCACCGGCCGCGACGCGCCCCGGCCTCGCGATGCACAGCCCCGGCGTGAACGCGCCGCTCGCGCAGGGAGGGAGGAGCGATGAACCCGCGACGCACGCTCGCCACGGCGGGACGCGTGCTGCACCAGCTGCGCCACGACCCGCGCTCGATCGCCCTGATGCTCGTCGCACCGAGCCTGCTGGTGGGCCTGTTCGCCTGGCTGTTCGCGGATCAGGAGGGCGTGTTCGACCGGTTCGGCGGGCCGATCCTGGCACTGTTCCCCTTCATCGTGATGTTCCTGCTCACCTCGATCACGACCCTGCGCGAGCGCCGCTCCGGCACGCTGGAGCGGCTGATGACCACGCCGCTGGGCAAGGCGGACTTCATCCTCGGCTACGCCCTCGCGTTCGGGATGATGGCGATCCTGCAGGCCGTGGTCACGGTGGCGTTCGCCGTCGGCGTGTGCGGCCTCGAGGTGGACGGCCCGATCTGGCAGCTCGGGCTCGTCGCCGTCGTCGACGCCCTGCTCGGCACGGCACTCGGCCTGCTGGCGAGCGCCTTCGCGCAGACCGAGTTCCAGGCGGTGCAGTTCATGCCGCTGCTCGTGTTCCCGCAGATCATCCTCGGCGGACTCTCCGTGCCGCGCGAGGACATGCCCGACGTGCTGCACGCCGTCTCGGACTGGCTGCCGCTCAGCCACGCGATCGACGCCATCCAGGCGGTCGCCGCGGGCGACGAGGGGTGGGAGGTCGGTGAACCGCTCCTCATCGTCGGCGCATTCGCCGTCGTCTTCCTCGTGCTCGCGCCGCTCACGCTGCGGCGGCGGACGCCGTAGCCGGATGCCGCGACCGGATGCCGCGACCGGATGCCGCGACCGGATGCCGCGACCGGACGCTGAGAACGGATGCCGTGACCGGATGCCGTGACCGGATGCCGTGACCGGATGCCGTGACCGGATGCCGTGACCGGATGCCGCCGGCCGTGGCACCGACCGCACCTCTCAGACGGATGCCACGGACGGTGCGCTCCGCGGCGTCCGATCGTCAGTGCCCCGGACTGCGGAGCTTCTCGGCGAGGTCGCGCAGCGCCCGCAGCTCGTCGTCGGTGAGCCGCGACATCCGCTTGGCGATCGAGCGGCCGTGCACGGTGGCGACCGCGCGGAAGGCGCGCGCTCCGGCATCCGTCGCCCTGACGAGCGCGCCGCGCCCGTCCTGCGGATCCGGGCACTTCGTGAGCAGGCCGCGCGCCACCATCCGGTCCACCAGACGCGACACGCTGGGCTGGCTGATCAGGGCTCTGGCCGTGATGTCGCGGAGCCGGGCGGTCATCTCGGGCGCGCGCGTGACGGTGAGCAGCACGTCGTACTCCGCCTGGCTGACCTCGGCGCCGTCGAAGTCGCTCATCATCGCGGTGAACAGCTCGTGCTGAGCGCGGAAGAGGCTCTCCCACGCCTGCAGCGCGAGCTCGCGGTCGGTCATGGATCCCAGCGTAACGGCGGGGGAGCGCCGGCGGTCCGACGCACCGTCAGTGGTCGGCGCACAGTAAGGGCCGGTCGGAGAGGCTCCCGACCGGCCCTTGTCCCTTGCACCAAGAGTGTCCTGCAATCACATGCGGTGGATGCCACAGCAAACATTCACCGTGCGATCACTGTATAACGACGAGGTAACGAATGCAACGGTTTGGTCACGGAATCCGTCTGAATCGGCTGTAAGTCTCTGAAGTGGCTGGCCTGGGGTCGGCTGGCAGGGTGGGTGCTGGTGCTCCGTCTGGTCGTGACTCTTGAATCGCCTGGCCTCCCGCTTCGGAAAGTGTCAAGGCGGGTGAGACAGATTCCGTCAGGCGGTCTGTATGAGGGCCTCCTGTGAGGGCTGGTTGATCCAGGCGGCCTCGGGCAGCTTGGGCGCCTGGGGTCGGCGGTGGCCGAAGCGCTCGGGACGGGCGGCGTAGGCCGCGTCCAGGGTGGCCTGGCGCTGGGCGCGGACCTGCCCGGCGGTGCCGAAGTGGACGCTGGCGGGGGTGTGCAGCCCGATCCCGCAGTGGCGGTGCTCGTGGTTGTAGTAGGCGAAGAACTGCTCGGCGAACGCGCCGGCGTCGGCCAGGGACCCGAAGCGCTCGGGGAAGACCGGGGCGTACTTCAGCGTCTTGAACGCCGCCTCGCTGTAAGGGTTGTCGTTCGACACGTGCGGGCGGGAGTGCGACCTGGCCACCCCGAGGTCGACGAGCAGCTGAGCGACCGGTTTGGAGGTCATCGAGGTCCCGCGGTCGGCGTGGATCGCCTCCGGCACGCCATGGATGCCCATGGCGTGCTCGAGCAGGTTCTTGGCGATCTCGGCGTCCTCGCGGGCCGCGATGGTCCAGCCCACGACGAACCTGGAGAAGATGTCGAGCACGACGTACAGGTCGTAGTACACGCCCCGCTCCGGCCCCTTGAGCTTTGTGATGTCCCAACTCCACACCTGCCCCGGCGCCGTCGCGACGAGCTCGGGCCGGGTCCGGGGCGGGTGGCTCGCCTGCCGGCGCCGTTCCCCGGCCATGTCGTGCTCGCGCAGGATCCGGTGCATCGTGGACATCGAGCACAGGTAGGTGCCCTCGTCCAGCAGCGTGGCCCAGACCTGGGCGACCGACTTGTCCGCGAACCGCTGGCTGGTCAACACGGCCAGCACGTGGGCCCGCTCGGCGGCGGACAGCTTGTTCGCCGGTGCCGGCCGCGGTGTCCGTGGACGTGGCGGTGGCGGGTTCTTGGCCCGGTAGTGACTGGCGCGGGAGCGACCCAGCAGCGCGCACGCAGCCGCGGTGCCGACGTGCTCGGCCAGCCCGTCGACGGCCGGGTTGATCACCGCGGCGACCGCGGCGGCTTGTCCGCGCTCTCGGAGAGCGTCTCCAAGAGCGCGTGTGCTTTTCCCATCAGGTCCAGCGCCGCCCTGGTCTTGGCCAGCTCGGCCTCGGCCTTCTCCGCCCGGGCCCGTAGCGCCTGCAGCTCCCGCTCGCGCCGGTCCCGCGGCTTGCTGCCCAGCCCGGACAGCGAGCCGGCGGCCGCGGCCTTGCGCCACTCGATGATGTGGGAGGTGTACAGGCCCTCCCGGCGCAGGATCTCCCCACGCCCAGAGCGGTCCGCGGCGTCGTACTCGGCCAGGATCGCCGCTTTGAACTCGGCGGTGAACGTCCGCCTCTTGGGCCGGTCAGCACGAGGAGCCATAGCCCCATCATCGGTGCCGACGTCAGCAACCGTCATCGTCATCTCAGTATTGGTCCGTTCTCGCCCCGTGCAGTGCGAAGGTCAGCAGTGCTGGTGTCTCACCCCATCCTGACGCACGGGGGGCAGGGTGGGTGCTGGTGCTCCGTCTGGTCGTGACTCTTGAATCGCCTGGCCTCCCGCTTCGGCGGGGTGCCTTTCCCAGGATCTGTCCGGCCGGGTGGGTGCCGGCGCCGACCCTGCCCACTCCGATGGCTTGATCAGAAGCTTGCCCGACCGTTCACGGCGGTCGTGGCCCATTACAGGCCTGCCTCGAAGTGACCATTCCCGGGTCGACGCCAGCAGTGACGTCAACCCAGTGGAGAGGATCACGGTCACCATGACCATCGTCGCAAACACGTTCGCGTATGTCATCGGCGCGGACACCCATTCCAGAACACACACTCTCGCCGTGCTCGACGCGCGCACTGGCGCCAGAGTGGACACTCGGACCTTCCCGACGACGCCGGCGGGATTATCACGCGCGGTCGCGTGGATCGCTCGGCGCACCAGCGGGCTGGCCGATGTGCTCGTAACGATCGAGGGCGTCGGCTCGTATGGCGCCCGGCTCGCGAGAGCATGCCAGGACGCCGGCTACCGGGTCGTGGAGTCGTTCCCGACAGCGGCACGTGAACGTCGCGGACGAGGCAAGAGCGACGAGATCGACGCGGAACTGATCGCCCGCTCCGTGCTCGGCGTCGATGCCGACAACCTCCGTGATCCGCGTCAGGACGCGGGAGTCCGCGCGGCGCTGCGGGTGCTGATCGGCGCCCGCGACCTCATCAACCTCGAACGCACCAGGTCGATCAACGCCTTGACCGCGCTGCTTCGAACGGTCGACCTCGGCATCGACGCCCGCGCCTCGCTCACCAAGAAGCAGCTCGCGGCGATCGAGTCCTGGCGCACGCGACAGGAGGACCTCGCGACCGCGACAGCCCGCCGGGAAGCGATCCGGCTGGCCCGACGGGTTGCCGTCTGCGATGAGGACCTCGCTGCTAACCGTGACGAGATCACCGCGCTGGTCGCCGCCAGCGACGCCGCAATCCTGCTCGACGAGCCCGGGATCGGCGCGATCAACGCGGCCGTGATCATCGCCGCCTGGTCACACCCCGGCCGGGTCCGCTCCGAAGCAGCGTTCGCCGTGCTCGCCGGCGTCAGTCCCGTGCCCGCCTCGAGCGGAAACACCACCCGTCATCGCCTCAACCGAGGAGGCGACAGGCGTCTGAACAGAGCCTTATCGTCGATCGCGCTGACCCGAATGTCGCACCACCCGCCGACCCGCGCCTACGTCGAACGCCGACGAGCCGAAGGACGCACCACCAAGGAAATCCGCCGCTCACTCAAGCGATACATAGCCCGCCAGCTCTACCGCCGCCTCAGCGAGCAGAGCGGACTTGACAACACATAGAAGCATCCTGGGTTTCGTTTGACTCGCCCCGGCGTGTCCGGTATTCGTAGCCTTGCCGGACGACATGACCCGGATGGTCATTACCACGATGGCCCCTCCCCGAGATCGTCACGGGAGGGGCGATCTCGGGGGTCAGGTGCGCGCGCAGCGCGCGGCTCGCACTCTTAGTGCCAACCGTGTGGAGAAGCAGCGGTCTGGGAACAGCGGTCTCGATCGAGTTGTCATAACGGCAGAGCCGGAACGGGCAGCGACGCAGCACTCAGTGGTGGGTGATGCTCCTATGGATGTCAAGTGGTGAGGGCGGTGTAGATCTCGCGGGCGATGAGGCGTTTGAGGCAGCGGATGATGTCCTTCTTCGAGAGGCCCTCGGTGGTGCGTCGGGCGGCGTAAGCGCGGGTTCTGGGATCCCAGCGGAGCCGGCAGAGCACGATGCGGTAGAGCGCGGCGTTCGCGTGGCGGTCGCCGCCGCGGTTGAGGCGGTGTCGGTGGGTTTTGCCTGATGAGGCGGGGATGGGCGCGACGCCGCAGAGCATCGCGAATGCGGCTTCGGAACGGAGCCGGCCGGGGTTCTCGCCAGCGGTGACGAGCAGTTGCCCGGCGACATCGGCGCCGACCCCGTTGAGGGCGAGCAGCCGCGGGTTGATGTCCGCGACGAGAGGGTCGATGAGTGCGTCGAGTTCGGCGATCTCGGCGGTCAGCGACTGGTGGCGGCGTGCGAGAGCGCGCAGCGCGATCTTCGATGCCTGCTCGGGTTCGTCGGCGCGTGTGGTGTCGGGACGTGCAGCGGCACATACCTCGATCAGCTCCCGGTCTGACAGCCCCCGCAACCGTTCGCGGAGCGCGTCGGGTGCGGTGACGATGATCGCCTTCATCCGGCGTTGACAGTCGGCGCGCTGGGTCACGGCGCTGCGCCTGGCGATCCGCAGATTGCGGAGCGCTTCCACCTTCCCTGCTCGGTCCTTCGGGATCCCCGATCGTGTGCCTGCCAACGCTGCCCGGGCGGCAGCTTCCGCGTCCAGCGGGTCGGACTTACCGGCAAAGCGCCGCGACTTCCGGTCCGGTCGGTCCACTTCCCGCAGCTCGACACCCGCAGCGCGCAGGTGACGGGCAAGACCGGCACCGTATGCGCCGGTGCCCTCGATCCCCGCGATCACGAGCACACCGAACGCACACGCCCAACTCAGCAACGCGGCATAACCGGAACGATTCGCGGGGAACTGCGCGCTCCCGAGCAGCCGGCCGGTGGTGTCGATGACCGCCGCGGTGTGGGAATCGCCATGCGTGTCGATACCCGCCACGATCATGACCTGGTCCTGCTGCTCTTCTCGTGCGATGGTGGTCATCGCCGTCCCTTCCTCTCAACTCTCCGATCGGACGGCACGCACCATCCGAGAGCGAGCGGACAAGACAGTGATGGGTGCCTGCTGGCACAGGCTCCTATGAGGTCACAACCCTCGCACGGTGAGTGCATGGCAGCCCCGCAGCGATCGAACGACAGATCGCGTTCAAGACCCGTAGTCAGTCAGTCGCTGAGTCAGGACAACCGCTGCGGGGCTCCCACCACCATCATCACTGTCAGTCTCTATGCGAGGGACCACCGCGTAGGGACCACATCGCAGCGACGTTGGCAGCGTTCTACTGTCGGTGCAGCTCCGAGAATGCCCACTGCGCTCTAGCCTCTAACTACGGCTCCGTGGGGGACGTTCACCTTCTGAAACATTACGAAGGACTGGGTGTCTCCGGACATTCGGGCCGTCGAGCTGTCAGGTCAGCTGCAGCGTGGTGATGCAGGTCGCATCATCCTCGTTCATCGTTGAAATGGTCACGGTGCCCGTCCGACCCTCATGTTCGATCGTGAGCGTTGCCTTGATGCCGCGGGGCACCCAGATGCCAACGAACCCGTTGTCGTAGGTTTGCCGAACCTCGTCGAGGAGCACGTCTCCGTCTTCGCCGGTGAGGGTGACCTGGACTGCTGTGTTGGCGAGTTCGCCGAGGCAGGTGGTGAGGCTGTGGAAGTAGCAGTCGTGGGTCTGTTCCCGGTAGGGGGCGACCGAGATGTACACCTCGTCTTCGGGCATCGGCAGACGTGTCTCGCGCTTGTGGTCGTCGGTGAGCACGAGCGCATCCGGCTGCACGGATGCGATCAGATCAGTGGGTCGGTCGGCGACGGGCATCGTGTCGAGCCGTTCGATGACCTGTGCGGCGTCCAGGCCGTCAAGGTCGTGGTCCGCCAGGAAGCCGGTGTCGACGGCCTGACTGTTGGTCGAGGGCGACGCGGGTTCGTGCGAGGGTGCAGTGGCGCATCCGGTGAGGACGAGGGCGGCGGCGAGCGTCGCGGCGGCGGCGACGATCGGTTTTCGCCGGTGAGGCGCGGCGGGGTGGGGCATGGTGCGATCCTTCAAGAGTGTCGGAAGGGTCGGTGCCGGGCGCTTTCGCCGCGGCACCGACCCTGATGGTCGATCAGAGGGTGGCCAGGAGGTCCTGCATCTGCTGGATCTCGGTGGTCTGCGCGTCGATGATGGTCTGCGCGAGCTCGATGGCGTCGGGGTTGCTGCCGTCATCGACTTGCGTCTGGGCCATCTCGACCGCTCCCTCGTGATGGGCGATCATCTGTTCCAGGAACAGGCGCGATGCTTCGGGTCCGTCGGCCGATTCGAGGGCGGCCAGGTCGTCCTCGGTCATCATGCCGTCGCCGTGGTCCATGCCGTCCATCTGCTGCTCCTCGGAATCGACGCCCCAGTCGTCCAGCCACCCCTGGAGCTGTTCGATCTCGGGCGCCTGGGCGGCCTTGATCGCTTCGGCCAGTTCGATCACCTCGGGGTTGACATCCTCCTTGGCGAGGACGATGTCGCTCATCTCGATGGCCTGTTCGTGGTGCACGATCATCATCGAGGCGAACATCACGTCCGCGTCGTTGGCGTCGGCTGTCTGTTCGGACGAGCCGTGGTCCATGCCCGGCATCGAGCCCTCGTTGTCGCTTCCGGCCGAGCAGCCGGCCAGGACCAGGGCAGCAGTGAGGGCGAGTGCGGCGGTCGCCGCGGTACGAAACTTCATGAGTGTTCTCCAATATCAACAGTCGCTTCAGTGGCGCGGCACCCCGAGAGGGCACCGCGTGAATGGGAGAGGGGAACCGTCGACGCTGATGTGCGCCTGGTTCACCGATCCATCACGTGCGACTGATGCAGAGAACGTGCAGCGACGGCGCCCGAGATCGGAGCTGGTCGATGAACCGCGCCACGAGGAGCGGCCGGGGCGCGGTGTGCATCCATCCCGGCAGAAGTTGAGGCGGCGCCAGGATGAGAAGGACGAGCAGCAGTGCGAGCACACATGCCATCGCCATGCCCAGATGGTCACTACCCCCGCAGTCCGCACACGTACCACCGAGGTCACTGGCCGTGCCACCGGACTCATGGGCGCCCGCCGCGCTGTGATGGGCGCCCACGGCGTCGCTGGCGGCGACCGAGACTGTGGCGGGCGCGTGGGCGGCCGGGGTGCCGTGCAGGTTCAGCGTATGCATGGCCAGTAGCCCGAGGACGATCGCTGCCACCAGCAACCCTCCGAGCATCACACGCCGGAGGAAGCCCTGAAGACCCCTCCCGGGTTGCGCTGCCGCCGTCACCGCCATACACCGCAGTTTACCGGCCCCCGATGTGCATCTGCCGACGGCGGGAGCGATCGGCGCGGCCGAGGTCGACTGGCTCCGCGTCCGGCCGAGCAGCTTCCCACTCGGCCGTGCCCAGACTGACGGGAATACCCCTATGGGGTATTAGATTGATGGTGGAGAGTTTCCACGAAGGTCAGGAGAGCCCTATGCGTGTGTTCGCGATCCGCGACTTCCGTCACCTGTTCAGTGCGCAGATCATCGCCCTGTTCGGGACGGGGTTGGCGACCGTCGCCCTCGGTCTGCTCGCTTACGAGCTCGCCGGTCCGAGCGCGGGGGCGGTGCTTGCGACGGCGCTGACGATCAAGATGGTCATGTACGTCTTGATCGCGCCGTTGGCTGCGGCCTATGCCGACCGGCTCCCGAGGCGGATGTTCCTGACCCTGCTCGACGTGGCGCGCGCGGCCGTGGTGCTCGCTCTGCCGTTCGTCACGGAGATCTGGCAGATCTACGTTCTCATCGGGGTACTGCAGGCGGCTTCTGCTGCGTTCACGCCGACGTTCCAGGCGGTCATCCCCGATATCGTGGTCGAGGAGTCCGACTACACGCGGGCGCTGTCCGCGTCGCAGGTGGCCTACACGATGGAGAGCCTGCTCAGCCCGGTGCTCGCGGCGGTCGCTCTGACGTTCATGACGTTCAACTGGTTGTTCGTCGGCACGTCGGTAGGTTTCGTGCTCTCCGCCGTCCTGGTGCTCTCGACTCGCATCCCCAATGCGGCACCAAGCGGGCACGCGGATGCGTGGAACCGGGTCACCTCGGGCGTGAAGGTCTTCTTCGCGACTCCTCGTCTGCGCGGCGTCATGGCCCTGAACGTGGTGGTCGCCGCAGCCGGATCGATCGTGGTGGTCAATACGGTCAACTATGTCCGAGATCAACTGGGCGGCACGCAGGCCGACGTCGCCTGGATGCTTGCAGCCTCCGGCGGCGGCACACTGCTGGTCGCTTTGTTCCTGCCACGCGTGCTCGATCGGATCGCCGAGCGGGTCGTGATGATGACCGGTGCCGCAGTTCTGCTTGCTGGCGTGCTGGCGGCCGTCGCGATGACCGCCATCCAGGCGGCTTCCTGGATGATCACGGCACCGATCTGGGTGGTCATCGGCGGCGGCATGGCCTTGATCGTCACGCCCACCGGACGCGTCATCCGAGGTTCGGTCGCGAAGCGCGAGCTCCCGGCGGCCTTCGCGGCACAATTCTCACTGTCTCACTTGGCCTGGCTTGTCACCTACCCGATCGCGGGATGGGTAGGCACAGCGTCCGGCTTCACTCTCGCCTGGTCGATCCTTGCCGCTCTCGCCATCGGCGGTGCCGTCACAGCGCAGATGCTCTGGCCCCGCGAGAAGGAAACTGAGACTATCGAGGCCGCCGATGCCACCGGAGAAGGCGCGGTCGGTGACCTGGTGCTCCGTGAGGAGACCGAAGCCGCCGAAGGCACCCTCGCGGCGTCCCAGTGCGCCTGTGTGCGCACCGCATAAGCGCGCAGGTGGCGGGCGGAACGAATGCTTCCGCCCGCCACCGGCGCGTCGTGCTTGCCGAGGCGCCCGCGATCCGGCTTGTCGATCAGGGGCGAGTCGGTGCTCGCCGGTGCAGCCGAGGTATCCAGTCGCGGACGAGGCCGGTGGCGTCAATCCCTGTGAGAGCGACGAGGGTATCTCCGAGGTAGTGCGCCGTGAGCAAGGGGTCGGCGGAGACGATTTGCGTACTGGACCCCAAAGCGGGATACCCCGCTCCGACCAGGGTGTGTCCGTGGACGCGTGCGGAGAACGGCGAAGACGGCAGGTAGATGCCGGGATCGTCCTCCAGGCCGAGGTCGTGCAACAGAGTCTTGGCCGCATGGGCTCCCTGGGCGACCGAGTCGTCGCAGTGATCGATCCGGTACGGGGTCTGATCGGTGAAGGCCCCGACGACGAGGTCGAGCTCGCCGTGCTCGAGCATCCCGACCAGGGTCTCCTCGCTGCCCGGCGTCCACTCGACCTCGGCATCGATCGACTCCGCGAAGCCGGTCACGAGCTCGGCGAGGCTGCCGGTCGGCGTGCCGTCGTCGATCTCGAGGAGCCCCTTCTCGGGGGAGGCGCCCACGCGCAGCTCGCCGCCGCGCACGCGGTCCAGGGTGCCGTCGGGGTCGGTGGGGATCGAGAGGCCGCAGCCGGCCAGTGCCGCGCTGAGGACCAGGCCGACGAGCCCCGCGAGCAGGTGGCGGGGCCCGCGGCGTCTGCCGGCTCCGGCGGCGGCCCGGGTGGCGTCGGCGGATGCCGGCGTGGCCCCCGCGGATGCCCGGGCGGGCGCCCCGGAGGCCCGGCGGAAGGAGGCGAAGAGCGTGCTCACGTGCCCCAGCATCCCGTTTCCGGCGCGGGCGCGTCCCGTCCGCCGTCTGCGTCGTCTGGTTCGGGATCATGGGCGGCACGACGATGTTCTTCGAGCACGCCGGGCGGGCGATCAGCGAGGCCGGACCGCCCGAGGCCGTGCTGTTCGCCGTGCTGCACGAGCTGCCGTTCGGGACCGTGCTGTCGGTGCTGGCGATGATCTCCATCGTGCTGTTCTTCGTCACCTCCGCCGACTCCGCGTCGATCGTGATGGCCTCGATGAGCCAGCGCGGCAAGCCCGAGCCGTCCACGTGGGTGACCATCACCTGGGGCGTGCTGCTGGGCGCGGCCGCCCTGGCGCTGCTGCTGGCGGGCGGTGAGACGGCGCTGTCGGGGCTGCAGTCGATCATGGTGGTCTCGGCGCTGCCGTTCGCCCTCGTCGTGATCGGCATCATGTTCGCGTGGGCCACGGAGCTGCACACCGACCCCTACATGCTGCGACGCCGGTTCGCCCGGGCCGCGATCGCGCAGGGCGTGCGCCGGGGAATCAGCGAGCACGGCGACGACTTCGTGTTCGGGGCGACCGAGGTCGCCACGGAGGAGGGCGCCGGCGCCGGCATCGACACCGACGACCCGCCCTGACCGAGTGGTACGAGACCGCCACCGAGCAGGCGCCGGTCGTCACCGCCACCGACGTCACCCGCACGCTGGAGCCGGGACGCATCCAGCACCGAGGTCCCGAGGACCCGCACCACACCGCCTCGGGCGACGCCTCCCTCACCGTCGGCGAGGAGCGCCGCGAGTTGCGCCGGGCCCGCCGGCACCGCGACGGCGACGACCACGGCCACGACGACCACGCCGACGACCACGGCCACGACGGCGACCGCCGCGATGACGCCGGCCCCCCGTCCTCTTAGTGGGTCGCGGCGCCCCGCGTCAACCCCCGAGACGGACACCCGCGCAGGGGGCATGGTGGGCTGTGGGGGATTCTGACGTCAAGGAGGGGCCGTGGTTCTCGCCGATCTTCACCAGGTGGCGGCCGAGGCGCTGCCCGCACTGCAGCAGCTCCCCACCCGCATCACGCGCCGCGAGCCCGACCCCGGCCGGGTCGTGCGCTGGGAGCGCGTGGCATCCGAACGCTACGTCGTGTGCGACGGCGACCGGATCGCCGGCTTCGTCGACGTCGTCGGCGCGGTCTTCGTCGTGCTGCACGGCGAGCGGTACGACCGGGCGACCGAGATCGGGCAGACGCTCGTCTTCGCCGACGCGGTCGCCGCGCTCACCCGCTGAGCAGCGCCGGCGCGGGGCTGCGGCACACGCGGGTGGCCGCCGCGCCCGGATCCCCTGCCCCGCGGCATCCGTCATCCGCGCCACCCCGACGCGGCGAGCCTGCGAGAATGGAGAGTCCTGACCCCCGGAGGAGCCACGTGCAGTACATCTCCACCCGCGGCGGCATGCAGCCGCAGCCGTTCAGCGAGACGCTGCTCGAGGGACTGGCGCCCGACGGCGGCCTGGCCGTCCCCGAGCAGCTGCCGCGCGTCGACGCGGAGACCCTCGAGTCGTGGCGCGGCCTGAGCTATCCGCAGCTGGCGACCGAGGTGCTCGCCCTGTTCGCCACCGACATCCCGCGCGACGACCTGGCGCGGATGTGCGCGGAGGCGTACGCGGGCTTCCCCGAGCAGGTCGTGCCGCTGCGGTCCATCGGGGACGGGATCACCCTCGTCGGGCTGTCCGAGGGGCCGACCCTCGCGTTCAAGGACATGGCCATGCAGTTCCTCGGCCAGGTTCTCGAGTACGTGCTCGAGCGCAACGACGGGGTGCTGAACATCCTCGGCGCGACGTCCGGCGACACCGGGTCCGCCGCCGAGCACGCGCTGCGCGGCAAGGACCGGGTCTCGGTGTTCATGCTCTCGCCGCAGGGCCGGATGAGCGCGTTCCAGCGTGCGCAGATGTACTCGCTGCAGGACGAGAACATCCACAACATCGCCGTCGACGGGGTCTTCGACGACTGCCAGAACCTCGTCAAGCGCCTCGCCGGCGACCTCGAGTTCAAGCGCAGTCAGCACCTGGGCGCCGTGAACTCGATCAACCTCGCCCGCATCACCGCCCAGATCGTGTACTACTTCTGGGCCTGGCTGCGGGTGACGGATGCCGTGGAGCCCGACTTCCGCGCCGGCTTCGAGGTCTCCTTCACCGTACCGTCCGGCAACTTCGGCAACATCCTCTCCGGCTTCTTCGCCAAGGGCATGGGCCTGCCGATCCGCCGGCTCGTGCTCGCCGCGAACGAGAACAACGTGCTCGACGAGTTCTTCCGCACCGGCGTGTACCGGCCGCGCAGCGCCGCGCAGACCCTCGCGACCTCCAGCCCGTCGATGGACATCTCCAAGGCGTCCAACCTGGAGCGGTTCCTGTTCGAGCTCGTCGGCCGCGACCCCGAGCGGATGGTCGCCGTCTGGGACGACCTGGAGGCCCGCGGCCACGTCGACTTCTCCGCCGAGCAGCCGCGCTTCGCCTCCGAGTTCGGCATCGTCAGCGGCACCAGCACGCACGCCGACCGGCTCGCCACGATCCGCGCCGTGCACGAGGCCTCCGGCGAGATCATCGACCCGCACACCGCCGACGGCGTGCACGTGGCGCGGTCGTTCGTGGAGCAGGACGTGCCGATGCTCGTCCTCGAGACCGCCAAGCCGCAGAAATTCGCAGACACCATCCGCGAAGCCATCGGCGTCGATCTCGAGTTCTCGCCCGAGCTGCAGCGGATGCTGGAGGCTCCACAGCGCGTGGTGGAGATGCCGGACGACGCCGCGGCGCTGCGCGGATACATCGAGACGCACGCTCGGCACTGACGGCGAGCGGAGGGCGCGATGGACTTCGACTTCGACGACGTCGGGTTCGTCACCTCCGATCACCACTTCGGGCACGCGCGGATCATCGAGCTGTGCGACCGGCCGTTCGGCTCCGTCGAGGAGATGGACGCCGAGCTGCTCGTGCCCGGCAACCACGACCGGGTCTCCACCGCGACCCAGACCAGGGCCGCGATCGCCCGCTTCACGCCGGTGTACCAGGCGGCCGGGTGGACGGTGCTGCCCGAGACCCTGCGCGGCGGGCGCCGCGGCATCCGTCTCGCGGCGAGCCACTACCCGTACTACGGCGACTCGCACGGCGAGGACCGGTTCCGCCGGTGCCGCCCGGTCGACGACGGCACCCCGCTGCTGCACGGGCACATCCACGCGCGCGACCACGGCCCGAACCTGCGCCAGTTCCACGTCGGGGTCGACGCCTGGGACTTCGCGCCCGTGCCGATGGCGACGGTCGACGCCTGGCTCGCCGGGCTGGGAGCGGCGATCGCCTGATCCCGCGCCCCGCCCGCATCGCGTCCGGCATCCGCATTCAGGTCTAAAAGAGATAACCCTTGACTTTAGAACGCGGCCAGGCCTGTAATGGAAGCGGACGCGAGGAGGTCGCCATGACGATGCCACTGGCCTTCGACGAGAACGGGATCGACGACGAGGACGGACCGCTCAGGGCGCTCCCCGACGGCCCGGACCGGGTCCGGATCCATGCGGCGCCGCATCCGGTGGACCTCCCCGCCGCCGAGCGTGCGGGCCGCGCGTTCCTGCGCGCGCTCGGCATCGAGACGGATGCCGCGGACGCGCCAGACCTGGCCCGCACGCCGCACCGCTTCGCCGCCGCCTACGCGGAGCTGCTCAGCCCGGAGCCGTTCGACTTCACCACGTTCCCGAACCGGGAGGGCTACGACGAGATGGTGCTCGTCCGCGACATCCCGGTGCGCTCGCTCTGCGAGCACCACCTGCTGCCCTTCACCGGCATCGCGCACGTCGCCTACCTCCCCGCCGATCGCGTGGTCGGGCTCTCCAAGATCCCCCGGCTCGTCGACCACTGCGCGTGCCGCCCGCAGACGCAGGAGCGGCTGACCGTGGAGATCGCGGAGGCCCTCGCCGGCCACCTGCAGCCGCGCGGCGTCGGGGTGATCGTCGAGGCCGTGCACAGCTGCATGACGCTGCGCGGCGCCCGAGCCGCGGGCACCGCGACCAGCACCTCCGCGGTGCGAGGCGCCCTGCGCGAGGACGCCCGTTCGCGGGCGGAGTTCTTCGCGCTCGTCGACGGACGCACGCGCTGAGGCCGTGCTCGAGAAGGGACAGGACATGACCATCGCCATCGTCGGCGGCGGGCTCGCCGCCGCCACCGCCGTCACCGAGCTGCGGGAGCAGGGGTATCAGGGGGAGCTGGTGCTCTACGCCGCGGAGAACCACCTGCCCTACGAGCGCCCGCCGCTGTCGAAGGGCTACCTCCTCGGCGACGCCGACCTGCACGCCGCGAGCGTGCACGACGCCGCCTGGTACCGCGACCACGACGTGCGCCTGGAACTCGGCACCCGGGTGACGCGCCTGGATCCGGCGGCGCACACCCTCACCGCAGGGCCGGACGACCGCGAGCAGCGGTACGACCGCCTGCTCCTCGCGACCGGGTCCGCACCACGCCGCTTCGCCCTGGCCGACGAGACCGGCGACCCGGTGTACCTGCGCACCATGGAGGACAGCATCCGGCTGAAGGAGAGCCTGCGTCCCGGCGTCCGCGTCGTGATCGTGGGCGCCGGCTGGATCGGGCTCGAGGTCGCCTCCGCAGCCCGGCACGCCGGCGCCGACGTGACCGTGTTCGAGGCTGCGGAGCTCCCGCTGGTGCGCGTGCTGGGGCCGGAGGTGGCCGCCGTGTTCGCCGACCTGCACCGGCACCACGGGGTCGACCTGCGCCTGAGCAGCAAGGTCACGGCATCCGATCTCGCCGGCGGCGACCTCGTCGTCGTCGGCGTGGGGGCCGTCCCCGACACCACGCTCGCCGAGGCGGCCGGGCTCGCGGTGGCAGGCGGCGTGCTCGTGGACGCCACCCTGCGCACCTCCGACCCCGACATCTACGCCATCGGCGACGTCGCGAACCATGACCACCCGGTGCTCGGCCGCCGCATCCGGGTCGAGCACTGGGACACCGCGATCGAACAGGGCAAAGTGGCGGCGCGCAACCTGCTCGGCGGCGCGGAGCCGTACACGCGGCAGCCGTACTTCTTCACCGACCAGTACGATCTCGGCATGGAGTACGTCGGCAGCGTCCCGCCGTCCGGATACGACCGCGTGGACATCGAGGGGGACACCGACGTGGCCCACGGCGGCGCTTTCCGCGCGTACTGGATCGCCGACGGGACGGTGTGCGCGGCCATGCACGCCAACGACTGGGACGCCTCCGACGCCATCCGCGAGAGCATCGGGACGCACCGGTGACGACGGGCCCGGTCAGCGCGACCCGCATCGGCGGGCGCGACTTCGACTTCGCGCGTCAGGTGGCGGTGATGGCGGTCGTCAACCGCACGCCGGACTCGTTCTACGACCGCGGCGCGACCTTCGCGCTGGACCGGGCCGTCGGCAGCGCGCTGCGCGCCGCGGACCTCGGCGCCGACTGGGTCGACGTCGGCGGGGTGCCGTTCGGACGCGGCCCCGCGGTGTCGGTGCCGGAGGAGATCGACCGGGTCGTGCCCGTGGTGGAGGCCATCGCGCGGGAGCGGCCGGACCTGGTCGTCTCCGTCGACACCAACCGGGCGGAGGTGGCGCGGCACGCGATCGCGGCCGGAGCCGGCGTGATCAACGACACCAGCGGACTCGGCGACCCGGAGATGGCGGGCGTCGTCGCCCACGGTGGGGCGCACGTCGTGATCACGCACAGCGTCGGCCCGCCGCGGGTGGAGAAGCCCGCCGCGCACTACGGCGACGTCGTCGCCGAGGTCCGAGCCTTCCTCACCGACCGGGTCGCCCGCGCCGAGGCTGCCGGCATCCCGCGCGAGCGCCTCATCATCGATCCCGGGCACGACCTCGACAAGAACACGCTGCACTCCCTCGAACTCACCCGCCGGCTCGACGAGATCGCGGACATCGGGCTCCCGCTGCTCGTCGCGGTGTCGAACAAGGACTTCATCGGCGAGTCCATCGACCGCCCGCAGGGTCAGCGGCTGGCCGGGTCGCTGGCCGCGATGACGGCGTGCATCCTCAAGGGTGCGCGGATCGTGCGGATGCACGACGTCGCCGAGGCCGTCGACGCGGCGCGCATGGCAGAGGCCATCCTCGGGCTGCGCCCGCCGGTGCGGCTCGAGCACAACACGCATCCGACGCGCAACGTCTGAAGGCCGGGGACCTCGGAACGATCCCGAGCGCAACGTCCGAACCGCCCCGCAGAACCGAACCGTCCCGCAGAACCGAACCGTCCCGCAGAGGAGCGACATGACGCACATCGACCGCATCTGGCCCGACCCGGCATCCGACCTGAGCGACGACGACCTCCTCGCACAGACCCGCATGCCGGAGGGGCGGCGCTGGGTGCGGATGAACTTCATTTCCAGCCTGGACGGCGCCGCGACCCACGAGGGACGTTCCGGCGGGCTCGGCGACCCGGCCGACCGCCGGCTCTTCGACCTGCTGCGCCGGCCCGCCGACGTCGTGCTCCTCGGGGCCGGGACGGCACGCATCGAGGGATACGGCGGCCTGCGGCTCGACGAGCCCGCGGTGCGCTGGCGGCGGGAGCGCGGCATGCCGCCGCATCCGGTGCTGGCCCTCGTCTCGCGCCGGCTCGACCTCGACCCGGATTCGGCGGTCTTCGCCGACGCCCCGGTGCGCCCGATCGTGTGCACGGTGCCGACCGCGCCGGCCGACCGGCGGGAGGCGCTCGCGGAGGTCGCGGACCTCATCGAGACCGGCGAGCACGACGTCGACCCCCGGCGGCTGCTCGACGAGCTGGCCGATCGTGGCCTGCGCCACGTGCACAGCGAGGGCGGGCCGAGCCTGTTCGGCTCCTTCCTCGACGCCGGCGTCGTCGACGCGCTGCACCTCACCCTCGCGCCCCGGCTTGAGGGTGCCACCACGCGCCGGATCACCGACCACGGCCCCGCGGCCCCGGTGGGCATGCGGCTGGAATCCGTGCTGCGGGCCGGGAGCGAGCTGCTGCTGCATTACGTCAGGGAGTGAGCCGGCGCGGGGGAGCGGATCACTCGACGAGCTTCCCCGCCGTGTCCACCTCGCGGACCAGCCGGGCGACCTCCTCCGGCACCGCGGGGATCTCCTCACGGGTGACGCCGGTGGCGGGCGACCAGACGAGGTTCACCTGCAGCTGCGGGTCGAGGTCGGGGAAGTCGCTGCGGTTGTGGCATCCGCGGGTCTCCCGCCGCTCCCGCGCGGCCGCGAGCGTCGCGCGAGCGGCCAGCGCGGACGCTTTCAGGTCGAACGCGTGGGCGAGGTCCTGGAAGCCCGCGATGTCGGGATGGATGCCGATGTCGTGCATCCGCTCCTCGATCGCGTCCAGTTCGGCGAGCCCCGCCCGCAGGCCCTCCTCGGACCGGACCACGCCGGCGTGCGCGGTCATCGTGTTGCGGATCGCGCGCTGCAGCGCCCGCACGTTCTCGCGGCCGTCGGCGGCGAGGAGGTCGTCGATCTCCCGCCGCGCCTGGGCGACGGCTGCGGGCGAGCGGCGCTGCGCGTCGAGGGAGGCCGCATGCTCGATCGCCGCCCGGCCGACGAGCCGGCCGTAGACGAGCAGCTCGATGAGAGAGTTGCCGCCGAGCCGGTTCGCACCGTGCAGCCCGCTGGAGGCCTCTCCGATCGCGTAGAGCCCGTCGACGTCGGTGCCGTGGTCCTCGGAGCGCACCCCACACCCCGCCCATGGAGTAGTGCGCCGTCGGGGCGACCTCGATCGGCTCGGCGGTGATGTCGAGCATCTGCAGCTCGAGCATGGTCTGGTAGACGCGCGGCAGCCGGTTCATGATCGTCTCGCGCCGCAGGTGCGAGACGTCGAGCCACACGCCCCCCTTCTCGGTGCCGCGCCCCTCGCTGATCTCGGTGTACGCGGCGAGGGCCACGCGGTCGCGGGTGGACAGCTCCATCCGCTCGGGGTCGTAGCGCTCCATGAAGCGCTCGCCGAGCGCGTTGCGCAGGATCCCGCCCTCGCCGCGGGCGGCCTCGGAGATCAGCGTGCCCGCCGCGTTCTCCGGCTCGATGATCCCGGACGGGTGGAACTGCACCAGTTCCGGGTCGCGCAGCCCGGCGCCGGCGTCGACCGCGAGGCGGAAGGAATCGCCGGTGTTCTCGTCGCGGCGCGACGACGTGCGCCGCCAGATCCGGTTGTGCCCTCCCGCGGCGAGGATCACGGCATCCGCGTGGATGAGGAGGCGGGTGCCGTCGCTCTGGTCGAAGCCGTACGCCCCGAAGACCACGTTGTCGCGCACCAGGATGCGGGTGATGTAGACGCCGTCGAGGATCGGCACCCCCAGGTGCTCGGCCCGGCGCACCAGGGTGCGCTGGATCTCGAGCCCGGTGTAGTCGCCGGCGAACGCGGTGCGGCGGTAGGTGTGCGCCCCGAAGAAGCGCTGCGAGATGCGCCCGTCGTCCTCGCGGGGAAGAATAGCTAGGAACCGCGTTTCGATAACTCCAATGAATTGTGCCACTGGTGACGATACGGCTATGGTATCGACATGAACCTGGAGCAGCTGCGGAGCTTCGTCGAGGTCGCGCACCTCGGGCACTTCACCCGGGCCGCCGAACTGCTGCATGTGACACAGCCCTCCCTGAGCCGACAGATCTCGACCCTGGAGCAGGAGCTCGGCTCGGAGCTGTTCCACCGGGCGCGCGGCAACATCCGGCTGACCGCCGCAGGCGAGGCGCTGCTGCCGCGGGCGAAGCGGATGCTCGCGGATGCCGACGCGATCCGCGCGGAGATGGCGGAGCTCGCCGGGCTGCAGCGCGGCCGCGTGCGGCTGGGCGCCCCGCCGACGCTGTGCGTGAGCCTGGTCGCCGAGGCGATGAGCACGTTCCGTGCGGCGCATCCGGGCGTGGATCTGCAGCTGACCGAGGGCGGGTCGAATCTGCTGATCGAACAGCTCGCCGGCGGCGTGCTGGACCTGGCGCTCATCACCGCGTCGGCAGGGATGCCGGCATCCGGGACGGCGCTGGTGCGCGTGCCGCTGCTCACCGAGGAGCTCGTGGTCGTCTCGTCCGCGGCCCAGCCGCCCGTGGCCGAGGGCGAGACCGTCGACCTCCGGCGCCTGGCCGGGCTGCCGCTGATCGCGTTCCCCGGAAGTTACGCGCTGCGCGCCGTGACGGATGCCGTCTTCCGGGCGGCCGCGCTGACCCCGTCGATCGTCGTCGAGGGTGCGGAGATGGACACCGTGCTGCGGTTCGTCGAGCGCGGTCTCGGCGTCGCGGTGGTGCCGGCGATGGTGCTCCTCGACCGGCCCGGGCTCCGGTCGGTGCGGCTGGTGGAGCCGACGCTGACCCGCACCGTGAGCCTCGCGCACCGGTCGGACATCACCTCCACGCGGGCCGCCGCCGCGATGCACCGCGTCCTCGTCAGCACCGCGCGGGAGCTCGCCGAGCGGGCCCCGGAGCGGATGCGAGCGGCGGAGGCGCACGCCTGAACCGGAGCGTCGGGCGTCAGGCGCAGGTTCTCTCGCGTCAGTTGTCGATCGCGATCATCCACGCGATCCCGAACCGATCGACGAGCATGCCGAACTCGCCGCCCCACGGTGCGGGCTCCAGGGGCAGGGTCACCGTCGCGCCGTCGCTGAGCCCGGTCCAGATCGCGTGCAGCCGGTCGCTCTCGGATCCGCTGACCGACACCGAGACGCCCTGCGGCTCCCGATACTCCATGCCGCCCGGCGTGTCGGACGCCATCAGCACCATGCCGTCGTCGGTGGTGAGCTGTCCGTGCATGACGAGCTCGCTCTCGCTCGGGTCGTAGCCCATGTCGGGCATGGAGCCGAAGGTCATGATGTCGAGCGAGCCGCCGAGCACGTTCTGGTAGTACTCGAGGGCCACGCGGGCGTTGTCGCGGAACGTGAGGTAGGGGTTGAGGGTGGGCACGTCGGGCTCCTTCGACGAACGGATGCCGCGGCAGGCCGTCGCGGCACGCTCAGTCTCATCCCGGGGGCGGGGCGGCGCAACCCTTCGTCGCCGCCGCATCCGGGTCCGGCGGAGCCGTTGTTCACGCCGCCATCCATCGAGACTACTGTCCTGGCATGAGACTGCACGACAGCCGTGAGGTTTCGTGCTGAAAGATAAGTCTCGTCGGCGGGGCGGTGCGCGGGCTACTCGCGGAGTTCGGCCGGCGGGTTGTGCATGAACTCGATGCGGATGCCGTTGTCGTCCTCGACGAACGAGGCGTAGTACCGGTCCGAGAACCGGGGGTACGGCTTCGGCTCGCGCACCACGTGCCAGCCGGCGTCGACCGCGACCCGGTGCAGACGGTCCACCTCGTCGCGGGAGTCCATCGCGAACGCGAGGTGCTGCCAGCCGACCCGTCCGTGCCGGTGCGGTCCGGAGTCTGTCTCGCGCGGGGCGTAGATGATGATCTCGGTCTCGTCGCCGCAGTGCCACGAGATCCCGCCCTCCTCCTCGGTGCCGAGCGTGTACCCGAGAGCCTCGATCACCGGGCCGAACTGCGCGTGTCCCCGCTCGATGTCGTCCACCGTGATGCCCAGATGATCCACAAGCGCCATGCATCCAGTCTGCGCGATCCCCCGGGCGCGGGAGGAACCGCCGCGCCTGGCGGTCTCGCCTGGCGCGGGCAGCGGGTCTCAGTGCGGGGCGTGGTACTCCGCCTCGCCGCGCTTCCAGTAGCCCTTCACGACCGCATTCGCCGGGTCGACGCCCCAGCGCTCCAGCAGTGCACGCCCCGGCTTGACGATCTGCTGCTCGGCGGCGATGAAGCAGAACGGGTCCGCGCCGACGGCATCCGTCGCGCCGAGCCCCTCGAGGAAGGCGATCAGCGCCGAGCCGGCCGGCGCGTCGCCGCGGTGCAGCCACTCGATCGCGACCGGGGCGTCGATGTCGACCTCGTCCGCGGGAGTCGCCGTCTCCACGACGATGCGCGCGGGGGCATCCGCGGGGATGAGCGCGGCGAAGCGCCGGATCGCCGGGATCGCCGTCTCGTCGCCGACGAGCAGCCACGATGAGGGCGTGCCGGTCAGCACCGCAGAGCCGCGCGGGCCGCCCACGCCGATCACGGAGCCGATCTCCGCCGTGGCCGCCCAGCGTGCGGCCACGCCCTCGTCGCCGTGCACCGCGAATTCGACGTCGAGCCAGTCCTCGCCCCACGCGAGCGGGGTGTACTCGCGGCTCGGCGCGGCCCGCATCTCCTCGATCGAGGACACCGGGCCCTCCGGGAAGAACAGCCGCATGTGGTCGTCCGCGCCCAGCGAGGCGAAGCCCGCCAGCTCCGGTCCGGTCAGTTGGACGCGCACGTAGTTGGGCGCGAGCCACTCCCGTGCGCCCAGTGCCACGGAGCGGAAGCGGAGATCGAGGCCGCGGCGCTCGAGCGAGAAGCCGGATTTCGTGGATCTCATAAAGTAAGGCTAACCTACATTCGAGTCGCGGCGGGGTCGCCTCGCACCGGCTCGATCGGCGCTCTTCGCGCACCAACACACAGCAGAACAGGAGTCTCTCCATGTCCGTGCCCAGAATCCTCACCGCCACCGGTCTCGGTCTCGTGACCGTTCTCGCCCTCGCCGGCTGCTCCGGTCAGGCGGCCACCGAACCCGAAGAGAGCACGCCCGCGGCGGGCACGGTCACGGTGGAGGACAACAACGGCACGCAGAAGATCGCGGCGCCCCCGGCATCCGTCGTCGCCACCGACAACCGCACCTTCCAGACCCTGTCCGACTGGGGCATCGAGCTCTCGGCAGCCGCCGTCTCGCTGATGCCGGACACCGTCGGCTACGTCGACGACGAGGGCATCGTCGACCTGGGCACGCATAACGAGCCCGACCTCGAGGCCGTCGTCGCCGCCGACCCCGACCTCATCATCAACGGGCAGCGCTTCGCCCAGTACCACGCCGACTTCGAGGAGCTCGTGCCGGACGCGACCGTGCTCGAGCTCGACCCCCGCGAGGGCGAGCCGTTCGACGCCGAGCTGAAGCGGCAGGTCACCGTGCTCGGTGAGATCTTCGGCAAGCAGGACGAGGCGAAGAGGCTCGTCGACGACTTCGAGGCCGCCATCGAGCGTGCGAAGAAGGCGTACGACGACGCCGACACGGTCATGGCCGTCACCACCTCCGGCGGGCAGATCGGCTACATCGCCCCCGCGGTCGGCCGCACCCTCGGCCCCGTGTTCGACATCCTCGGTCTCACCCCGGCGCTCGAGGTGCCGGAAGCGACCGACGACCACCAGGGCGACGACATCTCCGTGGAAGCCATCGCCGAGGCGAACCCGGACTGGATCCTGGTGATGGACCGCGACGCGGTCTTCGCCGATGAGACCCCCGACTACGTGCAGGCCGCCGAGATCCTGGAAGGCACCGAGGCACTCGCATCCGTCACCGCCGTGCAGGAGAGCCAGATCGTGTACATGCCGACGGACACCTACCTCAACGAGGGCATCCAGACCTACACGACGTTCCTCAACGACTTCGCCGACGCCCTCGAGAAGGCCGCGAAGAAGAAGTGATCCCGCCGGCGGCGGCATCCGGCACAGCCCCGGATGCCGCCGCCGCGGCGTCCTCAGCATGACCGCCACCACCGCATCGCCGTCCCGCCGCACCGGGCGGCTCGTCGACGCCCGGCTCCTCGTCGGGGTCCTCGTCGTCGCCGCGCTCCTCGTCCTCTCCCTGTTCACCGGCGTGTACGACATCGCCGGGGCCGCGGACGGCGCGGAGATGTTCCAGATCACCCGCGTCCCGCGCACGATCGCCCTCGTCCTCGCCGGAGCCGCCATGGCGATGTCGGGGCTCGTGATGCAGCTGCTCACGCAGAACCGCTTCGTCGAGCCGACGACGACCGGCACCACCGAGTGGGCGGGCCTCGGGCTGCTCGCCGTCATGGTGCTCGTCCCGCAGCCGTCGATCCCGCTCCGGATGGCGGGCGCCGTGCTGGCGGCCTTCCTCGGAACCATGGTGTTCTTCCTGTTCCTGCGCCGGGTGTCGCTGCGCTCCTCCCTGATCGTCCCGATCGTCGGCATCATGCTCGGCGCCGTCGTCGGCGCGGTCTCCACCTACCTCGCCCTGGCCACCAACACGCTGCAGAGCCTGGGCATCTGGTTCGCCGGCAGCTTCACCTCGGTGCTGCGAGGTCAGTACGAGCTGCTGTGGATCGTGGCCGCCGCCGGCGCGGTCGTCTTCGTCGTCGCCGACCGGCTCACCGTCGCCGGCCTCGGCGAGGAGATCGCGACCAGCATCGGGCTGAACTACGACCGGATCATCCTGCTCGGCACCGTGCTCATCGCGGTGGCGACCGGGGTGGTCACCGTCGTCGTCGGCAACCTGCCCTTCCTCGGGCTGATCGTGCCGAACATCGTCTCGATGGTCCGCGGCGACGACCTGCGCAGCAACCTGCCCTGGGTCTGCCTGCTCGGCATCGCGATCGTCACCGTGTGCGACCTGATCGGCCGCACGATCATCATGCCGTTCGAGGTGCCCGTGTCCCTGATCCTCGGCGTCGTCGGCGCCGCCGTGTTCATCCTGCTCCTGCTGAGGCAGCGTCGTCGTGCCTAGGCCCGTCACCGCCACCGGCATGCTCGCTCCGTCCGGCGTCCTCGCGCGGGCATCCGGCCCGCTCTCCGCGCCCGGAGCGCGACGGCGCTACGCCCTCGTGCTCACCGTGCTCATCCTGGCCGCCGCCGGCTTCGCGTTCGCGCTGCTCGCCGGGGACAATCCGATGCCGGTCGGCTCGGAGGGCTTCTGGCGCATCGCGCATCGCCGGCTCACGAACGTGACGGTGATGGCGATCGTCGCCGTCTGCCAGGCGGTGGCGACGGTCAGCTTCCAGACCGTGACGACGAACCGCATCATCACGCCGTCGATCATGGGCTTCGAGTCCCTCTACCGGGCGGTGCAGACCTCGTCGGTGTACTTCTTCGGGGTCGCCGGCCTCGTGGCCATCCAGGGCCTGTGGCAGTTCGGGCTGCAGATCGCGCTCATGGTGGGTCTGGCCATGCTGCTCTACGGCTGGCTGCTGTCCGGCCGCTACGCGAACCTGCAGATCATGCTGCTGATCGGCATCGTCCTCGGCGGGGGCCTGGGCGCGGTGGCCACGTTCATGCAGCGGCTGCTCACGCCCAGCGAGTTCGACGTGCTCGCGGCGCGCCTGTTCGGGAACATCTCCAACGCCGACGCCTCCCTCCTGCCGCTGGCCGTCCCGCTCTGCGCGGGGGCATCCGCTCTGCTGTGGATGCGTGCGCGGCGTCTGAACATCATGGCGCTGGGGGCCGACACCGCCCGGGCCCTCGGCGTCGACCACCGCAGGGAGCTCATGATCGTGCTGTTCCTCGTGGCGGTGCTGATGGCGACCTCCACCGCCCTGGTCGGCCCGATGACCTTCCTCGGCTTCCTGGTCGCGACGCTCGCCTACCAGGTCGCCGACACCTACGACCATCGGCTGGTGTTCCCGGTCGCGGTGCTCATCGCGTTCACGATCATCGCCGGCGCGTACGTCGTGATGCGCACCATCTTCTCCGCGCAGGGCGTCGTCTCGATCGTCATCGAGCTCGTCGGCGGCCTCGTGTTCCTCATCGTCATCCTCCGGAAGGGGCGACTGTGATCACCATCGACGGCGTGCGCCGCAACTACAGCACCGAGGTCGCGATCGGTCCCGTGGACCTGAGGATCCCGACCGGCGGCATCACCGCGCTGATCGGGCCCAACGGCGCCGGCAAGTCGACGCTGCTGACCATGATCGGCCGGCTGATGGGGATGGACGCCGGCAGCATCGAGATCGCCGGCTACGACGTGACCTCGACGAAGTCGGCGGACCTGGCGAAGATCGTCTCGATCCTGCGACAGGAGAACCACTTCATCACCCGCCTCACCGTGCGCCAGCTCGTCGGCTTCGGGCGCTTCCCGTATTCGAAGGGGCGGCTGAACCGGGCCGACGAGGAGATCATCAGCCGCGCGATCGACTTCCTCGACCTGCGTGAGCTGGAGGACCGCTACCTGGACGAGCTCTCCGGCGGGCAGCGGCAGCGGGCGTACGTCGCGATGGTGCTCGCGCAGGACACCGAGTTCGTGCTGCTGGACGAGCCGCTGAACAACCTCGACATGAAGCACGCTGTGCAGATGATGAAGCACCTGCGCCGGGCCGCCGAGGAGCTCGGGCGCACCATCGTCATCGTGCTGCACGACATCAACTTCGCCGGGCACTACGCCGATCACATCTGCGCCATGAAGGACGGCGGGGTGGTCGAGTTCGGGCGGCCGGAGGAGATCATGACGGATGCCGTGCTCACCCGCGTCTTCGACACCGAGGTGCGGGTCGTCGAGGGGCCGTCGGGGCCGCTCGCGGTGTACTACTGAGTCGCGCTCAGCGGCGGCGGTGGTCCTCCGGAGCCAGCCGGGGCGCGCGCCGGGGCTCGGAGACGCCGGATGCCAGGATGAGCCGGATCACCCGCTGACGGTGGCCCTTCCACGGGGCGAGCAGCTCGAGCATCCCGGCGTCGTCGGTGCGCTGCCCGGTGAGGGCGTAGCCCACCTGGTGCGCGAGATGGAAGTCGCCGACGCTCACCGCATCCGGGTCGCCCAGAGCGCGCACCCGCGTCTCCGCCGAGGTCCACGGGCCGATGCCGTGCAGGCTGGTCAGCACGCGGTCGCGCTCCTCGCCGGTCGCGGCCGCGCGGACCGCGCGCTCGATGCTGGGTCCGCGCATCGCGGCGGCGGTCAGGGTGCGCGACTGCGGCGGCTGCACCCCGGCGCGATGCCACGCCCAGGACGGGATGCGGTACCAGACCTCGGGTGCCGGTGCGGCGAACAGGGGCCGCGGCGTCGGCCCAGGGGCGCGCTCCCCGTAGCTGGAGACGAGCCGGCGCCACGCGCCGAACGCCTGCATGGTGGTGACCTTCTGCTCGAGGATCGAGCAGGCCAGCGCGTCGAAGACACGGTCGGTCCGGCCCAGCCGCATCCCCGGGTTCCGCCGTGCCGCGTCAGCGAGAAGCGGATGCCGGGACACGTCGAATCCGGTCGGATCGTCGTCGGCGCCGCACAGGCGCGGCACGCGATCCAGCGCCTCGCCGGCGCCGGGACCCCAGGCGATGGCGCGGATCTCGCCGCGCGCGGCGCGCAGTTGGAGGGTGGCGATGCCGGCGGCGGTGCGGAACGCCATCCAGATCGCGGGGCCGTCGATCACCATCGTGGGGTCGGTGCCGCCGCGTCGCAGTCTCCCGACGGTGCTGATCAGATCGACCGGATGTGGCGGGCGGTAGACGGCGTGGCGTGCGGGCGTCACGGCCCGCGGCGCAGCATCCGAGGGCGCAGCTGCCTGGGGCGCAGCATCCGCCATCAACGTCATGCGCTCACCCTACGCGCCGCGAGCGACATCCCGTGCATCGTCCGCGCGGGCATCGCCTGCCGGGCGACGTCGACACCCCGTGCTGCCGTCGCCGCGGGATCAGAACCGGTCGGGCGAGGGGGTGCCGTGGCCGTAGCGGATCACGACGTCCGCGTGACGGTCGAAGCGGTAGCCGACGCCGCGCACGGTGCGGACGATGTCCTCGTAGCGCCCGAGCTTCGCGCGCAGCCGGCGCACGTGCACGTCGATGGTGCGCTCGCCGGGGGCCTCCTCGTCGGACGCCTGCCACAGGGCGGCGACCAGCTCGGAGCGCTCGATGGTGCGGCCCTCGCGCAGCACCAGGTACTGCAGCAGTTCGAACTCCTTGTAGGTGAACGACGCGGACTCGCCGTCCAGCAGCACGCGCTTGCGGGAGATGTCGACGACGACGCCGGACTCCTCGTCCTTCTCCTCGACGGTGGCGGCCTTGGCGCGGGCGATCGCGCCGGGCTCCTGCAGGGCGAGGCGCACGACGTCGAGGTCGCGGCCACCCGAGCCGTGCGGGGCGAGGGCGACGGTCGCGTGCGTCTCGGCCTTCGGCGCGAGCTCGGCGAGCGTGCGGCGCAGGGCGTCGACGAGAAGCGGGAGGCTCACGCCGGCCTCGGCGGCCTTGATCTCGTCGATGCCGACGTACAGGGCGAAGCCTCGCGGCGAGCGGACCGAGGGCAGATCCGCGCTCTGCGGGTCGGTGACCTGGCGGACCGGGACGGCGCGGACGGGAGCGGTGGCGGGGCGGTCGAGGAGAGCGGTGTTCGACATGATGATGGGTCCTTGGAGGGGAGGTCGAGCCGTCGGGCTCTGAATGCGTTGCACGAATGACCGGGCGGAGCCGGTGGGAGAGGAGCACAGGGTGGGTGCTCGGGACTCACTCCCCAGAGATGCGGGGAGGGATGAGTCGGGCGGGGAGGTTGCGCCTTAGCAACACATTCGGCAACACATGCCAACGCGGCCGGCCATCATCATGCCGGCAGTCCCGTTCGCCTCCTGGGCGGACATGGGGCGTGCGTTGGTGGTCATGGGTGGGATTATGTCGGATCGTGACCCGCCGTGTCAAAACGTGACGGCCCGGCGCGGGCCCTGCCGCCGCAACCCGGCGTAACGTAGTCGCGTGAGCCTGCCCGCCGACGACACCAGATTCGTGGTCACCGACGAGAAGGACGCCTCGCGCTACACGCTGATGCGCAACGGCGTCCTGGTCAGCGTGCTCGACTACCGCGACGACGGCCGCACGGTAGCCCTGACGCGCGCGTTCACGATCCCCGCCTACCGCGGCAAGGGGTATGCCGCGCAGGTGGTCGCCGGGGCGGTCGCCGACATCGCGGCGCGCGGGGACCGCACGGTGGATGCGGTGTGCTGGTACGTCGCCGAGTGGTTCGCCGATCACCCCGAATACCGGCACCTGCTCCGTCGCGGCTGAAGGATCTCCGTCGGCGCCGTCGCGGGGGTGACGGATGCCCGGTGTCCGGCCTTCGCGGCACGCCTCGGCGGCGATGTCGGAGGCGGTCCGTACCGTGAGGGCATGCGAATCCTGCACACCTCCGACTGGCACATCGGCCGCACGTTCCACGGGCACTCCACGCTCGACGCGCTCGCCGTCGTGCTGGAGGCGCTGGTGCAGCAGGTGCGCGAGCACGCCGTGGACGTGGTCGTCGTCGCCGGCGACGTGTTCGACTCGGCCACGCCCGCGGCGGCCGCCTACACGCTGCTCGACGAGGCGATGGCCTCGCTGCACGAGACCGGGGCGACCGTGATCGTCACGAGCGGGAACCACGACTCCGCTGCGCGGCTCGGCTTCCGTTCGCGACTGCTGCGCGACGGCATCCACGTCCTCACCGATCCCCGCACCATCGCCACCCCGGTCACCGTGGCCGACGAGCACGGGCCGGTGCACTTCTTCGGCATCCCGTATCTGGAGCCGTCGATCGTGCGCCAGCACTGGGCGCACGGCGAGGACGGCCCCGTCCTGCGCACACAGGCGCAGACGATGTCGCACGCCATGGACCTGGTCCGGGCCGGCATGGACGCGCATCCGGGGCGTGCCGTCGCGATCGCGCACTGCTTCGCGGCGGGGGTGGACGCCACCGCCGGGCTGGAGCGCGAGGTGCGGCAGGGCGGGCTGGACGTCGTCCCGCTCGCGGCCTTCGATGGCCCCGACTATGTCGCTCTGGGGCACATCCACGGCCGACAGCAGGTCAGTGACCGGGTCCGCTACTGCGGGGCTCCGCTGCACTACAGCTTCGGCGAACAGCACAAGGAGCGCGGGTCGTGGCTGGTCGAGCTCGACGCGGACGGCCTGGCCGGCGTCGAGTGGCTTCCGCTGCCCGTGCCGCGGGCGCTGGTGACGCTCACCGGCACGCTGGACGAGATCCTCACCGCGGCGAACGCGGACGCGCACGCGGAGAGCTGGGTGTGCGCGGTCTACACCGACGCGCTGCCGCAGCACGAGCCCATGCGCCGGCTGCGCGAACGGTTCCCGTACTGCGCCATGGTGCAGCACCAGCCGTCGGCCCGGCCGGCGGCGGACGAGCGGTCGTATGCGCAGCGCCTGCGCACCGCCGTGACCGACACCGAGCGGATCGAGGCGTTCCTGGTGCACGTGCGCGACGGCGCCGGGCCGACCGAGCGGGAGGCGGAGCTCATCCGCGACGTGCTGGACGACCGGGTGCGCGCCGAGGCGCTCATCTGAGGGACGCGGATGCGACTGCACAGACTCGAGGTCGAGGGGTTCGGCCCGTTCCGGTCCCGGCAGGTGGTGGACTTCGACGCGTTCGCCGACGACGGCATCTTCCTCATCGGCGGTCGCACCGGCGCCGGCAAGTCCAGCATCCTGGACGCGGTCTGCTTCGGCCTGTACGGCGGCGTCCCGCGTTACGACGGCGGCGAGAAGCGGCTGCGCAGCGACCACTGCGAACCGGACGACCCGACCTCGGTCGCAGTCGAGTTCAGCACCGTCGCCGGCCGGTTCCGGGTGACGCGCTCGCCCTCCTACGAGCGGCCCGCCAAGCGCGGGGGCGGCATGACGACGCAGGCGCCGTCCGCCTCGCTGGAGGAGCTCACGGATGCCGGGTGGGTGGGCCGGGCCGCGCGCGTCGTCGACGTCGCCAACGAGCTCGCCGACATCCTGCAGCTGTCGCAGGAGCAGTTCCTGCAGGTGATCCTGCTGGCGCAGAACCGCTTCGCCGACTTCCTCCTCGCCGACAGCAGGGAGCGGCAGAAGCTGCTGCGCCGGCTGTTCGGCACCGAGCGCTTCGAGGACTACCAGCAGCGGTTCGACGAGCGGCGGCGCCTCGCCGAGCAGAGCCTCGCCGCCCGGCGCGCAACGATCGAGGCCCGGCTCGAGGAGGCGGAGCGGATCGCGACGGATGCTGAGCTGTGGGGCGACTCCGGCCCCGCGGCGGGCGGTGCGACGACCGAGGAACGGCTCGAAACGCTGCAGCGTGCCCTCGCCCGGGCGGAGTACCGGGCGGAGCGGCTCGCCGCCGAGCGCGCCGACGCCGAGAAGCGGCTGGAGGCCGCGGATGCCGCGCTCACCGAGCTCACCCGGCAGCGGGAGGCGCAGACCGAGCGCGACCGGGCGCGCGCGGCTCTCGCCGCGCTCGACGCCCAGGCCGACGAGATCGCCGCGGACCGGCGGCGCCGCGACCTCGGCCGGGCCGCCGAGGCGCTGCGCGGTGTGATCGCCGCCGCGCGGAGGGCGCAGGCCGCGCTCGCCGACGCCGAGCGCGGCGAGTCGGAGGCCCGCGACGCTCTGCCTGCCGCGGTGGCGGCGGCGTGCCGGCAGACGGAGACCGACGGCGACCTCCCGCCGGCGGCCGAGGGGAGCGGGGACGTCACCCGGCTGCGCGCCTTCGCTTCGGACCTGACACGGGAGAGCGGAGCGTGGCAGCGCGCCGCCGAACTGGAGCAGCGGAGCGCCGACCGTGAGCGCGAGCTCGCCGAGGCCGAGCAGGAGGCCGCGGCGGCGGGGGAGCGGATCACCGCTCTGCAGGCCGAGCGTGCCGAACTCCCCGGCCGCATCGCCGAGCTGACCGCGGAGCGCGACGCCGCCCGGCGCGCCGGAGATCGTGCCGAAGACCTCGCCCGGGCGGTCGAGGACGCCCGCACCTGCCGGGCGGCCGCGGCCGAGGTGGCGCGCCTGGACGACGAGATCGCGGCGGCCGAGCGACGGCTCGCCGAGCTCACCACCGCCCATGCCGAGGCGCAGACCGCGCTCGCCCGCCTGCGCCAGCGGCGGCTGGACGGATTCGCCGGCGAGCTCGCCACCGCGCTCGTCCCCGGTGAGCCCTGCGCCGTGTGCGGGGCGACCGAGCATCCGTCCCCGGCCGAGCACGCCGATCCCGTCTCCGCCGAGGACATCGCGGACGCCGAGGCGCGCCGCGACGACGCCGCCCGGGCCGAACGGCAGGCGGAGAGCAGGCTCGGCGAGCGGCGCGCCGAGCGCGCGGCCGCCGCGGAGCGCTCACGGGGCCTCAGCCCGTCCGCGGCGGAGGCCGTGCTCGAGACGGCATCCGCCGCGCACGCCGAGGCCGAAGCCGCGGCCGAACGCGCCCTCGCCCTGGACGCCGCCCTGGCCCGGTGCACCGCTCAGGCCGAGGACGTGGAGCGCCGGCAGACGGAGGCCGCCCAGGAGCAGGCCGCGGCGCGGGAGCGGCTCGCCCTCCTCCGGCAGACGGCCGAGGATGCCCAGCGGGCGATCGCCGCCGCGCGCGGCGCGCACGCCACCGTCGCCGACCGCCTCGCCGAGGCCGGCGCGCACATCCACGCCGCGACCCGCGCCGCGGACGCCATCGAGGACCGGCTCGTCCGTGAGACCGCCGCCGCCGACGCGGACGCCGATCTCGCGGCGGCCCTGGAGACGTCCCCGTTCGGGGACACCGCCGAGGTCGAGGCCGCACTGCTGCCTGCGGCGGAGATCGCCCGGCTGGACGACCGCATCACCCAGCACGCCGTCCAGCGCGAGAAGGAACGCGGCATCCTCCTCGAACTGGAGCTGCTCACCCTGCCCGAGGAGCCGATCGACCTGGCGCCGGCGACGGCCGCAGCCGCGGAGGCCCGCGCCGCCTGGATCGCAGCGGTGGAGGCCGCCGGCCGCATCGACGGCGTGAACGCCGCCCTCGCCGCGGCCATCGACGGCGCGGCATCCGAACACCGCGTCTCGGCGGCCGACACGGCCGACTACGAGACGATCCGCGGACTCGCGGATGCCGTCGCCGGCCGCTCCGGCAACACGCACCGCATGAACCTGGAGACCTTCGTCCTGGCCGCGGAGCTCGAGGAGATCGTCGATGCGGCGAACCTGCGCCTGCGCGAGATGTCGTCGGGGAGGTACCGGCTGCAGCACTCGGACGCCCTCGCGGCCCGCGGCGCCGCCTCCGGCCTCGGCATCGTCGTGCACGACGCGTACACCGGGCAGACCCGCCCCGCCAGGTCGCTGTCCGGCGGCGAGACCTTCCTCAGCTCGCTCGCACTCGCCCTCGGACTCGCCGAGGTCGTCACGGCGCGGGCCGGCGGCATCCGGCTGGACACGCTGTTCATCGACGAGGGCTTCGGCTCCCTCGACGCCGACACCCTCGAGATCGCGATGCGCACCCTCGACGAGCTACGGCAGGGCGGGCGCACCGTCGGAGTGATCAGCCACGTCGAGGCCATGCAGGAGCAGATCCCCGCTCAGCTGACGGTGCGCACCCTGCCGGACGGGCCGAGCGTGGTCGAAGCGGCGTTCCGAACGTCCTAGCGCTCTCGCGTGTTCGAGACCTCCGGGGCGTCCTCGAGGCCGTACTCGCGCTTCACGTAGGCCCACAGCTGGGCGCTGCACGCCGCGACCATGTCGTCCCAGATCGTGGTCGCGCCGTCCTTCGCACGGTCCGACACCGCCCGGAGCACCCGGATCGGCACCCCGAACTGCTGTGCCACCCAGACGAACGCGAAGGTCTCCATGTCGACGAGCACGCCGCCGAGCGAGCGGATGCGGGCCACGGCATCCGCGTCGTCGACGAAGATGTCGCCGGTCGCGATCGTCAGCCCCTCGCGTCCCGTCTCCACGCGCGGCGGCAGCGAGACGTGCTGACCGACGATCCCGTCCAGGTCCTGCACGTCGTGCTGGATCGCCGCGCTCACCTCGTACACGTCCGCGGGCAGGTCCTCCTCCACCGCGCCCGCGGTGCCGACCACGAGAACCTCCTCGTAGTCGCCGGCGTCGAGGGCGCGGGTGAGCCCGTACGCCGCCTTGAGCTTGCCGGGACCGGTGACCAGCCGGTCGAAACCGGGGATCTCTGCGGGGAACGCCTGCAGCTCGGATTCGAGGGCGGCGACGAGGAGTTTCACGCATCCATCCTGTCAGGTAGACACTGGTACCAGCGAAGGAGGACACCGTGACGATGCAGCAGGAGATCGCCGAGGCCCTGGGAGTCCAGGCCGACATCGACCCGACCACCGAGACCGAGGCACGCGTGCAGTTCCTCGTCGACTACCTGACCGCCACCGGCACCAAGGGCTACGTGCTCGGCATCTCCGGCGGTCAGGACTCGACGCTGGCGGGCCGGCTCGCGCAGCTCGCGGTGGAGCGCGTGCGCGAGTACGGGGGCGAGGCGTCGTTCTTCGCCGTCCGGCTGCCGTATCGCGTGCAGGCGGATGCCGCGGACGCCCGGGCCGCCCTGGAGTTCATCGCCCCCGACCGCTCCGTCGAGGTGAACATCCAGCACGGGGTGGACGGGATCGAGGCCGACATCGAGGAGGCCTTCGGCTCGGACATCTCGGACTTCAACCGCGGCAACATCAAAGCGCGGATCCGCATGGTCACGCAGTACGCGATCGCCGGGCACGACGGGATGCTCGTGATCGGCACGGACCACGCCGCCGAGGCCGTGACCGGCTTCTACACGAAGTTCGGCGACGGGGCGGCCGACATCCTGCCGCTGTCGGGCCTCACCAAGCGGCAGGGGCGCGCCATGCTGCGCGCGCTGGGCGCCCCGGAGCGGCTGTACCTGAAGGTGCCGACCGCCGACCTGCTCGACGGGCAGCCCGGCCGCCCGGACGAGGACGAGCTCGGCCTCACCTACGAGCAGATCGACGACTACCTGGAGGGCAAGGAGGTCGATCCCGCCGTCGCCGAGCGCATCGAGGCGAAGTACCTCGCCACCCGACACAAGCGGCACCTGCCGGTCACACCGCAGGACGGGTGGTGGCGGTAGGGACGCTCCGCGCGGGGATGCCGCGTGCGAGCATGCCCTCGCACGGCCCGGTGCCAGCTCGCTCGCGGCATCCCCGCGCTCCGCTGGGGGGCAGGGGCAGGGCGGAGGGGGTGTCGGAGGCCACGGATAGTCTCGAGTGAGCGGCTCCCGAAGGCCGCGGAGAAGGAGCATCCGTGCGCGTCGTCACCACCGACAGCCCGCCCCGCGTCGTCTGGAGCGCGAGCGATCTGAAGCTCGCCGCCGAGTGCGAGTTCGCGTGGGCGCGGGCGCTCGACGCCAAACTCGGGCGGGTGGCCGCGGTCGAGGAACCTGAGGACGCCACGCTCGCACGGGCGGCCGAGCTCGGCGACGTGCACGAGCGCGCGGTCCTCGAACAGTACATCGCCCGCTTCGGCGAGGGCGGCGAGGCCGGCGTCGTCGCGTTGCCGAAGGTCTCCTCTGCGGATGCGGATGCCCTCGGCGCCGCCGTCGCCGAGACCGGACGCGCGCTGCGCTCCGCGGCATCCGTCATCTTCCAGGCCGCCTTCGCCACGCCCGAGTTCGTGGGCTTCGCCGACTTCCTGCTCCGCGACCCCGACGGGCGCTGGCGCGTCCAGGACACCAAGCTCGCCCGCACCGCCCGGGTGACCGCGCTCATGCAGCTGGCGGCATACGTCGACCAGCTCGACCGGCTCGGCATCCCTCGCGCCGACGAAGTCGATCTGATCCTCGGCGACGGCACCATCAGCACCCACGCCGTCGACGACCTGCTGCCGCTGTTCCACGTGCGCCGTGCCCGCCTCCGTGCGCTCATCGCGGACCGCCGCATCGACACCGGCGCCGCCGGCGAGCCGCTCGCCTGGGGTGATGATCGCGGCGACCTTCAGATCACGGCGTGCGGGCGCTGCGCCACCTGCGAAGAGCAGGTGGATGCGCACCGCGATCTGCTGCTGGTCGCCCGGATGCGTCCGGTGCAGCGGCAGCGCCTGCGCGCCGCCGGCATCCGCACCATCGACGAGCTGGCGGTCGCGACGGATGCGCCCGAGGGAATGAACGGTGACACCTTCACCGCATTGCGCGCCCAGGCGCGCCTCCAGGCCGGTGCGTCGGCGGAGCCGGGGGCCGCGCCGCCCTTCGAGCTGGTGTCGCCGCACGCGATCGGCATGATGCCCAGGCCCAGCCACGGCGACATCTTCTTCGACTTCGAGGGCGACCCGCTGTACACCGAGCAGGCCGAGAACCCGCACTGGGGACTGGACTACCTGTTCGGATGGATCGACAACGCGGAGCAGTACTCCGCGCTGTGGGCGCACACGTTCGCCGAGGAGAAGCAGGCGCTGCTCGACTTCCTCGAGTTCGTGAAGCTGCGCCGGCAGACCCATCCCGACATGCACATCTACCACTACGCGCCGTACGAGACCGCGCATCTCGCGGCGATGGCCGCGCGGCACGGCGTCGGCGAGGCCGACGTCGACCGGCTGCTGCGGGAGGGCGTGTTCGTCGACCTGTACCCGATCGTGCTGCGCTCGGTGCGGGTCGGCTCCCGGTCCTACTCGATCAAGAAGCTCGAGCCGCTGTACATGGGCGACGAGGTGCGCGAGAGCGACGTGCAGAAGGGCGACGAGTCGATCGTCCAGTACGTCGAGGCGCGCGCGCTCGCCGCGGCCGGGCGGGATGCCGAGGCGCAGGCGATCCTCGACGACCTCGCCGACTACAACCGGTACGACTGCGTCTCCACGCGGCGGCTGCGCGACTGGCTGATCGGCCTGGCCCGCGAGACCGGGGTGCTTCCGGCGCCACCGGACGATCCCGAGACCCGGGTGTACGAGCCGTCGCCGCTGTCGCTGGCGCTGCAGGCCGAGGCGCTGCGGGTCGAGCGCGAGGGCGGGAACGGAGAGTGCCACCGGGTGGCGGCCGCCGCGATCGACTACTACCCGCGCGAGGCGAAGAGCTTCTGGGTCGCGCACTTCCAGCGGCTGCGCGAACCGGTGTCGCTGTGGGAGTCGACCCGCGATGTGCTGCGGGTGGATGCCGACCGCAGCGGCGTCGACGAGCCGTGGGCGGTGGACGAGGGCCGGCGCATCCAGACGCGGGTCGTGCGGCTGCGCGGCGAGGTCGCGCCGGGGAGCACGGTCGGGGCGGGCGCGCGGCCGTTCGCGCTGTACGCCGCACCCGCCCCGTTCGACGTGGACGCGCCCTCGCGGGTCATCCACATCCCGCACGAGGTCGAGGTGCTCGAGGTGCTCGACGACGGCTACCTCGTGCGCGAACGGGCCGTGCAGGGGCAGACCTGGGACGAGCTGCCGCTCGCACTCACCCCGGCCGCGCCCCCGAACGTCGCCTCGCAGCAGTCCGCGATCGAGGAATGGGCGGATGCCGTGCACCGCGCCGCACCGGAGTTCCCGGAGGATCCGGCCTCGGACATCCTCTGCCGCATCCCGCCGCGCACCCGCTCCGGCGGCCCGATCCCGGCCGCCGGTGAAGAACGGATCGACGCCATCGTGCGGGCGGTCCTCGACCTCGACCGCAGCTATCTGGCGGTGCAGGGCCCGCCCGGGACCGGCAAGACGTACACCGGCTCGCAGGTGATCGCGCGGCTGGTGCGCGAGCACCGATTCCGGATCGGCGTGGTCGCGCAGTCGCACGCGATCGTGGAGAACCTGCTGGAGCGGGTCGTCGCCGACGGCGTGCCGGCTTCGCAGGTCGCGAAGGCGCCGAAGGACCCGGATGCCGATCCGTGCTTCACCGTCATCCGCAAGGACGGCATGGCGGGCTTCATCGCCGAGCACGCGGACCAGGGGTTCGTGGTGGGCGGCACGGCGTGGGACTTCAGCAACACGCGGCGCGTCGACCGGCGCGGCCTCGACCTGCTCGTGATCGACGAGGCCGGGCAGTTCTCGCTCGCCTCGACCATCGCGGTGGCCGCCGGCGCGCAGCGCCTGCTGCTGCTCGGCGACCCGCAGCAGCTGCCGCAGGTCAGCCAGGGGGCGCACCCGGAACCCGTGGACACCTCGGCGCTCGGCTGGGTGATGGATGGCGACGCGGTCATCGATCCGGCCTACGGCTACTTCCTGGACGCGTCGTGGCGGATGCATCCCGCTGTCGCGGCACCGGTCTCACGGCTCGCGTACGCGGGCAAGCTGGCATCCGCCCCGGGCACCGAGACCCGCGTGGTGGAGGGCGTCGAGCCCGGCCTGCACATCGTGCCGGTGCGGCACCGCGGCAACGCGACGCAGTCGCCGGAGGAAGCCGCCGCGGTCGTGGCGATCGTGCGGGACCTCGTCGGTCGCCGTTACGTCGACGGATGCGGGACGGATGCCGCGCCGCGCCCGCTCGAGCAGGCGGACATCATCGTCGTCGCGCCGTACAACGCGCAGAAGCAGCTCATCCACGACGAGCTCGCCGCCGCCGGATTCGGTGAGGTCGCGGTGGGCACGGTGGACAACTTCCAGGGCAAGGAGGCGGTCGTGTCGATCACCTCGCTCGCCGCCTCCAGCGGACGCGACGCCCCGCGAGGCCCGGAGTTCCTGCTGCTGCAGAACCGCCTGAACGTCGCGATCTCACGAGCCAAGAGCGTCGCCTACCTGGTGCACTCCCCGGCCCTGCTCGACGACCTGCCGCACACCCCGGAAGGCGTCGCCCGCCTCAGCGCTTTCGCCCGCCTCGTCGGCGCCGACCGCGACTGAGGCCCACCGGCGCCGCCCGCCGCGCCGGGCGCGCTGGCGGTTCGGCGTGGCGCGGGCGCTGGCTGTTCGGCGCCCCGGCTGTTCGGCGCCCCGCGCTCGAGCGACGCCGCGCCGCGGAGGCCCCGCGTCGTTCCCGTCGCGGGGAGGTTCGCGCATCCGCCGGGGTGTTCCGCGATGCGTTTCTCTTCTGGCGGAGGCGGGCGCCAACGGCGTGGCCGCCGCGCCCCCGGGTCGGATCCTCTTGCTAGCGTGGCGAGCAGGCATTCCGTCGACGACATCCTGCGCGCCTCGGCATCCTGGGTCTGGTTCCCGCGTGACAGCGACGAGGAGAAGACGGAACTGCAACTCGTCCGGTACCCGTCGCGCTTCGGCGGGGGAGTGCGGGCCTCCCAGGTCGATTCGATCCTCGACGCGGCATCCGTGCTCGACCATGCGATCGAGCGCACGCGCGCCTGGGGCGAGACGAAGCTCACGTTCTGGACCAACGAGTCCGACCGCCCCGACCTCGAGGCGGAGCTGCGCGCTCGCGGCGCCGAGCACATCGACACGGTCGCCGTCCTCGCCCGGCCCGTCGCCGGCGAGCCCGTCGCCGCCCCCGAGGACGTCTCGGTCGAGGTCGTGCGCACCCTCCAGCAGGTGCGCGAGATGGACGCCGTGAACGTTCCGGTGTGGGAGCAGGAGCCCCTCGACGAGGACGGCCTGCGGGCCGAGCTCGACGAGATCTCCGCGGCGCTGGCGGCCCGCATCCACGCCCGGGTGATCGCGCGGCTCGACGGTGATGCGGTGAGCACCGGCGGATGCACGATCGTGGACGGCTTCGTCCGCCTCTGGGGCGCGGCGACCCTGCCGCACGCCCGCGGCCGCGGGGCCTACCGGGCCGTGCTCGCCGAACGGATGCGGATCGGCGCCGAGTTCGGGGCGATCACCGCGCTCGTGAAGGGACGGATCGGCACCTCCGCCCCGATCCTCGCCCGCGCCGGCTTCGCGCACTACGGCGACGAGCGCGGCTACGTCCTCGACGTCGCCTGACGCGCGAGCGGCACGGGCGGTGCGAACGCGCGCCCAGGGACCGTCCGGTCAGACCGTGCCGTACAGCCGGTCGCCGGCGTCGCCGAGCCCGGGGACGATGTAGCCCTTCTCGTTGAGCCCCTCGTCCAGAGCGCCCAGCACGATGGTCACGTCGCGGTCGCCGACGAGCTGCTCGATGGCGGCCAGGCCTTCCGGGGTGCCGAGCAGGCAGATCGCGGTGACGTCCCTGGCCCCACGGTCGAAGAGGAACTGGATCGCCGCACCGAGCGATCCCCCGGTCGCGAGCATGGGGTCGATCGCGAAGCACTGGCGGTCGCTGAGGTCATCGGGCAGCCGCTCCGCATACGTCGTGGGCTCGAACGTCGTCTCGTCGCGGACCATGCCGAGGAAGCCGACCTCCGCGGTCGGCAGCAGCTTGACCATGCCCTCGAGCATCCCGAGCCCCGCGCGCAGGATCGGCACGACGATCGGCCGCGGCTCGGAGATCTTCACGCCGGTGGTCTTCGTGACCGGCGTCTGGATCTCGATCGGGCTCACCTTGACATTGCGGGTCGCCTCGTACGCCAGGAGGGTGACCAGCTCCTCGGTGAGCTGGCGGAACACCGGCGACGGCGTGCGCTCGTCACGCAGCACGGTGAGCTTGTGGGTGATCAGGGGGTGGTCGGCCACGTGAACGCGCATGCGTACAGGCTACTTGTCCGCGTCGTCTCGCGAGGACGGGCCCGTTCCATCCGGGATCCGGCGGGGACGGATGCCGGAGACTAGGCTCGACCGACGGGAGGACGCATGACAGCCGCCGACGAACGCGCCATGCAGCGGGCGCTCGCGCTCGCCGCCGAGGCGGCCGCGGCCGGGGAGATCCCGGTCGGCGCCGTGGTGCTCGATCCGGACGGGCGGATGGCGGGCGAGGGCCGCAACCTCCGCGAGGCCACGCACGACCCGACCGCCCATGCGGAGGTCGTCGCGTTGCGCCAGGCGGCCGACGCGCTGGGGTCGTGGAACCTGCAGGGGCATACTCTCGTCGTCACGCTGGAGCCGTGCGTGATGTGCGCCGGGGCGGTGCTGCAGTCGCGGGTGAGCCGTGTCGTCTTCGGCGCGTGGGACGACAAGGCCGGCGCCGCCGGCTCCATGTACGACGTGCTCCGCGATCGTCGCCTGCCATATCGCGCCGAGGTCGTCGCGGGCATCCAGTCGGATGCCGCGATCGCGCTGCTCCGCGACTTCTTCGAGCAGCGCCGCTGACCCGGACTGGCCCGTATGGACCCTGACCCGAATGGACACATTGTGTCCGGAACTGCGGGTCGGCCGGCGCACTACCCTCACGTGGCGACACAATGTGTCGGGAAGTGAGGGTGTGTCGGGAAGTGAGGGTGTGTCGGGAAGTGAGGGTGTGTCGGGAAGTGAGGGTCAGTCGGAGGACTTGAGCACGAAGGCGTCCGTCGACGGCTCCGGGTCCAGGGCCGGACGGTAGATGTCCGGTTCGAGGTAGATCACCCTCGCCGCGGGCACGGCCGCGCGGATCCGCTTCTCGATCGCGTCGATGTCGTCCGCGGCCTGACGCACGGTCTTGTCCGAGCGCAGCGCGATCTTCGCGGCGACCATGAGCTCGTCCGGGCCGAGGTGCAGCGTCTTGATGTGGATGAGCTTCTCCACCTCGTCGCCCTCGCCGATGGCGTCGACGATCCGGTCCACGTCCGCCGGGTTCGCGCCCTCACCGACGAGCAGGCTCTTGGTCTCCACGCCCAGCACCACGGCGATCAGGATCAGGAGGACGCCGATCGCGAGCGTCCCGATCGCGTCGAACACCGTGTTCCCGGTGATCACGGTCAGCCCCACGCCGACCAGTGCGAACATCAGGCCGGTCAGCGCACCGGCATCCTCCAGCAGCACGACGGGCAGCTCGGGCGCTTTGGCGCGCCGGATGAACGACGTCCACGACTGCCCCTTCTCGCGCACCAGGTTGCTCTCCTTCACCGCGGTGCGCAGCGAGAACGACTCGAGCGCGATCGCGATCACCAGCACCACGAGCGGCAGCCACCACCACACCGGGTCCAGTTCGTGCGGGTCGCGCAGCTTGCCGATGCCCTCGTAGATGGCGAACAGGCCGCCGACGGAGAACAGGATGATCGACACCACGAACGCCGACACGTAGCGCTCGCGCCCGTAGCCGAACGGATGCGAACGGTCCGCGGCCCTGCGCGCCTTGCGCCCGCCGAGCAGCAGGAGCAGCTGGTTGCCGGAGTCGGCGACGGAGTGGATCGCCTCGGCGAGCATCGAGGCGGAGCCGGAGAGCGCGGCCGCGATGAACTTCGCGATCGCGATGCCCACATTGGCGAGGAACGCCGCGATGATCGCCTTGCCGCCACCGGATGCACTCATGGCACGAGTCTACGTCGGCCCTCCGGCGCTCGTAGGATGACGGCATGGCTGACACTCTTCCCGCTCTCGCGTTCCTCGGCGCCGGCTCGATGGGCGGCGCGATCCTGCACGGCGTCGTCGACTCGGGTGCGACCGTCGACGGCGGCATCGTCGCCACCAACCGCAGCCGGGAGAAGGCGGATGCCCTCGCCGGCATCGACGGCGTGACCAGCATCGCGCTGGAGGACCGGCCCGACGGGAACCGGGATGCCGCGGCATCCGCGCGCATCGTGCTGATCGGCGTGAAGCCGGCCATGGTGCCGGATCTGCTGCGCGAGATCGCTCCGGTGCTGCGTGAGGACGCGATCGTCGTAAGCCTCGCCGCCGGCGTCACCCTCGCCACGTTCGCGGATGCCCTCGGCGGCGACGTCCGGACCATCCGCTCCATGCCGAACACGCCCGCGATGGTCGGCAAGGCGGTCACCGGGCTCGCCGCGGGGCCGAGCGCGAGCGCCGAGGACATGGCGGTCGTGCGCGCCCTGTTCGAGACGGTGGGCGCGGTGATCGAGGTGCCCGAGGAGCAGATCGACGCGCTGTCGACCGTGTCGGGCTCCGGGCCGGCGTACGTGTTCCTACTCATCGAGGAGCTGACGAAGGCGGCGATCGGGATGGGCTTCAGCGAAGCGGATGCCCGGCTGATGGCCGAACAGACCTTCATCGGGGCGACCGCGCTGCTGGAGGCCTCCGGCGAGGACCCGGCCGAGCTGCGCCGCCGCGTCACCAGCCCGAAGGGCACCACCGAGCGCGCGATCGCGGTGCTGCAGGAGGCGCGTCTCGACGACGTGTTCGCGCGTGCCACGGCGGCCGCGCTGGCACGCGCGAAGGAGCTCGCCGCCGGAAGCTGAGCTCCGCCGGCATCCGTCCATCCGCCGGCATCCGTCGATCCTCCGGCACCCGTCTATTTGTCGCGAACTGCTGGAACCCGGGGCCGGAAACCGCAGTCTGGCACAAATAGACGGGGAGGGAGGGACGGGAGGGCGGGTCAGCGGTCCAGAGCCGCGAAGCGCTCGATGTCGCTGTTCGTCCCGGACACGATGATCAGGTCGTGGTTGGTGACGACCGTGTTCGCCTCGGCGTACCGGAACGGCTTGCCGGGGCTCTTCACACCGACGACCGTGACGTTGTACTTGGTGCGCACGCCGGACTCGTTCAGGCCGACGCCGCGGATGAACTTCGGCGGGTACATCTTCGCCAGCACGAAGTCGTCGTCGAAGCGGATGAAGTCCAGCATCCGGCCGCTGACGAGGTGCGCGACACGCTCACCCGCCTCGCGCTCCGGGTAGATCACGTGGTTCGCGCCGACCCGGGCGAGGATCTTGCCGTGCGACTGCGACACGGCCTTCGCCCAGATCTGCGGCACCTTCAGGTCGACGAGGTTCGCGGTGATGAGCACGGATGCCTCGATCAGCGACCCGACCGCGACGACCGCGACCTGGAAGTCCTGCGCGCCGATCTGGCGCAGGGCGTCGATGTTGCGGGCATCCGCCTGCACCGTGTGCGTGACGCGCTCCGACCACTTCTGGACGAGCTCCAGGTTGTCGTCGATGGCGAGCACCTCGCGGTCGAGCCGGTCCAGCTCACCGGCGCATGCCGCGCCGAAGCGTCCGAGTCCGATGACGAGCACCGGGGCGTCGCCCCTGACCATCTCAACCAACGATCGGCCTTTCCACGGGCAGCGAATACAGCTGCGATCGGGACGTCGCGGCGACCGCCGCGGCGAGTGTCACTGTACCAACGCGCCCCATGAAGATGGTGGCCGCCAGCACGTAGGAGGCGGAGTCGGGCAGCTCGGCGGTGAGCCCCGAACTCAGCCCCACGGTCGCGAATGCGGAGATGACGTCGAAGAGCACGTCGATGATGTCGGCCTTCGTGATCTGGGCGATGATGATCGTCGAGACGGCGACGATCGTCGCACCCCACGCCACCACCGACAGCGCCACACGCTGCACGTCGCTCGGGATGCGGCGGCCGAACGCCTCGACCGACGGGCGCCCCTTCGCCTCCGACCACACCGCGAGTGCGAGCACGGCGAGCGTGGTGACCTTGATGCCGCCGGCGGTGGACGCCGAGCCGCCGCCGACGAACATGAGCATGCAGACCGCGAGCATCGTCGACCCGTTCAGGTCGGCCATGTCGATCACGTTGAATCCGCCGGAGCGGGTCATCGACGACAGGAACAGCGCCTGCACCGTCGTGTCGACCGCGTCCATCGAGCCGAACGTGCGCATGTTGTCGTACTCGAGCACGAGGATCACCGCCGCCCCGGCGAAGAACAGCAGCACCGTGGTGATCAGCGTGAGCTTGGTGTGCAGCGACCACCGCTTGACGTGCCAGGTGTGCTTGGCGAGCGCGTAGATCACCGGGAAGCCGATGCTGCCGAGGAACACGCTGATCATCAGCACGGTGAGCACGAAGTAGTCGTCGGCGAAGATCGTCACGCCGCCGGCGTTCGGGGTGAAGCCGGTGTTCGTGAACGACATCGCCGCGTAGTACGGCGCCTCCCACAGCGCCACGAGCGGGTCGATGCCCGCCATCACCAGACCCGGATAGAGCAGCAGCGCCACCACGGTCTCGATGAGCAGGGTCGAGAACGCGACCGTGGTGAGCAGCTGACCCACCTCGCCGAGGCGCACGGTCTGGCTCTCGTTGACCGGCCCGCCGTGCGCGCGCAGCGGGTTCGTGTCGCCGGCGGCGAGAAGCTTGGCGCGCAGTCCCAGGCGGCGCGAGATCACCATGCCGAGCAGGGACGCCAGCGTGAGCACGCCCATGCCGCCGATGTTCACGCCGATGAAGATCACGACGTTCCCGAACGGCGACCAGTGCGTGGCCATGTCCACCGTGGTCAGGCCGGTGACGCAGATGGTCGACATCGCCGTGAACAGCGCGTCGCTGAGGGGCGTCACGGTGCGGTCGGCGGAGGAGATCGGCAGTGACAGGATGCCGGTGAACAGCAGGATCAGGGCGGCGAACACCACGATCGCGAGGCGTGATGGCGAGGAGGTGATCAGGCGCTTGAAGAACCCGCCGACCCGAAGCAGTCCACGGCGGGGAGCGGCGGCGAGGATGCCCGACATCGCCCTCCCTCGCAGTCCCGCGGCCGCCGGCGTTCGGCGACGCTCCGTCATGGTACTCCGCTCGCGCGGCGACTACCCTGATGTCATGACCGACATCTTCGACGTGATCGCGGACGGCACGCGGCGGGACATCCTGCAGTTCCTCCTGCGCCGGGGCAACGAAGGAGCCGCCGGCACGAGCGTCACCGAGATCGTCAGCGAGCTCGGGATCAGCCAGCCCACGGTCTCGAAGCACCTGAAGGTGCTCCGCGAGGCGTCGCTGGTCACGGTCCGCGAAGACGGTCAGCGCCGCTACTACAGCCTCGCCGTGGCGCCCCTGGAAGAGGTCGACGACTGGCTGTTCCCGTTCCTTGTCGACGCGTTCGGCGACGAGGACGAGGGCGCCGAGCACCCGCACATCCCGCTGCCCGACGGCGCGGCGCACGCGGCCGAGGTCGTCGGCCGCGCCGCGGCATCCGCGAAGCACGTCGTCGCGACCGCCCTCAAGCGCCTCGGCGCCTGAGACCCGATCCGGGCGGGCGAGGCCCGCGCTCAGCCGTCGCGGTGCGGACGATCAGGATGCCGAGCACGATGCCGGATGCCCGACGGCCCGGCCGCGGTGCGCATCGCGGGCGGGGGAACCGGACATGGCATCCCGCATCCGCTCCTCCCGCCCGCGCCGCGAACCCGCTCCCGCCCGGCCCGGCTCAGTGGTGCCCGCACCACTGAGCCGATTCCGCCCGGCCCGGCTCAGCGGCGCGCGGAGCGGCGCCGGAACAGCACGGATCCCCACAGGACGGCGACGGCGAGGATGCCGACGCACCAGCACACCGCCCACAGCGGCGCCGTCCCCGGGTCTCTGCCGAGCAGCAGCGCACGGATGCTGTCGATGATCGGGGTCAGCGGCTGGTGCTCCGCGACCGGGCGCAGCCACTCCGGCATGGTGTCGACGGGCACGAAGCCGCTGGACAGGTACGGCAGGAACAGCAGGATGAAGCCGTAGCCGGCTGCCGCCTCGGCGCTGCCGGCCGCCATGCCGATCGCCGCGAACAGGTACGTCAGCGCGAGGATGTAGAGGGCGATCAGGCCCGCTGCCGCCAGCCACGCGCCGACGCCGGCGGACGGGCGGAAGCCGACCAGCAGGGCGACGCCGACGACCAGCGCGGTCGCGCACAGGCTGCGGACCAGGCTCGCACCGACGTGACCGGTGAGCACCGCGCTCGGACGCAGCGGCATGGTGCGGAAGCGGTCCACGATGCCGGAGGCCATGTCGCCGGCGACATAGAGGGCGGTGGAGGAGGCGCCGAAGCCGGCGCAGGTGAGGATGATGCCGGGCACCACGTAGTCGACGTAGCCCCCGGTCGGGTCGATCGCCCCGCCGAAGATCCAGGTGAACATGAGCATCAGCATCACCGGTAGCATCACGGCCATCAGCAGCGATTCGCCGTCGCGGAACGAATGGCGCAGGTTCCGCCCGAGGAAGACGGATTCGGCGGTGAGCCCCCGCAGGCGCGGGCGGACGAGGGTCGGGTCGGTCATGCGAGCTCCTTCGCGTGGGTTGCGTATGCGGTGGCGGGTGCGGCGGATGCGGCGGAGGCGGGCGCCGGGCCGGAGGTGAGGGCGAGGAAGACGTCGTCGAGGGTCGGCCGGTGCAGGCGCACCTCGCCCGCACCGGGCGCGTCCGCACCGGCTGCGTCGATCTCGTCGAGCGCGCGACGGATGCCGGCGAGACTGCCGTCGGTCGGGATGCTGCGTCGCACGCCGCCCGCCTCGTCGACCAGCTGCACCGCCGTCCCGCCGATGCGATCCTTCAGCGCGGCGGCGGTGCCTTCGGCGACCACCCGGCCGCCGTCCAGCACCGCGATCCGGTCCGCGAGCTCGTCGGCCTCCTCGAGGTACTGGGTGGTGAGGAACACCGTGGTGCCGGATGACGCCAGTCCGCGGATCACGTCCCACAGGGCTCGGCGGCTGCGGGTGTCGAGCCCCGTGGTCGGTTCATCCAGGAACAGCACCTCGGGCGCGGTGACGAAGCTGAGCGCGAGGTCGAGCCGGCGGCGCATGCCCCCGGAGAACGTGCCGACCCGGCGGGCGGCGGCGTCGGCGAGGTCGAAGCGCTCGAGCAGCTGGTCCGCACGTTCGGCGGCGGCACGGCGGCCGAGACCCGCCAGGCGTCCGAACATCACGAGGTTCTCGGCGCCGGTGAGCACATCGTCCACCGCGGCGGACTGACCGGTGAGGCTGATCCGGCGCCGCACCTCCTCCGGCGCGCCGGCGACGTCGTGACCGGCCACGCGGGCGCGGCCGCCGTCGGGCGGACCAGCGTGGTGAGGATGCCGATCGTCGTGGTCTTCCCGGCGCCGTTGGCGCCGAGCAGGGCGAAGATGCGGCCTTCCTCGACGGCGAGATCGAGACCGTCGAGCACGGGGCGGCCGCGGTAGCTCTTGCAGAGCCCGCGGACGTCGATGGCGAGAGGCATCCGTGATCCTTTCTGTATACGTTGTCGCTCTACCGTTACGTCAGCGCCAAGGACGACCTGCTGCTGCTGATGCAGGAGCAGGCGATCGGGCTGCCGCCCGAGCCGGAGCCGGATGCCGACTGGCGTGCACGGCTGGTGCAGCTGTTCACGGCGCAGGTGGCCATGTTCGTCGCGCATCCGTGGGTGCTCTCCCTGCCGATCCAGGGCACGCCGGTCACCCCGAACAGCTCGGCGTGGCTGGACGCCGCACTGGAGGCGCTGGCGCCGACCGCGCTCAGCGAGCAGGAGCAGGTGGCTGTCGCGCTGCTGATCGCCGGACAGGCCCGGTTCTGCGGCATGGTGCTGGCCGGCTACTCCGACCGCGTCCGGCGCAGCGGGCAGCATCCGGATGCCATCACCGCCGAGGAGGCCGGGCTCTACGACGCCCTCATCTCCGCCGAGGAGTTCCCGGCCCTGCGCCGGGCCGTCGACGCCGGCGTGTTCGCGTCGGATGCGGATCCGTTCCGCTTCGGCCTGGAGCGGTGTCTGGACGGTGTGGCCGCGTACGTCGCGGAGCTCGACGGCGGAGCTCCGCATGCAGAGCCGGCCGAGTGGGCGGCGACCGAGGACCTCGCCCTGCTCGCCGACAAGCGCTACCGCGAAGCGCAGAAGGCGGTGCGGGAGGCGCAGAAGGCCCTGCGGGACGCGCGCAGGCTCGAGCGTCAGGCCCGCAGGGAGGCCGGGGAGCGCCTGGCGCGAGGACGGCGCGAGGCCTGAACATCCGCGGCGCTGTGAGTCACAGCGCTCACACACGCCACAGAGATTTACACGTGTCGCACGCAACCCCTAGAGTGTGCATCAGCAGAAAGGGGGACGGGGGATGCCCGATGTCCAAGACGTCCGATTCCTGACGGTGGCCGAGGTCGCCGAGCTGATGCGCGTGTCCAAGATGACCGTGTACCGTCTGGTGCACTCCGGGGAGCTGCCGGCCATTCGATTCGGGCGCAGCTATCGCGTGCCGGAGTCCGCCGTGGCGGAGGCCCTGCAGCGGCCGATCGCCGACGCCGGCTGACGGGCGGCCGCGCGGTCGCACGCAGAGCCGCTCGCGCGCTGAGCCGACTCCGTGCCCTTCGTCGCCCCGTGACGGTCGCGCCTCGGCGGTTTGCTAGACTCGTCCGAGGCATTTTTCCTGCCCGTACCCGGGTGCCCGTTCCGGTGGCACCCAGCCCCTGACGTAGTGAGGTTTCCGTGGGTTCTGTCATCAAGAAGCGCCGCAAGCGCATGGCGAAGAAGAAGCACCGCAAGCTGCTTCGCAAGACTCGCCACCAGCGCCGCAACAAGAAGTAAGCGGCACGACACCGAGCGCCCCCGACTGCGGTCGACGGGGCGCTTCGTGTCTGCGCCGCAGGAGGAATGACATGAAGTCGATCACCGTCGCCCAGCTCGCGCAGCGCCAGGGCGTTCCGCTCATCGACGTGCGCGAGCGCGACGAGTTCGCGGCGGGGCACGTCCCCGGCGCGGTGAACCTCCCGATGTCCGAGCTCGGTGACCGGCTCGGCGAGCTTCCCGCGGAGGCGTTCGATGTGATCTGCCAGGTCGGCGGGCGCTCGGCCCGTGTCGCCGAGGCGCTCGAAGCGCGCGGCTACGACGTCACCAACGTCGAGGGCGGCACCGCGGAATGGGTCGCCCAGGGGCATCCGGTGGAGCGTCCGTGACGACGCTGACGATCATCGGCAAGCCGGACTGCCACCTGTGCGAGGTCGCCGGCGAGGTCGTCGACGCGGTGGTCGCCGAGCTGCCGGACGCCGCTGCCGAGCGGATCGAGGTCGTCGAGGCGTCCATCGCCGACGATCCCGCCCTGCACGAGCTGTGGTGGGAGAAGATCCCGGTGATCCTCATCGACGGCAGGCTGCACGCGCACTGGCGCGTCGCCCCCGAGCGGCTCCGCGCCGCTCTCGAGGAGTCCCTGCGCACGGATGCTGCGCGCCCCGCCGTCGCGGACGAGGAGAAGGAGCCGGCATGACCATCCGCCATCTCGTGATGTGGAAGCTCGCCGCCGAGGACGCCGCCGTGCGCGCCGAGCAGGCCGCCGAGGTCGCCCGCCGGCTGAACGCCCTGGACGGGGTCGTCCCGCAGCTGCGGTCGGTGTCGGCCGGCGCGAACGTCGCCCACCCGGACGTGAACTGGGACGTCGCGCTCGTCGCCGACGTCGACTCGCTCGACGACCTCGCCGCGTACCAGGTGCATCCCGCGCACGAGGAGGTCGCGATCTACATCCGCTCGGTGGTGGCCTCCCGCGTCGCCGTCGATTTCGAGATCTGAGCCGTTCACGCACTTGCAACGAAACCGTGACCGGTCTGAGACCGCCTCGGTTCGTCGCGACAGCGGGTCCCGTGTCAGGATGAGTTCCTGAATCGACCCGGGGCCGCCCGTACCCCGTCAGAACCTGGAGTGAAAATGCAACGTCGCAACTTCTTCCCCCTCGCCGCTGTCGCGGCCGCTGCCACGCTCGCCCTGGCCGGATGCTCCGGCGGCGACACGTCCGGCGGCGACGCCGGAGACGAGTACGGGCTGGTCACGCCGGGCACGCTCACCGCGTGCTCCGACATCCCGTACCCGCCGTTCGAGTTCGAGGGCGGCGACAACGGCACGGGCTACACCGGCTTCGACATCGACCTCCTCGACGCGATCGCCGAGAAGCTCGACCTCGAGCTCGCGGTTCAGGACGTCGGCTTCGAGGCGCTGCAGTCCGGCACCACCCTGCAGTCCGGCACCTGCGACATCGGCGCGTCGGCCATGACGATCACCGACGAGCGCAAGGAGAACCTGGACTTCTCCGACCCGTACTACGACTCGCTGCAGTCGCTGCTCGTCCGCGCCGACTCCGGCATCGAGAGCATCGAGGACCTGGCCGGCAAGAACGTCGGCGTGCAGCAGGGCACGACCGGTGAGGCCTACGCGCAGGAGCACGCCCCGGACGCGCAGCTGGTGCAGTACCCGTCCGACGGCGAGCTGTGGCCGGCGCTGCAGGCCGGGCAGATCGACGCGATCCTGCAGGACCAGCCGGTGAACCTCGAGCACGAGAAGGCCGACTCCGCCTACACGATCGTCGAGACGTACGAGACCGGCGAGTCCTACGGCTTCGCCTTCGCCAAGGGCGAGAAGGACGCCCTGCTCGAGGCGGTGAACGAGGCGCTCGCAGAGCTCCGCGAGAGCGGCGAGTACGAGAAGATCTACAACGAGTACTTCACCGCGAAGTGAGCCGGAGACACGCAGAGCGGTCGGAAGGACCTTCACCATGGCGCTGAGGCGCAGCACCAAAACCAAGCTCTACCGGTACACCGTCTACGCGCTGCTGATCGCGCTCCTGGTCTGGATCGTGTTCAGCACCAACTGGGCGAGGATCGGGCCGCTGTTCTTCAACCCGGCGGTGGCGGCGAAGCTGTTCCCCGGGATCATCACCACCGCGCTCGTGAACACGCTGTGGTTCACGGCGGTCGCCTTCCTCGGCGGCCTGCTGCTGGGCATCGTGCTGGCCCTGCTGAAGATGTCGAGCATCGGGCCGTTCCGGTGGATCGCGACGGCCTGGATCGAGCTGTTCCGCGGTCTTCCTGCGGTGCTCACGATCTTCGGCGTGGCCTTCATCGTGCCGATCGCCACCGGCGTCCGCGGGCAGGCGCTCGGCGGTCCGGTGGTGCTCGGGCTGATCGGTCTCATCCTCGTCGCATCCGCGTACATGGCGGAGACGATCCGCGCCGGCCTTCAGGCCGTGCCGAAGGGGCAGACCGAGGCGGCGCGTTCGCTCGGCATGTCGCCGATGAAGACGACCTTCTGGATCGTGGTGCCGCAGGGGTTCCGGATCATCATCCCGCCGCTCACGAACGAGTTCGTGCTGCTGCTGAAGGACACGTCGCTGCTGTTCGTCGCGGGAACCTTCATCTGGTCGAAGGAGCTCACGACGTTCGCCCGCGACGCGACGACGCAGAACACGAACGCGACGCCGCTGATCATGGCGGCGATCCTGTACCTGATCGTGACGATCCCGCTCACGCGCTACACCGCGTGGCTGGAGCGTCGGATGGCGAGGCAGCGATGATCACCGATCTGATCGATGTCCATGCCCCGGCCATCGAGGTCCGGGGTCTGGTGAAGACGTACGGCGACAACGAGGTGCTCAAGGGCATCGACCTCACCGTCACCGCCGGCGAGGTGGTCTGCATCATCGGCCCGTCGGGCTCGGGGAAGTCGACGCTGCTGCGGTCGGTGAACCTGCTCGAGGAGCCGACGGACGGGAAGATCCTCATCGAGGGGATCGACATCACCGACCCGGAGACCGACATCGACCGGGTGCGCACGCGCATCGGCATGGTGTTCCAGAGCTTCAACCTGTTCCCGCACATGAGCGTGCTGGGCAACCTCACCATCGCGCAGCGCCGGGTCAAGAAGCGCTCCAAGGAGGAGTCCGAGCGGATCGCGCACGAGATGCTGGCACGGGTCGGCATGGCGCACAAGGCGGATGCCTATCCGGGGCACCTGTCCGGAGGTCAGCAGCAGCGCGTGGCGATCGCGCGGGCGCTGTGCATGAACCCCGACATGATGCTGTTCGACGAGCCGACCTCGGCGCTGGACCCGGAGCTGGTGGGCGAGGTGCTGCAGGTGATGCGGAAGCTCGCCGACGAGGGGATGACCATGCTGGTCGTCACGCACGAGATGGGCTTCGCCCGCGAAGTCGGGTCGCGCCTGATCTTCATGGACGGCGGGCACATCCTCGAGCAGGGCGACCCGCGCGAGGTGCTCGCCAACCCGCAGCACCAGCGCACGCAGGACTTCCTGTCCCGCGTGCTCTGACCCCGACACCCGCTTCATCACCGAGACCCCGTGCTGCCGACGCCGGCAGTACGGGGTCTCGGCATCTGCCCGGGGTCGCGCCATGGGGTGGGGCACAGGATCGTCGTCGTCGCGGATCGCACGTCGGCGTCTGGCATCCTTGAGGGGATGGACATCGGCGCGCTCCTCGGTCTGGAACAGCTCACCTGGGGAACGCTCATCCTCATCGTCCTTGCCGCGTTCGCGGCCGGATGGATCGACGCCGTGGTCGGCGGCGGCGGCCTGCTGCAGCTGCCCGCCCTGCTCCTCATCCCGGGCATCGCGCCCGTGCAGGCGCTGGCCACCAACAAGCTCGCCTCGGTGTTCGGCACCGCGACCAGCAGCATCACCTACTACCGCCGTGCCAAGCCCGACATCCGTACCGCGCTGCCGATGGCGGGAATCGCGCTCGCCGGGTCCTTCGGCGGGGCGGCCGTGGCCACGCTGCTGCCCGCCGCCGCGTTCAAGCCGATCATCGTCGTCGCGCTCCTGGCCGTCGCCCTGTTCACCGCCTTCCGGCCCGAGATGGGAGCGGCCACGCGGCTGCGCTTCTCCGGGCGCCGGCACCACATCATGGCCGGGGCGGCCGGGCTCGTGATCGGCTTCTACGACGGGCTGATCGGACCGGGGACCGGCACGTTCCTGGTGATCGGCCTGGTGGCCCTGATGGGCTACGACTTTCTGCAGTCCAGCGCGAAGGCGAAGATCGTGAACTTCGCCACGAACACCGGGGCGCTGCTGCTGTTCATCCCGCACGGGGCGGTGCTCTGGCTGCTCGGCGGGATCCTCGCGGTGGCGAACGTCGCGGGCAGTTACCTGGGGTCGCGGATGGCGATCGCCCGGGGATCGACGTTCATCCGGGTGGTGTTCCTGGTGATCGTGATCGCCCTGATCGGCAAGCTCGGCGTCGACGTCTGGGCCGAGAACGTGGTGCCGCTGTTCTCCGGACCCTGAGCCCGTCGGACCCTTCGACGGGCTCAGGGTCCGACGGGCTCAAGTCCGACCGGTTCAGGGTCCGACGGGCTCAGGAGCCTTCGACGAGGTCAGGGGCCGGGGCGTCGACGCCCGCCTCGGCGCGCTGCTCCGGGGTGATCGGGGCGGGCGCCTCGGTGAGCGGGTCGAAGCCGCCGCCAGACTTCGGGAAGGCGATGACCTCGCGGATCGAGTCCGTCTTCGTGAGGTGCTGCAGCACGCGGTCCATGCCGAGCGCGATCCCGCCGTGCGGGGGAGCGCCGAACTTGAACGCCTCGAGCAGGAAGCCGAACTTCTCCTCGGCCTCCTCTTCGGTGATCCCCATCACGGTGAAGACGCGCTTCTGGATGTCCTCGCGGTGGATGCGGATGGATCCGCCGCCGAGCTCCGACCCGTTGCAGACCAGATCGTACGCGTAAGCCAGCGCCGAGCCCGGGTCGGTGTCGAAGGTGTCCTCGAACTCCGGCTTGGGGCCGGTGAACGCGTGATGCACCGCGGTCCACGCACCCGCGCCGACCGCGACGTCGCCGGAGGCCACGGCATCCGACGCCGGCTCGAACATCGGCGCGTCCACGATCCAGGTGAAGGCGAACACGTCCGGGTCGAGCAGGCCCAGCCGGCGTCCGATCTCCACGCGGGCGGCGCCCAGCAGGGCGCGGCTGGCCCTCGTCTCGCCGGCGGCGAAGAACGCGCAGTCTCCCGGCTCCGCGCCGACGAGCTCGGCGAGGCCGGCCTGCTCCGCCTCGGACAGGTTCTTGGCGACCGGCCCGCCCAGCGTGCCGTCCTCGTTGAACAGGACGTACGCGAGGCCGCGGGCGCCGCGCTGCTTCGCCCAGTCCTGCCAGGCGTCCAGGGTCTTTCGCGGCTGCGAGGCGCCGCCGGGCATCCGCACCGCTCCCACGTACTCCGACTGGAACACGCGGAACGGGGTGTCCTTGAAGTACTCGGTCGCCTCGACCAGCTCGAGGCCGAAGCGCAGGTCGGGCTTGTCGGAGCCGTACTTCGCCATGGCGTCGGCGTAGGTCATCCGCGGCAGCGGGGTGTCCACCTCGACGCCGATCGTCGCCCACATCGCCGTGACGACGTCCTCCATCATCTCGATGACGTCCTCCTGGTCCACGAAGCTCATCTCGATGTCGAGCTGGGTGAACTCGGGCTGACGGTCGGCGCGGAAGTCCTCGTCGCGGTAGCAGCGCGCGATCTGGAAGTACTTCTCGATGCCGCCCACCATCAGCAGCTGCTTGAACAGCTGCGGCGACTGCGGTAGCGCGTACCAGCTGCCGGGATGCAGGCGGGCAGGCACCAGGAAGTCACGGGCGCCCTCCGGCGTGGAGCGGGTGAGCGTCGGGGTCTCCACCTCGACGAAGTCGCGGGCATGCAGCACGTCGCGGATCGCCTTGTACACCTGCGAGCGCAGCCGCATGGCCGCCGCGGGACCGGGGCGGCGCAGGTCGAGGTAGCGGTGCTTCAGGCGCGCCTCCTCGCCGACCGGGTCGCTGTCGGCGAGTCCCGAGGAGACCGGGAACGGCAGCGGAGCCGACTCGTTCAGCACCTCGACGTCGGCCGCGATGAGCTCGATCTCCCCGGTGGGCAGGTTCGGGTTCTCGTTGCCCGCGGGGCGGCGGGAGACCTCGCCGGTGACCTTGAGCACGAACTCGCTGCGCAGCGGGTGGGCCACCTCCTCGTCACGGATGACGACCTGCGCGATGCCCGACGCGTCCCGCAGGTCGATGAACGCGACGCCCCCGTGATCGCGGCGGCGGTCGACCCAGCCCGTGAGGGTGACGGTCTGACCGATGTGCGAGGCATCGAGCGAGCCTGCCGTGTGTGTGCGGAGCACGGAGGATTCCTTCTGATCGGGGGAAAGACGGACCCGGCCATTCTACGGGCGCACCTGCGGCGCCTCCGCCGCCGTCCTCGCGGCCCTCAGTAGACTCGCGATGGCCGCCCACAGACACGATCCCGGAAGGCATCCCGATGAACACCGCACTCGTCCCCTCCGCGACCAACGGACTCGAAGACCTCTACCGGGGCCTCTTCACCGGCACCAGCGGTGTGATCGCCTTCCTCTTCTACGTGGTCGTCGCCATCGCGCTGTGGAAGGTGTTCACGAAGGCCGGGTACCCGGGCATCCTCGCGATCATCCCGATCGTGAACGTCGTCTTCCTGGTCAAGGTGGCCGGCATGACCGGGTGGGCCGCGCTGCTGTACCTCATCCCGATCATCAACATCGTGTTCTCGATCGTGGTCGCCTTCAAGCTCGGCGCCCGCTTCGGCAAGGGCGGCGTGTTCTCGTTCTTCCTGCTCTGGCTGCTGCCGTTCATCGGATACCTGATCCTCGGCTTCGGCGACGCCCGCTACCGTCAGGCCTGAGCGTGCCGGCATCCCGCCTGCATCTGGTCCGCCACGGCGAGGTGCACAACCCCGACCGGGTGCTCTACGGCCGCCTGCCGGACTACCACCTCAGCGCCGCCGGGCAGCTGATGGCGAAGGCCGCGGCGGAGTACGTGCTCGGGCTCGGCCGGCCGATCGCCGAGCTGCGCACCTCCCCGCTGGAGCGCACCCGCGAATCGGTGCAGCCGTTCATGGATGCGCTGCACATGGAGGCGGTGCTCGACCCGCGTCTGCTTGAGCCCACGAACGTGTTCGAGGGCACGCGGATGCGGCGCGCGCTGCGCGATCCGCGGAACTGGCGCCACCTGCGGCGCCCGTCGATCCCCAGCTGGGGCGAGCCGTACGCGTCGATCGTGGCGCGGATGCGGGCGGTGATGGACGAGCGGTGGGATGCCGTGCCCTCGGGCGATCTGGTCTTCGTGTCCCACCAGGCGCCGATCTGGATCACCCACCTGGCGGTCGCCGGTCTGCCGCTGCGGCACGACCCCCGCACCCGGCGCTGCGCGCTCTCCAGCGTCACCTCGTTCGTGCGCGACGACGACGGCTGGCACGAGGTCGGCTACGCGGAGCCCGCCGCCGGGGGCGTCGACCTCGGCGCGGTGTGACGATCGCCGCCCGGTGGATGCCGGATCCGCTGCATCGGCCGGGCGGCATCTTCCGGCGGACGCATAGGAACCCGGACGTACACTGGCAACCGTGCCTCTCGCGTCGACGGTTCGCCCTGTCCGCAGCGGGCGCCCCCGACGCCGCATCCGCTCTCTGCGTGCGGCCGGAGCCGCGCTCGCCGCGGTGCTCGCCGTCGGCCTCGCCGCCTGCGCACCCGACCCGCTCACCGAGTCGTACCGCAACGGCGAGCAGAAGGCGTACACGGCCGACGACTTCCGGGTGACGGAGATCCCCGCCGACGAGCGCGGCGAGCCGGTCGAGTTCGGCGGCGTCACCGAGGACGGCGCGCAGTTCTCCAGCGACGACGTCCGCGGCAAGGTGACCGTGGTCAACTTCTGGTACGCGGCGTGCGGACCGTGCCGCATCGAGGCGGAGGACCTCGAGGCGGTCTGGCAGGAGCACCAGGACGACGAGGTCGCCTTCATCGGCGTGAACATCTACGACCAGGCCGACACCGCCAAGGCGTTCGCCGAGCGCTACGGGGTCACCTATCCCAGCCTGATCGACGCGAACAGCGGCGAGGCCAAGCTCGCCTTCGCGAAGGTCACCCCCATCCAGGCGCCTCCGGTCACCCTGGTGCTCGACCGCGACGGCCGCGTCGCCGCGCGCATCATCGGCCCGATCGACGGGACGTCGATCCTCTCCACGCTCGTCCGGGACGCGCTCGCGGAGAGCGCGTGAGCCCCCAGGACGTCATCGGCTTCGGGGCTCTCTGGGTCGCGATCCCGCTGGCGATGCTGGCGGGCCTGGTCTCCTTCCTGTCCCCGTGCGTGCTGCCCCTCGTGCCGGGGTACCTCGGCTTCATCGGGGGAGCGGTGGCGCCGAAGGCGGGCGCTTCGACGGGCTCAGCGTCCGGAACGGCGGGCGCTTCGGCGGGCTCAGCGCCCGTGGCCACGGCGACCCGCGGCCGACTGGTGCTCGGGGTGCTGCTGTTCATCGCCGGGTTCACCGTGGTGTTCGTGGCGTACACGGTGATCGGCGGCGCGGCATCCGTCTTCTTCCTCGAATGGGGCGACCTGATCACCCGCGTCCTCGGTCTCGTCATCATCGCGATGGGGCTCGTGTTCCTGGGCCTGTTCGGCTTCGCGCAGCGCGAGATGCGGATGCACGTGAACTCGGCCACCGGCCTGATCGGCGCGCCCCTGCTCGGATTCGCCCTCGGCATCGGCTGGGCGCCGTGCATCGGCCCGACCCTGGCCGCGATCACGGCGGTGAGCTGGACGCTCGGCGACCCGTGGCGCGCCGGTCTGCTCGGCGTGGCGTACTCGCTCGGGCTCGGCATCCCGTTCCTGCTCGTCGCGCTCGGCTTCGGCTGGGCCTCGCGCGCGATCGCGTTCCTGCGCCGGCACATCCGGGTGGTGAACATCGTCGGCGGGGCGCTGCTGATCCTGCTCGGCGTGCTCATGGTCACGGGCCTGTGGACGCAGCTCATGTCGACGGTGGGGGCGGTGATGCAGAGTGTCGAACTCCCGCTCTGATCTCTCGGCGACCGACCCGCTCCGCCCCTCCGACCACGTCGACGCGGCCGACGACCTCGAGCCGAACCAGCCGAAGCTCGGGTTCGCCGGGTGGCTGCGCTGGGGCTGGCGACAGCTGACCTCGATGCGGGTGGCGCTGATCCTGCTGCTCGTGCTCGCCATCGCGGCGATCCCGGGCTCGATCTTCCCGCAGCGGATGGCGGACCCGAACGGCGTCACCCAGTTCAAGGCCGACAACCCCGACCTGTTCCCGGCGCTCGACGCGCTGAGCATGTTCGACGTGTACCTGTCGCCGTGGTTCTCGGCGGTGTACCTGCTGCTGTTCGTGTCGCTGATCGGCTGCATCGTCCCGCGGATCCGGCACCACCTGAAGGCGCTGCGCGCCCAGCCGCCGCGGACGCCGGCCCGGCTGTCGCGGCTGGAGGACCACCGCGAGCTGGTGCGGCCGCTGACGGACGCTGCTTCGACGGATGCTGCGGCCGAAGCCGCGCAGGCCGTCGACGTCGCGGAGAAGCAGCTCAAGGCGCTCGGCTACCGGGTCGCCCGCTACGACCGCGGCCGCACCTGGTCGGTGTCGGCCGAGCGCGGCTACTGGCGCGAGACCGGCAACCTCCTCTTCCACATCGCGCTCGTCGGCGTGCTCGTCACCGTCGGCGTCGGCGGGGGCTTCGCCTACACCGGGCAGAAGGTCGTGGTCGAGGGCTCGACCTTCGTGAACACGCTGATCGACTACAACTCGATCAACCGGGGCCGCTTCGTCTCCGACACGGCCCTGGCCCCCTACGCGCTCACCCTGGACTCCTTCGACGTCACCTACGAGGACATCGGCAGCGCCGGCGCCGGGCAGGCCGGGAACTTCTCCGCGAACGTCACCGTCCGCGACGTCGACGGCTCCGAGTGGGAGGGCGCCGTGCGGGTGAACCACCCGCTGCGCGTCGGCGGCGACCAGATCTACCTGCTCGGCAACGGCTACGCCCCGACCATCACGGTGCGCAACCCCGACGGCGAGGTCGTCTTCCGGCAGCCGGTGGAGTTCCTGCCGCAGGACAACAACATGACCTCGCTCGGCGTGGTGAAGATCACCGACGGGATGCCGGAGCAGCTCGGCCTCACCGGCTTCTTCTACCCGACGGCGGCGCAGCTGGAATCCGGCGCCTACACCTCCGCCTACGGCGACCTGTACGGCCCGCTGCTCACCCTGGACGTGTACGAGGGCGACCTCGGGATCGACGACGGCACGCCCCGGTCGGTCTACGTGCTCGACACCGGATCGCTGACGAAGCTCACCGGCCGTGGCACCGAGGTGGACTCCCTCGAACTGGAGCCGGGGGAGACCGCAGAGCTGCCGGGCGGCCGCGGCACGGTCACCTTCGAGGACGAGTCGCCCGAGGGCGCCACCGATCTGCGGCAGTCCGTGAAGCGCTACGTGTCGCTGCAGATCCACCACGACGCCTCCGCCCCGTGGGTGCTCGGCTTCGCGCTGCTCGCGCTCGCCGGGCTGGGGCTGGCGCTGTTCGTGCCCCGTCGCCGGATGTGGGTGAAGGCCACGGCATCCGACGACGGCATCCGCCTGGAGTACGCCGGCCTCGCGCGCGGCGAGGACCCGACCCTGGCCGCCGCCGTGGACGATCTCGTCCGCGGGCACGAGCGGCTGCTCGACGGGGTGGCGCCGCGCCGCGACACCCCCGCGAAGGGAGCATGACATGCCCGAACTCGACTCTCTCTCCGTCCTGCTGCTGTGGACGGCGATCGCGATCTACGCCGCCGCGTTCGTCGCCTTCGCCTTCGACCTGGCCTCTCGCTCCGCCGCGCAGACCGCGCGCGCGGACGCGCTCGTGGGCGCCGGGGTCGCCGCGGGTGCGACGGCCGCGAGCGGTGGCGCGGAGGCCGGTGGCGACGCCCCGGCATCCGGAGACCAGCCCAGGCCGCGCCTCGTGATGGCGCGCATCGGCACCTCGCTCACCGTGCTCGGGTTCCTGTTCCACCTGGGAGCGACCGTGACCCGCGGGATCGCGGCCGGCCGGGTGCCGTGGGCGAACCTGTACGAGTTCGCGATGATCGGCACGCTGCTGGTCGTCGCGGTGTTCCTCGCCGTGCTGACCCGCCTCGACCTGCGCTACCTCGGCACCTTCATCGTCGGGCTCATCGTCGTGCTGCTGGGCCTGTCGTCCACCAACTTCTACGTGCCGATCGTGCCGCTGATGGACCCGCTGAAGTCGGTGTGGCTGATCATCCACGTCTTCGTCGCCTCGCTGTCGACGGCGCTGCTCGCCCTGGCGTTCGCGCTGTCGGTGATGCAGCTCATGCAGACCCGGCGCGAGCGGCTGATCGCCGAGGGCGCCGCGAAGACCGGGCCCGGATTCCTGCGGACGATCCCGGATGCCGCCCGGCTGGAGAACCTCGCCTACCGGTTCACCGTGGTCGGGTTCATCTTCTGGACCTTCACCCTCATCGCCGGCGCGATCTGGGCGCAGGACGCGTGGGGCCGGTACTGGGGCTTCGACGTCAAGGAGACCTGGACGTTCATCATCTGGGTGCTCTACGCCGGCTACATCCACGCGCGCGCCACGCGCGGCTGGCGCGGCACCCCGTCGGCCTGGCTGTCGATCACCGGATTCGCGGCCGTGCTGTTCAACTTCACGATCGTCAACGTCTTCTTCAAGGGCCTGCACGCGTACTCCGGCCTGAGCTGACCCCCACCGCGCGGCGCGCACGACCGCCACGGCTGTCTCCGGGGAACAGGAGATTCCTCCGGCGCGCGCGACGGATGCCGCCCGGCGGTCACGCCGCGGCGAGCACCGCCCGGACCGACGTGGTCCGCCGCCGCGCCACCGCGACCGTCGTGACCCCCAGCGACAGCACCGTCCAGACCACCAGCCCGGCGACGGCGGCGCCGCTCGGCGCGATCAGTCCGCTGAGCGCCGGGGCGGTCGGCATCGCCGCGCCGAGACCGGCCAGCCAGCCCGGCACCGTGGAGATGACACCCGTCGCGAGCGCCAACACGCCGACCAGGGCGCTCACCCAGCGACCGGCGCCGCCCAGTGCCGCGACGAGCGTCTGGTTCACCGCGGCGAAGGCGATCCCGGCCAGGGCGGCGACGCCGGCGAAGCCCCACCATGCGGCCGCGTCGTAGCCGGCGACGAGCTGCACCACCAGCGCGACGAGAAGCCCCTGCCCGGCACCGAGCACCGCGCCCGGCCAGAACGCCCGGACCGCGAGACCGGCCGCCGACCTCCGGGATGTGAGCACCGACCCCGGCATCGCGCGGCGCGTGAGGAACGTGGCCAGCGCGCCGAACCAGAGCACGACGGCGGCCAGCAGCGGGATGGCGGTGGGCCCGAAGAGGGTCGCCGGCCCGGCATCCGCCGCCACGGGATCCGCGATGACCGACGCGAGCGAGGTGGACTCCTCGTCGCTGAACGACGGCAGCGAGGTGGCCGCCGTGTCGAGGCCGGAGGCGAGCTCGTCCGCGCCCGTCGCGAGGCCGTCGAGGCCGTCGGCGAGAGCGGATGCCCCGTCGCCGAGCTCGGCGGCGCCGTCCGCGAGACGGCCCGCCCCGCCGGACAGCTCGCGCGCACCGGTGGCGGACTGGTCCACGCCGTCGGCCAGCTGTCCGAGCCCGGCGCCGAGCTGATGCGCGGCGTCCGCGGCCGTCCGCATCTGCCCGGCGATCCGACCCGGCGCGGCCTGGTCGAACCGGGTCAGGCCGTCCGACGTGCCTGCGGCGGCCTGTGCCGCCAGATCTGCGCCGGCGCGAAGGTCGGGCAGTCCCTGCTGCAGCCCCCCGAGGCCTGCGCAGACCTGGTCGCCAGTGGGGTCGACACCGGGCGTGCGGGTCTGGCAGAGCGCCACCAGCCCGTCGACGCCGGTGGCCAGCTCTCCCACGCCGGACGCCACGCCGCTCGTGGCGTCCGCCGCTCCGCGGGCGGCGGCGAACAGCTCCTCGGGCACCAGCCCGTCCTGCTCCAGGGTGGCGGCCCCGCCGCTCAGTCCGTCGCCGAGCGCGCCGGCTCCGCCGGAGGCCTCGCGCGCCTTGCCCGCGATCGTGTCCAGCCCGCCGGCGAGCTGTCCGCCGCCGTCGCGGAGCGAAGCGGCGCCCTCGGCGAGCTGCGCCGCGCCGTCGGGGATCTCACCCGCCCCGGCCGCGGCCTCATCCGCGCCGTCCGCGAGCCGGGCGGCGCCGTCCGCCGCCGCGCCGATCTGATCGCCGATCGTCGCGAAGCCGACGAGCACGTTGTCGACGGTCGCCTCCGACACGGCGGTGCCCAGAGCGGATGCCGCCGCCGACGCGATCTGCTGCGTGATGAGGTCGTCCGCCACGCGTCCGTCCGGCGGCGTGGTCACCGTGATCTCCGCGCGCTCGGCGTCGTCGGCGTCGCCGCCGGTGAGCGCCGTGCCGGCCGAGGTCGCGGCGGCGGAGAAGTCCGCCGGGATCGTCACGATCGCCTGGTAGGTGCCGTCGGCGAGCCCCTCGCGGGCGTCGTCCTCGTTCGAGATCACCCAGGTGAGGTTGGAGTCGAGCTCGTCGGCGCCCTCGACCAGCCCGGCGGCGAGCTGCCGGCCGAGCGGAGTGTACTGTCCGTCGATCGTGACCGGCTCGTCCAGGTTGACGACGGCCGCGGTCATCGCGTCCAGCCGCTGGGTCGGGTTCTGCAGCGCCGCGACCAGGATGCCGCCGATCACCGCGGGCAGGAGCAGTACGCCCAGGATCGACAGCAGGCGGCGCGATCGGCGGGGTTCGATGGGGAGGGTCATGCGTTCACCTCGGCGGGTTCGGCGGGGAGGGTGGCGGGGGAGTCGTCGGGCTGAGATCCCGGGTCGGCGTCGACACCCCGGGCTGCGGGCGTCGATTCAGCGGGGTATGGACGGGAGGGCGGGGCGTCGGCGAGGTCGAGGACGGATGCCGCGTACCCGGCATCCGTGAGCACCGCCTCCGCGGCGCCCGCGTCCGCGGCCGTCGCGAACACCGCGACGGGGGCGTCGCCGCGCCGCTCCCTGTCGTTGCGGAGCCGCGCGAGGACCGCCTCGCGTCCCGGTCCGGACAGCCGGTCGACGCCGTCGATCACGACGAGCTGCGGAGCGCCGCGCAGAGCCTCGGCGAGCTCCGCGTCCAGGCCGTCCGCGGACACGGCTTCCGCCCGCACCACCCCGACGTGTCCTCGCACCCACGCGGCACGACCGGGCAGCAGGTGCCCGGCGACGCGCAGGCGCCCGGCATCCGGGGTCAGACGGCCGGCGATCGCGAGGGCCAGGGCGCGGAGCGCGCCCGACGCCGCCCCGGTGGCGATCACCGCCGCACCGGGCGCCACCCGCAGCCGGAGGTCGTGGATGCCGGCATCCGTCAGTGCCAGCCCGTCGGCCGCGACGACGCTTCCGTCACCAGGCCACTCGGCCAGTGCCCGCTCCCGCTCGACCGCTTCACCCTCGATATCGACGTGCGGCAGCTTCCGCTCCAGCCCGCGGGGGATCCGCCACGCGCGCTCGCCGAGGATCGCCATCACGGCCGGGATCAGCGTCATCCGCACCAGGAACGCGTCGATCGCGATGCCCGCCGCCAGCCCCAGCGCGATCGGCTTGAGCGAGGAGTCGCCCTCCGGCACGAACGCGACGAACACCGCGAACATGATCAGCGCGGCGGCCGTCACCACGCGCGCGGTGCCGGCGAAACCGGTGCGCACCGCGCGGACCGCGGCCTCCCGGCCGGATGCCGGGTCGTGGACGTAGTCCTCCCGCATCCGCGAGACGAGGAAGACCTGGTAGTCCATCGCCAGGCCGAACAGCACCCCCATCAGCACGATCGGCATGAAGCTGATCACCGGGCCGGTGCGGGCGACGTGCAGGGCGTCCGCGAACCATCCCCACTCGAAGACCGCGGCGACCACGCCGAAGGCGGCGACGATCGACAGCAGGTAGCCGACCGCAGCGGTCACCGGCACCCAGACCGAGCGGAACACGATCGTGAGCAGGATCAGCGACAGGCCGATCACGAAGATCCCGAACGGCAGCAGCGCGGCGCCGAGACGGTCGGAGATGTCGATCGCGACCGCGGTGAAGCCGGTCACGCGGAGGTCGATGCCGTACTCCTCCTGCCACTCGTCGTGGTGGGCGCGCAGCTCGCGGACCAGGTCCGCGGTGGCGGGGTCGTCCGGCGCGGTCTCCGGGATGATCTGCACGATCCCGGTGTCGGCGGCCTCGTTCGGCGTGGCCAGGGCGACCTCCCGGACGCCCGGGAGCGCCTCCACCTCCTCGCCGAGGTCCTGCATCAGGGCGAGCGGGTCGGTCGAGGTGACGATGGTGCCGGTGAGGATGAGCGGTCCGTTGAAGCCGGGACCGAAGTGCTCGGCGGTGAGGTCGTAACCCTGCCGCGCCTCGCTGCCCTTCGGCAGCACGCCGGCGTTCGGCAGAGCGAGGTCGAGGCTGAGCGCCGGGATCGCGGTGACGCCGAGGCCGAGCACGACGGCGACGGTCGCCAGCACCGGGCGCCGCGTGACGCCGTCGACCCAGCGCCGCGCGAACCCCGGTCGCCGAGCCGGCGCGGTGCGTCGAGACCCCGTGCTGTCGCCGACACCCCGTGGTGCGGGCGTCGCTGAGACGGGGTCTCGGTGAGGGCTCGGGGTCTCGGCGCGGGAGGGGAGGCGGACGCGACCCGCGACCCGGCCCTTCACGAACCCGAGCAGCGCGGGGGTGAGCGTCACGGCGACCGCCACCGCGATCGCCACGGCCACGGAGGCGGCGATGCCCATCGTGGTCAGGAACGGGATGCCGGCGAAGCCGAGCCCGATCAGCGCGATCAGCACGGTGACCCCGGCGAACACGACCGCCGACCCGGCGGTGCCGACCGCACGGGCGGCGGACTCCTCGGGGTCGACGCCGTCGCGCACCTGATCCTGGTGGCGGGCGACGATGAAGAGCGCGTAGTCGATACCCACCGCGAGGCCGAGCATGAGGGCGAGCAGCGGCGTGGTGGATGACACGGTGGCGACGGCCGTGGCGGCGAAGATCCCGGCCATCGAGATCCCGACGCCGAGCACCGCCGTGAGCAGCGGCAGCCCCGCCACGACGAAGGAGCGGAAGGTGACGATCAGCACGAGCAGCGCGATCGCGAGGCCCACCGCCTCGGTGGGGGTCACCGTCGGGATCGACATCGCGAACAGGTCGCCGCCCAGCGCGGTCTGCGCGCCCTCGGGGAGCGCCGCGGCGAGGTCGTCCACGGTGTCCTGCAGCTGCTCCTTCACCGCGTCCGGCACGTCGCTGGCCTGCCCGTCGAACTGCATCTGGACGATGGCGGCGGTGGCGTCATCGTTCACCATCCCGTCCACGCTCTCGTCGAACGGGGAGGTCACCGCGAGCACGCCGTCGAGTCGGCCGAGCGCGTCCACGGCGTCCTCGATCTCGTCGCGGTAGGCGGCGTCGGAGACCTCCGCGCCGGAGGCGGCCACGACGATGAACTGCGCGCTGGTCCCGCTCACCTGCGGGAAGGTGCGCGACAGCTGCTCGAGCCCGGCTTCGGACTCGGTGCCGGGGATCGAGAAGGTGTTGTCCGTGCCGGTGCCGAGCAGCACGGCCCCGCTGCCGGCGATCCCGAGCACGAGCAGCCAGGAGACGAGCACGCGCCACGGATGCCGGAAGGACCAGCGCCCGAGCGACGAGAGCAGAGTGGACACGCGGCCTCCCCATTTGGATACACAGATGTATCGGATACGTAGATGTATCGTAATCGGACGGCACCGCACGGATGCTGTGTGCTTGGTGGGAACCGGCGGTCACCGCATCCGCACGGACAGTACGGCGGGCACCCGATCGGGTCGGGAGGAGCGGCCCGGCATCCGATCTGGAAGAGTGGAGGAGGAGGCTTCGATGACGACACCCGCGACCCGGCGCCGGGAGAACACGCGCACGCGGCTGCTGGACGCCGCCGCGCAGGTGTTCGCCGAGCTCGGCCTGGAGGGGGCGACCGTCGAGGCGGTGTGCGAGCGGGCCGGCTTCACGCGCGGCGCGTTCTACTCCAACTTCGACTCCAAGGACGAGCTGTTCCTCATGCTGGCCGCGCGGGTCGGCTCGGCACGCGTGGCCGCGGTGCGCGAGCGGGTGCATCAGATGGTCGGCGACGGCGCCCTCGAGGACTGCGATCCGGTCGACCTCGTGCAGCAGGTGATGGACTCGGCGGGGGACGACCGACTGGGCGTCCTGCTGATGAGCGAGATCCGCATCCGGGCGCTCCGCGACCCCGCGTTCGGGGCCGCGTATCTCGCCCAGGAGCGTGAGATGGTGGCGAGCATCGCCGAGATCATCTCCGACATCGTCGCCTCGGGGCAGCTCTCCCTGCGCCTGGACCCGGAGACCGCCGCGCGCACGCTCATGATCGTGTGGGAGGGGATGACCGTGCGCGGCGCGATGGCGGGGATGGATGCCGACGCGCTGCGGCGCTCCGGCAGCGAGGAGCTCGGCCGGATGGTCGAGCTCATGGTCGCCGAGGGCCCGGCGACGTCCCGCCCGTAGTCTCAGCCGGCCGCGGTGAGCGCGGCGTGGCAGCGGCGCAGGCGGCCCAGCCACCAGTCCCGGCGGTCGTCCGTCGCGGCCAGGCGGTCGAGCGCCGCGGCATCCGGGACCACCCGCTGCACGGGGATCGCGCCGGCGACCGCGTGCGCATCGGCGACATCGTCCGCGAAGAGGGAGGCCGTGCCGAGCCCACAGTCGTACTCGAGCTCGGGCAGTGCGGCGGCCAGGGCCGCACCCTGCGCCAGGCCGACCGCGGTGTCCAGCGCGCTGGAGACGACCGCCGGCAGACCCGCGGCGGAGACGATCTCCAGGGCCCGGCGGGCGCCGCCCAGCGGCTGCGCCTTGACGACGAGCAGGTCGGCGGCATCCGCATCCGCCACCGCGAGCGGGTCGGTCGCCTTGCGCACGCTCTCGTCGGCGGCGACCGGGATGCCCATGTAGCGGATGCGGGCGCGCAGCTCGGCGAGTTCGGGCACCGTCGCGCACGGCTGCTCCAGGTATTCCAGGTCGAACTCGGCGAGGGCGTGCGTGGCGTGCTCGGCCTCGTCGACGTTCCACGCGCCGTTCGCGTCGAGGCGGATGCGGCCCTCCGGGCCCATCGCGGCGCGCACGGCGCGCACCCGGGTGATGTCGTCGGCGAGCGTCTGGCCGCGCTCGGCGACCTTGACCTTGGCGGTGCGGCATCCCTCGAAGCGGGCGAGCACCTCGGGTACGCGCGACGCGTCGACGGCCGGGACCGTGGCGTTCACCGGGATGCGGTCGCGCAGCGGCGCCGGCTGCGGGTTCCAGGCGAAGTCGATCGCCGCCGCCAGCCAGGTCGCCGCCTCGGCGTCCTCGTACTCGGGGAACGGCGAGAACTCCGCCCAGCCCTGCGGGCCCTCGAACAGCAGCGCCTCGCGGACGTCGACGCCGCGGAACCGGGTGTGCAGCGGGAGCGCGACGACGTGCGCCGTGGCGAGGAGGTCGGCGAGCGGGGGCGTCATGCGTCCATCATGCCCCGCCGTGTGCGCTCCCCCGGGAGCCAGCCGCGTCTGGAGTCCTGCGCGTCGCCCGACCGGGCCCGCCGATACCCCGGTCGCATGCGTCGTTGACAATAGTGTGTGACGCACACTATAGTGACGAACATGGAAGAGGCGGATTTCGACGGACACCTGCAGGAGCTGCGGCGGGGCACGATCGTGCTGGCCAGCCTCCAGCTGCTGCGCGAGCCGGGGTACGGCTACGGGCTGCTGGAGCAGCTCAGCGCGGCGGGTTTCCCCACCGACGCGAACACGCTCTACCCGCTGCTGCGCCGGCTCGAGAAGCAGGGGTACCTCGACAGCGCCTGGAACACGGACGAGGCGAGACCCCGCAAGTTCTACCGCACCTCGGCGTCCGGAATCCGCCTCGCCGAGACCCTGACCCGGGAGCTTGCGGCCATCGCATCGGCATCCGCCGCGCTCGCCGAGACGACCCGCCGCCGGGGTGCCGACAACACCGGTGCCGACGCGATCGGCGCCGAGAAGACCCGCGCCGAGAAGGAGAAGTGATCATGCCCACGACCCTCACCGAGCGGTACATCGCCGCCACCATCCGCAGCCTGCCGCCGTCCGCCCAGGACGACGTGCGCGCCGAGCTCGAGGCGTCCATCGCCGACGCCGTGGAGGCGCGTGTGGAGCAGGGGGAGAGCCCCGCCGACGCCGAGCGCGCGGTGCTGAGCGGACTCGGCGACCCGGCCGTCCTCGCCGCCGGCTACGCCGACCGGCCGCTGCACCTCATCGGACCCCGGTACTACCTGGTGTGGTGGCGTCTGCTGAGGCTGCTGCTGTGGATCGTCACCCCGCTGGCGATGGGCGCCGTGCTGCTGGCGCGGCTGCTCACCGACGCCACCGCGGGGGAGGCCATCGCCGCCTCGGTGACGACCGGCATCGGCGTCATCGTGCACATCGCCTTCTGGACGACGCTGGTGTTCGTCCTCCTGGAACGCCGCGGCGCGGAGACGGGCGTCACGTGGGACATCGACCGGCTGCCGGAGCCGCCGCAGAACGCGAGCGGCCGGACGGACCTGATCGGCTCGCTGGTGTTCCTCGCCATCGCCGCCGGCGCGGTGCTGTGGGACGCGGTCCGCGGCTTCGTGCGCGTCGACGGCGAGGCGATGCCGATCCTCGACCCGGCGCTGTGGCCGTGGGGCGTGACGGCTCTGCTCGTGTTGCTCGTGGCGGAGGCCGCACTCGCGGTCCGCGTGTATCTCGCCGGTCGCTGGACGGTTCCGCTGGCCGTGGTCAACACGGTCCTGGCGGTCGCCTTCGCTGTCCCCGTGATGGTGCTGCTGCTGCAGGGCCGGATCGTGAACCCGGAGTTCGTCCGGTACCTCGTCGAGAGCGGTGCGGAGGATGCCGGAGCGTCCGCCGGCGGGATCGTCGCGACGGTCGCCGTCATCGTCGGCGTCGTGATCGTCGGCGGTGCGCTGTGGGACATCGTGGACGGGTGGCGGAAGGCGCTGTCCGCCCGGTCGCCGGCGCCGGCGGCTCCCCGCCGCGAGGCCGTGCCGAACTAGGCTGGACGCCGTGACCGACGCCTTCGTCTCCGACCTGTTCGACCCGGCCGAGTGGGTGCTCGCCCCCGGTGCGGAGGACTACACCGACATCACCGCGCACGTCTCGCGCGACGGCGGCGTCGCGCGGATCGCGTTCGACCGCCCGGAGGTGCGGAACGCGTTCCGGCCGCACACGGTCGACGAGCTGTACCGGGCGCTCGACATCGCCCGCCAGGATCCGCGGATCGGCGCCGTGCTGCTCACCGGCAACGGCCCCAGTCCGAAGGACGGCGGGTGGGCGTTCTGCTCCGGCGGCGACCAGCGCATCCGCGGCCGGGACGGGTACAAGTACTCCGACGACGAGACCGCCGTTCCCGCCGAGGCGCAGGCCAGGGCGGGCCGGCTGCACATCCTCGAGGTGCAGCGGCTGATCCGGTTCATGCCGAAGGTGGTCATCGCCGTCGTCCCGGGCTGGGCGGCCGGCGGCGGGCATTCCCTGCACGTGGTGTGCGACCTGACGATCGCCTCGGCCGAGCACGGCCGGTTCAAGCAGACGGATGCCGACGTCGGCAGCTTCGACGCCGGATACGGATCCGCGTACATGGCGCGCCAGACCGGGCAGAAGATCGCCCGCGAGGTGTTCTTCCTCGCCGAGGAGTACTCGGCTCAGCGGGCGTACGAGATGGGCGCCGTCAACCGGGTCGTCCCGCACGCCGACCTCGAACGCGAGGCGCTGAGGATGGCGCGGACGGTGCTGACGAAGTCGCCCACCGCGATCCGGATGCTGAAGTTCGCCTTCAACGCCGTCGACGACGGACTGGTCGGCCAGCAGGTGTTCGCCGGGGAGGCCACGCGCCTCGCGTACGGCACCGACGAAGCCCTCGAGGGGCGCGACGCCTTCCTCGAGAAGCGCGCGCCGGACTGGTCGCCGTTCCCCTGGCACTTCTGAGCCGCACCCGAGGGAGGAACGGATGCCGCGGCTGATCGGGCTCTCCGGGGACGACCCGAGGGCGGTGCTCGACGGCATCCGTCACGCCCTCGACGGCGGACCTGCCCTCGGGCTGGGCATGCTCGACGACGTGCGGGCGGAGGCGCCGGACGGAACCGCCGCGGTGATCGCGACGTCCGGGTCGAGCGGCATCCCCAAGCGCGTCGTCCTCAGCGCCGGTGCGCTGCGGGCCAGTGCGCGCGCCACGGCCGCCCGGATCGGGCAGGGACGCTGGCTGCTCGCGCTGCCGGCCGGCTACGTCGCCGGCCTCCAGGTGCTCGTCCGCTCCCTCCTCGCCGGCACCGACCCGGTGATGCTGGAGGGCAGGTTCCGCCCCGAGGCGTTCGCCGAGGCCACCCGGGCCGCGGCCGGCGGGGGCGACGGGCTCTACACCTCCCTGGTCCCGGCGCAGCTGGCGACGCTGCTCGACGCGGCGGATGAGGATACCGGCGTCCTCGACGCCCTGCGGGCGTACCGGGCCGTGCTCGTCGGCGGGCAGGCGCTGCCGGAGCCGTTGCGCGATCGGGCGGCGGACGCCGGCATCCGCCTGGTGCGCACGTACGGGTCGAGCGAGACGAGCGGCGGATGCGTGTACGACGGCCTCCCGCTGGACGGCGTCACCGTGCGGGCGGTCGACGGCGAACTGCGGATCAGCGGGCCGATGCTCGCGGACGGATACCTCGGCGACGAGGAGCTGACCGCGCGCGTCTTCCTCCGCGACGCGGACGGCACCCGGTGGTACCGCACCGGCGACCTCGGACTCGTCGAGGACGGCGTCGTCCGTGTACACGGCCGCGCCGACAACGTCATCGTCTCCGGTGGCATCAACGTCTCCCTCGACCGGGTGGAGCGGATCGTCCGGCGCATCCCCGGGTTCGCCGGCGCGGTCGTCGTCGGCATCCCGGATCCGCGGTGGGGCGAGGCGTCCGTGATCGTCGCCGCGCGCGGCGAGGAGCTCCGGCGCAGCGAGGCCGAGCAGCTCGAACGCGCCCGCGACGCCGTGGCGGCCGAGATCGGCCGGCACGCCCGGCCCGCCCGGCTCATCCTCGTCGACGAGCTGGCGGCCCTGCCCTCCGGCAAGCCCGACCGGGAGGCCGTCCGCCGGCTGGTGTCGGAGCTGCGCCGGACGGACTGAACCGCTGCCCGTCCGCATCCGCAGGCCACGCCGCCTGACAGACTGGCCGCATGGCCGTCTACACCCACGGACACCACGACTCGGTGCTCCGCTCGCACAGCAATCGGACGATCGCGAACTCCGCGGCCTATCTCGCGCCGCACCTCGCCCCCGACCAGCGGCTGCTCGACGTCGGCGCCGGTCCCGGCACGATCACGATCGACTTCGCCTCCCGCGTGGCGCACGTCACCGCGACCGAGATCGACGCCCAGGCGCTGTCGCTGTCGCAGGCGCTCGCCGCCCGGACCGGCACGACCAACATCGCGTTCGCCGTGGCGGACGTGCACGCGCTCGGCTTCCCCGATGACGCCTTCGACATCGCCCACGCGCACCAGGTGCTGCAGCACGTCGGCGATCCGGTGCAGGCGCTGCGGGAGATGGCCCGCGTCGTCCGCCCCGGCGGGCTCGTCGCCGCGCGCGACGCCGACTACGCCGGCTTCCTCTGGTACCCGCTGCTGCCCGAACTCGACGAGTGGATGCGGCTCTACCAGGCGGCGGCACGCGCCAACGGCGGGGAGCCGGATGCCGGGCGCCGGCTGCTCTCCCCGGCGCACGCCGCCGGGCTCGCCGACGTCACGGCATCCGCCTCCACCTGGCTGTACGCCACGCCGGAGGAGCGGGCGTGGTGGGGCGGGATGTGGGCCGACCGCATCCTGGAGTCGGCGCTGGCGCGGCAGCTGGTCGACACCGGACTGGCCGGCACCGCCGATCTGCGGCGGATCAGCGCCGGCTGGCGCGCCTGGGCGGGGCACGACGACGGCTGGTTCCTGCTGCCGCACGGGGAGATCCTCGCCCGGGTCTGAATCGCCGGGGCTGATCCGCTCGGGCCCGCCGCGGGTGCGGATCCGCGGACCGGGATACATCTCGCGACGGATGCCGGGCCGCGCGACGCTCCCGTAGCGTGGGGGAGTGATCCGCTCCGTCCCCCGCGTCTGGCTCGTGCTCGACATCGTCGGCAGCGTGCTCGGCTTCGCGATCACGATGCCGCTGTCGTTCGCCTTCGCCGTCGGCTCGCCCAGCGCATGGGTCGCGCCGGAGAGCGTCGCGATCGCCCTGTTCGTGCTCGTCGGCGCTGTGATGTGGGGCGCCGCGGCGATCAGCCGGACCTCGCCGAGCCTGGCGCTGCTCATCGCCTGGGGTGCGGCGATCGTGCAGATGGCCTGCGGTTTCCCCGCCGCCGTGTTCGACATCGCCGTGTTCGGCGTGCTCTTCGCCACGGCCGCCTGGGGCAGCCGCACGCTGATGTGGGTCGGTGCCGGGTCGGCGGTCGCCGGCGGCGTGATCGCCGGCTTCTACATCGCGCTGCTGCAGTTCGGGCCGACGGTGGTCGACACCACGACCGGGCTGCGCCTGGTGACCGTCGGCGGGCTGATCGGCACCAGCGCCGTCCTCGCACTGGTGCTGTCCTGGGGAGCCGGCGTGCTCTGGCGCGTCGTGCTGCGCGGCCGCGCCACCCGCGAGGCCCAGCTGCGCGCGGAGACGGTCGCCGCCGAGGAGCAGGAGCGGGTGCGCATCGCCCGCGACATGCACGACGTCGTGGCGCACTCGCTCGCCGCCGTGATCGCCCAGGCCGACGGGGCGCGGTACGCCGCGGCATCCGACCCCGCCGTCGCGTCCGAAGCGCTCGGCACCATCGCACAGACGGCGCGCGGGGCGCTGTCGGACGTGCGGATGCTGCTCACCCAGCTCCGCCACCGCCAGGGCGACGGCCCGCAGCCGACGCTGGCCGACCTCGAGGCGCTGTTCGCGCAGGTGCGGCAAGCCGGCGTCGAGCCGCGGGTCACGGTCGCCCCGACCCCTCCCGGCGAGCCGCCCGGGGCGATCCAGCTGGCGGTGTACCGCATCCTGCAGGAGGCGCTGACGAACGCCCTCCGGCACGGGACCGGCGACGTCGACGTGCGACTGTCGTGGTGGCCGGACCGGGTGGACCTGGAGGTGGCGAACGGGGTGGCCGGATCCGCCGCGCCGGCGCCGGGCGGCCACGGGCTGATCGGCATGCGGGAACGCGCGCAGCTCGTGGGCGGTACGCTGACGGCGGGGAGGGATGCCGGGCGGTTCATCGTCCGCGCCACGCTACCCATCGTGCCGCCGGTCGGGCCATGACCGCGGCCGTCGACCGTCCGCGGCGCCGTCGAGCCGCACCGCGCGCACTGTCGCGCCGGGATACACCATCGAGGGCGCTGCCGCGCCGCAGCAGGAGGAACGCATGATCAGGGTCGTGCTCGTGGACGACCAGGCGCTGTTCCGTGCCGGCGTCCGGATGCTCGTGGCGTCCCAACCCGACATGGACGTCGTCGGCGAGGCCGGGGACGGGCAGGAGGCGCTCGGCGTGGTCGCGGCGACCCGGCCGGATGTGGTGCTCATGGACATCCGGATGCCGGTGATGGACGGCCTCACCGCGACCTCCCGCATCCTCGCCGCCCCCGATGCGCCCCGGATCGTGATGCTCACGACCTTCGACCTCGACGAGTCGGCGGCGCGGGCGATCCAGCAGGGTGCGAGCGGCTTCCTGCTCAAGGACGCCGACCCGGAGTTCCTGCTCGCCGCGATCCGCACGGTGCACGCCGGATCGAGCGTGATCGCGGCATCCGCCACCCGCGAGCTGTTCGCGCACTTCACGGCGCAGACGACGCCGGTTCCGCCGGAGTACGCCGACCTCACCGATCGGGAGCGCGAGATCTTCGCCCTCGCGGCGCGCGGCCTGTCGAACGCCGAGATCGCGGCGCGCGAGTTCCTCAGCGAGGCGACCGTGAAGACCCACATCTCCCGCATCCTCACCAAGCTGGCACTGCGCGACCGCGTGCAGCTGGTCGTCTTCGCCTTCGAGCACGGACTGGCCTGACCCCCCAGACACGACACATTGTGTCCCTTCCTGCTGGTTGTCACGCCCGGCACCCGCCGATCGGGACACAATGTGTCGCTTCGGGTGGGTTGCGAAGGTCACCCGCCGATCGGGACACAATGTGTCCGTTCGGGTGGGTTGCCGTGGCGGGCACCTGCGGAACGCGACACGATGTGGCTGTTCATGTGGATGCGGGGCGGCGTCACGAGGGGGATGATCATCCTGCGGATGTACGACGGATGCATCCCCGGGGCGATGTGTCGGGCGGGGCCTGGAAAATAGCGTCGGAGGCATGGAGATCACGACCTCGGGCCTCGGGCTCGCCGCCCGCGTCCAGCACCTCACCAAGACCTACGGCACCGGCGATGCGGGGGTGCGGGCGCTCGACGACGTCAGCGTCGGCATCCGCCGGGGCCAGTTCACCGCGATCATGGGGCCGTCCGGTTCGGGCAAGTCCACGCTCATGCACATCATGGCCGGGCTCGACGCCCCCACCGAGGGGCGGGTGTGGATCGGCGACACCGAGATCACCGGCCTCGGCGACCTGGACATGACGATCCTTCGCCGCCGCCGCGTGGGGTTCATCTTCCAGGCCTTCAACCTCGTGCCGACCCTCGACGTGCTGGGGAACATCCTGCTGCCGTTCGAGCTCGACGGCCGCCGACCGAGCGCGATCGAGCGGGCGCGGATCGACGACCTCGTCGATACGCTCGGCCTGGGCGCCCGGCTGAGGCACCGCCCGCACCAGCTGTCCGGCGGGCAGCAGCAGCGGGTCGCGATCGCCCGCGCCCTCGCCACCGCGCCCGACCTCGTCTTCGCCGACGAGCCCACCGGCAACCTCGACTCCGCGACCGGACGCGAGGTGCTGAAGCTCCTCGCCGCGGCCAGCCGTGACCACGGGCAGTCGATCGCGATGGTCACCCACGACGCCATCGCCGCGAGTCACGCGGACCGCGTGCTGTTCCTCGGCGACGGCCGGATCGTGGCCGACCACCCGCGGCAGACCGCGGAGCAGATCGCCTCGTACATGCTCGCGGCGGAGGTGGCGGCGTGACCGCGCTGGTGGCCGAGGCGATCCTCGAGCGCCCCCGGCCGGCGCGGCTGGCGTGGCTGCGTGATCGCGGCATGGGTGCCAGCATCCTCGTCGCCGCGCTGGCCTCCGCGTTCGGCGTGTTCCTCGTCGAGGTCACCGTCTACACGGGCGACCTGCTGAAGTCCGACCCGTTCATCGGCGACAGCGGGACGCTCGCCGCGGTCGTCGCGATCCTGTCCGTGCTGCTCACCGGAGTCGCGATGTACGTCGCGGCGATCGTCACCGCGAACACCTTCTCCACGATCATCGCCGGACGGACGCGCCGCATCGCGCTGATGCGCCTGATCGGGGCATCCGCACGGTCGCAGCGCAGCGAGGTCGCCGGGCAGGGCTTCGTCGTCGGGATCATCGGCGCAGCCGTCGGGCTGGCATCCGGTCTCGGCCTCTCGGCCCTCGGGGTGCTCGTGGGGGAGCGGCTGCTCGAGCGGACCCCGGATACGTTCACCCTCGCCCAGCCGGCGCTCGTGCTGCCCGTCGTCGGCGTCGCCGTCACCACCTGGCTGGCGGCCTGGGTCGGGTCGCGCCGCGTGCTGACGGTCACGCCGCTGCAGGCGCTGGGCGGCTCGGTGGAGCGCTCGCACGAGGAGGTCGCCACCCGCCCGGCCCGTCACGTCGGTGCCCTCATCCTGCTGCTGCTGGGCATCGGCCTGCTCGCGGCGGGGATGGCGCTCGGCCTTGTGACGCCGCTCGGCGTCGTGGTCGCGTTCTTCGGCGGCATCCTGTCGTTCACCGGCCTGGCGACCGGCGCGGTGCTCGTGATGCCGCCGGTGCTGCGCCTGGTCGGACGGATGCTCGGCGACAGCGCGACCGCGCGCCTGGCTGCCGAGAACGCCCTGCGTCACCCCGAGCGCTCGAGCCGGATGGCCATCGGCGTCGTGATGGGCGTCACGCTCGTCACGATGTTCGCGGTGGCGCTGGAGACGACGAAGGCGCTGATGATGGGGCAGATGGAGGGGCAGATGTCGTCCGACGAGATGGCACAGGCGTTCATCGCGCCGATGGACGGGTTCGCCTCGGTGATGATGGTGCTCGTCGCGGTGTCGGCCGTGATCGCCTCGGTCGGGCTGGTGAACCTGCTCACCATCGGGGTGGTGCAGCGCAAGCGGGAGCTCGGGCTGCTGCGGGCGATCGGCCTCACCGCGGGGCAGGTGCGCCGGATGGTGCTGCTCGAGGCGCTGCACATCACCCTGGCGTCGACCCTCACCGGGCTCGTGCTCGGAATCGCGTACGGCTGGATCGCGGCGCAGTCGCTGCTCGGGTCGGTGCCGACGCTGCCGGAGTTCCAGCCCGCCGGACTCGTGCTGCCGGCGGTGCCCTGGATTCCGGTGGCGGTGATCGTCGCCGCGACCGCCGTGCTCACCGTGGTCGCCGCGGTCACCCCGACCCGCCTCGCCACGCGGGTATCGCCGGTGGAGGCGCTCGCCGCGGACTGAGGCGGGTGGGCCGCGGGCGGGGCCGGGTTCCCTCGTCGCGGGGAGGTTCCCGCACCTGCGGATGCCCGGCGGGGTGCGTTCTTCTCCCTGCGGCGGGGGACGTCCTGGTCGCGGGGAGATTCCCGCATCCGCCCCGACGCGCATGCCCGGGCGGGTTCCCTTCCTCGCGGGGATCCGCGCATAGGCTGGACGGATGCCGTCCCCGTTCGACCAGTCCACGTATCAGGTGCGCTTCGAATGGGGCGCCGAGGGCCTCGCCCGGCTCGCTCCGGCCGACGTCGTCGTGGTCGTCGACGTGCTGCGGTTCTCGTCGACGGTCGCCGACCTCGTCGCCGCAGGCGGCACCGTCGAGCTCGAGGCTGCGATCCCGTGGTCGATCAACGGTGCCGCCGTCGCGGCCGCAGCGGATGCCGGGACGGTGCTGCTCGGCTCGCTCCGCAACGCGGCGGCGACGGCTCGCGCGGTGATGGCCGAGCAGGAGCGCCGCGGTGCCCGCACATCGGTCGCCGTCATCGCGGCCGGAGAACGCGCACCGGACGACACGCTCCGCTTCGCGGTGGAGGACCAGCTCGGCGCTGGAGCGGTGATCGCCGCGCTGTCGGATCTCGGCATCGACCACAGCTCGCCGGAGGCCGCCGCCGCATCCGAGTCGTTCCGGGCACTGCGGCGCGCGCTGCGGCACCTGCTGTCAGCCGGCGGCTCCGGCAGGGAGCTCGCCGAGGGCGTTCCGTCCACGGAGCGGATGGCGGACGCCGGCATCCATCCCGTCACCGTCGCGCAGGCGGCGGAACTGGACGCGGTCGACGCGGTACCCGTGCTGCGGGACGGCGTCTTCGTCGCTTTCGCCTGATCGCTCGCGCGCCGCCGACGTTCCCGGATGCCGCGGCGTAGGGTCAGCGCTATGAGGTACCTCCCCGCGCTCATCGTCGACGCCGCCCTCGTCCTCGTGTTCGCCGTGATCGGGCGAGCATCTCACGCCGAGGATCCGTCGGGATTCCTCCTCACCGCCTGGCCGTTCCTGGCCGCGCTCGCCGCGGGGCACCTCCTGGCCGCGCTCCTGCCGGGGCGCCCGCGCCGACCCTGGTCGTTGAGGTGGGGCGCCGTCGTGTGGGTCGTCACCGTCGTCGGCGGGATGCTGCTGCGGCTGGCATCCGGCGCCACGGCGCAGTTGCCGTTCGTCATCGTGGCGACGCTCACGCTCGCGGTGCTCCTGCTCGGGTGGCGGGCCCTGGCATCCGTCGTCCGCCGCAGGTCGGCCACCGCTCCCACGCCCTGACGGCGCGCGGCCGGTTCCCCGCCACATTGTGGCGCCATCGGTCGGTTTCGGCTGTCCGCAGTGGTCGGACGTGACACATTGTGGCTGCGGGCGGGCGGCGGTGCCGCCTCGGGGAGAAGGTCAGCGTGGACGCATGGCGGCGAGTCGGTCGGCCGGCGTGATCTCGCGGCGGGTCCACTCGAACAGGTAGCGCTGGTCGAAGCGCCGCGAGCACTTGGCGCACGACGTGGCACGCGTGGGACGGCGATGCCGGTACGCGATGTGGCCCGCCGGGCAGCGACCGATCCACGGCGCGAGCTCCACCGCCGTCTCCCCGGTGTGGGTCGTTCCGCCGACGTAGCCCAGCTCGCGGGCCACCCGCCTCCACGCGGGACCGTGTGCGGCGGCATGACCGGCGAGCGCATGGGCGACCTCGTGCAGCAGCACCTGGTGGATCTCGTCGTCGTCGAACCGGGCGGCGAGGTAGCGGGAGACGGTGATCGTCTTGGTCTGGTAGTGGCAGGCACCGGCCCGGCGCTTGGCGTGGTCGAAGCCGAACGACCAGGACTCGTCGAGGTGGAGCCTGATCAGTGCCTCGCCCCAGACGCGCACCCGGTCCAGATCTGCCATGCGCTCAGACTAGAACGGATCTCCGACATCGGGCGCGTTTCGTCTCGCTCCGCCTGCGGCGCGCTTGCTCAACGACGGCGAGGAGAGGCCCGGGTGCGCGGCGGAGCGGATGCCGCCGGGAGGAAACCGCACGGCGGAGGGGGCTGTGGGGCGCAGGATTCTCCTGGCGGTGATCGCGCTCGGCGTCGCGAGGAGGAAATCGCACCGCGGAGGGTGCTGGGGAATGCGGGATTCTCCCGGCGGCGGTGCTCGCTCAACGACCGGGAAACGCTGCTCGCTCGGCGACCGGGGAAGCGAGCGGGGGCAAAGGGTGTCAGACGCTGACGGGCTCGGACGTGCGGCGCCGCTCCACGGCCTCGATCGCGAGCAGCGCGGTCTCCAGCTCGCTGTCGTCCGCACCGGACTCGCGGCGCAGGAACAGCCAGCGCTTGAAGCTCTCGCGCGCCTGCTCGTAGTCGCCGGCGTCGTACGCGTTCTTGCCATGGTGCTGGTGGGCGAACGCGGCGATGCCGGCCCAGCGCTGTCCCTCGGCCTCGTTCGCGCACGTCGCCAGCTCCTGCTCGGCGGCGGCGTGGGCGCCGCGGTACTGCAGCACGGTCGCGTGCAGCACCCTGGCCCGGAGCACATCCTTCCGGGTGCCGGCCATGCGCGCCTGCCGCACGGTCTCCTCGGCCAGCACGAGCGCGTCGTCCAGGCGGCCGAGCACCTTCAGCAGCCAGACGCGCTCCAGCAGGGCGGGGATGCTGCGCTGCTGCTCGATCTCGGCCAGCCGGTCGGCGCACTCCCGGGGGTCCACCAGTTCACGAAGCGTCTCGGGGTCGTAACCCTTGATGAAACCCATGACCGGTGGCTCCTCTCTCCGCGACGTCCTTTCCAGTCTGCCTGGCCGACCCGGGAACCCTCTGAGGCACGCCCGGCGCGTGCCGCATCCGCCGTCTCCCGCGTCACGCCCCCGGGCGCTCCGGCGGCTCAGCGCAGGAACACCGAGGCGTCCGGTCGCGGCGAGTCCACGGCATCCGCATCCGTGACGATGCGCGCTCCCTCGGCGAACGCCGCGATCTCGTCACCCTGCGCGATCTTCGCCGGGTGCGGCCCGGCGGCGAGCATCCGCGGCAGCCACGCGGTCGGCAGCGATGTGGCGGATGCCGCGATGACGAGGTTCCCGAACCGACGCCCCTTGAGGACCTGGGTGTCGGCGAGCAGCGCCACGTCGGAGAACACCGCCGCCACGGTCGCGACCTGGCGGCGCGCGAAGGCGAGGCCGGGTCCGTCGGCGACGTTCACGAGCAGCACGCCGGGCGGCGCGAGGAGCGCGGACAGCTCGCGGTAGAACTCGACGCTGGTCAGGTGCGCGGGTGTCCGCGCCCCGGAGTAGACGTCCGAGACGACGAGATCGCACCGCCCCTTCAGCGCGGGCGGCAGGCGCTTCAAACCCTCGCGGGCGTCGCCGATGCGGGTGCGGATGGCCGCGCCCCGCGGCAGGGGGAGCTCCTCGCGCACCAGCTGCACGAGCGGGGCCTCGAGCTCGATCACCTGCTGCCGCGAACCGGGGCGGGTCGCCTCGATGTAACGGGGGAGCGTGAGCGCTCCGGCGCCGAGGTGCACCGCGGTGAGCGGTTGCCCGGGCTCGCCGAGCTGGTCGATCACCGCGCCCATCCGGACGATGTACTCGAAATGCAGGTGCGTCGGGTCGTCGAGGTCGACGTGCGACTGGGGCGTGCCGTCGACGATCAGCTCGAAGCCGCGGGTGAACTCGGACGGGGCGATCTCGACGACGCCGCCATGATCGAGGCGGATGCGGGGGTGCTCGGCGTCCCGGCCGCGTGCTCGTCCCATGAGATGAGGGTACGCGGAAGGGCGGGGTCGGCGGGGGCGGGGCGTTTCGTCTCGGTCGGCTTCGCCGTCCTCGCTCAACGACCGGGAGTGCCCGGGACGGCCGGGGAGGGACCGGGGAGCGCGGAAGCCGATACCGGATCGCAACCGTGGTGAGTTGGAATGTCACGCGGTCGTGGGTAGCGTCGATTTCATCACGTGTGCGGATGCGACGCCGCATCCGATGCGCGCAATGAAGCGTTCAAGGGAAGGCACACCATGCACTACTCACCCACGCGTCGGGGACGGCTGATCGCCGTCGCCGGAGCCGCCGTCGCGGCGATGCTGCTGTCCGGATGCGTCGCGAGCCAGCGCGACGACGACAACGGCGACGAGGGCGCCGCCGAGGTCGACACGACCTTCGTGTTCGCGGCATCCGCGGACCCGGCCAGCCTCGACCCCGCCATCGCCCAGGACGGCGAGACGTTCCGCGTCTCCCGCCAGATCTTCGAGGGCCTGGTCGGCACCAAGCCCGGCACGGCCGACCCGGCCCCGCTGCTCGCCGAGGAGTGGGAGTCGTCCGAGGACGGCATGACCCACACCTTCACCCTGAAAGAGGGCGTCACCTTCCACGACGGCACCCCGTTCAACGCCGAGGCCGTCTGCTACAACTTCGACCGCTGGTACAACTGGACCGGGCTGCTGGCCTCCGAGGCGCTCGGCTACTACTACAACAAGCTGTTCAAGGGCTACGCCTCCAACCCGGCCGACGCCGTCTACAAGTCCTGTACGCCCGACGGCGAGCACTCGGTGACGATCGAGCTGAACAAGCCGTTCGCGGGGTTCGTGGCCTCCCTGTCGCTGCCGGCGTTCGGCATGCAGAGCCCGTCCGCGCTGAAGGAGTTCGGCGCCGACGAGGTGGGCGGCACCGCCGAGGCGCCCGTGCTCTCCGAGTACGCCAAGGCGCACCCGGTCGGCACCGGCCCGTTCAAGTTCGAGTCGTGGAGCACGGGCGAGAACGTCACGCTGACCGCCTACGAGGACTACTGGGGCGAGCAGGGCCAGATCGAGGAGATCATCTTCCGGGTGATCGGCGAGCCCACCGCCCGCCGGCAGGCGCTCGAGGCCGGCGACATCGACGGCTACGACCTGGTCGGCCCGGCCGACACCAAGGCGCTCGAGGAGGCCGGGTTCACGATGGTGTCCCGCCCGCCGTTCACGATCCTGTACCTCGGCTTCAACCAGGCCGTCCCGGAGCTGCAGGACATCCGCGTCCGGCAGGCGCTGTCGCACGCGATCGACAAGGACGCGCTGATCAAGCAGGTGCTCCCTGAGGGCACGCAGAAGGCGACGCAGTTCGTCCCCGAGGTCGTCAACGGCTACAACCCCGACGTGACCACGTACGAGTACGACCCGGAGAAGGCCAAGGCTCTCCTCGCGGAGGCCGGCTTCACCGCCGAGAACCCGCTCAGCCTGACCTTCAACTACCCGGTCAACGTGTCGCGTCCGTACATGCCGAACCCGGAGCAGATCTTCACCGTCCTCTCGAAGCAGCTCGAGGAGGTCGGGGTGCAGATCACGCCGGAGACGGATGCCTGGAGCCCGGACTACCTGGACAAGATCACCGGCACCCCCGACCACGGCATCCACCTGCTCGGCTGGACCGGCGACTACAACGACACCGACAACTTCGTCGGCGTCTTCTTCGGGCAGCCCAGCTCCGAGTGGGGCTTCGACAACCCGGAGCTGTTCCAGAAGCTGACCGAGGCCCGGGGCATCTCGAGCCTGGAGGAGCAGACCCCGCTGTACGAGGAGATCAACGAGGACGTCGCGCAGTTCATCCCGGGCGTTCCGCTCGCCCACCCGGCTCCGACCCTGGCGTTCTCGCCGCGGGTGAAGAGCTACCCGGCGAGCCCGGTGAACGACGAGGTGTTCACGGACATCGTCCTGACCGAGTGATGCCCGGCCGCGTCCCTCTCCCGGTCGCCTTCCGGCCGGGAGAGGGGACCGTGGCGACGATCGGAGATACTTCGTGCTGCGCACCATCGGCAGGCGACTGCTGTTCCTCATCCCCACCCTCTTCGGCCTGAGCATCCTCCTGTTCGCGTGGGTCAGGGCCCTGCCCGGCGGCCCCGCGGTCGCGCTTCTCGGCGAGAAGGCGACGCCGGATGCCGTGGAGCGGGTCAATCGGCTCTACGGCTTCGACCGGCCCCTGATCGAGCAGTACGTCACGTGGATCGGACGGCTGCTGCAGGGCGACTTCGGCGCGTCGATCGTGACCTCGCGCCCCGTCGTGGAGGAGTTCTTCCGCCGCTTCCCGGCGACGATCGAGCTCAGCGTGCTCGCGCTGATCTTCGCCGTCGGCGTGGGCATCCCCCTCGGATACTGGGCCGCGCGCCGGCACGGCAGGTTCAGCGACCACTCCGCGGTGGTGCTGAGCCTGGTCGGCATCACGATCCCGGTGTTCTTCCTGGCGTTCATCCTGAAGTACGTGTTCGCGGTGGAGCTGGGCTGGCTGCCGTCGGACGGCCGGCAGAACCCGCGCATCGACGCCACGCACGTCACCGGGTTCTACGTCTGGGACGGCATCATCACCGGAGAGTTCGACGCCGCGTGGGACGCGATCCTGCACCTCGTCCTGCCGGCGCTCGCCCTCGGCACCATCCCGCTGGCGATCATCGTGCGGATCACGCGCGCCAGCGTGCTGGAGGTGCAGAACGCCGACTACGTCCGCACCGGCAAGGCCAAGGGCGTGACCCAGAGCACCCTGCGCAGCCGGTTCATCCTGCGCAACGCCATGCTGCCGGTGATCACCACGATCGGCCTGCAGACCGGCCTGCTGATCTCGGGGGCGGTGCTCACCGAGACGGTGTTCGCCTTCCCCGGCATCGGATCGTTCCTGGCGCGGGCGATCTTCGCGCGCGACTTCCCGGTGCTGCAGGGCTTCATCATCTTCATCGCGATCGCGTACGCGCTGATCAACCTCGCGGTGGACATCTCGTACAGCCTGATCGACCCGAGAGTGAGGGTGCAGTGATGAGCGCAGTCCTCCCACCGGCCCAGGGGCCCATGGCCGAGGGCGAGGTCGTCGACACCGTCGCGGTGGCGCAGGCCGGCCTGAAGAAGGGACCGGGCGGCTTCTGGCGGGACGTGTTCCGCCGCATCCGCCGCAACCCCACCGCGTGGATCGGAGCCGCCATCGTCGGCGTGTTCCTGCTGGTCGCGGCGCTCGCGCCGCTGATCGCCCCGTACCCGGAGACCGCGCTGCCCGGCGCCAGCGACATCACCCCGACGCACATCCCCGGGCCCGGGGAGCTGCCGGAGTTCCCCCTCGGCCTCGACCGCTTCGGCGGCGACGTGCTCTCCAAGCTCATCTGGGGCGCGCAGGCGTCGCTCATGGTCGGCGTCGTCTCGACCGCCTTCGGCCTCGTCGGCGGGATGCTGCTGGGCCTGCTCGCCGGCACGTTCGGCGGCTGGGTGGACACCCTCATCATGCGCCTCGTGGACATCATCCTGTCGGTGCCGAACCTGCTGCTCGCGGTGTCGATCGCGGCGATCCTCGGCCAGACGCCGTCCGCGGTGATGATCGCGATCGGCGCCTCGCAGGTGCCGATCTTCGCCCGCCTGCTGCGCGCGTCGATGCTGCAGCAGCGCACCTCCGAGTACGTGCTGTCGGCGCAGACCCTGGGTCTCGGCCGCGGCGCGATCACGATGACGCACGTGCTGCCGAACGCGATCGGCCCGGTCATCGTGCAGGGCACGCTGACCCTCGCCACCGCGGTCATCGACGCGGCGGCGCTGTCGTTCCTCGGTCTCGGCGGCGGGCGTCCCGAGACGGCGGAGTGGGGACGGATGCTGACCTACGCCCAGAGCGAGCTGGCGATCGCCCCGTGGCTGGCGTTCCTGCCCGGCATCTGCATCGCGGTCACCGCCCTGGGCTTCACCCTGTTCGGCGAGGCGCTGCGCGAGGCGATGGACCCGCGGACGAGGGCGCGATGAGCGCGCGAGGAGGAGGCGCAGAGATGAGCGAGCGCGACACCGTGACCGCGCAGCCGCTGCTGCAGGTGAGCGATCTGGCCGTGGACTTCACCACGATCGACGGCGTGGTGCACGCCGTCGAGGGCGTCGATCTGGAGATCGCCCCCGGCGAGACGGTCGCGATCGTGGGCGAGTCCGGGTCGGGCAAGTCCACCACCGCGATGGCCGTGATCGGACTGCTCGCCTCGGGCGGGCGGGTCGCCGGCGGCAGCATCCGTCTGGACGGGCGCGAGCTCGTCGGCATTCCGGAGAGCGAGCTGCGCAGCATCCGCGGCCGCGACATCGGGATGGTCCCGCAGGACCCGATGTCGAACCTCAACCCGGTGGCGAAGATCGGCACGCAGGTCGCCGAGACGCTGCTGGCGCACGGCCTCGCGAACCGGCAGAACGTGCACGAGAAGGTGATCGAGGCGCTCGCCGCCGCGGGCCTGCCCGACCCGGAGCGGCGGGCGAAGCAGTACCCGCACGAGCTGTCCGGCGGTCTGCGGCAGCGGGCGCTGATCGCGATCGGCCTGGCCTGCCGGCCGCGGCTGCTCATCGCCGACGAGCCGACCAGCGCCCTGGACGTCACCGTGCAGCGCACCATCCTCGACCAGCTCGCGACGATGACCCGCGACCTCGGCACGGCGGTGCTGCTGATCACGCACGACCTCGGCCTCGCCGCCGAACGCGCCCAGCGCGTGGTGGTGATGCACCGCGGCCGCGTGGTCGAGCAGGGCCCGGCGCGGCGGATCCTCGACGACCCGCAGCATCCGTACACCCAGAGCCTGGTGAAGGCCGCCCCGTCGATCGCCGCCGTGCGCCTGCGGCCGGAGGCGTACCGGCGCCCCGCAGACGCGGGGGACGCTTCGACGGGCTCAGCGTCCGACGGCACAGCGTCCGGCGGCTCGGCGTCCGGCGGCTCGGCGTCCGGCAGTTCGGACAACATCGTCGAGATCGAGAACCTCCGCAAGGTGTACCCGGTCCGCGGCCGCGGCGAGGACTTCGTGGCCGTCGACGACGTCTCGCTCGCGATCCCGCGCGGCGAGACGGTGGCGATCGTGGGGGAGTCCGGCTCCGGGAAGACCACCACGGCACGGATGCTGCTGAAGCTGATCGAGCCGACCGCCGGCAGCATCCGTTTCGAGGGCCGCGACATCTTCGCCCTCGACCGGGCGCAGACCCGCGACTTCCGCCAGCGCGTGCAGCCGGTGTTCCAGGACCCGTACTCCAGCCTGAACCCGATGTTCACGATCGAGCGGCTGATCGCCGAGCCGCTGGAGTTCTACAAGCGGGGCAGCCGGGCCGAGCGGCGTGCGCGCGTGCGGCAGCTGCTCGACGACGTCGCGCTGCCGCAGTCGATGCTGCAGCGGTACCCGTCCGAGCTGTCCGGCGGGCAGCGTCAGCGGGTGGCGATCGCCCGGGCGCTGGCGCTCTCGCCCGACCTGGTGGTCTGCGACGAGCCGGTGTCGGCGCTGGACGTGCTGGTGCAGGCGCAGATCCTCACCCTCCTCGGCGACCTCCAGCGCGAGTACGGGCTGAGCTACCTGTTCATCTCGCACGACCTCGCCGTGGTGCGTCTGATCAGCGACTACGTCTGCGTGATGAAGGACGGCGCGCTGGTGGAGGCGGCGAGCTCTGAGGAGATCTTCACGAACCCCCGCGACCCGTACACGCGCCGGCTCCTCGCGTCCATCCCCGGCAACGAACTCGGCATCGCGTCCTGACGGCGTCGACGGGCCCAGCGGCCGGCACGGCCGGGATCGGGAAGCCCTTGTGCCTGGGCATCCGCAGGTCTAGAACGGTGCTGTGCGGCAATCGGCCGCGCGCGGGCGCCGTGGGACGCGCCCGGGATTCCTCTGGGGATGGGAAGCGACATGAACAAGACAGCGATCGGTGCTGCGCTCGCGCTGGTGTTCGTGCTCGGCAGCAGCGGCACGGCGATGGCGGGGGAGTACACCGGGCAGGGCGGCGACGTCCGCGGCGGGGACAAGGCGCACTCGGCGTGCCACTTCTCCGGTCAGGACGTGCCGGACGACGTGGAGATGAACCCGCCGGGATTCGACGACGACATGATCACCGAGGGTCACGTGCAGAGCTACGGACAGTACGTGCGGGCCGGCATGAAGGCCGTGATGCCGAGCCCCGGCGACGCCTGCCGCGGCAACGTGATGCACTGAGGGGTCCGATCGGACGCTGAGCCCGTCGAAGCGTCGCCCCGCCCGGACACTGAGCCTGTCGAAGCGTCGCCCCGCCCGGACGCTGAGCCTGTCGAAGCGTCGGACCCTTCGACGGGCTCAGGGTCTTTCGATGGGCTGAGGGCCCGTTACCGCAACCTGGCGTCGGCGTCAAGAACCCAGGTGGACATGGCGCGTCGGAGCGTCTATAGTGATACTTTGCGTTCGTTTCTCCCTGCCCTCATATGGTGGTCGGCAGTCGTCGTGTGCCCCGCTCTCCGAGCGATGCGTGCATGCGAGGTGGATTCGAGCGCGCGCTCCACCGACGACACGGAATCGAAGAGCCCCGCCCGGGCTCACGGAGGTTATTCCCTTGGCTGCTGCTCGCAACGCATCCACATCCACCACCACCCCCAAGAACGGACGCGGAGCATCCCGCCTCTCGTTCGCCAAGATCTCCGACACGCTGACGGTCCCCGACCTCCTCGCCCTGCAGACCGAGTCCTTCGGCTGGCTCGTCGGCAACGACGCCTGGAAGGCGCGCGTGGCCGAGGCCAAGGCCGCCGGCCGCACCGACGTCTCCGAGATCTCCGGTCTGGGTGAGGTCTTCGAGGAGATCTCCCCGATCGAGGACCTCGGCGAGACGATGCAGCTCTCGTTCACGAACCCGTACCTCGAGCCGGAGAAGTACTCCATCGAGGAGTGCAAGGAGCGCGGCAAGACGTACGCCGCCCCGCTGTACGTCGAGGCCGAGTTCATGAACCACCAGACCGGTGAGATCAAGACGCAGACGGTCTTCATGGGCGACTTCCCGCTGCAGACCGACAAGGGCACGTTCATCATCAACGGCTCCGAGCGCGTCGTCGTCTCGCAGCTGGTGCGCTCGCCCGGCGTCTACTTCGACAAGACCCCGGACAAGACCAGCGACAAGGACATCGTGTCCGCCCGCGTCATCCCCAGCCGCGGCGCCTGGCTCGAGTTCGAGATCGACAAGCGCGACCAGGTCGGCGTGCGCATCGACCGCAAGCGCAAGCAGTCCGTGACCGTCTTCCTCAAGGCGCTCGGCATGACCAGCGAGGAGATCCTCGCCGAGTTCGCCGGGTTCCCGTCGATCGAGGAGACCCTCGCGAAGGACACCATCCTCACCAAGGATGACGCGCTCCGCGACATCTACCGCAAGCTGCGTCCGGGTGAGCAGGTCGCCGCCGAGGCCGCCCGCGCGCTGCTGGACAACTTCTACTTCAACCCGAAGCGCTACGACCTGGCCAAGGTGGGTCGCTACAAGATCAACCACAAGCTGGGCCTGGACACCCCGCTCACCGAGTCGGTGCTCACGGTCGAGGACATCGTCGCGACCATCAAGTACCTGGTGCGCCTGCACCGCGGCGACGAGACCTTCGAGGGCATCCGCGGCGGCAAGAAGACCGAGATCCGCCTCGCCACCGACGACATCGACAACTTCGGCAACCGCCGCATCCGCGCCGTCGGCGAGCTGATCCAGAACCAGGTCCGCACCGGTCTGTCCCGTATGGAGCGCGTCGTCCGCGAGCGCATGACCACGCAGGACATCGAGGCGATCACCCCGCAGACCCTGATCAACGTGCGCCCCGTCGTGGCCGCGATCAAGGAGTTCTTCGGCACCTCGCAGCTGTCCCAGTTCATGGACCAGAACAACCCGCTCGCGGGTCTGACCAACAAGCGCCGCCTCTCGGCCCTCGGCCCCGGTGGTCTGAGCCGTGACCGCGCCGGCGTCGAGGTCCGTGACGTGCACCCGTCGCACTACGGCCGCATGTGCCCGATCGAGACGCCGGAAGGCCCGAACATCGGTCTGATCGGTGCGCTCGCGACCTTCGCGCGCATCAACTCCTTCGGCTTCATCGAGACGCCGTACCGCAAGGTCGTCGACGGCCGGGTCACCGACCAGATCGACTACCTGACCGCGGCGGAGGAGGTCGAGTTCAACATCGCGCAGGCGAACGCCCCGCTCGACGCGGACGGCCGCTTCCGCGAGAGCCACGTGCTCGCGCGCCCCAAGGGCGGCAGCGGTGAGGTGGACCTGTTCCTCCCCGAGGAGATCGGCTACATCGACGTCTCCCCGCGCCAGATGGTGTCGGTGGCGACCTCGCTCGTGCCGTTCCTCGAGCACGACGACGCGCAGCGCGCGCTCATGGGCGCGAACATGCAGCGTCAGGCCGTGCCGCTGCTGCGCTCGGAGTCCCCGCTGGTCGGAACCGGCATGGAGGGCTACACCGCGATCGACGCCGGTGACGTGATCGCCGCCGAGAAGGCCGGTGTGGTCAGCGAGGTCTCCGCCGACCGCGTCGTCGTCATGCTCGACGAGGGCGGCACGCAGGAGTACCACCTGCGCAAGTTCGACCGCTCCAACCAGGGCACCTCCTACAACCAGCGCGTGATCGTCTCCGCCGGCGAGCGGGTCGAGGTCGGCGAGGTCATCGCCGACGGCCCCGCCACCGAGAACGGCGAGCTCGCTCTCGGCAAGAACCTGCTCGTGGCGTTCATGCCGTGGGAGGGCCACAACTTCGAGGACGCGATCATCCTCAGCCAGGAGCTGGTGAAGGACGACACCCTCTCCTCGATCCACATCGAGGAGTACGAGGTCGACGCCCGCGACACCAAGCTGGGCGCGGAGGAGATCACCCGTGACCTCCCCAACGTCAGCCCCGAGCTGCTGAAGGACCTGGACGAGCGCGGCATCATCCGCATCGGCGCCGAGGTCCGCCCTGGTGACATCCTCGTCGGCAAGGTCACGCCGAAGGGCGAGACCGAGCTGTCGGCCGAGGAGCGCCTGCTCCGCGCGATCTTCAACGAGAAGAGCCGCGAGGTGCGCGACACCTCCCTCAAGGTGCCGCACGGCGAGCAGGGCACGATCATCGCGGTCAAGGAGTTCAACGCCGAGGACGGCGACGACGAGCTCGGCTCCGGCGTGAACCGCCGCGTCGTGGTCTACATCGCCCAGAAGCGCAAGATCACCGAGGGCGACAAGCTCGCCGGCCGTCACGGCAACAAGGGCGTCATCGCGAAGATCCTGCCGGTCGAGGACATGCCGTTCCTCGCCGACGGCACCCCGGTCGACGTGGTCCTCAACCCGCTCGGCATCCCGGGCCGCATGAACTTCGGTCAGGTGCTGGAGACCCACCTCGGATGGGCCGCCAAGCAGGGCTGGAAGATCGAGGGCAACCCGGAGTGGGCTGAAAAGCTCCCGAAGGAGGCGTACGACGTCGCCCCCAACACGAAGGTCGCGACCCCGGTGTTCGACGGCGCCCGCGAGGAGGAGATCGCCGGTCTCCTCGACTCCACGCTGCCGACCCGCGACGGCGAGCGCCTGATCGACTCGTCCGGTAAGACGACGCTGTTCGACGGCCGCTCCGGCGAGCCGTTCCCGGCGCCGATCTCGGTGGGCTACATGTACATCCTGAAGCTCCACCACCTGGTCGACGACAAGATCCACGCGCGCTCCACCGGCCCGTACTCGATGATCACCCAGCAGCCGCTCGGCGGTAAGGCCCAGTTCGGTGGCCAGCGCTTCGGTGAGATGGAGGTGTGGGCCCTCGAGGCCTACGGTGCCGCGTACGCGCTGCAGGAGCTCCTCACCATCAAGTCCGACGACATCCTCGGTCGCGTCAAGGTGTACGAGGCCATCGTCAAGGGCGAGAACATCCAGGAGCCGGGCATCCCCGAGTCGTTCAAGGTGCTCATGAAGGAGATGCAGTCGCTCTGCCTGAACGTCGAGGTGCTCTCGGCCGACGGCACGGCGGTCAACCTCCGTGACACCGACGACGAGGCCTACCGCGCCGCGGAGGAGCTCGGCATCAACATCTCCAGCCGTTTCGAAGCCGCGTCGATCGACGAGATCTGACCCTCGGCCTCAAGAGAACTTTCTACCCAGGAGAACCAGTGCTCGACGCAACCACTTTCGATGAGCTTCGAATCGGCCTTGCCACTGCTGACGACATCCGCGGATGGTCGTACGGCGAGGTCAAGAAGCCCGAGACGATCAACTACCGCACGCTGAAGCCCGAGAAGGACGGGCTCTTCGGCGAGCAGATCTTCGGCCCCTCCCGCGACTGGGAGTGCGCCTGCGGCAAGTACAAGCGCGTCCGCTTCAAGGGCATCGTGTGCGAGCGCTGCGGCGTGGAGGTCACCAAGAGCTCCGTCCGCCGTGAGCGCATGGGCCACATCGAGCTCGCCGCCCCGGTCACCCACATCTGGTACTTCAAGGGCGTCCCGTCGCGCCTGGGGTACCTGTTGGACATGGCGCCGAAGGACCTCGAGAAGGTCATCTACTTCGCCGCCTACATGGTGATCTCGGTGGACGAGGAGGCGCGTCACCGCGACCTCGCCACCCAGGAGAACAACATCCGCCTCGAGCTGAAGACGCTCGGCGACCGCCGCGACGCGAAGATCGCTGCCCGCCTGGCCAAGCTGGAGGAGGAGCTCGCCGCTCTCGAGGCGGAGGGCGCCAAGGCCGACGCGAAGAAGAAGGTCAAGGACGCCGCCGAGAAGGAGATGGCGCAGATCCGCAAGGGCGCCGACGAGGCGATCGCCAAGCTCGAGCGCGTGTGGGAGGACTTCCGCACGCTCGAGGTCGGCGCGCTGCGTCCCGAGGACGACGTCTTCCACGAGCTGCAGGACCGCTTCGGCCAGTACTTCGAGGCGCACATGGGCGCCGAGGCGATCAAGAAGCGCCTCGAGTCCTTCGACCTGGCCGGCGAGGCCGAGTCGCTGCGCCTGCAGATCGCCGAGGGCAAGGGTCAGCGCAAGATCCGCGCGATCAAGCGCCTGAAGGTCGTGAACTCGTTCCTGGAGACCGGCATGAGCCCGGCCGCCATGGTGCTCGACGTCGTCCCGGTGATCCCGCCGGAGCTGCGTCCCATGGTGCAGCTGGACGGTGGCCGCTTCGCCACCTCCGACCTGAACGACCTGTACCGTCGCGTGATCAACCGCAACAACCGTCTGCGTCGCCTGATCGACCTCGGCGCCCCCGAGATCATCGTGAACAACGAGAAGCGGATGCTGCAGGAGGCCGTCGACGCGCTGTTCGACAACGGCCGTCGCGGCCGACCGGTCACCGGCACCGGCAACCGCGCCCTGAAGTCGCTCAGCGACATGCTCAAGGGCAAGCAGGGCCGTTTCCGTCAGAACCTGCTCGGAAAGCGCGTGGACTACTCGGGCCGTTCGGTCATCGTCGTGGGTCCGCAGCTGAAGCTGCACCAGTGCGGTCTGCCCAAGCAGATGGCGCTGGAGCTGTTCAAGCCGTTCGTGATCAAGCGCCTCATCGACCTCGGTCACTCGCAGAACATCAAGGCCGCCAAGCGCGCCGTCGAGCGCACCCGTCCCGAGGTGTGGGACGTGCTCGAGGAGATCATCCGCGAGCGCCCGGTGCTGCTGAACCGCGCCCCCACCCTGCACCGCCTGGGCATCCAGGCCTTCGAGCCGCAGCTCGTCGAGGGCAAGGCCATCCAGCTGCACCCGCTCGTCTGCGCGGCGTTCAACGCGGACTTCGACGGCGACCAGATGGCCGTGCACCTGCCGCTGTCGGTGGAGGCGCAGGCCGAGGCCCGCATCCTGATGCTCGCCTCGAACAACATCCTGAAGCCGTCCGACGGCCGCCCGGTGACCCTGCCCTCGCAGGACATGATCATCGGCCTGCACCACCTGACCACCCTGAAGGAGGGTGCGAAGGGCGAGGGCCGCGTGTTCGGCTCGGTGTCCGAGGCGATCCTCGCCAAGGACGAGGGCACCCTCGACCTGCAGGCGAAGGTCCGCATCCGCATCCCGGGTCTGACGTTCCTCGAGGGCGAGGCCCCCGAGGGCTACGAGCGCCACGGCCTCGTGGACACCTCGCTCGGCCAGGCGATCTTCAACGACGCGCTGCCGAAGGGCTACCCGTTCGTGCGCGGCGTCGCCGACAAGAGCAAGCTGTCGCAGATCGTGAACAAGCTCGCCGAGGAGTACCCGAAGGTCGAGACCGCCGCCACGCTGGACCGCATCAAGGACGCCGGCTTCTACTGGGCCACCCGTTCCGGTGTGACCGTCGCGCTCAGCGACATCCTCACCCCGCCGAACAAGGCCGAGATCGTCGCCGGCTACGAGAAGCAGGCCGCGAAGGTCCAGGCGCAGTACGAGAAGGGTCTCACCACCGACGCTGAGCGTCGTCAGGAGCTCATCAAGATCTGGACCGAGGCGACCGACGAGGTCCAGGCCGCGATGAAGGCCTACTTCCCGGCTGACAACACCATCAACCGCATGGTGTCCTCGGGCGCCCGTGGTAACTGGCTGCAGATCCGCAACATCGCGGGTATGCGCGGTCTGGTGAACAACCCGAAGGGTGAGATCATCCCGCGTCCGATCATCTCCTCGTACCGCGAGGGTCTGTCGGTGGCGGAGTACTTCATCGCGACGCACGGTACCCGCAAGGGTCTGGCCGACACCGCTCTGCGCACCGCCGACTCGGGTTACCTGACCCGTCGTCTGGTGGACGTCTCGCAGGATGTCATCATCCGCGAGGAGGACTGCGGCACGACCAAGGGCCTCGAGCTGTCGATCGCCGCGCCGAACTCGCAGGGCGAGCTGGTGCGCGACGCGAACGTGGAGAACTCGGTGTTCGCCCGGACGCTCGCCGCGGACGTGGTGAACGAGGCCGGCGAGGTGCTGGCATCCGCCGGCGACGATGTGGGCGACGTGCTCATCGACAAGCTGGTCGCGCTGGGTGTCGAGAACATCAAGGTCCGCTCGGTGCTGACCTGCGACTCGGCCGTCGGCGTCTGCGCGCAGTGCTACGGCCGCTCGCTCGCCACTGGCAAGACCGTGGACATCGGCGAGGCCGTCGGCATCATCGCCGCCCAGTCGATCGGTGAGCCCGGCACCCAGCTGACGATGCGTACCTTCCACACCGGTGGTTCCGCGTCGGCGGACGACATCACCCAGGGTCTGCCCCGTGTGCAGGAGCTCTTCGAGGCGCGTACCCCGAAGGGCGCCTCCCCGATCGCCGAGGCCGACGGCCGCATCACGATCGAGGAGACCGAGAAGTCGAAGAAGGTCATCCTGACGCCCGACAACGGCGACGAGGAGGTGGTCTACCCGGTGCTGAAGCGTGCGACGCTCCTCGTTGAGGACGGCCAGCACGTCACCGTCGGTCAGCCGCTCCAGGTCGGCACGCTCGACCCGAAGGAGGTCATGCGCGTCATGGGTGCCCGCGAGGTGCAGAAGTACCTCGTCGGCGGCGTGCAGGGCGTGTACCGCTCGCAGGGTGTGCCGATCCACGACAAGCACATCGAGGTCATCGTGCGCCAGATGCTGCGCAAGGTCACGGTCGTCGACCACGGCGACACGAACCTGCTGCCGGGTGAGATGGTCGACCTGAAGCGCTACCAGCAGATCAACCGCGAGGCCGTGGCCGAGGGCAAGCGCCCCGCCTCGGGCCGTCCGGAGCTGATGGGTATCACCAAGGCTTCGCTGGCGACCGAGTCCTGGCTGTCGGCCGCGTCCTTCCAGGAGACGACCCGCGTGCTCACGCAGGCCGCCATGGAGGGCAAGCGCGACCCGCTGGTCGGTCTCAAGGAGAACGTCATCATCGGTAAGCTCATCCCGGCCGGAACCGGTCTCGCCAAGTACCGCAACATCACGGTGGAGGCGACCGAGGAGGCCAAGAGCGAGCGCTACCCGAACCGGATCTTCGCATCCGACGGCGCGTACGCCGAGGGCGACTTCGGCTACGTCGACTTCGACGCGTTCTCGACGGACGACATCACCCCGGGCTCGTACAACTGACGCGCCTTCGGTGAGGTGAGGCCCCGGATTCTTCGGAATCCGGGGCCTCACCCTGTTCTACGGCTCGGCGGTGCGGGACAGGAAGGTCAGCTGCGAGGCATCCTCCATGATGAGCTCCTGCAGCCGCTTGTTGAACGGGACGCCGTACGGTGCCGCGAGGTGCTCCTCGAACGCGGCGCGATCGCGGTACACCTCGAACACGAAGAACCTGTCCGGCTCCTCGGTGCGGCGGTAGGCGTCGAACACCAGGTTGCCCGGCTCCTGCCGCACATCGGCGACGAGGCCTCTCAGCAGTGCGTCGACCTCCTCGGTGCAGCCGCGCAGAGCCGTGAACTCGGCGAAGAGGGTGACTGCTTCGTCGGACATGGGTCCCTCCCGTCATCAGAGTGGGAACAGGATAGCGAGGGCGGCGGCCGCCGTGTCATCCGTTATGCGCAGGTCGGATGCTGCGCGAGAATGGGCGAATGACCGCTGAGAAGCCGAAGAGCGCCGTCGTGATCGGCGACGCCCTGATCGACGAGATCCGCGACGCGACGGGCATCCGGGAGCTGGTGGGCGGTGCGGCGCTGAACGTCGCCGTCGGCCTGCGCCGGCTCGGGGTCCCGACGACCCTCATCGCCATGGTCGGCGACGACGAGCCGGGCGCGCACATCCGCGAGTACCTGAAGGACCACGGCGTCGCGCTGATCTCGAGCCCGGCGCCGCACGGGTCGTCGCGCGCGATCGTCACGCGATCGGCGAGCGGCGAACCGGAGTACGTCTTCAACGAGGCGGCGCAGCGGCGCAGCATCCGGTACGACGACGAGGCGCGTGCCGCGATCGCGGATGCCGGTGTGGTCGCGATCAGCTGCTTCCCGTTCGACGTCCCGGCCGAGGTGGACGCCCTGGCGGACGCCCTCGGCGAGGCGCGCGTCGCGATCGACTCGAACCCGCGCTCGGGCATGCTCAGCGACCGGGACGAGTTCGTCCGCGGCTTCGAGCGGCTCGCCGCCCGGGCCGCGCTGGTGAAGGTCGGCGCCGACGACGCGTCGCTGCTCTACGACGGCGACCTGGACGCCCTGCGGCAGCGGCTGCGGGGTCTCGGGGTTTCGGCGGTGCTGGCGACCGCCGGCTCGCGGGGTGCGGTGCTGGAGTCGGATGCCGGCGTCTTCACGGCGCCGATCGCGGAGCTCCCGGGGTCGATCGTGGACACCGTCGGGGCCGGGGATGCGACGCTCGCCGCTGTCGCTGCGGGGCTCGCGGAAGGGGATCCCGGATCGGATGCCGAGTGGCAGGCGCTGCTGGATCGCGCCATGGCGATCGCCGCCGCGACATGCCGTGCGGAGGGCGGTCTGCTGCGCACGCCGGAGTCGCTGGTGGATGCGGATCGCGGCGTCCGTGGCAGCTGACCGCCGATTTCTCGCGCCCCGGTCGCGGAGGGTATGCTTGTACTTCGCGCCCCCGGTTGGCTGAACAAGCTGGACGGGTGTGCACTGGCGAGTTGCCCGAGCGGCCAAAGGGAGCTGACTGTAAATCAGCCGCGTAAGCTTCGGGGGTTCGAATCCCTCACTCGCCACCGAATGTCTGAAGGCCTCCGCCCAGCGGGGGCCTTCAGCCGTTCCCGCCCCTCTTTCCGGTCGTCGAGCGCCCTTCGACAGGCTCAGGAACCGCACCGCCGGAGCGAGACGAAACGCCCTCCGCCGGGGCGTTTCGTCTCGCTGCGCTCGCTCAACGACCGGGGAGGGAGTGGGCGTTCTCGCGTAATGAACGGGCGCCTGCCGCGTCTCACAGGTATGACGGCCAGCGACAGGCTCGAGAACGAGCGTGCGTCCACGCGCGCCCCGCAGGCACACAGCCGGCTCGAGCGGCGCGTGGCTCTGGATCTCAGCATCGACGAGGAGCTCGGTCGCGGCGAGGCGCGGGCCGCCGAGCTCCCGGAGGCGCTCAGCGACGTGCTCTCCGTGCTGGTCGATCACGAGCTGGCCCGCCTCGAGCCGCTCACCACGGAGGCGCTCCTCGCCGAGGAGCCCCTGATCGGCCCGTTCCGGATGCGGCGGCTGCGCCACCGGCTGGACGCCCTCGCCGACATGAACCTGGTCCGGTTCGAGGGCGAGTTCGTCCGACCGACCATCGCCGGGATCGGCGCGATCGGACGCTTCTCCACGATCCCTGGCCGCCACCGTCCGCCGGCGGAGCAGCTGCGCGCTCTGCGGCAGGCCGAGCTCCGCGGCATCCGGTCCTGACCGCCGCTCACCCGAGCGGAAGCCGCAGCAGGCGGTCGTCGCCCTCCCGCGGGTCGCCCCGCCCGTCGGTGTTGTTCGTGAGGATCCACAGCGACCCGTCCGGCGCCGGGACCACGTCGCGCAGCCGGCCGTGCTCGCCCACCAGGTGCTCGGTCGCGGTCGACAGATCCGCCAGAGGCACCTGCCGCAGCCGCTCGCCGCGCAGGTTGGCGATGTAGATCGCGCCGCCCGCGACGGCGATCCCGCTCGGGCTGGCATCCGACGGCGTCCACTGCTGCACCGGGTCGATGAAGCCGTCCCGGCCGGCGATGCCCTCGACCTCCGGCCAGCCGTAGTTCCCGCCCGCCTCGATCACGTTGAGCTCGTCCCAGGTGTTCTGGCCGAACTCGCTCGCGTACATCGTGCCGTCCGCGCTCCACGCGATGCCCTGCGCGTTCCGGTGCCCGTAGCTGAACACCGGTGACCCGGGGAACGGGTTGTCCTCGGGGATGCCGCCATCCGCCCGCAGCCGCAGGATCTTCCCGGCGACGCTGTCGAGGTCCTGCGCGTTGCCGGTGTCGCCCGCATCGCCGGTGGTCGCGTACAGCATCCCGTCGGGACCGAACGCGATGCGCCCGCCGTTGTGGATGCCCGCCGACGGGATGCCGTCGATGAGCGTCTCCGCCGGTCCGAGCGCCAGCGCGCCCGGCGCGCCCCGGATCTCGAACCGCTGCACGCGGTTGCCGTCCTCGCCGGTGGAGTACACGTACAGCCGGCCCTCGTGCGCGGCGATGCCGAGCAGTCCGCCCTCGCCCCGCGGCGCGACGCCGTCGATCACGGCGACCTCGCGGACCGCGCCGTCGCCGCCGAGCTCCAGGATCCGCGCCGTGTCGCGTTCGCTGATCAGCGCCGTCCCGTCGTGGAACGCGATCGACCACGGCGCGTCCAGCCCCTCCGCGATCACCGTCGCCGGGCCGGTGGGGCCGGTGGGGCCGGGCGGCGCCGGCTCCGCGCTCGCGCTCGGAACGGCCGGCCGCGAGGGGCTCGGCGGCCGGGCATCCGTCGCGGCCGTGCATCCGGCGAGCACCACCAGCGCCGCGACGAGGGCGACGGATGCCGCGGCGCGGCCGACCCGGAACAGTGCCATGCGACCACGGTAGGCTCCGCGCACCCGCCGCGGCACCCCTTGCTCGCCGCGGCACCCCTCACCTCCAGCCGCCCGCGCCCCTGACAGCCCTCACCTCCCGCCGCCGCGCCCCGACAGCCCGCGCCGCCCCGCGGCCCCGCCCGTGACAGCCCGCGCCGCCCGTCGCCGCACGCCCGAGCGCCGGCACCGCGGCCCCCGCAGCGCCGGCGCCCGGCCGGGCATCCGTCCTACTTGATCGAGCCGCGCGTAACGCCGGAGATCACCCAGCGCTGCGAGAAGATGTACACGATCAGCAGCGGGGCCATCGCCATCAGATGCGAGGCGAACGCGACCGTGTAATCGGTGTTGTACTGCCCCTGCAGCACGTACTGCGCGAGCGGCAGCGTGCGCGCACCGGGATCGGTGAGCACCACCAGCGGCAGGATGAAGTCGTTCCACGCCCACACGCAGGTGAGGATGCCGACCGTCGCGTTCATCGGCGCCAGCAGCGGGAAGATGATCTGCCAGAACACCCGCCATGTGGACGCCCCGTCCACGCGCGCCGCCTCCTCGAGCTCCAGCGGGATCGAGCGGATGTACGCGGAGTAGAGAGGAGCCCGTCATGGCCGATGCACCCGCGCCCGTCACCGATCCCGAGGACCTGCTGCGCCTGCGCCGCTGCCTGGAGCTCGCCCGCGAGGCGCTGGAGGCCGGTGACGAACCGTTCGGATCGCTGCTCGTCGACGCGGACGGCACGGTCCGCTTCGAGGATCGGAACCGGGTCGCCGGCGGCGACCGCACCCGGCATCCGGAGTTCGAGATCGCGCGCTGGGCCGCCGCGCACCTGACGCCCGAGGAGCGGCGAGACGCCACCGTCTACACCTCCGGCGAGCACTGTCCGATGTGCAGCGCGGCGCACGCCTGGGTCGGGCTCGGCCGGATCGTGTACGCGGCGAGTTCGGCGCAGCTCGCGGAATGGCACGCCGCGTGGGGCGTGGCTCCCGGGCCGGTCGCGGGGCTGCCGATCGGCGTCATCGCTCCCGGGATCGCTGTCACCGGACCCGCCCTCGAGCTCGCCGACGAGATCGAAGCGCTGCACCGTGCGTTCATCGACCGTCAGCGAGCGCGATGAACCCGCGCCGGCCGCGCCTTCCTAGACTGGGACGATGCGACCGCTCACCGAGGCCGACGTCCGCGCGTCGATCGTCAACGCCGAGCCGGAGGAGATCGCCCAGCTCGGGATGCCGCACGACTTCCTCCTGATCGACTGGGACTACCTCGACTTCCTCGCCTGGCGCGACACCGTCTCCAGCCGCCGCGGGTGCGTGGTCGTGCAGCACGAGGGGCATCCCGTGGGCATCCTGCTGCGCTCCACCGACCCTGGCCGTGCCCGCTCCGGCATGTGCAACATCTGCCACACGCTGCAGCCGGGCAACCAGGTGGCGCTCTTCACCGCGCGCCGCACCGGAGCCCGCGGGGCCCGCGGCGACAGCGCAGGCACCTACATCTGCGCCGATCTGTCCTGCCACGAGAACGTGCGCCTCGCGCACCCGCTCGCCCCGAACGAGGTGCGCGCCCCGGGGCAGGCCGACATGCGGCTGGACGGCACCCGTCGGCGCATGGAGGCGTTCGTGGCGCGGGTCGTCGGGGAGTCCTGAGCCACGTCGCGCTCGGTTAGGATGGATTCACCGAAGCGCGCGAGCCCGTCGCGCGGCGGCATTCGAGCATCCGGCATCGAGGGAGAGCCATGAGCGACGCCATCCTGTTCACGGTCGACGAGGGACTGGCGCGGCTCACGCTGAACCGTCCGGCACGGCTGAACGCGTTCAACGCCGAGCTCGCGCACGCGTGGCGGGACGTCACCACCGAGGCCGTCGCCCGCGCGGACGTGAAGGCCATCCTGCTCGACGCTGCGGGCCCGGCCTTCTGCGCCGGCGGCGACGTCATCGACATGGCGCGCACGATGGGCTCGGGGGAGGAGATCACGGCCTTCGCCCGCGTGATCAACGAGGGCATCCTCGCGCTGACGTCGTCGGCGATCCCCGTCGTCGCGGCCGCCCACGGTACGACCGCCGGGGGAGGGCTGGGCATCCTGCTCTGCAGCGACTACGCCGTCGTGGGCGCCCGCTCGCGGCTGGGCAGCCTCTACGCGAACATCGGGCTCACCCCCGACCTGTCCGTCTCGGCGCAGCTCGCCCGCGCGATCGGGGAGCGCCGCGCGCTGCAGCTCGTGCTGCAGGACCGGCTGCTCACCGCCGCCGAGGCCCGCGAGTGGGGGCTCGTCGCCGAGGTCGTGGAGGGAGCGGATGCCGCGGCCGAGGCGGATGCGGTGCGCGCACGTGCCGAGGAGATCGCCCGGTTCTGGCTCGCCGGGGCGACGGATGCCTACGGCCAGGCGAAGCGTCTGGTGCGGTCGCAGCCGGCGCGCGGCTTCGCCGAGCAGCTGGAGGAGGAGGCCCGCACGATCGGCGCCGCCTTCGACACCGAGGACGCCAAGGCGGGCATCGCCGCGTTCGCCGCGGCCTCGGAGCGCGCCGCGCGCTGACTCGCTCTCCCTAGCCGACGCCCTCCGCGGAGTTGTCCACCGCTCCCGGGCCCCGAGCGGGCGGCGGATGCGGCGCATGGCAGGATGAGACCACGACGCCGACGAGAGGATCATCATGTCTGACGCCCCCACCACTGCGCCGAATCGGCCGAACACCTCGCTGCTGCTTCGCGGCGCGATCTGGATCGCCATCGGCGCCCTCATCGCGGCCGCGTTCGTGTGCGTGGTGTGGGTGCTCATCGGCGACCAGGACGGCCTGGTCGGCCGGGCGTTCCTCACCATCTTCCTGCTCGCGGCGTTCGCCGGTGTCGCAATCGCCGAGACCGGTCTGGCGCCCAACCGGCCGGACTGGCTGGCGCTGACCAGCATGATCACCTGGATCATCGCGCTCCTCGTCGGGGCGGTGAAGATCTGGCTTCCGGAGTCGGAGGAGGAGTACTACGGGCTGGAGGCCGCGCGCTTCCTGCAGTTCCTGCTCGTGGTCGGCATCCTGCAGCTGGCGCTGCTGCACGTGCGCCTCTACCTCAAGGCCGCGCGGCGGCATGTGACCGCGTTCACGCGCGGGATCGTCATCGGCACCCTGGTGCTGCTGGGCGTGCTGGTGGCGCTGCTGGTGTTCGCCCTGACCTTCCCGCACACCTTCGAGTACGGCGAGTTCTACTGGCGCATCGTCGTCGCCGTGACGATCCTCGTCGCGGTCGGCACGACGCTGATCCCGCTGCTGAACGCGCTGTTCGCCCCCAAGCGGCAGCCCGCGCCGGCCGCGGCACCCACGGTGGCCGCCTGGCCCACATATGCCGACGGTCGGACGCCGCTTCCGGTGATGCCGGACGGGTCGCCGGACTGGAACGCCTACTACACCGGCTACCCCACCTACCCGGCTGTGCAGCAGCCGCTGCAGTCGCCCGCCCCGGCGGCGACGCCGGCGGCCGAGACCGCGGGGCACCCGCAAGCGCAGACCTTCGCCGGTGCCTCGTCGGCGTACGCCGGGCCGCCGTCGCCCGGATTCCCGCCGCCCCCGCCCGCGGCGCCGCAGTCCCCGCCCGCTGCGGCGCCGGAGCCGCCCGCCGCACCGCAGGATCCCTTGACCGCGCCGCAGACGCCACAGCCGCCTCAAGCGCCGCAGGATCCCTTGACCGCGCCGCAGGATCCGTCGACCGCGCCGCAGGCGCCACAGCCGCCTCAACCGCCGCAGGATCCGTCGACCGCGCCGCAGGCCCCGCAGGCTCCGCGATGACCACGGCTGCAGAGCTCGGCGCGCTCGCCGCGGACATCGCCGCTGAAGCGGGCGACCTCGCCCGCCGCCGACGCGAGGCCGGCGTCCCCCTCGCCGCGACGAAGTCCACCCTGGCCGACATCGTCACCGAAGCCGACCGCGAGGTGGAGGAGCTGATCCGCGGACGCCTGCGCCGGGAGCGCCCCGGCGACGGGTTCCTCGGCGAGGAGTCCGGAGCGGAGCGCGGCGCCACGGAGTACACCTGGGTCGTCGACCCCATCGACGGCACGGTCAACTACGCGTACGGCATCCCCGGTTACTCGGTGAGCATCGCGGTCGTCGCCGGCGAGCCGACGCCCGAGCAGTGGCGCGGTGTCGCCGCGGCCGTCTGCGCTCCCCGCCTGGACGAGCTTTTCACCGCCGTCGCCGGCGAGGGTGCGTGGCTCGACGGCATCCGTCTCGCCGTCACCACCGAGCAGCCCGCCGGCGCCCTCCTCGGCACCGGATTCGGCTACGACCCGGCCACCCACGACGGCGACCTGCGGACCGTGCGCCGCGCGATGACGATGGCTCGGGACCTGCGCCGGATGGGGTCGGCGGCCATCGACCTCGCCTACGTCGCCGCCGGACGCCTGGACGGCTTCTTCGAGCGCGGTCTGCAGCCCTGGGATTTCGCCGCCGGGGCGCTGCTCATCGAGGAGGCGGGCGGCGTCGTCAGCCGCTTCGACACCGACTCCCGGCGGCCCCTGTTCGTCGCGGGCGGCCGCGCCGTGCACGACCGGCTGCGCGAACTCGTCGCCGGCGACCCTCCTCCGGATGACGGAGGGTGACCGGTTCATGGCATTCCCAGGTCTGAACCGGTAGTGTTTACCCGATCGTTACTTTCGTTGCCCGAACAACCGAAGTGACCAAGCCCTCCCCAGCTTGAACAACCCGAGAGAACCCCGACTTGCCCGCTGAACTCCCCCCGGTTGCGCCCGCGCTCACGCGACGCTCCAACCGTCTCCGCACCGCGCCCGCGGTCGGGGGCACGTCGACGCCCGTCACCGACGCCGACCCGCGTCAGACCCCCTCCGGCTCCTCGTTCTTCGTCACGAACGACGCCGGGGCGACGACTTCCGCACCGTCTTCTGCAGCCGACTCGCCCTCCGCCTCGGCTCCGGCACCGTCCGCCTCGGCACCGTCCGCCTCGGCTCCGGCACCGTCTTCCACTTCGGCACGGTCTGCTGCTCCGGCGTCCGCCGCGACGGCCTCCGCCCCCGCGCCGGCCCCGCTCACCCGCCGCGCCCGCCGCCAGTCGGCCCAGTCTGCGCCGTCCCGTCACGACGCCCCCGCGCCCGGTCGCACCGAGGCTCGCGTCGAGACCCGCCGGCACGAAGCGCACCTGCCGACCCCTGTCGAAGCCCGCCGTCACGACGGTCACGCCCCCGCTCGTCACGACGCGCACGCCCCGGCCGGCGTCGAGTCGGTCGACGCCGACCCGACCCGCCCCGCGGCCGAGGCCTCCCTGGCCGAGATGTTCGCCGAGCCGGCCGGCGACGCAGACGACGCGCTCCGCACGGTGATGTCCTCCCGCCTCCCGGACCTTGAGGACACGATCCCGGTGTCCCGCGTCGCGGCATCCGCGGTGGAGGAATCCCACGGGGTCGACGACCCGATGCCCTCGTGCGACACCGCCGCACCGCACGACCTCCCCCGCGCGAGCGAGCTTCCCCGCGCGGCCGAGCGTCTTTCCCGCGTGAACGACGACGCAACGGTCGTCCTCGAGGGCGACGCCTTCACCGCGGCCGCCCAGGCCTTCGGCTTCGACGCCGACGCGGACTCCGAGACGGCGACCGGCGCAGCGCGGGAGACCGGCGCAGCGCGGCAGACCGTCACGGCCGCACCTGCCGCCGCCACATCCGCCGCGTCGACCCCCGCCGCTTCCCGTCGGCCGCGCGTGCTGCGCAACATCCTCGCCGGCGGCGCAAGCGTCGGCGTGATGGGCGTCGCCTGCCTCCTCACCGTCTCGATGACGCTGCCGGCCGGCGCCGTCGCCGCGGCGCAGGGCCCGGGTGCCCAGACGGTCACCAGCCTGGTCGCCCCGCAGAAGGAGGGCACCGGCGCGAACGCCGTCGACGAGGACGAGATCCAGGCGTTCGTGGCCTCCTCCGACGTGCAGACCGAGCAGCTGGCGCGGTCCGAGAACTACTCGACCGTCTCGCTCGCCGAGGTGGCCGCCCAGGAGGGCATCAACTACTCCACCGACGTCTTCACCAACGACCCGGACGCCGCGATCCAGTGGCCGTTCATCGTCGGCACGTCGATGAGCTACGGCTACGGCATGCGCGACGGCCGCCTGCACGAGGGCATCGACTTCACCCCCGGCTCCGGCGCCCCGATCCAGGCGATCGCCGACGGCACGGTCCGCACCGCGACGGAGTCCGACGGCGCGTACGGCGTCAGCGTGTACATCGACCACGTCATCGACGGCCAGGTGATCACCAGCCACTACGCGCACATGCAGTACGGCTCGCTGCGCGTCCAGGCCGGCGACAAGGTCAAGGTCGGCGACACCGTCGGACTGGTCGGGAACACCGGCCGCTCGTTCGGCGCCCACCTGCACTTCGAGCTCATCGTCAACGGAAGCACCATCGACCCGATGCCGTGGCTCAAGGAGAACGCCGGTCGTTACGACGGGGTCGCCCCGGTTTCGTAACTCGGCCGTCGAGATGCTATTCTCGACTGGTTGCCCGGACAGGGCAGCAACGCCCCGATAGCTCAGTGGCAGAGCACTTCCATGGTAAGGAAGGGGTCGTCAGTTCAATCCTGACTCGGGGCTCTGGCATCCGCTCTCGCGAGCCGGTTGCATCGCGGCGGAGTAGCTCAGTTGGTGAGAGCGCACGACTCATAATCGTGAGGTCGCGGGTTCGAGTCCCGCCTCCGCTACGCAGATCAAGCCCTCGGTTCGCCGGGGGCTTCGTCGTTCCCGGGTCGATCCCGTGTCACATCCCCGGACCCCGTCGAACCGCCCGATAGGCTGCCGGAGCCCGACCCGAAGGAACCCGATGCCCGCCCGTCACGACCTGATCCAGCACCTGGCGAACGGGAACGAGATCTTCCTCGACGGCGCTCTTGCCACCGAGCTGGAGCGTCGCGGCTGCGACCTCGCCGACCCGCTCTGGTCCGCCAAGGTGCTCGTCGAGTAGCCCGAGGTCATCGCGGAGGTGCACCGCGACTACTTCGAGGTCGGCGCCCAGTGCGCCACCACCGCCAGCTACCAGGCCAGCGTGGAGGGATTCTCGGCTCGCGGCATCGACGGCCAGACCGCGCTCGACCTCATCGCGCGCAGCGTGCTCCTCGCGGAGGCGGCGCGTGAGGCGGCCCTCGACGCGAACCCCGACGGCCCGCCGCTGTTCGTCGCCGGGTCCGTCGGCCCGTACGGCGCCTACCGGGCGGACGGCTCGGAGTACCGCGGCGACTACGACCTGACCCGGGACGAGTTCATCGCGTTCCACCGTCCGCGCGCGACCGCGCTGGCAGAGGCCGGCGCCGACGTCCTCGCCGTGGAGACGCTGCCGAAGCTGACCGAGGCGCTCGCCGTGGCCACGCTCGCCGACGAACTCGGCATCCCCGCCTGGTACTCGTTCTCCCTGCGCGACGCGCGTCACCTCAGCGACGGCACGCCCCTCGCCGACGTCGCGCGCGCCTTCGAGGGCCGCCCCAGCGTGGTCGCGATCGGGGTGAACTGCGTCCCCGCCGACCTCGTCACTCCCGCGCTCGAGGAGCTCGCCGGGCACACCTGGCTGCCGCTGATCGTCTACCCGAACTCCGGGGAGAGCTACGACCCCGTCGCCAAACGCTGGGCCGGTGGCGGTGCATCCGCCTCGCTCGCCGACCTCGCACCGCAGTGGCGCGAGCGCGGCGCGAAACTCATCGGCGGATGCTGCCGCACCACGCCCGCCGACATCGCTGCACTGGCGGCGGCCCTGCGTTCCGGCTCCGGCAGGAGCGCTGCAGGGCTAAACTCGGGCCATGGGACTGCAGGTCGACCTGGATCGTGAAGTGATCGCGCGTATCGCGCGTTCGCACGCTGTTCAACGCTTGCACGTCTTCGGATCCGCGACCACGTCACGGTTCCGCGAGGAGAGCGATGTGGATGTCCTCGTTGAGTTCCACGCCGGCGTCCAGGATCCGTTCGACGCCTACTTCGGCTTGAAGGAAGACCTTGAGAAGGTGCTCGGAAGGCCTGTCGACCTCGTGATGGCGAGTGCTGTCCGGAATCCGTATTTCCGCGCCCGAGCGGCGGGCGAAGCTCAGGAGATCTATGCGGCCTGACTTGCTCGCGCTGCTGTGGGATGTGCGGGCGGCGTCTGAGCAGATCGCGGAGTTCATCGAAGGGCTTGATCAGGTCGCATACCTCGCGGATGGCCTCCGGCGGTCGGCCGTGGAACGCCAGCTCGAGATCATCGGGGAAGCTTTGAACCGTCTTCGAAGACTCGATCCCGAGATGGCTGACCAGATTCCGGAGATCAATCGCATCATCGGACTCCGCAACATTCTCGCCCATGGATACGCGACGGTCGACGATGACGTCGTCTGGACAGCGGCATCAACCCGTGTTCCGGAACTTCGTGCGATCGTGCGATTCTTGATCACCGCGGAGCAACGCCGAAGGGACGGCTCTGTCCTGGGCGACACTGTAGAGGTTCGGGTCTGGTTCGACGGCGACACGGGTACGGAGGACGGGGTTGAACCTCGCGAAGCGCTCATCGCGGGTGAACCCACCGAGGCGCTGATACACGCGTTGACAAGGACGTTCGGTCCGCTGTCTCAGAGTCCGTCGGTGGTCGTCCGGGAAGGCCGCGCGACGCGCTATTGGGTGGGAGTGATCACGGACGATGTGACGCTCGCAGATGCAGCCCGGCTGGCCGACGGTGAGGTCCTGCAGGTCGATGTGCATGGCCGCGGCGGTGACTTCATTCCGCTGGTGTGGGACGTGGTGCAGGCGGGTCTGACAATCGCGACACTCGTACAGGGCGGGCGTGCAGTCACGCGCGCACTTGATCGCGCGCGCACAAAGAGGCAGCGTCTCGCTGCCCAGGCATGGGTAGATGGCGGAGCCGACGATCAGCCCCCGATGGAACTTCGGCAAGCCGTCTGCTCTGAGCGAGAGTGGACGCGTGCGGAGTTCGACCGGTTTTTGGTCTGGATCGAGCCACTGGATCTCGGTTGCTACGGACTCTGGGCTTCGAGAAGATCTCCAGTAACCCCGAAACGTGGAGCGACTCACGCAGCAACTGACCCCGCCGACATCGCTGCACTGGCGGCGGCCCGGCGCGAAGGGGCCGCGCCGATAGGCTGAATCCGTGCGCATTCGGTTGGACATCGCCTACGACGGCACGCACTTCCGCGGCTGGGCGAAGCAGCCGGGCCTGCGCACCGTGCAGGGGGTGCTCGAGGCGGCGCTGGCCCGCATCGTCGGCTCCGAGGTGCAGTTCGTCGTCGCCGGGCGCACGGATGCCGGGGTGCACGCCACCGGGCAGGTCGCGCACGTCGACCTCGACGACGCGCAGTGGGCCCGCGTGGAATCGCGGCACGGTCGCGCCGCGCACGATCCCGCCGGATCGATCGCGGGACGGATGCGGGGTGTGCTCGGCGCCTACGCGGACGCCACCGTCACCGCGAGCTCCCTCGCCCCGGAGGGGTTCGACGCCCGCTTCTCCGCCGTCTGGCGGCGGTACCGGTACCGGCTCGCCGACGCCGTGAGCGGCTACGACCCGCTGCGCCGGAACGACACCACCAGCATCCGTGGCGAACTCGACGTCGACGCGATGGACGCCGCCGCCCGCACGCTCATCGGCCTGCACGATTTCGCCGCCTACTGCAAGGGGCGCGAGGGCGCCACCACGATCCGCACGCTGCTCGACTACCGCTGGCACCGCGACGAGGAGGGCGTGCTCGTCGCCGAGGTCAAGGCCGACGCGTTCTGCCACAGCATGGTCCGCGCCCTCGTCGGCGCGTGCGCGGCGGTGGGGGAGGGGCGCCTCGACGTCGACGACCTGGTGACCCTGCGCGACGCGCTCACCCGCACCAGCGAGTTCAAGGTGCTCGCCGCCCGCGGCCTCACCCTGACCGAGGTCGGCTACCCGGCCGACGAGCTGCTCTCCGCCCGCGCCGAGCAGACCAGGGCCCGCCGCGACCGCGACGGCTCGGTGCCCGGGATGGACCCCGTCGACGACGAGTGACCGGCACTCCCCGGCATCCGGAACCCCTGCCCGCCCGGCATCCGGAACCTGTGCCCGCCCGGCATCCGGAACCCCTGCCCGCCCGGCATCCGGAAAACGGAGATCAGTCGGTGTGCCGCCGGCGTGTCGGGCCGGGACACGCCGGGCGGGCGCCGGTTCGTCCGGATTTTCCGAAGCAACTCGCCGGTGGTGATTCGTCGTAACACCGTCCAGCCCCTTGCGTCATCCGCGGGACGGGCTACTAGCGTGGGCGCCATGAGGGTCATCTCGTACAACCTGCGTAAGCACCGGGCCGCGAGCGAACTCGCGCAGCTGGTCGCCGCGCAGGCCCCCGACATCCTCTGCCTGCAGGAATGCGACACCACCGCCCTCCCGGACGCCGTCGACGGCCTCACGCTCGTGCGCGCCACCGCCGGCAACCGCCTGGGGCTGGCGATGTACGCCCGCGCCAACACCTTCCGCATCGACGACGTGCGCACCATCGGCCTGAAGAAGTCGCTGCACGACCGGATGCTGAAACCCGCCCATGAACGCGTCCTCGGCGCCCGGATGCACGAGATCGACAGCGGGCGCGGGCTGATCGTGGCCTCCTTTCACGCCGCGCCGCTCACCGCGCTGAACTCCCTGCGCCGCAACCAGATCCGGGCCGCCCTGAACGAGCTCGAGGCGATGGGCCCGGGGCTCCCGGTGCTCATGGTCGGCGACTACAACTACCCCGTCTTCAAGGAGAACCTCGGGCAGACCGTGCGCGAGCACGGCTACGCGCTCACGCTCAGCGACGACCACACCTACACGCGCTACCGGGTGTTCCGCGGTCACTACGACTTCGCGACTTCGGTCGGGTTCCACATCGACAGCATCCGCACCCTGCCGCAGGGCACCAGCGACCACCGGCCGATCCTCGTGACGGCGGAGGCGGCGTAGCCGCGGCGCACCTCGATGCGGACCAGGCCGTCCAGACCCGTGAACGCCTCCCGGTCCCGCGTGACGAAGTTCGCGATCAGCCATAGGACGCGAGCACGCCCGGCAGTATCCTTGTGCGAACAGTCCAGCGTCGGGGGAGGATGCCATGGGTGTGCGGTCCGCATCTCGTAGGGGCGATGACGACGGACGCGCGGACGGGGTCGACGATGTCGAGCAGCTGTTCGCCGCCGACTCCGGCGACGAGAGCCCGCCGCGCCGTAAGCGCCGGCATCCGGTGCGCGCCGCGATCCTGTGGACCCTCCTCGTCCTGATCCTGCTCGCCATCGCCGCCGCGATCGCGGGTGCGGTCTTCGTCAACCAGGCGATGCAGGTGCGCGACGATCTGCAGGCGGCGAAGTCGAAGATGTCCCAGCTGGTGCCGCTCGTGCGCGCCGGCGACACCGCGAAGATCGACCAGGTCTCCGCGGAGGTGCTCGAGCTGACGGCATCCGCCGACCGCACCGCGAGCAACGATCTGTGGACGTTCGCCAGCCGGGTGCCCTGGGTGGGCGCGAACGTCACCGCCGTCAGCGAGACGACCCAGGCCACGCACATCCTGGTGCGCGACGCCATGCCGATCATGCTCGACCTGATGAAGGTCGCCGACATCGGCAACATCAAGGTCGAGGGCGGCGGCATCAACCTCGAGCCGTTCCGTGCCGCGCAACCGCAGATCCCGGCACTGCGCGCGGTGTTCGACGAGGCGAAGTCGCACGTCGACCGGATCGACCGGGACGCCATCCACCCGATGATCGAGGAGAACATCGGGCAGATCGTCGACGTGATCGACGATGCGGCGCCCGCTCTCGCCTTCGCGGAGAAGCACCTGCCCCTCGTCCTGTCCGTGCTCGGCGCGGACGGCCCCCGCACGTACGCCCTGCTGTTCCAGAACAACGCCGAGATCCGCGCCACCGGCGGCAACCCGGGCGCGGGCACCATCCTGCTCGTCGACAACGGCAGGGTGACGATGCGCGACGACCCGCAGGCGCGCATCTTCGTCAACGAGGGCCCGACCGGGCGCTACCGGGTGGGGCTGGACTCCCCGGAGAAGATGGCGCTGTTCGAGGAGGACACCTGGTTCTACTCGCAGAACTACACCCGGCCCCCGGACTTCGCGGATGCCGCGACGATGGTGAACGGTCTGTGGGCGCAGACCATCGGCGGCCGCCCCGACGGCATCATCGCACTCGACCCCGTCGTGCTGTCGTACATGCTCAGCGTCGCCGGTCCGGTGACCGTACCGGGGGAGGCGACGCCCGTGACCGCCGACAATGCGGTCAAGCTGCTGTTGAGTGACACCTACGAGCGCTTCGGGAACGACGGTCCGGCCGCGGACGCGTACTTCGCGAAGGTGTCGTCGGCGGTTTTCTCCACCGTGATGAGCGGCGGCTGGGATCCGCTGGCGATGCTCGAGCAGCTGAAGAAGGCGGCGTCCGAGCAGCGCATCTACGCGTGGTTCGCGGACCCCGCCCAGCAGGCGATGGCGGTCGAACTCGGCATCGACGGGCACGTCGCCTCGACGAACGCGGAGGAGACGCAGGTGGGCGTCTACCTCAACGACTCGTCGTACTCGAAGCTCGAGTACTACCTGTCCAACGCCGTCACCGTGACGTGTTCCGCCGAGAACCGGACCGTCACCACCGCCCTCACCATGCAGAACTCCGTGCCCACCGGCGACCTGAGCACCTACACCCTCGGCCACCGGAACCCGAGCTGGGGCTTCCCGCGCACGACGATGCTGCTCGATGTGATCGGCATGGCGCTGCCGGGCGGGCAGCTCGTCGGTGTCGATCCGGCCAGCGGCGACCGCGACGGGTGGGACCGCAGCGGCGTGTACAACGGCCGCGAGACCCGCAGCCTGTTCATCGCCGTGCCCAAGGGCGAGTCGCGCACGGTCTCGTTCACCTCGACCGTGCCGGCCGACGCCGCCGCTCCGCTCGCAGTGCGGTACACGCCCACCGTCACTCAGACTCCGGTGACGATCGATCCGTCGTGCGACGCGCTGTTCCCGCGGGCGGACGCCGCGCAGTGACCCTCGCTTTGCGCCGCGGATGCCGGATGCCGTAAGCTTGACCTTTGGTGCCCGGCTGCCGGGTGCCGCGAACGTGAGCCCTCCACTGGCGCTGTTCCCGCTCGGACCCTGAGCTTGTCGAAGGGTCATGATCGGGAACCACCCCGGAGTGGGATTCACGAACACCTCCGTTCGACAAGAAAGCAGCACTATCGTGACGCGCACTTACACCCCGAAGGCCGGGCAGGTCCAGCGTGACTGGGTCGTCATCGACGCCACTGACGTCGTCCTCGGCCGTCTGGCTTCGCACGCCGCCGCACTCCTGCGCGGCAAGCACAAGCCGACCTTCGCCAACCACATCGACACCGGTGACTTCGTCATCATCGTGAACGCCGACAAGGTCGCGCTCACCGGTCAGAAGCTCCAGAAGAAGCTGGCCTACCGCCACTCCGGCTACCCGGGCGGCCTCAAGTCGGTGAACTACGCCGAGCTCCTCGAGAAGAACCCGGTCCGCGCCGTGGAGAAGGCCGTCCGCGGCATGCTCCCGAAGAACAGCCTGGGCCGCCAGCAGCTGTCGAAGCTGAAGGTGTACGCCGGTGCCGAGCACCCGCACGCCGCTCAGCAGCCCACGCCGTACACGCTCGACCAGGTCGCCCAGTAAGCGCCGCTCAGACTAAGGACATACTCGTGGCCGACATCCAGGACACCACCGAATTCCCGCAGAACTACTCCACCGCGACCCCTGAGGCAGAGGTCGTGGAGAACGCTCCCCGCCCCGTGCTGAGCGTTCCCGGCGCCGCCGTGGGCCGTCGCAAGCAGGCCATCGCCCGCGTGCGTCTGATCCCCGGCTCGGGCGTCATCACGGTCAACGGCCGTACCCTCGAGGACTACTTCCCGAACAAGCTGCACCAGCAGCTGATCACCGACCCGTTCACCGCGCTGAACCTCGTCGGCGCGTACGACGTCATCGCCCGCATCTCGGGCGGCGGCGACTCGGGCCAGGCAGGCGCTCTGCGCCTCGGCATCGCCCGCGCGCTGAACAACATCGACGCCGAGAACAACCGCCCGACCCTGAAGAAGGCCGGCTTCCTCTCCCGTGACGCTCGCGTCAGGGAGCGCAAGAAGGCCGGTCTCAAGAAGGCCCGCAAGGCCCCGCAGTACTCGAAGCGCTGATCGACGCCGTTCCATACATGGCACTGTTCGGTACGGACGGGGTGCGGGGGCTGGCGAACGGCACCCTCACCGCCGAGCTTGCGCTCAACCTGGCCCAGGCGACTGCTGTCGTCCTGGGCCAGGGCCGTATCGCCGAGGCGCGTCGCGCCGCCGGCAAGCGGCTCACCGCGGTCGTCGCTCGCGACCCGCGGATCTCCGGTCACTTCCTCAGCGCGGCCGTCGAGGCGGGTCTCGCATCGTCGGGAGTGGACGTGCTGGATGCCGGTACGCTGCCGACCCCCGCGGCGGCGTTCCTCATCTCGGACATCGACGCCGACTTCGGCGTGATGATCTCGGCGTCCCACAACCCCGCGCCCGACAACGGGATCAAGATCTTCGCCCGCGGCGGCGTGAAGCTGCCCGACATCGTCGAGCAGCGCATCGAGCAGGCGATGTCCGGCCCGAAGCTGCAGCCCACCGGCGGTGACGTCGGCCGCGTGCAGCGCTTCTCGGATGCCGAGGACCGCTACGTCATGCACCTGCTGGCCTCGCTGCCGCACCGGCTGGAGGGCATCCACGTGGTGCTCGACTGCGCCAACGGCGCGGCATCCGGAGCGTCCCCCGAGGTGTTCCGCAACGCGGGCGCGAAGGTGACCGTCATCGGCGCCGATCCGGACGGCCTGAACATCAACGACGGCGTCGGTTCGACCCACCTCGACAAGCTCGCGGCCGAGGTCGTGCGCGTAGGCGCTGACGTCGGCATCGCCCACGACGGCGACGCGGACCGCTGCCTCGCGGTGGATGCCGATGGCAACGTCGTCGACGGCGACCAGATCATGGCGATCCTCGCGGTCGCGATGAAGGAGCGCGGCAAGCTCAAGCACGACACCCTCGTGGCGACCGTGATGAGCAACCTGGGCCTGCACGTCGCGATGCGCGAGCACGGCATCACTGTGCGCCAGACCGCGGTCGGCGACCGGTACGTGCTCGAGGACATGAACGCCGGCGGATACTCGCTCGGCGGCGAGCAGTCCGGGCACGTGATCATGAGCGACTACGCGACCACCGGTGACGGGCTGCTGACCGGCCTGCACCTGGTCGCCGAGATGGCGCGGCAAAAGAAGACGCTCGCCGAGCTCGCGTCGATCATGACCGTGTACCCGCAGCTGCTGGTGAACGTGAAGGACGTCGACAAGACCCGCGTGAACGACGAGTTCGTCATGGCGGCCGTGCGGGAGTGCGAGCAGGAGCTCGGCGAGACCGGCCGGGTGCTGCTGCGCGCGTCGGGCACGGAGTCGCTCGTGCGCGTCATGGTCGAGGCAGCGGATGCCGAGACCGCACAGCTGCACGTCGACCGGCTGGCCACGATCGTCAAGGAACGCCTCGCCCTCTGACCCTCGCCCGCCGGTCGTAGAGCGAGCACCGCCGCAGGCGGAGCGAGACGAAACGCGCGCTCCTCCCGGGTCGGCCCCTTCCCGGTCGTTGAGCGAGCGGAGCGAGACGAAACGCGCGCTCCTCCCGGGTCGGCCCCTTCCCGGTCGTTGAGCGAGCGAAGCGAGACGAAACGCGCGCTCCTCCCGGGTCGGCCCCTTCCCGGTCGTTGAGCGAGCGGAGCGAGACGAAACGCGCGCTCCTCCCGGGTCGGCCCCTTCCCGGTCGTTGAGCGAGCGAAGCGAGACGAAACGAGCTCGCCGGTTCAGCGCGCCGTGATCAGATGTCGCGGCGGCCCTTCGATGCGCGCCACGGCGATCTTCACCTCGGTGAGTTCGTCCTTCACTGCGTCGAAGCGTCCGGTGAACTTCTCGTCGAGTGCCCGGATCTCTCCGGTGAGCTTCTCGTCGACGGACTTGATCTCGGCAGTGAACTTGTCATTGAACGACGCGAACCTGGCGTCCATCCGGTGGATCACCCATGCGAAGCCCGCGAACATACCGACTCCGAGTGTCACGAGCGCGCTGATGATCGTGACGAGCTCCTCGGACATGTACATGCCTCCATTGTGACGCGGCCTGATCGGGGTTGTCAGCCCACGGTAACGCCCGTGCCGAGGCGCGTCGGCCTCTCCGCTGGCCGCTGTGGAGGACTCGCCACAGCGGCTCTGTGTGGAGGAGAGGCGTTTCGTCTCGTTTCGCCTGCGGCTGCGCTCGCTCAACGACCGGGAGGGGCGGCTGCGCTCACTCAACGACCGGGAGGGCGCTCCGCTCGCTCAACGACCGGGAGGTGACGGGCGGTTCAGGGACCGGGAGGGGCGGCGCAGACGCGGAAGACGGGCCCGTCGACGAGGATCTCGGTGGTGCAGGGGTCGTGCGTCAGGCGCGGCGTCTCGGCCATACCGGGGGCGTCGAACAGGCCGATGTGCGCGCCAGACAGGAACACGGCCGACACCGGCGCGCCCCAGGGCTGTGCCGCCAGCCACTCGGTGTCGGACTCCTCGACCCACTCGCGGATCGGCTCCACCACCGCGCGCTGCGCCGCCAGCGTCTCCTGCGGCATGAACGGGCGCTGCGCGTGCAGTACGTCGCCCGCCGCGGCGGTCAGCCCGATCACGCCGACCGCGACGGCGACACCGCCGCGCACCGCCGCCCCGGCCGGCCGCAGGTCGGCGCGCCACAGCATCCGTGCCCCCCACACCGCGACCGCCGCGAGGATCGGGACGAACGCGAAGATCCCCGGTGCCGGATGCCGCACCCAGAGCGGCAGATCGGACGACAGGGACCACCAGCCCAGGTAGTTCGCCAGGCCCGCCACCGTCGCCGCGGTCGTCGCCCGCACCCGCACCGGAATGCCGGCGCCGTTGCGCCGCCCGGCCCAGAATCCGCCGACGATCAGCAGCAGCGCCGCCAGCACGGCGAGCAGCGGCATCCACCACGGCAGGAACCACGCGTCGAGCATGGTGCGGAACTTCTCGATCGGCGTGTTCGGCGGGTACGTGTACGTGTTCCCGAACATGAAGTTCTTGATGTCGCGCAGGTGGACGTAGTAGCCGGCCGGGCGAGCGGTGCTCGCGCGTCATCGTCAGCACCAGGTCGCTCTCGCCGAGGATGCCCTCGGTGAGCAGCCGGGCGGCGTGGCCCGCGGCATCCGTCTCGAGCGCGCCGAAGCGCGTGGCCAGCGCGGCCGCCGGCTCGGTCATGCCGTGGCCGACGAGCGCGTGCGTGCCGGCGCTGTGCACGCGCACGCCCAGCCCCTGCAGGCGGGCGCGCAGCAGGACCTCGGCCATCGGCGAGCGGCAGATGTTCCCGGTGCAGACGGTAAGGATGGTCGCCTCGGCGACCGCGGTCGCAGGCGCGACGGATGCCGGCTGGGCGGGCGGGAACAGACCGGTCGGCTGAGGCGGCAGCGGGGGAGCGTCCGGCAGGGCTTCGCGCAGCTGCCGCAGCTCGCGGCGGCTCAGGCGGGGCAGGGTGTCGCCGTCGGGGTCACTCATCCCTCCAGGGTACGGCGAGTCTCGTCGCGGAGTGCACGGGCGCCGGCCACCAGCCCCCAGCCGCCGACGGCGCCGAGCGTGTTGGCGACGAGGTCGGAGAAGGACGGATACCGGCTCGGGAGGAGGATCTGCACCGCCTCGATCGTCACGGTGGTGGCGAGCCCGGTGGCGGCGATGGCCCAGCCCGACAGTCGCGGCCAGCCGGCGGCGAGCAGCAGCCCGAGCGGCACGAACAGGGCGATGTTCGCGAGGAACTCGAGCACGGGGTAGCCGAGCGCGTAGGGGACGATGTCGCGGGCGGCCAGGAAGCGCGCCAGACGGTTCACGATGCCGGTGGCCACGGCGGCCTGCTCGCCGGGCAGCCAGGTGAGCAGGAGGAGCACCACGGAGTACGGGGCGAGCACGAGGCGGGGGAGGAAGCGGAGGGGGTCGAGGGTGGCGGAGCGGCGGGGAGGGGACGACGCTTCGACGGGCTCAGCGTCCGGGTGCGGGCGGGACGCTTCGACGGGCTCAGCGTCCGGGAAGTCGGACCCTTCGACAGGCTCAGGGTCCGAGATAGGCTCAGGGTCCGGGGCGGGCTCAGGGGCCGGGGTCATCGGACGAACTCGCGGATGCGGGCGGTGAAGACGGACTCGCGGAAGCGGCCCACGGCGGCCTCCGCGTCGAAACACGGCAGGGCGATCGCGGCGGTGATGGCGGCGGCGAGGGCCCCGGCATCCGATGCGTCTGCCGTCACCCCGCTCACCCCGGCAGTGTACGTCTCGGTCTGGCCGCCCACCGGTCCGGTGACGACCGGGGTGCCGGCGGCCTGTGCCTCCACCGGCAGGATCCCGAAGTCCTCCACCGCCGGGAACACGAATGCGGAGGCCCGCTGCAGCAGCGCATACAGCAGAGCGTCCGACGGTGCGATGATGAACCGCACCGGCGTGCCCGCCGTCTCGGCGAGCGCGCGCAGCCGCGGCTCGTCCGGACCGCTGCCGGCGATCACGACCGGCAGCCCTGCCCTGGCCCCCGCCGCGATCACGAGATCGAGCCGCTTGTACGGCACGAACCGCGAGGCGCCCAGCACGAAGGCCTCGGGCAGCTCGTCGAGCACCCGCCGTTCGGCGTCGGCGCTCACCTCGGCGCGCCAGTCGTCCCGCGCGAGGATGCGGTCCACCGCCACCGGCGGGTGGATCACCTCGGCGCCCCGCCCCCAGGCGCGACGGATGCGGTCGCGCACGAACGCGCTGTTCGCCGCGATCCGTGTCGCCTCCTGCGCCCGGCGGCGGTCGAGCCGTCGCAGCGCCGGCGCCGCCGCCCGCACCAGGGGCCGGTCGCCGCGCTCGTCGAGCTCGGGATTCCAGATGTACCGGGCGGGAGTGTGCGCGTACACGTACTTCGGCACGTCGCGGCCCGGCATCCGGGCGTGGTGGGCGAAGAGGTGCGAGCTGACCAGCATCCACTCCGCCTCCGGGTCGGCGGCCAGCCGGCGCCACGTCGGGACCATGAACGGCAGCGCGAGCGCCTTGTGCCGGCGCAACGGCGTGCGCGCCAGCCAGCTCTCCCGGGCGCGACCCCCGAAGCGCTCCGGCGCGTCGTCCCACAGGCAGCGGATGCCGGCATCCGGGAACGCCCGCGCCATCGCCTCGAGCACCTGCTCGGCGCCGCCCGACGGTTCGATCCATTCGTGGACGAGGAGTCCGGGCACTACGGGCGCCCCATGCCGAAGTACGTCCAGCCTGCGGCCCGCCAGGCCTTCGGGTCGTACGAGTTGCGGCCGTCGACCACGACCCGACCGCGCGCGAGGGACGCCGCGTGCTCGGGGGTGAGCTGTCGGCGGTACTCGTCCCACTCGGTCACCAGCAGCACCGCATCCGCGTCGCGCAGCGCCTCGTCGCGCTCCGTCACGTACGTCAGCTGCGGATGCAGGCGCCGCGCGTTCTCGATCGCCTGCGGGTCGGTGACGACGACGTCGGCGCCGAGGCCGCGCAGCCGCACCGCCGCATCCAGAGCGGGGGAGTCGCGCACGTCGTCGCTGAACGGCTTGAACGCCGCACCCAGCACCGCCACCTTCTTGCCGAACACGCTTCCCCCCAGGCCGTCGATCACGAGCTGCACGGCGCGATCGCGGCGGCGCAGATTGATGGCATCCACCTCCCGCAGGAAGCTGACCGACTCGCGCCGGCCGAGCTCCTCGGCCCGTGCAGCGAAGGCGCGGATGTCCTTCGGCAGGCATCCGCCGCCGAACCCGATGCCGGCGCCGAGGAACTTGCGGCCGATCCGGGCGTCGTGCCCGATCGCCTCGGCGAGCAGCGTGACATCCGCCCCGGTGACCTCCGCGATCTCCGCCATCGCGTTGATGAACGAGATCTTCGTGGCCAGGAACGCGTTGGCGGCGACCTTGACGAGTTCGGCGGTGGCGTAGTCGGTGACGATGAACGGGGTGTCCTTCGCGATCGCGGGGTGGTACACCTCGCGCAGGACGGATGCCGCGCGCTCGCCCTCGTCGCCGTCGGGGACGCCCACGACGATGCGGTCGGGGTCGATCGTGTCCTGCACGGCCCAGCCCTCGCGCAGGAACTCCGGGTTCCAGACCAGGGTGGCGCCCGTGACCGCGACGCGCTCGGCGAGCACCGCGGCGGTGCCGACGGGCACCGTGGACTTGCCGGCGACGACGTCGCCCGGGCGCAGATGCGGCAGCAGGGAGTCGAAGGCCTCATCGACGTGGCTGAGGTCGGCCGCGTGGCCGCTCTGCTGCTGCGGGGTGCCGACCCCGACGAAGTGCACGTCGGCGCCCGCGGCGGCGGCGATGCCGGTGGTGAAGGTCAGCCGGCCCGAGCGGATGCCCTCGGCGAGCAGCTCCTGCAGGCGGGGCTCGAAGAACGGCGCCTCGCCGCGGGAGAGCGCGGCGATCTTGCCCTCGTCGATGTCGATGCCGACCACGTCGTGCCCGATGGAGGCCATGGCCGCGGCGTGCACGGCCCCGAGATAGCCGCACCCGATGACAGAGAGCCGCACGATCGTTCCTCTTCCCCCAGGGACACCGTAGTCTCATCATGGCGCATGCGTGCGACGCGGAGGTGAACGATCTGGACCCCTCTCCTGTTCGTGGCGAGCGTGCGGGTGTCATACTGAACTCACGCTTGAGGGGGCGGACATGGGGATGGGGCTGGGTACGCGCACGTCCCTTTCGCCGCGCCTCGCGGATGCCTGGTCGCACGTGTGGCAGTGGACGCTCTTCGCCGGCGGCGTCGCGGCCGGCGCCTACCTGCTGCTCGATCGCGGCATCGCGAACGGCGCCGTCACCGCCGCCGCGATCGGGGTGCTGCTGATCGGCCTGGTGCTGACCGGAGCGCAGCCGATGGCCATCCCGCTGATCGCCACGCCCGCGCTGTTCGTCGTCGAGCGGATGGGGCTGGGCGGCGGGGACCTCACCGTGTCGGATGCCGCGCTCGCGGCCGCCTGCGCCACAGCCGTGTTCCTCGGCGACCGCGATCTCAGCCCCCCGATGAAGGCGCTGCTGCGGCTGAACCTCGTCTACCAGTTCGCGACGCTGTTCACGGTGATCGTGAACCCGTTCGTCCAGAACACGATCGAATGGGTCCACGCGTGGCTGCTGATCTCCGGCGCGCTGATCACCGGCTGGGCGATCGGCCGGGCGGGCAAGGCGCGAATCGCGTTCGTGCTGATGCACCTGGTTGCGGCGACGATCGCCGTCGGCGTGCTGATCGCGGCCGTGCCGATGGTCGCGGCCTGGGAGTTCACCGGGGTGTATCCGCAGTGGCCCTGGCCGATGCACAAGAACTTCGCCGGCGGCGCCCTCGCGTTCGTGGCCTTCCTCGCGTACCTCAACCCGGACTGGGCGGCGCTGCCGAAGCGCTGGGCGCGCGCGTCGATGATCCTCGCCGCGGTCGGGCTGCTGCTCACCCAGTCGCGTCAGGCCATGATCGGCCTCCTCGTCGCCCTGCTGATCCACGTCGTCCGGCAGGGCGCGGCGAAGCACTGGGTGCTCATCAGCGCGATCACAGTGCCGGGCGTCGTCCTCATCGTGCAGAGCGTGGTCGAGCAGATCGAATCGCAGAACCGCTTCAATTCGGCGAACCAGCGCCTGGAGTGGATCCGCCAGGTGTACGCGCTCTGGAAGGAGTCGCCCCTGTTCGGGCACGGACTGCGCTACTGGTACGTCACCCCCACCTCGCCCTTCCAGCCGCCGCAGGCCGAGCTCGAGGTGGTGGCCTCGGCCGGCCTGGTGGGGCTGCTCGGCTTCGGCATCATGTGGCTGGGAATCGTCGTGGTCCTCTGGCGACTCGACCCGCGGTTCGGGATGCTCGCGCTCGGATCCGTTCTCGCCCGCATCGTGCAGGCGCAGTTCGACCTGTTCTGGGTGTCGGCGCAGGTGTCGATCCCCTTCGTGATCGCCGGCATCTGCCTCGGAGCGCAGGCGCTCGCCGTCTCTCGCGGCGAATCGAGCGACTACCGGAACACGCGCGGGCGTAAGATCAACCGCAATACACACGGGGGTGGAGATGGAGATCCGCGACTACTTCCTGGCGCTGCGGCGCCACGGAATTGCGATCGTGCTGCTGGTGCTCGTCGGGCTCGGGGCCGGGTACGGCTGGGTTCAGCTGCAGACGCCGGTCTACCAGGCGTCGGCCAGCGGCTTCGCGAAGGCCCGTGACACCATCACCGAGACCGGCGACCAGATCTCCCCCGCCGGCAACGACAGCCTGGCCCGCTCGAAGGTGCAGTCGTTCCTCGACATGGCGACCTGGCGCACGGTCGCCGAGTACGCCGCCGAGGAGATGGGCATCGAGGCTCGGCCGGAGGATCTGGTGCGCCGGATCGAGGTCACGAATCCCCCGGGCACGCCCATCCTCCGGATCACCGCGCAGGGCCCGACGCCCGAATCCGCTCGCAGCCTCGCCGAGGCGTGGGCGAAGGGCCTCATCGCCACCATCGACGCGAGCGACGGCGACGGCACCGAGGGGTCCGCCCCGGTGACGATCCTCCTCGGTGAGTCGGCGTCGCTGCCGACCGAGCCGGTCTTCCCCGACACCGAGACCTCACTGCTGGTCGGCGGCCTCCTCGGCCTGGGCGCGGGCATCGCGTTCGCCGTGCTGCGGGCGCTCTCCGACCGCCGCATCCGGCCGAACGACGACGTCGAGCAGCGCATCGGGATCCCCGTGCTCGGCAGCATCCCGCAGGTGAGCGGCATGGACCCCGGTACCCAGCTGATCGACGACAGCGCGAGGCACACCAAGGCCGGCTTCGCCATCACCGAGGCTCTGCGCACGCTGCGCACCAACCTGCAGTTCATGGACGTCGACCATCCGCCCCGGCGGATCGTCGTCACCAGCGCGCTGCCGGGGGACGGGAAGTCGACGGTGGCCGCGAACCTCGCCGCGATGCTCGCCGCGAACGGCGAGCACGTCGCGCTCATCGACGGCGACCTGCGCCGCCCCACGGTCGCTGCGACGATGGGGCTCGTGCCCGGCGCGGGACTCACCGACGTGCTGGCCGGCCGGGCCGAGCTGATCGAGGTGCTTCAGCGAGCGCCGCACACCCCGGGGCTGATCGTGCTGGGCGCCGGTACGATCCCGCCCAACCCGAGCGAGCTGCTCGGGTCGGACCGGATGCGCGCCGTCCTCGACGAGCTCGCGCAGCACGCCATCGTCATCATCGACGCCCCGCCGCTGCTGCCGGTGACCGACGGAGTCATCCTCACGCACCAGGCCGATGGCGCGATCATCGTCGTCACGGTCGGCAAGACCACCTACGACCTCGTCGACAAGGCCACCGCCGCGCTGGAGAAGGTGAACGGCCGCGTGCTCGGCCTCGTCCTCAACCGGGTGCCCCTCACCAGCGCCGGCGCCAAGTACTACGCGTACGAGTACCGTTCCCGCCACGACGAGCCGGAATCGGCCGCAGCATCCGAGACCGAGACGCCGGCGCCCGCCAAGCCGAAGGCGAGGGGAGGTCGCGGTGCGAAGCGCACCCCGCCGAAACGTCCCCGCACCGTGGGACAGGAGCTGCCCGCCATCGAGCACCTGGACGACGAGTCGACGCTCGATGAGCTGTTCGGTGACGAGCCCGTCCCCACGACGGCACCGGAACGGACCACGGGCGGCCGGCGTGACGTCGCGCACTGAGTCGATCGCCGGTCCGAGGGCCGGCGTCGATCCGCGTGCGCCGCTGCGCGTCGCGCTGATCGCGTCGTCGTTCATCCCGCACGTGGGGGGCGTGGAGACCCACGTCGCCCAGGTGGCGCAGCGCCTGCAGGACCGTGGGCACGCCGTCGAGGTCTGGACGGTGGACCGCGGCATGCGCTCCTCACGGCCGTTCCCGGTGCCGGTGCACTACCTGCCCGCGCCGTTACCCGCGCGCAGTCTCGACGGGGCGGTCCGCACGGTGTGGTCGATGCCCCGCGCGTGGCGCGAGTGGCGACACGTGTGCCGGGCCTTCGCGCCCGAGGTGCTCGCCGTCCAGTGCTTCGGACCGAACGGCGTCTACGCGTCGGCGCTGCACCGCTCGACCGGGACGCCGCTGATGATCAGCTCGCACGGCGAGACGCTGGGCGACGACAACAACGCCTACCGATCGGCGTTCCTGCGACGCAGCCTCACCGTCGCACTCGGCCGGGCCGCGGCCGTGACGGCCCCGAGCCGCTACGTGCTCGACGACCTCCGCGCCCGGTTCGGCCTGGCCCCGGGGCTCGGACGGATCGTCGCGAACGGCGTCGATCCCGCCCTCGGCGTGCGCTCACCCGACGCCCCGCGCGAGCGGCTCGTGCTGGCGGTCGGCCGGCTCGGGCGGATGAAGGGGTTCGACCTGCTCATCGACGCCTTCGCGCAGGCCGGTCTCGCCGGCGTGCGCCTGGAGATCATCGGCGGCGGCCCCGAACGCGACGCGCTGCACCGGCGGATCGAGGCGGCGGGCCTCGGCGACCGTGTGCGTCTCGTCGGCGAGCGGGATGCCGCCGGTGTGGCCCGCCGCATCGGCGAGGCGGCGGCGGTGGTCGTGCCCAGCCGCTCGGAGGCGTTCGGGATCGCGGCGCTGGAGGCCTGGCGCGGCGGCGCCGCCTTGGTGATGACCTCTCGCGGCGGGGGAGCCGAGCTCGTCCGCGACGGCGAGGACGCCGTCCTCGTCGACCCCACGGACACGGCGGCGCTCGCCGCGGCGATCCGCTCGGTGATGACGGACGAGGAGCGCCGGCTCTCCCTCGCCCGGCGCGGGGCGGAGCGTGTCGGCGCGTTCGGCTGGGACCGGATCGCCGAGGAGTACGAGCGGATCATGCTGCAGGTGCGCGCGCACGTCGGCTCCCCGGGCGGGCGTGCGGCAGTCGTCGGCGGCCGCGCGTGACGCGCCCGTGGACGCCGCCCTACCACGGCGGCCTGCGGCGGAGGGGGCGTCAGCTGCGCCGGCTCGCCGAGGCGCTGGGGCAGCCGTCGGCACGATCCGGCGGTGTCATCGTGCCGACGTTCTGGTGGGACGGGCACCCGAACTTCGGCGACGACCTCACGCCGTGGCTGCTGCCGCGCTACGGCATCGTGCCTCTCTACCGCGAACCGCGCACCGCCCGCCTGGTGGGAGTGGGCAGTCTGCTCGAATTCCTCCCGGGCGGCTACAGCGGGGCGATCTGGGGCTCGGGACTGATGGGTGACGTCCGGCATCCGCTGCCGCACGCCACCGTGCTCGCCGTCCGCGGGCCGCTGACCGCCGAACGGATCGGCCTGAGCTCCGCACCCGCCTACGGCGATCCCGGGCTGCTGGTCGGCCGCCTCCTGCCGCGCCCGCCCGGCGACGGCCGCATCGCCGTCGTGCCGCACGGGCATCACCGCGCGCACCCGGGGCTCGCGGCGCTCGTCGCCGCGGCCGGGGACGGCGCGAGGGTCGTGAACGTGCACCAGCGCGCCGCACCCGCCGTGCGGGAGATCGCGGCCTCCCGCGGCGTCGTGACGACCTCGCTGCACGGCCTGGTTACCGCCGACGCCTACGGCATCCCCGCGGTGTGGACCACCCTCGACCCGCCGCTCGGCGGCGGGGACTTCAAGTTCCGCGACTACGAGGCCGCCCTCACCCCGGGGCGGACGCGGTACCGGCCGCTGGGCGGCTCCCTGGAGGATACGCTCGACGGCGCGGAGCCCGTGGACCCCGCCGCCGTGGCGGCCCTGTCGGACGGCCTGGAGGCGGCGATCACCCGGGTGCGCGGACTGCCGCTCGGCCAGAGGCCGTTCCCCGCCGGCATCCCCGCTGCACTGCGCAGCCGCTGACGCCGACGCGCCAGCGTCCACAGTGCACCGCGGTCAGCAGCGCACCGCGGTCAGCGATGCAGAGCGCGCCAAGCCGCCCGCGCCACCGGGTTCCTGGACGCGGCCCGGCGCAGCTGCGCTCCCGCCGCACGCGCTCGCGCCACCACCGACCGGGCGCGGTCCGACGCGGTCCAGTGCCAGCCGATGCGCGCCGCGTACTCGCGGATCTCGCGGTCGAACGCGTCATCCGACACCAGCGCCTTCGCGATGTAGGCGTCGCGGTGCGCGAAGTACGGCTCGAGGGCGAACGTCGCCGGCACGAACTCGTGCAGATGCCCCGCCATCTCGAGCGTGAGCATCGTGCGCACGCACTTCGGGCACGCCGAGCAGTTGCGCACCCGCTCCGGGTCGTCGTCGGTGCAGACGTCGAGGTAGCGGGCCTCGGGCCTGCCCACGAGCGCCAGCGTCTTCTCCACACGGGTGAGTCCGGATCCCGCCGAGCCGATCGTCACCGCCGTGGTGGACAGCAGCGGCACGAGCATGACGTTGATGATCTCGATCTTCTCATCCAGGCGCACGTCCGGGAACGCCACCGCCGACGACAGGTGCAGCCGGCCGATGCCGGCGCCGAGCAGGTGCGGCACGGTGGCGTTGCGCATCGTCACGGACTGGATGAACCCGATCCGGGGGTAGTGCTCGTCGAGGTTGCTGTCCACGGTGAGAAACGGCAGCCCGATCTCGGCCGCCGCGCGGGCGAGCGGCGCGCACCGGGCGCGCCAGAGCGCATCGCCGTCGCGGCCGTGCGCCCCGACGCTGTTGTTCAGCAGGTGGGTGAGCCTCAGGGACGGCGCCACGTCGTCGGCCCAGTGGTACTCCGCGAGCGTGGCGAACGAGTCCACTCCGCCCGAGAACCCGGCGGCCACCCCCGGGGCCGGCGCGGCCGGCGGGGCCGTCTCGTCGGCGGCGACGCGGATGCGGTGCAGCCCGGGGTGCACGAGCGCGAGCAGCCGCTGCAGGTCGCCGTTCATCTGATGCAGCAGGCTGTCGGTCATCGTGCCGCCGACGTGCAGGTCGCGCCCCTCCTTCATCGCCGTCATCAGCAGTCCGATGGCGACGTGGTCGGCGCGATCGCCCAGCAGAGGGGCATGCACCTCGTCCACCGCGAACCACAGCGGTGCGCGGCCACTCACATCCGCGATCACCCGCACCCGGTCGCCGGTGTGCTCCGTGCGCGGGGCGGAGGTGATCATGGCGTCCATGCACTCATTATGCGGCCGGCGGCGGGCTCGTCGGGCCGGTCGCGGGTTCGTGCTCAGACGGAGTCCCAGATGCGGGCGTGGGCGAGGGCGCTGCGCTCCCACGTGAAGGCGCCCGCGTGCTCCCTGGCATCCCGCAGCATCCCCGCCAGCGATGCGCGGTCCGCGGTGGCGTCGATCAGGCCGGCCGCGATCGATGCGGCATCCGGCTCGACCATGACGGCGTGACCCGATGCCACCTCGGGGAGGCTGCTCGTGTTCGCCACGACCGCCGGGACGTTCGCCGCCATCGCCTCGAGCACGGGCAGGCCGAATCCCTCATACAGGGAGGGCACCACGACCGCGCTCGCCGCGGCGACCAGCCCTGGCATCAGGTCGTCCGGCACGCGGCCGAGCAGGACGGCCCCTGGCATGCCCTCGAAGAGCGCGGTGCGGCGCGGGTGCGGCGGCCCGGCCAGCACCAGGGTGTGCTCGGGGCGCTCCCGGTGCACGCGCGGCCACGCCTCCGCGAGCGCGCCGAGGTTCTTCCGCTCGGCGGCGCCGCCCGCGTGCAGGACGTACGGCCGCCGCACGCCCAGTCGCGCCAGCGCGTCGTCGTCGAGCGGAGCCGCATCGAAGTAGCGCGCATCGACGCCGTTGTGCACGACATGCGGATGCCGGATGCCGATCACCTCCACGGCCTCGCGGGCGCTGAACTCCGAGACGCAGATGACGGCGGCGGCCCGACGGAGCTCCTCGACGGCGGCGGGCACCGGCGTGGACTCGTCGGAGAACCGCCACGCCACGACGTCGTGCAGCGTCACCACGTCGGCGTGCGGCGAGGGTGGCAGCTCGAGCCCCATCCGGTGCGAGACGGCGTCGCCGGCGAACAGCATCCGCCCGATCTCGCGGCGCACGGCGACCGGGGCGCGGGCGACGACACGCATCGGCAGGCGCCGTGTACCGGGCAGAGGGGAGCGCAGCGATCGGACCACGAGCTCCCGCACCCGCCAGGACGCCGTGGACGTCTCGCGGAGAGCGTCCGCGGCGTGGGCGATGATCCGACGCTCGTACGCCTGCGCGCCCATCGGCGTCGGCGTGGCGATCGTGGCGATGCTCAGCCGCGGGGTGCTCATGATCGCCGGCCGGGCCGCAGCCGTCGCAGCATCCGCGCCGCGCGACCGAGCAGCCGGTTCAGCCCGCCGAAGCGGCGTTCCAGCACATCGAGCCGGGCGGCGTGCTGGTCGCGCTCCGCCCGGACCCGCCAGTACCTCGCCATGATCTCCTCGACGTGCGCGCCCCAGATGCCGGCGTTCCGGCGCACCACATCGAGATCGCGCGCGATCCTGTCCTCGGGGGAGGTGCGTGCGGTGACCTGCCCCCGGTGGCGGCGGTACTCGTAGAGCGGCTGGTGCACGACTGCGGCCCGCCGGCCGGCGGCGAGCAGGCGCACCCAGAACTCCCAGTCCTCCCCGAAGGGTATGTCGGTGTCGAATCCCCCGAGAGCGGCCCAGTCCTCCTTGCGGAAGGCGGATGCCCCGGGGATGACGTTGCCGAACAGGAGGTCGACGACGCCGTCGACCTCCGGCAGCCGCTGGACCGCCTCCAGACGTCCGAAGAAGCGCAGGTCGATCGAGACGACCCCGATCCCGGGGTCGGAGTCGAGCACCCGGACGACCTCGGCAGCCAGGCCGGGCAGGATGCGGTCGTCGCTGCCGACCGGCATCACGTACTCGGTCTCGAGCGCCTCGATGCCGGTGTTCATCGCCGCGCTGACACCGCGGTTCTCGGGATGCCGGATCACCCGCACGCCGCGCTCCGCCCACCGCTTCAGGGCGGCGAGCGTCCCCGCATCCGTCGACCCGTCGTCGACCACGACGATCGGGCAGGCCACGCTCTGCGACCGGACCGAGGCGAGGCACTCGTCGATGTAGGCGCCGTCGGTCTGATAGACCGGGATGACGAACCCCAGCGTTCCGGTCATCGATGCTCCTCCCCGGGCACAGTCTATGTCCAGCGCACCGGCCGGCAAGGGGTGCGCGAACCGCTGCGCGGGGTCAGCGAGAGGGCGCGGAGCCGCCGCCGAGCGCGGCACGGATGCGGTCGGCCTCCCGCCCGCTCCGCTCCGGCGGGAGAGGACCGAACCGCGCCTGCCGGATCGCGGCGCCCGCTCCCCACGCGATGCCGAGGAGCGTGACTCCCAGCCTCTGCAGGCGGCGCACGACGCCCCCGGCGTCGCCGATCGCGCGCAGCTCGGCGCCGATCCAGCGGCGCAGCAGAGGGGAGCGCAGACCGTCGTGCCGGGCGAGCATGACCATGTGGTTGCGGCGGCCGTACAGCTTGTAGCGCGTGTCGAAGCGGCGGCCCTTCACGTGCGGGGCGGGGAGGTGATCGACGACGGCGTCCGGGACGAACACGGTCCGCCCGCCTGCGCGCTTGACCCGCAGGAACATGTCGGTGTCCTCCCGCATCGCGGTGCCCGGGTAGTCGTCGCGGAACCCGCCGAGCCGGGCCAGCATCTCGCGGCGGAACGACATGTTCGCCCCGATGCCGTGGTCGACCTCGACGATGCCGTCGGAGAGGGCCGCGAACCCGGCGGTCAGCGTGCCGTCGTCCCGGAGCCGCCCGATCGGGGCGTCGTACCGCTCCTCGCCGGGCAGCAGGTTGCGGGTGCGGCCGGCGACGGCATCCGGCCTGGGCGTGGTCGCATAGGCCGCCAGCAGCGCGGTGGCCCAGCCGGGCGCGACGACGACGTCGTCGTCGAGGAAGGCGATCACGTCCCCCCGGGCGTGCAGCAGCGCCTCGTTGCGGGAGCGGGTCATCCATCCTGCGAGCCCGGGCCGGTGCAGATAGGTCGCCCCCGGGAACGCCGCCTCGGCCGCAGCGCCGTCGTGGTGGGCCGAGGCGTCGACGACGATCACCTCGTGGCCGTCGCCGAGGGCGGCGGCCAGCGACGCCAGGCAGCGCACCAGGAAGGCCGGCCGCTCGTAGGTGACGACGCAGACGCTGAGAGCACACGGGGCCGACATGAGGCTCAGCCTAGACGATATGAGCCTTCGGTCCTCTTGAGGCTGGGGCCTCGATTCGCGTAAGCGTGGGTTGCCAGCCTGTGGGGGCTGGCCTATCCGACAGGCGAATGGAGGCCCCAGTTGATTTCTCAGCGTACGAGCGTCGGGCTGGATGTGCACGCGCGGAGCGTGTTCGCAGCCGCGATCGATGAGCGGACTGGTGAGGTGATCCGGCGACGATTCGGGTACGACCCTGCCGGCGTTGTGGCCTGGGTGCGCTCCTTGCCGCAGCCGACGACGGTGACCTACGAGGCCGGTCCGACGGGTTCGCGTTGGCGCGGCTGTTCGAGGCGGCCGGGATCACATGCCTGGTCGCGGCGCCGTCGAAGCTGCAACGACCGACCGGTGACCGGGTCAAGACGGACGCGCGGGACGCGTTGCATCTGGCGCGGCTGCTGCGGTTGGACGAGATCGTCGCGGTCCGCGTGCCCTCGATCGAGCAAGAGACCGCGCGAGATCTGGTCCGCGCCCGTGAGGACAACCGCGGCGAGCTGATGGCTGCTCGACACCGGCTCTCGAAGCTGTTGCTGCGTCACGGGATCATCTACGACGGCAAAGCGTGGACGGGCGCGCACGACGCATGGTTGCGTCGACACCGGTTCGAGCACCCCGGTCTGCAGGCGGCGTTCGACGCGGACTACGAGGCCGTCCAGCAGGTCGGAGCGCGCAAGGATCGCTTGGACAGGCTGATCGAGCAGATGGCGGCCAGCAGCGAGTATTCGGGCGTGGTGCGACGACTGGGTTGCTTGCGCGGGATATCCACGCTGACCGCGTTCGCGTTGGCGGTCGAGATCGGCGACTGGGACAGATTCACCGGCTCAACGATCGGCGCGTTCCTCGGACTGGTGCCGTCCGAGTACTCCTCCGGGCAGTCTCGGGTGCAGGGCTCGATCACCAAGACCGGCAACACCCACGCCCGCCGGCTGCTCGTCGAAGCGGCCTGGCATCACCGCAAACCGTATCGTCCGGGCGCGGTCATGCAGACCCGATGGGCCCAAGCCCCCAGCATCGCCGTCGCTCGCGGGGACGCCGGCAACCATCGGCTGCATCGAAAGTGGCAACAGTTCACCACCCGCAAGAAGCGTCCCGTGATCGCGAACGTCGCCGTCGCCCGCGAACTCGCAGGCTGGTGCTGGTCCTTGGCCGTCATGCCCGACTGACAGCCGACCCGACCGGTCGGCGGCGGCCGTGGACGACGATGACGGCACCGCGAGGAGCGACCCGCGATACAGCTATGAGCAGCCCCCGACAGGCGACGCTCGACTCTAGACAAGCGGTCCCGCTCCAGCCGAAAAGCACGTCCTGCGGTAACCAACCCGCGCATATCAGTCTGACCGCGCGTCGCCAACGACACGCTCGTCACCCTCGAACGCGACGCCGCCGGCCCAACGAAAGAGCACCCGGAGCTCGATCACTCCGGGTGCTCTTTCCCCTGCCACTTGACAGGGATCAGTCACATATCAGCTGTAGGCTCGCCGCAGGATCGGCCTGGGGAGGTGCGGGGCAGGATGGACCGTTCGGTGACCGTGATCATCCCGACCAACCGCGGCGGCGCCTACCTCGAGGAGGCGGTCGCATCCGTGCGCGCGCAGACCTCGCCCGTGCACGAGATCCTTCTCGTCGACGACGGCTCACCCGCGCCCGGTCTCGCGCACACCGCCGCCCGGCTCGGCCTGCGGTACCTGCGGCAGGAGGCCTCCGGGCTGTCGGTCGCGCGCAACAACGGCGCCGAGCACGCAGAGGGGGAGTGGATCGCCTACCTGGACGACGACGACGTCTGGCATCCGGAGCGGATCGCGGCCCAGCAGCGGGCGCTCGACGCGATGCCGGAGGCGATCGCCTCGTGCACCGGCGGCTGGTACATGGATGCCGACGGGGTGCGGTTCGGCGACGGCTGGGGAGCGCCGCAGGCGACAGCGGAGCGGATGATCGCGTACGACGCGGTGCCGCCGCGGATCACCACGCTGCTGATCCGTCGCGACGCGTACCGCCGGGTGGGCGGATGCCGCACGGCGATGGAGCCCGCGGAGGACAACGACCTCATCCAGCGCCTCCTGCAGATCGGTGAGTTCGCGTGCGTGGACCGGCAGCTGGTCGGCTACCGCCGTCATCGGGGCAACGTCACCCAGCGCGGCCTCGCCGGGCGGGAGGCGAACCGCCGCGTCCTGACCGACCTGCTGGCCACCGCCGAGGACCCGCGCCTGGCGGCCCTGCTGCGCCGCCATCGCCGCGCGTTCCGGCGGTACGCCGCGGCGGAGAACCTCGGCGAGTTCCTCAGCGCGACCCGGCGCCGTGAGCGCGGCTACGCCCTGCGGATCTCCTGGTGGGGCATCCGGCACGTGCCCCTGGACTCGGTGCGCGCGGTGTTCGCACGGGCCCGCCGCGCGCGGCAGCGGGTTCGGTCGGGTCAGGCGAACCCGTCCAGGGCGGTCCACGACGGGTCGAGCTGATCCGCGGCCGAGCTGCCGCCCAGGCGCGCGTGGAACCTCGGCATGATGATCTCGGTGGCGTCGTGCGTGGCATCCGCGACGTACGCCGCCCAGTACGTGAAGGTCGAGTTCATGCCGATGATGCGGCGCGCGCCGGCCACGGCGAGGAAGTTCGCGGCCGGGTCCGGGCGCGCGTACTCGACGCGGGAGGTGCGATCGCGGATCACGGCGTCCACGTTCTCGCGGCACCACACGTCGTCGTCCGAGACGACGAGCACGTCGTCGACGTCGTCGAGGAGCGCGAGGGCGGCGCGGACGTATCCGACCTGGTCGAAGCCGTACGCCTCGCGCTTCTGCGCGGTGGAGTAGTAGTCGCCGCGGCGCACGTTGATCACGAGCCGATCCGGCGGCCCCGGCGGGATGCTCGGCGCGAGCACGTCGCGCGCGAAGGCGTGCAGCGCCTCGCGGGAGTAGTCGATGCCGAAGCGCTGGCGGAACCCCTTCGGCTCCCACACCCGCCGGTCGTGGAAGCGCATCTCCGGCTCCGAGACGGTCAGCTCCCGCAGCCGGGGGAACACGTCGAACCACTCCGCCATGCCGGGGACTTCGCGCACGAAGGTGGGCCTGCCCAGCGCCGTCTCCTGATGGGCGTCGAGCCAGAGGTACAGCCAGTTCCCGAACCGCAGCCCGGCCGGGGGCGTCAGGATCACCGTCCGGTCGCCGCGGCGCAGCAGATCGACCATCGCGATGCGCATCCGGCGGGCGCGCCAGGCGAGGTGGCGCACGACGCGAGTGGCCAGGGCGGGCGTGGTCGGCACGAGCGAAAGCATAGCCTCAGGCCGCGGCTGTCAATCCAGCGATCCGAGCTCGACCAGCCGGGCGAACTCGGCGTCGGCGGCGCGCACCTCGTCGAACGTCCCCGTGGCGGCCACCTGTCCGCGATGCAGGAAGACGAGCTGGTCGACGTGCCGCACGGTCGAGAGCCGATGGGCGACGACGATGATCGTCATCGAACCCTGCAGCCGCTGCAGGGTCTGCGCGATCTCGTACTCCGTCGCGTTGTCGAGGGCCGAGGTCGCCTCGTCCAGCACGAGCACGTTCGGCTGCCGGTAGAGCGCTCGCGCGAGGCCCACCCGCTGGCGCTGACCGCCGGAGAGCCGCACCCCGCGGTCGCCCACGACCGTGTCCAGCCCTTCGGGCAGTTCGCCCACCAGCTCCTCGAGCAGCGACATCCGCACCACGTCCTCGACCCGCTCGCGATCGATCTCCTCCCTGCGGCGCCCGAACGCGATGTTCTCGATGAGCGTGGTGTTCGAGAGGAAGACCTCCTGGGGCACGACGCCGATGCCCGCGTGCCAGCCGGCGAGGTCGGTCGCGATCGGGGTGGAGCCGCACCGGATCTCGCCGCTCGTCGGCGACAGGAGCCCGAGAAGGAGGTCGAGCAGGGTGCTCTTTCCGGCGCCGCTCGCCCCGACGAAGGCGGTGGTCCGGTTGCGCGGGATCGTCAGGGTGACCCCGCGCAGCACATCCTCGCTCGAGTCGGGGAACCGGAAGGACACGTCGCTGACCGTGATGTCGCCCATCGGCAGGCGGCCCGGCGCCGGGGCGTGGTTGTGCTGCCCCTCGGCCTCGAGCTGATCGAGCGCCTCCACCATGATCCGCAGCCCCGCGTTGCCGGCGCGCATCGTCGCGACGTTCGCGGTGATGCGGTTCAGCGTCGGCAGCAGGCGCACGGATGCCGCCGCGAACACGCCGAGGACGACGAGGATCTGGTCGCGTTCGCCGGTGAGCGCGAGGATCGCGGCGATCCCGGCGATGGCGAGGATGAACGCGATCTCGAGCATGTACCGCGGGATGTCGCTCAGGATCGCCATCAGACGCTGCGCGTGCGCGGCCTCCAGCTTCGCCGCCCGGAACCGGTTCACGAAGAGCTCGGCGCTGCCGGTCAGGCGCGTCTCGCGGAAGCCCTCGATGCCCGGCATCAGCGCCTGCCACGCCTTCAGGGATGCGGTCGCGGTGAACTCGCCGAGCCCGATCTGGCGCCGCCGCAGCAGGCGCTGGACGCCGAAGACGATCACGCCGAACAGGATGGCGGCGAACAGGGTGGCCAGGGGCGAGCTCCAGGCGAGGACGACGATGATCCCCGCCATCGTCACCACGTCCGTGCAGATGCCGATGACCGCCAGCAGCACGCTGGAGGCCTGCCCCGTCGCGTCGTTCACGTTGCGGTAGATCTCGCTCGCGCTGCGCTTGCGATGTGCGCCGTACGGGGCGAGCACGTACCGTCGCATGAGCTCGGCGGCCGCCAGCGCGGAGACCCGGGTGGTGCGGCCGAGCAGCCACCAGCGGAAGGCGAGGGCGCCGATGCTCTTCACCAGGAACGTCAGCACGACCATGGCGGCGACCACGGGCAGCACGGTGGCGACATCGCGGGAGCCGACGAGTCCGGCGACCCATTCCAGGAACGGCCCCCGCACGCCGCCGTCGGTGATCAGCTGCATGAGCGGCAGCATCGCGAACACGCCGAGCATGTCGAGGCCGGCCAGCAGGAGGGACACGAGCACGGTCGTCGCGATCCAGCGGCCCGGCGCCGCGCCGGTCGTCTCGAGCAGGCGGCGGAGGCCCGGGATGCGACCCGTTCTCTCGCGTGACATCGGCCCCTCCCCCCGGGCTCAACCCGGTCAATCGCTCGGGGTGCTCATACGCTAGCATTGGCCGGGTCACACCAGTCCATAAGAGCTCTGTGGGAGAGCGAGCTGGTGGACAGACGTGAACTTTGGGGGTTCAATCATGGTCGACATCGGCGAGAGCCAGAACACGGGCGTCACCCGCAGGACCGTCACGAAGGCGATGGCATGGGCCGTGCCGGCGATCGCCGTCGCCGCACCGGTGCCGGCCTACGCCAGCTCCGGCACCATCACGATCTCGAACGCGGGGGCGTGCAAGTCGCCCGGCTCGGGCAAGAACTGTCAGGCCTGGAACAAGGGCTACGTCGTCGGTTTCGACATCGGCAACACGCACACCTACGCCATCCGGGTCACCTTCTCGAACCTGCGCATGACGGCAGGGATCACGGGCACCTGGACGCTGTTCAACGACGTCGTCGTGGTCAGCGCCAACGGGACGGAGCGGGTGGGCATCGGCCTCGACAACAACCGCACCAGCCAGCAGACCTCCGGCAGCGGACTGGTCGACGCCTACTGGGAGAACGTCGACAACCCGGCTGAGAACGGTTGGATCTACGACATCCCGTTCAGCTTCAACAGCACGAACCCCTGCAAGCAGATGTTCGGGACGAACTGCCCGCCGAAAGGCTGATCCGACCGTCACGACAGCGGCAGCGCCGCACGGAACTCGATCACCCGAGCCGACCAGTCCGCGGCATCCGGGTTCGCCCCCGCGGGGAAGGCCGTCGCGCTGGGTACGCCGTGCGCGACGGCATCCGCGAACGCCGCGCCTGACGCGACGGTGACCCCTGCCGCGTCGCGGAACCCTGCCACCGGAGTCGAGACGACGGGCCGTCCCACCGCCTGATACTCGTACAGCTTGATCGGGTCGAGGCTATCGGTGAACTCCGACACGACGTGCGGCACCACCAGCACGTCGGCGTGCTGCAGATAGGCGGGCACCGTCTCGTGCGGGCGCCCGCCGAGCAGGAGCACGCCCGCGTCCGTGAGCGCCTGAGCGTCGCGCTCGGGCAGCAGGTCGGGACCGACGAGCACCAGCCGAGCGCGTCGCCGCAGCCTCTCCGCGGTGCGGATGCAGAGGTCGACGTCCAGCCGGTCACGATGCAGCGTCCCCACGTACACGGCGACCGGCTCGTCGGGCAGGTCGGCGGGGCGGGGGAGCGGGGTCGTGTACCGCGTCGCGTCGACGGCGTTGCGCACCAGCCGGATGTCGGCGCGCCCCGCCCGCTTGCGCCGGACCAGCTCGGGCGAGCAGGCGACCACCGTGCGCGCATGCGCCAGCAGCCATTCCTCGGCGGAGGCGATCCGGGCACGCTCCGCCGCCGGACGGTCGGCCGCGAGCCAGTCGTCCGTCATGTCGTACAGCGTCGGCCAGCCGGTGATCCGCGCCACGGCGACCGCCCCGGGGTCGTTGATCCACAGGGCGGGGTGCCGCATGCCCAGCGTCCGCGCGGTGCGGATCACCGATCGCGCCAGGCGTTCGTCGGCGCGCGGGTCCAGTCGTCGCGGGAGCGCCTTGACCGGACGGAACGTCCACAGTCGATCGCGGCTGCGGCGGAGCCGCTGACCGAACTCCGGGCGCTTCCGCGAGCGCAGCGCGTGCACCGGATCGTCGGCGGGTTCGACGAAGAGCACGCGCAGGTCGGGGTCGGTGTCGAGCAGGCCCGCGACGAGGTACTGGTTGCGCCGCCAGACATCGTCCCAGCGCTCCAGGGACATCACGATCAGGTCCGCCATCGCGCCACCGCCTCCCGGTACACGGCTTCGGTCTCCGCGGCCTGGGCGGCGACGGTGAAGCGCTGCCGCTGTCGTCGCTGCAGCTCCCGGCCCAGATCCGTGCGAGCCGAGGGGTCATCGGCCAGGGCGCGCAGCCGGGCCGCGGCCTGCGCCTCGTCGTCGGGGCGGAACAGCAGGAGCGGGTCGGCGCCGTCCAGCAGGTCGAGGTGACCGGCTGCCGCGGCGGCGACCACGGGCACGGCGCGGGACATCGCCTCGAGGACGGTCAGCCCGAGGCCCTCCCGGGGGCACGTGGCCAGCAGCACGGCGGAGGAGGCGAGCAGCTCTCCCACGTCCGGGCGGAAGCCGAGCAGTTCGACGGCGTCCGCCACATCCAGGTCGCGCCGCAGCGCGTCCAGCTGGGGGCGCTCCGGCCCGTCGCCGGCGATGCGCAGCCGCCACCCCTGCTCCGCCAGCCCGGATGCCGCGAACGCGAGCACCCCGAGCCAGGAGTGCTTCTCGGGCTGCAGGCGCTGAGCCATCAGGATCGTGCGGCTGTCGCCGGGAGCGGCGGCCGGAGCATCCTCGACGCCGGTGTGCACGACCGTGCTCGGGCGCCGGATGGTGGCGGCGACCGCCTGGCCGATGGCGATCTCGGCGGCGATGCGACCGTGGAGCAGCGTGTCGATCCGGACCGGGCCGATCCGGCCGCGCGGCTGCGCGAAGTGCCGTGTCGAGACGACCGGCACGCGGGTGCGGATGCCGGAGACGGCCGCTGCCACATCCGCCGCGGTCATGTGCGAGTTCACGACATCCACGTGGCGGAGCCGGCTGAGCATCCGCGCCGCCGGCGCCGCCCGCTCGGCCGGCGCCCACCGGACCCCCGCCGAGCGCAGCGGAGGCTCCATCCCGGCGGGTGAGCCGCCCAGGACGGTGACGTCGTGCCCGTCGCCGGCCTGGGCCAGGGCCAGGCGCTGCACGTAGCGTTCCACCCCCGCGTAGTTCGAGGAGCAGACCAGGTGGACGATACGCATCAGCGCGCCGTTCCCGGCTGCTCCGCCAGGAGGTCGAGATAGCGCGCGGCGACGACCGGCCAGGCCAGGGACGTCACGGACTCCCGGCATGCGGTGCGCCAGGCGTCCACCTGCGTGCCGGCCACGCGCTGCATCCGATCCGCGATCTCGGCCGGGTCGCGCGTCACGATGTAGCCGGAGACGCCCTCGGAGATGAGATCCGGCGCGCAGCCGACGGCGGTCGCGATGACCGGCAGGCCGCAGGCGAGCGCCTCGGCGATGACGAGCGAGAAGGACTCGTACCCGCTGGGCAGCACGAACATGTCGGCCGCGTGATAGAGCGGCAGGACGTGGGGCGTCGGCCCGGCGAAGTGCACGCGCTCCGCCACGCCCTGCCGTTCCGCACGGCTCCGCATCATCGCGATCGTCGTGCCGTCGCCGCCCACGACGAGGAGCAGCACATCCGGTGCCCGCCCGAGCGCGTCGATGAGCAGCGGCACCCCCTTCCAGCGCAGCTCGTGACCGATGAACAGCGCCACGCGGTGATGCTGCTCCAGGCCCAGCGCCGCGCGTGCCCGGGCCCGCTCGTCGCCATCCGGAGGGCGGAAGGCGTCGAGATCGACGCCGTTCGGGATCACCCGGATCTCGGGCCGGACCCGCCCGTACACGCGGCGCAGCGTCGACGACTCCTGCTGCGAGGGGACGACGATCGCGCGATGCGTCGGCAGCCGGAACCGGATGCTGTCGCGAAGCCACCCGAACCAGAGGGTGGGATTGCGCAGGACCCGCAGCACGCCGGATCCGCGTGCGAGGACGGCGGCGAGGGGGATGCCGTGATCCACGTAGACGGCGCCGGCGATCACGGCGTTGTGGCTCAGCGCGACGGCATCCGGGCGGTCGGCGAGGAAGCGGCGGGCCCGCTTGGTGCCGACGACCGTGAGCAGAACCTCCCTCCACGCGGTGCGCAGAAGGTGGCGGAACCTCGTTCGCGCCCTGCGCGCGGGGCCGAGCGCGTCGACGGCGGAGAACCGCTCCACGGTGTGGCCCTGGGCGAGGAACTCCCGCTCCAGGTTCCACGCCACGCCGCCGATGCCGGTGCCCGGCCCGATGCGGGAGACGATCTGGACGATGTGCATCAGCGGCTCCGCGCCCACTGCTGCTCGACCCGCATCGGGCCGAGGCGGTAGAGGGCCGCGCGGCGTCGGGCGTCGCGTGCGCGATCACCGCGGAGGACGCAGCCGCGTGCGGTCGCCCCGATCCACTGCGCGGCCCGGGCGGCAGCCCAGCCCGTCGCGCCGAAGTGCTTGCGGTAGTAGCGCTCCTGGCCGGCGTGGAAGTGCGCCTCACGGCGTCGCGGGTCGGTGCTGGTGCCCGCGCCGGTGTGCACGGCGCGCACGGCGGGGACGGCCCGATGCTGCCAGCCCAGCAGGTGGGCGCGGTAGGCCCAGTCGGCCTCCTCGGCGTACAGGAAGAAGCGTTCGTCGAACCCGCCGACCTGGGCGACCGCCTCCGCGCGCAGCAGCAGCACCGAGCCGATCACATAGCGCGGCCCGCGGTTCAGCCGGGCGAGGCCGAGGGCCTCCAGCCAGGCGCGGCCGGGGGACGGGAACACCCATTCCACGCGCGCTTCGCGTCCCCGCTCGTCGACCTGTGCCGGGCCGACGCTGGCGAGGCGCGGTTCCGCGTGCAGCGCCCGGTGCAGGGCGGAGATGCCGGCCGGGTCGATGCGGGCGTCCGGGTTGAGCAGCAGCACGTCGGCGCCGGGCGCGAGCCGGTCGGCGAGGGCGCGGTTCACCGCGGCGCCGAAGCCCAGGTTCGCACCCGGGTCGAGATAGCGCACGCCGAGGCGCTGGCAGAGGGCTGCGATCTCCGGCATCGAGGAGTTGTCCACGACGGTGACCGGCAGGGCGACCACCGGGGCGAGGGCGCGCTCGACGAGCTCTGGGGCGCCGTACGCGACGACGACGACCTCCACGGGCCCTGAGCCTGTCGAACCGCCGGACCCTGAGCGTGTCGAAGGGCCGGGTGTGCGGGGGGACGCTTCGACGGGCTCAGCGTCCGCGGGCTCAGCGTCCGCGGGCTCAGCGTCCGTGTGCTCAGCGTCCGCGGGCTCAGCGTCCGTGTGCTCAGCGTCCGTGTGCTCAGCGTCCGTCCGGTTGGCGAGAGCGGTGCGGTACATGGCCAGGTACTGCCGGGCGACCGCCGGCCAGGAGCACTCCCGGGCGCGCCGGAGGCCGGCGTCCCGCAGCTCCTCGCGGCGCTCGTGCGCCCTCACCAGGGCATCCGCCAGCGCCGCCGCGTCGCCGTGCGGCACGACGATGCCCGCATCGCCGACGACGTCCGGCAGCGCCCCCGCATCGCTCGACACGACCGGCACTGCGTGCGCCATCGCCTCGACCGCGACGCGGCCGAACTGCTCCGTCCACCGCGCCGTCGGGATCGACGGCACCGCGAGCACGTCGATCCCGCGGTAGAACTCCGCGACTTCGTCCGGCGGGATCGCGCCGAGGAAGCTCACGCGGTCGGCGACCGCGCGCGCCGCGGCATCCGTCTGCAGCGTCTCCGCAAGCGGACCCGCCCCCGCGATGCGGGCATGCAGCCGCTCATCCCGTGCGAGAGCGTCCAGCAGCATATGCACGCCCTTCTCCGGCACCAGGCGGCCCAGCAGCCCGACGGTGATCGTGCCGGCATCCGCCCGCCGCTCCGGCACGGTGCCCGGCAGCTCGACACCGAGCGGGATCACGCGCGCCCGGCCCGGGAAGCCCTTCGCCTCCGCGATCGCCGCGGCCTCGCGGTTGCACGCCGAAACGGCGGCCGCGCCGCGCAGCGCCCGCCGCTCGAGCAGGCCGAACGGGAACGGGTAGCGCTTGCGCAGGTTCTGCGCGGTGTAGAGCGCGTACGGCGCGCGGTTGCGGCGCAGCGCCCGCAGCAGCAGGATCTCGGCGGTGCACAGCGCGAACGGCTCCTCGTGCACGTCGATGAGGTCCCAGCGCTCGCCGAGCAGACGCCAGAGCGGCCGCGGATCGTAGAGGAACAGGGCGGGATGGCGGCCGATGGTCGCGACGCCGGTGACCGGGTCGTCCGCCGCGGCGGAGAGGCTCACCGGCACCCCGCCCGCGTGCCAGTTCCGGGCTGCGGCGAGCGTGACATCCACGCCCTCGCCGCGCAGCGCCTGCTCCCGGCCCCGCCAAGCGGACACGGTGGCGCTGTGCGAAATCCGCAGCACCTGCACGCGGCCTCCCCAGATATGCTGTGACCAACCATAGTCGCCGGACACAGGCCTGGGGAGGCCCCGGCGACGGGTCTGGGGAGACGCTGTGGGAGCGGTATATCTGGGGACGAGTGCACCTCGTGTCGTGCATCTCGATCACACGACGGCGCGCGGGGGCGCGGAGCTCGCGCTGGTGCGCCTGCTGCGAGCAGGCGGCGACTGGCTGCCGGCCGTGCTCGTGCCGGCGGTCGACGAGGCGGATGCCTTCGCGGCGCTGCCGCCGACCGTGCTGCGTCGCACCGCCGGGGTCGCGCAGGGCCCGGGCGGCAGCGCGGGTTCACCGCTGCGGCTCGCGGTCCTCGCCGCGCGGCTGGTCGTGCAGGCGGTGGCGACCCGGCTGAACCCGCTGGTGCGGACGTGTGACGTCGTCGCGGCGAACAGCACGCGGGCCGCCGCGTACGCCGCTGTGGCGCTGCTCGGCTCGCGCACGCCGCTCGTGGTCCACCTGCGCGACATGGTGGACGAGGAGAGCCTGGGCGGCTTCGGCCACCGGGTGATGACGCGGCTCGTGCTGCCGCGGGCGGACGGCGTGATCGCCAATTCGCACACCACGCTGTCGACCGCGCGGCCGTTCCTGCGCGACGACGCGATCACCGCCGTCATCCCGAGCGCGGCGGGCCTCACCCGCGCCGCTGCACGGCCGCCGCGGACCGGACCGCTGCGGATCGGGATGCTCGCCCGCATCGACCCATGGAAGGGGCAGGCCGAGCTGCTCGAGGCGTTCGCCGTCGCCTGTCGGCACGGGGACGCCGAACTCGAGTTCGCCGGCGGCGCGCCGTTCGAGCACGAGGATTTCGCCGCGCGGCTCGCCGCGCGCGCGGCCGAACTGGGCATCGCCGACCGGGTGCGCCTGCTCGGGCACGTCGACGACGTGCCCGAGGCCTTGGCGCGCTGGGACGTCGGGGTGCAGTACTCCACGCGCGCCGAGCCGCTCGGACAGAACGTGCTGCAGTACCTCGCGGCAGGATTGGTCACCGTGGTGGCGGACGAGGGCGGGCCGCGGGAGTGGGTGACCGACGGGGAGAACGGGAGGCGGGTGGCGCCGCGCGACCCGCGGGCGCTCGCCGAGGTGCTGCGCGAGCTGGTCGAGGATGCCGCGGCGCGCGAGCGCCTGGCATCCGCCGCTCCGGGGACCCCGGGACTGCTGGACGACGCGGCGGTCGCCCGCGCCCACGCGGAGATCTACCGGGAAATCGCGACCCGCCGGCGGATGCCCGTCAAGGCATAGGCTGACCTCGTGGAAGCACCGGGGACGTCTGCGATCCCCCTGGGCGTGCGCCTGCAGTTCGCCCGGGCCTCCGTCCAGGTGATCGCCGAGCGCTCCGGCATCCGGCTGCTGCACATCAAGGGCGACACCGTCGACCCGAGCATCCGCTCGCACGTCCGCGCAGGGTCGGACGTGGACGTGCTCATCGACCCGGTCGCGGTCCCGCGGATGCACGCCGAACTCGTGCGGCACGGCTGGCGGGTGTACAGCACCTTCCTGGACGGCTCGCCGTTCGGGCACGCGCAGACCTACCATCACCCGGACTGGGGCTACCTCGATCTGCACCGCCGGTTCCCCGGCATCCGCCTGCCCGATCGCCGGGCGTTCGAGGTGCTGTGGGCGGGTCACGGCGTGCACGACGCCGTCGGTGTGCCCTGCGCGGTGCCCTCCCTGGACGTCCAGGTGGTGCTGCTCATGCTCAATGCCGCGCGCGACGTGCGTGCAGTGGGGGCGGAAGGGCGACGCGTCTGGCAGGCGCAGTCGCCCGAGGAGCGCGCCCGCAGGCAGGCCCTGATCCGGGAACTGCGCGCGGAGGTGCCCTTCGCCGTCACGATGGGGGAGCTGGACCGTTTACGCGGACGACGTGAGCACCTGCTGTGGAAGACGATCGCGGAGGGCGGCAGCCGGGGTGCGGAATGGTGGGGGCGCGTCCTCGCCGCGCGCAACCCGCTCGAAGCGATGCAGACCCTTCTGCGGGCGCCTCTGGCCAACCGGTCGATGCTCGCCCACAAGCTGGGCCGCGATCCGACCGCCCTCGAGATGGCCACGGCGACGCTCCGGCGGTTCGGCGCCGGCATCCGCTCGCTGGTCGGGAGGCGCGGATGAGGCGCTACCGGATCGCGCGCGACGTCGGCGTGCTCGACGCGGGGGAGAGGGTGTACGTCGCCGGGCTTCCCGAGGGACCCGTCGTGATCTTGGACGGGCCGGCAGTGACCGCCTGGCGGGCTGCCGTCGGATCACAGCCGGCGGATGCCGCGGCGGTCGTGGCGGACGCGGCGGAGATCCAGCGCTACACCGCCGCGCTCGCCGAAGCCGGATTCATCGTCGAGGAGGATGCCCGTGCGTGAGGTTCTGATGGCGGCGCCGCTGATCCTGGCGGGCGTGCTGCTCGCCGCGGCGATCGCGAAGCTGCGCACCCCGGACACGCTCGCCGGCTGGGCGGAGCTCGGCGTGCCCGACTTCCTCCGCCGCGAATGGCTGCGTCGACTGCATCCGGTCGGCGAGATCCTGCTCGCGGCCCTTCTCCTGGGCACGGGTGCGTGGCTGGGCGTGCTCGCGGCGGCCGCGGCCGTGCTGCTCTTCGTCGCGTATCTCGTGCTGGTGGTGCGCAGCTTCCGGCAGAGCCCCGGGGCGTCGTGCAGCTGCTTCGGCAGCCGACGCCCGATCACCGCCGTCACCGTGGTGCGGAACGCCTGGTTCCTGCTGCTGGCGCTCGCGGCCCTGGGCGTCGTCGGGGCGGCGCCGCTGCTCGGCGGGGCGGTCGTCGCGCTCGGCGCCTCCTGGGTGTGGATGCCCGCGCTCGCGGCTGCGGCGCTCACCGTCTGGCTGTCGGTGGGGGAGCCCGCCACGGCCGGCGTCGGGGCGGGCGTGCCGATCATGCCGACGTCTGCGGATGCCGGGGTGAGGACGGATGCCGACGACCCGGCCGACTACATCCGCACCCGCACTCCCGCGGTGCCGGTGACGCTCGCCGACGGCCGCACCGTGAACCTGCGCGACCTCGCCGCTCGCGGCCCGCTGCTGCTGCTTGCGGTCAGCGAGACGTGCGGATCGTGCGTGCCCGCGATCGAGGCGATGCCGCGGTGGCGGGCTCTGCTGCCTGAGGTCAGCGTGCGCTTCCTGCTCACGCACGACCCCGCCGTGAGCCGGCTCGCTGACACCACCGAACCCCAGACGCTGCACGACCGACCGGGGTACGTCCGCAGCTCGATCGCCGACTGGGCAACCCCGGCCGCGGTGCTCGTCGGTGCCGACGGCTACCTGGCCGGGGGTCCGGTGAGCGGATACGACGAGATCGAGGCGTTCATCGGCGACATCTACGAGATCCTGCACGGGGCGCGGCCGCCGCAGTCCCCGGCCGGGGCGTAGGCACGTCAGCCGCAGCCGGGCGTCTCGACCGTGGCCGGCACCGGACGCACCATCGGCGTGTGCCGCACCTCGAGCGGGCCGAACTCCCCGGCGGGGGCGCTGAACTGCGCGACCACGGTGTGGGTCTGACCCGGCTTGTTGATGATCGGCACCTTGACCGCCCCGCGACCCAGATGCTGCGTCCCCGAGACGCTCACAGGCTGGCCGTCGATCGTCACCGAGGTCAGAGTGGAGCCGACCGGGCCGTACAGCACGAGGTGCGTCGAGATGTCGCCCTTCGGGTAGTAGCGCGCGGGGGCGATGTGATACGGGAGGTCCGGCGCCTGCTCGGGCGTGACGGTGTTGGTCAGTGTCGCCGTCGCCGTGAAGGTCGGGCTGTCCGGTGCCGTGCACTGCGTGGAGCTGCCCGCCACGTCGAGCTGCATGTAGTAGTCGAGCTTGCTCTGGGTGTCGTCGTTGACATAGACGCCGAGGACCGTCGACGCCTCGTTGGTGCTGGGGAGCCGGCCGGACAACGCCGACTCCGCCACGAGCGCCGCCTCGGCTTCGGTCGCCGGCGCGTAGAGGAGGCGGTCCTCATCCACCGCGCGGAGGAGGGCGTCGAGCAGGGGCTTCGGCTGTGCATCGCCGCGGGTCAGCGCGTCGAACACCGAGCGGGCCGCGGCCGCGAAGAACGCATCCTGAAGCCGCCCGTCCGGGAAGCGCCAGTACGCCTCGTTCAGAAGAAGCGGAACCGCGTTCTCGCTCGTGATCGTGACCGGCTCGTCGAGCACGCGGACCATCTCACCGCGGAACTCCACGGGCTCCGCGGGGACCACCGTCGGTCCGGTGGCCGCGAGCAGGTAGCTGAGTGCCACCGGATCGAAGGACACCACGGCATCCACGCGCGTGTCGAACTCCTCCGCCCACCAGGCGCGGACGAGGGCGGCGCTCTCGATGAAGTCCGGCGTCATCGTGGCATCCGAGATCCAACGCCCGACCTTGTCGCCGTACAGCGCCTCGGTCTCGGGGTTCAGCGGGATGACCGGGTCGGGGCGCCCGTTCTTGAAGTCCGTACTGGAGGCCTGCTGCGTGATGCTGATCCTGCCCTTGTCCACCGTGAGAAGCACCAGCGCCGCCGGGTTGCCGCCCGTGCCACGGGACTCGGCGTTGTTCTGGAAGATCATCAGGTAGTTGCGCGGCGCCTCCGCGCCGAGCGCCGTCGGCAGGATGCCGAGGATCTCCTTGGCGGGAGCCAGCATCGGCTCGATCTCGTCCACGGCATCCGTCAGCGTCGTCACTGCCGAGTCGACCTGCGGGATCAACCCCTCGCGGTCGATGCCCTCGAGGTCGGAGGAGGCCTTCGCGACGGCATCCGCCGCCTGGCCGACCGTGCCCTGCATCGCCGTGATCGCCGCGATGTCGATCGCGCCGTCCTTCGGCTTCAGCGCCTCCAGCGACAGCGCCGTCGCCGGGGCGAGTGCCTGGGTGGCGAGGTCGTCCGTGACGGCGGCCGCGGTGCGGACGGCGTGCAGGTTCGGGCCGACGACCGGCAGCCACTCCAGGTTCTTCCAGGTCTCGTCGTCCGTCTGCGCGCGCGCCTCACCGGTCAGCTCGGCCAGCTGCGCGGCCGTCGCCTTCGCGCCCTCGGAGTCGCCCGCGAGGATCTGCTCCTTGGCCGTCGACGCGAGCGGGACGGCCTGCACGAGTGCGCTGCGCGCCGCCATCGCCCGGTCGTAGACGCCCTTGCCGACCACGCATCCGACGACGGCGACCGCCAGCAGAACCAGCACGATCCCGACCGGGACCCAGAACCGGAAGCTGCGAAGGAGGGTGCCCCCCATCGTAGGGAAGCACTCCGTGGACTCCCCGAGAGCGGGCGGACGCCCCAGGCGCGCTCAGTACGCTCCGTGGCGCTTGAGGACCGCGCGCGCCGTGCGCCAGAGGATCACCAGGTCGCTGGTGAGGGACCAGTTCTCGACGTAGTACAGGTCGAGGCGGACGCTGTCCTCCCAGGACAGGTCGGAGCGGCCGCTGACCTGCCACAGGCCGGTGATGCCGGGCTTGACGAGCAGCCGGCGCTCCACCCACTCCTCGTACGTCTCCACCTCGCTCATCAGCGGCGGGCGCGGTCCGACCAGCGACATCTCGCCGCGGAGCACGTTCAGCAGCTGCGGCAGCTCGTCGATGCTGAGCCGGCGCAGGATGCGGCCGAGCCGGGTGACCCGCGGGTCGTCGCGCATCTTGAACAGCACCCCGTTGCCGTCCGAGGTCGGCAGCAGCTGCGGCAGCATGTCCTCGGCGCCGACCACCATGGAGCGGAACTTCAGCATCGAGAACACGCGGCCGTCCTGCCCGACCCGGGACTGCCGGAACAGCGCCGGCCCGCCGTCGGTGCGCACCATCGCGGCGATCATCAGCATCGCCGGGGCGAGCACCAGGAGGGCGAGCGCGGACACCACGATGTCGAACGCCCGCTTGGTGACGTAGCGCGAGCCGGTGAACTGCGGATAGTCCACGTGGATGAGGGAGAGGCCAGCGACCGGGCGGGCGTGGATGCGCGGCCCGGCCACGTCGGTGAGCGCCGCGGCGACGATGAGGTCGATGCTGCGGGTCTGCAGATCCCAGCCGAACTGCCGCAGCTTGGCGGGGGTGATCAGGTCGGAGCCTGCGTAGACGACGGCATCCGCGTCCGCGCGCTCGAGGCTCTCGACCACGTCGCTCAGATCACCGATCACGGGGATGCCGGGCAGCAGCATCCGCCCGGTGCCGAACTCGGTCACCGCACCGGTGATCACCATGCCCGCGGTGCGGTCGCGCTGGAGCTCCCGCGCGATGTGCTGCGCCTTGCCGTGCTCGCCCACGACGATCGTGCGCGCCAGGCACCGCCCCTGCGCGCGCTGCGCGCCCAGCCACTGCCGCCAGGCCCAGCGACCGGCGACGAGCATCCCCGCCCCTGCCGGGAGAGCGAGGAGGAGGTAGCCGCGGGCGACCTCGATGTGCAGCAGGAACGCGGCGATGGCGAGCACGCCGAACACGCGGATGCTGGCATCCGCCACCTGCCGGTACTCCTGCCATCCGCTGCCGATGGTCTTCTCGTCGCGGGTGCCGTGCACGCGCAGGGCGAGCAGCCACGCCACGATGAAGACGGCCGAGACGACCGTGTACGCCACGCCGAACCCGTCGCCGGAGACGCCCGGGATGTGCAGATCGGCGGATGTCTGACCGAAGCGCAGCGCCTGCGCGCCGAACACGGCCGCCACGACGATGACGGTGTCGGTGAGCATCAGGCGGCGCGCATAGCCGCGCTGCCAGCGGACGATCCCGGCGGGCGTCGGCACGGACAGCGGGACGGATGCCGGCGAGAGCCGTTCCGTCGTCGGGCGGACAGCCCGAATCGTCCTGCCCCGCCGGCCCGGCAGGACAAGGTCCCCAGATAACGCCACGTTCCCTCCCCAGAGGACGAGCACCCCAGTAATTCCTGCAGTCGCAGGGTCCCCTCACCGCCTCCCACAGGCGGTGCGTCATCCCCGTCCCCAGATGTGTCCTCCGTCCCCAGACGAAGGCGCTGACTCCCTCCGTCCCCAGACGAAGGAACTGTGGGGAGTCTAACCCCGAACCGGCGTTTCCGGTAGGGGCGGTCCGGACGCTTCGACGGGCTCAGCGTCCGCGGGTGTGCGGACGCTTCGACGGGCTCAGCGTGCGCGGGGTGTGCGGACGCTTCGACAGGCTCAGCATCCGCAGGGCGTCCGGACCCTGAGCGCGTCGAAGGGTCCGAAGGGATCAGGGGCCCGACCAGCGGGGGATCGGCCAGAGGATCGCGACGGCGGGGCCGACGATCTGGTCGCGCTTCGCCCAGCGCCAGCATCCGGCATCCGCGCCGCCGTCGTGACGGCATTCGGCGGCGGAATCCGAGGACGACGAGCGGTGGTCGCCCAGCACGAGGTACGAGTCCTCGGGCACCACCACCTCCGCGAAGCAGCGGCTCGAGGCGGGCTGCGTGGTGCAGTTCAGGACGGCGGCGTCGAACGGCAGGTCCTCGAACACGTACGGCTCGTCCAGCGGCTCGCCGTCCACCAGGATGCGCCCGTCCTCGGTGCAGCAGCTCACGGTCTGCCAGCCCGGCGGTGACGAACGCGAGCACCAGGTGGAACCACACGCTCCCGGTGATCCGCGCGCGCAGCGGCCGCGCCTCGGCGCTCCCGGACTCTTCGGCGCTCACGCGTCTCACCCTACTCGGACGGCCCGGGGGCGCAGGCGCACTGTAGTAGTTTGGTGAGGATATTCAGCAGCATCGGGGGGCCTGGGGTGCCGCGACCGGGAACAGAGAGCGACTCAATGGATCTGCGCCATTACCTGCGTATCTTCCGTGCGCACTGGCTGGGGATGCTGATCCTCGTCGTGAGCGCGCTGGCGGTCGCCTTCGGCTGGACGCTGCTGCAGCCCAAGATCTACGCGGCCGACACCACGGCGATCGTGCAGGCCACGGCATCCGGCGACGACCTCGGCGCCAAGACGCTGGGCAACCAGCTCGCCAACTCCCGCGTGAAGACCTTCGTGAACCTGGGCACCTCGCGCTCCGTCGCCGAGCGCGTGATCGAGGAGCTCGGACTGGACACCAGCCCGAGCGGCTGGTCTCGCAGGTGACCGTGACGAACCCGCTGGACACCGTGTCGCTGAAGGTGACCGCCCACGCGTCCAGCCCGGAGCAGGCCCGCGACATCGCCGAGGCGTGGGTGCGCGGCATGGCCGCGGAGGTCAACCTGCTGGAGACCGGCGACGAGGAGACCCCCGGGTCGGTGTACCTCGCGCCGATCGACTCCGCGCTGCTGCCGAGCGCGCCGGCATCGCCGAACACCCGGCTCGCGCTCGCGATCGGCGGGCTGATCGGCGTGGCCCTCGCCTTCGGGTACGCCATGCTGCGCTACACGCTCGATCGCCGCATCCGCTCGGTGGACTCGGTCGAGCGGGAGCTCGGCATCGCCGTGGTCGGCACCATCCCGGAGGAGAGGAGCTGCACCGCGGACAACCGGCTGATCCCGAGCGACGGCGCCACCTCGACCCGCAGCAGCAATGCCCACCTCTTCGCCGTGGCGGAGGCGATGCGCGAGCTGCGCACCAACATCCAGTTCATGGACGTCGACAACCCGCCGCGCGTGATCATCGTCACCAGCCCGCTCCCCGGCGACGGCAAGTCGACCACCGCGTCGAACCTCGCCATCACGCTCGCCGCCAACGGGGAGCGCGTCGTACTCATCGACGGCGACCTGCGCCGCCCGATGATCGCCACCATCTTCGGCCTCGTCGAGGACGTGGGCCTGTCCGACGTGCTCGTCGGCCGCGCCGAGATCGCCGAGATCGCGCAGCGCGTGCCCGGGCATCCGAACCTCGTCGTCGTCGCCGCCGGCAAGCTGCCGCCGAACCCGAGCGAGGTGCTCGGCTCGGCGCGCATGCGCGACATGCTCGCCGCCGTCTCGCGCGAAGCCGTCATCATCGTCGACGCTCCGCCGCTGATCCCGGTGACGGATGCCGCGGTGCTCACCCAGCACGCGGACGGGGCGATCGTCGTCGCCACCGTCGGCCGGACCACCTTCGAGGTGCTCAGCAAGGCGCTCAGCAACCTGGAGCGCGCCAGCGCCCGGGCGCTCGGCGTGGTGCTGAACCGGGTGCCGCGCCGCGGCAGCGGGGCTGCGTACTACGGCTACCAGTACCACGGCGACTACTACCGGTCGGAGGCCGAGGAGGCCGAACGGGTCGAGGGCCCGCGGCGGCGCAGCGAGTCGGCGGCGTGAGCGCGCCGTGACCGCGCGCTCGGTGACGGTCGGGGCCCTGGGCGCCCGCATCCGCATCGTCTTCGGGGACGACGTCCCGGCCGACGTCGTCGCCAGGACTGCGCACGCGTGGGGCGGGGCGAGCGTGGATGCGGCGGAGGAGGATGCGGCGGAGGACGCCCGCATCGACGTGCCGGCCGTGTCCGACCCCGAGGCGTTCCTGCAGCAGCTGTCCACCGACGTGACCCTCGAGGCGCTCGCGCACAACCGCGGCCGCCTGTTGATGCTGCACGCCGCGGGCGTGGCACTCGAGGACGGGCGGGTGATCGCCTTCGTCGGACCGTCCGGGCGCGGCAAGACCACGCTGAGCCGGCACTTGGCGCGGCACTTCGGCTACGTCTCGGACGAGACCATCGCCTTCGACGACGAGCTGCGGGTGCTGCCGTACCGGAAGCCGCTCTCCGTGATCCGGCACGGGATGCCGAAGGACCAGATCGCCCCCGCCGACGCGGGGCTGCGCGACCTGCCGGGCGTCCCGCTGCGGCTCGCGGCGATCGTCGTCCTCGACCGCGATCCCGGCGCCTCCGGAGTGACCGTCGAGCACGTGCCGTTCGCCGACGCGGCGCCGGATCTCGTCGCGCAGACCAGCTACCTCACCGAGCTGCCGGGGACGGTGAGCGCGCTCGCCGACCTGTGCGCCCGCGCCGGCGGCGTCCGGCGGCTGCGGTACGCGGAGGCGTCCGAGGTGCCGGCCGCGATCGAACGGATCCTCGCGCCCGGCCCGGCATCCGATGCGGGGACGGCGCGGCAGCTGCCCGTGCTCGGCCCCGAGGGCGAGGTGACATCGGCGGATGCCGTCGACGACGGCGACCGGATCGTGGTGCTCGCGGGGCGGACGCTGCGCGTGATGGACGGCATCGCCCCCACGATCCTGCGACACGCCGGCGAGGGCGAGGAGGCGATCGTCGCGGCCGTGGTGGCCGCGCACGGGGCGCCGCCGTCGGGCGACCCGGCCGCGCTGGTGCGGCACGCGATGCAGGAGCTCGCCGAGGCCGGGTTCGTGGTGGGGGAGCGATGACCGCCGAGGCGCACCGGATCGGGGGCGACGTCGCCTGGGTGTCCAGCGGCCCGGAGCGGGTCGTCGTGCTCGACCTCGCCGACCCGGCGGCCACCCCGACGGCGCTGGAGGGGTCGGCCGCGGCGATCTGGCACACCATCGCCGACGCGGACGGCATCACCCGCGACGAGCTGCTGCGGGTGCTCGCCGAGAGCTTCGCGGTCCAGGCCGGCGACATCGCCGACGACGTGGACGCCGTGCTGCGCCGGCTGCGGGAGCTGTCGCTGATCTCCTGACCGCCGACGTCACACCGCCCGGCATCCCACCCCGCCCAACGTCCCGCCCCGCCCAACGTCCCGCCCCGTCCAACCCGGGCTCTCAACCGGGTTTGGGGCGGATTCTCGCGTTCGGGGCGGTACACGCCCGCCCCGAACGCGAAAACGCGCCCCAAACGGGTGAAAGACGGTGGTGTTCGGATGACGGCGTGCTCAGGACAGGGCGAGCCTGACCACCCGCTCCACCTGCGCGAGCGCGGGCACGAGCTCGCGCGCCGACCGCTCGTACACCTCGGCGGAGCGCCGGTACGGGTCGATGACGTCGTCCTCGTCCGTGCCGCCGGCGGTCAGCCCGCGGCGGTGCGAGATCGCGATCACGGTCGACCCCAGGCGAGCGCGGGTGTTGTCGCCGTCGCCCTCGGCGGCGTCGAGCAGCTCGTCATCGGTCATCGTCGCGGCGAGCCGGGCGAACTCCCGCACCGGGAAGACCCGATGCAGGCGGCTCGGCGCCAGCTGCACCGCGAAGGCCCGGTGCTCGCGGGTCATCGTGAGCGTGAGGTCGGCCTCGATCAGCATCCGCTCCTGCACGAGACGGCCGCGATGTCGGGCGGCGTCGTCGGCATCCGCACCGTTCGCGAGGGCCAGCTGCAGGGCCTCCGGGGTCATCGCCTCGTCCACCAGTGCGTGCGTGCCGGCGCTGTGCACGACCACGCCCAGGTCGCGCAGCGAGGAGCGCAGCAGCAGCGCGGCCAGCGGCGATCGGCACACGTTGCCCGTGCACATGACCAGCAGCGACGGCGCGCCGCCGAGCGCACGGTCCGGTGACGGCGCGGTTTCGAACAGCGAGGAGAGCGGGGATCGCGGCTGCGGAGCGGCATCCGGTGCCGTCCCTGCATGAGCCGTTCGTCGCTGTCGGCGCGTCATCCCCAGCCGCGCCGCATAGCGATGCGATTCGTGCATGGGGACAGCCTAGGACTCCGGCGGGCCGCGCGGTCCAGCGTTCTCGTGCGTCGTCTTCGCGGTCGGTCGGCTCTGCGCCGGCCGTCAGCCGTGCTGCTCGATGTAGCGGAGCAGCACGCCCTCGCGCAGCGCCCACGGCGACACCTCGAGCTCGTCGACGCCCAGCAGCTCCATCGCGACGTGCAGCACCACCGCGGCCCCGACGATCTGCAGCGAGCGGTCGGGGGTGATGCCGGGCAGCTCCTGCCGTGCGGATGCCGGGATGCGCGCGAGCCGGGGGATCCACGAGCCGAGGGAGGCGCGCGGCAGCAGCATCCGATCGCTGCCCGGCCACCCCGGGGCCGGATAGCCGACGAGCTGGGCGAGGGAGCGGATCGCCTTCGATGAGCCGACGACGTGATCGGGGCTGGGGAGGGCGGCGAAGCGCTCGGCGATCGGCTGCAGGGTCGTCGCCGCGTGCGCGCGGAGCCGCGCCACCGCGGCCTCGCCGGGCGGGTCGTCGGGGAGGAACTGCACGGTCATCCGGCCGGCGCCGAGGGGAGCGGATGCGGCGACCTCGGGCAGTTCCTCCGATCCGCCCGCGAACTCGAACGAGCCGCCGCCGATGTCCAGCAGCACGAGGCGACCCGCCGACCAGCCGAACCATCGGCGTACGGCGAGGAACGTCAGCGCGGCCTCCTCCTCGCCGTCGAGCACCTGCAGCGGCTGCCCCAGTGCGGCCTCGATGCGGGCGATCACCTCGTCGCCGTTGCGGGCCTCGCGCACGGCGCTGGTCGCGGTGGCGAGCAGGGTGTCGATGCGCTCGGCATCCGCGATCGTGCGCGCGCGGCGTGCGGCGTCCTCCAGGGCGCGGATCCCGTCCTCGGCGATCGCTCCGTCGGGCGTGAGGTAGCGCATCAGGCGGACGACCGTGCGATCGCTCGTGGTGCCGAGCGGGCGGCCGCCGGGCCGGGCATCCGCGACGAGCAGGTGGACGGTGTTCGAGCCGATGTCGAGGACTCCGAGGCGCACGGGACGAGACTACTCGCGCTCGCGGTGGCGCTCGACGCGCCGGCCCGGATCCGGTGTGCCGATATTCTCCGTCGCCTGCCCTCGGCATCCGGTATGCGTGCGAGATAGTGCCGGATCGGTGCCGGACACCGTCCGGTCCGGCCGGTTCGCCTGCTGGGGCGGCGCACCGGCGATGACGCACTGGGCTGCCCCGGCGGAGGCTGCCGAGGGGGCGATGAGCGAGTCGAAGAGGTCGCTCGCCGATCTGTTCGGCGTGCCCGAGCACCCGGCGCCCGGTGCGGGCGACGACGGCGACGGGGCCGGCCGGGAGGACGGGGGCCGCCGGGATATCGCCGAGCTGTTCCGTCTCGACGAGCCCGAGGACCGTGACGAGCCCGAGGACCGGGGCGGGTCCGAGGGACGTGGCGAGTCGGGGGACCGGGGTGAGTCCGAAAGGCGCGGCGAGTCCGTGGGGCGCGGCGAGTCCGTGGGACGCGGCGATGCCGGCGGGACGGGTCCGGCATCCGATGCGGAAGCTGACGGGGCTGCGGATGCTGACGGGTCTGCCGATGCGGACGTGCTCTTGGCGGCGGACACGCGCGCGACTGCGGAGGTGCCTGACGCTGAGGATGGGACTGGGGATGCGGCCGCGGGTGCACGTGCGTCGCGGTCGCCCCTGCGCCGGCCGATGGTCCGCGCGATCGGTGTCGCGGTCCTGCTGCTGGTGGTCGCCGTCGGCGTCGTGATGGGACAGGGGTCTTCCCGCTCGGAGCCCGCGGCGGCCCTCGCCTCCGCGGAGCGGGAGCTCATCAGCGCGGAGCGGACGCTGGACGGCGCGCATACCCGCGTCGCCGAAGCGATCGAGCGCGGGATCGCGGACGCGGACCGCACGGAGGCGATGCTCGCGTCGCTGGCCGGCTTCGCCGACGAGCCCGCCCGCACCGCGGCACTCGCGGCCGTCGCGACGTACCGGGACGACGTGCAGGGCGTCGAGCTGCCCGAGGTGCCCGCCCCGTACGTCGCGAGGGCCGGCGACCTCGCTCCCGATGCCGTCGCCGCCGCCCGGCGGAACGTCCGCGACCGGCAGGAGCGCGCCGAGGAGCTTCTCGGGGATATCGGGCGGAATCCGAGCTGCTCGAACTCGACCGGACGTTCCGCACGGCACGGTCGGAGTTCCTCGCCGGCACCCCCGCCTGCTCCGGCGCCCAATCCCAATCCCCATCCGCAGCCGCAACCCGAGCCCGAGCCCGAGCCCGAGCCGTCTCCGGATCCGGAGCCGTCTCCCGAGCCGACGCCGGAGCCGAGCCCCGAACCCACGCTGCCGCTGCCGCTGCCCTTGCCGCTGCCGTTGCCGCTCGAGCCGGCGCCGTGACCGCCGTGGGCACGAGGACGACGGCATCCCGCCCGCGGATACCATGGGAGCCGTGACCGCCGTCGACCCGACCCTGCCGCTCTCGCCGTACCGGGAGATCGACCGCGCCGACTGGGCGCGGCTGGCGGCCGACCTGGATCAGCCGCTCAGCGAGACCGAGGTCGTCGGCATCCGCGGCATCGGCGACCGACTCGACCTCGCCGAGGTGCGCGAGGTGTACCTGCCGCTCAGCCGCCTGCTCAGCCTGTACGCGACGGCGACGAAGCGGCTGGGGGCGGCGACGAGCGAGTTCCTGCAGGAGGAGGACACCACCACGCCGTTCGTCGTCGGTGTGGCCGGATCCGTGGCCGTCGGGAAGTCGACGATCGCGCGCCTGCTGCGCGAGCTGATGAGCCGCTGGCCGGGCACGCCGCGCGTGGAGCTCGTGACGACGGACGGCTTCCTGTATCCGAACGCCGAGCTCGAGCGGCGCGGGCTGATGGACCGCAAGGGCTTTCCGGAGTCGTACGACCGGCGCGCGCTGCTGACGTTCCTCACCGAGGTGAAGAGCGGGGCCGAGGAGGTGCGGGCGCCGTTCTACTCGCACATGCGCTACGACATCGTGCCCGACGCGCACATCGTGGTCCGCAGGCCCGACGTCGTCATCGTCGAGGGGCTGAACGTGCTGCAGCCGCCGCCGGCGCCCAACGACGTGGCGGTCAGCGATCTGTTCGACTTCTCGATCTACGTCGACGCCGACGCCGAGCACATCGAGCGCTGGTACGTCGACCGGTTCCTGGCGCTGCGGCAGGGCGCGTTCAGCAACCCGTCGTCGTACTTCAACGTGTTCGCGCACCTCACCGACGAGGAGGCGGTCACCACGGCGCTCGGCTACTGGCGCGAGATCAACATGCCCAACCTGCTCGAGAACGTGCTGCCCACGAAGCACCGAGCCACCCTGGTGCTGCGCAAGGGCGCCGACCACGCCGTGGAGAGCGTGCTGCTCCGCAAGCTCTGACACCCCGCCGCTTTCGAATCGCGCGACTGGCTGTGATCCGGCCCGGTTGGCGACCGATCAAGCGATTCGAAACGGAGAGAGGCGATTCGTACGGATGCCTAGCAAATGGGTCCCCGTACCCTTGAACCCATGTGTGGAATCGTCGGATACGTGGGCCCTCGCCCCAGCCAGGACATCCTGCTCGCAGGGCTCGCCCGTCTCGAATACCGCGGCTACGACTCCGCGGGCATCGCCGTGATCGATGAGAACGGCACCCTCGGCATGCGCAAGAAGGCCGGAAAGCTCGGCATGCTCCGCGAGTCCCTCAAGGACGCCGCCCTCGGCGACGGCACCACGGGCATCGGCCACACGCGGTGGGCCACCCACGGCGGACCGACCGACGTCAATGCGCATCCGCACCTGGCGGATGACGACAAGCTGGCCCTCATCCACAACGGCATCATCGAGAACTTCGCCGCCCTCCGCGACGAGCTCGCCGCCGAGGGGTACACCTTCCGCAGCGAGACCGACACCGAGGTCGCCGCGGTGCTCCTCGGACGCGAGTACCGCGCCACCGGCGGCGATCTGCAGGAGGCGTTCCGCAAGGTCGTGAACCGCCTCGAGGGCGCGTTCACCCTGCTCGCCATGCACCAGGACCACCCGGGCCTCGTCGTCGGCGCCCGCCGCAACTCCCCCCTGGTGATCGGCCTCGGCGAGGGCGAGAACTTCCTCGGCTCCGACGTCGCCGCCTTCGTCGAGCACACCCGCAAGGCGCTCGCGATCGGCCAGGACCAGATCGTCGCGATCACGCCGGATGCCGTCACCGTCACCGACTTCGACGGCAACTCCGTCGAGGCCGCGCCGTTCGACGTGTCCTGGGACGCCGCCGCCGCCGAGAAGGGCGGCTGGTCGAGCTTCATGGCCAAGGAGGTCGCCGAGCAGCCGGAAGCCGTGGCGAACACCATCCGCGGCCGCATCAGCGACGGTCAGGTCGTCATCCCCGAGCTCGACGGCATGGACGAGCTGTTCACCGGCATCCGTCGCGTCATCATCACCGCGTGCGGCACGGCCTCGTACGCCGCGCTCGTCGGCAAGTACGCGATCGAGCAGTGGGCGCGCGTGCCGGTGGACGTGGAGCTCGCGCACGAGTTCCGCTACCGCGACCCGGTGATCGGCGGCGACACGCTCGTCGTGTCGATCAGCCAGTCCGGCGAGACCATGGACACGCTGATGGCCGTCAAGTACGCGCGCGAGCGCGGCGCGCGGACGCTGTCGATCTGCAACACCCAGGGCGCCACGATCCCGCGCGAGTCCGACGCGGTCGTCTACACGCACGCCGGCCCGGAGGTCGCCGTCGCCTCGACGAAGGCGTTCTCGGCGCAGATCACCGCGCTGCTGCTGCTCGGTCTGCACATGGGCCGCGTCCGCGGGACGTTCGCGCACGCATCCGCCGAGATCGCCGACCTGCAGGCCCTGCCGGAGAAGGTCGCGAAGGTCATCGAGGGTGAGCAGGAGCACGTCAGCCAGCTCGCGCACTGGATGGCCGACACCCGCTCGGTGCTGTTCCTCGGGCGTCACGTCGGGTACCCGATCGCCCTCGAGGGCGCGCTCAAGCTCAAGGAGATCTCGTACATCCACGCCGAGGGCTTCGCCGCCGGTGAGCTCAAGCACGGCCCGATCGCCCTGATCGAGCCGGGACAGCCGGTGTTCGTGATCGTCCCGTCGCCGCGCCACTCGGCACTGGTGCACTCCAAGGTCGTCTCGAACATCCAGGAGATCCGCGCCCGCGGCGCCCGCGTGATCGTGGTCGCCGAGGAGGGCGACGCCGCGGTGCTGCCGTACGCGGACGAGGTCATCCACATCCCGCTCGCCGGGGCCATGTTCGAGCCGGTGCTCGCAGTCGTCCCGCTGCAGATCTTCGCCATGGCGCTCGCCACCGCGAAGGGCCTGGACGTCGACCAGCCCCGCAACCTCGCGAAGTCCGTCACCGTGGAGTGACGGGTTCCGTCCGTCCGGATCGCCCCGGGGCCGCGTGCCTCGGGGCGATCCGCGTCTTCGGGGCGGTCGGAGCGGTGGGGGGATCGCACACGCCCGCAGCCGGGCATCCGCGCCTCCCGAGGACAGGAAGTCTCGCCGGGACAGGACGGATGCGGCGGAATCGTCCTGTTCCGGGGAGTTCTCCTGTTCCGGGGAGTTCTCCTGCGCCGGGGAGACCGACGCACGAGCGGATGCGAGCGGATGCGCGCGGATGCGCGCGGATGCCGCGGGTAGGCTGATCCGGTGATCATCGGGACCGGCATCGACCTCGTCGACATCGCGCGGTTCGAGCGGAGCGTCGCCCGCACGCCGCGACTGCTCGAGCGTCTGTTCACGCCGTCGGAGCGGACGCTGCGGCTGCGCTCCCTCGCCGCGCGGTACGCCGCGAAGGAGGCGCTGATCAAGGCGCTCGGCGGCAGCGACGGGGTGCACTGGTCCGAGATCGAGATCGCGTCCGAGGCATCCGGCCGCCCCCGCTTCGTGCTGTCGGGGTCGACCGCCGCCGTCGTCGCGGAGCGCGGCATCACCACGCTGCATCTCACACTGACGCACGATGCCGGTCTCGCCGCCGCGTTCGTCGTCGCGGAGCGGACGGATGCCCCCGCTGCCGCCCAAGCACCCGCCGCCGCCGCATCCGCCGACACCCCGTCTTCGCGTCGACACCCCGTGCTGCAGACGTCCGCAGGGCGGGGTCTCTACGACGGCACGGGGTCTCGGCCGGGGGAGGGGCGGGCATGACCCCGTTCCGCGAGGCGACGATCGACCTCGACGCGATCGCCGACAACGTCCGCCACCTGCGCCGGCTCACCGGGGTGCCGGTCATCGCGGTCGTCAAGGCGGACGGCTACGGGCACGGCGCGGCGGCGGCCGCCACGGCGGCGCTCGCCGGCGGCGCGTCGCGGCTCGCGACGGCGACGATCGAGGAGTCGTTGGCGCTGCGCCGCGCCGGCGTGACCGCGCCGCTGATGGCGTGGCTGCACGAGCCCGGCCGGCGGTTCGACGACGCCGCCGAGGCCGGCATCGAACTCGGCATCTCCTCCTTCGCGCAGCTGCTCGCCGCGGCGGATGCGGCATCCGTGGCCGCCCCGACCGCGGTGCACCTCAAGCTCGAGACCGGGCTGTCGCGCAACGGCGTCCCGCCGCAGGACTGGCCGCGCGTGCTCGCCGAGGCCGCGCGGCTCGAGCGGATCGGCCGCATCCGCATCGTGGGCCTCTTCAGCCACCTCTCCAACACCAGCCCCGGGGACGACCGGGCCGCTCTCGCACGGTTCCTCGAGGGGACGGATGCCGCGGAGGCGGCCGGCATCCGCCCGGAGATCCGGCACCTCGCCGCCACCGCCGCCGCGATAGACCTGCCGGAGACGCGCCTGGACGCGGTCCGGATCGGCATCGGCCTCTACGGGTTGTCGCCGTTCGATGACCGCAGCTCGGCGGATCTCGGGCTGCGGCCGGCGATGACGCTGCGCGCCGCCGTTGCGGCCGTGCGCCGGGTGCCGGCAGGGGCCGGCGTGTCGTACGGCTACGACCACCGCACCGAGCGGGAGAGCACGCTCGCGCTCGTTCCGCTGGGGTACGCCGACGGCATCCCGCGGCAAGCCTCGGGGCGCGGGCCGGTGCTCATCGGCGGGCGCCGCCACACCATCGCCGGTCGCGTGGCGATGGACCAGTTCGTCGTGGACGTCGGCGACCAGGAGGTCGCGGTGGGTGACGAGGTGATCGTGTTCGGCGACCCGACACTGGGGCATCCGTCGGCGACGGAGTGGGGGGATGCCGCGGGCACCGTCAACTACGAGATCGTCACGCGCATCGGGGCGCGCGTGCCGCGGCGGAGCGTGTCATGACGCTGGATGCGGAGCTGGCCGGACGCCACGAGATCGCGACCGCGGCCGACATGGAGGAGCTGGGCCGGAGGATCGGCGCGTCGCTCGGTCCCGGCGATCTGCTCGTGCTCACCGGTCCGCTGGGCGCGGGGAAGACCACGTTCACGCGCGGTCTCGCGAAAGGGCTCGGTGTGCGCGGACCGGTGCAGAGCCCCACGTTCGTGATCGCCCGCACCCATCCGTCGCTCGTCGGCGGCGCCCCGCTCGTGCACGTGGACGCGTACCGGCTGTCGTCGGCCGCCGAGCTGGACGACCTCGACATCGCTTTCGACCGGTCGGTGGTCGTCATCGAGTGGGGTCGGCCGATGGCGGATGCCGTGGCCGACGACTGGTGGGACATCGAGCTCGAACGCCCGGTCGGGGGAGGGGACGACGACCTCGGCGACGAGGACCTGGACACCGACGCGCCCCGCATCGTCACGATCACCCGCGTGGAGCGCTCCCCCGCACGCTGAGCGCGCCGCACGCTGAGCGCGCCGCACGCTGAGCCCTGCGGACGCTGAGCCCCGCGGACGCTGAGCCCCGCGGACGCTGAGCCCTGCGGACGCTGAGCCCGTCGAAGCGTCCCCCTTGACATCCGGACCCTTCGACGAGCTCAGGGTCCTCGACGAGCTCAGGGTCCTCGACGAGCTCAGGGTCCTCGGCGCCGGCGGACCCGTCCGGCGGCCGGCCGCCCCTGCGCCGACTACCCTTGAGGTGTGATCCTCGCCGTCGACACTTCACTCGGGACGGCCGCCGCCGTCATCGATCACGACGGCCGCGTCGTCGCCGAGGCGTCCAGCCCCGACCCGCTCGGCCACGCCGAGGTGATCGGCGACCTCCTCGCCGAAGTCGTCCGCGACGCATCCCTCACCCACGTCGTCGCCGGCATGGGGCCCGGTCCCTTCACCGGGCTGCGCATCGGGATCGCCGCCGCGCGCGCGGTCGCGCTCGGCCGCGGCATCCCGGTCGTCGCCGTCCCCAGCCATTTCGCCCCGGCGCTGGCCGCGCTCGACGGCGGTGCCACGCGTTTCGCCGTGGTGACGGATGCCCGCCGCCGGGAGCTCGCGGTCAGTGTCTTCGACGGCACGGACGCCGACGGCATCCCTCGTCTGACCGAACCGGCGCACCTCGTGGCTCAGGGAACCGGCCTCGACCTCCCGGTCGTCGAGGCTGCGCAGCTGTCCGCGGTGGACCTGGCGCGCGTGGGCGCACGGGCGATCGCCGCCGGCCGCATCCTCACCGATGGCGAGCCGCTGTATCTGCGCTCGCCCGACGTCGTGCAGCCGGGCGCGCCGAAGAAGGTGAGCGCATGACCCTGCGCACCGCCACCATCGACGACCTCGACGCGATCATGCGCATCGAGCGGCGCTCGTTCCCGACCGACGCGTGGAGCGAGGACACCATGGCGACCGAGCTGACGAGCGCCCACAACCACTACCTCGTGGACGAGGAGGACGGCGTCGTCATCGGCTACGGCGGCCTGCGCGCGCTGCGGGGCGCGGCGGATGCCGACATCCAGACCATCGCGTTCGACGCCGAGCACCGGGGTGCCGGGCGCGGCAGGGCACTGCTGCGCGCCCTTCTCGCCGAGGCGGCGGAGCGCGGCGCGCGCGAGGTGTTCCTGGAGGTGCGGGCAGACAACCCGGGGGCCGAGGGACTGTACCTCTCCGAGGGTTTCGCCGAGCTGGCGCGCCGGCCCCGGTACTACCAGCCCGACGACGTCGACGCGATCGTGATGAAGCTCGACCTGAGGGCGTGGGCCGCTCGTGCCCGGGAGGGCACGACCGTCACCGGCGCTGACCCCGCCGTTCCCGCCGGCACCGTTGACCGCGCCGTTGCCGCTGGCACCGTTGACCCCGCCGGCACCGTTGACGCCGCTGGCCACGCTGTCCCCGCTCGCGCTCGGGAGGAGAACTCACGCTCGGGAGGAACGATCCGCCAGGATTCCCCTCCCGAGGGAGAGAACTCCTCCCGGGCGGACGAGGTTCCGGTGGACAGGAGTCCGGCGGGCACCGTCCCGGCGGACGGGAACCCGGCGGGCACCGTCGCGGCGGACAGGAACCCGGCGGGCACCGTCGCGGCGGACAGGAACCCGGCGGGCACCGTCGCGGCGGGCACGTCCGACGGCGGCACCTCGCGCGAGGAGGCGACGGCATGACCGGACCCCTGGTGCTCGGCATCGAGACGAGCTGCGACGAGACCGGGATCGGCATCGTCCGCGGACGCACGCTGCTGTCCAACACGATCGCGTCCAGCATGGACGAGCACGCCCGCTACGGCGGCGTCGTGCCCGAGGTCGCCGCGCGCGCCCACCTGGAGGCACTCCAGCCCGCGATCGAGCGGGCCCTCGATGAGGCTCAGGTGCGGCTGGAAGACCTGGACGCCGTCGCGGTCACCAGCGGTCCAGGACTGGCCGGCGCCCTGATGGTCGGCGTCGGCGCGGCGAAGGGCCTGGCGGTGTCGCTCGGCAAGCCGCTGTACGCCGTGAACCACCTCGTCGGGCACATCGCTGCGGACATCCTCGACCCGGATGCCCCGCCGCTGGAGTATCCGACGATCGCGCTCCTCGTCTCCGGCGGGCACACCTCGCTCCTGCACGTGCGCGACCTCACCACCGATGTCGAGCTCCTCGGCGAGACGGTGGACGACGCCGCGGGGGAGGCGTTCGACAAGGTCGCCCGCATCCTCGGGCTGCCGTATCCGGGTGGTCCGCAGATCGACCGCGCGGCCGCCGAGGGCGACCCGGACGCGATCCGGTTCCCGCGGGGCCTGTCCCGGGCATCCGACATGGCGAAGCACCGCTACGACTTCTCGTTCTCGGGCCTGAAGACCGCCGTCGCCCGCTGGATCGAGCGGGCCGAAGCACACGGCGATCCGGTGCCCGTGGCCGACGTCGCCGCGAGCTTCCGCGAGGCGGTCGTCGACGTGCTCGCCACGAAGGCGCTCGCCGCCTGCGCCGACCTGGGCGTGCCGAGGCTGCTGCTGGGCGGCGGCGTGATCGCCAACCGCCGGTTGCGCGAGGTCGTGCTCGAGCGTGCCGAGGCCGCGGGCGTCGCCGTGCGCATCCCGCCGCTGTCGCTGTGCACCGACAACGGGGCCATGATCGCGGCGCTCGCCGCGCAGCTCATCGCCGCGGGCCGCGGGCCGTCGACCCTCGGGTTCGGCGCCGACTCCACGCTGCCGGTCACCGAGATCCAGGTGAGTGCCGCATGACCGAGCCGTCGCCGCACATCGACGGCGTCAGCCCCGAGGTGGACGCGCCGGGGGATCCGGTCGCGCGGTCCGGGGCCGGCGATGAGCGGCGCGCATCCGGTGACGCGTATCGGCGGATGCCGGAGTACCGCCTCCCGGAGGCGCTGATCGCCCGTGGACCTCAGACCGACGCCGACGCGTTCCGCTCCGTCGAGGGTGCGCCGCAGGACGAGCCTGTCGACGACGCGAAGCTCGCCCCGTGGGCGCTCTTCGCGGCCATCGTCGCGCTGGCGACCTCGATGTTCGTCGGGTGGGGCATCCCGGTCGCCGTCGTCTCGGTGATCGCGGCGATCATGTCGCTGCGGCGCCCGGTCGAGAACCGCGCGATCGCGATGTGGGCGCTGGTGCTCGGCATCGCCGCGACCGTGTTCAGCCTCGGCTGGCTCATCTGGGCCGCCATGCAGTTCGAGAGCATGGGGTAGGGATGCCCGGGCCCGCCGACCCGGATCGGCTGAGGGAGCTCCGACGACGCGCCTGGGGGCGCGGCGGGGGTCTCGACGCCGCCGAGGCGGAGGAGCTCCGCCGGCTCGAGGCCGGGGCCTCCCCGGTCGGCCCCTCCCCGGTCGACCTCTCGCCGGTCGGCCCCTCACCGGTCGTTGAGCGAGCGGAGCGAGACGAAACGCCCTCCGCATCCGCGGATGCACCCGTCCCGGTCGGCCCCTCCCCGGTCGGCCCCGCACCGGTCGTTGAGCGAGCGGAGCGAGACGAAACGCCTTCCGCATCCGCGGACACCTCCGTCCCGGTCTCTGAGCGTCCCGATCCCGAGGCGCCGACCCGCAGCCGGCTGCCGATGATCCTCGCCGCCGTCGCGACCCTCGCCCTCGTGCTGGGTCTCGGCGCCGGCCGGCTGCTGTTCGGCGGGGGCGACGCCCCTCCCTCGATGCCCGCGGAGCACGAGGAGGTCTGGGCGCAGCTGGAGAACTCCGAGAACTTCGACCCCGGGTCGGTGGTGTATCGCGGCGAGAAGCACGGCGCGACCGTCTGGCAGGCGACGACCCAGGACGGAACGCAGCAGTGTCTCGTCATCGACGCCGGCGGGCAGCGCGAGTCCCAGTGCCTCCGCAGTGAGCAGGTGGACGAGTCCTTCGGCCTCAGCACGGGGCTGCAGCTCGGCCAGGACGGCGAGCTCGTCGACCTCTGGGCCGCCCTCGTCACGGACGTCGACGGACGGCAGCGGCTGATCATGCAGCGGCACGTCATCACCGACGGGCCGGACACGGGATGGGAGTCGATGTACAGCCAGGACGAGCTGGTGCACGCCCGCATCCTCGTGGCGGCGGGCTTCGACGGGCCCGGGCTTCAGCTGGTCGGATACGACGACGCGTCGCCGGTGTGGTTCGGCTTCCGCGACGGCCAGTGGTGCCTTGCGGTCGTGAGCGGCACAGCGGTTCATCAGAGCTGCGATGGCTCCGGGCCCACCGCAGACCTGAACCTGACCGTCGGGAGCACGACCTACGAGCTGCGGCAGACGCCCAACCGCGGGCGGATGCTCACCGTCGTGCGCGGCGCCCCGACCGAGGTGTGCAGCCCCGAGACCGGTGAGTGCGCCACGATCGACGACACCACCGGCGAGTACCAGTGATCAGACGCGGTCCGCGAGGATCGCGACGCGCCCGCCGGACGTCCGGGTGAGGATCAGCGTCGCCTGCTGCGATCCCCGCAGGGAGAGCTTCTTCCGGAACGCGGCGGGGTCGACATCCATGCCGCGCTTCTTGATCTCGAGCCGCCCGATATCGTGGGCGCGCAGAGCCGCGTTGATGGTCTTGACGTGGGCGGGCATCGTCTCGCGCACGCGGAACGACTGCACGAACGGGCTCGTCAGGGCGGCGTCACCGGTGAGGTAGGCGATGCTCTCGTCGAGCATGCCGGCATCCAGCATCCGTGCCGCCTCGCCGATGAGCCGGGCGCGGATGACGGCGCCGTCCGGCTCGTGCAGGTACGCGCCCAGCGGGCGCACGGGCTCGTCCTCGGCATCCGCGGGTGCCGTGATCTCGTCGGTGCGATCGCCGTGCACGACCAGCGCCGCGCGACGGATGCCCTCGCGCGCGAGCTCCCGGCTCCACAGCACCAGCTCGACGACGCTGCCGTCGGCGCTGACCCACTGGGCTTCGACGTCCGAGGGGACGAGGTCGCGGTCGAGGCCGGGGCCGAGCTTGATGCCGGTCGGCATCCGTGTGGCGAGGTCGAGACACCAGTCCAGGGCGGGGGAGTAGTCTGATGCCGCGACCCGCCGGGTCTCGCTGTGGCCGGCGGTGCGTCGGGCCGGGTCGAGCCACACGGCGGATGCCGAGTCGCCGGCGGGCGCCGCGTCCGCCGCCGCGTGCCGCACCGTGACCGCGTCACCGAACGGGGCGAGGTTGTAGGCGGCGATCGCGGCGGTGACCTCGTCGGCATCGACGGCATCGACCCGCAGGCCGGCGGCCGCGAACGCGAGGCTGTCCCCGCCGATGCCGCAGCCCAGGTCGGCGACGCGGGCGATGCCGGCCTGCCGCATCCGGACCGCGTGCAGGGCCGCCACGCCGAGACGGGTGGCCTGTTCCAGACCAGCGCGGGTGAACAGCATGCGCTCGGCGAACTCGCCGAACTTGTCGCGAGCCTTGACGCGCAGGTGCGCCTGGCCGACGACGGCGGAGACGAGGTCGGGGGAGTGGCCGGCCGCACGCAGCCGCGACACCGCCCTGGCGACGTCGGACGCGGAGCCGACGGGGCCGAGCTCGTCGAGGAGGGCGAGGCCCTCACGGGTGAGCAGGGCGCTGAGCTCGGACATCTGCACCCGGCAAGCCTATGCGGCCCGCGCGATGCGTTTCGTCTCGCTCCGCCTGCGGCGGTGCGGTTCCTGAGCCTGTCGAAGGGCGCTCAACGGCAGGGAGGGGCGTCGCCGTCCGCGTCGCCGTCGCGGTCGCCGGGAGGAAAGCGCATCTCTGGGGCGCTGGGGGATGCGGGAATCTCCCGTCCGCCGTCATCGTCGGCGTCGCTGGGAGAGAAGCGCATCGCGCGGGGCGGTTCGGGGTGCGGAAAGCTCCCATCGACGCGGGGGCAGCTGGCGGGCTGGGGCGTTTCGTCTCGCTCCGCCTGGGCGGTGCGGTTCCTGAGCCTGTCGAAGGGCGCTCGACAACCGGAGGGGAGGCGCTGGCACTCGCATTGCGTGAGTGCCAGCCGACCGCCTAGACTGGCGTTAGCACCCTCGGTGCGAGAGTGCTAACGAGTCTTCTGATCTCCGTACAGAAAGAAGAGGTACACCGTGTCGGTTTCCATCAAGCCGCTCGAGGACCGCATCGTCATCAAGCAGGTCGAGGCCGAGCAGACCACCGCCAGCGGTCTGGTCATCCCCGACACCGCCAAGGAGAAGCCCCAGGAGGGCGAGGTCGTGGCCGTGGGCCCCGGCCGCATCGACGACAACGGCAACCGTGTTCCGCTCGACGTCGCCGTCGGCGACCGCGTGCTCTACAGCAAGTACGGCGGCACCGAGGTGAAGTTCGGCACCGAGGAGTACCTCGTGCTGTCGGCCCGCGACGTCCTGGCGGTCGTCGTCCGCTGATCCTTCCGACATGTCGGCCCGCAGGGCCCGGATGCCACGGCATCCGGGCCCTGCGTCGTCCGCGGCGGGCCCCGCCGCCCGAGCAGAAACATCCCGAGGAGTAGGGTTGATCGGTGAGCACAGTGCCTGATCGGACGAAGACCAGCGGCATCGTCTTCACCGTCACGGCCTACCTGATCTGGGGCGTGCTGCCGCTCTACTTCCTCATTCTGACGCCGACCGGCCCGTGGGAGGTCGTGGCGTGGCGGGTGCTGCTGTCGTTCGCATTCTGCCTGCTGCTGCTCGCCGTCACGCGCGGCTGGGCGGCGTTCGGGGCGATCGTGCGTCAGCCCCGGCTGCTCGGCTGGACCGCCCTCGCGGGCCTGCTCATCTACGTCAACTGGCAGGTGTTCCTGATCGGCACCCTGACCGGGCACATCGTGGAGACCAGCCTCGGCTACTTCATCAACCCCATCTTCACCGTGCTGCTCGGGGTCTTCGTGCTGCGCGAACGGATCACGCGCCTGCAGTGGACCGCGATCGCCATCGCCGTGGTGGCCGTCGTCGTGATCATCGTCGCGTACGGCGCGTTCCCGTGGATCGCGCTGTCGCTCACGGCGTCCTTCGGCGTGTACGGCCTGGTCAAGAAGAAGATCGGCCCGGCGGTCGACGCCGTCAGCGGGCTCACGCTCGAGTCGTTCTGGCTGATCCCGATCGCCGTCGTGACCCTCATCGTCGTGGCACAGACCACCGATGTCACTTTCGGCGCGGTCGGGCCCGCGCACACCGCGCTGGTCGCGTTCGCCGGCGTGGCCACGGCCGTGCCGCTGCTGCTGTTCGCCGCGGGCACTCGCCGGGTCGATCTGAGCCTGGTCGGCATGATCCAGTTCATCACGCCGATCATGCAGTTCCTCGTCGGCTGGGCGCTGCTGGGTGAGCCGATGCCGCCGGAGCGCTGGGCGGGCTTCCTGCTCGTCTGGATCGCGATCGCGGTCTTCGTCGCCGACCTCATCGCGCAGGCGCGACGCGGCCGCCGCGAGGCGCCCGCCGAACTCGTCTGAGCGCCCCGGCCGGACGCATCGACAGGCATCCGCTCGCCCCTGCCCGAGGCATCCGCTCGCCCCTGTCCGAGGCTTCCGCTCGCCCCTGTCCGAGGCTTCCGCTCGCCCCTGTCCGCGGCATCCGCTCACCCGCGCTGCAGCCGCGGAACCGGCCTGCCGGATCGTTAGGCGACCGAGACAGAAATGCCCTCGCTCCGGCGTGTCTTCCGCCTAGGGTAAGAGGCATCGGTGGGGCATGACCCCGTTCGTATATGCAAGGGAGCAACATGAACGCACTGAAAAGCTCGCGCACCGCGAGGATCTTCGCCGGGGCAGCGATGATCAGCGCCTCCGCACTGGTGATCGCCGGCTGCAGCAACACGCCGGCCGAGGAGCCGAACGAGGGCGGCGGCGAGAAGCCGGCCGCGGACCTCACCCTGAAGCTGGGCTCACTGCTTCCGCAGACCGGATCCCTGGCATTCTTGGGCCCGCCGATGGAGTCCGGCGTCGGGCTCGCCGTGCAGGAGATCAACGAGGCCGACGCGGGCGTCACCATCGAGATGCACTCCGAGGACGAGGGCGACACCGACACCAAGGCCTACGAGACCTCGATCACCAAGCTGCAGAGCGAGGGCGTGGCCGGCATCGTCGGCGCCGCCTCGTCGGCGGTGTCGAAGCTGATCCTCGACGGCAACGTCGGCGCCGGCATCATCACGATCTCGCCGTCGAACACCTCGCCGGACTTCACCGCCTGGGACGACAACGGCCTCTACTTCCGCACCGCGCCGAGCGACCTGCTCCAGGGGGAGGTGCTGGGCAACCTGATCGCCGAGGACGGGCACAAGTCGCTCGGCATCATCTACCAGAACAACGCCTACGGCACCGGTCTGTTCGACGCCATCAAGACGACGTTCGAGGGCACCGGCGGCGAGGTCGTCGCGGACGCGTCGTTCAACATCGGCGACGCGCAGTTCGACGCCCAGGTGTCGACCATCATGGCGGCCAACCCCGACGCGATCGCGGTGGTCTCCTACGACGAGTTCAAGACGATCGCGCCGCTGCTGGTGAACGCCGGTTTCGACCCGAGCAAGTTCTACCTCGTCGACGGCAACCTGTCGAACACGTACGACACCGAGCTCCCGGCGGTCAAGCTCGAGGGCGCCAAGGGCACCAAGCCCGGCCCCGCGCTCGAGGACGACTTCACCGATCGACTCCAGGAGTACTGGACCGGTGAGGGCAACAGCGAGGTGGAGGACTTCACCTACGCGGCCGAGGCCTACGACGCGGTCGTGCTGATGGCCCTGGCGTCGCTCGCGGCGGGTTCGACCGAGGGCGTCGACATCGCCGAGAAGATGCAGGAGGTCTCCGGCGGTTCCGGCGACGGCGAGAAGTGCACCAGCTTCGCCGACTGCGCGAAGATCATCAACGAGGGCGGCACCGCCGATTACGACGGCTACTCCGGTGAGATCACGTTCGATGAGAACGGCGACCCGAAGGGCGCGGCGATCGGCGTGTTCCAGTACGGCGCCGACAACACCTACGAGCGGATCAACTGATCCCACTCACGACGAGGGCCTCCGGATGCCGCATCCGGAGGCCCTCGTCGTGTGCGCGGTTCGTGGCTCAGGCGCCGCCGTTCGTGGCTCAGGCGGCGTCGGTGCCGAGCGTCCCGAGGTACAGGCCGATCACCTTCGGGTCGTTCAGCAGATCGCGGCCGGAGCCCTCATAGGCGTCGCGGCCCTGGTCGAGGACGTAGCCCCGATCGCAGATCTGCAGGCAGCGGCGGGCGTTCTGCTCCACCATGATCGTCGTCACGCCTGCCTTGTTGATGTCGGAGACGCGGATGAACGCGTCATCCTGACGCACCGGGGACAGCCCCGCCGACGGCTCGTCGAGCAGCAGCACGGACGGGTCCATCATCAGCGCCCGGGACATCGCGACCATCTGGCGCTCGCCACCGGACAGCGAGCCGGCGCGCTGGTTCAGCCGCTTGCCGAGCTCGGCGAAGATGCCGGTGACGAACTCCAGCCGCTCGGCATAGATCTTCGGATTCTGGTACAGCCCCATCTGCAGGTTCTCGGCGATCGTCAGCGACGGGAACACGTTGTTCGTCTGAGGCACGAAGGCGACGCCGCGCTTGACCAGCTTGTCGGCCTTCAGCCCGACGATGCTCTCGCCGTTCACGGTGATGTCGCCCGCGCGCACCTGCACCAGGCCGAAGATCGCCTTCAGCAGCGTCGACTTGCCGGCGCCGTTCGGGCCGATGATGCCGATCAGCTCGCCCTTGCGGGCGACGAGGTTCGCGCCGTTGAGGATGTTCACGCCGGGGAGGTACCCGGCGTGGACGTCGGTGAGCTCGACGACGACGTCCCCGCCCTCGGCGGGGACGCTCGGCGTCGCCTGCCCTGAGCCTGTCGAAGGGACGACGTCCCCGCCCTCGGCGGGGACGCTCGGCGTCGCCTGCCCTGAGCCTGTCGAAGGGACGACGTCCCCGCCCCCGGCGGGGACGCTCGGGTTTGTGGCATCCGTCATGACTCGTCCTCCTTCGAGGCCTCGAGCTCGGCCTCCGCCTCGGTCTCGATCTTCTCGCGCAGCTTCGTCGCCGTGGCATCCGACACCACCGGGATCCGGCCGGTCACGGCACCGAGGTCGACGTCCTGGTGCGCACCCAGGTACGCGTCGACCACGGCCGGGTCCTCCATCACCGTCTCCGGCGGACCCTCGGCGACCACGCGGCCCTCGGCCATCACGACCACCCAGTCGGCGATGTGCCGCACCATGTGCATGTCGTGCTCGACGAACAGCACGGTCATGCCGTGCTCCTTCAGGTCGAGGATGTGGTCCAGCAGCGACTGGGAGAGGGCGGGGTTGACGCCGGCCATCGGCTCGTCGAGCATCACCAGCGTCGGCTCGCTCATCAGGGCGCGGGCCATCTCGAGCAGCTTGCGCTGACCGCCCGAGAGCGAGGCGGCGAAGTCCTGCTCCTTCGCGTCCAGCTTGAACCGCTTCAGCAGCTCGCGGGCACGCTGCTCGATCGCTGCCTCGCGCCTGCGCCAGAGGAAGGGCAGCAGGCTCGGCCAGAACTTCTCGCCGAGCTGATCCTTCGCGCCGAGCTTCATGTTCTCGAGAACGGTGAGCAGCGACAGCGACTTCGTCAGCTGGAAGGTGCGCACCTGCCCCATGCGGGCAACCTTGAACGAGGGGATGCCGGCGAGCTGGGTGCCGTCGTAGGTCCACGAGCCGCTGTTGGGCTTGTCGAAGCCGCACAGCAGGTTGAACAGCGTGGTCTTCCCGGCGCCGTTCGGCCCGATCAGGGCCGTGATCGCGCCGCGCGGGATCTCGAGATGGTCGACGTCGACCGCGGTCAGGCCGCCGAAGCGGCGCTGGACGCCGTCGATGACGAGGATCGGGTCGACCTTGGCGACGCCGGGCGCGCCGGGTCCCTTGGCCAGCCCCGTCGTCTTCGGCCGGCGCGCGCTCGGGGTGGGGGTGCTCTCACTTGACAAAGGTCATCTCCCTCTTGTCGCCGAGGATGCCCTGGGGGCGGAAGATCACGAGCAGCATCAGCGCGATGCCGATGAAGACGTTCACCAGCGTCGCCGCCTGGCTGTCGGACATGGGCAGGTAGCCGTTCTGCGCCATCTGCGGCAGGAGGTTCGCCAGGAACGCGAACACGAGCCAGAACAGCACGGCGCCGAGCGTCGGGCCGAGCACGGTCGCCGCACCGCCGAGCAGGAGGATCGTCCACAGGAAGAAGGTGAGCGAGGTGGTGTAGCTGCTCGGGACGACGGCGCTGGGCAGCACGAAGACGATGCCGCCCGCGGCGCCGATGACGCCGCCCACGATCAGCGCCTGCATCTTGTACGCGAAGACGTTCTTGCCCAGCGACCGCACGGCGTCCTCATCCTCACGGATGCCCTTGAGCACGCGGCCCCAGGGGCTGCGCATCAGCGCCCACACCAGCAGGATCGCCAGGACGAGGACGATCAGCCCGAACACCCGGTTCCAGAGGTCGTTCGCGGTGTACGTCCACGGGCCGAACCCGTACGTGCCCACCGGGAACGGGTTGGCGTCGCGGAAGCCGCCGTTGTACTGCGCGAGGCCGTCGGCCGAGTTCGTCCACTCGTCGAACAGCTGCGTGGTGAACAGCAGCCGCACGATCTCGCCGGCGGCGATCGTCGCGATCGCGAGATAGTCGGCGCGCAGCCGCAGGGTCGGGATGCCGAGCAGGATCGCGAACAGCGCCCCGCCGGCGAGGCCGATGAGCATGCCCACCCACCAGGCCGCCCCGAACGTGAGCACCGAGATCGCGTATCCGTAGCCGCCGAGCGCCATGAACGCCGCCATGCCGAAGTTCAGCAGCCCCGCGTAGCCGAAGTGCACGGCCAGGCCGGTGGCCGCCAGGGCGTACGCCAGGGTGACCGGGCTGAACAGGTAGACGGCCGTGTTGGAGAAGATGCTTCCGAAGTCCATGGTGAATCAGCCCAGCCTTTCCCTGCGTCCGAGCAGTCCCTGCGGTCTGACGAGAAGGATGACGATGAGGACGACGAGTGCGCTCGCGTACTTCAGATCCGACGGGATCCACAGCGTCGAGATCTCCACCGCGATGCCCACGATGAGCGAACCGACCAGGGCGCCGAACGCGGTGCCGAGACCGCCGAGCGTGATCGCGGCGAAGATCAGCAGCAGCATCTGCCCACCCATGTCCCACTTCACGCCGGGACGGAAGTACGCCCACAGGATGCCCGAGATCGCCGCGAGCACGCCGGAGAGGATCCACACGTAGCGGATCACCCGGTCCACGTCGATGCCGGAGGCGGCCGCGAGCTGCGGGTTGTCGGAGATGGCCCGGGTCGCCTTGCCGATGCGGGTGCGGGTGAGGAAGTACGCCACGCCCAGGATGACGACGACGCTGACGCCGATGCCGATCAGGTCGATGTACGACAGCGCCACCGGACCGAACCGGATCGGCGTGGGGCTTGCGCCGGGCAGCTGACGAGTCGCGCCGCCGATGAAGTACTGGAACACGTAGCGCAGCGCCAGGGACAGGCCGATGCTGACGATCATGAGCTGCACGACGCCGAGTCCGCGATGGCGGAGCGGGCGCCACAGCCCGGCATCCATCGCCCACCCGAACAGGCCGCCGCCGATCACCGCGGCGGCGATGCCGAGCCACAGCGGCTGGTGCCAGAACGAGCTCATCACCATCACGACGAGCCCGCCCCAGGTGACCATCTCGGCGTGCGCGAAGTTGGACAGCCGGGTGGTGCCGTAGATCAGGGCGGCGCCCATCGACGCCAGCGCCAGCAGCAGGCCGAAGTTCACGCCGCCGACCAGGCGCGAGAGCAGCTGGTCGATGAACGAGGTGGTGATGCGCTCGCCCTCGCCGAGGAAGAGGTTCACGATCTTCGTGCCGGTCAGGCCGAACTCCACCTCGAACGAGGCGGTCGTGCCGGCGATCGGCTGCGTGCCCTCGGGCAGCTGCGTGGCGTCGACGATCACACCCTCGGGAAGGGTGTCCTCGTCGACGGTGAGCGTGTAGGTGTCCTTCTCGGGCACGTACAGACGCCACTTGCCCTCGGCATCCGTCTCGGTCTCGGCCTCGAATCCGCCGCCCTCGATCTGCATGGTGACGCCCTCGACCGGCTCACCCTCGAAGGTGATGTTGCCGCCGAAGTAGTAGTCCGTGACCTCCTGCCCGTCGTCGGTGGTCTCGGCGAACGCGGCCCCGGCCGGCTGCAGGAGCAGCAGGAACAGGGTCGCGAGCACGGCGAGCAGGGCGATCAGCCCGCTTCGGGGACGCCGAAGCGTCGTCGATCTGGGTCCCACGCATCCTCCACTTCGAGTGCAATGCCGAGCCGGCCCGGGTGGCGCCGTTCGGGTGATGGACGTCGCACTGAGCGTATCCCGCGGTCCCGCGGTTCGCACCATCCGCACAGGTTCTGCGGAATAACAGGTACGTCACGACGTTTAGAATCGGTACAGACGGAAGCCCCCGCCCCGTCCTCCGGCCACCCGCCGTCCCCGCGCATCCGCCACTCGACCGCGCCTCCGGGCGCAGAGGAGCCTCCCATGGAGCAGCACGACCCGTTCGGTTTCGTCGGACTCACCTACGATGACGTGCTGCTGCTTCCGGGGCACACCGACGTCATCCCGAGCGAGGCCGACACGTCGTCGCGGGTGACCAAGCGCATCTCGGTCGCCACGCCCCTGCTCTCCAGCGCGATGGACACCGTCACCGAGGCGCGGATGGCGATCGCGATGGCGCGTGAGGGGGGCCTCGGCATCCTGCACCGCAACCTGTCGATCGCCGATCAGGCGTCGCAGGTCGACCGCGTCAAGCGCAGCGAGTCGGGCATGATCACCGACCCGATCACCACCACGCCGGACGCCACCATCGAGCAGGTCGATGCGCTCTGCTCCCGCTACCGCATCTCGGGCCTGCCGGTCGTCGACGCCGACGGACGCCTGGTGGGCATCGTCACCAACCGCGACATGCGCTTCGTCTCCGGGTTCGAGCGCCAGTCCACCCTGGTCAAGGACGTCATGACCAGCGAGAACCTGGTCACCGCCCCGGTCGGATTGGCCGCGGGCGAGGTGATCGCGCTGTTCGCGAAGCACCGCGTGGAGAAGCTGCCGCTCATCGACGACAACGGCAAGCTCGCCGGGCTGATCACGATCAAGGACTTCGACAAGAGCGAGAAGTACCCGCTCGCCACCAAGGACGAGCAGGGCCGCCTGCGTGTGGGCGCCGCGATCGGGTTCTTCGGCGACGCGTGGGAGCGCGCCGAGGCGCTGCGGGATGCCGGTGTGGACGTGCTCGTCGTGGACACGGCGAACGGCCAGTCGCAGGGCGTCATCGACCTGGTGAAGCGGCTGAAGGCGGACTCCTCCTTCGACGGCATCGACGTCATCGGCGGCAACGTCGCGACCCGTGAGGGCGCCCAGGCGCTGGTGGACGCGGGCGTGGACGCCGTGAAGGTCGGCGTCGGCCCCGGCTCGATCTGCACCACGCGCGTGGTCGCGGGCGTGGGCGTGCCGCAGATCACCGCCGTGTACGAGGCGTCTCTGGCGGCCGGGCCGGCCGGCGTCCCCGTGATCGCCGACGGCGGGCTGCAGTACTCGGGCGACATCGCCAAGGCGCTGGTCGCCGGTGCGGATGCCGTGATGCTGGGCTCGCTGCTCGCCGGCACGGACGAGTCGCCGGGCGAGATCGTCTTCCAGTCGGGCAAGCAGTTCAAGCAGTACCGCGGCATGGGCTCGCTGGGCGCCATGCAGACCCGGGGCAAGCAGACGTCCTATTCGAAGGACCGCTACTTCCAGGCCGACGTCCCCAGCGACGACAAGCTGATCCCGGAGGGCATCGAGGGACAGGTGCCGTACCGCGGCCCGCTGTCCGCGGTCGCCTACCAGCTGGTGGGCGGTCTGCGGCAGTCGATGTTCTACGTCGGCGCGCGTACCATCGAGGAGCTCAAGCAGCGCGGCAAGTTCGTCCGGATCACGCCGGCCGGGCTGAAGGAGTCGCACCCGCACGACGTGCAGATCGTCGTCGAGGCCCCCAACTACAAGCGCTGACCCCGGCCCGGGTCCCTCCCGGCTGCCTTTTCGGGGTTCCTTTCCGGGTCCATTCCGGGTTCCTTTTCCGGGTTTGGGGCGGATTCCTGCGTTCGGGGCGGGTATCCTCCGCCCCGAACGCGAGAATGCGCCCCAAACGGGTGGGGAGGGTGAGGGGAGGGTTCCGGATGCCGGTGACGCGGCGTACCGTGCCAGTATGTGCCGCAGCATCCACACCCTCCACAATTTCGAGCCGGCCGCGACCTCCGAGGAGGTGCACGCCGCCGCGCTACAGTACGTGCGCAAGATCGCCGGGACGACGAAGCCGTCCAAGGCCAACCAGGAGGCCTTCGACCGCGCCGTCGCCGAGATCGCGCACGCCACGCAGCACCTGCTGAACGACCTCGTCGCCACCCGCCCGCCGAAGAATCGCGAGGAGGAGGCCGCGAAGGCCCGCGCCCGCGCGGTCGCCTCGGGCCGCTACGCCGCCTGATCCGAGGCGGTCCGTCGCCTCGCCGACATCCGGCGGCGCCGTCTTCGGTGCGCGTCGACGCGCGGACGGATGCCAGGTGCGGACGCATGCCGGGCGCGGGCGGACGCCGGGTGGGGACGGATACCGGCACGACGGATGCCGGGGGTGCCGACGAGAACCCGGCGCTGAGGATGCTGATAGCCTGGTCGGCTCGCCGCGCAGCGGGCGGAAGGATGCGCCACCGTGGGCCATATCGACATCAATGCCGTCACGCTCAGCCTGCCGGACGGCCGCCCGCTGCTGGACGAGGTGACGTTCCGCGTCGGCGCCGGGTCGACGAGCGCGCTGATCGGGCCGAACGGGGCCGGCAAGTCGACCCTGCTGCGGATCATCCGCGGCGAGCTGACGCCCGACGACGGCGCGGTCACGATCGACGGCGCGCTCTGGGTGATGGACCAGTTCGTCGGCCACGGCCGGCCCGGCGCGACCGTCCACGACCTGCTGGTCGGCGTCGCCCCTCGCCGCATCCGTGCCGCCGCCGAGGCGCTCGAGGCGGCGGAGAACGCCCTCATCGAGGAAGACACCGAGCGCACCCAGATGGCGTACGCCACGGCGATCGCCGAGTACGCCGACGCCGGCGGCTACGAGCACGAGACGGTGTGGGACCAGTGCACGATCGCCGCCCTCGGCATCCCGTACGAGCGCGCCCGTTTCCGCGACCTCGACACCCTGTCCGGCGGGGAGCAGAAGCGCCTGGCGCTGGAGGCTCTGCTGCGCGGCCCGGACGATGTGCTGCTTCTCGACGAGCCCGACAACTACCTCGACGTGCCCGCGAAGCGCTGGCTGGAGGAGCGGCTGCGCGAGACGCCGAAGACCGTGCTGCTGGTCTCACACGACCGCGAGCTGCTCGCCCGCGCCGCCGACCGCATCGTCACGCTCGAGCCGGGCGGCGCGCACCGGCCCCATCCATCGCACCCGCCGCCTGTGCACCCGCCCCACCCAGCCCGCCGTGCGTGACCAGGCCGTGCAGGCGCAGCAGCGGCTCGCCGCCCCGCGCCCCCAGCGCGTCCCAGCCCTCGCGGGAGCGCATCAGCAGGTCGAGGTAGTGGTCCTCGGCGTACGCGTTGTTGAAGTTGCGGGTGGCCCCGTGCGACGCGCCGTGCGTGTGCCCGCGTCCGAAACGCTCCAGCACCACCGGGCGCCGCCCGCGCCGGGTCAGCTCCCACGCCGCCGCAACTCCCATCGCGCCGCCGCCCACCACGGCGATCTCCACCGGCTCCTCGATCATCCACGCCTCCTCCTGGCGCCCAGTCTGTCAGCGTCGGACCGTGCGGGTAGTCTGGAGCGGTGACCATGGAGATCGAGATCGGCCGGGGCAAGCGCGCCCGTCGTGCCTACACGTTCGACGACATCGCGGTGGTGCCCTCGCGTCGCACCCGCAACCCGGAGGACGTGTCCACGTCGTGGACGATCGACGCGTTCCCCTTCGACATCCCGGTGATCGGCGCCCCGATGGATTCCGTGGTGAGCCCGCGGACCGCCATCATGCTCGGCCGACTCGGCGGGCTCGGCGTGCTCGACCTCGAGGGCCTGTGGACCCGGTACGAGAACCCGGAGCCGCTGCTCGACGAGATCGCCTCGCTGCCCGACGACCGCGCGACGGCCCGGATGCAGCAGCTGTACGCGGAGCCGATCAAGCCCGAGCTGATCAAGCAGCGCCTGGCCGAGATCCGCGAGGCCGGCGTCACCGTCGCCGGCTCGCTCACCCCGCAGCGCACCCAGGAGCTGTACGAGACCGTCGTCGCCGCCGGGGTCGACCTGTTCGTGATCCGCGGCACCACGGTGTCGGCCGAGCACGTCTCCAGCGTCGCCGAGCCGCTGAATCTCAAGCGGTTCATCTACGATCTCGACGTCCCCGTGATCGTCGGCGGCGCCGCCACCTACACCGCGGCCCTGCACCTGATGCGCACCGGCGCGGCCGGCGTGCTCGTCGGCTTCGGCGGGGGAGCGGCGTCGACCACGCGCGCCACGCTCGGCATCCACGCCCCCATGGCGACCGCGGTCTCCGACGTCGCCGCCGCGCGCCGCGACTACCTCGACGAGTCCGGCGGCCGCTACGTCCACGTGATCGCGGACGGCGGCGTCGGCACCTCCGGCGACATCGTGAAGGCCCTCGCGATGGGCGCGGACGCGGTGATGCTCGGCGTCGCGCTGGCGCGGGCGACGGATGCCCCGGGCCGGGGCTACCACTGGGGTCCCGAGGCGCACCACCCGCAGCTGCCCCGGGGCCGCCGCGTGGCGGTGCAGGGCATCGGCACGCTCGAGGAGATCCTGTACGGTCCGGCGCCGGTCGCCGACGGCACCGCCAACCTCATCGGCGCGCTGCGCAAGTCGATGGCCACGACCGGCTACTCCGACCTCAAGGAGTTCCAGCGCGTCGAGGTGGTGCTCGCACCCTACGAGCAGGGATGACCGCATCCGGACCTGACGAGACGGCCGGCGTGAGCGACACCGTGCCGTTTCCGCCGACGCTGCGCGAGGTGATGCTCCGTCCGCGCTGGCTGGGGATGCTCGCGCTGTGCCTCATCGTCGCCGGCGTGTTCGCGTTCCTCGGCCAGTGGCAGCTCGGCCGCGCCGTCGACACCGACCCGCCGCCGCCCGGCGCGACCGAGCAGGTGCGTCCCCTGGAGGACGTCGTTCAGCCCGGCGAGTACCTCGGCGAGGCATCGGGCGGGCAGCGCGTGTCCGTCTCGGGCACCTGGGTGCCGGAGGACTTCATCGTCGTCTCCTCCCGGTTCAACGACGGCGCCGAGGGATACTGGGTGACCGGGCAGCTGCGCGTCGCCGAGCGCACCTCGATCGCCGTCGCGCTCGGCTGGGCGCCGACGCGGGAGCAGGCGGATGCCGCGGCCGCGCGGCTCACGGATGCCGGTGCCGCCGAGACCCGGATCACCGGCCGCCTCATCGACGACGAGGGCGTGACCGTGCCGCCGCGGTCCGACCCCGACGAGCTCACCCGGATGTCGCCGGCTGCGCTGCTGGGACGCTGGCACGACGTGGAGCAGCTGTCGGTGTACCGGCCGTACCTCGCCTCGGCCGCGGCGCCGCCGGGCCTGGTCGACATCGTCTCGCCCGCACCCGAGCAGAAGTCCCCGGTCAACTGGCTGAACATCTTCTACGCCGCGGAATGGGCCGTGTTCGCCGGCTTCGCCTTCTACCTCTGGTACCGCCTCGCGAAGGACGCCTGGGAGCGGGAACTCGAGGAACTCGCCGTCGCCGACGAGTGAAGCGGCATCCGCGACGGCACGGGCGGTGACCATCCGGTGACCGATCGGCGAACGCCCTTGAGGAACGTCGCCGGCCCCCTCTAGGGTCACTTGCAGATGCGTGTGCCCGATGCCCGACCGGGCTCGGCGCGCGCTCGGCGACGGTTTCACGAGGGCCGTCGTTCACCTGACCGAGGAGACAGCACCGATGATGTCCGCCCCCGAGGACGGGAACCGCCCGGTTCCCGTCCCGCACCGTCGCACGAGGGGACGCATCGGCGCCCTCGCCATGACCACCGCCGTCGCCCTGAGCTTCGGCTCCCTGGCCGCGGCGCCCGCCGGCGCTGAGGAGACCGCCGAGCCGCAGGCGGTGGAGACCCCGGCCGCGGCCACCTCCACCGGCGCGGAGACGCCGGCGCCGACCGGCACCGCCGCACCGGAGGACCCGGCGACGGAGGAGACCGTCGCGCCAGAAGCGCCGGCCGAGACCGCTGCTCCCGCAGACGCGGATGGCGCCGAGACGGATGCCGGGGCGACGGGCCACGCGGGCGCCGACGCCGCGGGCGCGGACTCCGCCGCGACCGGCACCGCCGAGGAGACGACGGCACCGGCGGCCGCCGAGGCCACCGTGGCGTCCCGCCCCGCCACGCACACCATCGCCGAGGTGCAGGGCACCGGCGACGTGTCGCCGGTGAACGGCCAGGTCGTCACCGTCGAGGGCGTCGTCACCGCGGACTACCGCACCGGCGGGTACAAGGGCGTCGTCATCCAGACGCAGGGGTCCGGCGGAGCCGAGGACGCCACGCCAGGGGCATCCGACGGCGTCTTCGTGTACCTCGATGCGCTCGCCCCGACCCTCGCGATCGGCGACCTCGTCTCCGTGACCGGCACCGTGAGCGAGTACTTCGGCCAGACCCAGGTGTCCCCGGCCGCGCTCGCCGACGTGGAGGTCGTCACGCCCGGTGCCGGCGCGCCGCCGCTCACCCCCCTGCCGACCTCCGTCGTCGGCGCGGACCGCGAGGCGTTCGAGAGCATGCTCGTCGCGCCGACCGGCAGCTACGCGCTGGCATCCAGCCACCAGCTCTACAACTTCGGCACGCTGTGGCTGAACCCGGAGGAGCTGAACGTCAAGAGCACCGAGACGACGCGTCCCGGCGCCGAGGCCGACGCGATCGCCGCCGCCAACCGCGCCGACCGCATCCTGCTCGACGACGGCTGGTCGATCCAGGTCGGCAACAAGAACCACCCCAACGGCCAGCCGTACTTCACCAAGGACGCCGTCGTCCGCAACGGCGACGTCGTCGACTTCGGCGGCAAGGGCTACGTGCTGCAGTACGGTTTCGAGGACTGGCGCCTGCAGCCGGTGACCCCGATCGACGACACCAGCCCCGCCGAAGCCAAGGTCGCCTTCGAATCGCGCAATCCGCGCCCGGCGGTGCCCGCCGTGGGCGGCGACGTGCAGGTGGCGTCGTTCAACGTCTACAACTACTTCACGACGCTGCGCAGTGAGAACCCGGATGCCCGCGGTGCGGCGGATGCGGCGCAGTTCGCGATCCAGAAGTCGAAGATCGTCGCCGCGATCAACGGGCTGGACGCCGAGATCGTCGCGCTGATGGAGATCGAGAACTCGCTCGAGTTCGGCAAGCCGGTCGACGCGGCCCTCGCCGACCTGGTGTCGGGGCTGAACGCCGCGGCCGGCGCCGAGGTGTGGGCGTACGTGCCCACGCCCGCCGCGCTGCACGACCCGGCCACCACCGACGTCATCACGAACGCGATCATCTACAAGAAGGACGCGGTCACGCCGAAGGGCGACAGCGCGACCATCACCGACGAGGCCGTGTGGGACAACGCGCGCGAGCCGATCGCACAGGCGTTCGACATCGACGGCCGCGTCATCACCGTGGTGGCCAACCACTTCAAGTCCAAGTCCGACCCGAAGGACGGCACGCCGGAGCCCACGGACGGCCAGGGCTTCTTCAACGCCGACCGGGTCGCGCAGGCGCAGTCGCTGCTCGGCTTCACCGAGCAGCTCACCGAGGCATCCGGCAGCTCCGACCTGCTGCTGATCGGGGACTTCAACGCGTACAGCGAGGAGGACCCGATCGAGGTGTTCACCTCGGCCGGCTGGAGCGATCTCGTCGCCGACCGCACCGACGGCCAGTACACGTACACGTTCGACGGCGAGCTCGGCTCGCTCGACCACGTGATCGCCTCGCCGTCGCTCGCGGCATCCGTCACCGGCGCCGGGGTGTGGAGCATCAACTCGCCGGAGTGGAGCGACCGCGGGTATGCGTACGCGGCCACCGAGTCGGGCACGCCGTACCGCTCCAGCGACCACGACCCGATCGTGGTCGGGGTGTCCGCGGCGCAGTCGCCGGTGAGCATCGACGTCGTCACGATGAACGACTTCCACGGGCGGATCGAGGCCGACCGGGCATCCGCCGGCGCCGCCGTCATGGCGGGCGCGGTGCAGCAGTTCCGCGAGGCGAACCCGAACACGATCTTCGCGGCCGCGGGCGACCTCATCGGCGCGTCGACGTTCACCTCGTTCATCCAGGACGACAACCCGACCATCGACGCGCTGAACGCCGCCGGCCTCGACGTGAGCGCCGCCGGCAACCACGAGTTCGACCAGGGCTGGGCCGACCTCCGCGACCGCGTGCAGGACCGGGCGGACTGGGAGTACATCTCCGCGAACGTCTTCCTCACCGAGACCGGCGAGCCCGCGCTCGCCCCCGCCTGGGTGAAGGAGCTGCAGGGCGTGCGGGTCGGCTTCGTCGGCGCCGTCACCGAGGACCTGCCCACGCTGGTCTCCCCGGACGGCATCCGGGAACTCGAGGTGCGCAGCATCGTCGACTCGGTGAACGCCGTGGCCGACGATCTGCGCGACGGCGACACCGCCAACGGTGAAGCGGATGTGATCATCCTCCTGGTGCACGAGGGGGCGGAGACGGTCGAGCTGTCCAGCATCACGCCGGACTCGCCACTGGGCGAGATCGTCTACGGCGTGGACGACGACGTGAACGCGATCGTCTCGGCGCACACGCACCTGGCCTACAACCACGTCATCGACGGCCGCCCGGTCGTCTCGGCCGGGCAGTATGGCGAGAACCTCGGTCTGATGAACATCCAGGTCGACCCGGAGACGAAGGAGATCCTGTCCATCGTCAACGAGATCAAGCCGCTCACCGCCGGCGGGAAGCCGCTGTACCCGGCCGTCCCCGAGGTGCAGGCGATCGTCGACGCGGCGAAGGCCGAAGCCGACGAGCTCGGTGCGGTGGGCGAGATCACGGCCGACTTCAACCGGGCCCGGCAGAGCGACGGGAAGACGGAGAACCGGGGCGGGGAGTCGACCATCGGCAACTTCGTCGCCGACGTGCAGAAGTGGGCGACCGGGGCGCAGATCGCGCTGATGAACCCGGGCGGGCTGCGAGCCAACCTCAGCTACGCGTCCAGCGCCGAGGGCGACCCCGACGGCAACGTGACCTACCGCGAGGCGGCGACGGTGCAGCCGTTCGCCAACACGCTCGTCACGCTCGAGCTCACCGGCGCCCAGCTGAAGGCGGTGCTCGAGGAGCAGTGGCAGCCGGAGGGCGCGAGCCGTCCGTTCCTGAAGCTCGGCGTCTCGAAGGGGCTGGAGTACACCTACGACCCCACCGCAGCGCAGGGCTCGCGGATCACCGCGATCACGCTCGACGGCACCCCGGTCGACCCGGAGGCGACGTACCTGGTCGCGGCGAACTCGTTCCTCGCAGCCGGCGGCGACAACTTCGTCACCCTCGCCGAAGGCGAGAACAAGAAGGACACCGGCAAGGTCGACCTGCAGTCGATGGTCGACTGGTTCGCCGAGAACAAGACCGCCTCGCCCGATTACGCGCAGCGCGCCGTCGGGGTGGTGCTGAGCCCGGCGGATGCCGACGGCTACAGCGCCGGCGACCAGGTCACGGTCTCGCTGTCGTCGCTGGCCTTCAGCGCCGGGGAGCCGGCGCCGGGCCCGGTGACGCTGTCGCTGAACGGCACCGAGCTCGCGTCGGCCGAGATCGACCCGACCGTGGTGGACGCCACGGACGAGGTCGGGCGGGCGTCGCTGACGTTCACGGTTCCGGAGGGCGTGCACGGCCCGCAGACCCTGGAGGTCGCGGTCGCCGGCACCGGCACCGCCGCGAGGGTGCCGATCGTGTTCGCGGATGCCCCGGCCGCGGCCGGGACGATCTCGCTGGACCGCCTCACGGTCGCGGCCGGCGGATCCGTGACGGTCACCGGCGAGGGCTTCGACGCCGGCATCGAGCTGGTGCTCGAGCTGCGCTCTGACCCGGTGCGGCTGGCAACGGTGACGACCGGTGAGGACGGCCGGTTCTCGGTCACTGTCGCGATCCCGAAGGACACCGCTCCCGGGAGGCACACGCTGGCGGCCGTCCAGCCAGACGGCGCCGAGGCGACCGCACCGCTCGTCGTCACCGCCGCGCAGAGCGGCGGCGGGAACGGCAAGCCGGGGGCGGGTGCCGGTTCGGGCTCGGGCTCCGGCGATCTGGCATCGACCGGCGCCGACCCGGTGCCGTACGCGGTGTTGAGCGCGCTGCTGCTGACGCTCGGCCTCGCCATCGTCGCCGCCCGCCGTCGCGCCTAGCATCCGGGCCTTTTCCGGTCGTTGAGCGAGCACCGCCGCAGGCGGAGCGAGACGAAACGCGGTGCCTCTTCGGGAGGGGTGGTGCGTTTCGTCTCGTCGCTGCGCTCCTCGGTCAACGACCGGGGCGCTCCCCGGCTCAGCGACCGGTGAGAGAGCGTCCGACTAGACTGGACGCATGCCCGAGCCCAGAGTCGCCAGCTTCCCGGCGATCCGCGGAGCGCTGAAGTTCTACCAGATCGCGTCGATCATCACCGGAGTCATGCTGCTGCTCCTGGTCGCCGAGATGGTGCTGAAGTACACGCCGATCCACCGCGAGCTGTTCCTCGGCGGATCCGGCGGCTTCCTCTGGCTCGCCGAGGTCGTGGAAGGGCCCGAGGGCCTGGAGTCGACCGGCGACGGCGTGAACCTCTCCCTGGGCATCCTCATCGCGCACGGCTGGTTCTACGTCGTCTACCTGTTCGCCTGCTTCCGGGTGTGGAGCCTGATGCGCTGGCCGTTCCTGCGTTTCATCATGCTCGCGCTCGGCGGTGTGATCCCGTTCCTGTCGTTCTTCATGGAGACCCGCGTCGCGCGTGACGTGAAGAGCTACCTCGACTCCCGCGAGGCGGCCGCCGCCTCCGTTCCCGCCACGGAAGGTGCCCGTTGACCGAACAGTCCGAGACTGCCCAGTCCGAGACCCAGCAGCGTCCCGCGCTCGTCGTCGACTTCGGCGCGCAGTACGCGCAGCTGATCGCCCGTCGCGTGCGCGAGGCCGGCGTCTACAGCGAGATCGTGCCCCACACGGCATCCGCTGAGGAGATCGCGGCGCGCAACCCGGTCGCACTCATCCTCTCCGGCGGTCCCTCGTCGGTGTATGAGGAGGGCGCCCCCCAGCTCGACCCGAAGGTCTTCGACCTCGGCATCCCGACTCTGGGCATCTGCTACGGGTTCCAGTACATGGCGCAGACCCTCGGCGGCGAGGTGGCGCACACCGGTCTGCGCGAGTACGGTGCGACGGATGCCCGGATCTCGGGCGACGGCGGCACCCTGCTCGCCGATCAGCCCGCCGAGCAGAACGTGTGGATGAGCCACGGCGACCAGGTCGCGAAGGCGCCGGAGGGCTTCGAGGTGCTCGCCACCACGGAGGCGACCAAGGTCGCCGCGTTCGCCGACGAGCAGCGCCGCCTCTACGGCGTGCAGTGGCACCCCGAGGTGAAGCACTCCGACCACGGTCAGCGTGTGATCGAGAACTTCCTGCACAAGGGCGCGGGCCTGCCCGCCGACTGGAACAGCGGCAACGTCATCGCCGAGCAGGTGGAGCGCATCCGCGCCCAGGTCGGCGACGCCCGCGTGATCTCCGCGCTGTCCGGCGGCGTCGACTCGGCCGTGTCCACGGCGCTCGTGCACAAGGCGATCGGCGACCAGCTCACCGCCGTCTTCGTCGACCACGGCCTGCTGCGCAAGGGGGAGCGGGAGCAGGTGGAGAAGGACTACGTCGAGTCCACCGGCGTGCGGCTGATCACGGTGGATGCCGCGGACGTGTTCCTCGAACACCTCAAGGGCGTCACCGACCCCGAGGAGAAGCGCAAGATCATCGGCCGCGAGTTCATCCGCGCCTTCGAGCGCGTGCAGCGCGAACTCGTCGAGGAGGCGAAGGCCGAGGGCGGCGCGCCGGTGAAGTTCCTCGTGCAGGGCACCCTGTACCCGGACGTGGTCGAATCCGGCGGCGGCGCCGGCACCGCGAACATCAAGTCGCACCACAACGTCGGCGGTCTGCCCGACGACCTGGACTTCGAGCTCGTCGAGCCGCTGCGCGCCCTGTTCAAGGACGAGGTGCGCGCGATCGGCCGTGAGCTCGGCATCCCGGAGGCGATCGTCTCCCGCCAGCCGTTCCCCGGCCCCGGCCTGGGCATCCGCATCATCGGCGAGGTCACCCGCGAGCGCCTGGACGTGCTCCGCGAAGCCGACGCGATCGCGCGCGAGGAGCTCACCAAGGCCGGCCTCGACCAGCAGATCTGGCAGTGCCCGGTGGTGCTGCTCGCCGACGTCCGCTCGGTGGGCGTGCAGGGCGACGGCCGCACCTACGGTCACCCGATCGTGCTGCGCCCGGTCTCCAGTGAAGACGCCATGACCGCGGACTGGACGCGCCTGCCCTACGACGTCCTCGCCCGCATCTCGAACCGCATCACCAACGAGGTCCGCGAGGTCAACCGCGTGGTGCTCGACGTCACCTCGAAGCCGCCGGCGACCATCGAGTGGGAGTGACGGATGCGTCAGCATCCGGCACGGACACTCGCGACGGGCACTGCGTGGCACCGCGCCGCGCGGGCGGTGCGGTGGGAGTGACGGATGCCGCGCAGGGACCGTTCCCCGACGCGGACTATCTGATCCTGTCGAGCCGGCTGATCCCCGACCTCGACGGTGGGTACACGATCGCGACCCTCGCGCGCGCCGGGCAGATGGCCGAGCGCGGCGCGCGGGTGCAGCTGCTCACGGTCGACCCGGCGGATGCCGAGGCCCACGCCGCGCACCGCGCGGAGTTCGCCGCCCGCGGCGCCCTCCGCCCCGACACCCCGCTGCGCAACCTGTTCGATGAGGCCGTCGCTCCGGACGGCGGTGCCGCCGAGTGGGTGCGCGCCGCCGCGGCATCCGCGCCGACCCCGGGCGCGCAGGCGGACGAGCACCGTGTGCTGACGGATGCCGCGGGCCGGCCGTTCGTGTCGCTGCCGGTGATCCGCGGCAACCCGGACTGGCACCTCAGCACGGCCGCCGTGCGCGTGCACGGGCCGGAGGGGGATGCGATCGGCGAGCTTCCCGGGTTCGGGGCGCTGTACCGGGCATGGCTGGAGCACGTCGTGGCACGGCTGACCGGGCCCGTCGTCGTGGTCTGCGAATCCCGGCAGCTGGGGGAGCTGCTCGCCGGGTGGGGGAGCGAGCGGGTGCGGCTGCTGCACACGATCCACACCATCCACCTGGAGCCGCCGTTCACCCCGGACGCGCCGCTGAACCCGCTGTGGACCCGCTGGTTCGCGATCGCCGACCGGTTCGACGCGGTGCTGTGGCCGACCCGGGCGCAGCGCGACGACGTCGTGGCCCGCTTCGACGGGAGCGGGCGGCACCTGGTCGTGCCGAACGGCGTCCCGATGCCCGACGCCGCTGCGGACGACGCGGCACGCGAGGCGGGTCTGGTCGTCAGCCTGTCGCGGCTCGCTCCGGGCAAGCGCATCGACCATGGCATCCGTGCGTTCCTCGCCGCCGACGTTCCGGGCGCGGTGCTGGAGATCTGGGGCGATGGGCCGGAGCGGGAGCGGCTCGAGGGGCTGATCCGGGAGCGGTCCGCGGCGGACCGGGTGCGCCTCATGGGCGCGACGACCGACCCGGACGCGGTGCTGCGCCGGGCATCCGTGCTGCTGTCGTCCTCGGCTTTCGAGGGGCAGGGGCTGTCGATCGTCGAGGCGCTGCGCGTCGGATGCCCCGTGATCGCGTACGACATCCGCTACGGCCCGGGTGACATCCTGCGCGATGGCGGGGGAGTGCTCGTCCCCGACGGCGACGCGCGCGCGCTCGCAGAGGCCCTGCACGCGGTGCTGACGGATGCCGGGCTGCGCGCCCGCCTGTCCGGCGAGGCCCGCCCCGCGGCATCCGCCTGGTCCGCGGACGCCGCGATGACCGCTCTCGCCGCCGCCGTCCGCGCCGCCCTCTCCGCCCCGCCCCGCCGCTGACCCCGCCCCGCCCCGCCGCTGACCCCGCCCCGCCACCGCCCGGGCGCCGCCCGTCCCGACGGGCGACCACCGCCCCGCCCTCTGCGTCTAGTCGCCCCGTCCCCCTGACGGGGGAGGCGCGGAACTTTTTCTGCGGCGGATGTCGATCCGGCGTCTTCCCGTTCGACGTCTTCAGTGAGAGGGTCGAGAGGCGACCCCGTCATATCGAGGAGAAGAGACCATGAAGTTCATGCTGATCATGCGCGCCACCGACGAGGCCCTCGAGGCGTCGAAGGAGATCCCGTTCGAGGAGATGCTCGAGGCGATGGGCCGCTACAACGAGTCGCTCATCAAGGCCGGCGTGATGGCCGGCGGCGACGGGCTCGCCCCCGCCGAAGAGGGTGTCGTCGTCGACTTCTCCAGCGACCCGCCGCTGGTCACCGACGGCCCTTACGGCGAGACGAAGGAGCTGTTCAACGGCTTCTGGATCCTCGAGGTCTCGTCCAAGGAGGAGGCCGTCGAGTGGGCGAAGCGCTGCCCGCTGGGCCCGGGTTCGAAGCTCGAGATCCGCCGCATCCCCGGCATCGACGAGTTCCCCGAGGACAACGAGTGGGTGCAGAAGGAGAAGCAGTGGCTCGAGGAGGCCGCTGCGCGCGGAGAGACGGTCTGACATGTCCCCCGACGAGGCGGCGCGCCCCGCGGCATCCGGTCCGGGTTTCGCGGAGCGCGCCGTCGCGGCCGTGTGGCGCATCGAGTCGGCGAAGATCGTCGCGACCCTGACCCGCACCGTCGGCGACTTCGGCCTCGCCGAGGACCTCGCGCAGGAGGCGCTCGTGGACGCCCTGCAGCAGTGGCCGGCGGAGGGCGTGCCGCGCAACCCCGCCGCGTGGCTCACCGCGGTCGCGAAGCGCAAGGCGATCGACGCCTGGCGCCGGCGCGAGCGTCACGACGAGCGCCTCGCCGTGCTCGCGCACGACCTCGAGCGCGAGCAGGCGGAGGCGACGGATGCTGCGCCGTGGGATCCGGATGCCGTGGACGACGACGTCCTCCGCCTCATCTTCATCGCCTGCCACCCCGTGCTCTCGCGTGAGGCGCAGGTCGCGCTGACGCTGCGAGTGGTGGGCGGTCTCACCAGCGAGGAGATCGGCCGGGCCTTCCTGGTGCCGGTCGCGACGGTGCAGCAGCGCATCGTCCGGGCGAAGAAGACGCTCGGCGCCGCCCGCGCGCCGTTCGAACTGCCCCCGCGCGAAGAGTTCCCGAAGCGGCTGAGCGCGGTGCTCTCGGTGCTGTACCTGATCTTCAACGAGGCGCACGCCGCCAGCAGCGGCGAGGAGTGGATGCGGCCGGACCTCGCCCGGGAGGCGATCCGGCTGACCCGGGTGCTGGCGGGCCTGGTCCCGCGGGAGCCCGAGGTGCACGGCCTGCTCGCGCTGATGGAGATCACCGCGGCGCGCTTCCCGGCACGGACGGATGCCAACGGCGACCCCGTCCTGCTGGCCGACCAGGACCGCACCCGCTGGGACCGCGGCGCGATCGCTCGTGGCCGGGCGGCGCTGGCGCGGGCCGATGCCCTGGGCCGGGGGCGCGGCGGCTACGCCCTGCAGGCCTCGATCGCGGAATGCCACGCGGTGGCCGCATCCGTCGAGGACACCGACTGGGACCGCATCGTCATCCTCTACGAGGCACTGGGGCGGCTCACGCCGTCACCGGTGATCGACCTGAACCGGGCCGCGGCGGTGGCGATGGCCACCGGCCCGGCATCCGCTCTCCGCATCGTCGACGAGATCGTCACCGGCGGAAAGCTGCGCGGCTACCACCTGCTGCCGGCGACGCGCGGGGAGCTGCTGCTGCGGCTGGGACGGGTGGATGAGGCCCGCACAGAGTTCGCGGCCGCTGCCCGACTGGCGGGCAACGACCGCGAACGTGCTCTGCTCGAGCTCAAGGCCCGAGGCTGACGGCCGGGTCAGGCGCGGCTGCGATCTCCGCGTCCGACGATGAGGCCGTAGATCAGCAGGACGACGATCGAACCGCCGATCGCAAGCAGCCAGGTCTGCAGGCTCCAGAACTCCTCGAGGGGCGCGTTGAAGAGCACAGAGCCCAGCCATCCGCCGAGGAGTGCGCCGACGACGCCGAGCAGAAGCGTGACGATCCATCCGCCGCCCTGCTTGCCGGGCAGGATCAGTTTTGCGATCGCACCGGCGATGAGGCCGAGGAGGAGAAAAGCGAGGAATCCCATGGGAGTCTCCGTTCTGTTCCGCAGACGACGGGTTGTCGTCCCGGCTCTCAGGATGCCCGTGGCGGGCCCTCGCGGCGTAGGCCCTTGCGCTGAGCCCGTCCGTTGTGCCAGAGTGCGGCGCCGGTGCGCGTCCGAGGATCCCTGGCGCGCAGCGAAAAGGCGGCCGCCCTCCGGGGAGAGCGGCCGCCTTTCGTGAAGCGGTAGGTCCGTCGAAGCGGTGTGTCAGTCGTTGCCGCGCAGGATGGCGATGATGCGCAGGATCTCGACGTAAAGCCAGACCACGGTGACCATGATGCCGAACGCGCCCAGCCAGCCGTACACGCGCGGAGCACCGTTGCGCACGCCCTGCTGGATCTGGTCGAAGTCCATCACCAGCGAGTACGCCGCCATGAACACGACGAGGACGCCGATGATCAGGCCGAGCGGGATGCCCGCGACCTCCATGCTGTGCAGCCCGAACGCGGCGTCCTGCGGGAGCACGTTCGTCCACATCAGGATGAGGTTCAGCACCGAGAAGGCGAGGTAGCCGAACATCGCGATCATGACGATCTTCGTCATCTTCGCGGAGGCGCGGATCTTGCCGCTCGCGAACAGGGCGAGGGTCACGCCGACGACGGCGACGGTGGCCAGGGTGGCCTGCATCACGACGCCGGGCCAGATGAACTCGAAGAAGGCCGAGATGGCGCCGACGAAGAGGCCCTCGAACGCCGCGTACGCCCAGATCAGGCCGGGGCGGACCTTCTTGCGCGAGGTGAAGGTGATGACCATGGCGAGCACGAAGCCGCCGAGGGCGCCCACCATCCACGGCAGCAGGTTCGGCTGCCCGGTGGTCATCGCGCTGGACGCGGTCCACACCCAGCCGATGGCCGCGGTGGCGAGGAGGATGCCGAACAGGCCCGCGGTCTTCCAGACGGTGTCCTCGACCGTCATCCGGTCGGTCTCGATGGCACCCGCCGGCGGGGCGGCGTACATGCCCTCGAGCTGCGCGTTCACCGCCGCATCCGTCGCCGCGTGCTGGAACGAGGCGGTCTGCGCGCCCGCCTGCGGCCCACCCGGGTACGTCGCGACGTTGCGCGGATCCTGCTGCTGGAACGCCGGGTTGTTGAATGCGAAGTTGCTCATGGTGGCCTCTACTCCCGAGGGATCGGTCAACGCTTTCTTCAACGATACCCGCTTGGGGTTCGCAGGGGGGTGCTTTACGCTGTGAGCGTGCCCAGGAGATCCCCGCTCGTCATCGGTCATCGCGGGGCGCCGGGATACCGCCCGGAGCACAGCCGGTCCTCGTACGAGCTGGCCCTGGCGATGGGGGTGGATGCGGTCGAGCCGGACATCGTCGCCAGCAAGGACGGCGTCCTCGTCGTCCGGCACGAGAACGAGATCTCCGGCACCACGGACGTCGCCCACCGGCCCGAGTTCGCCGACCGGCGCACCACGAAGAAGGTGGACGGCGTCGCGCTGACCGGGTGGTTCACCGAGGACTTCACCTGGGCCGAGCTCTCCACCCTGCGCAGCCGGGAGCGGCTGCCGAAGCTGCGCGCCTCGAGCGCCAGCTTCGACGACACCCAGCCGGTGCTGCGGCTGACCGACGTGCTCGACCTGGTGCGCCGCGGATCGCAGGAGCACGGTCGCGAGATCGGCGTCGTGCTCGAGATCAAGCACGCCACCTACTTCGAGCGGATCGGGCTCGACCTCGTGCCGATGATCGAACGCGACCTGCGGGCGACGGGCTGGGCGGACGGCGAGCTCCCGCTCATCGTCGAGGCGTTCGAGTCCACGGTGCTGCACCGGCTGCGCGAGCGCGGCATCGCCGCCTCGTACGTGTACCTCGTCGAGGCCACCGGGCGCCCCTTCGACATGGTCGCCGCGCTCGGCCGCGCCGCGCCCGCGTACCGCGACGCGGTGACGCCGCAGGGCCTGGACGAGCTCGCCGGCTCGGTCGACGGGATCAGCGTCAACAAGCGGATGCTGCTCGCGAAGGGCAGCACGATCGCCGCCGATGCGCACGCCCGCGGCCTGCGGGTGTTCACGTGGACCTGCCGGCCCGAGAACGCGTTCCTCGCCCCGGAGTTCCGCAGCACCGGGAAGAAGTCGGCGTTCGGGGACTACGAGGCGGAGTGGGCGGCCATCGCCAGGGCGGGCGTGGACGGGGTGTTCGTGGACCACCCGGATCTCGGGGTCGCGTTCTTCCGCGGGGAGTGACCGGGCGGAGGCGGCGGCAGGGTCGAGGGTCCGCGCGGCCGCGGGGAGGGACGCGCGCGGCGGCGGCGTCAGCGGCGCGGGCGCTGCACCCGGCGGCCGGACACCAGCTCCGGCCGCAGCCGCAGCGCCAGCGACCTCTCGCCGCCGGCCCAGGGCTGCACGCGACGCGTGCCGGGGACGGCCGCCAGCTCCTCGTCCGACATCACGGTGACCGGGCCGTTCAGCAGCACGCTCCAGCCGCCGCCGCTCAGGTCGTCGTGATGGTCGATCTCGAACGCGACGAGCTCGGTGCTGTCGGGCAGTTCGCTGATCGGCCCCTCCGGCGAGGTCCGCACGACGATGTCATGGCCGTCGAGGAGGAAGTTCACCGGGATCACATGCACCCGGCCCTCATGGACGAAGCCCAGCCGGCCCACGGTCGTGGTGCCCAGCAGCTCGATGCACTGCTGCTCGCTCAGCTCGGTGATCATCGCGGCACCTCCTTCGGTCTCTGCGATCGTACCCCTCCCGTCCGGGCTCGGGGTCGGGCCCGGGGTCGGGGTCGGCCCCGGGGCCGGGGTCGGCAGCCGGGGCGGGGTCGGCAGCCGGGGCGGGGACCGGCGCCCGGCACCAGGCCGATGCACGCCGAGCCTCGACGTCCGAAGCCCGGCCTAGACTCGTGAGGACATGATCGACGCGCCCCTCACCGTTCCCGCATCCGCCCCGTCGCAGGGCGGCGACCCGCTTCTCGCCGGGCTCAACCCCCAACAGCTCGAGGCGGTCACCTACCGCGGCAAGGCGCTGCTCATCGTCGCCGGCGCCGGGTCGGGCAAGACCAGCGTGCTCACCCGGCGGATCGCGCTGCTGCTGCGACAGCGCGAGGCGTGGCCGAGTCAGATCCTGGCGATCACCTTCACCAACAAGGCCGCGGGCGAGATGCGCGAGCGCGTCGAGGCGCTGGTCGGGGATTCCGCGCGCGGCATGTGGATCTCCACCTTCCACTCCGCCTGCGTGCGGATCCTGCGGCGCGAGGCCGAGCAGTTCGGCTTCACCCGCTCCTTCACGATCTACGACTCCGGCGACTCGCGGGCGCTGCTGAAGCGTCTGGTCAAGGAGCACGAGGGGGATGCGTACGGCCTCACCCCGGCATCCGTGCAGGGGCGCATCTCGAAGCTCAAGAACGAGTTGACGGATGCCGAGGGGCACGCGCGTCAGGCGAACCTGAGCGACCCGGCGGAGCGCATCTTCACGGAGATCTTCAGCGACTACCAGCGGGCGCTGCAGAAGGCGAACGCCTTCGACTTCGACGACCTGATCGCGCAGACGGTGTTCCTGTTCCGGGCGTTCCCGCACGTCGCGGACACCTACCGGCGCCGATTCCGGCACATCCTCGTCGACGAGTACCAGGACACCAACCACGCCCAGTACGCCCTGATCCACGAGCTCACCCGCCCGGTGTCGGGGGCATCCTCGGCCGCACCCGAGCCGTATGCCATGAACGGCATGATGATCTTCGAGCCGGAGCCGTCCGGTGCCGAGCCGGGCGGACCCGAGGACGGCGCCTCGCTGACCGTCGTCGGCGACTCCGACCAGTCCATCTACGCCTTCCGCGGGGCGGACATCCGCAACATCACCGAGTTCGAGCGCGACTTCCCGGGCGCGAAGGTGGTGCTGCTGGAGCAGAACTACCGGTCCACGCAGAACATCCTCTCCGCGGCGAACGCCGTGATCGGGCACAACTTCGACCGCAAGGCGAAGAACCTGTGGAGCGATAAGGGCCCGGGCGAGAAGATCGTCGGCTTCACCGGGTACTCGCAGCACGACGAGGCGCAGTTCGTCGCGGACGAGATCGAGGCGCTGCACCGCGCCGGGATGCCGTACTCGGAGATGGCGGCGTTCTACCGCACCAACTCGCAGTCCCGCGCACTGGAGGAGATCTTCATCCGCGCCGCCGTGCCGTACAAGATCATGGGCGGCACGAAGTTCTACGAGCGTGCCGAGATCAAGGACGCGCTGGCCTATCTCGTCGCGGTGGCGAACCCGGCCGACGACATGGCGGTGCGTCGCATCCTGAACAAGCCGCGCCGAGGCATCGGCGAGGTCACCGAGACGGCGATCGCGCGATTCGCGGAGGAGCACGGCATCAGCTTCCGTCAGGCGCTGGCGCATCCGGGTGAGCTGGGCGTCGGCCCCAAGCTGCAGGCGGCCATCGCCCAGCTGGACGCGGTGCTCACCGAGGCCGCTGCCGTGATGACGCCGGCATCCGGGGAGGTGCCTCCGGCGACGGCGGTCGCCGAAGGGCTCACCCTGCTGCTGTCCAAGAGCGGGTACTTCGACGCGCTGCGTGCCAGCCGCGACCCGCAGGACGAGGCGCGGCTGGAGAACCTCGACGAATTCGTCGCCGTCGCGCGCGACTTCGCCCGCAACAACCCGGACGGTGCGCTCGTGGACTTCCTCACCGACGTCGCGCTCGTATCGGATGCCGATGACCTCGACGACGCGTCCGGGGCGGTGTCGCTGATGACGATGCACACCGCGAAGGGCCTGGAGTACGACGCGGTGTTCGTCACCGGCGTCGAGGAGGACCTCATCCCGCACCGGATCTCCGCCGGCGAACCGGGCGGGCCGCAGGAGGAGCGCCGGCTGTTCTACGTCGGCATCACGCGAGCGCGCAAGCGCCTGCACCTGTCGCTGGCGATGACCCGGGCGCAGTTCGGCGAGGTGTCGGTGGCGATGCCGAGCCGGTTCCTGCAGGAGATCCCGGCCGAGCTGATCGACTGGCGGCAGTCCCCCGAGGACGTCAATTCCCGCGGCGGCATGCAGTCCCGCGCGCTGAACGCGCGACGGCCCGGCGGCGGCTTCGGATCCGGCGGCGACCGTTTCGGCGCGAAGCCGCTGCCGAAGAGCGAGCTCAAGCCGCTGTCGACCGCGATGGACAAGTTCGCGAACAAGGTCACCTCGAAGGTGCGCGACAACGGCGACCTGGAGCTGGCCGCCGGCGACCGCATCCGGCACGACGACTTCGGAGAGGGACGCGTCGAGGCGGTCACCGGTGACGGAGCCAAGCGCATCGCACACGTGCGGTTCGACACCGCGGGCCAGAAGAAGCTCCTCATCAAGATCGCCCCGATCGTCAAGCTCTGACCGGGGTGGGGCGTTTCGTCTCGCTGCGCTCGCTCAACGACCGGGGGCGGCCTTCTTTCCGGTCGTTGAGCGGGGAGCGCAGCGACGAGACGAACCTTTCCGGTCGTTGAGCGAGGACGGCGAAGCCGACCGAGACGAAACGCTCTGCCTCGTCGGGGCGTTTCGTCTCGCTGCGCTCGCTCAACGACCGGGGGCGGCCTTCTTTCCGGTCGTTGAGCGAGGACGGCGAAGCCGACCGAGACGAAACGCTCTGCCTCGTCGGGGCGTTTCGTCTCGCTGCGCTCGCTCAACGACCAGGGGGAGAGGGGGCGCTTGCCTCTGGTGGGGCGTTTCGTCTCGCTGCGCTCGCTCAACGACCAGGGTCGCCGGTTAGGCTGGCACATATGGCCCTGTTCTCCCGCCGCAAGAAGCCGGCCGACACCGCCGTCGAGCCGCTCGCCGAGGAAGCCGTCGAGACCGAGGCATCGGGTCCCCCCGACCGCGCCGACTCGGCCGCCGCCGAGACCGCTCCGGCGGAGCCCGTCCCCGAGGTGAACATCACGGTGCAGGCCTTCCGCGGCGTCGGCGCTGAGGCCGGGCCTGAGGTCCGCCTGCCCGAGCAGCCGGCTTCCGACACGAGCGTTGCCGCAGGGGCATCCGGAACCACGGCGCAGACCGCGCCCCCGGCATCCGCCCCCACCGCACCCACGGCATCCGCCGCCGCGAACACTCCGCAGGCACCCCCGAAGCTGCCCCTCGCACCCGCCCAGCCGCCCGCGCAGACTCGCACCGTCGAGGGGCTCAACGACAACGTCCTCCTGCGCGAGGCGCTCGCCCAGCTGGAGGAGGGCGCGACGAACGAGCAGCTGCTCGGCGTGCTGCGCCAGTCGCTGCAAGGGCACCTGTACCTGCGCGTGCACGGCGACGCGCGGCAGCAGATCAGTGAAGGCAAGCCGCTCTCGGTCGGCGTGGTCCGCGACGGCGAGCGGTCGTTCATGCTCGCGTACAGTTCCGGCGCCGCACTGCGGGCATCCGTGCAGGGCGATGCCGAGGCGGCGAACACGTCGGCGATCGCCCAGCCGGTGACCTCGGTGTACCAGCAGGTGGTCAAGGGCGGTTTCACCGGCCTCATCATCGACAACAGCTCCGCCCCGCACCGCGCCGTCTTCCCCACCGAGCTGCTGCAGAAGACCCTGGAGCAGGGCGACGAGCAGATGACGCTGAAGACCGTGCTCGCCGCGCCCCGGCAGCCGGACTCGGTGTCCCGCGTGGCGGAGGCGCTGGCCCGCAGCCGCACCTGGGTCGCCGTCAACGACGGAGCCAACGGCCAAGCCGTCGGCATCGCCGAGGCGCGCACCGCCGACGGGCGCCGCTACCTGCAGGTGTTCTCGCACCCGCTCGAGGTGGTCGCCCTCGGACGCGGCGACCGTCCGATGCCGTTCGCGCCCGAGCAGCTGGCGAAGGTGCTGCGCAGCCACGAGGAGATCGCCGGGGTGATCGTCGACGTCGCCGGCCCGTCCATCGCGGTGGACCGCGACGCCCTCGCGCCGCTGCTCGTCCTCGCGGTCGACGTCGGCGACTGAGACCGACCCCCCGGACACTCGGCCGCCGACGCCCGGATCAGAGCGTGAAGCGCGTGAGCGCGTCCGCGATGATCCTGATGCCGCGTCGGGCATCCTCCTCCGTCACGACCGCGGGCGGCACCACATGGATGCGGTTGTCAGCGGTGAACGGCAGCAGGCCGTGTGCGATGAGATCCGACTTCAGGCGTCCCATCTGCGCCGGCGTCAGCGGCGTGCGCTCCGCCCGGTCGCTGACCAACTCGATGGCCCAGAACACCCCGCTCCCGCGCACCTCGCCGACGAGGGGCTGCGATTCGGCGAGCTCGGCCAGCGCCGGCCCGATCACCTCGGCGCCGATGCGCTTCGCGCCCTCGACGATGCCCTCCTCGCGCATCGCGTCGATCGTCGCGACGATCGACGCCGCGGCGAGCGGATGCCCGGAGTAGGTGAGCCCGCCGGGGAAGACCCGCTCGTCGAAGTGGTGCGCGATCGGGTCGGAGATGACGACGCCCCCGACCGGGACGTAGCCGGAGTTGACGCCCTTGACGAAGGTGATGAGGTCGGGTCGCACGTCGAAGGCGTCGAAGGCGAACCACTCGCCCGTACGGCCGAACCCGGCCATCACCTCGTCGAGGATCAGCACGATGCCGTAGCGGTCGCAGATCTCGCGCACGCCGGGGAGGTAGCCGGGCGGCGGGGTCAGGATGCCGGCCGTGCCCGGGATGGTCTCCAGGAGCAGCGCGGCGATGGTCTCCGCACCCTCGAGCTGGATGACCCGCTCCAGGTGGTGCAGGGCGCGGGCGCACTCCTCCTCCGGGGTGGACGCCCAGAACTCCGAGCGGTACAGATACGGACCGAAGAAGTGCACGTGCCCACGGGCGTACTCGTTGGGGATGCGCCGCCAGTCGCCGGTCGCGACGATCGCCGCCCCGGTGTTGCCGTGGTAGGAGCGGTACCGGGACAGCACCTTGTCCCGCCCGGTGTACAGGCGGGCCATCCGGATGGCGTTCTCGACGGCATCCGCACCGCCGTTCGTGAAGAACACCTTCTCGAAGCCGGCGCCCGCGAGCTCCAGGATGCGCTCGGCCGCCTGCGCGCGCGTCTCGTTCGCCACGGCCGGACCGATCGTGGCGAGGGTGGCGGCCTGCTCCTGGATCGCCGCCACGACCTTCGGATGCTGGTACCCGATGGCTCCTCAGGGGTCGGGCGCGGATGGGGCAACGCTAGAACCCGGGGCCGCGCGCCGGCGTCGAGGATTTGTCGGATGCCGCAGCGCTCGCTCGACAGTCTGTCCAGAGGTGCTCGGGGGATCGCCGGCGAGCCGGTGCGGATCGAGGGAGGCTGTCGCGCGGGGCATCCGTCGTTCTAGGGTCGGAACATGGCCTCCGAGCGCATCACGCTGACCGTGTCCGACCCCGACGGGGAGCGCGACGTCGTGCTGTCCAGCCCGAACCGGGTGGTCTGGCCGCCCGCCGAGGGCGCCGGCGACGGCATCACCAAGGCGGAGTACGCGGAGTACGCCCAGCAGGTCGCCGGTCCCTTCCTCGCCGCGAACGGCAACCGGCCGGTGTCTCTGGAGCGGTTCCGGGACGGCATCGAGGGCGAGGGGTTCTTCTCGAAGAATCCGCCGAAGGGCACGCCGGACTACGTCGACGCCGTGACGGTCACGTACAACAGCGGCCGCCGGCATCCGCAGATCGTGCTCAACCGGCCGAGCGCGCTGGTCTGGGCGGTGCAGATGAACACGATCGTGTTCCACCCCTGGGCGTCCAGGGCGGACGACACCGACAACCCGGTCGAGCTGCGCATCGACCTCGACCCGCAGCCGGGGACGGGCATCGCGCAGGCGATCCCGGCGGCGCACGAGCTGCGCGCCGTGCTGCGCGAGGCGGGGCTGGAGCCGTTCATCAAGACCAGCGGCAACCGCGGGCTGCACGTGTTCTGCCCGATCGTGCCGGAGTGGGAGTTCCTCACGGTGCGGCACGCGGTGATCGCCGCCGGGCGGGAGCTGGAGCGGCGGATGCCGGACCGGGTCACGACCAGCTGGTGGAAGGAGGAGCGCGGGGAGCGGATCTTCGTCGACTTCAACCAGGCCAACCGCGACCGGACGATGGCCGGGGCGTACAGCCCGCGCGCCCTGCCCGGCGCCCCGGTGTCGACGCCGATCCACTGGGAGGAGCTCGACGACGTCGATCCGCGCCTCTTCACGGTGCTCACGGTGCCGCAGCGGCTCGCCGATGTCGGCGACCCGTGGGAGCGGATGCAGGAGAACCCGGGCCGCATCGACACGCTGCTGGAGTGGTGGGAGCGGGACGTCGAGAACGGGCTGGGCGAGATGCCGTTTCCGCCGGAGTTCCCGAAGATGCCCGGGGAGCCCCCGCGCGTGCAGCCGAGCAAGAAGGTCGCCGAGAACTGGGACGCCGAGGGCAACCGCATCGAGGACTGACCGCCGCCCCCGGCCCCGGCTTCACGGCCCCTGGGGCTCCGGTTTCCCGGCCCGCGGGGCCCGGGCTTCACGGGCCGCGGGGCCTCCGGCCCCTGGACCCGCGGCGGCCTGGCCCGCTGTGCCTCTCCTGGGGACCAGTGCCGTGCGGGCGGAACGACCGGCGCGGAACCACCGACGCGGGGCGGTGGGCGGCCGGGCGACGGCTCGCGGGCCGGGCGACGGAGGGCGAGCGCAGCGGGGGCCGAGCGACGGGGCGGGGCGCGGGCGACGGGGCGGGGTGCGGAGTCGGCGCCGGGCGCGGGTCAGGTGAGGACGTCGGCGAGGTCGTAGCCGGCGACCGTGTCGAGCTGGTCGAAGGTGCAGGAGCGGGCATCCCGATCGGGGCGCCAGCGCTCGAACTGCACGGTGTGCCGGAACCGCATCCCCTCGAGCTGGTCGTACCGCACCTCGAGCACCCGCTCGGGGCGCAGCCGCACGAACGAGACGTCCTTCGCGCCGGTGAACCGCGAGCGCTCGCCCTCCCCGGTGACCGCGCGCCCCTCGGCATCCCGCTCCACGAGGGGATCCAGCTCCTCGACGAGCCGCTGGCGCATGGCGTCGCTCCACGCCGCCACGCCGCCCACCTGGTGCAGCACCCCGTCCTGCCCGTACAGGCCGACGAGCAGCGAGCCGACACCCGACCCGCTCTTGTGCACCCGGTAGCCCAGCGCGACCACGTCCGCGGTGCGCGCGTGCTTCACCTTGATCAGGGTGCGCTTACCGGGGGCATACGGCTGGTCCAGCGGCTTCGCGACGACGCCGTCGAGCCCGGCGCCCTCGAACTCGGCGAGCCAGCGGCCGGCGAGATCCGGGTCCTCGGTCGTACGCGTCAGGTGCAGCGGATGCCGGGCGCCGGCGAGCAGCGCCTCCAGCCGGTCGCGGCGCTCGCGGAAGGGCCGGTCGTGGAGGAGCTCGTCGCCGTCGGCGAGGAGGTCGAAGGCGATGAACATCGCGGGCGTCTCGGCGGCGAGCTTGCGCACGCGGGACTCGGCCGGATGGATCCGCTGGCTGAGCGCCTCCCAGTCCAGCCGCTGCCGCCCCGGCTCGCCGGTGGCGACGACGATCTCCCCGTCGAGCAGGCACGGTCCGGGCAGGATCTCGGTCAGGCTCGCCACCAGCTCCGGGAAGTACCGGGTCAGCGGCTTCGCGCCCCGGGATCCGATCTCCAGGCGCTCGCCGTCCCAGGCGACCAGCCCGCGGAATCCGTCCCACTTCGGCTCGTACAGCAGCCCGCCCGCGAACTTCGCCGGATCGGGGACCGTGGTCGCGGCCTTGGCAAGCATGGGTGCCGGGATGTCGTACATGGCTCCATCCTGAGCCACTGGGCGACCCCGCACCACCCGCCACATTGTGTCGTGAGCTGCGGGTCGGAGCTCGGCCGACCGGCACTTCGGGACACAATGTGGCGCGAACGGCGGGTCGGGAGGTCAGCGGAACAGGTCCGCCAGCGACGCCGGCGTGCCGGCATCCCGCAGCGCCGCCTGCGCGGCGAGCCAGCCGGCCATGCCGTTCACCCCGGGCCCGGGAGGCGTCGCGGCCGAGGCGAGGTACACGCCCCGCATCGGGGTGCGCCACGGCGTGGGGGACAGGATCGGACGCCGGGCGGCCTGCAGCATGGTGAAGGTCCCGCCGAGGATGTCTCCGCCGATCTCCGCCGGGTTCACGGCTTCCCGCGCGGATGCGGGGATCGCGTGCGCGGCGAGCACCCGCTGCCGGAACCCCGGGGCGAACCGCTCCACCTGCCGGGTGATCAGCTCGGTGACGTCCAGCGTCGAATCCGCCGGAACGTGGATGTACGCCCACAGCACGCTCGTGCCCTCGGGGGAGCGGCTCGGGTCGAGCACCGACGGCTGCACCGCCAGCACGTACGGGCGCTCGCTCACGCGCCCCCGCGCCACGGCGTTCTCGCTGTCCCAGATCTCCTCGCGCGTGCCGCCGATGTGCACGGTCGGCGACCGGGCGACGAGCGGGTTCGCCCACGGGATCGGCCCGTCCACCGCGAAGTCCACCTTCGCCGCCGCCGGTCCGTAGCGGTACGACCGCAGGGCCCGCGCGTACCGGGCGGGAACGTCCGGGTGGGTCAGGGCGAGCCGCGGCGTGCTGTTGAGCATCAGCAGATCGCCGCGCGCCGGATCGCCCCAGTCCAGCTCGCCCAGGTCGCGCACGTGCACCCCGGTGCGGATGCGGCCGCCGTGCTCCTCCAGGTCCTGCTGCAGGGCATCCGCGATGCGCTGCGAGCCGCCGCGGGGATACGCCCAGCCGCCCGCGTGGGCGTGCGCGGCCAGCAGCAGGCCGGCCGCGGCGCCGCTCAGCGACGGCAGCGGCCGGTTCGCGTGCGCCATCACCCCGGCCAGCAGCGCCGCCCCCTCCGCGGTGCGGAACACGCGCGCCGCGAGCGCGGTGCCCTGCTCGGCGACGCGGAGCGCGTAGCGCAGAGCGGTGAGCGGATGCCCGGGGATCCGCAGCAGCGCGTGCCCGGTGAAGTCCGCGACGCCCTCGATGCGACGCGCGAGCGGGCGCAGCAGCGCGCGCCACTCCCGGGCATCCGGTCCGAGCGCCTCCGCGGTGCGCTCGAGGTCCTGCCAGGCCACGGCCGCGCGGCCGCCGTCGAGCGGATGCGCGTACGAGATCTCCGGCCGCACCCAGTCGATCCGCTCCGCGATGCCGAAGGCCTGGAAGAACGGGGAGGCGAGGGTGGCCGGATGCACCGCCGAGCACACGTCGTGGTGGAATCCGGGGAGCGGGCCCTCGAGCGTGCGCACCCCGCCGCCGATCGTAGCGGCGGCCTCCAGCACCTCGACGTCGTAGCCCGCGCGCGCCAGGCTCACAGCCGCGGCGAGCCCGTTGGGTCCGCTGCCGATCACCGTCGCGCGTGCCATGTCCCCCAGTGTGTCACGCTCGGATGCGGGGGCGGATGCCGGGTTCGCGGGCGGATGCCGGGCGCTCAGCGCCCGGTGCGACGGGCGCTCCGGCCGTGCGATCCTGGAGGGGATGAACGAAGTCCAGGGCCCCACCCCCGCCGGAACCTCCCGCCCCTACCGATCCCTCGCCGAGGCGCTCCGCGCGCATCGCGTGCCCGAGGAGAACCACGAGTTCATCGCGGCGATCGTCGACGCCGTCGGCGTCACCACCTTCATCGACCGCGGCCGCTACATCGAGGCGATCCGCCGCGGGGAGGGCGCGCCCCTGCACATCGGGAAGACCTACACCAACGGCTTCACCGAGGACGAGCGCATCACCGTCGGCGGCGCCCCACTGCGCCTGCAGCCCAGCGAGGGCCGGGCGCCGTACTTCTACGTCGCGCATCCGAGCACGTACCCGGCATCGCCGGCCCGTCCGAAGCGGACCGCCGGCGCCCGCGCGGCATCCGCGTCGAAGCCGGCCGAGCCGCGCACCCCGCGGATCCCGAAGCCGGTGGAGCGCGACTACGGCGTCTGCGGCGTCTGTTTCATGGTGCGCAACGCCGCCGGCAACTGCGGCTGCGACTGACTCCCCGGCCGCCCGGCCCGACCGGCCGCCCGGCCCGGGTCTGCACCGGTTTCGAATCGCGTGATCGGCTGCCGAACGGCCCGGAACACAGCAGATCAAGCGATTCGGCCCGCGCGGGCTGGGATGATGGAGGGAGCATGGACCTCTTCCTCGTCATCCAGTGGGTGGTGCGCGCCCTCCTCGCGATCGTCTTCGTCGGCATGGGCGTGCTGCACCTCGTGCCGCGCGTGCGCAACAGGATGACGGCGATGATCCCGCCGGGCCTGCGCGGCACGGGCGTCCTCTCCCCCGTGAGCCTCGTGACCGTCTCCGGCGTCGCCGAGATCATCGGTGGCCTCGGCCTGCTCGTGCCCGTCCCCGAGGTGCGGTTCGCAGCCGGCGTGTGGCTCATCGCGCTGCTCATCGCGGTGTTCCCCGCGAACGCCTACGTCGCGCGCGATCCCGAGCGCTTCGGGAGGGTCGCGGTGCCGCTCGTGCCGCGCGTCATCGGCCAGGTCGTGCTCGGCGCGCTCGTGCTCGTCGCGGCCATCTGACCCTGCCTGGCCGCTCAGATGCCGAGCACGAGCGGCAGCACGACGACGCCGAGCGCGCCGATGGCCGCGGCGGCTGGCAGCGTGATGACCCACGCGAGCCCGATCGGCCGCATGAGCCGCCAGTTCGCTGCGCCGTTCACGAGGCCGACCCCGAGCACCGCGCCGATGAGGATGTGCGTGCTCGAGACGGGCAGGCCCAGGAGGCTCGCGGCCATGACGACGCCGGCGGCGGAGAGCTCCGCGGCGAACCCGGAGGCCGGGTGCATCTTCGTCAGGCCCTCGCCGACGGTCTTGATGACCGCGCGCCCGATGAACCACAGCCCCACCACGAGCGCGATGCCGAACGCCAGCATCGCCTGCGGCGGCACAGGAGCCTCTGCATCGATCTCACCGGACTGCAGCACGTCGAGCACGGCCGCGAACGGGCCGATGGCGTTCGCGATGTCGTTCGAGCCGTGGCTGAACGCGAAGGCGCATGCCGTGAACACCTGCATCCAGCTGAACAGCAGGAACGTCGAGCGCTCGAGGTCGCGATGCTTGAGGGTCCTGGCGAAGATGAACACGGCGAGCCACACCGCGGCGCCGATCATCGCGATGATGAGGAACGTGCCGGCGGAGTCGATGTCGAGGTGCAGCGCCTTGAACATGAGCATCGACGTGATGACGATCGCGCCGAACGCGGCGAGCAAGGGCACGCCGGTCTCGAGCGCCCGGTGCGCGTCGATCGCGCTCGCCTCGCGATCGAGCGCGTACCGCTCCTTGAAGTACTCCGACTCGAGCTCGTCGGGGTCGACGTCATCGCCCCACGCGGCGGCGTCCCGAGCCATGGCGTTCGTGTACGCGAGCTGCTGCACCTCCGAGAGTCGCTCGAATCGCGTGCGATGCGATGTGCGGTGCTCGATCCTCCGCTGCTTGATCTCGCGCATGCGCTGGTCGGCTCGCTCGTTGTAGACGAGGATGAAGCGCTTGATGCCGCCGAAGAGCAGCCACGCGACGGCACCGCCGAGCACGGGCGAGAGCACCCACGAGATCGCGATCTGGCCGATCTGATCCCATTGCACCATCTCGAACCCGCCGGTGCCGGTCAGGAAGCCGGTCGTGACGGCGGCGCCGACGATGCCGCCGATGATCGAGTGCGTCGTCGACACGGGCCAGCCCATGCGCGTCGCGATGAGCAGCCAGACGGCGGCGCCGAGCAGCGCCGACATCATGATGACGACGAAGTCCATGGGGTCGATCGCGACGCCAGACAGGTCGACGATGCCGCTGCGGACCGTATCGGTGACCTCGCCGCCGGCGATCACGGCGCCGCCGACCTCGAACACGGCAGCCACCATGAGCGCCTGCTTCATCGACAGCGTGCCTGCACCGACGCTCGTGCCGAACGAGTTCGCGACGTCGTTGCCGCCGATGTTGAAGGCCATGAAGAGGCCGAATCCGATGGCGGTGACGAGCACGAGTCGATTGGCGCCCTCGTCCACGACGCCGAACGACCACAGCACGAACACCGTGAGCGTGATGGCCAGGATGAGGCCGAACGCGACGTGCCACCAGCGGTCGTCGCCCAGGAATCGACGCTCGGAGCGTTGCACGGTCGTGGTCTTGTCGGTCGACATGGCGCCTCTCATGTCCGGGTTCCGTCGTGGGAGCGAACCTACCGCACGGCGGCGAGGCATGGGTGTCCCCGAGGTGACTGGCCGACGTCGAGACGGTGAACGGCCCCTCGGTCGTCTCGCCACGTGCGGCTAGGCTGGAGGCGGTGCGCCGGGAAGCCTGGTCGGCCACGAGCGAATCCGCTCGTGCGATGACGAGGAGACCCCATGCCCATCCGCCGCGCCACCCGTAGGATCGCCGCCCTCGCCCGCGAGGAGACGACCGGCGGCGTGCTGCTCATCGTCGCCGCCGCGCTCGCACTCGCGTTGGCCAACTCGCCGCTCGCCGAGGCGTACGGCGCGCTCGCCGGCACGCACCTCGGCCCCGAGGCGCTGCACCTCGACCTGAGCGTCGCGCACTGGGCCTCCGACGGCCTGCTCGCGATCTTCTTCCTCGTCATCGGCGTCGAGCTCAAGCATGAGCTCACGGTCGGCTCGCTGCGCCGTCCCCGCGAGGCGGCGGTGCCGATCGTGGCGGCGGTCGGCGGCATGCTCGTGCCAGCGATGGTGTTCGTCGGCATCGTGCTCGCGACCGGCGACGCCGCGGCGCTCCACGGCTGGGCGATCCCCACCGCGACCGACATCGCGTTCGCGCTCGGCATCCTCGCGGTGTTCGGCAGAGGCCTGCGCGATTCGAAAGCTGTGGGGACCGGTACAGAACGGGCGAAGTGGTCAGGCGAACGCGCTCATGCCGGTGATGTCGCGGCCGAGCAGCAGGGCCTGGATGCTCTCCGTGCCCTCGTAGGTGTGGATGGCCTCGATGTCGGCCATGTGCTGCATCACGCCGTTCTCCAGCAGGATGCCGTTCCCGCCGAGCAGATCCCGGGCGACCGCGGCGATGCGGCGGGCGGCACGGGTGTTGTGGAACTTCGCCAGCGAGGCCTGCGTCGGACGCAGCTCGCCCGCGGACTCGAGATCGGCCAGGCGCCGGCAGTACAGCTGCATCGCGGTGAGGTCCTCGAGCATATGCGTGAGGCGCTCCTGCACCATCTGGAACTTCGCGAGCGGCTTGCCGAACTGCACCCGCTGCAGCGCGTAGGACAGCGCCGCCTCGTAGCAGGCGGTGGCGTGTCCCAGCGCCGACCACGCCACACCGGAGCGGGTGGCGTAGAGCACGGTGGACGCGTCCTTGAAGCTGCGGGTGCCCGGCAGCACGGCATCCGCCGGCACGCGGACGTCGTCGAGGCGGATGCGGGCCTGATGGATGCCGCGCAGGGACCCCTTCCCCTCGATCACCGTGCCCTGATAGCCCGGGGCGTCCTGCTCGACGAGGAAGCACCGCACGGCGCCGTGGTCCTCCGTGCCCTCGTCGTCGACGCGCGCCCACACCAGCGTGATGCCGCCGGATGCCCCGTTGCCGATCCACTTCTTCGCGCCGCGGATCACCCATTCGAAGGCCCCGTCCGTCGCGGACCCAGAGCCGGTCGCGGACCCTGAGCCGGTCGCGGACCCTGAGCCGGTCGCGGACCCAGAGCCGGACCCTGAGCTTGTCGAAGGGTCACGGCGGGCGGTCGTCTCCAGCGAGACGGAGTCGGAGCCGTGATCCGGCTCGGTGAGCGCGAAGGCCGCCAGCACCGAGGCATCCGCCACCGGCTTCAGCCAGCGCTCCTGCTGCGCGGGGCTGCCGAAGAGGGCGAGCGTGCGCAGCGCGAGACCGCCCTGCACCGCGAGGATCGTGCCGAGGGAGCCGTCGCCGCGGGAGAGCTCCATGTTCACCAGGCCGGCGGCGAGCGGCGAGAGCTTCGTCAGCGCGGGATGGTCGATGCCGTCGGTCACCAGATCGTACGCGCCGAGCCGGCGCGCCGCCTCGAGCGGATACTCCGCCCGGTCCCAGGCATCCCGCATCATCGGCGCCACCTCGGCGACGTACGCGCGTGCCCGCGCCCACACCGCGCGGTCGGCCTCGGGGATGTCGGCGAAGACGGCGTAGTAGTCGGTGTCACGCGGGTCTGTCACGTCGTACCGCTCGACCGTCTCCCCGGGGAAGACGGGCTCGCCGGGGAAGGGGGCTGCGCTGCTCATGAGGGCACTCTACCCGCATCCCGGACCGAGTCTCACATTCCCCGAGACCCGGTGTCACACGATGCCGTCAGTGCTGCTCCGGCGTGAGCTGCGCCTGCACGCGCCGCGACATCTCCGCGACCGGCATCGCGCGCGGGAACACGGCCACCACGATGTCGTCCGGAGACGGCTCGGCCGGCTCGGGCAGCACGCCGTAGCGGCGGCGGACGTCGTCGAGCGCGCTGCGCAGCGCCGACACCGGCACGCGCTTGCCGCGCAGCAGCTGCCGCAGGATGTGGTTGTGCACCGCCGTGACGAGCGCCGAGAAGCCGACGGCGTCGATCGGCGCGATGCCGGGCAGCGCCGTGCGCAGGTACTCGTCGAACAGGCGCTCGTACTGGAACACCGTGACGATCTCGCGCTCGCGTAGCACCGGCACCTCGCGCACGATCTGGTAGCGGCGCCGCGCCATCTCCGGGTCGCGGGCGAAGTGCGCGAACACGTGCTCGGATGCCTCGCACACCGCCGCCCACGGATCGTCGTGCGGTTCGGCGAGGAACGCGCGCAGCTCGTCGATGAGCGCCTCGTGATCGGCGAAGACCACGTCCTCCTTGCCGCCGAACTGTCGGAAGAACGTCGAGCGCGAGACGCCCGCGGCCTTCGCGATCTGCTCGACCGAGGTCTGCTCGAATCCCTGACGGGCGAACAGCTCGAGGGCGGCCGCGACGACGCCGGTGCGGAGCTGAGCCGGTTGCTGCATACCGGAAGCCTAGACCGCCCGTCGGGCCGCGCGTGAGAGCGGTAGTAGGCTGGGGAACCGGGTCGAATCACATCGACGCCCGACAGAACCTGTCGCGTCCCGGAAGTCGCAACCAGCGAAGGACTGCACACTGTGGATCTCTACGAGTACCAGGCACGAGACCTTTTCGAGAAGTACGGAGTGCCGGTGCTCGCCGGCATCGTCGCCGACACCCCGGAGGAGGTGAAGGCAGCGGCCGAGAAGCTCGGCGGCGTCGTGGTGGTCAAGGCGCAGGTGAAGACCGGAGGCCGCGGCAAGGCGGGCGGCGTCAAGGTCGCCAAGACCCCCGACGAGGCGTACGAGGCCGCGAAGGCGATCCTCGGGCTCGACATCAAGGGCCACATCGTCAAGCGCGTGATGGTCGCCGCCGGTGCCCGCATCGACAAGGAGTTCTACTTCTCGGTGCTGCTGGACCGCGCCAACCGCTCCTACCTCAGCCTGTGCTCCGTCGAGGGCGGCATGGAGATCGAGCAGCTCGCCGTCGAGAAGCCCGAGGCCCTGGCCCGCATCGAGGTCGACCCGCTGAAGGGCATCGACAAGGCGAAGGCTCTTGAGATCGCGAAGGCAGCGAACTTCCCCGAGGAGCTCGTCGAGAAGGTCGCGGACGTGTTCGTCACACTCTACGAGGTCTACAAGGGCGAGGACGCGACCCTGGTCGAGGTGAACCCGCTCGTCCTCACCGAGGAGGGCGAGGTGATCGCTCTCGATGGCAAGGTGTCGCTCGACGCCAACGCCGACTTCCGCCACCCCAGCCACGAGCTTCTGGAGGACAAGGACGCCGCCGACCCGCTCGAGGCGAAGGCGAAGGAGAACGACCTCAACTACGTCAAGCTCGACGGTGAGGTCGGCGTCATCGGCAACGGCGCGGGCCTGGTCATGTCGACCCTCGACGTCGTCGCCTACGCCGGTGAGAACCACGGCGGCGTGAAGCCGGCGAACTTCCTCGACATCGGCGGCGGCGCCTCGGCCGAGGTCATGGCCGCAGGCCTCGACGTCATCCTCGGCGACCCGCAGGTCAAGAGCGTGTTCGTGAACGTGTTCGGCGGCATCACCGCGTGCGACGCGGTCGCCAAGGGCATCGTCGGCGCGCTGGCCGAGCTCGGCTCCGCCGCGACCAAGCCGCTCGTCGTCCGCCTGGACGGCAACAAGGTGGAGGAGGGCCGCGCCATCCTGCGCGAGGCCAACCACCCCCTCGTCACCCTGGCCACCACGATGGACGAGGGCGCCGACAAGGCCGCCGAGCTCGCCAACGCCTGACCCGTCGGGCTCAGAGACCGAAACTGAGGAACAGATATGTCGATCTTCCTGAACAAGGACTCCAAGGTCATCGTGCAGGGCATCACCGGCGGTGAGGGCACCAAGCACACCGCGCTGATGCTGAAGGCGGGCACCAACATCGTGGGCGGCGTGAACGCCCGCAAGGCCGGCACCACGGTGCTGCACAAGGACGCCGACGGCAACCCGATCGAGCTGCCGGTGTTCGCCTCCGTCGCCGAGGCGATGGAGAAGACCGGCGCCGACGTGTCGATCGCCTTCGTGCCGCCGGCGTTCACCAAGGACGCCATGATCGAGGCCATCGACGCCGAGATCCCGCTGCTCGTCGTGATCACCGAGGGCGTGCCCGTCGGCGACACCGCGCAGGCCTGGGCGCACGCCAAGGAGAAGGGCAACAAGACTCGGATCATCGGCCCGAACTGCCCGGGCATCATCACGCCCGACGAGTCCCTCGTCGGCATCACCCCGGCGAACATCACCGGCAAGGGCCCGATCGGCCTGGTGTCGAAGTCGGGCACCCTGACCTACCAGATGATGTACGAACTGCGCGAGATCGGCTTCTCCACCGCCATCGGCATCGGCGGCGACCCGATCATCGGCACCACGCACATCGACGCGCTGGAGGCCTTCGAGGCCGACCCCGAGACCAAGGCGATCGTGATGATCGGCGAGATCGGCGGCGACGCCGAGGAGCGGGCGGCGGACTTCATCAAGGCCAACGTCACCAAGCCGGTCGTCGGCTACGTCGCGGGCTTCACCGCGCCGGAGGGCAAGACCATGGGTCACGCCGGTGCGATCGTGTCCGGCTCGGCCGGCACCGCGCAGGCGAAGAAGGAGGCCCTCGAGGCGGCGGGCGTGAAGGTCGGCAAGACCCCGTCCGAGACCGCCGCGCTGATGCGCGAGATCATCCAGGGTCTCTGACCCGAACGGCGAGGGCCCCGGACCGCACGGTCCGGGGCCCTCGCCGTTCCCGGGCACAGGCGCCGGCGTGGTACCGGTGCGTCCGGGGCGGGTTCTCGCGTTCGGGGCGGCGGAGAACCGCCCCGAACGCGAGAACCCGCCCCAAACCCGGGGGAAGACGGGGAGGACGGGGGAGGAAGGGGAGGAAAGGGAGGAAGGGGGAGGAGGGGGAGGAGGGGGAGAGGGGCCGGTCAGGGAGCGACGGCATCCAGCAGCCGGTCGAGGGCCTCGTGCGCGACACGTCGGGAGGCCGCGTGCCGGGGGCGCTCGGCCAGCCACAGAGCAGCCTCGTTCATCGCCCCCGAGAGCAGGGCGGTCAGCGCGCCGAGCGTCTCCTCCGGCGTGCCGGCGTCGGCGAGCGCCTCCCGGAGGTGCACCGCCGAGGCCTCGGCATCCGAACGCCGCCAGGCCTCCCAGCCGAGGACCGCGGGCGCGTCGACGAGCAGCACGCGCGCCCGGCCGTCCGCGGTGATGGCGTCCAGGAACGCATGGCTGCCGAGACGGAGTGCGGCGGCGGGTGGCGCATCGCCGGCGGCGGCGACCACGGCATCCGCCACCGACTGCTGCAGCTGGGCGACCACTGCGGCGAGCAGCCCGGCCTTCGAACCGTAGTGGTGGTAGACCGCGCCCCGGGTGACGGCAGCATCCGCGGCGATGTCGTCCATCGATGCCCCGGCGAACCCGTCGGCGGCGAACCGGTGAAGCGCGGCATCGAGAACCCGGCGGGCGGTCTCGGCGGCGTCGGCGGCGCTGGCGCGGGGCATCCGTGCTTCCTCTCCTGTTACGTACGTTGTGTATGTATTCTAGCACCGTGGATACAACGGCTGAGGGGCCGGAGGGAACGGCCGTCATGCGCCCGGGGCGCGTTCTCGCGTTCGGGGCGGCGCAGAACCGCCCCGAACGCGAGAATCCGCCCCAATCCCGGGGAGGTCGGGAAAGAACCCGGAAAGAACGGGGGGAGACGGAGACGAGGAGGGAAGGGGACGGGGTCAGAGCGCGGCGCCGAAGAGCTGCTCGATCGGCTCCCTGGCGAAGAAGATCACGAAGCCGGCGCCGACCACCCACAGCAGCGGGCTGACCTGCTTGCCGCGGCCGGAGAAGGCGTGGATGAGCACCCAGCTCACGAAGCCCGCCCCGATGCCGTTCGCGATCGAGTAGGTCATCGGCATCACGGTGACCGTGAGGAACACCGGCATCAGCACCCGGAAGTCGGCGAAGTCGATGTGACGGATCTGCGCCATCATCAGCGCGCCGACGATCACCAGCACCGCCGCCGCGATCTCGGTCGGCACGATCGAGGTCAGCGGGGTGAGGAACATCGCCAGCAGGAACATCACCCCGGTCACCACGTTCGCGAACCCCGTACGGGCGCCCTCGCCGATCCCGGCGCCGGACTCGATGAACACGGTGCTGGACGACGAGGAGGTCGCGCCGCCCGCGATCGCGCCGACGCCCTCCACGATCAGGGCCGACTTGATCCTCGGGAAGTCGCCGTTCGCATCCGCGAGGTCGGCCTCCTTCGCGAGCCCGGTCATCGTGCCCATCGCGTCGAAGAAGTTCGTGAACAGCAGGGTGAACACGATCATCACCAGGGCGACGGCGCTGACCCGGCCGAAGTCGAAGGTGAAGTCGACGGCGCCGATCAGGCTGAGATCGGGGATGCTCACCGGCGACCCGCTCAGCGCCGGGACCGTGAGCCCCCAGCCGCCGGGGTTCGCGATCTCGCCGTCGGCGCCGACCTTGGGGCCGAGGTGCCAGATCGCCTCGACGATCACGGCCAGGACGGTGCCGGCGACGAGGCCGATCAGCATGCCGCCCTTCACCCGCAGCGCGACGAGGATGCCGGTGATGATCAGGGTGATCACGAACAGCAGGCTCGGCACGGTGGCCACCGAGCCGTCGATGCCGAGGCCGACCGGCGGGGAGGAGGCGCCGGTGGCGGTGACGAACCCGGAGTTCACGAAGCCGATGAAGGCGATGAACAGGCCGATCCCGACCGTGATCGCGATCTTCAGCTGGAACGGCACGGCGTCGAAGATCAGCTTCCGCAGGCCGGTTGCCGCCAGCAGCACGATGATCGCGCCGTTGATCATCACCAGGGCCATCGCCTCCGGCCAGGTGACCTGACCGACGACGCTGAAGGCGAGGAACGCGTTGATCCCCAGGCCCGCGGCGAACGCGAAGGGCAGCCGGGTGATCACGCCGAACAGGATCGTCATCAGGCCGGCGGTGAGAGCGGTCGCGGCGCCGACGGCGCCGAACTCCAGCGCGTTCCCGGCGGCATCCGGTTTGCCGGAGAGGATGATCGGGTTCAGGATCACGATGTACGCCATCGTCACGAAGGTGACGAGTCCGCCGCGGATCTCGGCGCCGAACGTCGACCCGCGCCGGCTGATCTCGAAGAAGCGGTCGAGCGGGTTCTGCGGTTCGTGCGCGGTCCGCGGGCGGGCAGGGGCAGTCGTCATGGGGGAACCTCCGCAGAAAACCTATCGCGTCGCTCCCGGCGCGCGTGGCCGGGAGGGCGGGCACAGGGTGCCGTCGTAGGCTCGATGCGTCATGCAACGCCTCCTCGTCGCGCTCCTCGCCGCGCTCGACGCCGCCATCGCCGCGGCCGTCGGCGTGGCTGCGATGCTTGCACCGCTCACGGTGCTGTGGATGCTCGCCTTCGGCCTGTCCGCCGACTGGGGGTCCCTCTGGGGCACGAGCGCGGCACTCTGGCAGTTCGCACACGCGGTTCCGATGCAGGTCGTCATCCCCGACGACATCGTCGTCGCTGTCGGCATCCCGGCCGAGGCCGCGCGCTTCACGCTGTCGCTGCCGCCGCTCATCGTCCTGCTGTTCACGGTGCTCTTCGCCGCGCGCTCGGGACGCCGCGCGGCCGCCGCGGGGGCGTGGGGCGTCGGCGTCGCCGCCGGGGCGGCGGCGTTCACCGCGCTCGCCTCGGTCGTGGCCGTCACCGGACAGGCGGATGCCGTGCGCACCCCGCTCTGGGCGGCGATCCTCCTCCCCGCCGCCGCCTACCTGGCCGGTCTCCTCGCCGGCGCCGTGCGGCACGCCTGGTCGGAGGGGGACGGCGGGCTCGTCGACCGGGTGCACGACATCGTCGACGGCTGGGGGGATTGGGCACCCGTGCCGGCCGAGGCCGTGCGCGGCGCGGCGGTCGCGGTGGTGGCGCTCACCGGTGCCGGTGCGGTCGCGGTGGCGGTGGCGGTGGTCCTGCGCGGGGGTGAGGTGATCGCCCTGTTCGAGGCGGCGCGGGTGGACGTCCTCGGCGGTGCGATGCTGACGCTCGGGCACCTCGCCTACCTGCCGACGCTGATCGTGTGGGCCGTCGCCTGGCTGGCCGGACCCGGTTTCGCCGTGGGCGCCGGCACGTCGGTCTCGCCCGCCGGCACGCAGCTCGGCGTCGTCCCCGGGATCCCCGTACTGGGGCTGCTCCCGGAGCACTCCTCGATCTGGATGCTGGTCTGCCTGATCGTCCCGATCGGCGCCGGGGCGCTCGCGGGATGGATGATCCGCTCCCGGCTGGTGTGGGAGGGCGCCGCCGCCGGCCTCGGGCCGCGGGCGGCGATCGCCGTCGGCATCGCCGGGCTCACCGCGGGCGTCGCCGCGCTCGCCGCTGCGCTGGCATCCGGCTCGATCGGTCCCGGGCGGCTCGCCGAAGCGGGCCCCGCCGCGGGCCCCGTCGCCCTCGCGGTGGGCATCGAGGTGCTGATCGGGGCGGCGATCCTGCTGCTGTCGCCAAGGCACCGAGACGAGCTGGCCGAGGAGCGCACCGACCGTTGGAACGCGGAGATGTCGGGCCTCACCACCCCGGTAGACTGACCGGGTGCTGACGGTCGCCGTACTCATCTCGGGCACCGGCTCGAATCTCCGTGCCCTGCTCGAAGCCGCGAGTCACCCGGACTATCCCGCCCGGGTCATCGTGGTCGGCGCCGACCGCGACGCCGAGGGTCTCGCGCACGCCGAGGAGTTCGGCATCCCCAGCTTCACCGTGCCCTGGCATCTGCACGAGAGCCGCGAGCACTGGGGCGAGGAGCTGGGTCGCCAGCTCGACGTCTGGGCCCCCGACCTGGTGGTGCTCAGCGGTCTGATGCGGCTGCTGCCGGCATCCCTCGTCCACCGCTACGCGCCGAACATCATCAACACCCACCCGGCGTACCTGCCCGAGTTCCCCGGCGCCCACGCCGTGCGCGACGCGCTCGCGGCCGGCGTCCGCCAGACCGGCGCCAGCGTCATCGTGGTCGACGAGGGCGTCGACAGCGGACCCATCCTCGCCCAGGAGCGCGTCCCGGTGCTCCCCGGCGACACCGAGCACCAACTCCACGAGCGGATCAAGCCCGTCGAACGGCGGCTGCTGATCGACGTCGTCCGCCGCATCGCCACCGGCGAGCTCGTGCTGACCTGACCCGCACCGCCACGAAAGAAGGAGCACCCTCATGGCCGGTCCCCGCCAGGACCCCTCGCTGTACCGTCACCGCGACACGGTCCCGATCCGCCGCGCACTGGTGTCGGTGAGCGACAAGACCGGTCTGCGCGAGCTCGCGGATGCCCTGGCCGAGGCCGGGGTGGAGATCGTGTCCACCGGCTCGACCGCGGCGACGATCCGCGAGGCCGGGCACGAGGTGACCGACGTCTCGGCGGTCACCGGGTTCCCCGAGTCCCTCGACGGCCGCGTGAAGACGCTGCATCCGGCGGTGCACGCGGGCCTGCTCGCCGACCTGCGCCTCGAGGACCACGAGGGGCAGCTCGAGCACCTGGGCATCCAACCCTTCGAGCTCGTCGTGGTGAACCTGTACCCGTTCGTGGAGACCGTGGCCTCGGGCGCGCAGGGCGACGACGTCGTCGAGCAGATCGACATCGGGGGACCGGCGATGGTGCGTGCGGCGGCGAAGAACCACGCCAACGTCGCGATCGTCGTCTCGCCCGACTCGTACCCGTCGGTGATCGAGGCGCTGCGCGCCGGCGGCACCACGCTGACCCAGCGCCGGGAGCTCGCCGCCCGCGCCTTCGCGCACACCGCCGCGTACGACTCCGCCGTGGCGCAGTGGTTCGCGGAGGGCACCCTGGAGGAGGAGTCGCTGCCGACCCACCTCACCATCCAGGCCGAGCGGCTGGCCACGCTCCGGTACGGCGAGAACGCGCATCAGCGCGCCGCGATCTACACCCGTGCGGGCGGTCACGGCATCGCCCAGGCGACGCAGCTGCAGGGAAAGGAGATGTCCTACAACAACTACGTCGATGCGGATGCCGCGCTGCGCGCCGCCTACGACATGATCCTGCCCGCGGTCGCCATCATCAAGCACGCGAACCCCTGCGGCATCGCCACCACGGCCCCGAACGCGCTCGACCCCATCGCCAGCGCCCACCTGCGCGCGCACGAGTGCGACCCGGTCTCGGCGTACGGCGGCGTGATCGCCGCGAACGGCACCGTCACCCTGAAGATGGCGGAGAACCTGAAGGACATCTTCACCGAGGTCATCGTCGCCCCCGACTTCGAGCCGGCAGCCCTCGAGGTGTTCCGCGCGAAGAAGAACCTGCGGCTGTTGAAGCTGCCGGCGGACTGGCAGCAGGAGCGCATGGACGTGCGGCTCGTCTCCGGCGGTCTGCTGCTGCAGAACGCCGACCGCTTCCCGGACGACATCGCCTCGGTCGCCAAGGACTGGAAGCTCGTCTCCGGCGAGCAGCCCGACGAGGCGGAGATGGAGAACCTCATCTTCGCGTGGAAGGCGTGCCGCGCGGTGAAGTCGAACGGCATCGTGCTCGCCAAGGGCAACGCGACCGTCGGCGTCGGCATGGGCCAGGTCAACCGGGTCGACTCGTGCCGCCTCGCGGTGGAGCGGGCGGGTGACCGCGCTGCGGGCTCGGTCGCCGCATCCGACGCGTTCTTCCCGTTCGCGGACGGCCCGCAGGTGCTCATCGACGCCGGCGTGACCGCGATCGTGCAGACCGGCGGCTCGGTGCGCGACGACGAGGTCATCGACGCCGCGCGCAAGGCCGGCGTGACGATGTTCTTCACCGGGGAGCGCCACTTCTTCCACTGACCCCGTGTTCCAGGATCCGTACTCCTCGCTGAACGGCCGTCAGCGCATCGTGGACATCATCGCGGCATCCGTGGCGCTGCACGCGACGGCGTCGCAGGGCGCCAGGTCGCACCGCGCGACCGCGCAGCGGATCCTGGAGAGCGTGGGGCTGGGGGAACGGTTCTGGCAGAAGTTCCCGTACCAGCTGTCCGGCGGGCAGCGTCAGCGGGTGGCGATCGCGCGGGCGCTCGCCGCGGATCCCGAGGTCATCGTCCTCGACGAGGCGGTCGCGGCGCTGGACGTGTCGATCCAGGCGCAGATCCTGAATCTGCTCAGCGACATCAGGGCGGAGAGGAAGGTCAGCTACCTGTTCATCTCGCACGACCTCGCGGTGGTGAACCAGATCTCCGACCGGATGATCGTGATGGAGCAGGGCCGGGTGGTGGATGCCGGGGTGACCGCCGAGATCCTCGCCGAGCCCGTGCATCCGTACACGCGCGCGCTGCGCGCCGCGGTGCCGCGCGCCGGATGGAAGCCGGTGCGCCGGGAACGCCTCGCAGGCTGACCGCCCTCCTTCCTGAGCGTTTGGGGCGGATTCTCGACTTTGGGGCGGCGGAGCGCCGCCCCAAAGTCGAGAATCCGCCCCAAACCCGGGGAGGGGACGGGGGAAGGGGGAGGGGCACCGTGATGTCCGATTTCCGCCAGCCGGATGCCCGGGGGCGTGACAGAGTGGAGGCATGAGCCTCCCGGTGATGACCTTCGACGAGCGGTATCGCGCCATCAGCGCGCGCGACACCCGCTTCGACGGGCAGTTCGTCACCGCCGTGCGCTCCACCGGCATCTACTGCCGTCCCAGCTGCCCGGCACGCACGCCGAAGCCGGAGAACGTGACCTTCTACCCGACCAGCGCCGCCGCGCACGAGGCGGGCTACCGCGCCTGCAAGCGCTGCCTGCCCGAGGCCGCGCCGGGCTCGCCGGAGTGGAACGTCCGCGGTGATGTGGCCGCCCGCGCCATGCGGCTGATCGCGGCCGGCATCGTGGAACGCGAGGGCGTCCCCGGTCTCGCCGCCCGGCTGGGATACTCCTCCCGCCACCTCACCCGGCTGCTCACCGCCGAACTCGGGGCCGGCCCGCTCGCCCTCGCCCGTGCGCATCGCGCGCACAGCGCCCGGATGCTGCTGGTGGGCACCGACATGCCGATCTCGGAGGTGGCCTTCTCGGCCGGCTTCACCAGCATCCGGCAGTGCAACGACACCATCCGCGAGGTGTTCGGGATGACCCCGGGCGACCTGCGCGCCCGCCGTCCCCGGGACGCGGCCGGGCACGATCCCGTCCCCGGGGTGATCGACCTGCTCCTGCCGCACCGCCCGCCGCTGGACGCCGCCGGCGTGTTCGCCTGGATGGCCGCGCGTGCGCTGCCCGGCGTGGAGAGCGCCGGCGAGCGCTCCTTCGCCCGTCACCTGCGGATGCCCGGCGGCCCCGCCTGGTTCGAGGTCGCCCGGGACGAGCGCCACCGGCTCCGGCTGCGCGCCCGCGTCACCCGCCTCGGAGATCTCGCACCGCTGGTCGCCACCGCCCGCCGGCTGTTCGACCTGGATGCCGACCCGGTCGCCATCGACGAGGCGCTCTCGGCGGAGCCGGCGCTGGCCCCGCTGGTGGCGCGCACGCCCGGCATCCGGGTGCCGGGAGCGGCGGACCCGCACGAGATGCTGATCCGCGCCATGGTCGGTCAGCAGATCACCGTCGTGGCCGCGCGCAGCGCCCTCACCGCGCTCGTCGAGGCGCTGGGCGAGCGGGTCGGCGACACCACCGGGCCCGCTGATGCGGCCGCACCGGCAGCGACCCCGGACTCCGGCATCCTGTTCCCGACCATGGCCGCGATCGCCGAGCACGGGGCATCCGTGCTGCGCGGACCCGCCGCCCGCATCCGCGCCATCACCGGCGCCGCCGCCGCGCTCGCCGCGGGAGAGCTCGTCCTCACCGTCGGAGACGACGCGGCCGCGCAGCGCGCCGCACTGCTGGCGATGCCCGGGATCGGGCCGTGGACCGCCGACTACGTGCGGATGCGCGTGCTCGGCGACCCCGACGTCCTGCTCCCCGGGGACGTCGCCGTGCGGGCCGGCGCGGCGGCCACCGGCCTCCCCGCCGACCCGGCCGGGCTCGCGGCCTGGGCCGAGCGCACGGCGCCCTGGCGCAGCTACCTCACCGCGCATCTGTGGCGCTCGGCGCCCGCGAAGCGCACCCCTCGATCCTCCGCGGCCGCCGCCGCCGCGCTCACGAAGGAGCCCTCATGACCGCCATCGACCAGGCCGTCCTGCAGACCATCGCCACCCCGGACGGGCCGTTCACGATCCTCGCCGACGCCCGGCAGCGCGTGCTCGCCTCGGGATGGACCGACTCGCGGGACGCGATCCTCGCCCGGCTCGCCCCCGCACGGCGTCCCGCCGGCATCCGCGACGGGGAGACGGATGCCGCGGCCGCGGCCCTCGCGTTCTACGACGGCGACCTCACCGCGATCGACGCGGTGCCGGTCGTGCAGCACGGCACGGACATGCAGCGCACCGGATGGGACGCGCTGCGCCGGATCGCCCCCGGCGCCCCGCTCACCTACACCGAGTTCGCGATCGCGCTGGGCAGCCCCCGGGCGGTCCGGGCCGCGGCATCCGTGTGCGCGCGCAACGCCGCCGCGCTGTTCGTGCCGTGCCACCGCGTGCTGCGCGGCGACGGCACGATGGGCGGCTTCGCGTGGGGGCTCGAGGTGAAGCGGAGCCTGCTGGACCGTGAGGCCGCCCGCGTCCTGGCCTGAGGCACCGACGGCCGGCGGGCGCGGTCGCCCGGGGTCGCCGGGCGGCACTGTCAGGCGCACGGGAAGCGCTGACCGGAAACCGGAATACCGCTTGCCCTCGGTCGGTTGCCCGCAATAGGCTGGTGGGCTGTCGCGCCGACCGGCCGATGAAGCCGAGCCTGAGGGGGACACCATGACCACGACGATCGTCACTCCGTTCTTCGCCCCGGGCTCGCGCGCGGTGCTCCCGCGCGACTGACAGTGATGATGGTGGTGGGAGCCCCGCAGCGGTTGTCCTGACTCAGCGACTGACTGACTACGGGTCTTGAACGCGATCTGTCGTTCGATCGCTGCGGGGCTGCCATGCACTCACCGTGCGAGGGTTGTGACCTCATAGGAGCCTGTGCCAGCAGGCACCCATCACTGTCTTGTCCGCTCGCTCTCGGATGGTGCGTGCCGTCCGATCGGAGAGTTGAGAGGAAGGGACGGCGATGACCACCATCGCACGAGAAGAGCAGCAGGACCAGGTCATGATCGTGGCGGGTATCGACACGCATGGCGATTCCCACACCGCGGCGGTCATCGACACCACCGGCCGGCTGCTCGGGAGCGCGCAGTTCCCCGCGAATCGTTCCGGTTATGCCGCGTTGCTGAGTTGGGCGTGTGCGTTCGGTGTGCTCGTGATCGCGGGGATCGAGGGCACCGGCGCATACGGTGCCGGTCTTGCCCGTCACCTGCGCGCTGCGGGTGTCGAGCTGCGGGAAGTGGACCGACCGGACCGGAAGTCGCGGCGCTTTGCCGGTAAGTCCGACCCGCTGGACGCGGAAGCTGCCGCCCGGGCAGCGTTGGCAGGCACACGATCGGGGATCCCGAAGGACCGAGCAGGGAAGGTGGAAGCGCTCCGCAATCTGCGGATCGCCAGGCGCAGCGCCGTGACCCAGCGCGCCGACTGTCAACGCCGGATGAAGGCGATCATCGTCACCGCACCCGACGCGCTCCGCGAACGGTTGCGGGGGCTGTCAGACCGGGAGCTGATCGAGGTATGTGCCGCTGCACGTCCCGACACCACACGCGCCGACGAACCCGAGCAGGCATCGAAGATCGCGCTGCGCGCTCTCGCACGCCGCCACCAGTCGCTGACCGCCGAGATCGCCGAACTCGACGCACTCATCGACCCTCTCGTCGCGGACATCAACCCGCGGCTGCTCGCCCTCAACGGGGTCGGCGCCGATGTCGCCGGGCAACTGCTCGTCACCGCTGGCGAGAACCCCGGCCGGCTCCGTTCCGAAGCCGCATTCGCGATGCTCTGCGGCGTCGCGCCCATCCCCGCCTCATCAGGCAAAACCCACCGACACCGCCTCAACCGCGGCGGCGACCGCCACGCGAACGCCGCGCTCTACCGCATCGTGCTCTGCCGGCTCCGCTGGGATCCCAGAACCCGCGCTTACGCCGCCCGACGCACCACCGAGGGCCTCTCGAAGAAGGACATCATCCGCTGCCTCAAACGCCTCATCGCCCGCGAGATCTACACCGCCCTCACCACTTGACATCCATAGGAGCATCGTCGCCCCCGCCGCTCGCTCCGGATGCCACCGGCATCCGCTCTTCGTCTTCTTCGCCGTCCGCTCGCCACGCCTCTGAGAGTCATGACCTCCACTTCGTCGTCGTCCCTGTCCACCGTCGCCGCACTCTGGCGGCTCAAGCCCTTCGTCGCCCCGATCGTCAGCCGCCTCATCGGCGGTGCGCTCAGCGCGCTCGCCGCCGCGGTGATCGCGCTGCTGATCCCCATCGCGCTCGAGCAGATCGTTCGCGGCCCCCTGCAGACCGGGGTAGTCGGGGCGATCGCCGTCGGGGCGCTCGCGGTGTTCGCCCTCGCCCTCGGCGAGGCGGCCATGGTGTGGCTGCGGCGCTGGTTCGTGCTCACCCCGGCCACCGAGGTCGAGTACCGGATGCGATCCGACCTGTACGCGCGGCTGCAGACGCTGCCGGTCGCGTTCCACGACCGGTGGCAGTCCGGTCAGCTGCTCAGCCGCATGATGCAGGACATCAACCTGATCCGCCGTTGGCTGGCGTTCGGGCTGATCCTTCTGGTGGTGAACGTGCTGACGATCATCATCGGCGCGGTGATGCTGTTCCAGTGGCACTGGCTGCTGGGCGCGATCTTCCTCGTCACCGGCGTGCCGATGTGGATCCAGGGCTACCTGTTCGAGAAGCGGTACGGCCAGCTCACCCGGCGCAGCCAGGACCAGGCCGGCGACCTCGCCACCAGCGTCGAGGAGAGCGTGCACGGCATCCGCGTGCTGAAGGCGTTCGGGCGCGGCAAGCACGCCCTGAGCCGTTTCAGCCGCCAGGCCGAGACGCTGCGGGAGACCGAGCTGAGCAAGGCCCGCGCGGTCGGCGAGATCTGGTTCTGGCTCGACCTGATGCCGCAGATCGCCTTCGGGCTCAGCCTCATCGCCGGCATCTGGCTGATCGCGCAGGGGGCGATCGAGCTGCCGCAGCTGTTCGCCTTCTTCGCGATGGCCACCGTGCTGCGCTGGCCGATCGAGTCGATCGGGTTCCTGTTCTCGTTCATGCTCGACGCACGCACGGCCACCGACCGCGTGTTCGAGATCTTCGAGGCGACGAACACCATCACCGATCCGGAGCACCCGGTGCGCATCGCCGAGCCGCGCGGCGAGCTGGCGTTCGAGGACGTGCACTTCCGCTACCAGGACGCCGGTGCCTCCGAGCGCGACCTGCTCGACGGCATCGACCTGGTGCTGCGTCCGGGGGAGACCATGGCGCTGGTCGGGCTGACCGGCTCCGGGAAGACCACCCTGACGACGCTGCCGGCACGGCTGTACGACGTCACCGGCGGGCGGGTCACGCTCGACGGCGTGGACGTGCGCGACCTGGAGTTGTCCGAGCTGCGCCGGCACATCGCCATGGCCTTCGAGGACGCCACGCTGTTCTCGGCATCCGTCCGCGAGAACGTCCTGCTGGGACGCGCCGACCTCGACCTGCACAGCCCCGAGGCCGACCGGGTGCTCGCCGAGGCGCTCGAGGTCGCGCAGGCCGGGTTCGTGGAGTCGCTGCCCGAGGGCGTCGAGACCATCATCGGCGAGGAGGGGCTCAGCCTGTCCGGCGGGCAGCGGCAGCGTCTCGCGCTCGCCCGCGCGGTCGCCGCGAAGCCGAAGGTGCTCGTGCTCGACGACCCGCTGTCCGCGCTCGACGTCGACACCGAGGCGCTCGTCGAGGAGGCGCTGCGGCACGTGCTCGCCGATACGACGGCGCTCGTCGTCGCGCACCGGCCGTCGACCGTGGCGCTCGCCGACCGCGTCGCGCTGCTGGAGCGCGGGCGGATCACCGCGGTGGGGACGCACGCGGAGCTGCTGCGCTCCAGCGCCCACTACCGGCACGTGATCTCCAGCCTGGAGGCGGAGGAGGCGGCGCGGACGGGGTCGATCCCGGTCGTGTCCGCGAGCGGGGACGCTCCGAAGGGCTCAGCATCCGCGGGGGAGGACGCTTCGACGGGCTCAGCGTCCGCGGGGGAGGACGCTTCGACGGGCTCAGCGTCCGCGGCATCCGACATCGAAGAGGAGGTGCAGGCATGACCATCTCCGGAACCCAGGGCGAGGACCGCTCGAACTACACCAGGGAGGAGAGCCGCGCGATCCGGGCGCGCTCGCTGCGCCTGCTCGGATCGCTCATCCGCCCGCTGCGGCTGCGCATCGTCGCGGCGGCCGTCGTGCTGGTGGTCTCCACCGCGCTGCAGGTGTCGGGGCCGATCCTCATCGGCGTCGCGCTGGACCGGGCGCTGCCGCTCGTGCTCGAGAACACCGACTGGACGCCGGCGCTCGTGCTCACCGTCGCCTACCTGTTCGCCGGGATCACCGGATCGGCGCTGATCGGCTGGTACGTCGTGCTCGCCGCCCGCATCACCCAGGCGGTGCTTCTCGACCTGCGCAAGCGGATCTTCCTGCACACCCAGCGGCTCAGCCTCGAGTTCCACGAGTCGTACACGTCCGGGCGGATCATCTCCCGCCAGACCAGCGACCTGGACTCGATCCGCGAACTGCTCGACGGCGGCCTGAACAACCTCGTCTCCGGTGTGCTGTTCGGCGTGTTCACGTTCATCGCCCTGGTGATCGCGGACTGGCAGTCCGGCGTGATCCTCGCGATCGGCGGCATCCCGCTGCTCCTGCTGATGCGCTGGTTCTACACCCGCTCACAGGTGGTGTACCGCGAATCGCGCGTGATCAGCGCGAAGGTGATCGTGCAGTTCGTGGAGACGATGACCGGCATCCGCGCGGTGAAGTCGTTCCGCAAGGAGCCGCGCAACGACGCGACCTTCCGCACGCTCGCCGGCGACTACCGCGACGTGAACCGGCGCTCGATGCTGCTGTACGGCACGTTCGAGCCCGGGCTGATGGGGATCGCGGCGCTCACCCTCGCCCTGGTGGTGCTGTGGGGCGGCATCCGCGTCTCCACCGGCGCCCTGGGCGTCGGCGTGCTGCTGTCGGCGGTGCTGTACGTACGCAACTTCTTCGCGCCGATGCAGGAGATCGCGATGTTCCTGAACTCGTACCAGTCCGCGACCGCGGCGCTGGAGAAGGTGTCCGGCGTGCTCGAGGAGCAGCCCACGGTGCCCGACCCGGAGAAGCCGGTCGACCTGTGGGAGTCGCGCGGCGCGATCCGCTTCGAGGGCGTCACGTTCGGGTACAACGGCGAGAAGACGGTGCTGCCGAACTTCTCGCTGGACATTCCGGCCGGGCAGACCGTCGCGCTGGTCGGCACCACCGGCGCCGGGAAGTCCACGCTCGCGAAGCTGGTGTCGCGGTTCTACGACCCGACCGAGGGGCGGGTCACGCTCGACGGCGTCGACCTGCGGATGCTGCACCCGAAGGATCTGCGCCGGGCGATCGTGATGGTCACCCAGGAGGCGTATCTGTTCAGCGGGACGGTCGCGGACAACATCGCGCTCGGCAAGCCGGACGCGACCCTGGACGAGATCCGCGCCGCCGCCCGCGCGGTCGGCGCCGACGAGTTCATCTCGTCTCTGCCGGACGGCTATAACACCGACGTGAACAAGCGCGGCGGGCGCGTGTCGGCCGGGCAGCGGCAGCTGATCTCCTTCGCGCGGGCGTTCCTCGCCGATCCGGCCGTGCTGATCCTCGACGAGGCCACGGCGTCGCTGGACATCCCGTCCGAGCGGCTCATCCAGGAGGCGCTGCAGACGCTGCTCGCCGACCGCACCGCGATCATCATCGCGCACCGCCTGTCGACGGTCGCGATCGCCGACCGGGTGCTGGTGATGGAGCACGGCCGCATCATCGAGGACGACACCCCGCAGGCGCTGATCGGCGGCACCGGCAAGTTCGCCCAGCTGCACGCGGCCTGGCAGGAGACGCTGGTCTAGGTCGCGACGGCGGCGGGAGGCCGGATGCCGCGGCCGGCGCCGACGCCGCGTGGTTAGCATGAGGGGGTGGACCCGTTCCTGCTCGCAGAGCTCTGGTGGATCGCGCCGGCGGCGGCCGGGGCGACCGGGCTGGGCGTCGCGGGGATGCGGTACCGAGGGCGGCAGCGGCGGATCGCCGTGGACGCGGCGCGCAGCGATCTCGTGGCGGCGCGGCGGGACGCGGCGGCCGCGGATGCCGGACTGCGGCTGGCGCGGGCCCGCCTCGATCGGGCCGTGGCGGAGCGGGCCGGAGCCGGTGAGCTGGCGCAGGCACGCGCGGGTGTGCGCGACGCCGAGGACAGATGCCGGTCGGCGGCCGCCCAGGTGCGCGTGCGGCGGGCCCAGCTGCGCGCCGCACGGGCGGAGTACGCGGCGAAGACCGACCCGGTGGCCCGGGTGCGCGACGCCCATGACGCGGTGCTGGCCCGCTGGATGGAGTACGAGACCGACCCGGCCCGCCTGATCGCCTTCCCGCGGATGAGCGACGGACGAGCCCCCGAGATGGCCGCCTTCCACGCGGCGCGGGCGCGAGCGGCGGATGCCCGGCCGGATGCCGGCGCGAAGCGCCTCACTCCCGCCGGGTTCGCCGCGTACCGCGACGCGGTGGAGGACCTGGAACGCGCGTTCGCGGCGGCGGAGCAGGCGTCCGGCGCGGCACCCCCGGTTCGTCCGGCCTGGCAGGACGCCGCGCAGCACGCGATCGAGCGCGGCGCGGGTGCGCTGCGGATCGCGGCCGATGCGTGGGTGAGACGTCGGCGCAGCTGACCCGGCGGCGTCGCCGAGGAGGGGGCGACGGGGTCTCGGTGGGGGAGGGGATCCGAGGCCCCGCCGCCGGTCTAGTCCGTGAGCCGGATCTCGGCGATGACCTCGCCGTACTCGGTCTCACCGACCGGCTCAAAGCCCACCCGGCGGAAGAACGCCTCGGGGCCTCCCTCGCCGGCCTCGTAGATCACGTTGACGTGGTCGACGCCGCGCCGGCGCGCCTCGTCGAGGAGGGCCTCGACGGCGAAGCGTCCGATGCCGCGACCCTGGTCGTCGGCGTCCACGTTGATGCGCCAGAGGACGTTGCGGAAGTACTCCTCCGGGGCATCCGCATCGAAGCTCGCACTGATGAAGCCGACCACCTCATCGCCGTCGAGCACCACGCGCTGCCAGGAGGTGCGCGGATTGATCACGGTGGCGGCGATCCCGTACGACACGGGCGCGAGGAACTGCTCCTGCCCCGGCTTCAGCGACAGGTTGTTGACGGCGACGATCGTCGCCGCGGACAGTTCTTCCACGCGCAGTTTCGACATGGACCCAGGCTAATGCCTCGCCGCCGGTTCGCGGCAGTGGCCGAGACACGCGAGGTCATCCGGGTATCTTGGTATCGAGATAAAAGCCCTCGCGAACGGAGTTCCGGTGACCGACGACGCCATCATCTACACCTACACAGACGAGGCGCCGGCGCTGGCGACCGCCTCCTTCCTCCCGATCATCCAGGCCTACACCGGTCAGGCGGGAGTAGAGGTGGAGACGCGGGACATCTCCCTGGCGGGGCGCATCCTCGCCGCGTTCCCGCAGAAGCTCACCCCGGAGCAGCAGGTCGGCGACGCGCTGGCCGAGCTCGGCGGACTCGCCACGCTGCCGCAGGCCAACATCATCAAACTGCCCAACATCTCCGCCTCCATCCCGCAGCTCAAGGCCGCGATCGCCGAGCTGCAGGAGAAGGGCTACGACATCCCCGATTTCCCCGACGAGCCGCAGACGCTCGAGGAGAAGGACATCCGCGCGCGCTACGACCGCATCAAGGGCTCCGCGGTCAACCCGGTGCTGCGTGAGGGCAACAGCGACCGCCGCGCCCCGCTCGCGGTGAAGAACTACGCCAAGAAGCATCCGCACCGCAACAAGCCGTTCGCGCCGGGCTCGAAGACCCGCGTGGCGACCATGGGGCACGACGACTTCCGCTCCAACGAGAAGTCCTGGGTCGCCGCCCACGACGACGTGCTCAGCATCCGTCACATCGCCGAGGACGGCACCGTCACCGTGCTCAAAGAGGGCCTGAAGGTCCTGCCACGCGAGATCATCGACGCGACCTTCATGTCCGCGGCGCACCTGGACGAGTTCCTGGCCGAGACGCTCGAGGCGGCGAAGAACGACGACGTGCTGTACTCCGTGCACCTCAAGGCCACCATGATGAAGGTCAGCGACCCGATCATCTTCGGGCACGTGGTCAAGGCCTTCTTCAAGGACGTCTTCGCGCAGTACGGCGAGCAGCTCGACGAGGCCGGGCTCAGCCCGAACGACGGCCTGGGGTCGATCCTGGCCGGGCTGAAGGACATCGCCGGCGGGGACGAGATCGCAGCCGCCTTCGAGCGCGCCATGGACGAGGGCCCGCGCCTGTCGTACGTGAACTCCGACAAGGGCATCACCAACCTGCACGTGCCCAGCGACGTGATCGTGGACGCCTCGATGCCCGCGCTGGTGCGCAACGGCGGCAAGCTGTGGGGCAAGGACGGCGGCGAGGACGACACCATCGCGGTGATCCCCGACTCCTCCTACGCGGGCGTCTACCAGGCCGTGATCGACGACGTGATCGCGAACGGCCCGCTCGACCCGGCCACCATCGGCACCGTGCCGAACGTCGGCCTGATGGCGCAGGCGGCCGAGGAGTACGGCAGCCACGACAAGACCTTCGAGATCGCATCCGACGGCGTGGTGCAGATCCTCGACCGCGAGGGCGCCGTGCTCATCGAGCACCACGTCCGCACCGGCGACATCTGGCGCGCCACGCAGACGAAGCACATCGCGGTGATGGACTGGGTGAAGCTCGCCGTCACCCGCGCCCGCGCGACCGGCGCTCCGGCGGTGTTCTGGCTCGACGCGAACCGGTCGCACGATGCGCAGATCATCGCCAAGGTGCACCAGGGCCTCGCGCTGCTGGACACCCAGGGCGTGACCATCACGATCCTCGCCCCCGAGGAGGCCACCCGCTACACGCTCGCGCGGATGCGTCACGGCCTGGACACCATCTCGGTGACCGGCAACGTGCTGCGCGACTACCTCACCGACCTGTTCCCGATCCTCGAGGTCGGCACGTCGGCGAAGATGCTGAGCATCGTCCCGCTGCTCGCCGGCGGAGGCCTGTTCGAGACGGGCGCGGGCGGTTCCGCGCCGAAGCACGTGCAGCAGCTGGTCGCCGAGAACTACCTGCGCTGGGACTCGCTGGGCGAGTTCTTCGCCCTCGCGGCCTCGCTCGAGCACTTCGCCGACCACACCGGCAACGCCAAGGCGCGCGTGCTCGCGGAGACGCTCGATGCCGCCACCGAGACCTTCCTCGAGGAGGACCGCTCGCCCGGCCGCGCCCTCGGCACGATCGACAACCGCGGCAGCCACTTCTACCTCGCCCTGTACTGGGCGCAGGAGCTGGCGACGCAGACCGCGGATGCCGAGCTCGCCGCCGCGTTCGCCCCGGTCGCCGAGGAGCTGGCCGCCAAGGAGCAGCAGATCGTGGGCGAGCTGAACGCGGTGCAGGGCTCGCCCGCCGACATCGGCGGCTACTATCGCCCGGATGCCGAGAAGGTGGACGCCGTGATGCGGCCGTCCGCCACGCTGAACGCCATCATCGACGCTCTGCGCTGACATCGACAAAGGAGGGGCGGATGCCGACGGCATCCGCCCCTCCCACGTTTCGAACCTTAGTTGTGGACCCAGACCTCCGTGCCGATGGTCGACCACTCGTAGACGTACTGGGCGGCGTCGAAGGTCATGTTCACGCAGCCGTGGCTCATCGGGGTGCCGAAGTTGTCGTGCCAGTAGGTGCCGTGGAACGCCTCGTCGCCGTTGTAGTACGACACCCAGGGCACGTCCTCGGTGACGTACTTCGAACCATCGGCGTTCGTGCCGCGCATGTCCTGGATGCGCACGTACGCGTACACCTTGAAGTGCCCGGTGTCGGTCGGCGTGGCCGCCGTGCCCGAGGAGATCGCCCAGGACTGGACGAGCTGCTCGTTCTCGAACAGGTAGGTGCGCTGCTCGCTGAGGTCGACCTCGATCCGGCGGAACAGGGCGGTGGTCTCGAACGGGGTGGAGGTGACCGCGAGCGGATACGCCGCGTCTCCGGCGCTGAGCTGGGCGGCGAACTCGGACGCCGCGTTCGACGTGTCGCCGAGGACGCGTCCGTCCTGACCGGGCGTGAGCTCCTTGAGCACCGTGCCGTCGGAGTCGACGATGTTCCTGGCGTTCACCGGCTCGCGGTTGACCAGGCCCGGGAGCGTGTCCACGACGGCCTGGATGGCGGTCTCGTCGGCGGTGATCTCCAGCTCGCCGTCCACGGCCTCCACGGAGAGCCAGCTCGCGGCGACGTCCGGCGCGATCGGCACCGTGCGCTCCTCGCCCACGTAGAAGCCGATCGAGGCGAGCATGGAGTTCAGCTGTGCCGCGGTCTCGGCGGCCTCCTCGTCGGTGATCGCGGCAGGCGCCTCGGTCGGCGCGCCGGGGAACTCGAAGGACGTCTGGCCCGCGGCGGTCGCGTCCGCGAACGCGGCGGTGAGCTTCTCGAGATCGATGCCGGTGCCGGGCTCCGAGGCGGTCGTGGTGTACGCGCCGGCGGCCGGGTCGAACACGACGGTGGCGTCCACCGCGGCCTCGTAGCTTCCGGGCAGCGCGGCGCGCAGGGTGTGCTCGGCGGCCTCCGGGTCGAGGGTGATCTCCGCGTCGATCGGCTCGCCCATCCACGCGGTCACGTTCCACATCGGGCGCTCGGCGAAGGCCTGCTCCGCCAGGGCGGAAGCGTCGAGGCTTGCGCCGAGATCGGCGCCGCTCACGGTCGCGTCCGTGCCGGTGAGCACCACCTCGGTGCGTGCGAGGTGGGCGCTGATCGCCTCCGTGGCCATCCCCGGGGTCATCCAGCCGACCGGGATGCCGGCGACGGTGGTGCCCGGCGCGATCAGCAGGGTGGATGCGCCACCGGCGGCGAGCAGCAGCGCGCCCGCCCCGGGACCGAGCCACAGGCCGAGGCGGCGCTTCTTCGGTGCCGGCTCCATCGGCGCCCACTCCAGGCGCCGGCCGCCGTCACCCGGCGGGGTGGTCTCGTTCGTGCTCGTCGACAGGACCTCGGTCCTGTCCGTGCCCGCGGTCGGTGCGGAGATCAGATCGGTCACGAACTCACCCCCCTTTGTTCAGCGTGTCCGTGTCTCCTCATGGTACGGGACGGAGATAACGGGATGGTAAAGTTCGCCATTCCCGTTCGGCCGGCCCTCGCGGCGGCGGCAGAAGGCGGCAGTAACGCGCGCGGAACGGATGCCGGGTTGCGCCGACGCCCATTCGTAAGATGTACTAACAAACATGCCTGATTCGGATGCGCCGCGCCCGCCCACCGGGACCATCGCCCCGCCGGCCCACGCCTTCGGCGCGAGCCGGCGGCTCCGCTCCCGGGCGAAGGTGCTGCCGGAACAGGCGCGGGGACACAACCGGGCCCTGGTGCTGCAGACGCTGTACCACCGCGGGGCGATGAGCAGGGCGGACCTGGCGCGGGAGACCGGGCTGACCCGCGTCACCATCTCCGACCTGGTCGGGGAGTTCATCGCCGACGGGATCATCACCGAGATCGGCGTGCGCGCGAGTGCGGGACCCGGCAAACCGGCGATCCTCATCGACATCGATCGCGGCGGGCACCAGATCCTCGGGCTCGACCTGTCCGGCCCGGCGGCCTTCGAGGGCGCGGTGATGAGCCTGGATGGCGACGTCGTGGCGCGGCGCACTGCGCCGCGCCCGGAGGACCGGGACGGGGACAGCGCCTACCGCGCCGCCGTCGACCTGGCCCGCGAACTCGTCGCGGCCTCCACCCGGCCGCTGCTCGGGGTCGGCGTCGGCACGCCGGGCGTCGTCGACCCGGCCGGCGTCGTGCTCCGCGCGCCGGATCTCAGCTGGCACTCGTTCCCCCTGGAGGCCCGGCTGGCGCTGGACCTCGACCTGCCCGTGATCGTGCGGAACGACGCCAACGCCGCCGTGCTCGCCGAGTACACCTTCGGCGACGCGCACGCGGACCTGATGCTGATCCGGATCGGCCGCGGCGTCGGAGCGGGGCTGATCACGGCGAACCAGCCGCTGCTCGGCAGCCGCTTCGCCGCGGGGGAGATCGGTCACGTCGTGGTCGGCACCGACGGCGGACCCCGCTGCGTCTGCGGCAAGGAAGGGTGCTTGGAGGCGTGGCTGAGCGTCACGCGGCTGGAGCGGGAGATCGCCGCCCGGCCCGGTGCCCGGGAGGAGGTGCTGGGCGACGCCGGCACCCGGCTGGCGATCGGCATCGCCCCGATCGTCGCGGCTCTCGACCTGTCCGAGGTGGTGCTGGCCGGCCCCGCGGACCTGCTGGACGGCGCCCTGGTCGACGCAGCGACCGGCGCCCTGCACGAGCGCACCCTCGAGGGGGTGTTCGAGGACGTCGTGATCCGCCGTACGCAGCAGGTGGACATCGTGCTGCGCGGCGCGGCCGTGATGGTGCTCTCGGCGCAGCTGGGGGTGTCCTGATGGTCCGCAGCGCGGGCATCCGCCTGCCGGGCATCCGCCCGACGGGCCGCACTGCGAGAATCGAGTTCCTCGCCCCCGAACTGGAGGTCGCCGCTCATGGCTGAAGTCGTCATCGTCGCCAACCCCGCGGAGGCGGGCGAACTCGTCACCGGCGAGATCGTGCGCCTGCTCGACGCGAAGCCGGACCTCGTCCTGGGCCTTGCCACCGGGTCGACGCCGCTCCCGGTGTACCGGGCGCTCGCGGAGCGGCTGCGCGGCCGCGACGTGTCGCAGGTTCGCGGCTTCGCGCTCGACGAGTACGTCGGGCTGGACCCGGCGCATCCGGAGAGCTACCGGTCGGTGATCGCCCGCGAGGTGGTCGAACCGCTCGGTCTCGACCCGCGGCGGGTGCAGGTGCCGAACGGCGCGGCGGAGACCATCCAGCAGGCCGGCGACGACTACGAGGCGGCGATCGCGGCGGCGGGCGGGGTCGATCTGCAGCTGCTGGGCATCGGCACGGACGGGCACATCGGCTTCAACGAGCCCGGGTCGTCGTTCGCCTCCCGCACGCGCGTGAAGACCCTCACCGAGCAGACCCGCGAGGACAACGCCCGGTTCTTCGACTCCGTCGACGATGTGCCCCGGCACTGCATCACGCAGGGGCTGGGCCGCCGCGTCGAAGCTGACGCTCGCCGACTACTACCGCTACACGTACGCGAACAAGCCTGCCTGGCAGGGCATCTGAGCTCCGCTGCCGGGCCGGGTGCGGCGCCCGCCCGGCGCAGCCACTGTGCCGAAGCCGCGCCGCGGGCGGGCGCAGCCGCGGTGTTGTGCGCTTCGCGCGGCCCGGAATCCGGCATCCGTCCGCGTGAAGCGCACTTCTCCGCGTGAGGCGTACGCGGAGGTCACGCGACGCGCACGCGTGGGTGAGCGAAGTGCACGCGCCGGTCAGCGCGACCAGGCGATCGGGAGCAGGTGCTCGGTGCTCAGGGGCGCCAGCTCGACGGCATCCGCCTCGTCGGGCCCGATCCAGCGCAGCTCCGCGAGCTCGGCCTGCACCGTGACGTCGGACGGCTCGGCCGCGACGGCGAACGCGGTGGCGACGACCCGATGACCCGGCTCGTTGGCGGCGGTGGAGACGAAGGTGCCGAGCGGGCGCAGGTCGTCCTCGGTGACGGTGAGCGCGAGCTCCTCGTCCAGCTCGCGGATCAGGGTCTGCGCGGGCGTCTCGCCCGGCTCCGGCTTGCCGCCGGGCTGCATGAACCGCCGCGTGCCGTGCTTGCGGACGACGAGGGCGCGTCCGGCGCGGTCGACGACCACGGCCGCGCTGACGTGGATGTCAGGCATCGGCGAACACCTTGCCCGGGTTGAGGATGCCGAGCGGGTCGAACACCTCCACGATCTGTCGCTGCAGCCGCCACTGATCCTCGCCGAGCTCCTCGGCGAGCCAGCGGCTCTTCAGGGTGCCGATGCCGTGCTCGCCGGTCAGCGTGCCTCCGAGTCGGACGGCCGCGCGGAACAGCTCGCCCGCCGCCTCCCAGACGATCTCGGGCACCTCCTCGCCCTCGAAGTTGAAGTTCGGGTGCAGGTTGCCGTCGCCGGCGTGCGCGACGGTGGGGATGCTCACCCCGTAGGCCTGCTCGATGCGCGCGATCTCGTCGAACATGGCCGGCATCGCGCTGCGCGGGACGGCGACGTCCTCGATCAGGCAGGTGCCCAGGCTCGCCAGGGCGGCGTGCATCGACCGGCGGATGCGCAGCAGCCGCTCCGACTCCTCGGGGTCGTCGGTGAGCGTCACCGTGCCGCCGGCCGCCTCGAGCACCGCCGCGATCCGCTCGGCGTCGGCGCGAGCGGAGGGGGTGTCGGTCTGCAGGGTGAGCTGGGCGGCGCCTGCGGCAGGCGCCGGCAGCCCGAGCAGCGCATGCACGGCGCTGAGGCTCCGGGGGTCCATGAGCTCCATGATCGCCGGCTGCGCGCCGGACGCCGTGACGGCGGCGGATGCGGCGGCGGCGTCGCGGACGGTGGGGAAGGAGGCGATCAGCGTGCAGACCGCGCCCTCCACCAGCCGGCGCAGCTTGAGCGTCGCGCCGACGACGACGCCGAGGCGGCCTTCGGAGCCGATCACGAGGGAGGTGAGGTCGAGGCCGGTGACGCCCTTGACCGTGCGGTGGCCCAGACGCAGCATCCGTCCGTCGGCGAGGACGAGGTCGACGCCGAGGACGGCGTCGCGGACCACGCCGTACTTGGCGCACAGGAGTCCGCCGGCGCCGGTGGCGATGTTGCCGCCGACGGTGGAGATGTCGCGGCTGGCGGGGTCGGGCGCCCACCACACGCCGTGGCCGGCGAGGTGCGCGTTCAGGTCGGCGTTGATGATGCCGGGTTCGACGACGGCGATGAGGTCGTCGGGGCGCACCTCGAGGATGCGTGTCATCCGCGCGGTGGAGAGCACGAGCTCGCCGGTGCCGGCGTTCGCGCCGCCGGCCAGCCCGGTGCCCGCGCCGCGCACCACGACCGGCGTGCGGGTCTCGGTCGCCAGCCGCATGGTCGTCTGCACGTCCTCGACGGAGCGCGCGTGCACGACGGCGAGGGGACGTCCGGGGGCGCGATGGCCGCTGCGGTCGGCGCGGGCGCTCTCGAGGGCCTCCGCGCTGGTGTCGACGACGTCCTCGCCGAGGGCGGCGCGGAGCCGGTCGACGATGCTCACGACAGTGCCCGCCGGCCGGTGAGCACCCCGGTGACGACGGCGACGACGGCGTAGGCGAGACCGGCCCAGGCCAGGCCCAGCGACCACAGGGCGAGGGTAACGCCGGCGTAGATGAGCAGCTCCACGGCGGCGCGGAGGAACGGATGCAGGTGCAGCACCGGCCGCGGGGAGAGGAACAGCGCCCAGGCGAGGAGCACCAGCAGCGGTGCGCCCAGCCCGGCGACGACGTTCCACGGCAGCGGCCATGAGCCGAAGCCCCAGAGGGCGAGGATCGCCAGGGACGCCACCAGGACGAGAGCGCGGACGATGTCGAGCGGGCCGATGGCCGGACGGTTCACGCCCGGTTCGGCGGCGGATTCCTGGGGCATGCTCCCAGTCTATTCGGCGGCCGGAGGGTCCATCCGGCGGCGGAAGGGTCTATCCGGCGGCGGCGGCCGGGCCCAGCGCCAGGGTCGCCGGGTCGTCCTCCAGGATGGTCGCCGGGATCGTGCTCGGGAGCGGATCGGAGGCCGGGGCGTCAGCGGGTTCCGGGTCGGTGACGGGGTCGGTGGTCGCCAGCTCCGCTGTCGCCGGCTCTGCGGTCGCGGCGTCGAGGGGCGAGGGATCGTCGGATGCCGCGGAGGCATCGGCCGGGAGGGCCTCGTCCGTGGGCGCGTCCTCGGCGGGATCGTCCGCGGTCAGCCGGCACAGACCGTGCGGCGGCCGGGTGTCGGTGAGTTCGTGCAGAGTCGTGAGCAACGGCTCGCCCGTGAGGTCGCCGGCGACATACGCGATGGCGATCTCCGCGTCGTCGCACATCTGACGCCAGGTGGGGCGCAGCTGCAGCTCGCCCAGGCCGTCGTCGCCGAGCACGACGTCGTCGGCGAGCACGTCGCCGGCCACGTAGGCGGCCTCGACGGTCGCACCCTCGGCGCCGGAGACCGGGATGGCGAAGTACACGTCCCGGGTCGGCACGTCGATGACAACACGGGCGGCGCCGACCTCGGGGGTTCCGGCAGGCAGCTCGGGGCCCGGGTCCTCGCCCGGGTCCTCGCCCGGGTCCTCGCCGGGGTCCTCTCCGGGGTCTTCGCCCGGATCCTCACCCGGGTCCTCGGCGGGGTCCTCGGCGGGGTCCTCCTCTGCGGGCTCGTCCGCGGGCGGCGGTGCCGCGACCGGCGGAGCCGCGAGCGCCGGGGGAGCGGCGGGCGGAGCGACGGGCGCCGCCGGCGGCGGTGCGGGCTCCGGCGCCTCGTCCGCAGGGGGCGACGAGGGGGGCGGCGCGGTCGGCGGCGTCTCGATCACGATCGGCTGGTCCATCGCCATCGACGAGTCCGGTGCGACCTCGGACGCGATCGACGACGGGTCGTCCTCCCCGGCGTTGGGCGGTGAGGTCGCCGGTGCCGCGTTCATCATGCCGGGTGCGACCGCCACCGCTGCGACCACCCCGGCGACCAGGAGCGCCGCGGAGCCTGCCCCGACGAGCGCACCCATCCCGCTGAGCGCTCCGAGCGGGGATCCGCCTCCCGCCGAGCCTCCGCCCGCCGAGCCTCCGCCCGCCGAGCCGCCGCCCGCCGAGCCGCCTCCGGCACCGGTGCCCGCGGGCACGGAACCCGCGGGCACGGAACCCGAGGCCACGGCGCCCACGGCGCCCGTGGTCGCGCCGGCGGCCCCGGTCGCTCCCGTCCCGGCCACCACGGCGCCCTCGATGACGCTCGAGGGCATCGCGGCCAGCGCGACGATGGGGGTGCCGCCGCCCTGCAGGGCGGCGAGATAGCCGCCGGCGCCCGCGGTGCCCAGCACCAGCGGCAGCAGCACGAACGCGAGCCGCCGCGACACCTCCTCGGCCTCGGCGGCCACGATCATGCAGCGCGCGCAGTCCTCCAGATGCTGTTCGAGCCGTTTGCGGTCGCGCGTGCCGAGATTGCCGCGGGAGTATCCGCCCAGCCGCTCGATCGTCCACTGGCAGTCGGACCCGGGGGCCGCGCTGCGCAGGTGCGCCTGGATCCACGCCTCGCGCAGGCCCTCCCTCGCCCGGAAGGCCAGCTGCGACACCGCCCCCGGCTTCATGCCCAGCAGCGGTGCGACCTCCGCCGGCTTCATCTGCTCGATCTCGGTGTACCAGAGCACCTCCTGCCAGCGGGAGGGGAGACTGCGGAACGCCTGCGCGGTCAGCCCGCGGTCGAGGGCCTCGAGGGAGGCCTCGTCGGTGGTGCGCGGATCGGGGACGGCATCCAGCTCGTCCATCGCGGTCTCGCGCTGCGAACGGCCCCACGCGGCCGCGGTGTTGCGGATGCTGGTGAAGAGGTAGGCGCGGAACGAGCCGTTCGGCCCGCCGCCCTTCAGGATCGCCTGGTAGATGCGGGCGTACGCCTCCTGCACGAGGTCGTCCGGATCGATGGACGAGGTCACCGACCGTGCGACGGCGATGCCGGCCGGGTAGTGCCGCCGCCAGAGCTCGCCGAACGCGCCGGCGTCCCCCGAGCGGGTGCGCAGCACGAGGGCCGCATCCGCAGGCCCGTCGGCGGTCTCGTCGTGCACAGTCATCCTCCGGTCGCCGGGCGCGATGGCGCCCTTACAAGAAGAGACGCGTGACGGTCCGGAATATCACGCGCATCGACTCATTCTCCCTCGATTCCCTCCGGTCGGCCACCTCTTTCCCCGTTCGGGGCGGATTCCTGCGTTCGGGGCGTCGGAGTGCCGCCCCAAGGGTGAGAATCCGCCCCGAACGCGAGGGAGGAAAGAAATCTCCGGGACTCGCGTGATGAATCGGCCGGGGCCGCGTCTCATCAGTAGAGCGATCCCGTCGAGCCGTGGCATGCGGTCACGACGGGGCCGGTGGGGATACCGGCGAGGGCCGGGCCCGGTGCCTCGGGGGAGGAGCTTCCGGGCCGGTCCGCTCACACTGGGGATGCGGAGGGCCGCACGCGTCGGGGAGGCGCGGCGGCCCTCCACCCTGTCTCCGGGTAGGCCTTCCGGATGCCCGCAGGCGTCTCAGCGGGCGGGGCGCGTGCCCACCCAGACGCCGCGCACGGCCAGTGCCGCATCCAGCAGCACGGCGTCGCCGGCGTACCCGGGGGCGAGGCGGCCGAGTGTGCCGCCGAATCCGATCGCGGCGGCCGGCGTCTCGGTGAGCGCCCGGACGGCATCCGCCAGCCCCACGCCGGCCTCGACCGCACGTCGCAGGGCGACGTCCTGGGTGAGCGTGGACCCCGCGATCGACCCCGTGTCGTCGGCGCGGGCGACGCCGTCGGTCACCGTCACGGTGACCGCGCCGAGATCGTACGCGCCGTCCGCGCTGCCGGCCGCGGCCATGGCATCCGTGATGAGCGCGACCCGCCCCGGAGCCGCGTCGAAGAGCAGCTTGATGACGTGCGGATGCAGGTGCACGTTGTCGGCGATGCCCTCCAGCACCACCCGGTGGTCGGCGGCGGCCGCGAGCACCGGGCCCGGTGCGCGATGGTGGATGCCGGGCATGGCGTTGAAGGCGTGCGTGAGGATCGACGCGCCCGCCTCGAAAGCGGCGACCGCCGTGGCGGCGTCGGCATCCGTATGCCCGACCGCGGCGGCGGCCCCGGCCTGCACGATCAGCCTGACGGCGTCCAGTCCTCCCGGCAGCTCCGGGGCGACCGTGACCTGGCGTACCGTCCCGCGGCCGGCGTCGAGGAGGAGGCGGACGTCGTCGGGATCGGGGTGGCGCAGCAGCGTGGGCTCGTGTGCGCCGTGGTGACCGGGGTCGAGGAACGGGCCCTCCAGGTGGCTTCCGAGGATGTCGGCGTCCGTCTCGACCATGTCGGCGATCTCGGCGACGCGACGGGCGAGGTCGTCGACGGATGCCGTGACCAGCGACACCACGGCGCGGGTCGTCCCGTGCGCGCGGTGCATGGCCCGGGCGGTGCGGATCGCCTCGGGGCCGTCGTCGAAGGCGGCGCCCGCGCCGCCGTGGCCGTGGATGTCGATGAAGCCGGGGGTGAGGAGCGCGTCCGGTCCCGCGACCGCGGTCGCGTCCACGACCTCGTCGGCGGGCTCCCAGTCTCCGCCGGTGCCGGATGCCACGACGACGCCGTCCTCGATCCGCACCCACGCGTCCTCGGTCACCCGGCCGCCGTCCACCAGCCGGGCGGAGTGGATGACCCGGCTGCCGCGCGTCCCGGTCGTGACGCCCGCGGCGGCCGCCGGATTCCCGGCGTCGCCGGCCCCTCCTGCGGCGTCGCCGGCACCTCCGGGGGGCTGCTCGTTCGGGCGCTCGGGGGTCATCGGCTGCTCCACGGGATCTCCTCGGCGGCGTGGTGATCGATGCCCTCAGACTGCCACAGCGGGGCGAGCCGCCCGACCCGCTCCCGGAACGACTCCCAGGTGCGCTCCGTCGCCGCTGCGGGTGACCAGGCGATCTCCGCGATCGCGGCGACGCGCGGGAAGACCAGCCGGTCGGCGTCGCGCAGGTCGCGCACGGTCTCGGTCCACAGCGGCGCCTCCACGCCCAGCACCGAGGCCGCCGGCAGCGGCAGGATCGCGGTCGGCTCCCAGTCGTAGGCGGTGCGCACATCGACCACGCCCGCCCAGGAGAGCCCGAGCGGGAACTGCTCGTCGTACTTCATGTCCAGGTACGCGGCGTCCGAGGGCGACATGATCAGCCGGCCGCCGCGCTCGACGAAGCGCGACGCCTCGGCGGCGTGCGCGCCCTGCGGGGTGCGGCTTCCCCAGTACTGGCCGACCGTCCCCGGCGCGATGTCCGGGCCGGAGCCCGCCTCGTGCCAGGCCACCGGTGTCTTCCCGAGCTCGACGACCAGCGCGGTCGTGCGCGCCATGAACGACGCGAAATCGGCCGGGTCGGTGCCGAACGCCTCGTCGCCGCCGATGTGCAGCCACGGCCCCGGGGTGAGCTCGGCGAGCTCGGAGAGCACGTCGCGGACGAAGCGCTCGGTGTCCGCCGTGCGGATGCGCAGGCTGGAGTGCCCGACGCCCCAGCCGGTGTACGGCTCCCCGGCGGCGGGGAGCGCCTGTCCGAGCGCCTCGGCGCTGCGCACGAGATCCTCGCTCAGCACCGGCTCCTCCACGAGCTCCGGGTAGGCCACCCCGACCGCGTGGGTGTGCCCGGGCAGATCGATCTCGGGAACCACGGTGATGTGCCGGGCGGCGGCGTGGGCGAGGATCTCGCGGTAGTCGTCCTTCGTGTAGAAGCCGCCCGACTCGCCGCCGACGGAGCTCGCCGCGGCCCGCTCGGTGAGCCGCGGCCAGGAGTCGATCTGCAGGCGCCAGCCCTGGTCGTCGGTGAGGTGCAGGTGCAGGTGGTTGAACTTCGCGCGCTGACGCGGTCGATGAAGGCCTTGACGTCGTCGACGCGGAAGAAGTGCCGGGCCACGTCGAGCATCACGCCGCGGTAGGCGAACCGCGGCGCATCCTCGATCGTCGCGCGCCGTACGCCCCAGGCATCCTGCTCCTGCCCGTCTGCGTGCAGCAGCTGCCGCAGCGTCTGCACGCCGTAGAACAGGCCCGCGGCATCCGCGCCGACGACCTCCGCGCGTTCGGCGACCGTCAGCCGGTGCCCCTCCGCCGGACCGCCGTCCTCGATCCGCAGCACGACGTCCCCGGCTTCGGGCGCACCCGTCCTGCACGGTCGCGGAGCGGGGCAGCGGCACCAGCGAAAGGGGATGCGTAAAGACTATGAACAAAACCTATCGGCCGGCGGGACGTGCGCCAAGGATGACGGCCGGGGACGTCCGGGCGAGAATGGGTCCGTGGATGACGAGACCAGGATCGACGCCTGGAAGCGGCTGTGTGAACTGCTCGACGACGACCCCGAGCTACGTGCGGACGTCCGCCTGGCGGTGGCCGACCCGGACGGCTACGTCGACGCGCACGCGGACGCGCTCCACACGCGCGGCATCGCCTCGCCGGAGGACGTCGACCCATGGCTGGTGCTGATCGACGGGCTGGATGACGCCGGCGCACTGGCGTACATGGACCGCGACGACACCGGGATCGAGCTCGCCGAGGCGCTGTCCGGGGTGCCGCGCGCGATCCGCTCCGGCGTCGACCTCGACGAGATCGGCGACGTGGACGGCGACCTGCCCGCCGCGATCGCGCGCGCGGACGAGCTGCTCGCCCCGTCCGGACTGCGGCTGCTGTACCTCCAGGAGGAGCCCGACGCCTGCCCGCTCGTCGTGGTCCGCGCGTCCCAGGCGGAGGACATCCTGTCCCTGGCCGCCGAGCTGGGACGGTCCGCGCGCGTCTTCCGGTGACGACCGCCGAGCCCGTTCCGCTATGCTTTCCTGCGTCGCGACTGGCGTCTGGGTGGGTCACCACCGGGGAGCGACCCGAACGGAAATCGACCGCGCGCCTGGGCCGATGAGAGCTTCGTCACGTCCGCTGCCGCGGACAGCAACCCGCCTTCTGACATCAGAGGAGAACGCCATGACCGACCCGTACTTCAACGCGCCGCTCGCCGAGGTCGACCCCGAGATCGCCGAGGTCCTCGACCGCGAGCTGAAGCGCCAGCAGACGTTCCTCGAGATGATCGCGTCCGAGAACTTCGTGCCCGTCTCCGTGCTGCAGGCGCAGGGCTCGGTGCTCACGAACAAGTACGCCGAGGGCTACCCCGGCCGCCGCTACTACGGCGGCTGCGAGGAGGTCGACGTCGCCGAGGAGCTGGCGATCGCCCGTGCCAAGGAGCTGTTCGGGGCGGAGTTCGCGAACGTGCAGCCGCACTCCGGCGCGACCGCCAACGCCGCCGTGCTGCACGCCATCGCCCGTCCCGGCGACACGCTGCTCGGCCTCTCGCTCGACCAGGGCGGCCACCTCACGCACGGCATGAAGATCAACTTCTCCGGCCGGCTGTACGACATCGTGGCCTACGGCGTCGACCCGGAGACCTCGACCATCGACATGGACGAGGTGCGCCGCCTCGCCCTCGATCACAAGCCGAAGGTCATCATCGCCGGCTGGTCGGCGTACCCGCGTCAGCTCGACTTCGCGAAGTTCCGCGAGATCGCCGATGAGGTGGGCGCCCTGCTGTGGGTGGACATGGCGCACTTCGCCGGGCTCGTCGCCGCCGGGCTGCACCCGAACCCGGTGCCGCACGCGCACGTGGTCTCCTCCACGGTGCACAAGACGATCGGCGGCCCCCGCTCCGGCTTCATCCTCACCAACGACGCCGAGATCGCGAAGAAGATCAACTCGGCCGTGTTCCCGGGCCAGCAGGGCGGGCCGCTCATGCACGTCATCGCCGCCAAGGCGACCGCGTTCAAGCTCGCCGGGACCCCGGAGTTCAAGGAGCGCCAGGAGCGGGTGCTGCGCGGGGCCGCGATCATCGCGGACCGGCTGTCGCAGCAGGACGTGAAGGATGCCGGCATCGCCGTCCGCTCCGGCGGCACCGACGTGCACCTCGTGCTCGTCGACCTGCGCGACGCCGAGATCGACGGCAAGCAGGCCGAGGACCTGCTGCACGAGATCCACATCACGGTGAACCGCAACGCCGTGCCGAACGACCCGCGCCCGCCGATGGTCACCTCGGGGCTGCGCATCGGCACCCCGGCGCTGGCCACCCGGGGCTTCGGGGACGCCGAGTTCACCGAGGTCGCCGACGTCATCGCCCTCGCCCTGCAGCCGGGCGCCGACGTCGAGGCGCTGCGCGCCCGCGTGGATGCGCTCGCCGCGGCCTTCCCGCTGTACCCCGGCCTGGCCCAGTAAGACCGCCTCCGCAGCATCCGCACGCGCTGAGACTTCTCCTTCCGCACGAGACGGCACGCCGCTCGTCGTGTCTCGTGCAGAAAGGGAAGTCTCGCTGAAGGGAACGACATGACGGCACAGATCCTCGACGGCAAGGCGGCGGCCGCCGCCATCCGGGCCGAGCTCACCGAGCGGGTCGCGGCGCTGAAGGAGCGGGGGATCGTCCCCGGCATCGCCACGGTGCTCGTCGGCGCCGACCCCGCATCCCAGCTGTACGTCGGCATGAAGCACCGCCAGTCCGAGGCGATCGGGATGAACTCGATCCAGCGCGAGCTGCCGGCGGATGCCACGCAGGCCGACGTCGAGGCGCTGATCGACGAGCTGAACGCCGACCCGGCCTGCCACGGCTACATCGTGCAGCTGCCGCTGCCGAAGCACATCGACACCGACGCGATCCTGGAGCGGATCGACCCCGCCAAGGACGCCGACGGGCTGCATCCGACGAACCTGGGCCGGCTCGTGCTCAACGTGAACGGGCCGATCCACACGCCGCTGCCGTGCACCCCGCGCGGCGTGATCGAGCTGCTGCTGCGCAACGACTACGACCTCGCCGGCAAGCACGTCGTGGTCGTCGGCCGCGGCGTGACGATCGGGCGCCCGATGGGTCTGCTGCTGACGCGGCGCGCCATCAACGCCACGGTGACCCAGGTGCACACCGGCACGCCGGACATGTCCCCCTACCTCCGCCAGGCCGACGTCATCGTCGCCGGTGCGGGCGTGAAGCACCTCATCCGCCCGGAGGACGTCAAGCCCGGGGCCGCCGTGCTCGACGTCGGCGTGACCCGCGAGGACGACCCGGAGACCGGGAAGTCGAAGGTCTTCGGCGACGTGCATCCGGATGTGGCGGAGGTGGCCGGCTGGATCTCGCCCAACCCGGGCGGGGTGGGGCCGATGACCGTGGCGCTGCTGATGACGAACGTCGTCGAGGCCGCGGAGCGGGCGGCGAACGCGGCCTGACCCGAACCGGGGCCCTTGCCGGTCAGCCGCCGAGCCGGCTCCGGATGTCGGTGATGCGGGCGTACTCGTCGAAGGAGAACGTGGCCGAGCCCGAGGCATCCGTCACGGTCGCGGCCGAGTAGTCCGCATCCGCCCATTCCAGCTGCCAGGATGCCAACCGGGCGAGATCCCACACCGAGGTGCGCGCATCCGGCAGCGCCAGCCCGGTCAGGATGCGGGGGAGCGCGCTGGCCGCGGCGGACACGGTGAGCGGCTCGAGCGGGGCGTCCAGGAGCAGCACGACGCGCGATCCGCCGGTCGATGCCGTGTAGTAGGGGGAGAGGCCGCTCAGCTCGACGGCGACCCCGCCGATGACGTGCGCGAAACCGGTGATCCACTCCTGGAGGTCGTCCCCGGTGTCCTCGGGGAACGGCACCTCGCCCTGGGTGAGCTCCGGGATGCCGTGCTGCTCGCCGTACTCCCGCAGGCGCGTGGCGACGCCGGACGGGTCGCCCTGCGGCAGCGCCCAGGCCCACATCAGCGAGCGCGGTCCCGGCGCGATCGACGCGACCAGGTGCGGGCGCGCGGTGAGGGTGCGGCCGGCATCCGACTCGGCGGTGAACGTGAAGCGGCCCGCGGCGAGGTCCACGTCCCAGCGGTGCTCGCCGAGCGCCTCGGTGGCGGCGGCGAGCTGATCCTGCCGGAGGGCCGTGAACAGCGCGGCGCGGTCCGCGAGCGAGGTCAGGTCTGCGAAGGTCATGCCTTCAGTCTTACCAGTGTCGCCATGAATCCCCTCCACGTGGCAGCTGCGGACGCGGGGAGGGCGGATGCGGCTGTGCCTCGCGCCGCGGACGGGTGCGCGGATGCCGGAGGCCGTGGCGCTCCGGCATCCGCACCCCGTCACGGACGCGGGGCGTCGTGCTCGACGAAGCTCTCGATCTTCGCGAGCTCGCGCTGACCATCCTCCTTGTAGCCGTACGTGCGGTCCCAGCCGATCGGCGTCACCGAGATGGCGTTGCGGACCACGGAGGCGGTGGCGTCGGCATCCGCCCGCTCCTCCTCGCACGCGGGCACGCCGTCGCAGAGCGCGAGGCGGATGGTGAAGCTGCCGCCGCCCTTCGCGTCGTAGTTGTGGTAGGCGAGCGTCTGCGTGCCGACCGAGGTCCAGACGGCGTGTCAGCACATGCCGGACGCGGTGTCAGGACGTCGCGGTGGCCCTGGCGGCCCGGGTCGCCGCGAAATCAGTACGTCTCGGCGGCCGTATCGCCCGACCTCTTGATGAACCGTGCCGCCAGCGCCTCCGACCCGCGGGCGAGGATGGTGACGTCCGCGCTCGCCGAGAGGAAGTGCGCGCCGTCGGCGAGGTACGCGTCCGCGGTGGCGGGATCGAAGGCGTTCACGCCCACCTTCTTGCCGGCATCCGTCACCGCCTCGAAGACCCGTCGGACGGCGGCGAGCACCTCCGGGTGCGACTGCTGCCCGGGGAGACCCATCGACGCCGCGAGGTCCGCCGGTCCGACGAGCACGCCGTCCACGCCGTCCACAGCCGCGATCTCGGCGGCCGCCTCCACGGCCGCGCCGGATTCGACCTGCACGAACAGCGACACGTGCTCCGCGGCATCCTGCACGTAGCGCTCCACCCGGCCCCAGCGGCCGCTGCGCGCCAGCGCCGACCCGACCCCGCGGATGCCCGCCGGCGGGTAGCGCACGGCGGCGACGGCGGCTCGCGCCTCCTCCGGCGAGGCGACCATCGGCACCAGCACGTTCTGCGCACCGGTGTCGAGCACCTGCTTGATCACCACGGGGTCGTTGAACGGCACCCGCACGATCGCCGGCACCCGATACGCGGCGATCACCTGCAGCTGCTGCTGCACCGTGGTGATGGTGTTCGGTCCGTGCTCCATGTCGATCAGGAGCCAGTCGATCCCCGACCCGGCGCAGATCTCCGCCAGCAGCGGGGACCCGGTGCTCAGCCACATGCCGATCAGCGCGCGGTCGGCGTCGGCCAGACGGTCGCGGAAGGTGGGCTCTAGACGAAGCGGCATTCGATGGTCCCCATCTCGCGGTAGTCGCACAGCACGCGGTCTCCGCGCGACACCCACATCGGGCGCGTGAACGATCCTGCCAGGATGATCTCCCCGGCCTCCAGCCGCGCGCCGTGCTGGTGGAACTTGTTCGCCAGCCACGCCACGCCGGTCGCCGGGTGCCCGAGTACGCCCGCCGCGACCCCGGTCTCCTCGATCTCGCCGTTCTTGGACAGCACGCCGGGCACCCAGCGCAGGTCGATCTCGTCCGGCCGCCTGCGCTCCGAGCCGAGCACCATGGCGCCGTAGGCGGCGTTGTCGGCGATCGTGTCGACGATCGTGCGGCCCTCCAGCTCGATGTGCGAGTTCAGCACCTCGAGCGCGGGCACCGCGTAGTCGATCGCGGCGAGGGCGTCCTCCAGGGTGCAGTCCGGACCCTCGAGCGGCTGCTTCAGCACGAACGCCAGCTCGACCTCGATTCGCACGTTGGAGAAGTGCTCCACCGGGATCTCCGCCCCGGACTCGTACACGGTGTCGTCGAACATCACGCCGTAATCCGGCTCAGTGATCCCGGTCGCCTGCTGCATCGCCTTCGAGGTCAGGCCGATCTTGCGGCCGACCAGGCGGCGGCCGGCCGCGATCTGCGCGTCGCGCCAGACGCCCTGGATGGCGTACGAGTCCTCGACCGTGGCCTCTGGGTACCGGGCGGTGATCCGGGGGATCACGCCGTGCGTGCGGTCGGCCTCGGCGAGCTCCGCCGCCAGCTGCGCGATCGTCTCTTGCGACAGCATCCGTTCCTCCTGTGTCAGTGTTCCGCGTTCTCCCGGCACAAACAGACGCCCGGGGGTCAGACGCCCGGGGGTCAGACGCCCGGGGGTCAGAGCGCCCGGGTCAGAGCTGGTGACCCAGCTTGTACTCGCCCTGCTTCCACTCCGGCATGGACGCCTCGCCCTCGTCCGGGCGGGTGTAGGAGAACCCGTCGGCGCCGATCGTCACCGCCATCTCCGAGGAGTCGGTGCGGGCGAGCACCGGCTGCGGGTTCCCGTCCAGGTCGAGCACGAGCGAGGCATCCGTGTACCACGACGGCACCACCGGGTTGCCCCACCAGTCGCGGCGCTGGTTGTCGTGCACGTCCCAGGTGATCACCGGGTTGTCCGGGTCGCCGGTGTAGTAGTCCTGCGTGTACACCTCGACGCGGTGCCCATCCGGGTCGCGCAGGTACAGGTAGAACGCGTTCGAGACGCCGTGGCGGCCGGGACCGCGCTCGATGGCATCCGACCGGCGCAGCGCACCGAGCTTGTCGCAGATCGCGAGGATGTTGTGCTTCTCGTGCGTCGCGAAGCACACGTGGTGCATGCGCGGGCCGTCGCCGCCGGTCATCGCGGTGTCGTGCACGGTGGGCTTGCGGCGCATCCACGCCGCGTACACCGTGCCCTCCTCGTCCTGGATGTCCTCCGTGACACGGAAGCCGAGGTCCTGCATGAACTTCACCGCGCGCGGCACGTCGGGGGTGACCTGGTTGAAGTGGTCGAGGCGGACCAGCTCCCCGGGCTTGTGCAGGTCGTAGCGCCACGACATCCGCTCCACGTGCTGGGTCGAGTGGAAGAACTCGTACGGGAAGCCGAGCGGGTCGACCACGCGCACCGAGTCGCCGATGCCCTTGACGAAGCCGTCGGGGTTGCGGCGGACGTCGCAGCCGAGCTCGGTGTAGAACTCGACGGCGCGGTCCAGGTCCTGCGGAGTCCGCACCCGGTACGAGAACGCGGCGACGGCCGCGATCGGGCCCTTGCGCAGCACCAGGTTGTGGTGGATGAACTCTTCCGTCGAGCGCAGGTAGATCGCCTCGTCGTCCTCCTCGGTGACGTACAGCCCGAGGATGTCGACGTAGAACTCGCGGGATGCCGCGAGGTCGGTGACCACCAGCTCCATGTACGCGCAGCGCAGCACGTCCGGCGGGGTCGACTTGGGCGTCGGGGTGGGGTTGTCGGGGTGGATCGGCGCCTCCTGGCTCACGTAGAAGCCGGAGGAGGTGAGGGTCATGTCGTCGCGGTTGGTCATGTCAGCGTCCTTGCTCGTTGCTTTGTGCGTCAGCGGGGGTCGGGGTCGTCCAGGTCCGTGGGCTCGTGGACGTCCTGCTTGCCGAACGTGGGGTTGTGCGGGGCGCCGAGCGTGATGTGCACGCTCTGCTGGTCGGTGTAGAAGTCGATCGAGCGGTAGCCGCCCTCGTGTCCCAGGCCGGATGCCTTCACGCCGCCGAACGGGGTGCGCAGGTCGCGCACGTTGTTGCTGTTCAGCCACACCATGCCGGCCTCGACCGCCTGCGCGAAGTTGTGCGCGCGCTTGAGGTCGTTGGTCCAGATGTAGGCGGCGAGACCGTACCTGGTGTTGTTGGCGAGGGCGAGCGCCTCCTCCTCGGTGTCGAACGGGGTGATCGCGACGACGGGCCCGAAGATCTCCTCCTGGAAGATGCGCGCGTCCGGGGAGACGTCGGCGAACACGGTCGGGGCGACGTAGTTGCCGGTCGGGAAGCCCTCCGGCCGGCCGCCGCCGGCGACGAGACGGCCCTCCGTCTTGCCGATCTCGATGTAGCTCATCACCTTGTCGTAGTGCTCGGGGTGCACCAGCGCGCCGACCTCGGTGGCCGGGTCGTGCGGGTGCCCGACCTTGACGCGCCCCGCCTGCGCGGCGTAGCGCTCGACGAACTCGTCGTACACCGACCGCTCGACGAGGATGCGGGAGCCGGCGGTGCAGCGCTCGCCGTTGAGAGAGAACACGCCGAAGATGCACGCGTCGATCGCCACGTCGAGGTCGGCGTCGGCGAAGACGACGGCCGGGCTCTTGCCGCCGAGCTCCATCGACAGGCCCTTCAGGAACGGTGCCGCGTTGCCGAAGATGATCTGCCCGGTGCGGCTCTCGCCGGTGAAGGAGATCAGCGGGACGTCCGGATGCTTCACCAGGGCGTCCCCGGCGTCCTCGCCGAGCCCGTTGACGAGGTTGAACACGCCTTGGGGGAGCCCGGCCTCCTCGAAGATGCCGGCCCAGAGGGATGCCGAGAGCGGGGTGAACTCGGCGGGCTTGAGCACCACCGTGTTGCCGGTGGCCAGGGCCGGGCCCAGCTTCCACGACTCGAGCATGAACGGGGTGTTCCACGGCGTGATCAGGCCCGCGACGCCGATCGGCTTGCGGTTGACGTAGTTCATCTGCTTGCCGGGCACCTTGAAGGCGTCGTCGGCCTGCGCGACGATGAGGTCCGCGAAGAAGCGGAAGTTCTCCGCGGCGCGGCGCGCCTGCCCGAGGGCCTGCGTGATCGGCAGGCCCGAGTCGAAGGACTCCAGCTCGGCCAGGCGGGCGTCCCGCGACTCCACGATGTCGGCGATGCGATGCAGCACGCGGGAGCGCTCGCGCGGCAGCATCCGCGGCCACGGGCCCTCCTGGAACGCGCGCTTCGCCGCCGCCACGGCGCGATCGATGTCGGCCTTCTTGCCGGCCGCCGCGCGGACGTAGGTCTCGTTGGTGACGGGGTTGAGCACCTCGAAGGTGTCGCCGTCGGCGGAGTCGACGAACTCGCCGTCGATGTAGTGCTGGATCTTCTCGGGCAGGTCTGCCGGGACGTACACGTCGGTCATCATCGTCCTTCTCTGGTGGGTGTGGATTCGGGATGCCGGGCGTTGAGGAACGCGTCCATCGTGCGCCAGCGGTGGTTTCGGGCCGCCAGCTCGATCTCGAGCGGGTCGGCGTGGGTGCGGATCAGCTCGAGGATGCGGGTGTGCTCCTCGACGGAGTGGCGGGCGCGTCCGGGCACGAACGCGAACGTGGTGTCGCGGATGCCGGACAGGCGCGCCCAGCCGCGGTGCACGAGGTCGAGCAGATGCGGGTTCGGGCACGGCTCGAAGAGCACCGAGTGGAAGTCGCGGTTCAGGTTCGTGAAGGCGTGCGCGTCGAAGTGCTCGAGGAGGCGGGTCATCCGGTCGTTGATCCGCTCGGCGCGGGCCAGGGCGTCCTCGTCGAGGAACGGTGCGGACAGCGCGGTCGCCGCCCCCTCCACCAGGCCCAGGGTCTGCATGGTGTGCGCGTACTCGCTCTCGTCGACGAGGGAGACGCGGGCGCCGACGTTGCGCTCGAAGGTGACCAGGCCCTCCGCCTCGAGACGGCGGATCGCCTCGCGCACGGGCACCACGCTCATGCCGAGTTCGTCGGCGATCGAGCCGAGCACCAGCCGGTACCCGGGCCCGAACGCGTGCGAGGCGATGCGCGCGCGGATCCAGGCGTACGCCTGCTCCGACTTGCTCCCCTCGCGCGTCAGCGTCATCCCCGCTCCTCGCGGCCGGCCTCGTACTTCGCCCGCCACTCGGCGTTCATCGGGAACAGGCCGTCGACCGGGTGCCCGGCGGCCACCTGCTCCGCGATCCAGGCGTCCTCCTCCTCCTGCCCGAGCGCCTCGTCGGCGACCTCCTCGGCGAGATCCGCCGGGATCACGATCACGCCGTCGCCGTCGCCGACGATCACATCGCCGGGCTGCACGGTGGCGCCGCCGCAGGCGATCGTGACATCGACCTCCCACGGGACGTGGCGGCGGCCGAGGACGGACGGATGCGCGCCGCGGGAGAACACCGGGAGGCCGATCTCGGCGACGGCGTCGAAGTCGCGCACCCCGCCGTCGGTGACGACGCCGGCCGCGCCGCGGGTCTTGGCGCGGAGGGCGAGGATGTCGCCGAGGGTGCCGGTGCCGGACTCCCCGCGGGCCTCGATGACGATGACCTCGCCCTCGGCCACGGCGTCGAAGGCGCGCTTCTGCGCGTTGTAGCCGCCGCCGTGGCTCTTGAAGAGATCCTCGCGGGCGGGGACGAAGCGCAGCGTCTTCGCTGTGCCGACGATCTTGGCGCCGGGCAGGTTCGCGGAGACGCCGTCGATGAAGCAGGAGTGCAGCCCGCGTTTGCGCAGCTGGCTGGACAGCCCGGCCGTGGGCGCGGCCTCCAGCTTCGCGCGGAGGGCGGGGGACAGGCCGGCGGACCCTGAGCCCGTCGAAGGGGCGGACGCTTCGACACCCTCAGCGTCCGAGGTTCCGGACCCTGAGCCCGTCGAAGGGTCCGGGAGGCCGGCGGCCTCGCGGGAGCCCCAGGCCTCCTCGCGCTGGACGTCGTCGACGGCGGGGAGGGAGCCGAGGGCGGGATCGAACGGGACCTCGCCCTGGACGACCGTGGTGCGCAGCCGCCCCGATGTGCGGTGCGGGCCTGCGATCGTGTCCACCTCGATCTCGACGACGTCGCCGGGCACGATCACGGACGACCCGGCGGGCGTGCCGGTGAGGATGACGTCGCCGGGCTCCAGGGTGAAGTGCTGGGACAGGTCGGCGACCAGCTGGGGGAGCGGGAACAGCAGCCCCGCGGTGGTGTCGTCCTGCTTGAGCTCGCCGTTGACCCAGGCCCGCACGCGCAGCGCCGACGGGTCCACCGCGGCCGCGTCGATCAGCTCCGGACCGAGCGGGGTGTACCCGTCGCGGCCCTTGGAGCGCACGTTCGATCCCTTGTCGTTGGCGCGCAGGTCGTACAGGCCGAGGTCGTTCGAGGCGGTCACCGCGGCGACGTGCGACCACGCGTCCTCGACCGACACGTGCCGCGCGGCGGTGCCGACGATGAGTGCGATCTCGCCCTCGAACGCCAGCAGCTCGGTGCCGGCGGGCCGCTCGACGACACCGTCCGTGCCGGCCACGGAGCTGGACGGTTTGAAGAAGTAGGAGGGGGCGGCCGGGCGGCGTCCGCGCTGATCCGCGCGGGAGATGTAGTTCAGGTGGATCGCGATGATCTTTCCGGGCCGACGGAGCGGAACGGTCACGGGCGCCTCCTCGCGCGAACGGGCACCGGGGCCGGTGCTCTGGTGCGTTGTATCCGAAATCGTATATCATTGCGACGCGGGTGACAACACCCGAAAAGTCCCACCGGACAACGACGTCAAGGAGCATCATGAGCGACCAGCCCGGCTCACCCGGATTCACCCCCACCGGAACCATCGCCAGCCCGGCGGACCGGCGACGCGTCGTCTTCGCCACGATCGTCGGCACGACCGTGGAGTGGTACGACTTCTTCATCTACGCCACAGCGGTCGGCCTCGTCTTCGGCCAGCTGTTCTTCGCCCCGCTCGGCAAGAACAGCGCGCTGATCGCGTTCGCCACCGTGGGCGTGAGCTTCCTGTTCCGCCCCCTGGGCGCCTTCCTCGCCGGCCACTTCGGCGACAAGCTCGGCCGCAAGACGGTGCTGATGTGGACGCTCATCCTGATGGGCGCGGCCACCGCGCTGATCGGCGTGCTGCCCACCTATCCGATGATCGGGATCGCCGCTCCGGTGATGCTCGTCCTGCTCCGCATCCTGCAGGGCATCTCGGCGGGCGGCGAGTGGGGCGGCGCGGTGCTGATGGCCGTCGAGCACGCCCCGAAGAGCCGGCGCGGCGCGTTCGGCGCGTCCCCGCAGATCGGCGTGCCGCTCGGTCTGCTCCTGGCATCCGGCGTGATGGCGCTGATGACCGTGATCGCCCCCGGGGAGCAGTTCCTGGCCTGGGGCTGGCGCATCCCGTTCCTGCTCAGCGTGGTGCTGATCCTCGTCGGCTACTACGTGCGGCGCCGGGTGGAGGAGAGCCCCGTCTTCACCGAGCTCGCCGAGCGCAAGGAGAAGGCGCGGATGCCGATCATCCAGCTGTTCCGCGAGCACGCCCTGCTGGTGCTGATCGCCGCCTTCGTCTTCGCGGGCAACAACGCGGTGGGCTACATGACCACCGGCGGGTACATCCAGGGCTACGCCACGAACCCGGAGGGTCCGCTGGCGCTCGACCGCGGCGCCGTGCTCTGGGCGGTCACCGGATCCGCGGTGACCTGGCTGCTGTCCACGCTGGCGGCGGGCTTCCTGTCCGATCGGCTGGGCCGCCGCACCACCTACATCCTGGGCTGGATCCTGCAGCTGATCGGCGTGTTCGCCCTGTTCCCCTGGTGAACACCGGGAACATCGGCCTGCTGTTCCTGGGCCTGGCGATCCTCACGGTCGGCCTCGGGTTCACCTACGGGCCGCAGGCGGCGCTGTACGCCGAGCTGTTCCCGGCATCCATCCGCTTCTCCGGCGTCTCCATCTCCTATGCGATCGGCGCGATCCTCGGCGGTGCCTTCGCCCCCACCATCGCCACCGCGATCGTGTCGGCGACCGGCTCGACCGGAGGCGTGACCTGGTACCTCGCCGGGATGACGCTGCTCGGGCTCCTCGCCAGCGCGCTGCTGCGCGACCGCAGCGGCATCCCGCTCGGGCCCGAGCACGAGGCGGAGCAGGCGCGCAGCCCGATCCACGGGCTCGCCAAGGCCTGACCTGCTGTGGACGACGAGGCGCGCCGCCCGCGGGGGTGGCGCGCCTCGTCGCGTGTCAGCCGCCGAGCGCCCCGTCGTGTGTCAGCCGCCGAGCGCCCCGTCGCGTGTCAGCCGCCGAGCGCCTCGCGGATGGTGTCCGCGGAGCGGCGCAGCCGGGCGGCGATCTCCTCGTCGGTGAAGCGCGTGGCGACGTGCACCACGGCGATCGCCGCGGGACGCTGGCCGCGCAGCGGCAGCGGGACGGCGACCGACTGCACGGTGGGGATCACCTCGTCGTGACTGGTGGCATGACCGCGGGCGGCGACCTCGGCGACCTCCGCGTGCAGCTCCGGCGGGGCGGCCGGCCACTCGGCATCCGTCAGCTGGGCGAGGATCGCCTTGCCGGGCGCGCCGCGGGTGACCGGATGCCGCGCCCCGGGCCGCTGCGCGACGCTGGCGACCGCATGCCGCGGCTCGACGCTCGCCAGCGTGATGCACTCCTCGCCGTCCAGCACCGCGAGGAAGCAGGTCATGCCGAGATCGTTGGCGACCGCGGTGAGCTCGGGCAGCGCCTCGGCCTGCAGATCGTGCGCGACGCCGGCGGCGAGGGACGCCATCCGCGGGCCGAGGCTCACCGCCCCGGAGGCGTCCCGGCCGACGAGGCCGTGGTCCTCGAGCGTGCGCAGCAGCCGGTAGGCGATCGAGCGGTGCACGCCCAGGCGGGTCGCGATCTCGTCGATGGTGAGCGCGATCCGGGCATCCGCGAGCACCTCGAGGATGCGGATGCCGCGGCTGAGGGTCTGCGATGCGGGTGCGTCCGTGCCGGCCATGGTCCGCCCTTGCGCTCGATCGGGGAGCACGCGTACGATCACTCGTAGCGTGTTCAATAGTAGAACGTTCCGTTCGAATATAGAACACTGGTCTGGACGAGGGCAACCCGAACAACGAGGTCCGGAAGGGATCGACGACGATGCAGTTCCACCACCACGGTTATGTCTCCGGCGACCCGCGCGTGCTGCCGGCGAGCGGCTTGGGCGTCGACCGCCCCGCAGAGCTCCCGGATGAGATGGACGTGCTCATCGTCGGATCCGGCCCGGCCGGCATGCTGCTCGCGGCCCAGATGTCGCAGTTCCCGACCGTGTCCACCCGGATCATCGAGAAGCGCGAGGGTCGGCTGGTGCTCGGCCAGGCCGACGGCATACAGCCGCGCAGCGTGGAGACCTTCCAGGCCTTCGGCTTCGCCGAGCGCATCGTCGCGGAGGCCTACAACATCGGCTGGATGAACTTCTGGGGACCGGACCCGGAGAACCCGCGCAACATCACCCGGATCTCGCGCACCGAGGACTACGCGCTGAAGATCAGCGAGTTCCCGCACCTGATCGTGAACCAGGCCCGCGTGCTGGACTACTTCGCCGGGGCCGCCGCGCACGGCCCCGGCCGCATCACGCCGGACTACGGCGTCGAGTTCGTCGGGCTCACCGTGCACGAGGACGGCGAGTACCCGGTCGAGGTGCGCGTGCGCTACTCCGCGGGGGAGCGGGCCGGCGAGGAGCGCACCGTGCGCGCGAAGTACGTCGCCGGCTGCGACGGCGCCCGCAGCGGGGTGCGCCAGGCGATCGGACGCCAGCACGTGGGCAAGCAGGCCCTGCACGCCTGGGGCGTCATGGACGTGCTGGTGAACACCGACTTCCCGGACTGGCGGATCAAGTGCGCCATCAACTCCGAGGCGGGCAACATCCTGCACATCCCGCGGGAGGGCGGATACCTCAGCCGGATGTACATCGACCTCGGCGAGGTCTCCGAGGACGACCACCACCGGGTGCGGCAGACGCCGATCGAGGAGATCATCCGCCGGGCGAACGCGATCCTGCATCCGTACTCGCTGGACGTGAAGCAGGTCGCCTGGCACAGCGTCTACGAGGTCGGCCACCGCGTCACCGACGGCTTCGACGACGCGTGGGGCACCGACCGCTCGCCGCGGGTGTTCCTCACCGGCGACGCGTGCCACACGCACAGCGCCAAGGCCGGGCAGGGCATGAACGTGTCGATGCAGGACGGCTTCAACCTGGGCTGGAAGCTGGGCGCCGTGCTCACCGGCCGCAGCCCGGAGACGATCCTGGAGACGTACGCCGCCGAGCGCCGGCCGGTCGCACAGCAGCTCATCGACTTCGACCGGGAGTGGTCGAGCCTGATGGCCCGCAAGCCGCACGAGATCACCGACCCGCAGGACCTCGCCACCTACTACCTCGCCACCGCCGAGTTCCCCTCCGGGTTCATGACCCAGTACGGCCCGTCGATGATCGTCGGATCAGACACGCACCAGGATCTCGCGCCCGGCTTCCCGCTCGGCAAGCGCTTCAAGTCGGTGGAGGTCACCCGCGTCGGCGACGGCAACGCGGTGCACCTCGGCCATCACGCCAAGGCGGACGGGCGCTGGCGGGTGTACGCCTTCGCCGACCGGGACGCGACGGCGCTGGCATCCTGGGCGCAGAAGGCGGCGCCGGTGTTCGCGCGGTTCACGCCCGCGGATGCCGACCCCGACGCCGTGTTCGATGTGAAGGCGATCTACCAGCAGCGCTACGACGAGCTCGAGATCACCGCGGCGCCGGAGCTGTTCCTGCCCAAGAGCGGCCCGCTCGGGCTCACCGACTGGGAGAAGGTGTACGCGGCCGGCCCCACCATCTGGGCGAAGGCCGACGTCTTCGACGAGCGCGAGCTCTCCCGCGACGGCGTCGTGGTCGTGGTGCGGCCGGACCAGTACGTCGCCGCGATCCTGCCGCTGGACGCGGTCGACGAGCTCGCCGACTTCCTTGCCGGCGCGTTCCTCCCCGCCTCCTGACCCCCGCCTCCTGGACGTCCGGGCTTCCGCGTCTTCCGCTCGGGCGGGATGCTCACACCCCCCTCGGGTTCGGGGCGGATTCTCGCACTTGGGGCGGCACTGGACCGCCCCGAACGCGAGAATCCGCCCCAAACACGGGTAGGAGGGTGGGGGACGGATGCCAAGGTCAGGAGTTCACGCGGATGATCTCGCGCTGGTACGGGGCGATCACGGCGCCGGAGCTCAGTATTGAGACTGTCAGTCTGTTTCTGCCGCATCCCGCAAGGATGAGGAAGTCCCGGAAAGTGTCAAGGCGGGTGAGACAGATTCCGTCAGGCGGTCTGTATGAGGGCCTCCTGTGAGGGCTGGTTGATCCAGGCGGCCTCGGGCAGCTTGGGCGCCTGGGGTCGGCGGTGGCCGAAGCGCTCGGGACGGGCGGCGTAGGCCGCGTCCAGGGTGGCCTGGCGCTGGGCGCGGACCTGCCCGGCGGTGCCGAAGTGGACGCTGGCGGGGGTGTGCAGCCCGATCCCGCAGTGGCGGTGCTCGTGGTTGTAGTAGGCGAAGAACTGCTCGGCGAACGCGCCGGCGTCGGCCAGGGACCCGAAGCGCTCGGGGAAGACCGGGGCGTACTTCAGCGTCTTGAACGCCGCCTCGCTGTAAGGGTTGTCGTTCGACACGTGCGGGCGGGAGTGCGACCTGGCCACCCCGAGGTCGACGAGCAGCTGAGCGACCGGTTTGGAGGTCATCGAGGTCCCGCGGTCGGCGTGGATCGCCTCCGGCACGCCATGGATGCCCATGGCGTGCTCGAGCAGGTTCTTGGCGATCTCGGCGTCCTCGCGGGCCGCGATGGTCCAGCCCACGACGAACCTGGAGAAGATGTCGAGCACGACGTACAGGTCGTAGTACACGCCCCGCTCCGGCCCCTTGAGCTTTGTGATGTCCCAACTCCACACCTGCCCCGGCGCCGTCGCGACGAGCTCGGGCCGGGTCCGGGGCGGGTGGCTCGCCTGCCGGCGCCGTTCCCCGGCCATGTCGTGCTCGCGCAGGATCCGGTGCATCGTGGACATCGAGCACAGGTAGGTGCCCTCGTCCAGCAGCGTGGCCCAGACCTGGGCGACCGACTTGTCCGCGAACCGCTGGCTGGTCAACACGGCCAGCACGTGGGCCCGCTCGGCGGCGGACAGCTTGTTCGCCGGTGCCGGCCGCGGTGTCCGTGGACGTGGCGGTGGCGGGTTCTTGGCCCGGTAGTGACTGGCGCGGGAGCGACCCAGCAGCGCGCACGCAGCCGCGGTGCCGACGTGCTCGGCCAGCCCGTCGACGGCCGGGTTGATCACCGCGGCGACCGCGGCGGCTTGTCCGCGCTCTCGGAGAGCGTCTCCAAGAGCGCGTGTGCTTTTCCCATCAGGTCCAGCGCCGCCCTGGTCTTGGCCAGCTCGGCCTCGGCCTTCTCCGCCCGGGCCCGTAGCGCCTGCAGCTCCCGCTCGCGCCGGTCCCGCGGCTTGCTGCCCAGCCCGGACAGCGAGCCGGCGGCCGCGGCCTTGCGCCACTCGATGATGTGGGAGGTGTACAGGCCCTCCCGGCGCAGGATCTCCCCACGCCCAGAGCGGTCCGCGGCGTCGTACTCGGCCAGGATCGCCGCTTTGAACTCGGCGGTGAACGTCCGCCTCTTGGGCCGGTCAGCACGAGGAGCCATAGCCCCATCATCGGTGCCGACGTCAGCAACCGTCATCGTCATCTCAGTATTGGTCCGTTCTCGCCCCGTGCAGTGCGAAGGTCAGCAGTGCTGGTGTCTCACCCCATCCTGACGCACGGGGGATCCGCGATGTCGAGATCGCCGTCGCCGAATATGTCGACTGGTTCAACCAGCGGCGACTGCACGGCGAGATCGGGCACGTCCCGCCGGCCGAGTTCGAGCGGTCGCATTGGGCATCGCTCGACGCGACCCGATACGCTCACGAGCAGGTTCCGATCGGAGCCGGTTCCAGATAACCGAGCCTCCACGAAACCCGGGATGCTTCTATGTGTTGTCAAGTCCGCTCTGCTCGCTGAGGCGGCGGTAGAGCTGGCGGGCTATGTATCGCTTGAGTGAGCGGCGGATTTCCTTGGTGGTGCGTCCTTCGGCTCGTCGGCGTTCGACGTAGGCGCGGGTCGGCGGGTGGTGCGACATTCGGGTCAGCGCGATCGACGATAAGGCTCTGTTCAGACGCCTGTCGCCTCCTCGGTTGAGGCGATGACGGGTGGTGTTTCCGCTCGAGGCGGGCACGGGACTGACAGTGATGATGGTGGTGGGAGCCCCGCAGCGGTTGTCCTGACTCAGCGACTGACTGACTACGGGTCTTGAACGCGATCTGTCGTTCGATCGCTGCGGGGCTGCCATGCACTCACCGTGCGAGGGTTGTGACCTCATAGGAGCCTGTGCCAGCAGGCACCCATCACTGTCTTGTCCGCTCGCTCTCGGATGGTGCGTGCCGTCCGATCGGAGAGTTGAGAGGAAGGGACGGCGATGACCACCATCGCACGAGAAGAGCAGCAGGACCAGGTCATGATCGTGGCGGGTATCGACACGCATGGCGATTCCCACACCGCGGCGGTCATCGACACCACCGGCCGGCTGCTCGGGAGCGCGCAGTTCCCCGCGAATCGTTCCGGTTATGCCGCGTTGCTGAGTTGGGCGTGTGCGTTCGGTGTGCTCGTGATCGCGGGGATCGAGGGCACCGGCGCATACGGTGCCGGTCTTGCCCGTCACCTGCGCGCTGCGGGTGTCGAGCTGCGGGAAGTGGACCGACCGGACCGGAAGTCGCGGCGCTTTGCCGGTAAGTCCGACCCGCTGGACGCGGAAGCTGCCGCCCGGGCAGCGTTGGCAGGCACACGATCGGGGATCCCGAAGGACCGAGCAGGGAAGGTGGAAGCGCTCCGCAATCTGCGGATCGCCAGGCGCAGCGCCGTGACCCAGCGCGCCGACTGTCAACGCCGGATGAAGGCGATCATCGTCACCGCACCCGACGCGCTCCGCGAACGGTTGCGGGGGCTGTCAGACCGGGAGCTGATCGAGGTATGTGCCGCTGCACGTCCCGACACCACACGCGCCGACGAACCCGAGCAGGCATCGAAGATCGCGCTGCGCGCTCTCGCACGCCGCCACCAGTCGCTGACCGCCGAGATCGCCGAACTCGACGCACTCATCGACCCTCTCGTCGCGGACATCAACCCGCGGCTGCTCGCCCTCAACGGGGTCGGCGCCGATGTCGCCGGGCAACTGCTCGTCACCGCTGGCGAGAACCCCGGCCGGCTCCGTTCCGAAGCCGCATTCGCGATGCTCTGCGGCGTCGCGCCCATCCCCGCCTCATCAGGCAAAACCCACCGACACCGCCTCAACCGCGGCGGCGACCGCCACGCGAACGCCGCGCTCTACCGCATCGTGCTCTGCCGGCTCCGCTGGGATCCCAGAACCCGCGCTTACGCCGCCCGACGCACCACCGAGGGCCTCTCGAAGAAGGACATCATCCGCTGCCTCAAACGCCTCATCGCCCGCGAGATCTACACCGCCCTCACCACTTGACATCCATAGGAGCATCGCCGGCGAGCACGGCGAACGCTGCTTCGGAGCGGACCCGGCCGGGGTGTGACCAGGCGGCGATGATCACGGCCGCGTTGATCGCGCCGATCCCGGGCTCGTCGAGCAGGATTGCGGCGTCGCTGGCGGCGACCAGCGCGGTGATCGCGTCACGGTTAGCAGCGAGGTCCTCATCGCAGACGGCAACCCGTCGGGCCAGCCGGATCGCTTCCCGGCGGGCTGTCGCGGTCGCGAGGTCCTCCTGTCGCGTGCGCCAGGACTCGATCGCCGCGAGCTGCTTCTTGGTGAGCGAGGCGCGGGCGTCGATGCCGAGGTCGACCGTTCGAAGCAGCGCGGTCAAGGCGTTGATCGACCTGGTGCGTTCGAGGTTGATGAGGTCGCGGGCGCCGATCAGCACCCGCAGCGCCGCGCGGACTCCCGCGTCCTGACGCGGATCACGGAGGTTGTCGGCATCGACGCCGAGCACGGAGCGGGCGATCAGTTCCGCGTCGATCTCGTCGCTCTTGCCTCGTCCGCGACGTTCACGTGCCGCTGTCGGGAACGACTCCACGACCCGGTAGCCGGCGTCCTGGCATGCTCTCGCGAGCCGGGCGCCATACGAGCCGACGCCCTCGATCGTTACGAGCACATCGGCCAGCCCGCTGGTGCGCCGAGCGATCCACGCGACCGCGCGTGATAATCCCGCCGGCGTCGTCGGGAAGGTCCGAGTGTCCACTCTGGCGCCAGTGCGCGCGTCGAGCACGGCGAGAGTGTGTGTTCTGGAATGGGTGTCCGCGCCGATGACATACGCGAACGTGTTTGCGACGATGGTCATGGTGACCGTGATCCTCTCCACTGGGTTGACGTCACTGCTGGCGTCGACCCGGGAATGGTCACTTCGAGGCAGGCCTGTAATGGGCCACGACCGCCGTGAACGGTCGGGCAAGCTTCTGATCAAGCCATCGGAGTGGGCAGGGTCGGCGCCGGCACCCACCCGGCCGGACAGATCCTGGGAAAGGCACCCCGCCGAAGCGGGAGGCCAGGCGATTCAAGAGTCACGACCAGACGGAGCACCAGCACCCACCCTGCCAGCCGACCCCAGGCCAGCCACTTCAGAGACTTACAGGCGCTTCAGCTGGACCATCTCGCCGAGGGAGGCGTTCTTGCCTCCCACCGACTCGACGTCACCGAGTCCGAGGTCCTTGAACCACACGACGTTGGCGCTCATGGGCGTCCTTTCATTCGCCGTCGCCGGCGTTGCTGACGATGATGACGACCAGGGTCCGCGGCCCGTGCACGCCCTCGACCCGCTCGAGCTCGATGTCGCTGGTGGCGCTGGGTCCGCTGATCCACGTCTGTGGCCGCGGTCCCTCGGCTGCCGGGCGCAGGCGTGCCACCGCGTCGGGGACGTCGTGCACCACCTGGTCGGCGCGGACCACGCACACGTGGGTGTCGGGCACCAGGGTCAGGGCCCGCCGGCCCTGGTCGGCCGTGTGGTCGAGGACGATCGTGCCGGTCGTGGCGATGCCGACGGCGGACCCGGTCACCACCGCGTCGATCGCGTCGAGCTCGGCCGCCGTCGCCGCCTCTGCCTCGGGGAGCACCTGCGCGACCTCCGCGACGGCGTCCCGCCAGGACGGCTCGACGCCGGTCGGTAACACCACGCTGCGGCACCCGTTGGCACGCAACGCGGCCGCGATCTCGGCAGCGACGTCCTGCGGCTCCACGCGCACGACCGTCGCCCGGTAGTCGGCGACGTTCTCCGCGAAGAGCGCCAGCGTCTCGGCAGGGCCCACCGCGGTGGTCTCGACCGTGGGAGCGGGCCCACGCGCACCCGCTGGGGTGGTCACGTCCGCCACGGCCCCGCGGACCCGGGCCAGGATCTCCTCGCGCGCGCTCACCGCTCGCCCCCTTCGCTCTCGTGCTCGCGTGCCCACCACTGCCGGAAGGTCTCCGTCGGTGGCGTCGGCACGTCCCGGGCGTTGGTCCAGGCCCCGAGCCCCGGCACGGAACGGATCGTCCGCTTGCCCAGCACCCGACCCGCCGCGGTCGCCGCCTTCTGCGCGAGCGTCAGGCGCTTCGGGTCGGACAGCAGCCAGGCGGTCGCCTTCATGGCCGCGGCCTCCGGTGTGGGGCCGGCCTCCTCGACGACCTTGCCGCGCAGCTCGACGAGGAGCTCGGGGATGTTGATGCGCACCGGGCAGGCGTCGAAGCAGGCGCCGCACAGGCTGGAGGCGTACGGCAGCGACTTGTCGACGTCGCTCGCGGTGCCGCGCAGCTGCGGGTTGAGCACGGCGCCGATGGGCCCGGGGTAGACGGAGCCGTAGGCGTGGCCGCCGGTGCGCTCGTAGACCGGGCAGACGTTGAGGCACGCCGAGCACCGGATGCACCGCAGGGCCTGGCGCCCGAGCTCGTCCTCGAGCACGTGGCTGCGCCCGTTGTCGAGGAGGACGACGTGCACCTCCCGGGGGCCGTCGCCGTCGTGGACGCCCGTCCACATCGTCGTGTAGGGGTTCATCCGCTCACCGGTGCTCGACCGGGGGAGCAGCTGCAGCATCGGGCCGAGGTCGTCCCACGTCGGGAGCACCTTCTCGATGCCCACGACCGAGATGAGCGTCTCGGGCAGGGTCAGACACATCCGGCCGTTGCCCTCGGACTCGACGACGACGAGCGTCCCCGTGTCGGCGATGGCGAAGTTGGCGCCCGAGACGGCGACCTTGGCCCGCAGGAACTTCTCGCGCAGGTGCAGCCGGGCGGCCTCCGCGAGCCGGGCGGGCTCGGCGGTGAGGTCGTCGGGTGCCGGACGGCCGACCTTGGCCATCTCGCGCCGGAAGATCTCGCGGATCTCGCTGCGGTTGCGGTGGATGGCGGGGACCAGGATGTGGCTGGGCCGGTCGTGGCCGAGCTGCACGATGAGCTCCGCGAGGTCGGTCTCCCAGGCGTGGATGCCGGCCTCCTCCAGCGCCTCGTTGAGCTCGATCTCCTGTGTGGCCATCGACTTGACCTTGACGACCTCGTCGGTGTCCTTGCTGGTCACGATGTCGCGCACGATCCTGTTCGCCTCGGCGGCGTCGCGGGCCCAGTGCACCACGGCTCCGCGCGCCGTCAGGTTCGCCTCCAGCTGCTCGAGGTAGTCGCCGAGGTGGGTGAGCGCCTCGTCCTTGGCCTGCGCACCGGCGGCGCGCAGCGCCTCCCAGTGGGGGAGCTCGCCGACGACCGCGGCCCGCTTCGCGCGGATGGTGTGGGTGGCGTGCTGCAGGTTGCGGCGCTGCTGGGTGTTGGCCAGGGCGGTCCGGGCGGCCTTGGGGAACTTCGGCATTCCCACGAACGTCGGCGACGTCGTCTGCACCGGTGCCCCCACGGCACCACGGGTGCGGTCCGGGTATGCCGCGGGGCCCAGCCCCACGTCGCCCGTGGGTGGGTCGGTGGCGGCCCCCGGGGTCGCGCTGCTCATGCCGGGTCCTCCTCGGTCGACGCCAGGATCTCGGCGAGGTGCATGCGCCGCACGCCGGAGCGCTGCCGGCCGAGGATGCCGCCGATGTGGGCCAGGCACGAGTTGTCGCCGGCCACGAGGACCTCGGCGCCGGTCTCGACGACGTGCCGCGCCTTGTCCGCGCCCATGGCGATGGACACGTCGGCGTTCTTCACCGCGAAGGTGCCGCCGAAGCCGCAGCACTCCTCCGCGCCGGGCAGATCGACGAGGTCGATGCCGCGCACCGCCCGCAGCAACTGAAGCGGGCGGTCGCCCACCCGCAGCATGCGCAGCGAGTGGCACGTCGGGTGGTAGGTGACACGGTGCGGGAAGTAGGCGCCGACATCGGTGACACCGAGGACGTCGACGAGGAACTCCGACAGCTCGTAGACCTTGGGCCCCACCTCCTGCACCCGGCCGAGCAGAGCGGCGTCCCCGCACCCGCGGGCGATCATCGGGTGCTGCTCACGCACCGAGCCGACGCACGACCCGGACGGCGCCACGACGGCGTCGTAGTCCTCGAACACGTCGGCGAACCGGCGCACCAGCGGGACGGCGTCCGCGGCATACCCGGTGTTGGTCAGCATCTGCCCGCAGCACGTCTGCTCCATCGGGAACTCCACCCGGCAGCCGAGCCGCTTCAGCAGGCGGACCGTGGCCTTCGGCGTCTCGGGCCACATCGTGTCGTTGAAGCACGTGGCGAACAGGGCGACCTTGAGGTCCGCAGCCGCCGGGCGTGACGTCGTTGTCATGGGAGCATCCAAGCAAGAACGGTGGACTGGAGCCCGACGAGGAGACAGACGGCCGTGATGAGGCCGATGCTCCAGGGCAGGACCTTGCGCAGGATGTCGGCTTCGCGGCCGAGCAAGCCGACGGCCGTGGCCGCGATGGTGAGGTTCTGCGGGCTGATCATCTTGCCCACCACGCCGCCGGAGGTGTTGCTGGCGACCAGCAGGGTCGGGTCGATGCCGGCCTCGGTGGCGGCGGTCTGCTGGAGGGTGGCGAAGAGGGCGTTGGCGCTGGTGTCCGAGCCGGTCACCGCCGTCCCGATCCAGCCGAGCAGAGGCGAGAGGAAGGCGAAGGCCGCGCCGGCGCCAGCGATCCAGGTGCCGATCGTGATGGTCTGACCTGAGAGGTTCATGACGTAGGCGAGAGCCAGGACCGACGCCACGGTGAGGAAGGCCCATCGCATCTTGTGAGCAGTGCCGACCAGCTCGCGTCCCAGTCCCTTGAGGCCGATGCCGTAGATGAGGGACACGACCAGGGCGCAGATGAGGAGCATCGTCCCGGGTGAGCTCAGCCACGACAGCGTGTAGACGGCGGACGCGTTCGGGGTGCCCCCATGCGTCAGCACCTGGTCCGCGAGGCCGGGCCACGGGATCTTGACGTCTGTGCCGGCCAGCCAGTCCTTCACTGCGGGCACGAGCTTGGCGAGGGCGAAGACGACGATGACGAGCACATAGGGGAGGAGAGCCATGCTGATCCGGCCGGCGGTGAGCGAGCGGGCGCGCGCGTCGAGCTCGGCTAGGGACACCTCGTGGGCGTCGCGCCCGCCCCGGCCGGTCGCGGAGGCGGGTCGTGCGGCGGACGTGACATCCTCACTGCCGGTGATGCGGCTGGCCGCACCGGACTCGCCGACCGTGGCCAGTTCCTGTTCGCGCTCCCTCGCCAGGGTCGACAGCGCCGCCTGGCGCCCGGTCGGCTTCCACACCCGCAGGAAGAGGACGGCGGCCGCGAGGCTGGCCAGGGACGCGATGATGTCGGTGAGCTCGACCGAGATGTAGGTGGCCGAGAGCCACTGGAAGACCGCGAAGGTCACGCCGACGACCATCGCGATGGGCCAGGTTTCCTGGACCCCGCGTCGACCGCCCGCCATCAGCACGAGCAGGAGGGGCACGAAGACGGCGATAAGCGGCGTCTGGTGGCCCACGTAGGCGCCGATCTCGGTGTAGGGGATGTTCGTGAGTGCACCGGCGGTGATGATGGGAGTGCCGATCGCGCCGAAGGCCACCGGAGCGGTGTTGGCCAGGAGCACGACGGTCGCGGCGCGCAGGGGCGAGAAGCCGACCGCCATGAGCATGACACCAGTGATCGCGACAGGTGCCCCGAAGCCGGCGAGGGCCTCGAGGAGGCCGCCGAAGCAGAAGGCGATGATGATCGCCTGGATGCGCGGGTCGTCCGAGATGAGGTGGAACGTGGCACGGAGGTCCTCGAACCGCCCGGAGGCGACGGTCACCTGGTAGAGCACGATCGCGGTGAAGACGATCCACATGATGGGGAAGAGGCCGAAGGCCGCTCCCTGGGTGGCTGCGAGTGCCGCGAGGCCGACCGGCATCTTGAACGCAGCCGTGGCCACCAGGATCGCGACTGCCAGCGCGGTGAGCCCCGCCCAGTGCGCCTTCCAGCGCAGGAGGCCGAGGGTGACGAACACGGTCAGCAGGGGTAGCGCCGCCACCAAGGCGGAGAGGGTGAGGCTGTCGGCGACCGGATGCAGGTCCGGTTGGAACGCGCCGGCCATGGCGTGGGATGGGGTCATGGGAGTGTCCTGTGTCAGCGTCTTTGTCCGGTTTAGGCCGTGGGATCAAACAACATCGGGGTCTCCTAGTTTGGGTTGATTCTTCCACTGTGCTTGATGGTAGGCAAGGCGCTGGACGGCGGCTCGGGCGAGGCCTTCGCGGCGTGCGCGGCGGATGGTTTCACCGCGGCCCTCGTGTTCGTCCAGTGGGGTGACGTAGCCGATGCCCGAGTGCAGTCGTGAGCCATTGTGCTCGGTGCGGACGACGTCCAGCTCGGCGCGCAGACACTTGATCTGCCTGGTGGCGGACAGTTCATCTGAATCGGCTGTAAGTCTCTGAAGTGGCTGGCCTGGGGTCGGCTGGCAGGGTGGGTGCTGGTGCTCCGTCTGGTCGTGACTCTTGAATCGCCTGGCCTCCCGCTTCGGCGGGGTGCCTTTCCCAGGATCTGTCCGGCCGGGTGGGCCCCGTGCGTCAGGATGGGGTGAGACACCAGCACTGCTGACCTTCGCACTGCACGGGGCGAGAACGGACCAATACTGAGATGACGATGACGGTTGCTGACGTCGGCACCGATGATGGGGCTATGGCTCCTCGTGCTGACCGGCCCAAGAGGCGGACGTTCACCGCCGAGTTCAAAGCGGCGATCCTGGCCGAGTACGACGCCGCGGACCGCTCTGGGCGTGGGGAGATCCTGCGCCGGGAGGGCCTGTACACCTCCCACATCATCGAGTGGCGCAAGGCCGCGGCCGCCGGCTCGCTGTCCGGGCTGGGCAGCAAGCCGCGGGACCGGCGCGAGCGGGAGCTGCAGGCGCTACGGGCCCGGGCGGAGAAGGCCGAGGCCGAGCTGGCCAAGACCAGGGCGGCGCTGGACCTGATGGGAAAAGCACACGCGCTCTTGGAGACGCTCTCCGAGAGCGCGGACAAGCCGCCGCGGTCGCCGCGGTGATCAACCCGGCCGTCGACGGGCTGGCCGAGCACGTCGGCACCGCGGCTGCGTGCGCGCTGCTGGGTCGCTCCCGCGCCAGTCACTACCGGGCCAAGAACCCGCCACCGCCACGTCCACGGACACCGCGGCCGGCACCGGCGAACAAGCTGTCCGCCGCCGAGCGGGCCCACGTGCTGGCCGTGTTGACCAGCCAGCGGTTCGCGGACAAGTCGGTCGCCCAGGTCTGGGCCACGCTGCTGGACGAGGGCACCTACCTGTGCTCGATGTCCACGATGCACCGGATCCTGCGCGAGCACGACATGGCCGGGGAACGGCGCCGGCAGGCGAGCCACCCGCCCCGGACCCGGCCCGAGCTCGTCGCGACGGCGCCGGGGCAGGTGTGGAGTTGGGACATCACAAAGCTCAAGGGGCCGGAGCGGGGCGTGTACTACGACCTGTACGTCGTGCTCGACATCTTCTCCAGGTTCGTCGTGGGCTGGACCATCGCGGCCCGCGAGGACGCCGAGATCGCCAAGAACCTGCTCGAGCACGCCATGGGCATCCATGGCGTGCCGGAGGCGATCCACGCCGACCGCGGGACCTCGATGACCTCCAAACCGGTCGCTCAGCTGCTCGTCGACCTCGGGGTGGCCAGGTCGCACTCCCGCCCGCACGTGTCGAACGACAACCCTTACAGCGAGGCGGCGTTCAAGACGCTGAAGTACGCCCCGGTCTTCCCCGAGCGCTTCGGGTCCCTGGCCGACGCCGGCGCGTTCGCCGAGCAGTTCTTCGCCTACTACAACCACGAGCACCGCCACTGCGGGATCGGGCTGCACACCCCCGCCAGCGTCCACTTCGGCACCGCCGGGCAGGTCCGCGCCCAGCGCCAGGCCACCCTGGACGCGGCCTACGCCGCCCGTCCCGAGCGCTTCGGCCACCGCCGACCCCAGGCGCCCAAGCTGCCCGAGGCCGCCTGGATCAACCAGCCCTCACAGGAGGCCCTCATACAGACCGCCTGACGGAATCTGTCTCACCCGCCTTGACACTTTCCGTCGTCGCATGCAACGTAACGTCTTGGAGTACAGCCTGCACGGTCGCCGTAATGTCTTCGGCAAACTGACGGACTGCGTTGTGCAGCACGTCCTCGGGTGCTGTCACGCCCGCTTGAGGAGGAAATCGAACCCGATGAGCTCGTCGACTGCGCCGACGTCGTCGAGGGGCATCTCGCCGGAAACGCTGATCTCACGCAGGACTGTGCGATCCTCCGTGCCGTATCGCTCCGCTAGGGTCCTTAGAATGCGATCCCGCTCGGCGGTCGCTTCTTCACGCGTCGTCGTCTCGATGATGGTCATGCTTGCCCCCTCTCCATGCTGCATTCATTCTGAAGGGTACCTCCGACATAAGCCTGCATTCCCCCTTTGTCCGGCCAAGGTCAGGAGTTCACGCGGATGATCTCGCGCTGGTACGGGGCGATCACGGCGCCGGAGATGCGCAGGTCGAGCACGAGGAAGCGGCGGGATGCTGGGTCCTCGGCCGTCCATGAGGCCAGCCGGTCGAGGTCGGCGAGGGTGCGCGCGACCACGCCTTCGGCGCCGACGGCCTGCGCCAGCGCGGCGAAGTCGACCTCGGGGATCCGCATCGGCTCCTCGGCCAGTCCCTTCAGGCCGTACAGGTTGACCTCGGTGCCGTAGGCCGCGTCGTTCCAGATCACGGCCATGCCGTGGCCGCCGGCGGCGCGCACCGCGGACTCCAGGTCGGCGATCGCCATCAGGCCGCCGCCGTCTCCCGAGGTCAGCACCACGGTGGTCTCCGGGCGGGCGCGCACAGCGCCGACCACGCTCGGCCAGCCCTGACCGATGGACTGGAACGCCGTGCCGACCATCATCATCCGGTCCGGCGAGGCCACCGGCCAGTACATGTTCGCCCAGCCGATGAAGTGGCCCCCGTCCGACACCACCACGCGGTCCTCGGGCAGCAGCTCGCCGATGCGGCGCGCCGCCGAGCGCGGGTCGAGGCGACCGTCCGGGGCGAGCTCGTCGCCCTGCTCGTACGCGCGTGCCGCGGCGACGTCGACGGTCTCGCGCCAGGGGCGGCGCTGCGCTTCACGCGGAGATGTGCGGTTCGCGCGGCCGTTTGCGGCGGATTCGTCCGCGGGAAGCGCACTTTCCCGCGCGACGGATGCCGCGGCGGGGGAGTCGGATGCGGCCGGGGCGGAGTCGGATGCTGCGGCGGCGGGGGCGGATCCGGCGGGGGAGACGGATGCCGTGGCGGGGGAGTCGGATGCGGCGGGGGCGGTGAGCCGGGCGACCAGGGCCTCGGCGGCGAGCCGGGCGTCGGCGCGGACGTATCCGCCGATGTGCGCATGGGTGGCCGCGGGAGCCACGTCGACCTGGAACACGCGGGTTCCGGGGGCGAACAGCTCGCCGAACCGCATCGTGAACTGGTTCAGGGACGCGCCGAACACCACGGCGACGTCGGCCTCGCGGATCAGGGCCATCGCCCCGTCCGCGCCGAATCCGCCGGTCACGCCGAGGTCGTACCGAGTGTCCGGGAACACGCCCCGGCCGAGGGCCGTCGAAGCGGTGAGTGCGCCGGTGGCATCCGCGAGCGCCCCCAGCGCCTGACCGGCGCCGGCGAGCCAGGCGCCCCGCCCCGCGAGCAGGAAGGGACGCTCGGCGGTGCGCAAGGCCTCCGCGAGCTCGTCCAGCATCCCCTCGGCGAACTCGCCCTTGGGGGCGACCGGTTCCGGGATCCGCGGTTGCGGCGCCTCCGGCACCGGGCCGGCGTCGAGCGCGGCCACGTCGTAGGGGATCGCGAGCACCACCGGCACCCGGTAGGTGAGCGCATGCTCGACCGCGATCACGGTGGTCGCGGCGGCATCCGCGCGGCCGGTGGTGTACGTGCGGGCGCCGACGGCGGAGGCGAGCGCGATCTGGTCGACGTCCCAGGGCCGCGGACCCGAGGTCGGCTCGTCGCCGACCACGAGCACCAGCGGCACCCGCGCCTGCACCGCCTCGGCGAGGGCGGTGATGGTGTTCGTGAAGCCGGCGCCGTACGTGGACGTGGCGGCCGCGATCCGGCCGGATGCCCGGTAGTGGGCGTCGGCGGCGACCACGGCGCCCTGCTCATGACGGACCGCGGTGAACGCGGCATCCGTCTGCTTCTCGAGGGCGTCGAGGAAGTAGGCGTTGCCGTTGCCCATCACGCCGAAGACGTGGTCGACGTGGCGGGCGAGGGTGAGGGCGACGTGGGCGGAGACGCTGGGCATGACGGAGCCTTTCGAGACGGGACGGAGAATGATGCGCTTCCGTATATGTCTCGCCTCGCGCGTCGTCGCGGAGCGCTTCGTGCCCCTTTTTCGGGCACCGGACCGGGGTCCGGACGAGTCGATTCTAGCGTCGGGAGGTCGCGAACGGGGCCTCGGCGCCCGCGAGCTGCACGGTGACGCTGGTGCGGTCGTCCAGCCGGATGGCGGTGACCGACTCGGCAGGCATCGCCGGCCACTCGGGACGCGCGACGCCGGTGGAGCCGATCCGCACGGTGCCGTCCGGATCCTGCGTCCAGCGCAGCGCGTAGTAGTCCTCGTTGTGCTCGTCGGGCAGCCGGTCGAGCCGGGCGATCGCGCCCAGGTCGTCGTCGGAGAGGATGCTCAGTGCGCTCGCGTGCACCACCACCAGCTGCTCGGCGTCCATCACCAGCGCGTTCAGGCTGGCCAGCGGGAACGCCTCGCGCAGCCGCCGGACGACGGTGAGGGTCGCCTCGAACAGCGGCACGCCGGCGTCGAGCTGCTCGCGGATGAGCCGGAAGTACATCTCGCTGTCGGTGTCGCCGACCATCGCGGCGAGGGATGCCGGCGCGAGCAGCTCCCGCGCCCGGCCGATCGGCTTCAGCGTGCCGTTGTGGGCGAAGGCGACGTCGCCGATGCGGAACGGGTGGGTGTTCGCCGCGGTGATCGGCAGGCCCGACGTCGCCCAGCGCAGGTGCACCACGGCCGCGTGCACGTCCTCCGCCATGGCATCCGCGAAGGCCGGGTCGGCGGATGCCGAGCGCGGCGACGTGCGCACCTCGGGTGCGGTGCCGGTGCGCTCGACGCCCGCCCAGCCCCAGCCGTCGCCGTGCAGGCGCGCCAGCGAGCGGAGGCTCTCCATCCCGGTCTCCCCGAGTTCCCGCTCGGCGGTGGAGCGGTCGGGGGAGACGAAGGCGAAGAGTCGGCACATGAGGACCTCGGAGAGCACTGTCACGGGCATCGCGCATCGGGAGGGCGACGCCCTCCTTCGTTTCTACCGCACCTGCGGGCGGATCGGGGCCGCTCTCGTCATCGACGGACATCCGGATGCGGGAGAATGAACGGATGACGGATGCACCGATCGAGCGCGAGACGCTCACCTGGGACGGCTTCGGAGAGGCGACGCGGGAGCTGGCGCGCACGATCCTGGACAGCGGCTTCGTGCCGGAGGTGGTCGTCGCGATCGCGCGCGGGGGGCTGCTGCCCGCCGGAGCCATCGCGTACGGACTCGGCGCCAAGAACTGCGGCGCGATCAACGTCGAGTTCTACACCGGCATCGGCACGGTGCTGGACGCGCCCGAGGTGCTCCCGCCCGAGCTGGACATGGCCTACCTGGACGGCCGCCGCGTGCTGCTCGTCGACGACGTCGCCGACTCCGGGCGCACCCTCGCGCTCGCGGTGCAGCTGCTGAAGGAGAAGGGCGCCGACGTGCGCTCGGTGACGATCTACACCAAGCCCACCACGATCATCGAGCCGGACTACGCCTGGAAGGCCACCGACCTGTGGATCAACTTCCCGTGGTCGTACAAGGGCACGGTGCGCGAAGAGGATCTCGGCCTGGCGCCGTCCGCCTGACGGCACTTCCGAGCCGCGCTCACGTGCGGCTCACATGCCGGCGAGGGCGATGCGGTTGCCGTCCGGATCGATCAGCACGACGTGCCGCACGCCGTTGCCGTACTGCTCCACGGGCTCGTGCTCGACGCCCAGCCGCTGCAGACGCGCGAGCAGCACGCCGAACCCGTCGACGGCGATCGTCAGCTGCGCGCCGCCGGCCTGCCGCTGCTCGGCGAGGGCGATCCAGGCGCTGTCGGTGATGTGCCAGAGGATCTCGTCGCCGGTCGCGTCGTCGGGCTCGCGCTGGAACAGGTCGCGGTACCAGGGGACCGAGACGCGCAGGTCGGATGCCGGGATCACGCTGTACAGGTGCGTCATGGCTGCCATGGGCGCATGGTACCCAGTGCGCCTCGGGCCGCCGGTGGAGTCGCCGGCGGCGCCCCTCACCCGCGCAGCAGGGCGCGCAGAGTCTGGATGGTGTCGGCGTCGGCGGGCTGCTTGTCGGGCCGGTACCGCTTGACGCGCGCGAACCGCAGCGCGATCCCGCCCGGGTAGCGCGGGGACCGCTGCACCCCGTCGACCGCGATCTCGACCACGAACTCCGGGCGCACGTGCACGGCGTAGCCGGTGCGATGCGTCTCCGCCTGCGGGAACGTCTCGGTCTGCCAGCGCAGCAGCTGATCGGTGAGCCCCTTGAACGTCTTGCCGACCATCACGAAGCCGCCGGGTTCGCCGAACTCGCCGTCCGGGTCGCGCGCGCCGAGGTGGAGGTTGGAGAGCATCCCGCGCCGCCGGCCGGACCCCCACTCTGCGGCCAACACGATGAGGTCGTAGGTGAGCACGGGCTTCACCTTCACCCAGGACTTGCCGCGCCGTCCCGCGGTGTAGGGGGAGTCGAGCGCCTTGACGACGACGCCCTCGTGCCCGGCGGCCAGGGCCCGGCGGGACAGCTCCTCCGCGGCATCCGGATCGGCGGTGACGACGCCGGGCATCCGCCACTCGCCGGCGATGCGTTCGAGCTCGGCGAGGCGGACGGAGAGCGGCTCGTCGATGAGGTCGCGGCCGTCGACGTGCAGCACGTCGAAGAACCACGGCCGCAGCAGCAGCTCACGGGACACCTCGGCGCCGAAGCGTGACATGGTCTCCTGGAACGGACGCGGTCCGCCGTCCTCGTCCAGCGACAGGGTCTCGCCGTCGAGGATCAGCTCGCGGGCGGGCAGTCCGCGCACGATCTCGACGATCTCCGGGACCCGGTGTGTGATGTCGGCGAGGCTGCGCGTGTAGACGCCGACCTCGTCGCCGCGCCGGTGCACCTGGATGCGGGCGCCGTCGAGCTTGTACTCCACGGATGCCCGGCCGGTGATCTCCAGCGCCGCGGTCGGCGTGGCCGCCGTCGCGGCGAGCATCGGCAGCACCGGGCGGCCGACCCGGAGCCCGACCTCCTCGAGCTCGCCGGCGGCGCCGGTGAGCGCCACGACGGCCGTCTCGCCGAGGTCGCCCGACAGCATGGCCGCGCGCCGGACCGTCGCCGCCGGGTGCCCCGAGGCGCGCGCGATCGCGTCGAGCAGCACTCCGGACAGGGCGCCGGTGCGCATCTCGCCGAGCATCGCCCGGGCGAGGAAGTCCCGCTCGGGTGCCGTCGCGCGCGAGGCGAGATCGCGCAGCACCGCGGTGCGCGTGGCCGCGGAGCCGGTCCCGGATGCCGTCGCGAGGCGGTCGAGAGCGCCGTCCACGTCGTCGATCGTCAGCGACGGGGCATCCGCATGCTCGGCCTCGAGGGCCGTGAGTCCGCGCCAGCCGACGCCGAGCCGCCCCTGCCGCGGGGCGGCGAGGAGGAGCCCGGTGAGCGCGGCGATCTCGCCGGGTTCCGCACGGGCGAGCAGCCGCGCGAGCGCGTCGATCTTCGCCAGCCGCGACGACGTCGCCGCGACCTCGTCGGCGGTGGCGACCAGCTCGGAGAGCTTCATCCCCGCATTCTCGCACCCACCGCCGACACCGGGCCGACCCTCCATCGGACCCGGGTGCGGGCTCAGCGGCCGCGGAACCGGGGCCGCCGCTTCTCCTGGAAGGCGGCGAAGCCCTCGCGGTAGTCGTCCGTGTCGCACAGCGCGGCCTGGGCGGCGTTCTCGATGTCGATGGCGTCCCAGAGGGCGAGCCGCTCGTCGCGGATGCGGGCGACGAGCTCCTTGCTCGCCAGGAACGCCCGGGTCGCGCCCCGGGCGGCGGCCTGCGCGGCCTCCTCGGTCGCCTGCCCCACCTCGTCGTCCGGGAAGGACCGGGAGAAGAGCCCGGCGGCCACCGCCTCCGCGCCCGACATCAGGCGGCCGCTGTAGATGAGGTCGAGCGTGCGGTGCGCGCCCAGCCGGTCGACGAACAGCGCGTGCCCGCCGGAGTCGAGCGTGGCCCCGAGCGCCGCGAACGGCGACCCGATCTTCGCCGACTCGGCCACGTACACCACGTCGGTCGCGATCAGCAGGCCGAGACCGACACCGAGGCAGGCGCCGTGCGCGACGGCGAAGGTCGGCGCGGGGAAGGCGGACATCCGCTTCAGCAGCGGCGTCACCACTCCGCCCAGGTAGCCGATGACGTCGTCGTCACGCGGGTCGACCTGCGATATGTCGCGGCCCGCGCAGAACGCCCGGCCCTCGCCGCGCAGCACGAGCGCGCGCACTCCGGCATCCGCTGCGGCCTCGTAGGCGCGGCCGAGGTCGTGCAGCGCCTGCTCGTCGAGGGCGTTCAGCCTGGCAGGCGCGTTCAGCGTCACGTGCGCGACGTCGTCCGCGATGTCGAGATCGATCATGGATGCTCCTTCCGTGCCCTTCGACGGGCTCAGGGACCCTTCGACGGGCTCAGGGACCCTTCGACGGGCTCAGGGACCCTTCGACGGGCTCAGGGACCCTTCGACGGGCTCGCCAGGGCCCGAGCCCTCGTGTCACACGTCGTAGTCCACCACGAGGCGGTCGGTGGTGGGGTGCGATTGGCAGGTGAGCACGTACCCGCGCTCGATCTCGTCGGGCTCGAGGGCGTAGTTCTCGGTCATCGTCACGCTGCCCTCCAGCACGCGCGCACGGCACGTGCCGCATACCCCGCCCGAGCAGGCGAACGGGGCATCCGGCCGCACCCGCAGCGCGGCGTTCAGCACCGACTCGTGCGCATCGACCGGGCTCTCCACGGTGGAGGAGACACCGTCCAGGCGGATCTCGATGCGGTGCGTCTTCTCGCCCTGGCGCACCTGCACCGGGCGCGGACCGCGCTCGGCCGGGGCGTCGCCGGTGGTGAACAGCTCGAAGCGGATGTGCTCCCGCGGTACCCCGAAGTCGGCCAGCACCTCCCGGCACAGGTCGACGAGCGCGAACGGCCCGCACAGGAACCACTCGTCCACGGTCGACGGCAGGATCAGGGTGCGCAGGATCGTGCGTAGCTTCTCATCGTCGATCCGTCCCGACAGCACCGGCGCCGTGCGCTGCTCGCGGGACAGCACGTGGTGCAGCACGAGCCGCGTCGGATACCGGTCCTTGAGCTCGGCGAGGTCCTCCAGGAACATCACGTCGCTGGTCGACCGGTTCGTGTACAGCAGCGTGAACCGGGTGGTGTCGGATGCCGCGAGCAGGTCGTGCGCCAGCGACATCAGCGGCGTGATGCCGGACCCGGCCGCGATGCCGGCCACGTGCGCGCCGTCGAGCTCCTGCAGGCCGGAGGTGAACGTCCCCTGCGGGCTCATCACGTCGATCCGGAACCCCGGGGTCAGCTCGGTCTGCGCCCAGGTCGAGAACAGCCCGCCCTCGTCGCGCTTGACGGCGACGCTGAGCGTGGTGCTCTCGCCCTCGGCCGCCGGGGCGGGCGGGCGGCACAGCGAGTACGACCGGCGCACCTCCGCCCCCTCCAGGTGCACGCGCAGCGCGACGTACTGGCCGGGCAGGTAGTGGTACTCGTCCACGAGCTCCGGCGGCACCGTGAACGTCACCTCGATGGCGTCGTCGGTCAGGCGGCGCACGTCCGAGACGGTGAGGGTGTGGAAGCGGGCGCGATGGCGCTCCTCGCGCGCCGGCAGACGGGGCGGCCGCGCCGGCGCCGAGGCGGGCACGCGGAACAGCGTCGTCATCAGATCACCTTGAAGTGGTCGAACGGCTCCAGGCACGCCCGGCACTCGTAGAGCGCCTTGCACGAGGTGGAGCCGAAGCGGGACACCTCCCGCGTGTCCAGCGACCCGCAGCGCGGGCAGCGCACGCTCAGCGCCAGGCGGATCGGGCCCTGCCGGTGCGCGGCCCGCCCGGTCGGCGGCGCGATGCCGTACTCGGTGAGCTTGCGCCTGCCCTCCTCGCTCATCCAGTCGGTGGTCCAGGCGGGGGACAGCACGAGCCGCACCTCGACGTCGCCGAACCCGGCAGCGGTGAGCGCCAGCACGATGTCGTCGCGGATCGCGTCCATCGCCGGGCATCCGCTGTACGTCGGCGTGATGTCGACCCGCACGTGCTCTCGGCCCTCGCGCTCGGTGACCTCGACCTCGCGGAGGACGCCGAGATCCTCGATGGTGAGGACCGGCACTTCGGGGTCGAGGACGGATGCCGCGATGCGGCGCGCCTCCTGCGCCCGCGCGGTCCGGTGGGGAGCGTGCTGCGTCACCATGTCGCCCCCGGATGCCGTCGGGCGAGCACCTGCATCTCGGCGAGCAGATGCCCGAACGGGGTGGCGTGCGACCCGCGCCGGCCGCCGGCCGAGGACGCCGGGCCGGCGGGAGCCTCCAGGCCCGCCTCGGCGAACACGGTCTCCACGACGGCGTCGAAGCCGGAGCGCAGCGAGGAGGGTCGCACCGCGACGCCCTCCAGCCGGTCGATGAGCGGCTCGTCGCGGAACAGCTCGTCCACGTAGGGCCACACGTCGCCGAGGGCGCGGATGATCCGGCGCCGGGACTCGTCGGTGCCGCCGGCGAGGCGGAGCACCCACTGCACGGCGTGGTCGCGATGGTAGTCGACCTCCTTCACCGCCTTCGCGGCGATGGCGGCGAAGGTCGCATCGGTGGAGGAGCGCAGCGAGGAGTACAGCTCGTACATGTACGCGGATGCCGCGAACTGCCGCGCGATGGTCTGCGCGAAGTCGCCGTTGGGCTGTTCGACCAGCCAGCTGCTGCGGAACTCCGGCTCGTCGCGGAAGTAGGCCAGGTCGTCCTCGCTGCGCCCGTCCCAGGAGCCGGCGTAGCGCAGCAGGGAGCGGGCGTGCCCGAGCAGGTCGAGGGCGATGTTGGCGAGCGCGACGTCCTCCTCGAGCTCGGGGGCCCGGGAGATCCAGGCGCCGAGCTGCTGCGACAGGATGAGCGCGTCGTCGCCGAGCCAGAGCGCGTACTCGGCGACGTCCGCCGAGGGGGCGCGGCCGCCGGCGCCGGCGAGCTCCTCGGCGAGCCGGAGCTCGTCGACGGAGACGTGGACGTCGTGCGGGGACGCTTCGACAGGCTCGGCGTCCGGGGTGCGGCGGGGCGTGCTCACAGGTGCGGCACCCCCTCGGACGCGGTGTAGTACACGGCGTGCCGGTAGTTCTTGCCCGCCGGGCTCTCGAAGAACGCGTCCTTGGCATCCGGATCGCTCGTCGTGATGGCATCCGCCGGCACCACCCAGATCGAGACGCCCTCGCCGCGCCGGGTGTACAGGTCGCGGGCGTTGCGCACCGCCATCGCGGCATCCGGGGCGTGCAGCGAACCGACGTGCACGTGGCTGAGCCCGCGGTTCGCGCGGACGAAGACCTCCCACAGCGGCCAGGTGTCCTCGAGCATCACGCCACCTCCGCGCGCAGCGACTGCTTCCGCGCGTACTCGGCGGCGGCCTCACGCACCCAGGCGCCCTCCTCGTGCGCGCTGCGCCGGCGCTCCAGCCGCTCCGCGTTGCACGGGCCATTGCCGCGCAGCACCTCGTAGAACTCGTCCCAGTCGATCTCGCCCATGTGCCAGCGGCCGGCCTCCTCGTCCCAGCGCAGCTCCGGGTCCGGCAGCGTGACCCCGAGGATCTCCGCCTGCGGCACCAGCATCCCGACGAAGCGCTGACGCAGCTCGTCGTTCGAGAACCGCTTGATCTTCCACGCCATGGACTGGGCGGAGTTGGGGGACTGGTCGTCCGGCGGGCCGAACATCGCCAGGCTCGGCCAGTACCACCGGTTCACGGCGTCCTGCGCCATCTCGCGCTGCTCGTCGGTGCCCTGCATCAGCGTGAGCAGGATCTCGAAGCCCTGCCGCTGATGGAACGACTCCTCCTTGCAGATGCGCACCATCGCACGCCCGTACGGACCGTACGAGGCGCGGCAGAGCGGCACCTGGTTGCAGATCGCGGCGCCGTCCACGAGCCAGCCGATCGCGCCCATGTCCGCCCAGGTCGGGGTGGGGTAGTTGAAGATCGAGGAGTACTTCGCCTTGCCGGCGAGGAGCTGCTGCATCATCTCCTCGCGGCTGATGCCGAGCGTCTGGGCGGCGGAATAGAGGTACAGCCCGTGGCCGGCCTCGTCCTGAACCTTCGCCATCAGGATCGCCTTGCGCTTCAGGCTGGGAGCGCGGGTGATCCAGTTGCCCTCCGGCTGCATCCCGATGATCTCGGAATGCGCGTGCTGGGAGATCTGCCGGATCAGCGTCTTGCGGTACGCGTCGGGCATCCAGTCGCGCGGCTCGATGCGCTGCTCGTGCGCGATGAGCTCGTCGAAACGAGCCTGGGCGTCCGGCTCATCGGCCACGAGCGTGAGGTCTGCGGGGCTCGTCATCGTCGACTCCTCGAATCGGGACTTCTTTACTAACCGATCGTTAGGTTATTCTTGCACACATCCGCCGAGGACGCACGAGCATCACACACGGGGCGATGCGGCGCTCGGCTCGACGCACGGGAGACGCACGGGAGGTGTGCCGATGGACGGTCGTTCCGCCGATATCGGGACGGAGGCGCCGGAGCTGCGGCCCATGCTGCGCGCCGACCGGGCATCCGCCGCGCTCGGCATGGTCGTGGAGCTGGACGAGCCCGGCCGCGCCGTGGTGTCGATGACCGTCCGCGAGGACATGCTGAACGGCTTCGGGATCACGCACGGCGGTCTCGTCTTCACCCTCGCCGACACCGCCTTCGCGATCGCCTGCAACGAGGACGACCGCATCACCGTGGCGCAGGGCGCGGACATCGCCTTCCTCGCCTCGACGACGGCCGGGCAGCGGCTGACGGCCACGGCGGAGCGGCGGATGCGGCGGGGCCGGACCGGGCTCTACGACATCCGCGTGGTCGACGAGACCGGGCAGATCGTGGCCGAGGTGCGCGGCCGCTCCTTCACCACCGACCGCTGAGACGCCGCGCCCGTCCGCGGGTCCGGCCGCGGGTCACTGCGCGCGGCGGAGCAGAGCGAGCAGGGCGAGGCCGTACGCCTCGGCGGGGTCCGGATGCTCGAAGCGGAGGTCGTCGCCCAGGACCTCGATCTCGACGACGAAGGAGTCGCGGAGCCTGCGCAGCGCCCGGAACGTGCCGCCCAGCAGCCGGCGCAGCTGCTCCTCCTGAGGCAGCCACACCGCGTCGGCCAGCGTGACCGAGTCCAGGGCCCACTCCGTCGTGCCGTTGAAGGCGAGGATGGTGCCGGTCGGGGTCCGGCGGGCCTCGATCGTCATCTCGCTGACTGTGAAGACGTCGGCCTCCACCTCCAGCTCGACCTCGTCCGGCAGGTCGAGCTGGAACCGGTCGCCGGGGGCGGGATGCCACACGAGGCCGGCATCCCGCAGCTGGAGGGCGAGCTCGCGTGTGATCATCCTTCCACGGTAGAGCGCGGCGGGCCGCGGCGGGCGGATCGCGGTCCCTGTTGACATCGTCCGCGGCGCGGACCATGTTCGACAGGGGGACGGTCCGTCGCCCTGTCATCGAAGGAGATCGACCCATGAAGAAGCTCATCAACGCCCCCGAGGACGTGCTCGTAGAGTCGCTGCGCGGGGTGAGCCTGGCGCATCCCGAGCTGTCCGTCGACCTCGAGACGCACGTGATCACCCGCGCCACGCCGAAGGACGAGGGCAAGGTCGCCGTGGTCTCGGGCGGCGGCTCCGGGCACGAGCCGCTGCACGGCGGCTACGTCGGGTACGGGATGCTCGATGCCGCCGTGGCCGGCCAGGTGTTCACCTCGCCGACGCCCGACCGCGTCCAGGCGGCCACCAAGGCCGTCGACCGCGGCGCGGGTGTGCTGCACATCGTCAAGAACTACACCGGCGACGTGATGAACTTCGAGATGGCCGCCGAGCTCGCCGCGATGGACGGCATCGAGGTGGGCACGGTGGTCGTGGACGACGATGTCGCCGTGCAGGATTCGCTGTACACCGCAGGCCGTCGCGGCGTCGGGCTCACCGTGCTGCTGGAGAAGCTCGTCGGCGCCGCCGCGGAGGAGGGCCGCGACCTGGCATCCGTCGTCGAACTCGCGAAGCGCATCAACGGGCAGGGCCGCTCGATGGGCATGGCCCTGACCAGCTGCACCGTCCCCGCCGCCGGCAAGCCGACCTTCGACCTGCCCGAGGATCAGATGGAGATCGGCATCGGCATCCACGGCGAACCCGGACGTCACCGCGAGCCGCTCGCCCCGGCGCACGAGATCGCGCAGAAGCTCGTCGACCCGATCCTCGGCGACCTGGACGCCGCCGGAGCTCCTGCGATCGTGATGCTGAACGGCATGGGCGGCTCGCCGCTGATCGAGCTGTACCTGATGTACGGCGAGGTGGCCGCGCTGCTCGAGAACGCCGGGGTGCGGATCGCCCGGAACCTGGTGGGGAACTACATCACCTCGCTCGACATGGCCGGCTGCTCGCTCACCGTGCTCAAGGCGGACGACGAGCTGCTGAGGCTGTGGGACGCGCCGGTGCGCACGCCGGGCCTGCGCTGGGGCCTGTGACCTGGCCCGCGCGGCATCTCTCCGACCCATCCGCTGAGACGACCCGCCGAGAAGGAGCACCGACATGACCGACACCCTCGACACCGCCGCGCTCGCCGACTGGATCCGCCGCTTCCGCGACACCGTCACCGAGAAGCGGGACTGGCTCACCGAGCTGGACTCCGCGATCGGCGACGCCGACCACGGCGCGAACCTGGCCAGGGGCATGGCCGCGGCCGCCGAGAAGCTCGACGCCGGAACGCCGGGGGCCATCGACGAGCTGCTGAAGACCGTCGGGATGACCCTGGTGAGCTCGGTCGGCGGCGCGAGCGGACCGCTGTACGGCACGTTCTTCCTGCGCGCGGGAACGACTGCGGGCGGCGTGGGCGAGCTGGACGCCGCCGCGCTCGCGGTCGCGCTGCGGGCCGGCTTGGACGGCGTCATCGCCCGCGGCAAGGCCGAGCCGGGCGACAAGACGATGGTCGACGCCATGGCGCCCGCCCTGGACGCGCTCGACGCCGCGATCGGCGAGGGCGCCGGCCTGAAGGAGGCGGCGCTCGCGGCGGCCGATGCCGCGGCATCCGGACGGGATGCGACCGAGCCGCTGGTGGCGCGGAAGGGCCGCGCCAGCTACCTCGGGGACCGCAGCGTCGGTCACCTCGACCCCGGCGCGGCGTCCACCGCGCTGCTGTTCCGGACGCTCGCCGACGCCGCCGCCGCGCGATGATCGGCATCGTCGCCGTCTCGCACAGCGCGGGGCTCGCGGAGGCGGCGCGCGAGCTCGCCCTGCAGATGGTCCCCGGCGACGGTGCCCCGCTGCGGGTGGCGGCGGGGGCGGGGACGGATGCCGACGGCCGCCCGATCCTGGGCACGGACGCCGTGCTCGTCGCCGCTGCGATCGACGAGCTGGCGGCGCGGTGCGACGGCGTGCTGGTGCTGATGGACCTCGGGTCGGCGGTGATGAGCGCCGAGCTCGCCCTGGAGCTGCGCAGCAGCGACGTGCCGGTGCGGCTGGTGCCGGCGCCGTTCGTGGAGGGGATGCTCGCCGCGGCCGTGTCCGCGTCGGCGGGCGCACCGCTCGAGGCGGTCGCCGCGGAGGCCGAGGCGGCACTGCAGGCGAAGGCCGCCCATCTCGGGGAGGACATCGCGGCGGCATCCGGCTCGGCGGGCGCCTCGATCGCCGCGCCGGCAGGGCCCGAGACCGTGCGGGTGGTCCGGGTGCGCAACGCGCTCGGCATCCACGCCCGCCCGGCCGCGCTCATCGCCGAGGCCGCCGGCAGCGCCGACGTGCGCCTGCGACGACTGCCCGCGGGCCCGGAGGCGGGGGCGGCGAGCCTGTCCCGCCTGCTGGCGCTCGGGGCGCGCGCCGGGGACGAGGTCCAGGTGCGCGGCTCGGGGGCGGGTGCCGACGCGGCGGTGGAGCGCATCGCCGCGCTGTTCGCCGACGGGTTCGGCGAGGAGATCGCGGCGGGGGCCGGCGGGGAGGGCAGCGGAACGCGTGCGAGGCCCGGGCCGGATCGCGACGTCACCCGCGCGCGGCAGATCCCGGCATCCGCCGCGCCGATCGATGACGCGGATGCCGGAGAGAGCCCCGCGCCCGATGATGGCGCCGCCCTGCCACCCGGAACCGTGCTGCGCGGTCGCGGCGTGAGCCCCGGGGTCGCCGCCGCCCCCGTGGCGCATCCGTCCCCGGCGATCGCCGAGCCGGAGCCGGCCGATCCGCTCCTCGCCGCAGAGCGCGAGGCGGAGGCCGCCCGCATCGCCCCGGCGGCGGCCGCCGTGGCCGCCGGCTTCGCGGCACGCGCCGAGGCGGCCTCCGGCGAGACCCGCGCGATCCTGGACGCCACCCGGCTCCTCGCCGCCGACCCCGACCTCGTCGCCGATGCCGCCGCCCGGGTGCGCACGGAAGGCCTCTCCGCCGCACGTGCCGTGTGGGAGGCCGCGTCTGCACAGGCTGAGGCGCTCGTCGGGCTGGGCGGGCGGACGGCCGAGCGCGCCGCCGACGTGCGCGACATCCGGAACCGGATCGTCGCCGTGCTGCACGGGCGGGAGCCGGCCTCGGTGCCGGAGCGGGAGGCTCCGTTCGTGCTCGTCGCGACCGACCTGGCCCCGAGCGACACCGCCGCGCTGGCAGGGAGTGCCTGCGCCGCGCTGGTGACCGAGCAGGGCGGCCCGACCTCGCACACCGCGATCATCGCCCGTGCCCTCGGCCTGCCGGCGGTGGTCGCCGCGCCCGGAGCCGCCGGCATCCCGGACGGCACGCTCGTGCTCGTCGACGGCGAGACGGGAACGGTGACCATGGACCCGGCCGAGGACGAGCTCGCCGCGGCACGGGCCGCCGCGGACGCCCGCGCCTTCGACGGCGACGGGCGCCTCGCCGACGGCACACCGCTCCCGCTGCTGGCGAACGTCGGCGGCCCGGCCGACGCGGTGCAGGCCGCCGGGGCGGCGGCGCAGGGGATCGGGCTGTTCCGCACGGAGTTCTGCTTCCTCGACCGGGCCGCCGCGCCGACGGTCGAGGAGCAGACGATCGCCTATCGCGGCGTGCTCACGCCGTTCGCGGGCAGGAAGGTCGTCGTCCGCACGCTCGATGCCGGCTCCGACAAGCCGCTGCCGTTCGCGACCCCGGAGCACGAGGAGAACCCGGCCCTCGGCCTGCGCGGACTGCGCGTCTCCTGGCGGAACCCCGCCCTGCTGCACGACCAGCTCCGCGCGCTCGCCCTGGCCGCCGCCGAGGAGCAGGCGCACGTCGAGGTGATGGCGCCCATGGTCGCCACCATCGAGGAGGCCCGGGACTTCACGGCCGCCGCGCGGGCCGCCGGGCTGGAACGGGTCGGGGTGATGATCGAGACGCCCGCCGCGGCGCTGATGGCGGAGGAGCTGCTCGAGGTCGTCGACTTCGTCAGCATCGGCACGAACGACCTGGCCCAGTACGCCATGGCCGCCGACCGGCAGCATCCCGCGCTCGGCGCGCTCAACGACCCCTGGCAGCCGGCCGTGCTGCGCCTCATCGCGACCATCGGCTCGGCCGGGCAGACGGCCGGCGCCCCGGTCGGCGTCTGCGGGGAGGCGGGAGGCGATCCGCGGCTCGCGCCCGTGCTCGTCGGCCTCGGCGCCACCAGCCTGTCGATGACGCCCCGCGCCCTCGGCCGCGTCGCCCGTGCGCTCGCGGCGGTCACGGCCGAGCAGTGCCGGGCCGCCGCGGACGCCGCGCTCGAGGCCGCGACCGCGGCGGACGCGCGCGCCGCCGCATCCGCCGTCCTGCGCTGAGCGACGCGCGGAGCCGGCTGCTGCCGCAGGTCGTACACCCGCTTGTACTTCCCCTCGCTGCGCGGCAGCGCGCCCGGCTCCTCGACGCGGACGGCGACGCTCGAGCCGATGTGCGTCTTGATGCGCTGCGCCAGCACGGTGGCCGCCGCCTCGCACACCTCGCGGTCCAGCGCCGGATGCCGCTCGATGCGCACCGTCATGGCATCCATCCGCCCCTCGCGGCTCAGCTCGATGACGAAGTGCGGGGTGAGCTGCTCGATGCCGAGCACCAGCTCCTCGATCTGGGTCGGGAAGATGTTCACCCCGCGCAGGATGATCATGTCGTCGTTGCGTCCCGTGATCTTCTCGATGCGCCGCATCGCCGGCCGCGCGGTGCCGGGCAGGAGGCGGGTGAGATCGCGTGTGCGGTAGCGGAGCACGGGGAAGGCCTCCTTGGTGAGCGAGGTGAACACCAGCTCGCCGAGCTCGCCGTCCGGCAGCGGCTCCCCGTCCTCGCCGATCACCTCCGGCAGGAAGTGGTCCTCCCAGATGTGCGGACCGTCCTTCGTCTGCACGCACTCGTTGCCCACGCCCGGGCCCATCACCTCGCTCAGCCCGTAGATGTCGACCGCGTCGATCGCCAGACGCCGCTCCAGTTCGGCGCGCATCTCGTTCGTCCAGGGCTCGGCGCCGAGCACGGCGACCTTGAGCGAGGTGGACGTCGGGTCGACGCCGGCGGCCTCCATCGCGTCCGCGATGGTGGGCAGGTAGCTGGGCGTGCACAGGATCGCGTCGGGCTGGAAGTCCTGGATCAGCTGCACCTGCCGCGCCGTCTGCCCGCCGGAGACCGGGATCACCGTCGCACCCAGCCGCTCGATGCCGGCGTGGGCGCCGAGACCGCCGGTGAACAGGCCGTACCCGTAGGCGTTGTGAACCTTCATGCCGGGACGGATGCCGGACGCGCGCAGCGACCGGGCGATCAGATCGGCCCAGTTGTCCAGGTCGCGCTGCGTGTAGCCGACCACGGTGGGCCGTCCGGTCGTGCCGGAGGATGCGTGGATGCGGCGCACCTGCGCCATCGGCACGGCGAACATGCCGAACGGGTAGCTGCGGCGCAGATCCTCCTTCGTGGTGAACGGCAGGCGGCGCACGTCGGCGAGCGAGCGGATGTCGTCGGGGGAGACCCCGGCCTCGTCGAGCACGCGGCGGTAGTGCGGGACGTTCTGGTACGCGTGTCGCACGGTCCACTGCAGCCGTTCCAGCTGCAGCGCCTCCAGCTCGGGGCGGCTCAGCCGCTCGGCGGGGTCGAGCTCGGCGGCGGTTCCGGTCATCGTCGACATCGGGGCTCCGGTTCGGTCGGGTATCAGGGGGTCATCGGCCTGTCAGGGGGTGGGGACGGGTTCGGACACCCGCTCCTTGCTGACCAGCGTCAGCACGTCGTACGTGGCGACGATCTCGTCGTCCTGGTTCTTGATCACCGCGTCCCACCGCACCTCGCCGTAGTCGTCGGTCTCGCGCGGGGTGATCTGCTTCGCCGTGAGCTCCACCCGGATCTCGTCGCCGGGTGACACCGGGGTGAGGAAGCGCAGGTTCTCCAGTCCGTAGTTGGCCAGCACCGGCCCCGGCTCGGGGTCCACGAACAGGCCCGCCGCCCAGGACACCAGCAGGTAGCCGTGCGCGACCCGGCCGGGGAAGAACGGGTTCGCGGCGGCCGCTTTCTCGTCCATGTGCGCGTAGAACGTGTCGCCGGTGAAGTGCGCGAAGGTCTCGATGTCCTCGAGGGTGACCTCGCGCGACGAGGAGACGATCTGATCGCCGATGCGCAGCTCGGCCAGCGACTTGCGGAAAGGATGCGTGCCCTCGGAACGCGCGGAGGCGCCCGGATGCCAGATGCCGGTGAGCGCGGTGAGCATCTCCGGCGACCCCTGCACTGCGGTGCGCTGCATGTGGTGCAGCACCGCGCGGATGCCGCCGAGCTCCTCGCCGCCGCCGGCGCGCCCCGGTCCGCCGTGCACCAGCGTGGGCAGCGGCGAGCCGTGCCCGGTGGAGGAGCGGGCGTCGTCGCGGTCGAGCAGCAGCATCCGGCCGTTGAAGGGGGCGATGCGGCGCGCCAGCTGCACCGCCTGCTCGGGGTCGTGCGTGGCCATGCTGGTGACCAGCGACCCGCCGCCGCGGGCGACGATGTCGGCGGCCTCCGCGATCGTGTCGTACGTGATCAGCGAGGACACCGGACCGAAGGCCTCGACGGTGTGCACGACGTCGGCCTCCGCGTCGTCGAAGCGGAGCAGGATGGGCGCCACGAAGGCACCCTCCGGCGCCGGGCCGGTGCTGCCGTCCGCACGTCGCACCTCGGGGGACGCGGTGGAGCCGATCACCATCCGCCCGCCGCCGGCGGTGAGCCGCTCCACCTGACGGAGCACCTCGTCGCGCTGGGCGGCCGAGGCGAGCGGGCCCATGGTCACCCCCTCGGCGCGCGGGTCGCCGAGCACGGTCTTCTCCTCCAGCCGCGCCCGGACCGCGTCGACGACCGCATCCGCGGTCGCCGCGGGCACCACGGCACGGCGGATCGCGGTGCACTTCTGGCCGGCCTTGCTGGTCATCTCGATCACGAGCTGGCGCACGTAGGCGTCGAACTCCGGCGTGCCGGGCACGGCGTCCGTGCCGAGCACGGACGCGTTGATCGAGTCGGTCTCCGCGGTGAAGCGGACCCCGCCGGTCTGCACCGCGGGGTGCGTGCGCAGGCTCTCCGCGGTGGAGGCGCTGCCGGTGAAGCCGACCAGGTCGCCTAGGCGCAGGTGGTCGAGCAGGGTCGGCGCGCTCCCGCTGATGAGCTGCACCGACCCGCTGGGCAGCAGCCCCGCGTCGACCAGGATCCGCACCATCGCCTCGGCGAGGTAGCCGGTGGGCGTGGCGGGCTTGATCACGGTGGGTACGCCGGCCAGGAACGCGGGCGCGAGCTTCTCCAGCGACCCCCACACCGGGAAGTTGAACGCGTTGATCTGCACCGCGACGCCGGGCAGCCGGGTGTACACGTGACGGCCCAGGAAAGACCCGTCCTTGGAGAGCGGCTCGACGGGCCCGTCGACGTACACGGTGCTGTTCGGCAGCTCCCGACGGCCCTTGCCCGAATAGGAGAACAGCACGCCGATGCCGCCGTCGATGTCGACCCACGAGTCCGTCTTCGTCGCCCCGGTGCGCGCGGACAGCGCGTAGAGCTCGTCCTTGCGCTCGGTGAGGGCGAGGGCGAACTGCTTGAGCAGCAGCGCGCGCTGGTGGAAGGTGAGCGCCCCCAGGCTCGCCTGCCCGACCGTGCGGGCGTACTCGAGCGCGCCGGCGATGTCGAGCCCGTCGGTGGAGACGCGCGCGATCACCTCGCCGGTCGACGCGTCGCGCACCTCGGTGGCGTGCGGTCCCTCTGCACCGGTGCCGGAGTCCGGCCGGAGGTCCGGGGTCCACCACTCGCCCTGGACGTAGCTGGGGAGGTAGTCGGTCATCTCTCGTCCTCGTTCCATTCGTAGAAGCCGTGTCCGGTCTTGCGGCCGAGCCTGCCCTCGGCGACCATGCGGCGCAGCAGGGCGGGCGGCTCGAATCGCGGGCCGAGCGCCGCGGCGAGCTCCTCGGCGATCCCCAGACGCACGTCCAGCCCGACCAGGTCGGTGGTGCGCAGCGGGCCGACCGGATGCCGGTAGCCGAGCGTCATCGCCGCGTCGATGTCCTCGGCGCTGGCGACGCCCTCCTCCAGCATCCGTATCGCCTCCAGGCCGAGCATCACGCCCAGTCGCGACGAGGCGAACCCGGGGGAGTCGCGCACCACGATCGCCGTCTTCCCGAGACCGGTCACCCAGCCCCGGGCCCCCTCGACGACGGCCGGGTCCGTGGCCGCCCCGCGGACGACCTCGACGAGCGCCGACGCCGGCACCGGGTTGAAGAAGTGCAGCCCCAGGAAGCGCTCGGGATGCCGCCGGGAAGCGGCCAGGTCGTCGATCGAGATCGACGAGGTGTTCGTGGCGAGCACCGCGTCGCCGCCCAGAGCCGCCTCCGCCCGGGCGAGCGCCTCCTCCTTCAGTCCCCGGTCCTCGGGCACGGCCTCGACGACGAGGGCGTGCCCGGCGAAGCCGCCGGCATCCGTCCCGGTGCTGAGGCGGTCCGCGATCACGTCCTCGGTCTCGGTGGCGTGTCCGCGCTCGACGGAGCGGCGGATGCTGTCGCGGATCCGCTCCCGCGCGGCATCCGCGCTCTGCCCGTCCCGCTCCACGACGTGCACGCGCGCGCCGGCGAGGAGGAACGCATGGGCGATGCCCGCGCCCATCCGGCCGCCGCCGAGGACGCCGACCCGGTCCGGCACCTGCAGGGTCATCGTCCGCTCCTCCGCTCCAGGAACTCCGTCATCCGGCGGTGCTTCTCGCCGGACTCGAACAGCTCGGCCTGCAGCTCCTTCTCGATGTCCGGATGCTCGTGCCGCGGGGCGCGCAGGGCCCGCTTGGTGTGCCGGGTGGCGAGCGGGTCGTTCGCGGCGACCCGGTCGGCGATCGCGTGCGCCGCGGCGAGCAGCTCGTCGGCCGGGTGGATCGCCGACACCAGCCCCCACGCGAGCGCCTCGTCGGCGTCGAGGATGCGGCCGGTGAGCAGCAGGTCGCTCGCGCGCGCCGCTCCGACGATCTCGGGCAGCCGCCAGGTCGCACCGGCCGCGGCGATGATGCCGAGCCCGGTCTCCGGATTCCCGATCCGCAGGGTCGGGGCGGCGATGCGGATGTCGGCCGCGTACGCCAGCTCCGCGCCCCCGCCGAGGGCGTATCCGGCCACCGCCGCGATCACCGGCATCGGCAGCTCGCTGATGCGGATGAAGGCGGTCGCGTTGATCGCGCGCCGGGCGTCCTCGGCCCGTCGCTTCCGCAGCTGGGCGATGTCGGCGCCGGAGGCGAACACCCCGCCGGAGCCGGTGAGGATCAGGGTGCGCGGCTCCTCCTCGAGCTCGGCGCACAGCGCGTGCAGCGCGTCGACGGTGTCCTGGTCGATCGCGTTGCGCTTCTCCGGCCGGTTCAGGGTCGCGACCACGCGGTCCGCGCCGCGCTCCACGAGCAGCGGGCCGGTCACGCCACCCGCTCCAGGATCATCGCGGTGCCCTGGCCGACGCCCACGCACATGGTGGCGAGGCCGAGACCGGCCTCCTCGCGCTCCATCCGGCCCATCAGGGTGACGACGATGCGGCATCCGCTCGAGCCGAGGGGATGCCCGAGCGCGATCGCCCCGCCGTCGCGGTTGACGATCTCGGGGTCCAGGCCGAGCCGGCGGATGGACGAGAGCGACTGGGTGGCGAACGCCTCGTTCAGCTCCACCGCGCCGAGGTCGGAGACCGACAGCCCGGCCCGGCGCAGGGCCCGCTCGGTGGCCGGAACCGGCCCGAGGCCCATGATCTCGGGGGCAAGAGCGGCCGAGGTGGAGGCGACGATCCGGGCGCGCGGGGTCAGGCCGTAGCGGCGCACGGCTTCCGCGCTCGCGACGACGACGGCGGATGCCCCGTCGTTGAGCGAGCTGGAGTTGCCGGCGGTGACCACCTCGCCGCCCGCGACCACCGGGCGCAGCGCCGCCAGCGCCTCCGCGCTGGTGTCCCGGCGCGGGCCTTCGTCGACGGTCACCTCGCCGGTGCGCGTGGGCACCGGCACGATCTCGGCGTCGAAGCGGCCGGCGTCGCGCGCCTCGACGGCGCGCTGGTGGCTGCGCAGCGCGAACGCGTCGGCATCAGCGCGCGAGATCCGGTCGCGACGAGCGACCTCCTCGGCGGTCTCCGGCATCGAGAACGTGGCCTTCTCGCGCGCGGCGATCCGCGGGTTGACGAACCGCCAGCCGATCGAGGTGTCGAAGGCCTCGCCCGGCTTCGCCCAGGACCGCTCCGGCTTCGCCTGCACCCACGGGGCGCGGGTCATCGACTCCACGCCGCCGGCGACCATCAGCTCGGCGTCGCCGGCGCGGATCGCCTGCGCCGCCATCGCGATCGCCGACATGCCCGAGGCGCACAGGCGGTTGACGGTGACGCCCGGCACCTCGTCGGGGAGTCCGGCGAGCAGCACGGCCATCCGGGCGACGTTGCGGTTGTCCTCGCCGGCTTGGTTCGCGGCGCCGAGGATCACCTCCTCCACGGCGTCGTCCGGCACCCCGGCGCCGTCGATGGCGGCGCGCACCACGAGGGCGGCGAGATCGTCGGGGCGCACGCTCGAGAGCGCCCCGCCGTACCGTCCGATCGGGGTGCGCACACCGCCGACGAGGAAGGCATCCGTCATATTCCATCTCCATCGCGTGGAACGGCGGGTCGATGCTGCGCATCTTTCCCTACCAATCGGTCAGTAAATCATGACAGGACGGCGGAGCGGTCGCAAGGCGCGGTGGCGAGCGCAACATCCCGGTGCGCGCGAGGGTGCGCACGATGTACCCCGCTGACACTGACTGAACGATCGGTCAGGATTACCCGGACAATGGAGTTCACATGGCGGATACAGCGATCCGACGTCGCGAGGAGCGCCGCGTCCTCGCGGGCACCCTCGTCGGCACGACCATCGAGTGGTACGACTTCTTCATCTACGCCCAGGCCGCCGGCCTCGTCTTCGGCGGGCTGTTCTTCGCCCCGCTGGGGCCGACCGGCGCGCAGATCGCCTCGTGGGCGTCGCTGGGCATCTCGTTCCTGTTCCGGCCGCTCGGCGCGGTGATCGCCGGTCACCTCGGCGACCGGCTCGGACGCAAGCGGATGCTGGTGCTGACCCTCATCCTGATGGGTCTGGCCACCTCGCTGATCGGCGTGCTGCCGACCTACGCGGACATCGGCGTCCTGGCCACCGTGATGCTCGTGCTGCTGCGCGTGCTGCAGGGCTTCTCGGCCGGCGGCGAGTGGGGCGGCGCCGCCCTGATGTCGGTGGAGCACGCGCCGGCCGGAAAGCGCGGCCTGTTCGGCGCCTACCCGCAGATCGGCGTGCCGATCGGCATGATCCTGGCCACGTTCACGATGTGGGTGCTGCGCTCCAGCATGACCGAGGAGGCCTTCCTGGCGTGGGGCTGGCGGCTGCCGTTCCTGTTCTCGATCGTGCTGATCGTCGTCGGGTACATCATCCGCCGCGCCGTCGAGGAATCCCCGATCTTCAAGGAGCTGCTCGAGCGCAAGCGCGAGTCCTCGGCGCCGCTGGCGACCCTGTTCCGGCACCACGGGCGCGAGGTGGTGCTCACAGCGCTGATCTTCATCGCCAACAACGCCGCCGGCTACCTGCTGATCGCGTTCTTCACGACCTACGTCTCCACCGTGGTGGGGATGCCGCAGCCGACGGCGCTGCTGATGACGACGCTGGCGTCGTTCGGATGGCTGATCTTCACGATGACCGGCGGCTGGCTGTCCGACCGGCTGGGCCGAGTGCGGACGTTCCAGATCGGCTACGGGCTGATCGCGGTGTGGGCGATCCCGATGTGGTTCCTCATCGACACCGGGAACGTCGGGCTGTACTTCATCGCGCTCTTCGTCCTCACGATCGGGCTGGGTCTCTCGTACGGTCCGCAGTCGGCGCTGTACGCGGAGATGTTCCCGGCGGACGTGCGCTACTCGGGCGTCTCGATCGGATACGCGCTGGGCGCGATCCTCGGCGGCGCCTTCGCACCGCTGATCGCACAGCTGCTCCTGCAGAACACCGGGACGTCGTGGTCGATCGGGGTGTACGTGCTGATCATCACGATCGTCTCGCTCGTGGCGGTGACGCTGGTGAAGGAGACGAAGGGTGTTCCGCTGGACACCCACAGCGTCGACGTGGAGGCCGCCCGCACGGCGGGCACGCGCACGCGCTGAGCGCGGCGGCCGGGCGGGCGCTCGTCCCGCCCGGCCGCCACTCACGGGCCGGGGTCAGACGCCCCCATCGCTCCCGTCTGTTTGTGCCGTCCTGCTGCTTCCGGGGCCCTGAAGCGACAGAACGGCACCAGGGGATGCGCGGACCGCGGAAGGTGCGCGCCCGTCAGACGCGCCCGTAGGCGCGCAGCGGATGCTCGATGAGCTCGACGACCCGGCGCAGGAAGCCGGCGGCGTACCCGCCGTCGCACACGCGGTGGTCGAACACGAGCGAGAGCTGCGCGATCCGCCGCGGCACGATGGCGCCGTCGACGACCCAGGGGCGCTCGATCATCCTGCCCACGCCGAGGATCGCCACCTCGGGGTGGTTGATGATCGCCGCGGAGCCGTCGACGCCGAAGGCGCCGTAGTTGTTGATGGTGAACGTGGAGCCGCGCAGGCGCTCGGGCGGCATGCCGCCGGCTCGGGCGGTCTCGGCGAGCTCGCGGAGCGCGGCGTCGAGCTCGTCGACCGTCAGCTCGTGCGCGCGCGGGATCACCGGCACCATCAGGCCGCGCGGCGTGTCCGCGGCGACGCCGAGGTTCACGCCGTCGAAGGTGACGATCTCCTGCCCGTCCTCGCTGAGCCGGGACGCCAGCAGGGGATGGTCGGCGAGGGCGAGGAGCACGAAGCGGGCGATCAGCGCGGTCAGCGACGGCGCCCGGCCGTCCGCGGCCAGCTCCGCGCGCAGCTCCCAGAGCCGCGTGGCGTCCACATCGACCCAGACCGTCGCCTCGGGGATCTCGGCGCGGCTGCGGCTGAACGTCGCGCTGGCCGCCTTGCGCAGCGGACTGAGGCGCTCACGGGCGCGGACCGACAGTCCCGCGACGGCGTCGCGTGTGCCCGCGGCGGTCCCGGATGCCGCAGATGCGGCGTCGGATGCGGAGGCGGCCGGGGCCCCGGAGGTGGCCGCGCCCGCGGACGCCGCGGCGACGCCGTCCACCGCGTGATCGACCGCCGCCCGCAGCACGTCGGCGCGCGTGATGGCGCCGTCCGGGCCGGTCGGCGTGATGGTGTGCACGTCCAGCCCGAGGTCCCGCGCCAGCCGGCGCACCAGCGGCGAGCGGACGGCCACGGGCCGGCGCGCCTCGCCGGGCCGTGGTGCGGCGGCCTGCGCCGCGGCATCCGACGTCTGGACGTCGGCACGTTCTGCGGATGCGTCCGGCGAGATCGTCCTGGATTCCTGCGGACGTCCTGACACCGCGGCGGGTGCGGCCTCGCGGGGCCGCCGGCGGCGCCCGCTCGTGGTGCGCTCGGAGGTGCCGTAGCCGATCAGGACGTTCCCCGAGCCGGCGCGCTCCTCGGTGCGGTAGGTCTCCTGCGCGGAAGCTGCGTGAGGCGCGGGCGTTTCGTCTCGCTCGGCTACGCCGCGCTCGCTCAACGGCCGGGGAAGGGAGCCCGGCTCGTTCAACGACGGGGAAGGGGCGGGGACGGCATCCGCCACCTCGAGCACCGGAGCGCCCACCGGGATCGTGTCACCGGGTTCGCCGTGTAGCGCGGTGACGACGCCGGAGAAGGGGGAGGGGAGTTCGACCACGCTCTTCGCGGTCTCCACCTCGGCGATCGCCTGATCGGTCCTGATCGTGTCGCCCACCTGCACCAGCCACTGCACCAGGCCCGCTTCGGTGAGCCCCTCGCCCAGGTCGGGCAGACGGAACACGTGCGACGTGAGGGTGCTCATCACTCGTCCTCCCAGTGCAGCGAGTCGATCGCGTCGAGGATGCGGTCGGCATCCGGCAGGTACCAGTGCTCGAGCTTCGGCGGCGCGTACGGGGTGTCGAACCCGGTGACGCGGCGCACCGGCGCCTCGAGGAACTCGAAGCAGCGCTCGAAGACGCGCGCCTGGATCTCGGAGGCGACGCTCGCGAACCCGGGAGCCTCGGCGACCACGACCGCCCGGCCCGTGGAGCGCACCGCGGCCGTGACCATGGCGTCGTCGAACGGGGTGAGGCTGCGGACGTCGACGACCTGCACGCTACGCCCCTCGCCGGCCGCGATCTCCGCGGCCTCGAGCGCGAGCGGCACGCAGGCGCCATAGGCGATCACGGTGACGTCGGTGCCGTCCCGCACGATGTGCGCGGTCCCGATCTCGGCCGTCCGCGAGGTGTCCACCTCGCCCTTGGACCAGTAGAGCTTCTTCGGCTCGAGGAAGACCACCGGGTCGGGAGAGGCGATCGCCGCGCGCAGCAGCGAGTACGCGTCCTGCGGCGTGGACGGGCACACCACGGTGAGGCCCGGCGTGTGCGCGTAGTAGGCCTCGGAGGAGTCGCAGTGGTGCTCGACGCCGCCGATGCCGCCGCCGAACGGGATGCGGATCACCATGGGCATCCGCATCGCCCCGCGCGTGCGGTTGCCGAGCTTGGCGACGTGGCTGACGATCTGCTCGAAGGCGGGGAAGGCGAAGGCGTCGAACTGCATCTCCACCACGGGCCGCATGCCGTTCATCGCCATGCCGACCGCCGTGCCCACGATGCCGGACTCGGCCAGCGGGGTGTCGAAGCAGCGGTCCTCGCCGAACCGCGCGGTGAGCCCGTCTGTGATGCGGAACACACCGCCGAGCGCCCCGACGTCCTCGCCGAAGACGACGACGTCGGGGTCCTCGGCGAGGGCGTCCGCGAGGGCGCGGTTGAGCGCCGCCGCCATCGTCATCGTCTGCACCGCCGGCTCGGCGTGGGCCGTGTCGAGGCGGATGTCGTCGTGTGCGAGCGTCATCGGTGGCCTCCTGCGTCGGCGAGGGAAGCCCGGTCGATCTCGTCGCGCAGCATCCGCCACTGCTCCTCGAGCTGCGGCGAGCGGGTCGCGGTGACGAACCGGAACAGGTCCTCGGGGTCGTGATCGGCGTCCGTGTTCAGCGCCGTGCGGAGCGCGGCCGCCACCTCTTCGGCCTCGGCGGCGATCCTCTCCTCGGCCGCGTCGTCGAGGAGCTGTCTGCCGGCGAGATGCGCGCGCAGCCGCAGCAGCGGGTCGCGGGCGGTCCAGGCCTGCACGTCCGTGCGATCGCGGTAGCGGGTGTCGTCGTCGGCGTTGGTGTGCGCCTGCATCCGGTACGTGTGCGCCTCGACGAGGGAGGGGCCCCCTCCGGTGCGGGCGCGGTCGACGGCCTCGCCGAGCACGGCGAGCACGGCGGCGACGTCGTTGCCGTCGACGCGCTCACCGGGCATCCCGTATCCGATCGCCTTGTGCGCGAGGGAGGGGGCCGCCGTCTGCCGGGACAGCGGCACGGAGATGGCGAACTCGTTGTTCTGCACGAAGAACACCACCGGCACGTGGAACACGGCGGCGAAGTTCATCGCCTCGTGGAAGTCGCCCTCGCTGGTGGCGCCGTCGCCGCACAGGGCCAGCACGGCGGTGTCCTCGCCGCGGTGCTTCGCCGCCTGCGCGAAGCCGACCGCGTGCAGGAGCTGCGTCGCGAGCGGGGTCGTCTGCGGGGCGACCCGGTGCGCGGTCGGATCGTAGCCGGAGTGCCAGTCGCCCTTCAGCAGCGTCATCGCCTCGGCCGGGCTCACCCCGCGCCCGATGATCGCGACGGCGTCGCGGTAGGTGGGGAACAGCCAGTCGCGGTCGCCGAGCACCAGCGCGGCGCCCACCTGGCACGCCTCCTGGCCGTGCGAGGACGGGTACACCGCCAGGCGGCCCTGGCGCACGAGGGCGCCGGCCTGGTCGTTGATCCGCCGTCCCTCGACGAGGCCGCGGTACGCCCGCAGCAGGGTGTCGTCATCCGGCATCCGGTAATGGTCGTCGGCGACGGCGGCGCCGGTCTCGTCGATGAGCCGCACCGGCGCGTCGCGCGGGAGCAGGTGCTCGTATCGCATCGTGTTCGCCCTCCTCGCCGAACCTGATGAGGAAAGCTTGACTCTCGGGCGCGCACTCGTCCAGAGGGTGGCTGGGAAATCTGGACGATTGCCATCGCATTGCGGCGATCCCGGCCAGAGTGTCAGAATTCGCTGACGGAACGGGAGGGTGCATGGCAGAGCTCGACGAGGTGGATCAGGCGATCCTGGCGGAGCTGCGCAAGGATGCGCGGTCGTCGATGACCGCGATCGCGGACGCCGTGCACATCTCCCGCGCGGGCGCGCATGCGCGTATCAAGAGGCTCACGGATGCCGGTGTCATCACCGGCTACACCGTCCGCACCGATCCGGTGCTGCTCGGCCACCACGCCTCCGCCTACGTCATGCTCGCCATCGAGCAGGCGACCTGGCAGGACGTGCAGGACCGGCTGCGGGCGATCCCGGAGGTCGAGCATATGGCCCTCGTCGGCGGCGACGTCGACGTCATCCTCCTGGTCCGCGCGCGCGACGCCCGAGACCTGAGGCGGATCGTGCTGGAGGACATCCAGGCGATCCCGTCCGTGCGCTCGACCCGGACGACGCTCATCTTCGAGGACTTCTCCCGGGCCTGACCCGCGTCCGCGCGCCCCGGGTTCCGTCCGCGCGGGTCCGCTCAGCGTCGCTCAGGGGAGCTCGATCACCACGCCGTCCTCGACGTGCGTGACACGGATGCCGGTGAGATCGGCGACCATGTGGTCGGGGGAGTGCGCGGCCGAGCCGGCGCCCACGCCGATGACGGTCATGCCCGCGGCCTTGGCGGCATCGATCCCCGCCTCGGAGTCCTTGAACACGACGCAGTCCTCGGGTGCCACGCCCAGCCGCCCCGCGGCCAGGACGAAGCCCTCCGGATCCGGTTTGGACGCCGACACGTTCTCGGCCGTGACGGTCAGGCCCGGCAGGGAGAGCCCGGCCGCCCCCATGCGGGCGGTCATCAGCGCGACATCGGCGGAGGTGACGATGGCGTGCGGCACGTCGGCGAGGGCCTCCAGCAGCGCGGCGGCGCCGGCGATCTCGGTGACGCCGTCCACGTCCTGGCTCTCGCGGGCGAGCATCTGCACGTTCTCGGCCAGGTTGATCCGGTGGTCGCGGTCGGGCAGCAGGATCGCCATGCTCTGATGGCCCTGCCGGCCGTGCACGACCTCCAGCACCCGATCCGGGTCGAGCCCGTGCGGCTCCGCCCACTCCAGCCAGAGGCGCTCCACCGCGGCCGTGGAGTCGACTAGGGTGCGTGCTCGAGGTGATGGCCGGGTCGCACCCGGTCGTGCTGCCCGAGCGGCGCGAGGTGACGCTGCACGAGGAGCGCGAGGTCGCGCTGCAGGCCTGAGCGCGGCGCCGGATGCGGATGTCGGAGGCGCTCGGCAGGATGGGGGCATGACGCCCGCCCCTCTTCCCGCCGAGCGCCTCCGCTCATCCCGGCCGCGCACGTCGCCGAGTCCCTCCGGGACGAGCTCGGACCGGCTGCGCTCGCACCGGCTGACGACGCCGGCGGCGACGGTGGCGGATGCCGCCGCGCACATGCTCGCGGTGCAGAGCCAGGACTTCCTCGCCGGCCGATGGGCGCTCGGCGTGCGCACGCGCGGCGAGCCGACCCTCGCGACGGTGGATGCCGCGTTCGCGCGCGGAGAGCTCGTGCGCGGCTGGACCATGCGCGGCACCCTGCACATCGTGCCGGCCCGCGATCTCGCCTGGATCCTGTCGGTGACGGCCGAACGGCAGCGCAGGCAGGCGGCGGCGCGGCACCGTCAGCTCGGCATCGACGAGGCGATGCTCGCCGTCGCCGAGCGCGCGATCCGTCCCGCGCTCGGCGACGGCGGACTCGCGCGCGCCGAGATCTTCGCGCTGTGGGAGCGGGCGGGCATCGATCCGCGCGCGCAGCGGGGCGTGCACCTGCTCGCCGCGCTCACCTTCGCCGGCGTGCTCTGTCAGGGGCCGGTGGCCGCGCGGAACGGGGGAGTGAGCCGCGATCAGCGGTTCGTGCTCGTCGAGGAGTGGGTGCGGGACCCGTACACGCCGGACGATCCGCTCGCGGAGCTCTTCGTCCGGTACATCCGGGGGCATGGCCCCGCAGGTGCCGCCGACTTCGCGTGGTGGTCGGGGCTCCCGCTCGGCACGGCGCGGGAGGCCGCCGAGCGCGCCGGTGCGCGCCTGACCGAGGTGGAGGACGGCGTCTTCCTCGCGCGGCCGCGTCCACGGCGTTCGCTGCCGGATGCCGCGACGTTCGCCCTTCCGGCCTTCGACGAGTACTACATCTCGTACGCCGATCGCACCGCCGTCTGCGCGCCGGAGCGCCTCGACGACATCGGCCCGGGGAAGAACGGGATGGTGCGCCCGGTGCTGGTGGCCGGCGGGCGCGTGGTCGGCACGTGGTCGGCGGCCGGAGGGGCGGAGCTGTTCGACGCGGATGCGGATGCCGAGGCGGCGGACCGCGGCGCGGCATCCGCCGTCGCCCGCTTCGCGAGCTTCGTGGGGAGCGAGCCCGCCCCGCGCTGACCGGCCACGACCCCGGCATCCGCCCCGGGCGTCACTCCTGGGCGTGGCGGTCGAGGAAGGCGTACACCTCGTTGTCGTCCACACCGGGGAAGGCGCCGCGGGGGAGCGGCGAGAACATGTGGGTGTGCACCCGGGCACTCGGCCACGCCTTGCCCTCCCAGCGGCGGCTGGCCTCCTCAGGGGCGCGGCGGCAGCACGACTCGTCCGGGCAGGTGGACTGGGCGCGGTGGCCGGTCTCCCGACCGCGCCACCAGCGGGCGTCGTCGAAGGGCACCCCGACCGTGATCGAGAAGCCGCCGTCGCTGGAGGACCCGGTCTGCGTCGAGCACCAGTACGTCCCGGACGGCGTGTCCGTGTACTGGTAGTGCTCGGTGGTGCGGTTGCGCTGCGCGAACGCGGCCCGTGCCGAGAACCGGCGGCACGCCGGCTGGCCCTCCACCGACCCGGTCACGTCCATGGGCAGCGGCAGGTCGTCGTTCTCGTACACCCGCGTGATCGCGCCGTTCTCGTCCACGCGCAGGAAGTGCAGCCGCATGTCCAGATGCTGGGTCATCAGGTTCGTCAGGCGCATCGCCGCCGCCTCGTGGGTGACGCCGAACGCGTCGCGGAAGTCCTCCACTGCGAGGTTCTTGTCCTTCTTGGCCTGCTGCAGGAACGCGACCCCGGCGGTCTCCGGGATCAGGCAGCAGGCGGCGAAGTAGTTGATCTCCAGCCGCTGCTGCAGGAAGTCCGCGTAGTCCGTGGGGCGAGTATGCCCGAGGATGCGGTGCGCCATCGCCTGCAGCGCCATCGAGCGCAGGCCGTGCCCGCCCGGGATCGACGCGGGCGGCAGGTAGATCCGGCCGTTCTCGAGGTCGGTGATCGACCGGGTGGAGTGCGGCAGGTCGTCGACGTACAGCAGCTCGAAGCCGAGCTTCTCGGCCATGATGCTCACGGTGCGGTGGGTGAGCGCGCCGGAGGTGTGGCCGGCCGCCTTGAGCTGCTTCTCGGCGAGCTTCTCGATCTCGGGAAGGTAGTTGTTCTGCTCCCGCATCTTCAGCCGCAGCTCGGTGTTCGCCCGGCGGGCCTCCTCCGGCGTGGCGATCGCCTCGCGCTCGCGGCGCTGCAGCTCGCGGTGCAGTCCGAGGATCGATTCGATGGTCTCGTCGCTCATGCTCTTGGTGACCCGCACCGGCGCGATGCCCAGCTGGCGGAACACCGGGCTGGCCTGCGCGCGCTCCAGCTCGATCTCCAGTGCGGCGCGGCGATTCGGCGGCTCCCCGGAGATGAGATCCGCCACCTCGGTGCCGCACACCTGCGCGATCGCCTGCAGCAGCGAGAGCTTCGGCTCGCGCTTGCCGTTCTCGATGAGGCTCAGCTGCGAGCCGGCGATGCCGACCTGCGCGCCGAGCTCGTCCAGGGTCAGGCCGCGGGAGGTCCGGTGGTGCCGGATGCGGTGGCCCAGGGTCGTCAGTTCCAGTCCGGTGCTCGCCATTCCTTGATCATATCGAAAGAACTCGACTTCTTTCAGACCATTTGGGACGAAAGTGGTCCTGAAGTGCGAAGAAGATAGAGGTACAGCATCCGCCTTCCCCAAAGGAGCAGCAGCTATGGCCATCGCCGAGACCTACGCCCCCCGCATCCCCTCCGTCGCCCCTGCGCGCGAGTTCGGAGCGGCACCGGCGTACGACACTCCGGCCATGGCCGAGCTGCGCGCGTGGGTGGACGAGATCGCGGCGCTCACCCAGCCGGATCGCATCCACTGGGTCGACGGCTCGCGCGCCGAGAACGACGCGCTCCTGCGGGGCCTCGTGGACGAGGGCAAGCTCATCAAGCTCAACCCCGAGTGGCGGCCGGGTTCGTACCTCGCCCGCTCCCACCCCAGCGACGTCGCGCGCACCGAGGCGCGCACCTTCATCGCCTCCGAGAAGGAGGAGGATGCCGGACCGACGAACAACTGGGCCGACCCCGCCGAGATCCGCACGACGCTGAACGGCCTCTTCGAGGGCTCCATGCGCGGACGCACGATGTACGTCGTGCCGTTCTCGATGGGCCCGGTGGGCGGCAAGCTGTCCCACATCGGCGTCCAGGTCACCGACAGCGCCTACGCCGTCGTCTCGATCGGCATCATGACCCGCGTCGGCGACGCCGTCACGCGGCAGATCGCCGAGGGTGCGCCGTGGGTGAAGACCGTGCACTCCGTCGGCGCCCCGCTCGAGCCGGGTCAGCAGGACGTCGAGTGGCCGTGCAACGACGAGAAGTACATCGTGCACTTCCCGGACACGCTCGAGGTCTACTCCTTCGGCTCCGGATACGGCGGCAACGCCATCCTCGCCAAGAAGTGCTTCGCCCTGCGGATCGCCTCGGTGATCGCCCGCGACGAGGGCTGGCTCGCCGAGCACATGCTGCTCATCCGCGTCACCGACCCGAACGGCCGGGCCTACCACGTCGCCGCGGCCTTCCCGTCCGCGTGCGGCAAGACGAACCTCGCGATGCTGCGCCCGACCATCCCCGGCTGGAAGGTCGAGACGCTCGGCGACGACATCGTCTGGATCCGCCCCGGCGAGGACGGCCGGATGTACGCGATGAACCCGGAGGCGGGCTTCTTCGGCGTCGCCCCGGGCACCGGCGAGTCCACCAACGTGACCGCCGTCGAGACGCTGTGGGGGAACACGATCTTCACCAACGTCGCGCTCCGCCCGGACGGCGACGTCTGGTGGGAGGGCCTCACCGACACCCCTCCGGCCGAGCTCATCGACTGGCAGGGCAACCCGTGGACCCCGGACTCCGGCCGCCCGGCCGCACACCCGAACTCGCGCTTCACCGTGGCCGCCTCGCAGTGCCCGCAGATCGCGGAGGACTGGGAGTCGCCCGAGGGCGTGCCGCTGGATGTCATCCTGTTCGGCGGGCGGCGCGCGTCCAACGTGCCGCTCGTCGTCGAGGCGACCGACTGGACCCACGGCGTCTTCCTGGGCTCGACCATCTCGTCGGAGCGCACCGCGGCGGCGGAGGGGACCGTGGGCGAGCTGCGCCGCGACCCGTTCGCGATGCTGCCGTTCTGCGGGTACAACATGGGCGACTATTTCGCGCACTGGCTCAAGGTCGGCCGCACGCTCCGCTTCGACCGCGCTCCGCGGATCTTCCAGGTCAACTGGTTCCGCCGGGGCGAGGATGGCCGGTTCCTGTGGCCGGGCTTCGGGGACAACGCCCGGGTGATCGACTGGATCATCCGGCGCATCTCCGGCGAGGTCGACGCCGTGGACAGCCCGATCGGGCGCCTGCCCCGCATCGAGGACCTGAACCTGGACGGCCTGGAGATCCGGGAGGAGGATCTCGCCGAGCTGTTCGCGATCGACGGGGACGCCTGGTTGCGCGAGGCCGACCTCACCGAGGAGTTCTACGGCATCTTCGGCGACCGGCTCCCGGCCGCGCTGCGCAGCGAGCTCGAGGCGCTGCGCTACCGGCTGAACGCCGCGCGGTAAGGCGGGCGTTCCCGCAGGGGTGCATCGCGCCGCCTCGCGCGGTGACAGACCCGGATGCGGGGCGCCGAGACGATCATGGCTGAGTGGTCTCGGTGCTCCGCATCCGTCGACGGAAGGCCGTCGCTCTCCGGAGCGGCGGCCTTTCGCATCCGCTATCCGACCGCGTCCGATCCCCGGCTTTGGTATCCCAAAAGGAAATCCGGTGTACCAAAACCTTGACGCGTGCGTGCCGGCATCTTCTTCCTCGGCTACTTCCTGTTCGAGGTGCCGAGCAACCTCGTGCTGCAGAAGATCGGTGCGAAGAAGACCATCATGCGGATCACCCTGGGCTGGGGCATCGTCAGCGTGCTGATCCTGCTGCTCGTCCCGAAGTTCCGCGAGGCGCCGAAGACGGAGACGATCACGATCGCCGTGCCCGAGACCGAGGCCGAGGCCGAGGTCGTCCGCATCACGGATGCCGTAGCTGAGGCGCCGGTGCCCGCGACGGATGCCCCGGCGCCGGCGGCGGCGAAGGGGCCAGAGGTGCAGGCATGAGCGGCATCCCTCTCGACGAGATCAACGACATGGACCGCGACCGCTTCGTAGCGGCGCTGGGGCGGGTGTTCGAGAACTCACCGTGGGTCGCGCGCGCCGCCTGGGACGCACGCCCGTTCGCGGACGTCAGCGAGCTGCACCGTGCGATGTTCGCGGTCGTCGAGGACGCCGATCGGCAGCAGGTGCTCGACTTCCTGAACGCCCACCCCGCCCTGGCAGGGAAGGAGGCCAGGGCGGGGGAGATGACCCCGGAATCGGTCGGGGAGCAGTCCAGCGCCGGTCTGGACGCGCTCGGCCCCGAGGAGTTCGCGCGGATGGCCGAGCTGAACGCGGCCTACCTGGCGCGGCACGGGTTCCCGTTCGTGATCGCGGTGCGCGGGCACACGAAGGAGTCGATCTTCGCGGAGTTCGAGCGCCGCCTCGGCAGACACACCGAGACCGAGCGGCAGGAGGCGCTCGCGCAGATCGCGCTCATCTCGCGCAGCCGGCTCGACCGCGTGGTCGCGGTGTGATTCGCGGCCGCGGCCCGAGCACCGCGGCCGCGGCCTGAGCACGGCCGCCTGAGCAGGGCGGCGCCCCTGCCTCAAGCGGGCAGGTGATCTCTCAGGCGAGCAGCTGGTGCCGGGCCAGATCCCGGTAGAGCGGCACGCGCTCCACCAGCTCGTCGTGACGGCCCTGGCCGACGACGACCCCGTCCTCCAGCACGACGATGAGATCGCTGTCGACCACGGTGGACAGCCGGTGCGCGATCACGAGCAGGGTGCGGTCCGCGGAGACCGCGTCGATGGCCTCCCGCATCCGCTGCTCGTTCACGCCGTCCAGCGACGAGGTCGACTCGTCCAGCAGCAGGATCGGCGCCTCGGTGAGCAGGGCGCGGGCGATCGCCAGCCGCTGGCGCTCGCCGCCGGACAGCATCACGCCGTCCTCGCCCACGGGCGCCTGCAGCCCGAGCGGGCTGCGCTCGAGCACGTCGCCGAGGTTGACCGCCCGCAGCACGCGTTCGCAATCGGCATCCGAGGCGGCGGGGGAGGCCAGGCGCAGGTTGTCGGCGAGCGAGCCGGCCAGCGTCGGGGCGTCCTGCTCGACGTAGCCGAAATGCGCGCGCAGCTCGTCGCGCGGGTAGCTGCGCAGGTCGTGCCCGGCGAGGCGGATCGAGCCGCCGGTCGGGTCGTAGAACCGCTCGATCAGGCTCAGGATCGTGCTCTTGCCCGCCCCGCTCGGGCCGACCAGGGCCACGCGCGCGCCCCGCGGCACGGAGAACGACACGCCGCGCAGCACCTCGCGCGACGCGGGCGGCTCGATGCCGGCATCCGTGTCGAGGTGCGCGTCGGCGAGCAGGGTGCGCGCCTCCTGCGCCGCCGCCTCGCGGGCCGCGACGACGTCGTCGGGGTACTGGAAGCGCACCTCGCGGAACTCGAGCGCGGCGGCACCGGCGACGGGGGCCGCGACCGCGGCGGCATCCGACTCGTCCCGCGCCGTCTCCTCGGGAAGGTCCAGGACCTCCTGGATGCGCCCGAGCGCACCGAGCGCCTGGTTGACCGAGGTGATCGCGCCGAAGGCCGATCCCAGGGGCAGGATCAGCATGAACAGGAACATGATGAAGGTCACCAGCGCCGCGATCGAGATCGCACCCGCCGCGACCCGGAACCCGCCGACGCCGAGCACGACGAGCAGGGACAGCTGCAGTGCGACGCCGGCGATCGGCACCACCATGGACGAGATCTTCGCGATCCGCACGCCCAGGCCGTAGGCCTCCGCCGCCAGCCCGGTCACGGCCGCGGTCTCCCGCTCGGTCGCGCCCGCGGCGCGCACGGTTCGGATCGACCCGACCGCCCGCTCCACGCCCGCCGCGAGTTCGCCCACCTTCTCCTGCTGCGCGGCGGATGCCGTGCGGATGCGGCCGCTGAGCAGCACCACGACGACCACCGACCCGCCGATCACGACGGCGATGAGGAGGAGCAGCAGCGGGTCGATGAGCAGCATCCCGATCACCGCGCCGAGGAACAGGATCGCGCTGCCGACGGCATCCGCGAGCCCCTGCGTGAGCACCGCGTACAGCAGCGTGGTGTCGGTGCCGACGCGCGAGACGAGATCGCCGGTGCGGCGCGCGTCGAACTCGCTGATCGGCAGATGCAGGATGCGACGGATCAGCTGCCGCCGGCTGGAGTACACCACGGCCGTGCCGGTGCGCTGCAGCAGGTAGTGCTGGTAGCCGGAGATGACGGATGCCACGATCACGAAGCCGACCAGCAGCCACACCAGCGCGCCGAGCGTCTCGCCCCGCTGCACCCGGTCGATGACCTGGCCGACCAGCAGCGGCTGCGCGAGGGAGGCGAGCGCGCCGATCACGCTGAGGAGCGCGACGAGGGCGAGCACCCGCTTGTGCTCGAACAGGAAGGGGAGCAGCTGGCGGAAGGTGGCGCGCGGACCGTCGCTCTGCACGCGGCGTCCGCGGCGGCGGGGGGACGCCGTGCGCGACATGAGGGACCTCGTTCCGTGGGGACCGTTCCATCTTCCGATGAGCCGCCTATGCGCCGCCTGTCCGCGGTCTGCCGGCGGCACTCGCGTGCGGTCCGGACCCACCGACGTGGTGGGATGGACGGATGCTGATTCCCGCCAAGGCCCGCTCCGGCGACCGCGTCGCGGTGCTCTCGCCCGCGTTCGCCGCGCCCGCCGTCTCGCTCGCGCTGCACGAGCAGGCGATGCGCCGGCTGACCGAGATCACGGGGCTGCTCCCGGTCGAGTACCCCACGACGCGCCGGCTGGATGCGACCCCGGAGGGCCCGCGCGGCGGACGTGAACGCCGCCCTCGCCGACCCCGACATCCGCGCGATCCTGGCGACCATCGGCGGCGACGACCAGATCCTCGTCACACCGCACCTCGATCCGGCGCTCGCGGTGGCCGACCCGAAGCCGTTCCTCGGATACAGCGACAACACCAACATCCTGAACTGGCTGTGGCGGCACGGCGTGGCCGGATTCCACGGCGGGTCGACCCAGGTGCACCTGGGGGCGGGCCCGGCCGCGGACGAGATCCACCGCAGGTCGCTGCGCGCCGCCCTGCTGGACGGGGGCGAGCTCGAGATCACGGAGCCGGGCGAATCGGAAGACTTCGGCCGCCGCTGGCAGGATCCGGCCGCCCTCACCGCGTACGGGGAGCGTGAGCCCACCGAGCCGTGGGTGTGGGCGGGGCCAGAGCGGCGCGTCCATTTCGCGGCGGTGGGCCAGGAGACACGGAAGTAGTCCGCCGCCGCGGCGACCGTCCACTCCTCGTCGACGATCTTCTGTGCAAGACGGAGCCTTTGGCGCGGGGTGAGCGCCGCGTTAGCGTGAGACACGAGAACCTCCTGGTTCAGAGCGGATGCGGTAGCAGCTCCACTCTGCCGAGAGGTTCTCGTCACATCAGGGAAGCCAGATCAAACAACCTCCCTGGGCAGTACATCTGATATGTAGTGCCTTGTTGTCAAGAGGGCATGGCGAGGCGCCGTCCGGGATTGCCCCGGGCGGCGCCTCTTGCTTCGTGGTCGGGCTGGCGGGTGAGCGTGTCGTTGCGACGCGCGGTCAGTCTGATATTCGCGGGTTGGTTACCGCAGGACGGTTCTTCGGCAGGAGCGGGACCGCGTGTCTAGGAACGAGCGTCGCCCGCATGATGCCGAGCTGCTCATAGGTGTTTCGCGGGTCGCTCCTCGCGCTGCCACCGGCCGTTGAGATCGCGAAGCAGCTCGAGGGATCAGTCGTTCATCACTGCCAGGGACCAGCACCAGCCGGCGAGTTCTCTCGCGACGGCGACGTTCGCGATCGTGGGTCGTTTGCGTCGTTCGATGAACCTGACCCACCGGTCGTGGAGGCGCCTGTTCCCGAGGTCACCGCGGGCACGAGCTACGGCGGAGGCTTGTTCCCAACGCCCGTGCATGACAGCGCCGACGTGATAGCGCGGACGATGATGCCAGGCGGATTCGACGAGCAGCCGACGGGCATGGCCGTTGCCGGTCTTGGTGATGGGTCCCTGCACCCGGGATTGCCCGGACGAGAACTCACTGGGCACGAGTCCGACGAACGATCCGATGCTGTTGCCGGTGAACCTGTCCCAGTCGCCGATCTCCACGGCCAGAGCAAACGCCGTCAGCGTGCTCACTCCACGCAGACACCCGAGCCTGCGCACGACCGGGGTGAACTCGCTGTCGGCGGCGAGCTGCTCGATCGCCCGGTCGAGCCGATCCCGGCGTGCCTTGATCTGCAGCACCGTCTCGTACTCCGCATCGAACGCCGCCCGCGACGCGGCGGTGACCAAGTGCTGCTGGAGCAGCCACCGGTCGTGCTTGGCCGTCCACGCGGCACCATCGTCATAGACGATCCCGTGTCGCAGCAGCAGTTCCCTGTGCGTCAGGATGGGGTGAGACACCAGCACCCACCCTGCCAGCTGACCCCAGGCCAGCCACTTCAGAGACTTACAGCCGATTCAGATCAGAGCCAGACCGAGACTGTCGAGACAGGGCAAGCGGTGAGGTCAGGACGGCCGCAGCCCGCCGGTGGGTGAGCGTCGAGCACGTCGGGGTCTTCCGAAGAGGAAGGCTTCGGCACCTTCATCTTCGGAAGACCTCGACCCTCATCCGAGACGGACCCACTCCACACCCTCATCTCAGCGGCATCCGTTTGCACCAAACTGCTACGACTCGTGCGCGCGACGTCGACGCAGCAGCAGCACACCACCCAGAATGAGGAGCAGCGCCAGCGCCAGCGCCAGCGCAATCAGCTGCGGCTCCTGACCCGTTGTCGCCAGCGGCGGTGGCGGGGCAAGCGGGAAGTCCGCCGTCAGCACATCCTCACCGGGACCGACCGTGACCGAGATCTCGGCGGCACCGGCGGTCAGGATGTAGCCGGCGGCCACCGTCGACAGCACGATCCGCACGGTGTAGTCCCCCGGCGGGACGTCCTCGAACAGGTAGTGGCCGCTTGCGTCCGTCACCGTCGTGGCGATCACCTCGCCATCCGCGTCGAGCAATTCGATCGTCACCCCGGCGATTCCGGACTCGCCCGAGTCCTGCACGCCGTCACGGTCCGCGTCGTGCCAGACGAAATCACCGATCGAACCATTCGGCACGTAACCGAAGTCCTGCGTGTCGTCGATTTGCCCGACCCCGTCGACGCTCTGCAGCGTCGTGGTCGACAACCCGTTCGGGACACCGGTTGCGTCGTAGCTGGGCGTGTGGCCCGCGGGAGGACCCGAGACGACGGCCACCGAGTACGAGCCGTTCGGCAGGCCGGTGAACGAGTACGCTCCCGAGTCGTCGGTCACCGTGGTGAGGACGATATCGTCGCCCCCGCCCGGCTCACCGTCCGGGCCGTACCAGGTCGCCTCGATCGTCACGCCGCCGACTCCTGGCTCGTCCGTTCCCGGCGTTCCGTCGCCGTTCAGGTCGTACCACACCAAGTCTCCCAGTCCGTTCAGGCCCTGGAAGCCGAAGTCCTGGTCGAGCCGCTCACGGCCGGTGTCCGGGTTGAGCGAGACGAGCCCGGTGGCGTCTGCGCCACCATCGGGATCACCCGTGTTCGTCGCCGCGTCGGCGATTCCCCCGTTGACCGTCACCTGGTAGTTGCCGTCCGGCAGCCCGTCGAACCGGTAGTTACCGTGCTCGTCGGTCGTCGTCGTGAAGGTCACGTCGTCGGCGCTTCCGATCACGCCGTCCGGACCCGCCCACACGAGCGTGACGGGTTGCGCCGGGACGCCGGGCTCGGTCGGGTCCTGCACGCCGTCACCATTCAGGTCAAGCCATACCGTGTCGCCGATCACGCCCGCACCGACGTAGCCGAAGTCGGCGGTCCGGTGCTCGTCGCCCGTCGCGAGCTCCACGAGGCTCGTTGAATCGAGCCCGCCGTCCTCGTCGAACGTGGCTTGCAGTCCGCCGGGCAACGTCGACCCGTCGACCGTCACCCGGTACTCGCCCGCAGGCAGGCCGTCGAACAGGTACGTCCCGTCGAGCCCCGTGACCGTCGTCATGTTCTGATCATCGGCCGTGCCCAGCACACCGTCGGGTCCCGCCCAGGTGAGCACGACGGTCACGCCCGACAGTCCGGGTTCGTCGTCCTGCGCGCCATCGTGGTTCACGTCGAGCCAGATCGTGTCGCCGATGGACGCCGAACCCCGGTAGCCGAAGTCGGCATCCAGCGCCTCGCGCGCCTCGGGTGACACGTTCACCGCCGTCGCGTGGTCAAGATCGCCATCCCGGTCGAAGGTCGGCGTCACACCCTCGGGGAGCGTGGCGGGATCGACCTGCACCGAGAATGCGCCGTCCGGCAGCCCGTCGAACCGGTACTGACCGTTCGCATCCGTCGTGGTGGTGAGGACGATGTCGTCACCGCCACCCGGGACCCCGTCCGCTCCGAACCAGGTGAGCGTGACGGTCACCCCGGCGAGCGGGGGCTCCCCGGCGCCGACCGTGCCGTCACCGTCACGATCGAGCCACACAGTGTCGCCGATGACGCCGGATCCGACAAACCCGAAGTCCTGATGCAGATCGACCGCGGTCAACTCGGTGGTCGAGGTCTGATCCCCGCCGCCGTCGGCGTCGTACGTCTGGCTGAACCCACCTGGGACGCCCGAGACCGTCACCGTCCACTCGCCCGGCTGCAGGTTCGGGAACGAGTACTTGCCGTCGGCGTCGGTCGTCGTCGTGAGCACGACACCGTTCGGGCCGGTGGCCGTCACCGTGATGCCTGCCAGCCCCGGCTCACCCAGATCTTGCACGCCGTCGGCGTTCCGATCCCACCACACCGTGTCGCCGAGCAGCGTCTCCGCGTGATAGCCGAAGTCCTGGTCGCGGTTCTCTTCGCCATCGCCGAGTTCGACGACCGACGAGGAGTCGTTCCCGCCGTCGGGATCGCCCGAGTTCTCGACTCCGGACGGTGGCGCTACGGTCACCGTGTAGGTGCCTGCCGGGAGCCCGGTGAACTCGTACGAGCCGTCGGGTCCGGTGACCGTGGTGAACCTTGCCGTCTCACCGTTCGGCCCCGAGTACTCGAGCGTCACGGTCACCCCCTCAAGGCCGGACTCGCCCGAATCCTGGACGCCGTCTCCGTCCTGATCGAGCCAGACGCGATCGCCGATGAGACCAGAACCGGCGTACCCGAAGTCCTGGTCGAGGTCGTCCTCACCCGGGGCGAGCGTCAGCGTCGATGTCCCGTTGAGCGGATCGCCCGGGCCTGCCGGCCCGCTGACCTGCTGGTAGCTCTCGTAGCCGTCGGCAAGCGCCACCTGGACGCCGAAGCTGCCCGCGGGCAATCCGTCGACCAGATACGTGCCGTCTGCGTCGGTTTCGGTCACGTACTCGACATCGTCACCGCCACCCGGCACGCCGTCGGCGCCGTACCAGGTCACCGTCACGGTCGCCCCCGCGATGCCTGGCTCGGCTGCATCGACCACGCCGTCGCGGTTCTGATCGAACCACACCGTGTCGCCGATCGAACCCGTGCCGCGGAAGCCGAAGTCCACATCCCGCTTCTTGTCCGACTCCCCGAGCTGGCCGTTCCAGACCCCGTCGGGCGAGGCGAGCCCGCCGTCGAGGTCGTAGCTGGGCGACAGCCCCTGGTCGGCGATCGGGTTTCCCGCACCGGTCTGCGTGACGGTCACCCGGTACTGGCCACCGGGCAGGTGGTTCACCAGGTACTGTCCGTTCGCGTCCGTGACGGTCGCGTGCGATTCGTCGTCGGCGGTGCCGAACAGGCCATCGGGGCCGGCGTAGAGCACCGTCACCGGCACGCCCGCAAGTCGGGGTTCACCGGATTCGATCTCACCATCGCCGTCGACATCGAACCAGAGGGTGTCGCCGATCGAGGCGAGGTCGAGCTCGACGTCGACCGTGTCGTCGTTGGACGGGTACGTCGGGAACACGCGGTCGGGGAACTCGGCGCGGGTGACCTCTGGTAGCCCGAAGCCACTCGCCGACGCGGTGTTCTGGATTTCGGCGCCGTCGACCTCGTGCTCCTCGTGCCAGTCCGAGGGGACAGCAAGAGAGTAGGTGAACGTGACGGTTTGACCCGGCGCCAGCGGGCCCGCGATCGTCCACGAGAGCGACCCGTCGGTGTGGTCCGCGTCCGTCGCGGTGATGCCGCCCGCCTGGGCAAGGTCGGTCGCGTCAGTGTAGCCGGTGAGGCGGTCGTCCGGGGTGTCCGAGACCGTCACGTCGTACGCGTTCGAGGTGCCGGTGTTCGTGACGGTCACCGTATAGGTGAGCACGTCGCCCGGGACCGCGCGGCGCCAGTCGGCGTCACCGGCCTGGCCCACGACGCTCTTGTCGAGCGCCAGGTGGGGCTCGACGACCGCGACCGTGGCGTCATCCTGATTGCTCGAGCCGTTGAAGTCGCCAGCGTTCGGGACCGAGCCGGGCGTGCCCTCGATCGTGTCCGTCGAGTTGAAGTACGTCCCCGCGACGTTCGTCTGCGTGGCACCGTCCGAGACCGTGTCGTTCACGAAGGCGGTGTAGACAATCGTGACGACCCGAGCCTCGTCCGTGGCTTCGACATCGCCGATGAAGAAGCCGATCGTGCCCGTCGCGCCGGCGGAGCTCAATGCTTCGGCAGTGAGGTCGCAGGCGGTCGCGCAGTTCACCGATTGCAGCGCCTCGAACGACACTCCCGAAGGGAGCGTGTCGAGCACCGTGACATCGAACGCGCGCACGTCGGCCGGAATCGACACCTCAAGCGTGTAGGTGAGGGTCTCGCCGATCGTCGCCGTTGTCGGCTCGACCGTCTTGGCGAACGTGATCTTCGGCTCGGTGAGCGTCTGTGACGCTTCGCCCCGGTAGCCGGGCACGTCCGTGTCGCCGGCGCGTTCGACCTCGGCGTCGCCCTCGAGTGACGTCGTCGTGGCGACGACGTCATTCGTGAGGTCGAGGCCAGCCGTCATCGGGTCGTCGACGCTCACCGTGTAGGTGAGCGGCAGGCTCGCGCCCGGCGCGAGCGCGGGAATCGTCCACGTGATCGTGCGGCTCGCCGGGTCCCAGGTGCCGCCGTTCGTGAGGCTGGACTCCTCGAGGGTCACGCCCACGGGCAGCGTGTCGGTGACCACCGTGTCGTAGGCGGTGCTCGTGTTCGACCCGCCGTCGAGGCCGTTGCCTGGGGTGACGGTGAAGTTGACGATGTCGCCGGCCGCGACCTGGCCGTCGGCGTCGTCGTGCGCCTTTGTCACGCTCAGGTTGGGTTCGACGATCGTCACGGTGGACGTTGCGTCGGGTGCCGCGCCGCCGTCCCACGAGAAACTTGCGGTGTTCACCCGGTTCGTTCCACGGACGTTGGCCGAGGTGTCGGTGACGCGAGCGGTGACCGTCAGGACGAACTGGTCGTCGCCGCTGTCGATCGGGTTCGCGTAGCTCGCAGGGAAGACGAGGCTCACGGTCGATCCCGAGACATCGATTGAGAAGTCGCCAGGGATGGGAGCACCGTTGAACGTCGCCGAGGGTGCGGGATCGACGAGTTCGAGCCCGGCGGGCAGCGAGTCGACGAGCCGCGCGTGCTCGACGGTCGTTCCCTGCGGAACGACGCCCGTGACCGTGTAGGTGACGACTTCGCCGATCGTTGCTTGGCCGACTTCGGCGTTGCCGTCGCCCGTCACGCTCGTCACGTGCGACTTACTGAGCAGCGCATACTCGACGACGATCTGCGCGGTGTCATACGCGGGGGCCGTGTTCGGCGTGAGGGTCGGGTCGATGTTGTTGCTCGGCACGTGCACGTACGGGGTGCCGTTGTTCGTCGGATTCTCGAACTGGCGCACGCCCGCGTGGTTCGTGAGCACCGTGCCCGGAGCGTAGGTGTCCGGAATCGTGAGCGAGTAGCCGAGCGTGATGCTGCCGACAGCAGGCACGGTGATGCCGTCCCACTGCAGGTACGCGCCGTCGGCCGAATCGACACAGGTCGCTCCGTCCGGGTTCACCGTCACGTCGGCGCACACGATCCCCGCGGGCAGCAGGTCGCGTACCGAGGTGTTCACCGCATCGATGCCGCCCGAGTTGGCGACGGTCACGGTGTAGGGTACGACGTCGCCACCGAGCACCGGGGCCGTCTGGGTCGTTGCCTTGTCGAGCGTGATCTGTGGTGCGAGGTACGGTGCGGTCGCCATTTCGCGGGCCTGGAACACCTGTCCGGCCGAGTTGGGGTACGAGAGCTTCGCCAGGTTGGTGAGAGCCGCCCCGCTCACGATCAGTTCAGGGTGGGTGATCCGTGTTTCGACCACGACTTGGAACACCCCGCCGCCGTTGACGTCCGGCAGGGTCCAGCTGAGCATCGGCTCGGTCGAGGCGTCGAACGTCACCTGGCCGAGGTCGATCGAGTTCGTCGGTCCGGCAGTGAAGTTCACGTAGGTGAAGCCGTCTGGCAAGAAGTCGCGGACCACGGGGCCGAGCGTGTCGACGCCGCTCGGGAAGGGCACGGTGACCAGCCAGCACACGGTGTCGCCGGGACGGTAGTTGCCTTCGGCGACGTCCGGGGAGTAGACGACGGCCGGGTCGGAGCAGTTGAGCGAGCCGTCGACCGCGTTCGACACCTGCTTGTCGATGAGGACGCCGGTCGCGGACTGTCCGGCCGCGGTGTCGTCCGCGATCGGCAGGTCTTGGTGACTGCCGTCATTGTCGGTGATGACGGTCGCCGTCGTGCTCAGCGTGGCCGTGTTCTGCCATGAGTCGTTCGATGCGACCGGAGCACCGGTGTCGCGGTACGTGGTCCGGGTCGTCGTGGTGAACACGAGTCGAATCGTGGAGTTCGGCTCGGTGGCGGTCGGCAACACCCATTCGAGGCGCTGGGTGCCGTCGCCGGGCTCGGTCACCGTAGGCGTCGGCCCCGAGATCATGGCCGCGAAGTCGAGGCCGGACGGGAGCAGGTCGACGACGGTGATCGGACCGGTCGAGAGCGCGTATTCGCTCGTCTGGACATCGATGGTCCAGGTGCTGGTCTGCCCGTGCGCGATGGCGGCGTCGTCAACCGACTTCTGCTGCGCGACGTCTTCGGCGCTCACGATCTCGGTCGTGGAAGCGCTGCGCTCCAGCCCCTCGGTCGTCCCGGTCGCGACGACGCCATTGATGAGTTGCTGCTCGTCGGACGTGACGCCTCCGGTGTTGTTGTCAAGGTTCGCGGTGGCGACGAACCCGGCATCGGTCATGACGTTCTGGTGCAGCGGAATCGCGGCGACGTACTGGAACTTGAACTCGGCGCCCGCGCCGAGCGAGGTGAGTCCCAACGTCACGAGCGTCGCGGTGTCCCACTCGACGCGCGTGTAAACGCCCGCAGGCAGGCCGGGGACCTCGTCGGCGGCAAGGGTCACCGTGGCGGCGGACGACGGCGCGGAGCAGGGGTGGGTCAACACGGGAGGAGTGCCGGAGTCGATGCGGCCCGAACCGGGGTACTCCTCGGTGCCGGCGGCTGAGTTGTCCACTCCGCCACACGCGAGGAACTCGAGTCCAGCGGGCAGGTAGTCGACAACGGTGAACGCGTCGGTCGGGGCGACGAGGTTGTTCCGCACGGTGATGGTGTACGCCGTCTGGTGGTCGTGGACACCCCGCAGCAGTTCGCCTTCGGGGCTCGGCTCGACTTTCGTGACCTCGAAGGCCGCAATCGTGGTCGTCGCGGTCGCATCGTCGGAGCCCGAGTAGGTACCCGTTACCGGGTTACCTCGATCCGAGAACTGTGGCTTGATGCGCGGATTGGAGTTGACGAACGCGGATGCGTCGTTCGAGACGGTATCGCCGATGCCCGCGCCGGGCGGCGGGATCATGTCATAGCTCACCGAGATGGTAGATCCCGTTGGCAAGTCGGCAACGTTGTCCCAGATGAGCACGGTCGTGCCGTTGCTGCGTGCGATGACGCGGTCGGGTGCTGGGACAGCGTTCTCGAAGCTCGCGCCTGCGGGGAGCACGTCGGTGAAGCTGAGGTTGTAACCGTCGGGTCCGCTCGGATTGCTCGCGGCGAGGGTGACGGGAATGGAGGCGCCAAGGAGCGCCGTCTCGGGCATCGTCTTGGCGAGCTCAATGTTCGGCGATCCTGCGGCGTGCGCCGGGGGTGCGGGTAGAGCGACGACAAGGGTCGCTGCGGCGAGCAGCATGACCAGGAACGAGGAGAGCTTCGCGCGCAGACGACGAGCAGACATCGACGGAACCACCGATCCGGTAGGTGAGCTGGGGGGCCTAGAACGGCGTTAGGCGAGCGAGACCTTATCATCGGACGTCCTACGTCGTCCATCTATTGTGTCAAACATGACAACTGGTTAGGGAATTCCGCCAAGTCGCGACTTGAACCCGCGGGTCTCAAGCAGGCTGCGAGCGATGTCGTCGGTCAGGTTCTGGAAGCCCGGGGCGCTTCGGGCAAGTCGCCGCAGCACATGCACTGGGGCATGTCCTCACGGATATCCTCGGTGACGAGGCGGTTGTTGGTCGTACCTTTCCGCAGCCAGTTGACGCCCCACGCATCAGTAAAAGTGAAGTCGGGGTTTGCGACCCGCTCGGTCCCCCAGAGACCGATGGCCGCATCAGGGTTCGAAACGACAAGTTTTCCGCGTACTGCTTCGCCAGGAGCGAGCGCGCCGACCACGATCGCTTGATAGAAGTCGCGCTCCGAGGTGGCGTTCGCAAGATCGTAATGCTCATCGTTGTCGTCCCCCCACATGTGAACGAGGATCTTGGCGTTGGTGATGGGGAACGACGACATGTTGGCACACTCATACTCGTAGGTGAGTAGGCCGGCCTTCTTCGGTCGATACGTGCGTGCAACCCAAGGCTACGGAGAACGATGCCGCGTCGCGCGATGTCTCGCAGCTCATCCGCCCGGACTTGCTCCAACTCGCGCGAGCGTCGAAGCTGACGACTCGCCAAGAGGACGGATATGCCGGCGAAGATGAGGCCGGTCCCAGTGAGGAGCGCCTGCGCCCACGTAGCGGCGTCTCCCCAGACGATGGCATACGGAACAAGCCGCACCGCGTTGGCGTATGCGAGGGCCACGGTCGTGGCTACGAGTATGAGCAGGACTATCCAGATCAATGCTCCCCCGCGTGTTGGGTTTGTCGACTCTCGAGGAGCCTCCTCTACCATGCTGTTTCCTCGCCTCACACAAGTCGCGGCCGATGCCCTCAGCGCAGGGTACTGCGTGTGGCGGTTGGGACACGCGACCGTCCCCTACTTCTCCGCGCCTTCCCGGCCGGATCAAGGATGTCTTAGCCTCGATCCACCGATGAGCGTGGGTGCTGAGCGAGCGTCGTGACGCAGAAATGCCCCTCTGATCAGGAAGAATAGAGCTTGTCTAGGGCAACTGTTCAACCGATCCGAGAGGCATCTCGTAGATGCAATTCAAGCACGCTCCGACCGCGGTGTCAGCGGCATTCGATGATCCGAATCTCGTGTCGGTGGCGGGCCTGGTTCCGATGCTGCGGCTCGCGCAGCGAGCCGGGCTGGCGGAGCTGGCTCACGACCGGTTGAGCGTCCCGACCGATAAGGGCTCCAACGCCGGCGTGAAGGTGATGGCGCTGGTCGCGGGGATGCTCGCCGGGGCGGACTCGATCGACGACATGAACCTTCTTCGCCATGGCGGGATGGGTCGGTTGTTCGACCGGACGTATGCGCCGTCGACGTTGGGGTCGTTTCTGCGGGAGTTCCGGTTCGGGCACGTCCGGCAGCTCGACGCCGTCGCGTCCCGGGTTCTCACTGGCCTCGCAGGTCAGGCGCCGCTGCTGCAAGCGCGGGCCGGGGAGCGGGTGATGGTGGATCTGGACGACACCATCATCGAGGTCCACGGGTATCAGAAGCAGGGCGCCTCGTTCGGGTACTCCGGTGTCCGCGGTCTCAATGCCCTCCTTGCCACGGCATCGACGTCGTCGTCGGCGCCGGTGGTCCTGGGGCAGCGGTTGCGGCAGGGCAAGACCGGGTCTCCGAAAGGCGCCGCGCGGATCGTCGGCGACGCGCTCGCGACCCTGCGCCGCACCGGCATCGGAGACGGGGTGCGGCCGTTGCTGCGCACGGATTCCGCGTTCTACGGTCACGCGACCATCGGCACCGCGATCAAAGCCGGCGCCGACGTATCCGTCACCGTTCGGATGGACCCGGCCGTGAAAGGCGCCATCGCCACCATTCCCGATGATGCATGGACGATGATCGAGTACACCGACTCGATCCGTGACGAGACCACCGGTCAGCTGATCTCCAAAGCCGAGGTCGCCGAGGTTCCCTTCACCGCGTTCCGGTCCCGGAAGAAGGCCGAGCAGGTCGCCGGACGTCTGGTGGTGCGGCGGATCCCCGACCTGAACCCGAACAAGATGGAGCAGCCGACGCTGTTCGACGTCTACCGGCACCACGCGTTCTTCACCACCACCGACAAGCACGCGATGGACACGGTGGTCGCGGACAAGACCCACCGCGCTCACGCGATCATCGAGCAAGCCCACTCCGACCTCAAGAACGGGCCGCTCGCGCACCTGCCCTCCGGCGTGTTCGCCGCGAACAGCGCCTGGCTCGTCCTCGCCGTGATCGCGTTCAACCTCACCCGCGCTGCCGGGGTCATCGCCGACGAGGCGGGACGGCTCGCGCGAGCGACGACCGCGACGATCCGTCGCACCCTGATCCACGTCCCGGCGCGGCTGGCACGCTCCGCACGCCGCATCACACTGCACCTGCCGAAGGCCTGGCCCTGGCAGAACGCCTTCGCCCGACTGTTCACGATCACACACGCACCGCCACCAGCGGCGACCACCTGACCATCGCCGCAACGCGGCACGACCGAGGACCACGTGGACGACCGGGATGTGACGCCCGGAACTCACCCCTGCCCTCGGCACGTCACCGCACGCCGATCACGACCGCCCCGCCCACCCCAGGCTCATCGGTGGATCGAGGCTTAGTGGAGATATCTGACGTCTTCACGAACTCGGAGGTTCTCGTGTCCCACCGTAACGCTCGACTGACCGTGCACGGCCGGCTGCTGATCGTGGATCGCGCCCGTGCGGGGTGGAAGCAAGCTCATATCGCCGCGGCGATGGGCGTGTCACGCCGCTGCGTGAAGCGGTGGCTGGACCGGTACCGGGACGAGGGTGAGACTGGTCTGCACGACCGGTCGTCGCGCCCTCATCGTATCGCCAACCGCACCCCAGATGCCGCAGCGGCCGCGGTGGTCGCGATTCGGAAGAAGGAGCGAATCGGGCGTGACGAGATCGCGACCCGGACCGGCGTGCCGGCGCGGACGGTGTCGCGGATCATCGCGCGCGCTGGCCTGCCGCGGCTGGCGGAACTGGACCCGATGACCGGTGAGCAGATCCGCGCGTCCAAGACCACCACGGTCCGCTACGAACGCGAGCGACCGGGTGAGCTGGTGCACATGGACGTGAAGAAGCTGGGCCGCATCCCCGACGGTGGCGGCTGGAAGGCCCACGGCAGAGAGGCGGGGTCACTCCTGCGAGACCGGACGACGAGGATCGGGTTCGACTACGTTCACTCGGTCGTCGACGACCACTCCCGGCTGGCGTACTCCGAGGTCCTCCCCGACGAGAAGGGACCGACCTGCGCCGCGTTCCTCGAGCGCGCGATCGGCTACTTCGCCCGGCACGGCATCGTCCGCATCGAACGACTGCTCACCGACAACGCCTGGGCCTACCGCTGGTCGCTGCGCGAGGCCCCGTGCGTCAGGATGGGGTGAGACACCAGCACTGCTGACCTTCGCACTGCACGGGGCGAGAACGGACCAATACTGAGATGACGATGACGGTTGCTGACGTCGGCACCGATGATGGGGCTATGGCTCCTCGTGCTGACCGGCCCAAGAGGCGGACGTTCACCGCCGAGTTCAAAGCGGCGATCCTGGCCGAGTACGACGCCGCGGACCGCTCTGGGCGTGGGGAGATCCTGCGCCGGGAGGGCCTGTACACCTCCCACATCATCGAGTGGCGCAAGGCCGCGGCCGCCGGCTCGCTGTCCGGGCTGGGCAGCAAGCCGCGGGACCGGCGCGAGCGGGAGCTGCAGGCGCTACGGGCCCGGGCGGAGAAGGCCGAGGCCGAGCTGGCCAAGACCAGGGCGGCGCTGGACCTGATGGGAAAAGCACACGCGCTCTTGGAGACGCTCTCCGAGAGCGCGGACAAGCCGCCGCGGTCGCCGCGGTGATCAACCCGGCCGTCGACGGGCTGGCCGAGCACGTCGGCACCGCGGCTGCGTGCGCGCTGCTGGGTCGCTCCCGCGCCAGTCACTACCGGGCCAAGAACCCGCCACCGCCACGTCCACGGACACCGCGGCCGGCACCGGCGAACAAGCTGTCCGCCGCCGAGCGGGCCCACGTGCTGGCCGTGTTGACCAGCCAGCGGTTCGCGGACAAGTCGGTCGCCCAGGTCTGGGCCACGCTGCTGGACGAGGGCACCTACCTGTGCTCGATGTCCACGATGCACCGGATCCTGCGCGAGCACGACATGGCCGGGGAACGGCGCCGGCAGGCGAGCCACCCGCCCCGGACCCGGCCCGAGCTCGTCGCGACGGCGCCGGGGCAGGTGTGGAGTTGGGACATCACAAAGCTCAAGGGGCCGGAGCGGGGCGTGTACTACGACCTGTACGTCGTGCTCGACATCTTCTCCAGGTTCGTCGTGGGCTGGACCATCGCGGCCCGCGAGGACGCCGAGATCGCCAAGAACCTGCTCGAGCACGCCATGGGCATCCATGGCGTGCCGGAGGCGATCCACGCCGACCGCGGGACCTCGATGACCTCCAAACCGGTCGCTCAGCTGCTCGTCGACCTCGGGGTGGCCAGGTCGCACTCCCGCCCGCACGTGTCGAACGACAACCCTTACAGCGAGGCGGCGTTCAAGACGCTGAAGTACGCCCCGGTCTTCCCCGAGCGCTTCGGGTCCCTGGCCGACGCCGGCGCGTTCGCCGAGCAGTTCTTCGCCTACTACAACCACGAGCACCGCCACTGCGGGATCGGGCTGCACACCCCCGCCAGCGTCCACTTCGGCACCGCCGGGCAGGTCCGCGCCCAGCGCCAGGCCACCCTGGACGCGGCCTACGCCGCCCGTCCCGAGCGCTTCGGCCACCGCCGACCCCAGGCGCCCAAGCTGCCCGAGGCCGCCTGGATCAACCAGCCCTCACAGGAGGCCCTCATACAGACCGCCTGACGGAATCTGTCTCACCCGCCTTGACACTTTCCGGTTTGCTGAGCCGATGCCTCGCGCGCATCAGATCGCCACGACAGTCCTCGCGTGCGCGCACCAGATCGCGTGCGGCTTCCTGATCGGCGGACGGCACCGAAACCGCGGTGATCTCGTCCAGCCGCAGCAGTCTCGCCAGATGCACCGCGTCCTTCGCATCGGTCTTCACCCGATCCCCCGACGGACGCTGCAACTTTGACGGCGCCGCGACCACGCACCGAACACCTGCCGACATCAGCGACCGGTGCAGCCCGAACCCCGTCGGGCCGGCCTCATACGCCACCGCGACCGGACCGGGAAGCCCGCGCACCCACTCAACGATTCGATCATTGCCCGGCGGCAACTTCGCCTGGATTAGCTCGCCTGTCACACCATCGATCGCCGCTGCCGCGACGGAACGGGCGTGCACGTCGAGCCCAACACTCGTACGCTCAGTAAACACGGGGCCTCCCACAACTGTCGGATAGGCCGGGCGGACCACCTCCACCCGGTAACCCACGAGCTTTGCGAGTGAGGCCCCGTCCCGCGACCCCCTCACCAAAAGAGGGCTACTACATACCGTCTAGCGAGAGCCGGGGACCGGGTCAAGAGCCGGATTCACTCGCGAGGCGATCTGTGATTCGGCGCGGCGCGGAGTGATCATTCCGCCTGCGGCATCGACTCATCCGACCCGTGCTCGGCGAGCCACTCGCTCGCGATCCGGCGGGGTGCGCGCAGCAGCCAGGCGTCCACGATCGTCTCGCGCAGCAGGTCGTCGTCGATCGCGTCCAGCCGGATCAGCACGGCCGGATACCCGTCGAAGTGCGGGATCGTGAAGAACACCTCCGGATAGGTCTCGAGGAGCGCGGCCTTCACATCCGGTCCGTCGACACGCGCCGCGACGACGGTGCCGGAAGGCCAGGAGCCGCCCGCCTCGGCGAGCTGCGCCAGATCCTTCTTCCCGGGCGGGCGCTCCCAGACGACGAGCCCGCCGCGGGTGTACCACGCTGGCGCGCGCAGGTGGCCCTCGGTCTTCTCGAACACGCCCGGCAGGCCGAGCGCGATCCTGCGGACGTCGTCGATCGTCGGCATGCCGTCAGTGTACGAGCGGCGGATGCCCGGTCGGGAGGGGCTCCGCGCTCAGCGGCGCCGCCCCGACCGGAGGCGATCCGGGCTGAACGGGGCGCGCCGATGTCATGCGGAGGCCTTCCGGCGGATCGGCCCCCACGGCTTCGCGGAGGCGAGGACGACGGCGAAGGTCAGAGCGGTGAGCGACACCGCCGGCGGGAAGAACAGCGTCTCGGTCCGTGCGCTCCCGGCCGCGCCACCGGTGGCGCCGTACCGGTCGATCTCCGGCATCCCCGGGGCGAGCACGAACACGATCGCGATGCAGAGAGCGGTGTTGAGGACGAGCTTGACCAGGACCCACCAATAGCGCACGAGGCCCCACTTCGTACCGAGCCCGAGCATGAGGCCCGTGAGCAGGCAGACCGCGGCGGAGACCAGCATGGGGGCGACGATGAAGTTCGCCAGAGCGCGGTAGGCCAGCCCGCGCAGGCCGGCATCCGGCGAGGACCAGCCGGTGAGCACGAGCACGGCGACGACGACGTCGACGCCGATCCACGAGCCGGCAGCGACGATGTGCGTCACCCGGACGGCCTGACGCGACCGGCGCGACAGCGGTAGCACGGGTTCGGACGGCGCGGGACGGCGGGAGGTGGCGGCGGTCGACATGGTGCTCCTCGGATCGACGATCCGACAAACTTAGAGTGGCTCCATCTTTGGAGCAAGTAGGGTTTTCCGTAGGATCGGGGCATGGACAGTGCGACAACGCCCGGACTGCGGGAGCGGAAGAAGCGCCAGACCCGGCAGCGGCTCCAGGCCACCGCGATGGCGATGTTCGACGAGCGCGGCTTCGACGGGGTGACCGTGACGGAGATCGCCGCGGCGGCGGACGTGTCGCCGGCGACCGTCTTCAACTACTTCCCGACCAAGGAGGATCTTGTCCTGCACGGGATGGCGCAATACCGGGAGCACCTCGTCGCGTCGCTGCGCGACCGTCCGGCGGATCAGTCGCTGCCGGCGGCGTTCCGCGAGCTGCTGCGCCGGCCCGGCGGCGTGCTCGCCGACGAGGACCCGGCCGGGATCGAGCGCCTGCTCCAGGCGCGCCGCGTGATCGCCGGGAGCCCGTCGCTGCAGGCCCGCGAGGAGGCTCAGTTCGCGGCGATCGCCGACGATCTCGCCGCGCTCGCGGCGGACGGGCACGTCGAAGGAGTGCTGCCGAGGTTCCTCGGAGCCGCGATGGCAGGCGTGCTGCGCGCCGTCGGGCAGGAGGTGCACCGTCTCGCCGTGGCCGGCCGGTCAGGAAGCGAGATCGCGGACCTCGTGATCCCGCAGGGGGTGCGGGCCGTGGAGCTGCTCGAGCGCGGGCTGACCGGCTGACCGCCGGGGCCCGCGCTCGCGCATCGGATGCTCGGGTGAGCCCCGCTCAGGGCTGCGCCGCGATGCCCAGATCGTCCTCGTAGTGGTGGCCCTTGGTCTCGGGGCTCAGCCACAGCGCGATGAAGGTGAGCACCGCCATCGCGGAGAGGTATACCCCGACCAGCCACGGCGAGCCGTCGCCCAGGCGCCACAGTTCCACGGCGATCAGCGGAGCGACCGCGGCGCCGAGGATCGAGGAGACGTTGTAGGCGATCGCCGAACCCGAATAGCGCACATTCGTCGGGAACAGCTCCGGCAGCAGGGCGCCCATCGGCCCGAACGTCATGCCCATCAGCAGGAAGCCGAGGATGAGGAAGCCCTGCGTGACCGCGGTGGTCAGCGCCGGGGTGGCCTGCGGGGCGAGGAACAGGCTGAACGTCATCCCGAACGCGATGATCCCGCCGGTGACCCACAGCAGCAGCGTGCGCCGGCCCACCTTGTCGGCCCACGGGCCGGAGACGAGCGTGAAGATACCGAAGAACACCACGCCGACGATCTGCATGACGACGAACTGCGTGTAACCGAAACCGAGCCCGGGGTAGAACTGCGCGGCGAAGGCCGCCGCGTCGAACGGCTTGCCCGCCGCCTCGGCCGCCGCCTGCGCCGCCGCCGAGGCGGTCTCCAGGGAGGCCGGCTTGGTGCCGAAGGCGAGGGTGAAGTTCGTCATCAGGTAGAACAGCACGTACGTCGCCAGCATGATGAACGTGCCGAGGATCAGCTGCTTCCAGTGGTGACGGAACACCGTGGCCAGCGGCAGCTTGTGGATGCGGCCGGTGTCCGCGGCGCGCTTGAAGGTGTCGGACTCGACGAGCTTGAGCCGGACCCAGAGGCCGATGATCACCATCACGGCGGAGAACAGGAACGGCACCCGCCAGCCCCAGCTGAGGAACGCCTCGGACTTCTGGGTCGGGTCCGACTCGTGCGGCAGCAGCGCGTGATGGCGAGGAAGATGCCGTTGGCGATGATGAAGCCGAGGGGCGCGCCCAGCTGCGGGAAGGAGCCGTACCAGGCGCGCTTGCCGGCCGGGGCGTTCTCAGTGGCCACGAGCGCGGCGCCGGACCACTCGCCGCCGAGGGCGAAGCCCTGCGCGAGGCGGAGGATGAGCAGCAGCAGGGCCGCCCACCAGTTGATCTGCTGGAAGGTGGGCAGCACGCCGATCGGGAACGTGGCGATGCCCATGGTCAGCAGGGATGCCACGAGGGTGGCCTTGCGGCCGAAGCGGTCGCCGAAGTGCCCAAACACCACGGCGCCGATCGGGCGGGCCACCATGGCGGCGCCGAAGACGCCGAAGGAGGCCAGCAGCGAGGTCGTGTCGTTGCCCGTCGGGAAGAACAGGACGGGGAAGACGAGGACGCCCGCCGTCGCGTAGACGTAGAAGTTAGAACTCGACGGTGGTGCCGACCAGGCTCGCGGTGATGACCCGGGAGCGGGGATTCGCGGGGGCGGTTGTCGTACTCACATGTTCCTCCGGTGGGCGGGGTGGGGAAGGCCCACCGGAGTCTATCCCTGGGAAAGCGCTGAACGGCGCATCAGCGCCACAGCACCGCCAGGCTCGCGTTCAGCAGCGTCAGGATGCCGACAGCCCAGAACATCGCCGGCGGGACGTCCTGGTTGCGCTTCTGACGAGCGGTGCCGATGCCGATCAGCGCGCCGATGACCACGAGCACGACGAGCTTCGTGCCGATCTTCGCGTAGTTCATCTCGGCGCCGTCGGGCAGTCCCCACGGGGCGGCGAGGATCAGCCCGGCGACGCCGGCGATGGCGAGGCCGATGTCCATCAGCCGGGTGAGCTCCCGCCGGCCCCCGAAGGCCTGCGTCGCCCACGCGCCGAACAGCGTGGCGAAGCCGATCAGGTGGACGAGCAGAACGACGTGGCGCAGGGTCTCCATGGGGCCAGACTATCCGGCGGACGGCGCGTTTCGTCTCGGGCGCGCTGTGCGCGTCCTCGCTCAACGGCCGGGAGGGGGAGGGCGCGTTTCGTCTCGGGCGCGCTGTGCGCGTCCTCGCTCAACGGCCGGGAGGGGGAGTCCCTCCCGGTCGTTGAGCGAGCACCGCCGGAGGCGGAGCGAGACGAAACGCCCGACCGGCGACCTCAGCGGGCGGAGAGTTCGCGGATCACCAGGGCGGTGCGCAGCGCGGCATCCGCGGCCTCGGCGCCCTTGTCCTCCTTCGAGCCCGGCAGGCCGGCGCGGTCCAGGCCCTGCTGCTCGTCGTCGAGGGTGAGCACCCCGAAGCCGACCGGCTTGCCGGCGTCCAGCGCCACACGGGTCAGACCGTCGGTCGTCGCGGACGACACGTACTCGAAGTGCGGGGTGCCGCCGCGGATGATCACGCCGAGCGCGACGACCGCGTCCGCGCCGCCGGCGAAGGCCGCCTGCGCGGCCACCGCGAGCTCGAACGACCCCGGCACCCGCACGACCGAGTATTCGGCGCCGGACTCGTCGAGGATCCGCTTCGCACCCGCGATCAGCCCCTCGCTGATCGTCTCGTGCCACGTGCCGGCGATCACGACGACCCGCAGGCCCTTCGCGTCGATGCCGCCCTGCTTCGGTGCTCCTGCGCCGCTCATGCGCGCTCCTTTCCCTGCGCGAGGGCCTCGGCGAGCTCTTCCTCGCCGATGATGTGACCCATCCGGTCGCGCTTGGTCTCCAGGTACTGGTGGTTGTTGGGTCCGACGCCGACGATCAGCGGAACCTGCTCCACGACGTCCAGGCCGAGCTCGCGGAGCTTGTTCACCTTGTCGGTGTTGTTCGTCAGCAGACGCACCTTCGACACGCCGAGGTCGGCGAGGATGCCTGCCGCGGCGGCGTACTCTCGGGCATCCGCCGGCAGACCCAGGGCGAGGTTCGCGTCCACCGTGTCCAGACCGCCCTCCTGCAGGCTGTACGCGCGCAGCTTGTTGATCAGCCCGATGCCGCGGCCCTCGTGCCCGCGCATGTAGATGACCACGCCGCCCTCCTGCTCGATCGCGTCGAGCGCCGCGTCCAGCTGCGGACCGCACTCGCACTTCAGCGAGCCGAACGCCTCGCCGGTGAGGCACTCCGAGTGCACCCGCACCAGGGCCGTCTCGCCGGGCTCGCCGGAGACGACGGCGATGTGATCGGTGCCGGTGATCCGGTCCTTGTATGCGAGGAAGCGGAAGGTGCCGTGCTCGGTGGGCACGGTGGCGTCGGCGCGCAGGCTGACCCGCCGGCGGCCGTGCGGCGTGGCCGGCTCGGCGAGCGGCTCGTGCTCGTCGAGGTAGGCGATCAGCTGCTCGATCGTGATCACCGGCACGCCGTCGCGTTCGCCGAGCTCGAGCAGCCCGGGCAGGCGCATCATGCTGCCGTCCTCGGCGACCACCTCGGCGATGGCGCCCACCGGCCGCAGGCCGGCCAGCCGCATCAACTCGACCGCCGCCTCGGTGTGCCCGCTGCGCTCGCGCACGCCGCCGTCCACCGCGCGCAGCGGCAGCACGTGGCCCGGGCGGATGATGCTCGAGGGCGTGGCGGCGGGATCGGCCAGCACGTTCAGCGTGCGCGCCCGGTCGGCGGCGCTGATCCCGGTGGTGATGCCGTCGGCCGCATCCACGCTCACCGTGTACGCCGTCGACCTGGCGTCCTCGTTCATCTCCACCATCGGCGGCAGGTCGAGCTGGTCGGCCAGGTCGGCCGGCATCGGAGCGCAGATGAAGCCCGACGACCAGCGGACGGTCCAGGCGACCCACTCCGCCGTCGCCAGCTCGGCGGACAGGATGACGTCGCCCTCGTTCTCGCGGTCCTCATCGTCGGCGACGATGACGGGGCGACCCGCGCGCAGCGCGTCGAGGGCCTCGGGGATGGTGGCAAGGCTCATCGTGAGCCTCCTTCCGAAATGTCCGAAGAGGAGCGGAACGCGAGCAGGCGCTCGACGTGACGGGCGAGGATGTCGGTCTCCAGGTTCACCCGGTCGCCCGGGGCGAGCGTGCCGAGCGTCGTGGCGGCGAGCGTCTCGGGGATGAGGGAGACCTCGAACCAGTGCGCCGCGGCGGAGGGGTCGCTGACGGCGCTGACGGTGAGCGAGGTGCCGGCGACGCTGATGGACCCCTTGTCGACGACGAGCGGGGCGAGGTCGGCGGGGAGGCTGATCCGGATCACGCGCCACTGGTCGCCCGGGCGCACCTCGAGCACCTCTCCGACGCCGTCGACGTGGCCCTGCACGATGTGCCCGCCCAGGCGGGCGCCGACCGGCATGGCCTTCTCGATGTTGACCCGCGACCCGACCGCGACGTCGCCGAGCGCGGACACGTCGAGCGTCTGCTTCATCACGTCGGCGTCGAAGGTGTCGGCGGTGGAGCCGACCACGGTGAGGCAGACGCCGGAGACGGCGATGGACTCGCCGTGCACGGCGTCGGAGGCGGCAATGGGGGCGCGGACGGTGAGCCGCCAGCCGTCGCCCGAAGGGGTGATGGCGGCGATCTCGCCGATCTCCTCGATGATTCCGGTGAACATCAGGCTCCTTCCCGCGTCGCGGGGTCGAGGGGGCGGGCGATCGCGAGCAGGTCCGGTCCGAGCGGCACCCACTCGTCGACGACGAGGTGCCGGGCGTCCGTGATCGTGGCGACGCCGACGTCGGTGAGGGCGAGACGGTCGCCGCCGAGCAGGACCGGCGCGATGTAGGCCAGGATGCTGTCGGCGAGCCCCGCCGCGATGAACGCGCTCGCGAGGGTCGGTCCGCCCTCGACGAAGACGCGCTGGATGCCGCGCTCGCGCAGGTCGGCGAGCACGGCGGTCAGGTCGTGGCCCGGGTGGAACACGGGGGCGTGCGGATGCCGGCGCACCGCCGCATCCGCCGGGGTCTCCCGCGAGCCGATCACGACCGGCACCGGCTGGTGGGGGAGCAGCACGTCGCCGTCGCGCGCGGTCAGCGCCGGGTCGTCGGCGAGGACGGTGCCGGTGCCGACGACGATGGCGTCCGCGGCCGCACGGCGGCGGTGCACGTCGGCGCGCGCGGCAGGTCCGGTGATCCATTGGCTGGTGCCGTCGGATGCCGCGGCCCTACCGTCCAGGCTCTGCGCCCACTTCACGGTGACGTGCGGGCGTCCCAGCCGCTGCACCTCCAGCCAGTCGGCGATGAGCGCGCGGGCTTCTTCGGCCTTCTCGCCGGCGACGACCTCGACGCCGGCGGCGCGCAGCCGCTCGGCGCCGCCGCCGGAGACGGCGCCGGGGTCATCGAGGGCGTACACGACGCGGGCGATGCCGGCGTCGATGAGCGCCTGGGCGCACGGGCCGGTGCGGCCGGTGTGGTTGCACGGCTCCAGGGTGACCACGGCGGTCGCGCCGCGGGCCTGCGCGGGGGTGAGCGCGGAGAGGGCGTCGACCTCGGCGTGCGGGGTGCCCGCGCCGCGGTGCCAGCCCTCGGCGAGGACGGTGCCGTCGGGAGCGAGGATGACCGCGCCGACCTGCGGGTTGATGCCGCGGGGGCCGTTCCCGGCGAGTTCGAGGGCGCGCGACATCGCGTCGCGTTCGGCCTCGGTCACTGCCATCCGTCGTCCTTCGTCGAAGGCTCCGGGGATCGCCGAACGCGCGCAGGCGCGCTTCGTGCTGCCTCTCATCCGGACTCGCGAGCGACTGCTCGCATCACCGTCGGTCCCGGAGTTCCACCGGATCGGCGCCTGTGGCCAGGCGTTCGCGGACTGTCACCGCCGGTTCGGATTCTCACCGACCCCGGAGCACGTTGATGCTCTGAGTGTACTCAACGCCCTCCTTCGCGTTTCATTCCCGTGAATGCGTACCGCCTGCCCCGGCCGCGTTCCGGGTCACTTCAGCAGCCGGGAGAGGCGGCGGTCGGCCAGGACCTTGCCCCCGGTCTGGCAGGTCGGGCAGTACTCCAGCGAGCGATCCGCGAAGAAGACGCTGCGGATCGTGTCGCCGCAGACCGGGCACGCCTCGCCGCGGCGGGCATGCACCTGCATCCCGCGCCGCTTGGCGTCCTTGAGGTCGGCCGGGGGCTTGCCGGCGGCGGCTTCGACCGCCTCGCGGAGGGTCGTCTGCATCGCCTGGTACAGCCGGTCGATCTCGGCGTCGTCCAGTCCGACGGCGGGCGCGTACGGCGACATCCGGGCGGCGTGCAGGATCTCGTCCGAGTACGCGTTGCCGATGCCGGCGATCAGGCCCTGGTCCCGCAGCAGCCCCTTGATCTGCGTCCGCCGGCCGGCCAGCAGGCCTGCGAACACGTCGCGTGTGAACGCCGGGTCGAGCGGATCGGGACCGAGCCGGGCGATGCCTGGCACATCCTCCGGTGCACGCACGACGAACACGGCGAGCGACTTCTTGGTGCCGGCCTCGGTGAGGTCGAAGCCGGATCCGTCGTCCAAGCCGACCCGCACGGCGATCGGGCTCCGGCCGGGCTTGATCGGCGTCGCCGGCAGGTCGTCGTACCAGCGCAGCCAGCCCGCCTTGGCCAGGTGGAACACCAGGTGCAGGTCGTCGCCGCAGGCGAGATCGAGGAACTTCCCGTGCCGCACGGCATTCGTGACGGTGGCGCCCTGCACGGCGTGCACCGGCGGATCGAAGGTCTTCAGCGCCGCGATCGCACCCACGCTGACGCGCGTGATCGTGCGCCCGACCGCGCGGGCGGACAGGAAGTCGACGAGCCCCTGGACCTCCGGCATCTCCGGCATGCGTTCATCCTGCCACCGGCATCCGACATCGGCGAGGGCCGTCAGAGCACGGGCCAGTCCACCGGGGTGCGGTCGTCGGCGGCGGGCAGCCCCGCGATCCAGCCGTCGTCGCGGCCGCGGGGGCCGGTCAGCCCCTGGCGGAGCGTCCCCTCGTAGCGGAAGCCGAGGGTGCGGGCGGTGCGGGCCGAGGGCACGTTCCCGACGACGGCCCGCCAGCTCAGCCGCACCAGCCCGAGCTCGCCGAAAGCCCAGTCGACCACGGCGCGGCCGGCCTCGGTCATCAGCCCCTGCCCGCGGAACGCGGCCGCGCCCCAGTAGCCGATCTCGGCCTCCCCGCCGTGCGGGTGATCGGTGATGCGGTGCAGCCCGATCATGCCGGCGAGGACGCCGTCGCGGCGGATCGCCCACACGGTCTCGGCGCGCTCATCCCACCAGGTCGTGACCTTCTCCACGAACTCGCGGGCGTTCTCGGCCGTGTACGGGCTGGGCACCGTGGTCCAGCGCGGCACCTCGGTATCCTGGCACGCCTCGGTGATCGCGTCGACGTCGGTCATGGTCGGGATGCTCAGCACCAGCCGCTCGGTGCGCAGCGTGACGGGTTCCATCCGCTCAGCGTAGTGACCGCCGCGCCGCAGACCGGCCGCGCCACGGACCGGCCAGGCGCTGACTGCCGGGCGCCCGGGCCTTCCCGACCGGGCCGGTAGCATCGTGGGGCGGCCGTTCGCCGTGATCCCGAAGGAGTCGGCCGTGCCGGTGCAGCAATCATCGCCCCGTGGCGTGCTCGCGTCGCTGGCGGCATCCGTCCTGTTCGGCGGCATCTTCTGCCTCGCCGCGCTGGTCCGCTCCTCCGCCGAGGTCGTGTTCGCGTGGCGGGTGCTGATCACGGTCCTCTGCTACGCCGCCGCGCTCGCGCACCCGGCGGCGCGGCGGGCGCTGACGGTGCTGTGGCGGCGGCTGCGATCGCGCTGGTGGATGCCGCTGCTGGCGCTGCTTCTGGCCACGATCGTCGGCGTGCAGCTGTGGCTGTTCATGTGGGCGCCGATGCACGGGCACGCGCTGGACGCCTCACTCGGGTACCTGCTGCTGCCGATCTGCCTGGTCCTCGGCGGACGGTTCCTGATGCGGCACCACGTCAGCCGGATGCAGTGGCTCGTCGTGGCGCTGGCGGCGGTGGCCGTGGCGGTCAAGCTCGCCGCGACCCCGGAGCTGTCCTGGGTGACGCTCGTGATCTGCGTCCCGTACACGCTCTACTTCGTGCTGCGCCGGCGCTTCGGGCTGGACGGCCCGATCGTGTTCGGCGCCGAGACGGCGGCCATGGTGCCGGTGTCGGTCCTGTTCCTCGTCACCGCGACGCCGGTGCCGCTCACGCCCCTGGAGCTCAGCGGCCTGCTCGGCATCGCCTTCGCGAGCGCCCTGGCGATGACCCTGTACCTCGGCGCCTCCTCGCTGCTGTCCATGCCGGTGTTCGGGCTGCTCAGCTACGTGGAGCCGGTGCTGCTCGTGGTCGTGGCGCTGATCCTGGGCGAGCGGATGCAGGGTGCCGACCTCGCGGTGTACGGCATCCTCGCCGTGGCGCTCGGCATCCTCGCCGTGGACGGGTTCCGGCGGGCGCGCACGGCCGGCTGATCCGGCCGGACGGCCCGGCCCGATGTCGTCCGCCCCGACTAGACTCGTGCGGTGACTGTTCCGGGGATTCTGCGCGCCTTGGAAGAGGCGAACCTGTACCGCGACGCCCTCGCCTGGGCGAAGACCGACGCGGACATCTCGCTGGTGGACGGGCTGGACGCCCCGGTCCTGGCGGGGCTGCTGCAGCGCCGAGCGGAGGCCGGGCTGCCGGCATCCGCTCTCGTGGTCGCGCCCACCGGGCGGCGCGCCGACGTGCTCGCGGCCGCGCTGGGCGCCTACCTGGCGGATGCCGAGATCCTCACCTTCCCGGCCTGGGAGACGCTTCCCCACGAGCGGCTCAGCCCGAGCCCCGACACCGTGGGCCGGCGCCTGGACGCGCTCCGGCGCGTGGCGACCTGGTCGGGGGAGCGGCCCCTCGTCGTCGTCGCCTCGGTGCGCGCCGCGCTGCAGCCGCTGGCGGCGAACCTCGGCGACGCCGCCCCCCTCGAACTGCGGGTCGGCGGCCGCGGCATCGAACTGGAGGGCGCGGCCGCGCAGCTCGTCGAGCGCGCCTACTCGCGGGTGGACATGGTGTCCCGCCGCGGCGAGTTCGCGGTGCGCGGCGGCATCCTCGACGTCTTCCCTCCCACCGCCGACCACCCGTACCGCATCGAGTTCTTCGGCGACGAGGTCGACCAGATCCGTGCGTTCTCCGTCGCCGACCAGCGCTCCCTGCCCGGCGACGTCGCCGCCGTCGAGCTGCCCGCCAGCCGCGAGCTGCTGCTCACCCCGGAGGTGCGCGAGCGCGCCGGCGCCCTCGTCGCCGGGTTCCCCGCGATCGCCGGGATGCTGGAGAAGATGGCGCAGGGCATCCCGGTCGACGGCATGGAGTCGCTGCTCCCGATGGTCGCAGGCCCCCTCGTCACGCTCGCCGAGTACCTGCCGGCCGGCTCCGCCACCGCCATCGTCGACCCGGAGCGGGCCAGCGCGCGGGCGCAGAACCTCGGCGAGACCAACCGGGAGTTCCTGGATGCGGCGTGGAGCGCCGCTACCTCCGGCGCCGCGGCGCCGATCGATCCCTCGACGCTGAGCGGCGGTGCGGCGGGGATGCTCGACGCGCGGCTGGACGCGGGCGACTTCGTCTCCCTCGCGCGTCTGCGCGAGATCGTGCACGAACGGGACGGGGTGTGGTGGCGGCTCAGCCCGTTCGCCTCCGGCGACGAGGACGCCACCAGCCTCGAGGCATCCGTCATCCCCTCCTTCCACGGCAACGTCGACGGGGCGATCGCGTTCGTCGACGACCGGCTCCGCGAAGGGTGGCGGGTGGTCGTCATCGCCTCCGGCCACGGGCTCGTGGAGCGCGCGCGCGACGTGCTCAGCGACCGCGGCATCGCGGCCCGCATCGTGGACGACCTGCGCGAGGAGCCCGAGGCGGGGGTCGCCACGCTCGTCACCGGGACGGTCGAGTCCGGCTTCCAGGTGCCGGATGCCCGGCTCGCGGTGCTCACCGACAACGAGTTCTACGGGCGCACCATCGGCGGCGACCAGCGGGTGGTCAAGAAGCTCGCCTCCCGCCGCCGCAACGTCGTCGACCCGCTGCAGCTGAAGCCCGGCGACTACGTGGTGCACACCACGCACGGCCTCGGCCGGTTCGTGGAGATGACCAAGCGCGAGGTGTCCTCCGGCGGCAGGAATGCCACCAAGACCACGCGGGAGTACCTGGTGCTGGAGTACGCGCCGTCCAAGCGCGGCTACCCGGGCGACAAGCTGTTCGTGCCCACCGACCAGCTCGACCTGTTGTCGAAGTACGTCGGCGGCGAGGCGCCGGCGCTGTCGAAGATGGGCGGCAGCGACTGGGCGGCGGCCAAGGGCCGTGCCCGCAAGGCCGTGCGCGACATCGCCGTGGAGCTGGTGAAGCTGTACTCGGCGCGGATGAACGCCAAGGGGCACGCCTTCGGCCCTGACACGCCGTGGCAGCGGGAGCTCGAGGAGGCGTTCCCGTTCGCGGAGACGCCGGACCAGCTGCAGACCATCGAGGAGATCAAGGCCGACATGGAGCGGCCCATCCCGATGGACCGGCTGCTCTCCGGCGACGTCGGCTTCGGCAAGACCGAGGTCGCCGTGCGCGCGGCGTTCAAGGCGATCCAGGACGGCAAGCAGGTCGCCATGCTCGTGCCGACCACCCTGCTGGTGAAGCAGCACCTGGAGACCTTCACGGAGCGGTTCGCCGGCTTCCCGGTGAAGGTTCGGGCGCTGTCGCGGTTCCAGACCGACAAGGAGGCGCGCCAGGTCGTGCAGGGGCTGCTCGACGGCTCGATCGACATGGTGATCGGCACGCACCGCATCCTCACCGAGCAGGTCCGGTTCAAGGACCTGGGGCTCCTCATCGTCGACGAGGAGCAGCGCTTCGGCGTCGAGCACAAGGACGCGCTGAAGAAGCTGAAGACCAACGTCGACATCCTCGCGATGAGCGCCACCCCGATTCCGCGGACCCTGGAGATGGCGGTCACCGGCATCCGCGAGATGTCCACGCTGCAGACCCCGCCGGAGGACCGGCATCCGATCCTCACCTTCGTCGGTCCCCGCAGCGACAGGCAGATCGCGGCGGCGATCCGGCGCGAGATCCTCCGCGAGGGGCAGGTCTTCTTCGTGCACAACCGGGTGCAGTCGATCCAGCGGGTTGCCGCTGAGATCGCCGAGCTCGTGCCGGAGGCGCGGATCGCGGTCGCGCACGGCAAGATGGGCGAGCACCAGCTGGAGCAGGTCGTCGACGACTTCTGGGAGCGCAAGTACGACGTGCTCGTCTCGACCACGATCATCGAGACCGGGCTGGACATCTCGAACGCCAACACGATCATCATCGACCGCGCGGACAAGTACGGGCTGTCGCAGCTGCACCAGCTGCGGGGGCGGGTCGGCCGCGGTCGGGAGCGCGCGTACGCGTACTTCCTGTACGACGACACGAAGCCGCTGTCCGAGACCGCGGCCGACCGGCTGCAGACCATCGCGGTGAACAACGACCTCGGCTCCGGCATGCAGGTGGCCCTGAAGGACCTCGAGCTGCGCGGCGCCGGCAACCTGCTCGGCGCAGAGCAGGCGGGGCACATCGCCGGCGTCGGGTTCGACCTGTACCTGCGCATGATCGGCGAGGCGGTGGCCACGTTCCGCGGCGAGGACACCGCTTCCGAGCAGGAGCTGAGGCACGAGCTGCCGGTGGAGGCGCGCATCCCCGAGCACTACATCGACAGCGAGCGGCTTCGGCTCGAGGCGTACCAGAAGCTGTCCAGCGCCTCCACCGCGACGGCGGCGGACGACGCGATCGATCTCGTGGTCGAGGAGCTGACCGATCGGTACGGGGCGCTGCCGGAGGAGGCGTCCGGGCTGGTCGCGATCGCCCGCCTGCGTCGTCGCGCCGCCCGCGCCGGCCTGACCGACGTCGTCGCCATGGGCTCGAACCTCCGCATCGCACCGGCCCGGTTCGAGGAGTCGATGAAGGTGCGGATGCAGCGGCTGTACCCCAAGGCGAAGCTGGTCGGCGGCGGCGAGGCGCTCGTCGTGCCGATGCCGGGCCCGGACGGGCCGGACCTCGTGGAGTGGGTCGGCCAGCTGCTCACGGCGCTGTTCCCCGAGCCGGTGAAGACTCCGGCCTGAGCTCAGGCGGGCGGATCGCGCGGTGCGGGGTGCGCCTGACGCGGCCTTGTACGCTTCCCGCGGCCCGGATCCGGATTCCGGTCCGCGTCTGGCGCACATCTCCGCGCGAAGCGCACGGGATCGGGCCGCCCGTCGGCGGGAGGCACCGGCATCCGGCATCCGTCGCACATCCCCGGGGCCGGAATCGACAGCGCCGCCGGGGAGGGAACGGACTAGTCTGGCGGCATGATCTACGAGCACCTCGGGGCTCGGCCCCGGATCCACGACACCGCCGTCGTCGCACCCACCGCCGTGATCTCCGGCGATGTGCAGATCGGGCCGAACTGCCAGGTGCTGCACGGGGCGGTGATCACCGCGGAGGGCGGCCCGATCACCCTCGGCGAGCACGTCATCGTGATGGAGAACGCGCTGATCCGTGCGACGGCGGCGGACGCCGTGCACATCGGCGACCACTCGCTGCTGGGCACGCTGTCGAGTGTCGCCGGGGCGACGATCGGCGAGGAGGTGTTCCTCGCCTCCGGCGCGCGCGTGTTCAACGGGGCGCGGCTCGGGGACCGCTGCGAGATCCGCGTGAACGCGATCGTGCACCGGCGCACGGCGCTGCCGGAGGGCTCGGTCGTGCCGATCGGGTGGATCGCGGTGGGCGACCCGGCGCAGCTGTTCTCCCCGGACCGCGCGGAGGACATCGCCGCCGCGCAGCCCGAGCTCGACTTCCCCGGCTACGTGTTCGGCGTCGACCGGGAGACACCCGACCTGATGGTGCAGCTCACCGAGCGCTACGCCTCATCCCTCGCCCGGCACGCCGCCGACCGCCAGCTCTGACCCGCCCTCCCGGCACGTCCCGCCCCCGCCACATTGTGTCCCGTTCTGCTGGTCGGCGCCGGCCGCACCCGCAGAACGCTCCACAATGTGTCACGTCGTGCGGGTTCAGGGCCAGGACCCGCAGAACGCTCCACAATGTGTCAGCTGCTGCGGGTTCACAGCGGGGGAACCATCAACTGGTGACACAATGTGGCCAGGCGTGCGGGTGCGGGCGGGAGGGGTCAGATGACGCCCTGGGCGAGCATCGCGGCGGCGACCCGCTCGAAGCCGGCGATGTTCGCGCCCGCGACGTAGTCACCCGGCGTCCCGTACTCCTCGGCCGCGCGGAACGCGGCGTCGTGGATGTCGGCGATGATGCTGCGCAGCTTGTCCTCGCTGTCCGCGAAGCTCCAGCGCTGACGTGACGCGTTCTGGCTCATCTCCAGCGCGGAGGTCGCCACGCCGCCGGCGTTGGCCGCCTTGCCCGGGGCGAACAGCACGCCCGCGCTCTGGAACGCCTCGACGGCCTCGGGCACGCACGGCATGTTCGCGCCCTCGGACACCGCGCGCACGCCGTTGGCGATCAGCGCCTCGGCATCCTCCGCGCCGACCTCGTTCTGCGTCGCCGAGGGCACGGCGATGTCGACCGGCACCTGCCAGACGCTGCCGCCCTCGACGAACCGCGCGGTCGGCTTGCGGCGGGCGTACTCGACGATGCGGCCGCGCTCGACCTCCTTGATCTGCCGCAGCAGGTCGACGTCGATGCCGTCCTCGTCCACGACGTAGCCCGAGGAATCGGATGCGGTGACCGCGGTCGCCCCGAGCTGCTGCGCCTTCTGGATCGCGTAGATCGCGACGTTGCCCGAGCCGGACACGCCGACCCGCTTGCCGGCCAGGGACTCGCCGTGCACGGCGAGCATCTCCTGCGCGAAGAACACGGCGCCGTATCCGGTGGCCTCGGTGCGCACCTCGGCGCCGCCCCAGCCGGTGCCCTTGCCGGTGAACATGCCGGACTCGTGCCGGTTGGTGATCTTGCGGTACTGCCCGAACAGGAACCCGATCTCGCGCCCGCCCACGCCGATGTCGCCGGCCGGCACGTCGGTGTGCTCGCCCAGGTGCCGGTACAGCTCGTTCATGAACGACTGGCAGAACCGCATCACCTCGGCGTCGCTCTTGTCGTGCGGGTCGAAGTCCGAGCCGCCCTTGGCGCCGCCGATGCCCTGCCCGGTGAGCGCGTTCTTGAAGATCTGCTCGAAGCCGAGGAACTTGATGATCGACAGGTTCACCGACGGGTGGAAGCGCAGGCCGCCCTTGTACGGGCCGAGGACGGACGAGAACTGGATGCGGTAGCCGCGGTTGACCTGCAGCCGCCCCGCGTCGTCGATCCACGGCACGCGGAACATGATCTGCCGCTCCGGCTCGACCAGCCGCTCCAGGATGCCGTTCTCGGCATACTCCGGATGCCGCTCGAGCACCGGGCCGATCGAGTGCAGCACCTCGTGCACGGCCTGCTGGAACTCGGGCTCGTGCGGGCTGCGGGCCAGCACGGTGTCGAAGACGGGCTGCACGGTGGCGGTGAGCGGGTGGAAGTCGGCGGCGGTGACGGTCACGCGGGAAGCTTTCTGTCGAGTGGGGGATGGCTGCGATCGTGTCGCGTGAGGATGCCGGGTCCGGCGCGAGAGATCACTCTAGCGTGGTGCTCGGGGTGCGGCGCGCGGCGGTGCCGGGCCGTGGCCGGTCAGCCGGTGTTCTGCAGGCCCGCGGCGACGCCGCTGACCGAGAGCAGCAGCAGCCGCTTCAGCTCGGCCTCGTCCTCCGGGGAGGCCGCCGGCTCGGCGCGCAGCGCCCGCAGGGCGCGCAGCTGCAGCAGCGACAGGGCGTCCACGTACGGGGTGCGCAGCTGCACGGCGCGCTGCAGGATGGGCTTGTTCTCCAGCAGGCGCTCGCCGCCGGTGAGGCGGATCACCCAGTCCCGGGTGAGGCGGAGCTCGTCCAGCACGATGCCGGCGAGATCGTCGCGGTCGCCGAGTTCGAGATAGCGCCGCGCGATGCGCTCGTCGGTCTTCGCCAGGCTCATCGCGACGTTGTCGACCATGGTGTGCAGCAGCGGCCACTCCCGGTACGCCTCCACGAGCGCTACCTCGTCGCCGACGGCCTCCAGCGCCGACCCCAGGCCGAACCAGCCGGCCAGGTTGATCCGCGCCTGCGTCCAGGCGAACACCCACGGGATCGCCCGCAGGTCCTCGAGGGACTCCACCGACAGTCCGCGCCGCGCCGGCCGCGAGCCCAGGGCGAGCAGGCCGAGCTCCTCGAGCGGGGTGACCGTGGCGAACCAGGGCGCGAACCCCTCGGCGCGGACCAGCGAGAAGAAGCGCTCACGGGAGGCGCGGTCCATCACCCGGGCGATCTCGGCGAAGCGCTCGGCGGCGCCGCTGGTGCGCTGCTCCCGCGTCGGGGCGGATGCCAGCAGCGTCGCCGCCGCGACCTGATCGATGTGCCGCATCGCGATCGCCGGCTCGCCGTACCGGGCGAAGATCACCTCGCCCTGCTCGGTGAGCTTGAACCGGCCGTCGACCGAGTGCGGCGGCTGGGCGAGGATCGCCGAGTTCGCGGGCCCGCCGCCGCGGCCGAGCGCCCCGCCGCGCCCGTGGAACAGGGTGAGCTCGATGCCGGCATCCTGCGCCCACTCCGCGATCCGGCGCTGCGCCTCGTACAGGGCGAGGTTGGCGGCGACCGGGCCGACGTCCTTGGACGAATCGGAGTACCCGAGCATCACCTCGAGCCGGTTGCCGGTCTGCGCCATCCGCTCCCGGAACTCGGGGAAGCCGACCACCTCGGCGAGGATGCCCGGCGCGGCCTGCAGGTCGGCGAACGTCTCGAACAGCGGGATCACGTTGAGCAGCGGCACATCCTCGCCGCAGGCGTGCCGTGCCAGCCGGTGCACGGCGGCGAGGTCGTCGGCCGACTGCGTGAACGACACCACGTACCGGCCGGCGGCGCGCAGCCCGTGCCGCCGCTGGATGTCCGCGATGGCGCGGAACACCTCGAGCACCTCCTCGGTCTGCGCGCTCAGCGGCCCGCCGGCCTCCAGCTCGGCCAGCGCCTGCGCGTGCACCTTCGAGTGCTGGCGCACCTCGAGCTCGGTGAGGTGGAATCCGTACGTCTCCACCTGCCAGATCACGTGCTGCAGCCCGCCGAACGCGTGGCGCGCGGCACCCGCGTCGACCAGCGAGCGCTGCACCGTGCGCAGGTCGTCGAGCAGCTCCTCCGGCGCGGCGTACCCGCCGGCGGCCCCGACCCGGGTCGCGTGCACGCGGTGCGCGAACGACAGCAGCAGGCGGCGGTGCGGCTCGCCGGGCGAGCGCTTGGCGATGTCGGCGGCGAGCCCGGGCTCGCTCTGGGCGAACCGCTCCCAGAGCGAGCCGGCCTCCGCGCTGGGCGGGGTGCTCTCGTCGTCGAGGGTGAGGGTGCGTCCGAACCGGTCGAGGGAGCGCTCCAGCCCGCGCAGGACGTGGTCCGAGGCGATGCCGGCGGCCTCACGGGTGACGGATGCCGTGACGAACGGGTTGCCGTCGCGGTCGCCGCCCACCCACGACCCGACCCGCACGAACGCGGGCACGAGCGGCTCGCTGGCGCCGGACGCCTCGCCGCGCAGCGCGTCGTCGATGCGGCGGTAGACGTGCGGCACCGTGGTGAACAGCGTCTCGTCGAAGACGCCCATCACGGTGCGCACCTCGTCGGTGGGGGTCGGCTTCTGGGCGCGCAGCGGGGCGGTCCGCCACAGGGTGTCGATCTCCTCCAGCATCCGTCGCCGAGCGCGGCGCTCCTCGGCGCCGCCCTCGCTCGCCGCGTCGTGCTGGGTGAGCAGCTCGGACAGGCGGCGGATGCTGCTGGACACCGCCCGTCGCCGCGCCTCGGTCGGGTGCGCGGTGAAGACCGGGTGGAAGCGCAGACCGCGCAGCCGGCGCTCCGCCTCCTCCTCGCCGACCTCGCGGCGCAGCTGCGCGAACGCGGTCGCGACGGTGTCGGCGGCGTCCTCGCGCCCGGGCCGGCCGGCGCGCTCGCGCAGCACCCGGACCCGCTGGTGCTCCTCAGCGAGGTTGACCAGGTGGAAGTAGCAGGTGAAGGCGCGGGCGACCTCGTCGGCGCGCTGGATCGTGAACGAGTCGGCGATGGCGGCGGCACGCAGGAAGGACTCGTCGGTCTCCTCGTCGAAGGCCTGAATCGTCGCCAGCCGCAGCCGCTCGACGTCCTCGAAGAGGCCGGGGCTGCCGGATTCGCGCAGCACCTGGCCGAGCAGCTCGCCGAGCATGCGCACGTCCGCGCGCATGGCATCCGGGATGCCGCTGGAGGCCTCGAAGCGCGTGATCACGCGGATCGCCTCGGTGGTCGTGGGGTCGGTGAAGGAGTGTGCGGGGGTCACGGTTTCGAGAGTAACCCGCACGTCAGGATCGTCCCGACCGCGTGACGAACCGCGACGCGCCCGGTCGCGCGCCTAGCTAGACCTTCCCTACTCCGCCGCCTTCACCTCGAATCCGGGCTCCGCGATTCCCCCCGCGACGCTCGAGGCGCTCCTGGCTGCCAAGCAGGTACGGCTCCTTCCCGGCACCCGCCTGAACACGGCGTCGATCGACTCGCAAGGTCTGGTAGTCGTCACCGCAGAAGACCTCGACACTCCAGGACGCATCGGAGCGCGCCGCATCGATCCGCTCACATTCGCCACGCAACACGCGTCAGCACAGCTCACCCACGCCGGCGACGTCATCTTCCGCACCGGTCCGACACCTGCCGCATGGGTTGACGCCGAAGGATCGAAGGTCGTTGCCTACCCCGCTCGGGTGCTGCGCATCACCGCAGCAGACCCGGGCGGCCTCGTGCCAGAGGTCGTCGCAGTCGACATACCGACCCAACCGGCAGGCCCCGGCGCCTGGAAACGATGGATGCTGCGCCGTTTTGCACCCGCATCCATCAGGCCGTTGCGTCGCGCGATCGCCGATGTCGCCGTGGCTCGCACCGAACTCGAGCGCCGCATCGCGACGCTCGACCAGTACGTCGATATGCTGACAGCCACCGTGGCCGCCGGCGCCGTCTCTCTCACCGACCTGAACGACGCCGCGATCGCGGCACCCGCACCGCAGTAAGGAAGCCCATGCCCCGAACCCCGAAAGCCGCCCCACAGGCGCCGTCGACCATGAAAGAGCTCAAAGACACGCTCTGGAAGGCCGCCGACAAGCTGCGCGGCTCAATGGACGCCTCGCAGTACAAGGACGTCATCCTCGGACTCGTCTTCCTCAAGTACGTCTCCGACGCGTTCGATGAGCGCCGCGACGGGATCCGCGCCGAGCTCGCCGCTGACGGGTACGACGAAGATCAGATCGCCGAGCTCATCGACGACGTTGACGAGTACACCGGTCGCGGTGTGTTCTGGGTGCCGGCGAATGCCCGCTGGGGGTTCCTCGCCGAGAACGCGAAGGGCACATCGGTCGACGTCGCCGCCGAAGCATCTCGCGGGAAACACTTCTCGCCGCCGCTCTCGAGTGACGAACTCGCGTTCTACGACGCGGTCGCGACGAATGAGTCCGCTGTCGACATCCAAGGCGAGGACGTCCTCGCACAGATCGCCCGCGAGCTCGTCGCCGTGATGCGGCGCGACGTGCGCACCGACTGGACTGTGCGTGACGATGTGCGCGCCAAGCTGCGGTCTTCGATCAAGCGGTTGCTGGTGAAATACAAGTACCCGCCGGACAAACAGCCCGAGGCGATCAAACTCGTGATGGAACAGATGGAAGCGATGGCACCGCGCTACGCGGACGATCGAGGGCAGTAGGCGAGGCGCGCTCGCCTGCATACATTGGGGGATGTGAAGTGGCAATCGGATATCGCGCAATCCTGCGCCTGACGCCCGACGAGGACGCGGTCGCGGTCGCTGAATCGCAACTCCGATCTTGGCTCAGCGGAAAGCAGAACCGCAGGGGCAGTGGCGCGGAGCGAGCAGACTGGGACGGGCCAGGGGCGCACGATCTGGGCGACGGCTCAGAACTTAGGGTCGTGCATGCGCCGGAGAGCCTGGATCAGAGCCGTAGAAGGCTCTATCGGTTGCGCGAGCGAAACCGGCACGGCGTTTGGACCGTGTCCCTCTATGCGATCTCTGCTCCACAGGCGCGCCGCTACACGCAGTCGCTTGTGATCGAGGCGGGCGTCGATGATGTGCCGACCACGACGGCTGTAACAAGGGTCGATACGCCGCGTCTCGCGCGGCAGATTCTTGAGACGACCAACGCGAGGGATGGGGAGACCCCGCTCCATGGTGTGCCCTCGGTGATCCGATCTTCTGACGTCGACGAGGTTTGGCGGGCAATTGTGGATCCGGCGCGAACCGCCAGCGTCATCGTCGCGCCGGCGCTCGAAGGAGCACCTCTCGATCGCTGGCAACAGATCATTGTGAGTTTGACGAAGCAGAGCGTGGGCGTGGCAACCACATTCGTGCTGGATCCGGAGGCGACGGAACTCCTTGCAATGCGGTTGCCGCAGTCCCATCGCGTTGAGCGGGGTGTGGTCCGTACTTTCGCGCCTCAAGTGGAGCTCGATTCGCCCGCGGATGGTATTCGTCATCGGATGCTCGGTCCCGCCACATTGGCGCGGGCGATCGATGGCACTCGGGTAGCGACCCCGTTGGTGAACCGGCATGCGGAGTCGACGCGACTGCGCTTCATACAACGGGACCTTCCGCCCGATGTGCGTCGCTCTCTCGAGATCTTGTCGCGCGCCGATCTCGTCAGTGAGCGTACTCAGGAGGTGCGCCGGCGGCTTGCCCGTCCAGCCCCGCCGTCGGCGCCGGAGCGGACCTGGGTTGAAGTTCCTTCATCCGGGTCGCCGACCCAGGCTGCGTCCATCGCCCCCGGGGTGGTGGCGCGGCTCGAAGCTCTGTTGAAGCGCTGGATCGGCGTAGGAGAGCTGACTGAGGGAGCCCTCGAGAATCTGGAAAGCCTGCTCACCACTTCTGCGGCTGAGCTGTCTGTCGCTACCGAGCAGATCGACGGCGCCGTCGCCGACATCGAAACGAAGGATGCGGAGCTCCGTGGAATCCGCGCCAACGCGGAAGAGCTTTCGTTCGACCTCGCGGTGTCGGACGAGCGCGTGCGGAGCCTCGAGCGGGAGGTGCAGATCCTCCGGCGCCGCCTCATCGTGGCTGACCTGGCTGCGGAAACGCATGTGGAACCGGTCGAGTCGATCTGGGATCCGCCGTACGACGTCGCGGAGCTTATCGCGCGGATCACGCCCGGGGATAAGGCGCATCCGGCGGCTTCTCGCGTCGTGTTCACTGGAGACGTCGACACGGCATTGGAGATCGATCTGCGTGAGAAGACCCCGCGGTACGCGTATGCCTTCTGGGACTACGTCCACGTCCTCTACGACTACGCGGAAGGAAAGGCAAGTGGAAGGATCGCGAGCGGTCTGCATGCCTATCTCAAGTCGGACGCGATCGACGGGCACAAATGCCCGCCCGATCGACATGCCTCGACTGAAAGTGACTCCGTGCTGAATCGTCCGGAGTGGCGCGCTGAGCGAATGCTCCCGGTGCCAAGTGAAGTGTCGGACACCGGCAAGGTTCTGATGGACGCGCACTTCAAACCGACTTGGCGTGACACTTTCGCGCCTCGTATGCACTACTACGACGACACGGCGCGAAGCGGGAAAATCTACGTCGGCTATATCGGTCGTCATTTGAAGAACAAAAAGAGCTAAGGGCAGCGCCGTGCCCAGATTCAACAAGGAGCGCAATGTCCAAGTTTGATGCGCGATCGCAGATCGAGAAGGTGCTCCTCATCTTGAGTGAGGGGCTGGAACCGCACGTCGCTGCGCGATTCCACGAGCTTGCGCCGGCCGTCGCCAATTGGACCGACATCGTCGAGCGCAAGGACCGGCAGGTCGGCCGTGCCTACGCCCGCTACAACCCGAGGGACCTTACGCTGATCCTTCGCGCGTTCACGGAGTCGTTTGGCTCGATCGGCTACCCGTTCGCAGGGGTTCTCAGCCGCCAGGCCCAGAACTGTGCGAGCGAGCTGCGCACCATCCGGAACAAGTGGGCGCACAACGAGGTGTTCTCCACCGCTGAGGTCTACCGTGCACTCGATTGCGCGGAGATCCTGCTGCAAGCGCTGCAGGCCGATGAGTCAGCCGCACGGGTGGGTGAACTCAAGACCGCGACCATCGCCGCCATGGCAGCGGAGAGCGGGACGTCGTTCGCCCCCGTCGTCGAGGCCGCATCGGACCAGAGGGTCGTTCCGCCCCCGGCCAAGGGGTCCCAGGCAGCTGAGCCGGAGCAAGGCGCGCCAGCTCAGCCGTTCCCGACGTCGGCCCCTGCCGTGGGCGGGCCCACCGCGCGCATCTCGGTGAGTTCTCTCCCGGTCCTCAGCTACGCGCACGCGCGAAACGCGATCGCGATCGTCGACGAAGTGACGATCGACTATCAGGGCGAGGAACTCCGCGGAGCCTCCGTGGAGGTCGAGGCGATCTGCGGGCTCGGGTCGCTCGGCGACCCCAAGGTCGTCATCATCGATCTCGACGGAAACCGCCCCGTCATCCTGCGGAACGCCGATCTCGTACTCGATCCGGCACGGATGCTGAACGTCGAGCATCCGACGCAAGGTGTCGTCCGCGTCAGCCTGCGTGATCCGGCCGGTGCCGTCATCGCGTATCAGGACGTGGAAGTGGAGGTTCTGGCGGCGAACCAGTGGCGGGCCAATCCGCCGCAACTCGGTCTCGAGCTGCTCGCCTCCTTCGTGCAGCCAAACTCGCCCGCCATCGCACCGGTTCTGGTCGAAGCATCCGACCTGCTCCAAGCGAAGACGGGTGTCCCGGATCTCGACGGCTACCAGCAAGGTTCCCGCGAGCGGGTGGACGCGATTGTCGAGGCGGTCTACGAAGCCATGCGAGCTCGGGACATCCGCTACGCCGAACCCCCTGCGAGCTGGGGACTCGACGGGCAGAAGGTGCGGACCCCCGCCGAGGTGCTCGAGGGACGACTCGGTACCTGTCTCGATACGACTGTCACCCTCGCCGCGGCGCTCGAAGAAGCAGGGATCAATTCGACGCTGTGGCTGCTCCCCGGCCACATCTTCCTCGGGTACTGGCGAGACGACGCGAGCCTCGACGGACCCGCTCAGATGGACCCATCGGAAGCCATCAACTACGTCGGCATCGGCCAGATCGAAGTCGTCGAGACGACATTCATGACCGGAGGCACGAGCTCGAAGCCGTTCGCCGAGGCTCGACGTCACCATCACACCACCACGCTCGCCGGTGATGCCTCGGCGGTGCTCGGCATCACCGATGTCAAGCAGGCTCGGCTGGCGCGGATATACCCGCTACCCAGTCGGGTCGTGGGCGAAGCGGGCGACGTGCAGGTCGTCGAGTACAAAGTCGCCCCGTCCCCGGAAGCATTGCACTATGCGCCGTCCGCAGAGGCGATCGCGGGCGGGACCGCCAAGGATCTCCCTCCCCGCGTTGCGCAGTGGAAGAACGCTCTTCTCGATCTGAGCCTGCGTAACAGGCTCATCAACTACGGCGACAAGTCCGGTTACCCACTCGCGGTGCCGCAGCCATCCCTGGCCGCGTTCGAAGACTTGGTGAACAACGGCACTTCGATCACCCTCGTGCCGAACGATCGCATCCCCACCGTCGACGGCAGCCGGGGAATCCGGTACGGACAGGATCTCCCGGAAACGGCCCGGGCAGGCATGCTCGCTGAGCGGAAGCAGGTCTTCGTCGGCGTCACCGAAGCGACCTACATCCCTCGACTGCGAGCCCTCGCCTACAAGGCGCGGACGATCGTCGAGGAGACCGGCGCCAACAATCTGTATCTCGCGTTCGGAATGCTGCGGTGGACGTTCAACGACCGTGAGCTCCGCTCCCCGCTCGTACTCGTTCCGGTGACCCTCGAGTCGGCCGGGGGCGGGAAAGTGTTCCGTCTCAGCATCGACGAGGCGGGGGAGTCCACGCCGAACTATTGTCTCCTCGAGAAGCTCCGGCTGAGCTTCGGGCTCGACATCCCGGGGCTCGCCAATCCGGTGAAGGACGATTCGGGCATCGACCTTCCGGCAGCGTTCGCGGCAACGAGGCAAGCACTCGCTGCCGCGCGGCTCCCGTTCACCGTCGAAGACACCGTGGACCTGTCGATTCTGCAGTTCGCGAAGTATCGACTCTGGAAAGACCTCGACGAGAACTGGGCCGAGTTCGGAGCCAACCCGCTCGTGAACCATCTCATCCACACCCCGACCGCGGAGTTCGTCGACCCCGTCCCGGCTCCGACCGATGTCGATCTCGACGCGCTCAGCAACGCCGTCCCCGTTCCCGCTGATTCCTCTCAGCTTGAGGCGGTCGCCGAGGCGTCAGCGGGCCGCACCTTCGTCCTCGAGGGGCCCCCGGGAACCGGCAAGTCGCAGACCATCACGAACCTGCTGGCGCACTCGCTCGCCAACGGCAAGCGTGTGTTGTTCGTCGCCGAGAAGCGGGCGGCCCTCGACGTCGTCAAGAGCAGGTTGGATGCGGTCGGCCTCGGCCCCTTCTCGCTCGACCTGCACGACAAGGGAGCGCGGCCGGCAGCCGTGCGGGCGCAGATCCGTGCGGCGATCGACGCTGTTGTCCGGCCGGACGCAGCCGCACTCAAGGCCGAGACGGAGACCGCCGCAACCAGTCGCGGATCGCTTAAGCGGTACGCGCAGCGACTCCATGAACCGAACGCCGCCGGCCTGTCGTTGTACTCCGCTCGCGCTCAGCTGCTCGCATCAGCCGAGGATATCGACCCGCTCGCGATCCCCGCGACGTTCGTCGCGACGGCATCAGAGGAACAGTTCGACAGCCTGCGAGACACCCTGCGGACGCTTCCTGAAACCGCGGACCTCGCTCACCCTGCACCGGTGCATCCATGGGGCTTCGTGACGGCTGAAGCTGCCGACACGATCGACACGAAAGAACTTCACGCCGCCGCCCGTGACTTCGACGCTGCGCTTTCCGACGTGCTCGGACGGCAGGTTGACCTCGGATTGTTGGCGCTCGCATCCACGCCGAGCGCTCTCGATCGTTGGGCTTCGCTTGCGAATGCGCCCCGCTTCCCGCTCGACGCCGTCGACGACATCTATGCCCGTAACAGGGCAGGGGAGATCGCCGCGCTGCAGGAACGGCTCGATGCGAGTGCCGTCGAGCGGCCCTGGTTCGCTTCAGTAGGACCCGAGGCCCTCGATGGCGATGTGCACGCAGTGCACCAGTCGGCGGTGGAAGCCGCTGCCTCAGGCTTCTTCGGGCGCCGCAAGCGGCAGCGTGCAGCACTCGCCGGGTTCGGGGCGGCGTTGCGCGCCGACGCGCGAAGCTTCCCCGCTCGGGAGGTGACACCGTTGACGGCAGAAGTGGCCCGCACTGCGGACGAGATCGCTTCGTTGCGTGCAGCGCTGCTAGCACTCCCGCTACCACTGGTGACTACTGACTGGAACCCGTACCTCCGCGAAGGCATTGACCCCGCGAAGGCCACGCTCGGATGGGTGGTGTGGCTCGGTACACAGCTCTCGGCAGCTGACGCCGACGCCGAGCTGCGAGACGCCCTTCGCCGGTACTACGCGGCGACTCCCACCGACTCGGCGTTCGCGGAAGCTCTAACCAGGCTCGCGGCCGCATGGCGTGCACTCTGTGCGGCGAGTGGTGTCGTCGGCACTGAGGAAGAAGGCTGTGCGGTGCTGTCTGCGTGGGCCGGGGACAAACCGTTCTTCGAAATGTGGCGTGCGACAGCCGGGCCACGCAACCTGGCGACGACCGAGCCGGTCTCCCTCGAGCGTTGGGTCGCATTCCAGCGGCATCTCGCGCCCCTGCTTCGCTTCGGCTTGGTGGATGCCCACACTGCGCTACTCACCGGGCGGATCCCGGCGGATCTCGCCACCCTTGCCTTCGACAAAGGCGTAGCGCTGGCCTCCATCTCGGAACGGGCGGATTCGCAGGCGATGGCCGCATTCGACGTCCCGGCTCACAACCGCACCATCGACAGGTTCACGTCGAGTGCCGCCGCCATCCGGGACGCGCTCCCCAAGTGGATTCCGGCTGAGATCATCGCGAAGCGCAGGATTGATCCGACCTACGAGGGCGGCATGATGGGGGAGCTGAAGCGCCAGCTCGCGCGGCAGCGCGGAGGCATGAGCGTCCGTGCGCTCTTCGAGAACTACGGCGACCTCATTACGCAGATCGCGCCGTGTGTGCTCATGAGTCCCGAATCGGTGGCACGCTTCTTTCCGGCGAAGGCGCGGATGTTCGACATCGTCGTCTTCGACGAGGCTTCCCAGATCCGAGTGGCGGATGCTGTCGGTGCCATGGGGCGAGGCTCGTCGGTCGTAGTTGTAGGTGACAGTAAGCAGATGCCGCCGTCCAGTTTCGCCGAAGCGAGCAGCGACATCGATGCCGACGTTTCCTCCGGCGCGGACGTCGTGGCCGACGAGGAATCGATCCTGACCGAATGCGTGCAGGCGCGCCTCCCTCGTCAGTGGCTGTCATGGCACTACCGGAGTCAGGACGAGGCGCTCATCGCCTTCAGCAACCACGCCTACTACGACAGCCGGCTCTCGTCGTTCCCCGCACCTTGGCCCGCGAACGACGCGGTTGGCGACCCCGACCATGGAATCTCGCTCGTTCGAGTCGATGGTCGATTCAACCGCTCCGGTCGAGGAAAGGAGCTTCGGACCAACCGCGTGGAGGCGGAGGCCATCGTTCGAGAAGTCGAACAGCGATTCCAGGCCTCGCCGGACGCGACCCCGTCCCTGGGGATCATCACCTTCAACGCTCAGCAGCGCGCCTTGATCGAGACGCTCCTCAGGGAGGCGCCCGACGCTAGGATCGCGCAGGCGCTCGATGAACGCGACGGACTGTTCGTGAAGAACCTCGAGAACGTGCAGGGCGACGAACGGGACACCATTCTGTTCTCGGTCGCGTTCAGCGCAAATGATCGCGGCATCATCCCGCTCAACTTCGGGCCGCTTTCGCGTGCCGGCGGTGAGCGACGCCTCAATGTCGCGATCACCCGTGCGCGTCGCCAGGTGATCCTCTTTGCGAGCTTCGATCCCTCGGAACTGCGTGCCGAGGAGACCGCGTCGGTCGGAATCAAGCACCTGAAGGGCTATCTCGAGCTTGCCGCCTCCGGCGTTGAGTCGGCGACGGACAGCGCACAGCGAGAACGGTTGATCGATCGCCACCGGGACGAGATCGCGGACGAACTGCGCTACCGGGGATTCGCCGTGCAGACCGACGTCGGGTTGTCTGACTTCCGCGTTGATATCTCGATCGCGGACGCGACTGAGCCGCAGCAGCCGCTTGTTGCGGTGCTCCTCGACGGTGAGAACTGGCGTGCACGTCGTACGGTGGCGGATCGCGACGGGCTCCCTGTCGACGTGCTGAAGGGGCTCATGAAGTGGCCTGGCGTCGAACGAGTGTGGCTTCCGGAGTGGCTCCAGCAGCGCGACGAGACGCTCGCGCGTCTTGCGAATGCAGTGTTGAAAGCCGGCGAAGCACTGAGGAACGCGAAGACGGACCCGCCCGCGCGGGCTGAGTCCAACGTAAACATCGCCGAGAGGAACCCCGAGCCGGCGCCCGTCGAGGATTCGATGACGCTTCGCGCTAAGCCCGCGCAGAAGACGAGCGAGTCCACGGAGAACGGCCTTCGGCATCCTCACCTGCGCCAGTACGCCGAGTGGGAACCACGCCGTGTCGGGACGAAGGACACGCTTGATCGCCTGCCAGACCCCGTTGCGGTGAACAAGGTTCGTGCTGTGATGAGCGAGATCATTCAGCAGGAGGGGCCCATCCACAAAACGCGGTTGGCTCGGCTCGTCGCCGAATCCTTCGGCCTCGCTCGTGTCGCGTCTGGACGCACCGAAGCGATCCTGCGGTGCCTGCCGCAGGAGTTCATGCGTACCACCGACCAATGGTCCGCATGGCCCGGGGGGATCGACCCACTCGAGTGGCGGGATGTGCGTCGCAGCGAGCCGGGAGGCGGGCGAAACCTCGAGCATGTTTCGCTCGTCGAGATCGCGAACGCGATGGCTGTGGTGGCCGAGTTGGGGGGCGGCATGAGCGAGGACGAGCTCAAGCGCCAGGCCCTCGCGTTGTTCGGCGGCAAGCGAATGACGGAGGGAGTTTCCGCACGTCTGGACGCCGGCATTCAGCGGGGGCTGGACACCGGGCGTATCGAGCGCGACGGGCGCGGCCTCTTCCGGGCGGTCCGAGTGCATTAGGACGTGTTGCTAAATCCATTGCAGAGCGGCGGAGAGGCAGATCCCTGCCGCGTATGACCGGGCGGTCTTGTCGTAGCGGGAAGCGAGTCCGCGCCACTGCTTCACGAAGTTGAAGCACCGCTCGACGACGTTGCGGCCCTTGTGGCGCTCCCGTTGCTCATCGCCGAAGTCGATCGGACGGCCCGGACGCTTGCGACGGTGCGCGATCTGGTCGTCGCGTTCGGGGATCGTGGCCTTGACGCCGCGCTCGCGCAGCCAGGCCCGGTTCCTCTTCGACGGGTAGCCCTTGTCCGCGAGCACCCGGTCCGGCCTCGTGCGCACAGGCCCTCGGCCGGGGACGTGGATCTCGTCGAGTACGCAGGTGAACATGCTCGTGTCTGCGACCTGCCCGCCAGTGAGGACGAACGCCAGCGCCCGGGCCTTCCCGTCGCAGACGAGATGGATCTTCGTCGTCAAACCACCCCGTGACCGGCCGATCGCGTGGTCAGGAGGCTCTGGCCCGGACTTCTTGTAGTTCGACGGATCCCCCTGTGACCCGGGGCAAGGTCGCGCCATGCTGATGGACACGCGCGATCGAGGAATCCACCGACACGACCCAGTCGATCTCGCCAGCGAGCGACGCCCGCTTCTGCACGTGGGTGAGCAGGTCCTCCCAGACGCCGTCGCTCGCCCACCGGCGGAAGTTCTTATAGATCGTGTTCCAGCTCCCGAACCGATCGGGCAGGTCTCGCCACGCCGATCCCGTGCGGAACCGCCACGCGGTCGCCTCGACCACCGTGCGCCGATCCACCGGAGGACGGCCCCGTGTCCTCACCGGCGGGAACACGTCCCGGATCAGCTCCCATTGGCCGGTCACGGGGTGGTTTGAGCACGAAGATCCATCACCTCGTCGACGGGCGCGGGCTTCCGCTGGTCGTGCTCGTGGGTCCCGGTCAGGCCGGGGATGCGCCGATGTTCCCGGTGCTCATGGATCACCTCAGCGTCGCCCGGGTCGGCCCGGGCAGACCACGCACCCGACCGGAGCGGGTCCGCGCCGATAAGGCGTACTCGTCGCGCGCGATCCGCACCCATCTGCGCGATCGTGGCATCGTCGCCGTGATCCCCGAGCCGTCCGACCAGCAAGGAAACCGGAAACGACGCGGCTCCCGTGGCGGCCGACCGGTCAGCTACGACATCGAGGATTACAAGGGCCGCAACGTCGTCGAGCGCGGCTTCAACGAAGACAAGCAGTGGCGCGGCCTCGCGACGCGCTACGACAAACTCGCGCTCACCTACCGCGGCGGCGCCGTCCTACGAGCCATCACCCTCTGGCTCAAACGGTTAGGAGACACGCCCTAGGCCTAGCATGGAGGGGATGCGCATCTCGGCCAACCCCCTTCGCGGTCAGCAGTTCCCCGCCGTCCTCCTGCTCGCCGCGGCGGGCCTCGGGCTGCTCCTGGCCAACCTCCCGACGCACGATGCCCTCGCGGGCATCCTGCACACCCACCTCGCCGTCCCCGGCACCGACCTGGACCTGTCCGTGGCGCACTGGGTGTCCGACGGACTGCTGGCGATCTTCTTCCTGGTGGTCGCGATCGAGCTGCGGCACGAGCTCACCCACGGCGAGCTGAACTCGGTGCGCAAGGCCGTGCAGCCGGCAATCGCCGCGACCGGCGGCGTGATCGTGCCGATCGCGCTGTACCTGCTCATCGCGGGCGGCGCGGAGACGCGGGCGGGCTGGCCGATCCCGACCGCCACCGACATCGCGTTCGCGCTCGGGGTGCTGGCCATGTTCGGCCGCGGCCTGCCGTCCGGGGTGCGGGTGTTCCTGCTCGCCCTGGCCATCCTCGACGACATCATCGGCATCGTGTTCATCGCCGTGCTGTTCGCGCGCGACGTGAACGTGGCGGCGTTCCTGCTCGCCCTGGCCGCGGTCGCCGTGTTCTGGCTGCTGAGCCGCTGGCTGCACGCGTCCGGGCACATCGGCATCGCCATCGCCATGGGCGTGGTCGGAGTGCTCACCTGGGGGCTCGTCGCCGCCTCCGGCATCCACGCCACGATCGCGGGCGTGATGCTCGGGCTGGTGATGGCACCGGTGCCGGCCGAGCGGGTGCGGCACGCACTGGAGCCGACGGTGAACGGGTTCATCCTGCCCGTGTTCGCGTTCGTCGCCGCGTTCGTCGTGATCCCCGCCGTCTCGCCGCGGGAGCTGTCGCCGGCGTTCTGGGCGATCCTCGTGGCACTGCCGGTCGGCAAGATCATCGGCATCGGCCTGTTCGGCTGGCTGAGCATGCAGATCCGGCCGCGCGGCACGGCACCCGCCCTGGTGTTCCCCGATCTGCTCGCCGCCGGCGCGCTCGGCGGCATCGGCTTCACGGTGTCGCTGCTGCTGGCGAACCTCGCCTTCGCGGATGACGCCGCGATCCGCGATCAGGCGATCCTCGGGGTGCTCGGTGGATCCCTGGTCGCGCTCGCACTGTCGGGCGTGTTCGTCTCGCTGCGCGCGCACTGGTACCGCCGGGTCGCCGCCGCGGCGGAGTGAGGAGGGCGGCATGACCGCATCGCGTCCGGAGACCGATCCGCCGGCCGTCGCCGACCCGCTGCGCGCAGCGGCGGAGACGATGCGTGCGGTGCGCGAACGCTGCGTCTGGTCGCAGCGGATCACGCACCGCGACCTCGTCCCGTACCTCGTCGAGGAGGCGCACGAGGTGATCGATGCGGTCGAGGCCGGAACCAGGGACGAGCTGCGCGAGGAACTCGGCGACCTGCTCTGGCAGGTGCTGTTCCACGCGGCGATCGCCGCGCAGGACCCGGACGCGCCGTTCGACATCGACGACGTGGCGCGCGGGCTCACCGAGAAGATGGTGCGACGGCATCCGCACGTGTTCGCGGATGCCGTGGCGACGACGCCCGAGGAGGTGCTCGTGCACTGGAACGCGGCGAAGGCGGCGGAGAAGCGCGAGCGGCGCAGTGTGCTGGACGGCGTGCCGCGGGGCATGCCGGCGCTCGCCCTGGCCCAGAAGCTCCTCGGCCGCGCCGCACCCGTCGTCGCCGCCCCCACCGAGACCCACGCCCCCGCCACGGAAGCCGAACTGGGCGACGCGCTGCTCGCGCTGGTCGCCCAGGCGCACCTGCACGGCTGGGACGCCGAACGCGCCCTCCGCGAGCGCCTCCGCCGCCTCGAAGACGAGGTGCGCGCCGCCGAGCACCCCTGACCACCGCTTTCACCGGGGGAATGCCCCTATGTCCTCTGTCAAGCGGCGAGGGCGGGTTGGGCTGGTCGCGGTTGGTAGAGGGTGCCGTCGCGGAGCATGGCGTAGAGGACGTCGGAGCGGCGTCGAGCTAGGGCGATGAGGGCCTGGTTGTGGCGTTTGCCTTGGGCGATCTTGCGGTCGTAGTAGGCGCGTGATTCGGGGTCTCGGAGTGCGGCGAACGCGGAGAGGAACATGGTCCGTTTCAGGATCTTGTTCCCGCGCCGGGAGGGATGCTCGCCGCGGATCGAGGTGCCGGATCGTCGGGTCACGGGTGCGAGGCCGGCGTAGGCGGCGAGGTGCCCGGCAGTGGCGAAGGTCTTGGTGGTGACTTCGGTGAGGAGCCGGGCTGCGGTCCTGACGCCGACTCCGGGCATGCTCGTCAGGACCGGTTGAAGAGGGTGAGCGTCGACGATCTTCTCGACCTCGATGGCGATCTCATCACGCTGCCGTCGCAACGCCTGGAGCTGCTCTGCGAGCCTGGGGAGCACCAGCGCGGCGGCGTCGGTGCCGGTCACCACGACGGTCTGCTCGCCGAGCGCGGTCATGATCTCTGCCGCCCAGACACGACCTTTGCGGGGCGCGTTCTTCAGCAGCCGGTTCCCTAGCCGCTTCTCACCCGCAGTCTTCATCGCCGCCGGCGACGGGTAGCGCTGCAGCAGGTCCAGGATCGCGGGGTGATCCAGCCGCGGCCCGAGCACGCGTTCCAGCGCCGGGTGGATTTGGGTGAGCAGACCCCTGATCCGGTTGGAGACCTGGACGATCTGACCGGCGAGGTCGTCGTCGAACCCGCAGAGCATGCTCAGCTCCGCGACCTTCTCGTCGGCGACCTGGATCGACCGGAGCGTGTGCGGCATGGTGCGGGCCGTTTCGGCGATGATCGCCGCGTCTCTCGCGTCGGTCTTCGCCTCACCGGGATGCAGATCCGCGATGCGCCGCATCGCCAACCCCGGCAGGTAACCGACGAGAGCACCTGCGGCTTGCGCGACCGCGACCGGGAGTGCACCGATCGTCGCGGGTTGATCTACGACCAGCAGCACCACGCCATGCGAGGCGAGCTGGTCGATCACCGCCCGCAATTGGCGCTCGTCGTTCGGGAGTGCTCGGTCGAATAGTCGCTTGGCTTCCCGGTCGAGCGCGACCGCGTGATGCTCGCCCTTGCCGACGTCGAGCCCAACGAACACGTCGACCTCGTCGTATCTGTCGATGCTGGTGACCACTTCGTCCTCCGCTTCACTCGTGACGGCGTCCGCGGCGGCGCGTCTCGGCATCCACGTTACGAACGGCCTCGAGCATGCTCGGGTCCAGCCCCTATCAGCGATCACACACCGCCAACCAGGCCCGGTGACAACACCCCCCGGATCATCGAGGACAGGGGGCAGCAATCATGCCGGGCCCGGCAGGCCGTCACCGCCCAGCATGGCCGCCGAGCGGGTCACGAAGAAAGTAACGGGGGCGGACGGAGTCGGGAGGGTTCGCTCCGACCTGGGAAGATGGACGGGTGGCAACCGTGAACCCGCCGCGCGGCATGCGCGACTTCCTCCCCGCTGACAAGGCCCGTCGCGAGCGCGTGCTCGCCGTCATCCGCGAGCGCTACCGCGCGCACGGCTTCGACGAGATCGAGACGCCCGTCGTCGAGGAGTACGACCGGCTGCACGCCGGGATCGGCGGCGACAACGAGAAGCTGTCGTACAACATCCTCCGCCGCGGGCTCGACGCCGACGCCATCCGCGCCGCCGCCGACGACCCCGCCGCGCTGTCCGACCTCGGTCTGCGCTACGACCTCACGGTGCCGCTGGCGCGCTTCTACGCGAGCAACCGCGGCCAGCTGCCCGGCGTCTTCCGGTCGATCCAGATCGGCCCGGTCTGGCGCGCCGAGCGCCCGCAGAAGGGCCGCTACCGCCAGTTCGTGCAGTGCGACATCGACATCATGGGCGACGACACCGCCCGCGCCGAGGCCGAGCTGATCGCCGCCTCCCTGGACACCCTGGACGCGCTCGGGCTCGAGGGCGGCACGGTCCGGGTCAACGATCGCCGGGTGCTGGACTGGATGCTGGGGTCGTTCGGCTTCGCCGAGGCCGAGCGGCCCGGGGTGCTGATCACCATCGACAAGCTCGACAAGATCGGCCCGGAGGGCGTGACGGCCGAGCTGCGCGACCGCGATGCGACCCCGGATGCCGTGGACGCGTTCTCCGCGTTCCTCACCCGCCCGCGGACGATGGAGCACCACCCGTACGGCGAACGGCAGATCCGCACCGCCCTGCCGGAGGGCGCCCCCGAGGAGATCGTCGGTCACCTCGTGGCCCTCGGCGACGCGGTCGCCGCGGCCCGAGCATCCGACGATGCCGGCGACGCCCTCGTGTTCGACCCGTTCCTGGTGCGCGGCATGGGCTACTACACGGGGACCATCTTCGAGCTCGCACACCCCTCGGTCGGCTACTCGCTGGGCGGCGGCGGCCGCTACGACGGCATGATCGGCCGCTTCCTCGGTCAGCAGGTGCCCGCCGTCGGCTTCTCGATCGGTTTCGAGCGCATCGTCGACCTCGTCGCCGAGCGGGAGACGGATGCCGCGCCGGCGGTCGTCCTCGTGCACGACGCCGACGTCCCGGTCGGGGAGCTGATCGCGCACAAGACCGCCGTGCTACGCTCGCTGCCGTCCGGCGGGCGGGTGCGGCTGGAGCGCCGCACGAAGAACCTCAAGGGCCTGCTCGAGCGCGCCGCCGCCGACGGGTACACCGCCTTCGCCTCCGTGCGCGCCGGCGACGCCCCCGGGACCGCCGAGGTCAAGCCGCTGATGTGACGGGCGGTCGCGGCCCGCCCGTCAGGAGCCGGGGGCCTCCGCGAACGACGCCGCCCACTCGGCCACGCGGCGCGCGCTCTCCTCGTCGGAGAGGTCCTCGACGCGGGTCATGATCGACCAGCGCACCCCGAACGGGTCGCGGATGCTGGCGTAGCGATCGCCGGAGACGAAGGCGGACGGCGCCTCCCGCACCACCGCGCCGGCCGCGATTGCGCGTTCCACCACCGCGTCCACGTCGGGCACGTACAGGCCGATCGAGTAGCAGTCGTCCTCGCCGGCCGGCGGCGGCACGAGGCGGTACTGGGGGCTGGGCTCGCCCAGCTGCAGCCGGCCCAGGCCGAAGTCCAGGTCGGCGTGCGCGATCGAGCCGCCGAACTCGGTCACGTCCACGACCCGGGCGCCGAACACGTCGCGGTAGAACGCGATCGCGCCCGCGGCATCCGGGATCGCGAGGAACGGGGTCAGCGACGTCGCCGAGTTCGGCCTGCCGTCGGTCGTGTGCTGACCGGTCACGCCGGTCGTCCGTGTGTCTTCCATGGGTCCGACGGTACGGATCGCTCCCTCCGCCGGCTTGAAGATTCGCGCCAGGATGCCTGGGCATGCCGGCCTCGTAGGCTGGAGCCATGGTCGAGCCCACCCGCGGCATCCTCTTCCCCCGCCGGCTCCCCGACTTCCGCCGCCTGCCCGCACCGCCATCGGTCGCGCACGCGGCCGCCTGGTTCTGGATCCCGGAATGGGATCTCGCCCCCGGGGAGGTGTCGCCGCAGGCGATCGTCGGCTATCCCGCGCTCAACCTCGTCGTCGAAGGCGCGGCCGTCACACTCTGCGGCGCAACGACCCGGGCCGGAATCCGCGAGCTGCGCGGACGCGGCTGGGCGGTCGGCGCCCTGCTGCGACCGGCGGCCGTGGCCCGCCTGATCGACGACCCGGCGTCGCTGCGCGACCGGGAGACGACCTACCCGGCCCCCGAGCTGCAGGCATCCGTCGCGCGGGCGATGGCGAGCGGACCCCGGAGGCACGAGCGCGCCGTGTCGGCGTTCGCCGCGTGGCTGGCCGAGCACGTGGGGGACCAGGACGAGGTCGCCGCGCATGCGAACGCGATGGCCGACCTGCTGATGGGGGACCCCGAGGTCCGCACGCCGGAGCAGGCGGCGGCGCGGCTGGCCGTGTCGGTGCGCACCCTGCAGCGGATGGCCCACCGCTTCGTGGGCCTGCCGCCCGCGGCGATGATCCGCCGCCGTCGTCTGCAGGAGGCCGCCGAGCGCGTGCGGAACGACCCGGCGGCCGATCTCGCATCGATCGCCGCGGAGTTCGGGTATGCCGACCACGCCCATCTCGCCCGTGAGTTCCGCGCCGTGCTCGGCTTCGCGCCCTCCGAGTACCGCGCCCGCCTCGCCGGCACCTGACCCTGGCGCGACCCTGGCACGCCCCTGGCACGAGACTTCTGCGACCGCGCGAGACGGCACGAACGGCGGCGCGTCCCACGCAGGAGGACCTGTCTCACGCCAGACCAGAAGTCTCGTCCCGACCCGGGGGTCAACGGCGTCTCACGGGCGGTGGGAGAGGCGCAGCCGCGCCGCCCGGTACAGCACGCCGACGAGCACCACGCCCGTGCCGACCAGCGACGCCAGCGGCGGCAGCGTGCTCACCAGCACCAGGCATCCGACCGCGCCGACCAGCTGCAGCGCCCGCGGGTAGCGGCGGGCCCCGCCCTCCTGCCGGAACGCCGACGCGTTCGCGAGCAGGTAGTACAGCAGCACGCCGAACGAGGAGAACCCGATCGCGCCGCGCAGGTCGGCGACCAGGACGATCGCGACGACGACGGCCCCGATCGCGATCTCGGCCCGGCGCGGCACGTGCCACCGCTCGTCCACCCCCGCCAGGAACCGGGGCAGGTCGGCCTCCCGCGCCATGGCGAGCGTGGTGCGGCCGATCCCGGTCAGCAGCGCCAGCAGGGCGCCCAGGGACGCCGTCGCCGCCGCGATCCGCACCACCGGGGCGAGCGGAGCCCAGCCCGCCGCGGCGAGCACGTCCGCGAGCGGGGCCGCCCGGCCGATCGCGTCCGCCCCGAGCGTCAGCGTCGTGGCCAGCCCGGTGAGCGCGTACACCACGAGGGCGCCGGCGAGGGCGATCGTCACGGCACGCGGGATGGTGCGGGCCGGGTCGACGACCTCCTCGCCCATCGTGGCGATGCGCGCGTAACCGGCGAAGGCGAAGAACAGCAGGCCTGCGCCCTGCAGCACGCCGTACGCCGTGGCATCGGGCAGCGGCGCCGGGTCCGCGGTCGGAGCCGCGGTCAGCCCCGCCGCGACGACGACCGCGAGCCCCAGCAGCGAGCAGACCACGAGGATGCGGGTGAGCAGCGCGGTGCGGGTGACGCCGACGCAGTTCACGGCGGTGAGGGCGACGACGGCCGCGACCGCCACCGGCGTCCGCCAGCCCTCCGGCGCCGCATAGGCGGCGAAGGTCATCGCCATCGCCGCGCAGCTGGCGATCTTCCCGATCACGAAGCACCAGCCCGCCACGAATCCCGCCCACGGCCCGATCTCGGCACGCGCGTACGCGTACGTGCCGCCGGAGACCGGATGCACGGCCGCAAGCTGCGCGGAGGAGGTGGCGTTGCAGTAGGCCACCAGCGCCGCGACCGCGAGGGCGATGAACACCCCGGAACCGGCCGCGCCCAGCGCCGGCGACCAGACGGCGAAGACGCCGGCGCCGATCATCGAGCCCAGCCCGATGGCGACGGCGTCGGTCAGCTGGAGACGTCGTGCGAGCGGCATCCGTCCATCGTGGCACGGGCGGTGACCCGACGGCGGATCCCGGCGTCCGCGCTGTGTCGGCTCCCGAGGACCCGGGCGGCCCGGCCAGGATGGGAGAGGCCGGCGCCCGCGGATCCGCGGTGCGCATCCGGCACCGACCACGACCCGCCGGGAAGGGACCGCCATAACCGACGCCGCCGTACGCCGCCCCGGGGTCGCTCCGGCTCCCACCGCCGTGCCCTGGACCGCGGTGGTCCTGTTCACCGTTCTCGCCTGCGGCCTGGCCTGGCTGGTCGCGCTGCCGCTGTGGCTGGGGGACGGGCTCGCCGCGCCGATCGCCGCCGCCGTGCTGCCGGCGATGATGCTCACGCCCGCGCTCGCCGCGGTGATCGTCGCCTTCGTGCTCCGGATGCCGCCGCGCGGCGAGCGCGGGCGGTTCCTGGGCGTGTGGCCGCTCCGGCCCGCTCGCCGCGTGGTGTGGCTGAGCGTGATCGGATGGCTGGCGCCGCCGCTGGTCGTCGGGGCGAGCCTCCTCGTCGCCGTGGCGCTCCGCGTCCTGAAGCTGGATCCGACGTTCGGCGCCTTCGCCCGCGAGCTCGAGCGCGCCGTTCCGCCCGGCACGCCGCTGCCGCCGGTCGGCGTCCTCGTCGCCGCCCAGGTCGCCTCGATCCCCGTCGCCACGCTGGTGAACAGCCTGTTCGCGTTCGGGGAGGAGCTCGGCTGGCGGGGCTGGCTGCTCCCGGCGCTGCGGCCGCTCGGCACCTGGCCGGCGCGGCTGATCAGCGGGGTGATCTGGGGTGTGTGGCACAGCCCGGTGATCCTGCTCGGATACAACTTCGCCCGCACCGACGTCACCGGGGTGCTGTTCATGATCGGCGGATGCCTCGCCTGGGGCGTGCTGCTGGGCTGGCTGCGCCTGCGGTCGGGCTCGGTGTGGCCGGCCGTGCTCGCCCACGGCGCGCTGAACGCCTCCGGCGGGCTGATCCTCCTCGTCGCTGCCGGCCGGCCTGACCTCGCACTCGCCGGTCCGCTCGGCGTGGCCGGCTGGATCGTGTGCGGCCTCCTCGCGGTGGTGCTCGTGCTGACCGGGCAGTTCCGGCGGCAGCCCGCGCTCGCCCGTCGGCGCCGCGCATGCCGACCGCGCCGCCGCCGACCGCGCCTCCCGCCTCCGGACCGTCGGCTCCGGAGGCTTGACCGCACCGCATCCGGCGGGGTTGGCTGAGCGCATGGCTGAATCCACACCCTCCACCTGGCGCGCCGCCGACGACTTCCTCGCCGAGATCCTCATCGGACCGGACGCCGCCCTGGAAGGCGCGCTCGCCGCGCAGCGGGAGGCGGGGATGCCGGAGATCGAGGTCGCCCCGGTCAGCGGCAAGCTGCTGAACCTGCTGGTGCGGATCAGCGGCGCCCGCCGGGTGCTCGAGATCGGCACGCTGGGCGGGTACTCGACCATCTGGATGGCGCGCGCGGTGGGCGAGGGCGGCAAGGTCGTGACGATCGAGGCGGAGCCCGGCAACGCCGCCGTCGCGCGGCGCAGCATCGACGCCGCCGGGGTCGGCGACCGCGTCGACATCCGGATCGGGCGGGGCGCGGACGTGCTGCCGACCCTGCAGGGCGAGGAGCCGTTCGACCTGGTCTTCATCGACGCCGACAAGGAGTCCAACACGATCTACCTGGACTGGGCGGCCCGGCTCGGGCATCCGGGCACCGTCGTCGTGCTCGACAACATCGGCCGCGACGGTGAGATCGTGAACCCCGGCAGCACCGACTCGAAGGTCATCGGCACCAGGCAGGCGCTGCGGATGCTGGGGGAGGATCCCCGCTTCGACGCCACCGCGCTGCAGACGGTCGGCCTGAAGGGCTGGGACGGCGTCGCGATCGCCGTCGTCGTCTGAGAAGCGGGCGCCCACCCCGCCCGCACGCTGATGAGGTCGGCGCCCGCCGTCACCGGCCGCGGCCGCCGCCGTACCCCTCGCTAGACTGTGCCACGGACCGAAGCCGCTCCACCCCTCCCTTCCCTCTTGAACAAGGAGCACAACGTGGCACTGATCGAGGCTGTAGGCGCACGCGAGATCCTGGACTCGCGCGGAAACCCGACCATCGAGGTGGAGGTGCTCCTCGATGACGGTGTCGTGCAGCGTGCCGCCGTCCCGTCCGGCGCGTCGACCGGCGCCTTCGAGGCGTACGAGCTCCGCGACGGCGACAAGAGCCGCTACGGGGGCAAGGGCGTCCTGAAGGCGGTCGAGGCCGTCATCGACGAGCTGGGGCCCGCGATCGAGGGCCTGGAGGCCAGCGAGCAGCGCGTCATCGACGAGGTGCTCGTCGAGGTCGACGGCACCGAGAACAAGAAGCGCGTCGGCGCCAACGCCATCCTCGGCGTCAGCCTCGCCGTCGCGAAGGCCGCCGCCGACTCGGCCGACCTGCCGCTGTTCCGCTACCTGGGCGGTCCGAACGCGCACGTCCTCCCGGTGCCGCTGTTCAACGTCATCAACGGCGGCGAGCACGCCGACAACGGCATCGACATGCAGGAGTTCTTCCTCGCCCCGATCGGCGCCGACACCTACGCCGAATCGCTGCGCTGGGGCGTGGAGACCTACCACGTGCTCAAGGCCGAGCTGAAGGCCGCCGGCTACGCCACCGGCCTCGGCGACGAGGGCGGCTTCGCCCCCGACCTGCCCAGCAACCGCGAGGGCCTCGACTTCCTCATCAAGGCCATCGAGAAGGCCGGTTACACCCCGGGCACCGACATCGCGCTCGGCCTCGACGTCGCCGCGACCGAGTTCTTCAAGGACGGCGTCTACCGCCTGGAGAACAAGGACTGGTCGGCCGACCAGCTGATCGAGTACTACGAGGGCCTGGTGCGCGACTACCCGATCGTCACGATCGAGGACGCCCTCGCCGAGGACGACTGGGACAACTGGAAGAGCCTCACCGAGAAGCTGGGCAGCAAGGTGCAGCTCGTCGGCGACGACCTGTTCGTCACCAACCCGGCCCGCCTGGCGGACGGGATCCGGCGCGGCGTCGGCAACTCGCTGCTGGTCAAGGTGAACCAGATCGGCACCCTCTCGGAGACCCTGGACGCGGTCAGCCTCGCCCAGCGTTCCGGGTACACCGCGATGCTCTCGCACCGCTCGGGCGAGACCGAGGACACCACGATCGCCGACCTGGTCGTGGCCACCAACTCGGGTCAGATCAAGACCGGTGCGCCCGCCCGCAGCGAGCGCGTCGCGAAGTACAATCAGCTTCTGCGCATCGAGGAGGAGCTCGGCGACGCCGCGGTCTTCGCCGGTCGCTCCGCATTCCCGCGCTTCCAGGGCTGACCTCCGGGCCGGGCCCGCACAGGCCGCCCGGCCCGACGACATCCGCTGAGACGAAGGGGGAACCATGGCACGACGCCCGGTTCCCCCTTCGCCGTCTCCGCGCGCGGGTGCCGCACAGGCCGCGCCGGCGAAGGGACGTCGCGCCCGCACGTCCGTCGGCAGCGCCCGCGGCGCTGCGCCGGCATCCGGCCGCCGTCGCGACGTCGACGTGCGGGAGTGGACCAGCGGCATCCGGCTCTCCGGCTTCGCCGTCATCATGCTCTCCCTCGTCATCCTCGGCACCTGGGTGCTGGTGCCCACGCTCGGCACCTACCTCGAGCAGCGCCAGCGGATCGCGGCTCTGGAGGAGTCCGTGCAGCTGACGAAGGAGGAGATCGCCGCGCTCGAGCACCAGCAGGAGCGCTGGGAGGACCCCGCCTACATCACCGCGCAGGCCCGGGAGCGGCTGTACTACGTGCGGCCGGGGGAGGTCGTCTACCTCATCGACAACGACCTCGAGCCCACCGACCTGCCGCGGGCGCAGACACCGGTCAGCGACGAGATCGCCGAGCGCCCCTCGGACTGGATGCCCCAGCTGCTGCGCAGCATCGTGGGCGCCGGGCTGGCGCAGAGCGCGGTCGAAGCCCCGGCCGGCTGAGCCTTCCTCCAGGTGCGCTCCCGTACCCTGGAGACGTGACGACACCGCCCTTCGCGCCCCCGACCGACGCCGAGATCTCCGTGGTCTCCGAGCAGCTCGGCCGCGCCGCGCGCGGTGTCGTCGGCATCGCGGCGCGCTGCGTCTGCGGCAACCCGACGGTGGTCGCCACGGCGCCGCGCCTGGAGGACGGCACGCCGTTCCCGACGTTCTACTACCTCACGCATCCCGCCGCGACGGCCGCGATGTCCACCCTCGAGGCCGGCCAGCTCATGCCCGAGCTGGCGGCGCTCCTGGAGCAGGACGACATCGCCGACGCGTACCGCGCCGCGCACGAGGCTTACCTGGCCGACCGGTCGCACTATGGCGAGGTGCCCGAGATCGACGGCATCTCCGCCGGCGGGATGCCGACGCGGGTGAAGTGCCTGCACGCGCTCGCCGGTCACGCGCTCGCCGCCGGTCCCGGCGTCAACCCGATCGGCGACGCCGCCCTCGCCCGCTCCTCCTGGTCGCCGGAGCGATGCGCGTGCGTCCGTCCCGGCGCCGCGCGCGGAGACGAGGCGGGATGATCACGCGGCGGATGCTGCGCAGCATCGTCGCGGTCGCGGCGGTGGCGGCATCCGTGCTCCTGGCCGGGGCCGCCCCGGCAGCCGCATCAGCCACCCCCGCGCCGACGCCCACCCCGCCCATCCCGGACCAGCGCGCCGACCCGGTGCGGGGCGCGCAGTACTGGCTGGACGGGTCGAGGATCCGCGACGCGTGGCAGGTGACGCGCGGGAAGGGCACCACGATCGCGATCATCGACACCGGCATCGGCAAGCCCCCGGTGACCTTCGACGGCGCGGTCGCGGACGGCGCCGACTTCTCCGGCAGCGGCACCGAGGACGGACGCACCCCGGTCGGCGCCGTGAACAGCAATCACGGGACCTGGGTGGCCTCCCTCGCCGCCGGCCGCGGCAATCCGGACGGCACCGGCCTGATCGGCGTGGCCCCCGAGGCGCAGCTGCTGTCGATCTCGCTCGGCTTCGGGGCGTCCGCGGCGGCCCCGTTCACCGAGCAGGTCGCGGACGCCATGCGCTGGTCGGTGGACCACGGCGCCGACGTGATCAACCTGTCCTTCACGACGAACACGCTGGACTGGGATCAGAGCTGGGACGAGGCGTTCCTGTACGCCTTCGAGCACGACGTGGTCGTCGTGGTCGCCGCGGGGAACCGGGGGAGCGGCACCGGCATCGTCGGCGCTCCCGCCACCATCCCCGGCGTCCTCACGGTCGGCGGGGTGGACCAGGCCGGCAAGGCGAGCCTGGAGGCGTCCACCCAGGGCTTCACCATCGGCGTCTCCGCGCCCAGCGAGGACCTGCTCGGCATGTCCGCGGACGGCAAGGTGGTGCAGTGGGACGGCACCAGCGGCGCCGCCCCCATCGTGGCGGGTGCGGCGGCGCTCGTGCGCTCCGCGCACCCCGACCTGGACGCCGCCAACGTCATCAACCGGATCATCAGGACGGCGGCGCCCGTCCCCGGCGCCGCGAAGCCGCACGATCCGCTCTACGGCTACGGGCTGCTCGACGTGCACGCGGCCGTGACGGCGTCCGTCGCCCCGGTCGCGGAGAACCCGATGGGCGACCTCGAGGAGTGGATCCGGCTGCATCGGCGCGCGGCATCCGAGCCCCAGCCGGAACCGGAGGTGACGCCCGTGAGCGTGCCGCCGCTGCCGGCTGCGGACCCGCCCAGCGAGCCCGGATCGCCCCTGCTGCCGAGCTCTGAGTCGCTGCGTTACGGTACCCTCCCGCTTCTAGCACTCACGGTCCCTGGTATCCTGATCGGGCTTGGCGTCACCGCAGCTGCCCGGCGCATCCGTCTGGCGCGCGGTCGTCGCACGCCTTCACCCTGACGACGAGGAGTTGTCCCCCTGTGCCTCAGAACACCGCCGTGCCTGAGAACGCCGTGCCGAAGATCCTGATCGTCGGTGGAGGCTACGCAGGCTTCTACACGGCCTGGAAGCTCGAGAAGCACCTCCGCAAGGGCGAGGCCGAGGTCACCATGGTCGACCCGCTGCCCTACATGACGTACCAGCCCTTCCTGCCCGAGGTCGCGGCCGGATCGATCGAGCCGCGTCACGCGGTGGTCGCGCATCGCCGTCACCTCAAGCGCACCAACGTCATCACCGCGAAGGTCACCGGCATCGACCACGCCAACAATGTCGCCACGATCACGCCCCCGATCGGCGAGCCGTACGAGTTCGCGTACGACCAGATCGTCGTCACCGCCGGCGCCGTCTCGCGCACGTTCCCGATCCCCGGCATCGCCGACAACGCGATCGGGATGAAGACCATCGAGGAGGCCGTCGCCGTCCGCGACCGCCTGTTGTCGAACTTCGACAAGGCGGCCGCCATCCCGGCCGGGCCGGAGCGCGACCGGCTGCTCACCGTCGTCGTCGTCGGTGGCGGCTTCGCCGGCATCGAGGCGTTCGCCGAGCTGCGCTCGCTGGCATCCGCCCTCGTCTCCAAGTACCCCCAGCTCACCTTCGAGGACACCCACTTCCACCTCATCGAGGCGATGGGGCGGATCATGCCGGAGGTCTCGCTGAAGACCAGCGAGTGGGTGCTGAAGGACCTCGCCAAGCGCGGCGCGAACGTGCACCTGGACACCCAGGTCACCAGCGCGGTCGACGGCGACGTCGAGCTCTCCACCGGCGAGGTGATCCCGGCCGACCTGATCGTGTGGACTGCCGGTGTGATGGCCAACCCGACCGTCGTGCGCGGCGGCGACCTGCCCGTCGAGGAGCGCGGCCGGATCCAGACCCGTGCCGACCTGCGCGTCGGCACCGCGGACGAGATCGTCGAGGGCGCGTGGGCGGCCGGCGACGTGTCGGCCGTGCCGGACCTCTCCGGCGGCGGCGTCGGCGGCTACTGCGTGCCGAACGCCCAGCACGCCGTGCGCCAGGCCAAGCTGCTCGCCAAGAACCTCGTCGCCGTGCTGCGCGGCGAGGAGCCGAAGGAGTACTTCCACAAGAACCTCGGCGCCGTGGCCGGTCTCGGCCTCTACAACGGCGTCTTCCAGTCCGGCGACATCGCGCTGAAGGGTTTCATCGCCTGGATCGCGCACCGCGGCTACCACGGCCTGGCCATGCCGTCGTGGGAGCGCAAGTGGCGCGTGCTGTGGGGCTGGTGGAACAACCTGTGGCTCGGCCGCGACATCGTGAACCTGCAGGCCGTGCAGCACCCGCGCGCCGCCTTCGAGGAGTTCGCGGCACGTCCGCGTCCGGCTGCGGATGCCACGGCGCCCGCGCCCGCGAAGACCGAGCCGGCCGCCGCGAAGGCCGAGCCGGCGGCGGCGAAGGCCGGCGCCGCGGCCGCGAAGAAGGATGCCGCGGACAAGAAGCCCGCCGCGAAGAAGCCGGTCGCCAAGAAGGCCTCGGTCAAGACGGCGGAGAAGGCGAGCGCCTGATCCGGCCGGACGCCGAGCCGTCCGGACGCTGAGCCTGTCGAAGCGTCCGCAACTCGCCGGACGCTGAACCTGCCGGACGCTGAGCCTGTCGAAGCGTCCGTCACGACCCGAAGTCACGACCCGAAGAGCGCGCCGCGGTCCTCAGGACCCGGCGCGCTCTTTCGCGTCCCCGAAACCCTCTTACCTTCGTCATCTATCGAGTTACGATAGATACATATCGTCGAACGTGAGGGGCTGATATGGGAAGACTGACGATCCTGGCGCTGCGGGTGGTCATCGCGCTGTCGCTGGCCGGCTCGGTGGTGGTGCAGGCGATGATCCTGCTCGCGGTGTGGCGCGACCTCGACGACGCCGGTGTCGCCGATGTGCAGAAGACCGTGCTGATCGCGATCTTCGCCCTCGGAGTGGTCACCATGCAGGTGTTCGCCGTGTGCATCTGGCAGCTGCTCACGCTGGTGCGGCGGGGCTCCGTGTTCTCGCATGCCGCCTTCCGGTACGTGGACGTGATCATCGGGGCGATCGCCGCGGCATCCGTCCTCGCGTTCGCGCTGGCCGCGCTCCTCGCGCCAGGGGACGTCGCCCCGGGCATCGTCGGGCTGATCTGCGGCGTGTCGCTCGTGCTCGCCGGCATCGCGCTGCTCGTGGTCGTGATGCGGCGGCTGCTCGTGCAGGCGATCGAGCGGGATGCCGAGGCGCGGGCGCTGCGCTCCGAGCTGGACGAGGTGGTCTGAGTGCCGATCATCGTGGACGTCGACGTCATGCTGGCCCGGCGGAAGATGTCGGTGGGCACGCTCGCCGAGCGGATCGGGATCACTCCCGCGAACCTCGCCGTGCTGAAGAACGGCCGCGCCAAGGCGGTGCGGTTCTCCACCCTGGACGCGCTGTGCCGGGTGCTGGAGTGCCAGCCGGGGGACCTGCTGCGGTGGGAGCCGGACGAGGCGGCCGGCGAGCGGGGCGGCGAAGTGACCGTGGCCGCGCGGGAGGACTGAGGACGCCGGCGGGGACCGTGCCCCCGCTGGGATTCGAACCCGCCCCACCGGCCCCCACCGGCCCTCCACCTGTCGCTGCGCGACGCGCGGAGCCTCCGCCGGCGGGGACCCCGGAGTCGTGTGTCTCACCCAGGCACGAGAACGGTCGACGCCACCGCCCTGCGGGCGGCGCCGCCGACCGTGCCCCCGCTGGGATTCGAACCCGCCCCACCGGCCCTCCACCCGTCGCTGCGCGACGCGCGGAGCCTCCGCCGGCGGGGACCCCGGAGTCGTGCGTCTCACCCAGGCACGAGAACGGTCGACGCCACCGCCCTGCGGGCGGCGCCGCCGACCGTGCCCCCGCTGGGATTCGAACCCAGACTGAAGCGAGTTTAAGTCGCCTGCCTCTGCCGTTGGGCTACGGGGGCGTGCACCTGCCAGCCTAGGGGGCCTGTCGCCCAGGCGACGCGCAGGACCGCCGCATAGGATGAAGTGATCCACAGAGGGGGCTTCGCATGGAATGGCTCTGGCCGGTACTGATCGTCGTCGGCGTGCTGGTGCTCGTCGGCGTCTATCTGTGGTCGACCTACAACTCGCTGGTGCAGCTGAACGTGCGCGTCGACGAGGCATGGAGCGGCATCACGGTGCAGCTCAAGCGCCGCGCGGACCTCATCCCCAACCTCATCGAGACGGTGAGAGGGTACGCCGCCCACGAGAAGGCGGTGTTCGAGAGCGTCACACGCGCTCGCGCCGAGACGCTGTCGGCGACCGGCCCCGCCGAAGCCGGAGTCGCCGAGGGCCACCTGCAGCAGGCGCTGCGCAGCCTGTTCGCGGTGGCGGAGGCCTACCCGCAGCTGCAGGCCAGCCAGAACTTCCTGCAGCTGCAGCATTCGCTGGTCGACACCGAGGACAAGATCCAGGCCGCCCGCCGCTTCTACAACGGCGGCGTGCGCGAGCTGAACACCAAGATCAAGGTCTTCCCGAACAACCTGTTCGCCCGCGGGCTGGGTTTCACCGAGCGGGAGTTCTTCGAAGTCGCCGACAACGGCGCGATCTCCGAACCGCCGCGCGTGCAGTTCTGACAGACGGGGGGATCGGTGCGCGAAGCGCGTCGGGCCCCCTCGTCTGTCAGGCGACCGTGCCCAGCTCCGCCTCCCGCGGATGCGTGTGCCGCTCCACCTCCACGTCCCGGCCGTGCAGCGCGCGGGCCACGGCGTCGGCCGCGTCGCCCCAGCCGGAGACGCTGATGCGCTCGAGTCTCTGCCATCCGGCCGCCCGCAGCAGCTCCCCGGCGATCGCCGCGGCATCCGCGTCCCGTCCCTGCGGCTCCCACCACGCCGACTGCACGCGCAGGGTCGACACCGCGCGGTCCGCCTTCAGATCCACGCGGGCGACGATCCGGTCCCCGGCGAGCACCGGCAGCGAGTAGTACCCGTAGCGGCGCTTCTCGGCCGGGACATAGATCTCGATCCGGTAGTCCAGCCCGAACACGCGCAGCGCCCGGTCGCGGAACCACACCAGCGGGTCGAACGGCGTCAGCAGCGCCGCCCGGCCGATCCGGCGGGGGAGCGCGGCCTCGCGGTGACGCCACGCCGGCAGCGGGCGCCCCGACCGCTCCCAGCCGCGCACGCGCACCGGCTCGAGCTCGCCGGCGTCCACGAGGTCGGCGATCGCGGCACGCACCGCGGTCCGGTCCCGGAGCCGGTGGTAGTCGTCCAGGTCGGCCTCGGTCGCGACGCCGTACGCGCGTGCGGCCCGGCGGACCAGCTCGCGCACGGCATCCGCCCGGGGCACGTCCCGGGACCGGACGGCGGCCGGGATCACCTGCTCCGCGAGGCCGTAACGCCGCTCGAAGCCGTTGCGCCCGGCGATCGCCACGTCGCCGCAGCGCCACAGGTGCTCGAGCGCGACCTTCGCCTCGTCCCAGTCCCACCACGAGCCGCGCTCCCGCGGAGCGTCGTCGCGGAGGTCGGCCGGACGCAGCGGCCCGTGTTCCCGCAGCTCGGCACGGACCCAGTCGAGCGTCCGGGTGTGCGCATGCATCCACGCCCCGGGCTTCGCCGCCCGCGCTCGCCAGTCGTCCATGCGGAACCGCCACAGCGCCCAGTCGCCGACCGGGATGAACGCCGCCTCGTGCGCCAGGTATTCGACGTAGTGCGTCGGGCCGGCGAGGAAGAGGCGGTCCAGCAGCGCCGGGTCGTACGCGCCCAGGCGCGAGAACATCGGCATGTAGTGGGAACGGGCGAAGACGTTGACGGAGTCGATCTGCAGCACGCCCATCCGGTCCATGGCGCGATGGAGATGGCGGGATGCCACCGCGGCGGGCGGCCGCCGCGAGAAGCCCTGCGCGCCCAGGGTCATCCGGCGCGCCTCCGCGGCGCTGAGAGTCTCGGTCACATCGCCAGGGTATCGACGGGCACCGACACCGGGTCGAGGCTCCCGCTTCGGAGCCGGGGCCGCCCCCGTCGTAGACTTGCACAATGAGCGACGAGCGCAGACCGCGGTTCCGAAACCCGTTCCGCCCCGTGCCCCCACCGACCGAGAGGACGGTGACCACCGCCGCCGACGAGACGATACCGTTCGGGCTGCGGGTCGCCGCCGGCTATTCGTGGCGGCTGCTGGTGATCGCGGCCGTGATCGGGGTGTTCATCTGGCTGGTGATGCTGCTGAAGCTGCTGGTCATCCCGCTCCTGGTCGGCATCCTGATCACCGCGCTGCTGTGGCCCGGGTTCGAGCTGATGCTGCGGGCCCGCTTCCCGCGCTGGCTCGCGATCGCGATCGCCATCCTCGGCACGATCGGCATCGTCACAGGGCTGCTGTGGCTCGTGGTGTGGCAGGTCCGCGCGCAGCTGCCGGATGTGCAGGAGAAGACCGCGCAGGCGATCGAGACCTTCCGGCAGTCGCTCGTGGACGGGCCGCTGCACCTCAGCGAGCAGCAGATCCAGGACTACATCGACCAGGGGATCGCGCTGATCCAGGAGCAGGCCGAATTCCTGTGGAGCGCGGCCGGAGCGCTCGGCGGCACCGCCGCGCACGTGCTCACCGGCGCGCTGCTGTCGCTGTTCATCCTGATCACCCTGCTCGCCGACGGCGCCGGCATCTGGCGCTGGACGGTGAAGCTGTTCCCGCGCAACGCCCGTCCGGCGGTGGACGCCGCGGCACGCAACGGCTGGGCGACGATCGTGAACTACGCCCGGACGCAGGCGCTGGTGGCGGCCATCGACGGCATCGGCATCGGCATCGGCGCCGCGCTGCTGCAGGTGCCGCTGGCGATCCCGGTCGCGGTGCTGGTGTTCCTCGGTTCGTTCGTGCCGATCGTCGGTGCGGTGATCACCGGCGCCGTCGCGGTGTTCCTCGCGCTGGTCTACAACGGCCCGCTGATCGCCCTGGCCATGCTCGCGGTGGTGCTCGCGGTGCAGCAGATCGAGGGCCACATCCTGCAGCCCATCCTGATGGGATCCGCGGTCAAGGTGCATCCGCTCGCGGTCGTGCTCGTGGTCGCCGGAGGCGCCATGATCGCCGGCATCCCGGGCGCGCTGTTCGCCGTCCCGCTCGCGGCCTTCATCAACGTCGCCGCGGTGACCATCAGCACGGGGTCGTGGCGGACCGGCGAGAAGCCCCACGCCGACCTGATCTGGAGCACGGTGCCGCATCCGCGGCAGAGGAGGAATCGATGAGCACGACCCCCAGCCTGGCCGAGTTCGAAGCGGCCGCGGAGAGCCTGGCGGGGGTGATCGCGCACACGCCCGCGCTGCCGTCGCGGGCGCTCAGCGAGAGACTGGGCGCGCCGGTCGTGCTGAAGATGGAGAACCTCCAGCGCACCGGCTCGTTCAAGATCCGCGGAGCCACCTACCGTCTCGCTCAGCTCACGGCGGAGGAGCGCCGCCGCGGGGTCGTCGCGGCATCCGCGGGCAACCATGCCCAGGGCGTCGCGCTCGCGGCGCAGGCTCTCGGCATCCACGCCACGATCTTCATGCCGCTGGGCGTGCCGGTGCCGAAGCTCCTCGCCACGCGCGGGTACGGCGCCGAGGTGGTGCTGGAGGGGGAGACCGTCGCCACCTCGCTGCAGCTGGCGGCCGAGTTCGCCGAGCGCACCGGGGCGGTCCTCATCCACCCCTTCGACCACCGCGATGTGGTGATCGGACAGGGCACGCTCGGCCTCGAGGTCTACCAGGACGTGCCCGAGGTGGACACCGTGCTGATGGGCATCGGAGGCGGCGGGCTGATCGCCGGCGTCGCCGCCGCCGTCCGGGCCGCGGCGGCACGGGACGGGCGCCGCGTGCGGATCATCGGCGTGCAGGCCGAGAACGCCGCCGCGATGCCGCCCTCGCTGCAGGCCGGGCACCCGGTGGAGATCCGCACCCAGCCGACCATCGCCGACGGCATCCTCGTCGCCCGGCCCGGCGACGTGCCGTTCGAGATCATCCGGGAGCACGTCGACGAGGTGGTCACCGTCTCCGACGACGACATCGCCCGGGCGCTGCTGGTGCTGCTGGAGCAGGCGAAGGTCGTCGTGGAGCCCGCCGGTGCGGTCGGCGTCGCCGCCATCCTCGCCGGCAAGGTGCGCGCCACCGGCACGACGGTGTCGATCCTGTCGGGAGGGAACATCGACCCGCTGCTGCTGCAGCGGGTGGTGGCGCACGGTCTCGCCGCGGCCGGCCGCTACCTCACCATCCGGATCCCGCTGCCCGACCGCCCCGGCCAGCTCGCCCGCGTCTCCGAGCTGCTCGCCGAGGCGGGCGCGAACGTGATGGAGGTGCTGCACACCCGGCACGGTCAGGGGCTGCAGATCAGCGAGGTGATCCTGCAGCTGAGCATCGAGACCCGCGGAGCCGAGCACACCGAGCTCACCCTCGACACGCTGCGTCGCGCCGGCTACGACCCGATCGTCGTCCCCGACTGAGCGCGCTCAGGCATCCGTCCCCACCTCACCCACAGACGCGTTCGGGGCGGATTCTGGCATTCGGGGCGACGCACGCACGCCCCAAGTGTGAGAATCCGCCCCGAACGGGATGGGACCGCGGGGGAGACGGGCGGGTCAGCCGGTGTAGGTCTCCACGCCGAGGATCTCCACCGGGATGGACCGGCCGTTGGGCGCCTCGTAGGAGGCCTTGTCGCCGATCTTCAGGCCGATGATCGCCTGGCCGAGCGGGCTCGCCTCGCTGTACACGTCGAGGTCGCTGCCGGCCGCGATCTCGCGGCTGCCGAGCAGGAACACCTCCTCGTCGCCGGCGACCCGCGCCGTGACGACGGTGCCGGGCTCGACGACCCCGCGGCTCTCGGGCGCCTCGCCCACCTTCGCGGTCTTCAGCAGCTGCTGCAGGGTGCGGATGCGCGCCTCCTGCTTGCCCTGCTCGTCCTTGGCGGCGTGGTATCCGCCGTTCTCGCGGAGATCGCCCTCTTCGCGGGCGGCCTCGATGCGCTTCGCGATCTCGTCGCGGCCTGTCGTGGAGAGGTACTCCAGCTCCTCCACGAGCCGGTCATAGGCCTCCTGGGTGAGGAACGGTACCTGAGCGTCTGTGGACACAGCGTGCTCCTTACGTAGCGTGGCCCCTTCAGGGGCTTCGTGATTCCCGGACACTTCCTGCGAGCCCGGTGATATGCCACGACGCCCCGGCACGGGCCGGGGCGTCGGTGTATGGCAACGAGTTTAGGACACCCAGCAGGTGTTCACCAAACCCGTCGTCGCGGTCGCGACGGTCGGGATGGTGACCTCCAGCGCCCGGGAATGCCCCTCCCCGGCGGGGATCCGGACGATCTTCCAGCCGACCACGCCGAACTCCTCGTCCTGCGCCTCCACCGCGCACACGACGTCTGCTCCGGCGGGCGCGGTCACCTGGAAGCGCAGCGTCACACTGTGCTCGTCGACGACCTGGAAGCCGAGCTCGTCGGCGTCCACGGCGTTCATCGCGCCGCTCACGGTCATCCAGCCGAACGCGCCGACGACGACGGCGGCGGCGACCCCGGCGACGATCCACGGCAGGCGGCGGCGCGCGGTGCGGCCGTAGCGGTCGTCGAGGTCGCGCGCGGTGGTCACGGTGCTCCGGGATCGATCGGGATCGTGCAGATCGGGCGTGTGCGGATCAGCGGCACGGGGGACCGGGCGGCGGGATCGGCGCGCCGTCCGGGCCGGTTAGGCTGGTGTCTCCAGGTTATGCGACCTGTGCGGGAAAGGCGGCCACATGCTCCTGTTCGGCGATCAGACTCCGATGCCGACGCCCTCGATGACCGTCGATCCGGAGGCGGTGACCCCGGGCTTCGTCGGCTTCGCGGTCGTCGCGATCATCCTCATCGCCGTGGTGCTGATCATCTGGGACATGAACCGCCGCATCCGCCGGGTGCGCTACCGCGCTGAGGTGCGCGAGGAGCTCGATGCCGAGCAGGCCGCGACGGATGCCGGAGACGACGACACCGGGCGGCCCGACGGGCCCCGCTGACGGGCCCCGTCGGCGTCCTCGTCCTCACACCCCGACCCGCTCGAACGCGTCCAGGCTGATCCCCTGATCCAGGATGCGGCGCGTCCACTCCTTCGCGCTGTGCAGACTGTGGTCGCGGTAGTTGCCGCACTCCACGGCCGAGACGCCGGGGACGTCGTCCCACTCCGCCTCCTCGGCGATGAAGGCGAGGCTGTCGCGGATCGCGGTGACGACGTCGGCGACCGCCGGTTCGCCCCACATGATCAGGTGGAAGCCGGTGCGGCATCCGAACGGCGAGATGTCGATCACCCCGTCGATGCGGTCGCGCAGCTGGCTGGCCAGCACGTGCTCGATGGTGTGCAGCCCCGCGGTGGGGATCTCGCCTTCGTTCGGCTGCACGAACCGCACGTCGAAGTTCGAGATCGCGTCCCCGCGGGGTCCGTGCTCCACGCCGATCAGCCGGACGTACGGCGCCTTGACGGCGGTGTGGTCGAGGGTGAAGCTCTCGACGTCGGCCATGCTGCCTCCTCGGGTTCGTGGCTCGTTGTCCGCATTCAGGATGCCACGCCGCGGCGCACCGCAGCCCGCTCAGCCGGGCAGGCCGAGCGAGGGGGAGTGCGGGTCCAGCGAGATCAGCAGGCACGCGGTCCAGTGGCAGAGGAAGGCGAGCACGGTGCACACGTGGAAGATCTCGTGGAAGCCGAAGTGCCCCGGCCACGGGTTCGGCCGCTTCATCGCGTACACCACGGCCCCGGCGCTGTACAGCAGGCCGCCGACGCAGACGAGGATCATCATCGCGACGTTCGCGGCCAGCAGGTCGCCGAGGTACATGACCGCCGCCCAGCCCAGCAGCAGGTAGAGGGCGACGTAGAGCCAGCGCGGCGCGGAGAGCCAGAACACGCGGAACAGGATGCCCACCAGCGCGCCGCCCCAGACCAGGCAGAGCAGCAGGACGCCCTTCTGCGGCACCAGGGCGAGCGTGGCGATCGGGGTGTACGTGCCGGCGATGAGCAGCAGGATGTTCGCGTGGTCGATGCGCCGGAACACCGCCTTCACGGTGGGGCTCCAGTCGATCCGGTGGTAGAGGGCGGAGTTGCCGAACAGCAGCAGCGAGGTCGCCATGAACACCGCGGCGGCGGTCTTGGCCGGACCGCCCTGGGCGAGCGCGATCAGCACCACGCCGGCGACGATCGCGACCGGGAACGTGCCGGCGTGGATCCAGCCGCGCCAGGACGGTTTGATGTCGACGGCCGCGTCCTGCGCAGCGGCGTCCATCAGCGGCAGCTCGGGCACATCCGTGTTCTTCGGTCGTCGAGTGCTCACCTGCTCACCCTAAGCGCGGCCGCATGCCCGCAGAGGAACATGTCGCGCGCCGCCGGGTGGCGCTCAGCGGCGCGGGGTAGCGTAGGCACGTGAGTGCGCGAGAGAGCTCGGGGCGGGGGCCCCTCTACCGGCTCTACGGGAACCTGCTGCGGCGGCGGCTCGACCCGGCATCCGTGCCCCACCACGTCGCGATGATGATCGACGGGAACCGGCGCTGGGCGCGTCAGCTCGGCTACGACTCGCCCGCCGACGGACACCGCGCCGGAGCCGCGAAGATGCGCGAGTTCCTGCAGTGGTGCGACGAGCTCGGCATCCGCGTGGTGTCGCTGTACCTGCTCTCCAGCGACAACCTGCGCAAACGCGACTCGAAGGAGATCGGCGACCTGATCGAGATCATCGCCGAGCTCGCCGACTCGCTGTCGCAGCACGGCACCTGGCGGGTCAAGCACGTCGGCCGGGCCGACATCCTGCCCGCCGAGCTGCGCCGCGTCCTGGAGGGCGCGGAGGAGCGCACCCGCGAGCACGCCGGACTGCACGTGAACCTCGCCGTCGGATACGGCGGGCGCAACGAGATCGTGGACGCGGTCCGCAGCATCATCGCCCACCACGACGCGTCCGGCGGCACGCTGGAGGATCTCGCCGCCCAGCTCACGCCGGAGATGATCGGCGAGCACCTGTACACCGGCGGGCAGCCGGACCCTGACCTCGTCATCCGCACCAGCGGTGAGCAGCGGCTCAGCGACTTCCTGCTCTGGCAGAGCGCGCACAGCGAGTTCTACTTCGTCGAGGCGCTCGGCCCCGACCTGCGCAAGGTCGACTTCCTGCGCGCGATCCGGGACTACGCCGACCGCGACCGCCGGTTCGGGCGCTGATCGGCACCGGCGCGGCGCCGGCGATGCCAGACTTGCGTCATGACCGTCTTCGACGACTACGTCGCCTCGTTCGACGCGGAACCCGGGTACCTGAACTGGGCGGCCTTCGGTCCGCTCTCTCCCGCGGTGCGCACCGAGGCGGCCCTCGACGCCGACCTCCTCGGCGGGGTGCGCCCGTCCTCCCACGCGCTCGTCGCCGAGCGCATCGACCAGGCCCGGGCGGCCGTCGCGGAGCTCCTGGGCGCGAAGGTCGACGAGGTGACCCTGCAGCCGTCCTCCACCCACGGCCTGATGCAGGCGCTGTACGGCCTGTCCGGGGCCGTCGTCGCGGCTGCCGGCGAGTTCCCCAGCATCAGCCTCACCCTGGAGCGCGCCGCGCAGGCCTCGCGCGGCGCGCTGGTGCCGCGCTGGATCACGCCGGAGGACGGGCAGGTGACGCCGGATGCCGTCGCCGCCGTGCTCGACGACGAGGTCTCCGCGCTCGCGGTCAGCCACGTCGACTTCCGCACCGGGTACCGCGCCGACCTCGCCGCGCTGCGCGAGGTCATCGGCCCGGACCGGCTGCTCATCGTCGACGCCGTGCAGTCCTTCGGCGTGGTCGAGGACGACTACGCCGCCGCGGACGTGGTCGCCGGCCACGGGTACAAGTGGCTGCGGGCCGGCCGCGGCACCGGGTTCGCCCGGTTCTCCGACCGCGCCCGGGAGCGGATCGTCCCGGTGCTCAGTGGCATCACCGGCACCGTGGCCGAGGACATGTACGCCGGCGAGCTGCCCGGGCCGGCGGCATCCGCCCGCGCCTTCACGGTGAGCGGCCCCGACCCGCTCGCCGCCGGCCGCCTCGACACCGCCGTGCGCGAGGTGCGCGACGCCGGGGTCGCGGCCGTCCAGGACCGCATCGCCGAGCACGTCGGCGAGATCATCCGGATCGCCGACCGGCACGGCATCCGCGTCGCCTCCCCGCGCGGACGCGCATGGCGCGCCGGCATCGTGTCGCTGCTGCCCGCGGAGCCGGGCCGTCTCGCCGCCTCGCTGGCGAACGCCGGCGTCGTGGTCACCGCGCGCGGGCCTGCGGTGCGGATCTCCGCGCACGCCGGCACGGATGCGGAGACGCTGCGGATGCTGGACGAGGCGATCGCGGCATCCGGCAACGAGACGTTCATCATCGGTTAATCGAACGCGCGGCGTGTCGAGGACCGGGCACCGGCGGCGGCGGTCGTAGCGTCAAGGCATCGGGCACCGTGCCCGATCGGGTCGGCCTCAAGGATCGCGACTCGTGGCCCTGGTCGACTCGTGGCGAAGCCGGGAGACATCCCGGGTCGGGAGTGGGTCGTGACCACACGTACAGCGCACCAGTCGTCCACCCGAGGGGACGGACAGTCCCGCCGCAGGGCCGCACAGCTCGGAGCCGTGTCCGATCAGGACACGGCTCTTCGCACATATGTGCTCGACACCTCCGTCCTGCTGAGCGATCCGCAGGCCCTGTTCCGCTTCGCGGAGCACTCCATCGTGCTGCCGGTGGTGGTCATCTCCGAACTCGAGGGGAAGCGGCACGACCCCGAGCTGGGCTACTTCGCCCGGCGCGCCCTGCGGCACCTGGACGAGCTGCGCATCGAGCACGGCCGGCTCGACTTCCCGGTCGAGGTCGGCGAGGGCGGCAGCCTGCGCGTCGAACTGGGCGACGGCGACATGTCGATCCTGCCGGCCGGCATCCGCCTCGGCGACAACGACAGCCGCATCCTCGCGACAGCGCTGCACCTGGCACAGGACGGCCAGGACGTCACCATCGTGTCCAAGGACCTGCCGATGCGTGTCAAGGCCGCCTCCCTGGGCCTGCGCGCGGAGGAGTACCTCGCCGAGCAGGCCGTCGACTCCGGCTGGACCGGCATCGCCTCACTCGACCTCTCCGGGGACGAGATCAGCGACCTGTACGAGAGCGAGGTGGGACTCAGTGACGACGTGCGCGGCCTGCCGGTGAACACCGGGCTCATCATCCACTCCGAACGCGGTTCGGCCCTCGGTCGGGTGACCGGCGACGGCGAGTTCCGGCTCGTGCGCGGGGACCGCGAGGTCTTCGGCCTGCACGGCCGCTCCGCCGAGCAGCGCATCGCGATCGACCTGCTCCTCGACCCCGACGTCGGCATCGTCTCCCTCGGCGGCCGGGCGGGCACCGGCAAGTCCGCCCTGGCGCTGTGCGCGGGCCTGGAGGCGGTGCTGGAGCGTCAGCAGCAGAAGCGGATCATCGTGTTCCGCCCGCTGTTCGCGGTCGGCGGCCAGGAGCTCGGCTACCTGCCCGGCGACCAGGGCGAGAAGATGAACCCGTGGGGGCAGGCCGTGTTCGACACCCTCGGCTCCGTGGTCTCCGGCAACGTGCTCGAGGAGGTCGTCGCCCGCGGGATGCTGGAGGTGCTGCCGCTCACGCACATCCGGGGGCGCTCGCTGCACGACGCCTTCGTGATCGTCGACGAGGCGCAGTCGCTGGAGCGGAACGTGCTGCTCACGGTGCTCAGCCGGATGGGTCAGAACTCCCGCGTCGTGCTCACCCACGACGTCGGGCAGCGCGACAACCTGCGGGTGGGCCGTCACGACGGCATCGCCAGCGTGATCGAGACGCTGAAGGGGCACGAGCTGTTCGGCCACGTCACGCTGCAGCGGTCGGAGCGCTCCGCGATCGCGGCGCTGGTGACGGAGCTGCTGGAGGGCGGGGAGCTCAGCTGACGGGATCCGCCGGCGCACGGATGCCCGTGGCAGGGGCGCGGGGCGGCGACCGGATAGAGTCGTAGAGGTCCCGCCCCGGGACCGATTTCACGTGCATGATTCCAGGACGGTGGGGTGCGGATGACTGAGAAGGCTGGAACGGCGGAACGGGAACTCCCGCCCGTCGCCGTCGACGAGAAACCCCGGTGGACCCCGCTGAAGATCGCGGTCTGGGCGGCGATCGCCCTGCTCGGCGGCGTGGCCTGGACGATGCTCGCGATCGTCCGCGGCGAGACCGTGAACGCGATCTGGTTCGTGTTCGCCGCCGTGTGCACCTACCTGATCTTCTACCGGTTCTACTCGAAGTTCATCGAGAAGCACCTGGTCCGCCCGGACGACCGCCGCGCCACGCCCGCCGAGTACAGGGCCGACGGCAAGGACTACGTCGCGACCGACCGCCGCGTGCTGTTCGGGCACCACTTCGCCGCGATCGCCGGAGCCGGACCGCTGGTGGGGCCGGTGCTCGCCGCGCAGATGGGGTACCTGCCGGGCACGGTGTGGATCATCGTGGGCGTGGTGCTCGCCGGCGCCGTGCAGGACTACCTGGTGATGTTCTTCTCGATGCGCCGCGGCGGCCGCTCGCTGGGCCAGATGGCGCGCGACGAGCTCGGCCGTTTCGGCGGCGCGGCCGCCATCCTGGCCACGCTGCTCATCATGATCATCATCACCGCGATCCTCGCGCTGGTCGTGGTGAACGCGCTCGGTGAGAGCCCGTGGGGCGTGTTCTCGGTGGCGATGACCATCCCGATCGCGCTGTTCATGGGCGCGTACCTGCGCTGGATCCGGCCCGGCCGCGTCACCGAGGTGTCGCTGATCGGCTTCGTCCTCCTCATCGCTGCGATCGTCGCCGGCGGATGGGTCGGCGGCACCGAGTGGGGGCAGGCGATCTTCCACCTCGACCGGGTCACGATCGCCTGGGGCATCATCATCTACGGCTTCATCGCCGCGGTGCTGCCCGTGTGGATGCTGCTCGCCCCGCGGGACTACCTGTCCACGTTCATGAAGATCGGCGTCATCGTCGCGCTCGCGGTGGCGATCGTCTTCGTCCGCCCCGAGATCACCGTTCCGGCGTTCAGCCAGTTCGCCGGCGGGGAGACCGGGCCGGTGTGGTCGGGCCCGCTGTTCCCCTTCCTGTTCGTCACGATCGCCTGCGGAGCGCTGTCGGGCTTCCACGCCCTGATCTCCTCGGGCACGACCCCGAAGATGATCGAGAAGGAGAAGCAGACCCGTTTCATCGGCTACGGCGGGATGCTGATGGAGTCCTTCGTCGCGATCATGGCCCTCGTGGCCGCGGTCTCGATCGACCAAGGCATCTACTTCGCCATGAACTCCTCGGGGGCCGCCACGCAGGGCACGGTCGAGGGCGCCGTCGCCTGGGTGAACAGCCTCGGCATCACCGGCGTGAACCTCACCCCGGAGATGCTCACGTCGACGGCCGAGGCGGTCGGCGAGGAGTCGATCGTCTCCCGCACCGGGGGTGCACCCACGCTCGCCCTCGGGCTGGCGCACATCATGCAGCAGTGGATCGGCGGCAACGCGATGATGGCGTTCTGGTACCACTTCGCGATCATGTTCGAGGCGCTGTTCATCCTCACCGCGGTGGACGCCGGGACGCGCGTGGCGCGGTTCATGCTGCAGGACTCGATCGGCAACGTCGTGCCCCGGTTCAAGGACACATCGTGGCGGGTGGGCGCCTGGATCTGCACGGCCGTGATGGTGGCCGGCTGGGGCGCGGTGCTGCTGATGGGCGTCACCGACCCGCTGGGCGGCATCAACACGCTGTTCCCGCTGTTCGGCATCGCCAACCAGCTGCTCGCCGCCATCGCGCTCGCCGTGGTGCTCACGATCGTGGCGCGCCGCCGCACCTTCCGCACGCTCTGGGTGGTCGCGCTGCCGCTCGCCCTGGTCACGGTGGTGACCGTCACGGCGTCGCTGTTCAAGATCCTCTCGCCGGTGCCGGCGGTGGGGTACTGGGCCAACCACGCCGCGTTCCGGGACGCACTCGCTGCGGGGGAGACCTCGTTCGGCACCGCCACCTCGGTCGAGGCGATGGAGGCGGTCGTGCGGAACACGTTCATCCAGGGCACTCTCTCGATCGTGTTCCTGGTGCTCGCCGTGATCGTGATCGCAGTATCGCTGCTCCGGGTCGTGCAGGCGTTCCGAGGCCACGACGCGGTCGACCACGAAGACCCCTTCGTCCCGTCGCGCCGATACGCCCCGGCCGGGCTGATCGCCTCGCCCGAGGAGCGCGCGCTCGAGAAGGAGTGGGCGGCGCTGCCGGACGACCTGAAGCCCGTCCAGGGGCACTGAGCGATGACGGATGCCACGGCGCCGGGCCCGCGCGCGTCGCTGAAGCGCGCGTGGCGGGCCCTCGCCTGGTACGTCAACGGGCTGACCGGGCAGTCGAAGTACGCCTGCTACCTGGAGCACGAGCGCGCCGTGCATCCGGACCGCGAGCCGCTGTCGGAGCGCGAGTTCTGGCGCCGGCACTACGCGGCGCAGGACGCCGACCCCGGGGCCCGGTGCTGCTGACCCGGGACCCCGCCGAACACTCCGGGGGTCGACACGCCACGTGTCGGACGGATCCCGGGAACCGCACCCCCGGCCCGGCGTGTCGACCCCCGAAGTGTCACGCCCGGGCGGCGCTCCGCGCCAGGGCCGCCAGGATCGCGGCCTGCACGGTCGGCCAGTCGTGCACGATCTGGGCGTAGTCGAAGCGGAGCGTCTCGTAGCCCCGTGCGGATGCCGCCGCATCCCGCATGAGATCCCGATGCCGCCGGGAGGAGCCGTCGTGGTTCTCCTTGCCGTCGGCCTCGAGGATGAGCCGCCCGCCGATGACGAAGTCGACGCGTCCCACCCCGTCGATCGTGACCTGGCAGTCCACGCGGATGCCGAGCAGGTGCAGCCGCAGACGCAGCAGCGACTCGAGGCCGCTGTCCGCGTCCGGGCGGGCGGTGTCCACCAGCCAGCGGGCGGATGCCGGCAGCGCGGCACGGATGCGCAGCCGCGCAGCGGCGGAGAGCAGACGCAGGCGCCACGCCGACTCGAACGACGCGAAGAAGGACTCGTCGCCCTCGCAACGGAACAGATGCACCAGCGCGGTCTCCACGTCGACGAGGCCGAGCGCGGGCGCGCCGCGGAAGTAGTGGGAGATGCAGCAGCATCCGCCGTGCGGGTAGATGCGGCCGCGCTGTCCGACCCACACGTGCGGCGGTCCGGCATCCGACAGCACCCACACACCCAGACGCCGGAGCGCCTCGGCGCAGGTGAGCGCCCCGCCGTGCAGCGCGGCGGAGCGCTGATGCGGGTCGAGACCGGGGACGGCGAACAGCCCAGGACGCAGCCGTTCGATCTCGCCGGCGCGCACGGCCTGCGCCAGGCGGGGACGGCTGATCCCGTAGCCCTGCAACTGGACGCCGCGCGCGAGACCGCCGAGCCGGGTGAGGAGCAGGAGCGGGTCGAACATCCCGACAGCATCCGACGTCGGCGGCCCCGCCAGCACCCGCAAGCCCGTGGCCTGTGGACAAGCCGGCGGATTCGCCGACGGTGCAGGACGAACGTCCGCGCACAGAACGGGGGTCGACACGCCGGATGACGGACGGATACGGCGATCCGTTCCGAAATCCGGCGTGTCGACCCCCGAAGTGTCAGGCGGGCGTCAGGCGGCGACCGCGGCGCGGGCTCAGCCCGGGTGCGTCATCGACAGCAGGTCGAGCTTCTCGTCCAGCTGCTCCAGGGTGATCTCCCCGCGCTCGACGTAGCCGAGGTCGATCACGGCGTCGCGCACCGTGATGCCCTTGGCCACCGAGTGCTTCGCGATCTTCGCGGCGGCCTCATAGCCGATGACCTTGTTCAGCGGGGTCACGATCGACGGGCTCATGCCGGCGAAAGCGGCGGCGCGCTCGACGTTCGCCTCCAGGCCGTCGATCGTCTTGTCGGCCAGCACGCGCACGGCGTTCGAGAGCAGGCGGATCGACTCCAGCAGGGCGGTGCCCATCACCGGGATGGCGACGTTGAGCTCGAAGGAGCCGGATGCCCCGGCCCACGCCACGGTCGCGTCGTTGCCGATCACGCGGGCGCACACCATGAGCACCGCCTCGGGCACGACCGGGTTGACCTTGCCGGGCATGATCGAGGAACCGGGCTGCAGGTCGGGGATGTGCAGCTCGCCGAGACCGGTGTTCGGCCCGGAGCCCATCCAGCGCAGGTCGTTGTTGATCTTGGTGAGCGAGACCGCGATGGTTCGCAGGGCGCCGGATGCCTCGACGAGGCCGTCCCGGTTGGCCTGGGCCTCGAAGTGGTCCTTCGCCTCGGTGATCGGCAGCTCCGTCTCGGCGGCGAGCAGGGCGATGACCTTCTGCGGGAAGCCGAGCGGGGTGTTGATGCCGGTGCCGACGGCCGTGCCGCCCAGCGGCACCTCGGCGACGCGGGGGAGGGCCGCCTGCACGCGCTCGATGCCGAGGCGGATCTGGCGGGCATAGCCGCCGAACTCCTGGCCGAGGGTGACCGGGGTGGCGTCCATGAGGTGGGTGCGGCCGGACTTGACGACGTCCTTCCACAGCTCCGCCTTCGCCTCGAGAGCCACGGCGAGGTGGTCCAGGGCCGGGATCAGCGTGTCGATCAGCGCCTGGGTGACGGCGATGTGCACCGAGGTCGGGAACACGTCGTTCGAGGACTGCGAGGCGTTGACGTGGTCGTTCGGGTGGACCTTGTCGCCGAGGATGCGGGAGGCGAGGGTCGCCAGCACCTCGTTCATGTTCATGTTCGAGGAGGTGCCCGAGCCGGTCTGGTAGGTGTCCACCGGGAACTCGCCGTCGTGCTTGCCGGCGGCGACCTCGTCGGCGGCCTGCGCGATGGCGTCCGCGATGCGGGCGTCCAGGGTGCCGAGCTCCTTGTTCGCCAGGGCGGCGGCCTTCTTGATCCGCGCGAGCGCGGCGATCTGCGCCGGCTCGAGGCCCTTGCCCGAGATCGGGAAGTTCTCCACGGCGCGCTGCGTCTGGGCCCCGTACAGGGCGTCGGCGGGCACGCGCACCTCGCCCATGGTGTCGTGCTCGATGCGGTACTCGATATCGGTCATGCCGATCCTTCCTCGGATGCGGGGATGTTCCCCTCGGTGTCGATGCCCACCGTGACGACGGGCACCGCGGTGCCCTCGGCGAGACGGTAGTTGGCGCCCACGATGCCCAGCCGGCCCTCCTCGACGGCGGCGCTGATCAGCTCGGAGGACTGCAGCAGGTCCTGCACGGTGTTGCGCAGGTGCTCCTTGCCGACCAGCTCGGCGTCGATCTCGGCGACCGTCGTGCCGCCCTTCTCGGCGAGCACCTTGCGCGCCGCGGGCACGATCGGGGCGATGAGCTTCCAGATGTGCGGCGGGAGCGGCGCCGCGTCGATCGCGGTGCCGTCGATCGCGGCGCGCACCGCGCCGCAGGAGTCGTGTGCGAGCACCACGATCAGCGGCACGCGCAGCACCTCGACCGCGTACTCCAGGCTCGCGACGATCGACTCGCCGAGCACCTGGCCGGCGTTGCGGACGACGAACAGGTCGCCCAATCCCTTGTCGAAGATGATCTCCGCGGCGAGGCGCGAGTCCGCGCAGCCGAACAGCGCGGCCATGGGTGTCTGGCCCTGGGCCAGCTCGTGGCGCTTCTCGACGTCCTGGTGCGGATGCTCGGGCTGCCCGGCGACGAAACGGCGGTTGCCGTCGAGCATGCCCTGCCAGGCCTGCGCGGGGGTGAGGGTGACGGTCATTCGGCCTCCGAGAGAGTGCGGATCTGCGGGGACAGGCTCTCGGCCAGCTCGGCGGTGGCCTCCGGGCTGAGCGATCCGTAGAGGAGCACGTAGTCGGGACCGGCCTGGGTGCCGAGAGCGTAGGAGACGTTGGCGTTGCGGGAAGGGTCGGCGACCTCGTACACGTCCCACTCGCGGCCGTCGATGGTGACGGCATCCGTCGGCGCGACGCCGGAGAGCACCTGCGGGGCCCACCGGGCATCCGCGTCGAAGGCCTGCGCGACGTGCACGAACCCGCGCTTCGCGGGCACCATCACGATGTCCCACACGACGGTGGCGCCGCTGTCGAGCTCGGCCGCGTTCACGCGCCAGCCGTCGGCGACCTCGGGCACGAGCACCTCGCGGTCCATGGTGCTCTCCACGTCCGCGGCGACCGCGGACAGGTCGATGGCGGGACGGGGCGCGGGCTCGCCGCGCGGGACGGCGAAGACGATCACCGCGACGACGCCGACCGTGACGATCAGCGCGGCGATCAGGTTGCGGAAGGTCTGGCTGGAGCGGTACACCTGGCTGGCCTCGGCCTTGCGCGCGGCGGTCTCATCCGGGGTCTCCGGGCGGCCCAGCTCGGCGACGATCCGCGGGGCACGGCTCATCCCCGCTCCTCCCGGCCGTCGTCGCCGGATGCTGCGGCACGGGCGGCGTCCAGCCGGCGCTTCGCGCCGAGCAGCCACTCCTCGCAGCGGGCGGCCAGCGCCTCACCCCGCTCCCACAGGGCGAGGGACTGCTCCAGGGTCGGGGCGCCCTGCTCCAGTTCGGCGACGACGCGGACCAGCTCGTCGCGCGCGTCCTCGAACGACAGGGATTCCACCGGGGTGTCGTTGGGCGCGGTCACGGCTTCCATCCTACGCGGCGGCGCCGCAGCCCCTCGCCCCGGGCTGCCTCCCGAGCATCGGCATCGTGCATCGATGCGTCGCCGGCATGCCCGACCGATGGCGGGTCAGCCCGCCTCGGGGATCTCGCCCTCCGAGCGCGCGGCGATCGAGCCGCGGTCGACCGTGATCGTCAGGGCGGTGCCGGCCGGGGCATCCGATGCGTCGCGCAGGATGACGCCGCCCTCGAGATGCGCGATGGCGTAGCCGCGGGCGAGGGTCGCCGCGGGAGAGAGGGCGCGCAGCGAGGCGCGCAGCTCGGCGGTGGCGCGCTGGGCGTCGTCGACCCGGCGGGTGACCGTGTCGCGGCCGCGGGCGGAGAGCAGCCAGATCTCCTGGGCGCGGCCGTCGACGATGTGCTCGGGGGAGCGCAGCACCGGACGCGAGCGCAGCTGCTCGAGCTGGGCGATGTCGTGCGACACCCGCTGCTGCAGCCGGGTGGTGGCGCGGGCCCGCAGCTGGGCGATGAGCGCCCGCTGCTCGCCGACGTCGGGGACGACGCGCTTGGCGGCATCCGTCGGCGTCGAGGCGCGCAGATCGGCGACGTCGTCGAGGAGCGGGTGGTCGTTCTCGTGCCCGATGGCGCTGACGATCGGGGTGGATGCCGCGGCGACGGCCCGGATCAGACGCTCGTCGCTGAAGCCGAGCAGCGTCTGCGGGTCGCCGCCGCCGCGGGCGATGATGATGACGTCGACGTCCGGGTCGGCGTCCAGCCGCGCGAGGGCGGCGAGCGTCTCCGGCACGCAGCGGTCGCCCTGCACCGCCGCGTACTCGGTGCGGAAGCGCACCTGCGGCCAGCGCAGCTCGGCGTTGCGGTGCACGTCCTTCTCGGCATCCGACCGTTCGCCGGTGATGAGCCCGATGCAGTGCGGCAGGAACGGCAGCGGCTTCTTGCGGGCCGCGTCGAACAGGCCCTCCTGGCGCAGCTGCGCGCGCAGGCGCTCCAGGCGCTCGAGCTGGTCGCCGATCCCGACGTGCTTCATCGCGGACACCGCGAAGCCGAAGTCCCCCGACTTCACGAAGTAGTCGGCCTTCACCGCCGCGACGACGTGATCGCCCACGCCGAGGTCGTTCGGGATGCGGGGGCGCACGCTCGACCAGATCCGGATGGAGATCTGGGCGTCGGAACGGGTGTCCTTGAGTCGGGCGAAGATGTTCCCGGCCCGCACGTTCCATGAGGTGATCTCGCCCTCGACCCACACGGTGCCCCACTGCGCCACGAAGTCGCGGATCGTCGCGTTCAGCCGCGCCACGGATGTCGGCGCGTCGGGCCGGGAGTCGCGCGGGGCGACGGCATCCGCGGGCGGCGCCTGGCCGGGCACGGCGGCGGCTTCGAAGACGGGCATGCCTCCATTCTCCCCGGTGCCGGCGGATGCCGTCTCCCGGGCTTCGGACAGGTGCCGCCGGTAGACTTCGAGGGTGACCTCCACCGCCGTCTCCCTCCCCGTCCCGCAGGTGCCGGGGCGCCGTCGTGCCGCCGAGCGCGCCCGCCTCGAGGACCGCCCGGTCGACGGTCGCAAGCGCGTGCTGCTGGCCGCCCCGCGCGGCTACTGCGCCGGGGTCGACCGCGCGGTCGTGGCGGTCGAGAAGGCGCTGGAGCGCTACGGCGCCCCCGTGTACGTGCGCAAGCAGATCGTGCACAACATCCACGTCGTCACCGAGCTCGAGGCGAAGGGCGCGATCTTCGTCGACGAGGTCGACGAGGTTCCCGAGGGCGCCCACGTCGTCTTCAGCGCGCACGGGGTCTCCCCGGACGTGGTGAACGCGGCCGCCGAGCGGGGCCTGCACGCCATCGACGCCACCTGCCCGCTGGTGACCAAGGTGCACCGCGAGGCCGTCCGCTTCGCCCGCGACGACTACGAGATCCTCCTCATCGGGCACGACGGCCACGAGGAGGTCGAGGGCACCGCCGGCGAGGCGCCCGATCACGTCACGATCGTGAACTCGCCCGAGGAGGCCGACACCGTGCAGGTGAAGGACCCCTCCAAGGTGGTGTGGCTCTCGCAGACGACGCTCTCGGTGGACGAGACGATGGAGACCGTGAACCGCCTCCGGACGCGGTTCCCCGAGCTGCACAACCCGCCGTCGGACGACATCTGCTATGCCACGCAGAACCGCCAGGTCGCGATCAAGAAGGTGGCCGCCGACGCCGACCTCGTCATCGTCGTCGGCTCTGCGAACTCCTCGAACAGCGTGCGGCTGGTCGAGGTCGCGCTCGAGTACGGCGCCAAGGCGGCGTACCGGGTGGACTACGCCGACGAGGTCCAGCAGGAGTGGCTGGACGGCGTGCGCACCGTCGGTGTCACCAGCGGCGCCTCGGTGCCCGAGGTGCTGGTGCAGGAGGTGCTGGCGGCGCTCGCCGAGGCGGGCTACGGCGAGGTCGAGGAGGTGCGCACCGCGGAGGAGGACCTGATGTTCTCGCTGCCGAAGGAGCTGCGCCAGGACGCCTCCGGCCAGCGCGACGGGCGCGCGCTCGGCGGCCGGACCGGCCGCTGACGGGCGCCCCGACGCCGCCGACACACGCCCGTCCACAGGGCCGGCGAGGGCTAGGATCGTCGCCGGAGGGACGATGACGGCTCCCGAGCGGGAACAGACGCTGATCGGATCGGTGCAGCGCGCCCTGTCGCTCGTCGACATCGTCGCGCGGGCCGCCCGGCCGGTGCCCGTGAAGGCGCTCGCCGTGGCATCCGGTCTCACCTCGGGCACGACGTACAACCTCGTGCGCACCCTGGTGCACGAGGGGTATCTCGCGAACGAGCCGGACGGAGTGATCCTGGGGCCGCGCTTTCACGGATTCCTCACGCCGAACGACAGCAGCGGCGTCTTCCTCGCCCTCGTGCGGGAGGCGCTCAACGCGGCCAGCGACATCGTCGGCGCGAGCGCCTACTTCGCGCGGTACGGGGATGGTGAGATCCACCTGATCGACATCGTGGACGCGCCGCGCAGCCCGCGCACCGAGCTGTGGGTCGGCATGCAAGCCAGCGCGCATGCCACGGCCCTGGGCAAGCAGATCCTCGCCGAGCTGCCGCCGTCGGAGGTGCGCGACTACCTGGCCCGAAATCCGCTGCGCCCCAGTCGAGTCCCCACTCACTGGGGTCGCCGTGTGCGTGGGGGCGTGGACCGGCGAGGACCGGACCGGCGGGGACCAGCCCCGCGGGGATCGCGCGGCCGGGGGTCGGCCCTGCCGGCGTCGTTACCATGGACGGATGACTGACGACCGCCCCCGCTACGGCGAGTACGCGAGCCCCGAGGAGCAGCGCGCGCGGGCGGGCCTGCCGCCGTTGCCGCCGCAGGGCGCCGCCGGCCCGGCCGGGCAGGATGCCGCGACAGGGCTTCCCGGGTCTGCCGGGCATCCGAGTCCCGCGTCTCCCGGGCATCCGTCGTCCTGGTCGGTACCGCCCGACGACCCCGCCGCCCCGGCCAGGACCGGTCGCGGCGCCGACCGCGTCCTCACGCTCGCCCTCCTGGCCCTCGGGCTGCTGAACGTGCTCTCGTCCATCCCGGGCTTCCTGGATCTCGCGACCACGATGGACCGCACCCTGGAGATCCTCGGCCTCCCGGGGGAGTTCACCTCCTACGCCGCCGCCCGGCTCTGGGGAGCGATCGCGACGGTCGTCCTCCTCGGCGGATACGCCGCGACGGTGTGGCTGGCTCTGCGGCGGCTGCGCGCGCGGCGGCTCGCCTGGTGGGTGCCGCTCGCCGGTTTCGCGGTCACGATGGTGCTCGTCTCGGTGTGCCTGTCCATGCCGATGTTCGGGGATCCGGCGTTCCTGCAGGGTCTCGGCGCACCGTCCGCCGGGTAGCCTCGAAGGATGAAGGCTCCGCAGCTCGCGTTCCAGGTCCACCACGCCGTCGTCACCGCCGGCGACGGAGCGGATGCCCGGGAGCGGGTGCTCGCGGTGCTCCGCCAGCACCGCATCCTGGCCGCACTCCGCGGGGGCGGACGGTCCGGCCCGGAGGCCGCGGTGCTGCTGCCGGTGACGCAGGACGGCGCGGTGCTCGCGCTCGCCGCGGACGACCGGCTCAGTTTCGGGATCACGGTCGCCGACCTGCGGGCCGGGTTCGCCGCGGAGGGGCTGGCCCTCGCGCTCGGCGAGAGCGCGGATGCGGATCCTGTGCCCGGCGGCGATGAGGGGACGGATGCTGCGCACGTCGACGGCGCCACCGAGGGCCTCACCGACGACGCCACCGAGGACCTCACGGAGGTGCTCGCCGACGACGGGCAGCGCGACGAGGATCTTCTCGCCGACGACGCGGCAACGGCCCAGTTCGCGCAGGAGCACGGCGCTTCGGCGGAGCCCGTGCGGGTCGCGGAGTTCTCGCATCGTGGACCCTGGGCCGCGCGTCTCACGGCGCAGATCCTCGGCGTCGATGTCGAGTACCTCGAGGACGGCGACTGGTCGCTCTACCGCTACCGCACCGACCGGCCGCACGGCGTGATCACGGGCGCCGGCGCGGACGGTCTGGTGGTGGAGCTGAACCTGCCGGTGCACGGCGAGGCCTGGGTGGAGGTGACCGTCCCGGCCGGCGAGACCGCGTTCTTCTGGCCGAACGCGGAGCGCGAGACCCGGCCGACGCTGGACGTCGAGGCGATCGCGGTCCCCGAGATCGCCGAGCTGTACCGGCGGATGCTGACCGAGGCCGATGGCCTGGAGGACGAGATCGCGCTGCTCGGGCGGGATGTGGACGCCGAAGCGGTGCGCCGCGCCTGCATCCCCGAGTCTCTCGGCGGAGTCGCCGGGGAGCGGGAACGGCTGACCGCGTTCCTGACGGCGTTCGGAGTGCCGCCGTCCCTCGCCGCCGCGGCGCTGCCGGACGCGGACTCGCTCCCGGCACCGGGCGACGAGGCGCCGTCGGCAGCCGCGACCCGCCGATTCGCGCCGCAGGGCTGGCCCGCCGTGATCGGCGGGATCCTCGTCGGCGGCCTGAGCGAGACCGTTCCGCTCACCGCGCGGAGCCACCCGGTCGCACGGCTCGCGCGTGCGCTGGAGCGCCGACCGCAGCTCGCCGCGGCGGCGAGCACCGCCGAGATCGCGGCCGGCGTCGCACTGCTGCGCGGACGGTCGGGTCTCGCCCGCGTGATCGGTGCTCTGGCAGTGCTGGACGGCCTGGCCGACCTCGGCCTCCTCGCCCTGCGCATCCGCCGGCGCTGACTGCGGAGCCGGCCCGCGGCCGCGTCGCTCGCCGCGACGCGGTCCCGGCACGCCGGGGGAGACGACGAAGCCCCCGTCCGGCGGCGACGAGCGCGGCCGGACGGGGGCTCCGTGCGGATGTCAGCTCTGCGACTGGCCGTACGAGCCGAGCTGCTTGGTCGACTCGACGACGCGGGCGGCCATCGCCGACTCGGCGATCTTGCCCCAGGCGCGCGGGTCGTACTGCTTCTTGTTGCCGACCTCGCCGTCGACCTTCAGCACGCCGTCGTAGTTCTGGAACATGTAACCGGCGATCGAGCGGGTGAACGCGTACTGCGTGTCGGTATCGATGTTCATCTTGATGACGCCGTTGGCGACCGCCAGCGCGATCTCCTCGTCGGTGGAGCCGGAGCCGCCGTGGAAGACGAGGTCGAGGGGCTTCGGGCCGGTGCCGTACTTCTCGGCGACCTGGGCCTGGATCTCGCCCAACAGCTCCGGACGCAGCTTCACGTTGCCGGGCTTGTACACGCCGTGCACGTTGCCGAAGGTGAGGGCGGCGATGTAGCGGCCGTTCTCCCCGAGACCCAGCGCCTGCACGGCCTGGTCGACGTCGGCGAAGGTGGTGTAGAGGGCCTCGTTGGAGCCCTCGTGCTTGATGCCGTCCTCCTCGCCGCCGACGACGCCGATCTCGACCTCGAGGATCGCGTTGATGTTCTTCATCCGGGGGAGCAGGCTCTTGGCGATCTCGATGTTCTCGTCGAGCGGCACCGCCGACCCGTCCCACATGTGCGACTGGAAGATCGGGTTGCGCCCGGCCTTGACCTCTTCCTCGGAGGCCGCGATGAGCGGCTCGACGAAGCCGCCGAGCGCGTCCTTCGGGCAGTGGTCGGTGTGCAGCGCGACCGTGATCGGGTACGACTTGGCGACCTCGTGGACGTAGCGGGCGAAGGCGAGGGCGCCGGTCGCCCGGGCCTTGACGGTGTGGCCGGCGAAGTAGTCGGCCCCGCCCGTGGTGACCTGGAGGATGCCGTCCGATCCGGCCTCGGTGAGGCCCTGGAGCACCGCGTTGATGGTCTGCGAGCTGGAGACGTTGATGGCCGGGTACGCGAAGCCGCCGGCCTTCGCGCGGTCGAGCATGTCGGCGTACTGTTCCGGGGTGGCAACGGGCATGGATTCTCCTGCGGTCGGGGGAGGGATGTCCTTCCACACTCTAGTGGCGAGGGGGACGGATGCCGGGGGCTGTGTCGCTGGTCACCACCACCGGCCTTCGTCGATGTTAAGAACGTGGAATTCTTCATGCTCTGACCGGCGAAAATCGCGGGGTCACGTGCGCCGGGCTGGCTAGGCTGGGCGGCATGGTGAGTCTCACAGGCGATCTCAGCCCCCTCCGCCCCGACCGCAACCTCGCACTCGAGCTCGTGCGCGCCACTGAGGCGGCGGCGATCCGCGCGGTGCCGTTCATCGGCCGCGGCGACAAGGAGGCGGCGGACGGCGCGGCCGTGGACGCCATGCGCGCCTTCCTGGGCACCGTGCACTTCCAGGGCCGGGTCGTGATCGGCGAGGGCGAGAAGGACAACGCGCCGATGCTGTTCAACGGCGAGGTGGTCGGCACCGGCCGCGGGCCGGAGTGCGACATCGCGGTGGACCCGATCGACGGCACCTCGCTCACCGCAGCGGGACGCCAGAACGCGCTCTCCGTGATCGCGGTGTCCGACCGCGGCACCATGCTGGACGCGTCCAGCGTCTTCTACATGGACAAGCTGGTCACCGGCCCGGCCGGGGTCGGCGTGGTGGACATCCGCCTGCCCATCGGGGAGAACATCCGGCGCCTCGCCAAGGCGCTCGGCAAGCCGGTGGACGAGATCGTCGTGTCGGTGCTGAACCGTCCCCGTCACGAGAAGCTGATCGAGGAGATCCGCGAGGCCGGGGCGGGCACCCGCCTGATGAGCGACGGCGATGTCGCCGGCGGCATCAACGCGGCCCGGCACGGCGCCCGCACCGACATGTGCGTCGGCATCGGCGGCAGCCCCGAGGGCATCGTCACGGCCTGCGCCATCAAGGCCCTCGGCGGGCACATCCAGGGGCGGCTGTGGCCGCGCGACGACGAGGAGCGCCAGCGCGGCATCGACGCCGGCCTCGACGTCGACAAGGTGTACGAGGCGGACGACCTCGTCAAGGGCAACAACACGATCTTCGTCGCTACCGGCGTCACCGACGGCCAGCTGGTCGCCGGCGTCCGCCGGGAGGGCGGTTACCTCTACACCGAGAGCGTGGTGCTGCGCGGGGCATCCGGCACCCTGCGCCGGATCGCGTCGGAGCACCTCGTCTCCAAGTGGCTCTGAGCTGAAGGTCCGGCGAAGCCGGACGCGCTGGACGCGGATCGTCACCGAACCGGTATCCGGCGACCACCGCGGCATCCGGGCATTCCCAGCGGATGCTGGCACAATGTTCCTCGGCCGGTGCGCGTGCATCGGGACAGGCCAGGAACAGGAGATCGCGATGACCTCGCCGGACGAGTCGCCCGCTGGGGCGCCGCGCGTGCAGCACGTGACCACCAAGACCGGCCGCATCGTGCGGGTGACGGAGGCGCAGGCGGCGGCCGTGGCGGCGCAGACCGCGAAGACGCCGACCGGCTCGACGAAGATCATCATCGACCCCGCGCGCCGCACCGACGTGCTCTTCCGCGTCCGCCGCGACGAGGGTCACGAGATCAGCTCGTGGTGGATGATCGGCGCGTTCCTGGTCACCTCGGGGATCGTCATCGCCCTGCTGTCCTGGGTGCCCGGCACGGCCTGACCAGCAACAGGGCCTGACCGGGAACAGGCCGAGCCTCAGGCGACGGCGGCCTCCGCAGCCGCGAGCAGCGGCTCGGTGAGCGCGACGCCCGCCGCGGTGGCGAGCGCGTCCACGTCGTTCGCGCCGAACCGGCGGGCCGCGTCGATGACGATGTGCGCGCAGGCGCGGGCATCCGCGAGCGCGTCGTGGTGGGGGAAGGCGCCGAACCCGGCCGCCTCGGCCGCCTTCGGCAGCCGGTACGACTCGAGCCGGTAGGTCTTGCGGGCCAGTGCGAGCGAGCAGAGGGAGCGGTAGGGCGGGGCATCCGTCCCCGTCGCCTCGCAGGCGCGGCGCAGCACGTTCAGGTCGAAGCCGGCGTTGTGCGCGACCAGGACGTCCGCGCCGGCGAAGGCGCACAGGCGGTCGAGCTGCTGCGACCAGCCCGGTGCGGACGCGACGTCCTGCGGGCGGATGCCGTGGATCCGGACGTTCCACTCGTTGAACTCGTCGTGCCCGGCGGGCGGGCGGATGAGCCACCCGGTGGTCGCGACCACCTCGCCGCCGCGCACCCGCACCATGCCGACCGCGCAGGCGGATGCCGGGCTGGAGTTCGCGGTCTCGAAGTCGATCGCAGTGAAATCCAGGGGCACCTCTCCACCCTCGCGGCCGTCCGCCGTCGCTGCCGTCAGGCGCGCCGTCGAACGCGCGATCCGGGCCTCGGGCCCACCGCGTCGCACCGCCGGACGCTGAGCCTGTCGAAGCGTCCCGTGGATCCGGACGCTGAGCCTGTCGTAGCGTCGGTCCGTCGCACCGACGCTGAGCCCGCCGAAGCGTCATCCGGGTACCGTGACGGTATGAGCAGTGAGCGAGCGACCTCGTTCGGCGCCGCGGCGTCGAGCTACGAAACCGGACGGCCGGAGTACCCCGCCGACGCCGTCGCCTGGATGCTGGCGGAGCTCCCGGCAGGATCACGGCGCATCGCCGACGTCGGCGCGGGCACCGGCAAGCTCACGCGCGCCCTGCGGGCGGTGCTCGACGACGCCGAGGTGGTCGCGATCGATCCGGATGCCGCGATGCTCGCCGTCCTCCAGGATGTGGCGCCGGGGATCCCCACCTTCCTCGGCACGGCGGAGTCGCTGCCGCTGCCGGACGCGTCCGTGGACGCCGTCGTGCTCGGCCAGGCCTGGCACTGGGTGGAGCCGGAGGCCGCATCGCGCGAGATCGGCCGGGTGGTGCGGCCCGGCGGCACCCTCGGACTGATCTGGAACGTGCGCGATGAGCGCGTCGACTGGGTGCGGCGGCTCACCGGCATCATGCACGGCAGCCCGGCCGAGGAGATGATCGCCGGCGACGGGCCCACCGTGGCCGCCCCGTTCGCGGCGCCCGAGTCCCGGACGTGGGAGTGGCGGCGGCCGATCACCCGGCCGCGGCTGCACGACATGGCCGGCTCGCGCAGTTATGTCATCACCGCATCGGATGCCGAGAAGCAGCGCATCCGCCGTGACATGGACGCCCTGTTCGACGACCTCGGACTCCGCGACGGGCAGACGATCGAGCTGCCCTACCTGACGAAGGCGTTCCGCGCGCGGCGCGCCGGCTGACCGCGAACGCCCGCATCCCCCTCGCGTCACGCGTCGCCCATCGTCGTCGAGTCGCCAGGACAGGAAGCGGATGCGGGCATCCGTCGGGTCGGCGCGCAGCATCCCGCCGGTAGACTCGACGCCCGTGGCTCTTACTATCGGGATCGTCGGCCTGCCCAACGTCGGCAAGTCCACCCTCTTCAACGCACTCACCAAGAACGACGTGCTCGCGGCGAACTATCCGTTCGCGACGATCGAGCCCAACGTGGGCGTGGTGAACCTGCCCGACCCGCGGCTGAACACGCTCGCCGAGATCTTCGGCAGCGAGCGCATCGTGCCCGCCACCGTGTCGTTCGTCGACATCGCCGGCATCGTGCGCGGCGCCAGCGAGGGGGAGGGGCTCGGCAACCAGTTCCTCGCCAACATCCGTGAGGCGGATGCCATCGCGCAGGTGGTCCGGGGTTTTGCCGACGACGACGTGGTGCACGTCGAGGGTGCGATCGACCCGAAGGGCGACCTGGAGACGATCAACGCCGAGCTCATGCTCGCCGACCTGCAGACCCTCGAGAAGGCGATCGTGCGCCTCGAGAAGGAGGTGCGCGGCAAGAAGACCGACCCGTCCGTGCTGGAGGCGGCCAAGGCCGCGCAGGACGCGCTCGAGCGCGGGCAGCTGCTGTCCACGAGCGGCATCGATCTGGTGCCGATCAAGGAGCTCGGCCTGCTCACCGCCAAGCCGTTCATCTTCGTGTTCAACGTGGACGAGCAGGTGTTGACGGATGCTGCCCGCAAGGCGGAGCTCGCCGCGCTCGTCGCGCCGGCGCAGGCGGTGTTCCTGGACGCGAAGATCGAGTCGGAGCTGATCGACCTCGACCCGGAGGACGCCGCCGAGCTGCTCGCCTCGACCGGCCAGGAGGAGTCCGGCCTCGACCAGCTCGCCCGCGTCGGCTTCGACACCCTCGGGCTGCAGACCTACCTCACGGCGGGCCCGAAGGAGGCGCGGGCCTGGACGATCGGGAAGGGCTGGAAGGCACCGCAGGCGGCGGGCGTCATCCACACCGACTTCGAGAAGGGCTTCATCAAGGCGGAGGTGATCTCCTTCGACGACCTGGTCGCCGCCGGCTCCGTGGCCGAGGCCCGCGCGCGCGGCAAGGCGCGCCTGGAGGGCAAGGATTACGTGATGCAGGACGGCGACGTGGTGGAGTTCCGGTTCAACGTATAGCGTTATTGACGCCATTCGGTACGTCCGAGGAGTTCTGGATGAACCTGCAGTCCAACTACGAGCTGCGTCTTGAGCGGCGGGCTCTGCGTGACACGGTGGCCGAGATCACGCCACTGAAGGTCGCGTGAGCGGGCCTGAACGCCGACTCGTCCGGAAGGTTCGTGCACGAAGAGCGAGGCGCGGCGGCCTCCGTGCATCGTCGGATGCCGGAGGCGCGGTCGAATCGAGAGGTGAGCCGCATGTCGTTCGTGCCCGATGAGGTCCTCGCGTTCATCGACGAGGTGTCGGCCCTTCCGGCTGAGTCGCTGCAGCAGGTCCGGCACGCCGTCGCGGTCGCGACCGCGTCGGGGGCGAGGAAGGCGTCCGATGCGCCGAAGCTCAGCGCTTCGGAGTTGGACGCGCTGATCAAGCGGATCAGTGATGCGTTCGCCGCGCGTGCCGACGAGCTCCGCGCCTTGACTCCACGTGGTGCGCTGAATGCGGCGATCGTGAACGCCACGGTCGCCTCGCAGGCGATCTGGAAGCGCGACCGGCTGACGGAGGCACAGTTCGAGTCCTTCGCCGGCATGTACCGCGACGTCGGCATCGCGGTCTGACGAGGAGCAGCGGACGGGCCGCGGAGCGGCGCGGGGTCCGCAGCCCGGCGGTTCCTCCTCGACCTCGGTGCGGATGTCGGACGGTCGATGTCCCCGGCCGGTGGGAGGATGGGCGCATGCCCGAGTCGCCGGAGGTGCAGGCGCTCGTCGAGTTCCTCGACGAGCAGGTCGACGGCCGTGTCATCGCGGGCGTGGACATCGCGGAGTTCCGTACCGTGAAGACGCGCGATCGTCCGCCCGCCACGCTCATCGGCGCGAAGATCGACGGAGTGCGGCGCTTCGGCAAACACGTCGGGTTCGACACGACTGCCGGCTGGCTGATGATCGGGTTCGGCCGCAACGGCTGGATCCGATGGCTGCCCGGGGGAGACCCGGCCGATGATGAGACGCCCGTGCCCGAGGTCGCCCGGATCGTGCTGGACGGTGATCGAGACGGCTCATGGAGCGGTGATGCAGATCGTCGACACCGGAGACTTCCTCGCCGTCAGCGCGGCGGTCGTCGACGCCCCCACCCACCTGGCCGCCATCGCAGGTCTCGGGCCCGACCCGCTCGCACCGGAGTTCTCCCGGGAGGATCTCGAGCGCGCGCTCGGCACCCGGCGGAAGCAGATCAAGGCCCTGCTGCAGGAACAGACCTCGCTGGCCGGAATCGGCAACGCCTACTCCGACGAGATCCTGCACCGCGCACGACTGCCGCACACCGTACACGCCGCGGCGCTCGACGCCGCGGCTCGCGAGCGCCTGTTCCACGCCGTGGTCGAAGTGCTGAGGGGCGCCGTCGCGGACCGCCGCGGGCTGCCGCCCGAGCGGCTCAAGCAGGCGAAGGTCGATGCGATGGTCGTGCACGGACGCGGCGGCCAGGCGTGCCCGGTGTGCGGCACGATCATCGTCGATCACGCCTTCGCGGGGGCATCCGCACAATTCTGTCCGCACTGTCAGCCCGAGCCCGTCCCCGGCTGACGAAGCCGGGACGGTGGCGGGGCGCTTGCTGCGCCTCGCAGGGCCCGGTCGCACCCGAACGCTGCGTTCGCTCGATGCGCTGCTCCTGGCCGCCTCGACGTCGGTGCCCTGGGGCGGCCGGGGTGACATCAGAGAGTGAGCCCCGCCCGGGTTCGACGTCCACCGCCGCCGTCACGCGTCCAGACCGGCAGGATACGCTGGAATCCGACCCCTGCCCGCCGAGACGAGGAGCCGCACGCCCATGACCGACACCCAGATCTTCGAGCCCGACGGACGCGCCATCCCCTTCGTAGACGAAGGCGACGGCCCCGTCAAGCTCGTGCTGATCCAGGAGCACGGTCTGGCCGCCGACGTCCTCAGCGTCGTCGGGCACTACCTCGCCGAGGAGGCAGGGTTCCACGTGCTGCGCATCGGTCACCGGGCCGACGCGGCGGGCGTCTCGTTCGAGGAGCGGGTGGCGGATGCCCTCGCGGTCATCGACCACGTCGGCCTCGAGGACACCTGGTTCGGCGGCCACGGGTTCGGCGGGACCGTGGCGCGCGCCCTCGTCGCCGCGCACCCCGACCGCGCGAACGGGCTGCTGCTGCTCGGCGTCGAGGGGGCCGACATCGAGCTGCCCCCGCACATCCCGGTCCTCATCATCCAGGGCACCGACGACACCACGACGCCGGCCGAGAACGCCGAGCGTCTCCGCTCGTCGGCCCCCGAGCGCGCCAGCATCAAGACCGTCGAGGGCGACCACCTGTTCCCGATGACGCACCCCATCGACACCGCGGGCATCATCGAGGAGTACCTCGACTGGGACTGATCGGTCCCGCGCGCGAGCATCGCCGCGGAACCCTCGACCGGCGTACGCTGTGGCTGTCGCCGACGAAGGGAGCACCGTGTCCGATCACCTCGAGCATCCCGTGCACGATCACGTCCCCACGCCGGACGAGCCCACGATCCCCGAGCTCGAAGAGGACGAGACCGTCGCCCCGCGCCCGGAGGAGGAGATCGCCGACGTGCTCCGCGCCGAGCCCGACGTCGCCGATCACAGCGGTCATTCCGGCTGAGCCCCGGTCATCTCGTCGTCATCCTGCGGAGCAGGACCGCGCCGGATCGGTACAGTCGGCACCAGGGATGAGATGAGGGTGCCGTGGACGTGATTGCGCTGACGCTGATCGTCGCCGCCGCGTTCGGCACGCTCGCGCACCTCCTGCGGGTGCCGGCGCTGGTCGGGTTCCTCGCCGCCGGCTTCGTGCTCGGCGCGATGCACATCGAGCCGTTCACCGGTCTCGAGCGGATCGCCCAGATCGGCGTGACGCTGCTGCTGTTCACGATCGGGCTGAAGTTCGACATCCGGGCGCTGCTGCGCCCCGAGGCCTACGGCACCACGGCCATCCACATGATCCTCAGCGTGCTGGTCGGCGCCGGCACCGTCGGGCTCGCCACGGTCATCGGCCTCACCTCGGTGGACGGCTGGCGTACGCTCGCGCTGGTCGGCTTCGCCCTGTCCTTCTCGTCGACCGTGCTCTGCGTGAAGGTGCTCGAGGACCGCTCCGACGACGGATCCCTGTACGGGCAGACGGCGATCGCCATCCTCGTGCTGCAGGACGTTGCCGCGGTGGCCTTCATCACCGTGAACGCCGACGAGCCGCCGAGCCCGTGGGCGTTCGCGCTGGTTCTGGTGCTGCCCCTCGCGTGGGCGCTGCGGAAGGTGCTCGGCCTGATCGGCCACGGCGAGCTGCTGGTGCTCTTCGGCGTCGTGATGGCGCTCGGGCCCGGCTACCTGGCTTTCGAGTCGGTGGGCATCAAGGGCGACCTCGGTGCGCTGGTGATGGGGCTGCTGTTCGCGACCCACCCCCGCGCGATCGAGATGTCCAAGGCGCTGTTCAGCGTGAAGGAGCTGTTCCTGATCGGTTTCTTCCTGCTGATCGGCATGGGAGCGGCCCCGACCTGGGCGGATTTCGGCCTCGCCCTTCTGCTGTGCGTGATCCTGCTGCCGCTGACCTTCATCGGCTTCGTCTGGCTGTGCCGGCTGTTCGGGCTGCGCAACCGCACCGCGATCAGGACCGGCCTCGCGCTGAGCAACTTCTCCGAGTTCGGGATCATCGTGGCCGCGTTCTGCGTGGCCGCCGGGCTGCTCACCGAGCGCTGGCTCACCGTGATCGCGATCGCCGTCGCGCTGAGCATGGTCGCCTCGTCCATCGCCAACGCGCACGGCCTCCGTCTGATCACCGCTCTGACCTGGCTGCCGGCCCAGGAGATCTCCAAGCTCCGGCCCGCCGATCGCCCGATCGACACCAGCGACGCCGACGTCGTCGTGCTCGGCATGGGGCGCGTGGGCCGTGCCGCGTACGAGCGCCTCGTGGACGAGGGCGGCCTGCGTGTGCTCGGCGTCGACAACGACCACGCCGTGATCACACGGCTCGAGGCCGATGGCCTGAACGTGGTGGAGGGGGACGCCACGGACGTGGAGTTCTGGAGCCGCCTGGCGTCCGGCGGCTTCGTGAAGACCGTCGTGCTGGCGATGCCGTTCCACGGCTCGAACACGTTCGCGCTGGAACGGCTGCACGAGGCGGGTTTCGACGGGCGCGTGGTGGCGGTGGCGCAGCATCCCGATCAGGTCGAGCACCTGGCCGCGAGCGGCGTCGACGGCGTCCTCAACATCTACGCCGGCGCCGGCCACACGCTCGCCGGCCTCGCGATGGCCGAGGACGAGGACCGCCCCGAAGCCGGGGACCCCGGCCGTCCGGCCGGCTGATCCCCGGCGTCGGGGCGGTGGTGTGCTACTTCAGCTGCCCGCGCACCTCGCCGCCCGGGTAGGTCTGCGTGTGCACGTTGACGTACCAGTCGCCCGGGTCCTCCTGGATGCCGGCGAGGATCGACGGGTCGGTGACGGTCGTGCATCCGTCGACCGCGAAGGACGTCTCGTTCGGGACGTCGAGGTGGATGCGGATCGGCCCGGCCTCTCCGCGCGGGGCGCTGTGCACGTGCGCGGCGCCGGCCGGGACGGTCAGGCCGGTCACCTCGATGGTGTAGCAGAACTGGTCGCCGTCGATCGTGTAGCTGAACATGCCGTGGGCGCCGCCCTTGGCATCCGTCGTCTCCTGTCCGTTGTTCAGCGGGATGGCGGGCGCGGCGGTCGCGGCGGACGCGCCTCCGACGGCGAGCAGCGCGAGCGCGGCGGCGAGGGCCGCCCGGTGACATGGCGCATGATCGGACACGACAGGAGGTTCGACATGCGATCGAAGACGACCGGCGTCCTTCTCGGCGCCGCCCTCGTGCTCACCCTCGGCGTTGCCGGGTGCTCGTCCCCGTCACCGGGCGGGGGAGAGGAGCCGGCCGATCCCGGCTACGGCGTCTCTCCTTCGGAGGAGCCGTCGGAGACGCCCTCCGCAGAGGCGTCCGGCGAGGTCGCGCTGATGACCGCGGACTCGTCACTGGGCGAGATCGTCGTGGACGGCGAGGGCATGACCGTGTACATGTTCGACAACGACACGCAGGGCACCGACAGCAGCGCGTGCACCGTCCAGTGCCTGGAGAACTGGCCGATCGTGACGGTCGACAGCGAGACGCCCGAGGTGGACGGCGTGACCGGCGAGGTCGGCACCATCATGAGCCCCGAGGGCGAGATGCAGCTGACCCTGAACGGCTGGCCGCTCTACTACTTCGCCGGCGACGCGGCCCCCGGGGACGTCAAGGGGCAGGGCGTCAACGACGTCTGGTGGGTGCTGTCGCCCTCCGGTGAGCGCATGGCCGAGTGAGCTGGGCGCCGGGGCCGGGCGTCAGCTGCGCAGCCTCTTGCGCAGGAACACCTGCTCGGTCCCGTCGCCCTGCGGCACGCGCTCCGTCTCGCGGTACCCGCACCGCCGGTACAGCCGCAGATTCGCCTCGCTGAGGCTGCCCGTGAACAGCTCCGCCTCCGCGGCGTGGCTCTCGCGTTCGGCGACCTCCAGCAGCATCCGCCCGATGCCCTCGCCCTGCATGTCGGGGGCGATCGCGATGCGCCCGATGAGGAGGAGGTCGCCGTCGACCCGCGCGCGGATCGCTCCGACCAGTCGCCCGCCGACACGGGCGGTCCAGCCGATGCACTCGCGCAGCTCGGCCTCCACCTGCTCCAGCGTCTGCGTCAACGGCGGCATGTCGACGCCGCCGTAGATCTGCGCCTCGGAGACGAACGCCGCGCGCTGCAGGGTGAGCACCTCTCCGGCGTCCTCCGGCCGGATCGGCGCCAGTTCGACATCCGGCGCGTCCTCGTCCTCGTGCATCCGTCGCTCCCTCCTGCGATCGCCGACGCCCGTACCGTGCCCGAGCGCGAGACCGAAATCAAGCCCCTGGGCTCCGGCCCGAGACGGATGCTACCGTCGCGGCGCGTCCGGAACCGGGCGATCGAGAACATGAGGTGAACATCCATGGCTGAGAAGCGCACCACCAAGACGACTACGAAGAACGACGCCTCGGGCGCGAAGACGACGCGACGGCAGAACGCGGAGAAGGGCTTCACGGCCTCCGCGAAGCTGGCCGGCGACCTGCAGGCGGCGCTCGTCGACCTGCTGGAGCTGTCGCTGCAGGGCAAGCAGGCGCACTGGAACGTGGTGGGGCGCAACTTCCGCGACATGCACCGCCAGCTCGACGAGATCATCGCGGCCGCGCGCGGCTTCAGCGACACGGTCGCGGAACGGATGCGGGCGCTGCACGCCGTCCCGGACGGCCGCAGCGACACGATCGCCCAGTCGACCACGCTGCCGCCGTTCCCGGCCGGCGAGGTGTCCACGGAGGAGACGGTGGATCTCGTGACCGAGCGACTGGAGGCGACGGTGGCCACCGTGCGCCGGGTGCACGATGAGGTGGACGAGGAGGATCCGACCTCGGCCGACATCCTGCACGCGATCATCGAGAAGCTGGAGCAGTTCGCCTGGATGGTGAGCGCGGAGAACCGCACTCCCGCCGGCCGCTGACCTGGCCGGGACGCGGCACGACCGAACGCCGCCGCAGGACGACCCGGTAGGTGATGAGTCCCGGGTACGCGAAGAGCCGCCGCAACCCGCTCAGGGGGTGCGGCGGCTCTCGGCGTGCCGGTGGGGGATCAGACCGGCTGCGGCAGGAGCGTGAACGACACCGCCCCCTGCTCGTCGACCCCGGCGTCCAGCGTCTTGTCCGCGAGCGCCTCCGAGGCCTCGTGCTCGAGGAAGACGCGGGCGCCGCCCTCGCCCTCCACGATGTCGTCGCCCGGCTCGGGCGCGGGAGCAACGGTCAGCGCGAAGCGCGCCTCGTCAGCCGGGCCGGTGCCGGACGTGTGGATGAGCAGGCCCGCGGACGGGTCGGCGCTCTGCTGCGCGACGATGCTCGTCGCGATCGTGCTGGCGTTGTCGGTCAGGGTGAGCATGCGCTCTCCTTCCGGGTCGGGGCACCGCACCGTACGACGCGGTGTCCGGGCCACGATTCCGCACCTGGGCGCCGACCTCAACCCGAGCGCACCCACTCGCAGGCCTTTCACACCTGCCGCATGCGGACCTCCCAGCCCGGCCGTCCGGCGCCTACCGGCGGTCGCGCTCGCGGCTGCGCATCATCAGCGGAAGGCCCGCCCACAGCGCGAACACGACGACCACCCCGATCCCGGCCGCGATCAGCGCCGAGGTGCGATCGATCGTCACGTCCAGGATGAGGGCGGTCACGCCGACCGTCACGGCGCCGACGACGATGAGGTTCGCCTTGAGCAGCCGGCTGGTCATCCGCACCAGCTCCGGCTTGCGGCGCTGGGCGAACAGCATCCGGTGCAGCCCCACGGGGGCGAGGGCGAGAGCGGTGGCGGCGGCGGCGAGCAGCACCAGCACCACGTACAGGCTGCGCTGCACGTCGTCGAGCTCCGCGAAGCGCGGCTGGAAAGCGACCGCGAGGAGGAAGCCGGTGAGGATCTGCGTGCCGGTCTGCATCACCCGCAGCTCCTGCATCAGCTCCTCCCAGTTGCGGTCGGCGCGCTCGTCTGGCGTCTCGTCGCGGCCGTCGGGCATGGCATCCGCCGTCATCGGCGCACCGCCGCGGCCTGGAGAGCGGATGCCAGCGCGGGATCGAGACCGGGCACGTCGTCCGTCGGCACGGTGAGGGCCAGCAGGGCGCGGCTGAAGTAGTTGCGCGCGGCGGCCGCGAGGGTGATGTCGACGATCTGCCGATCGTCGAAGCCGTGCGCGCGCAGCTCCTCGGTGTCGGCATCCGTCATCGTCGCCGGGTCGCCGGAGAGCCGGGCGGCGTACCGGATCACGGCCTGCTCGGCCGGCGTGAACGCGCTGTCGTCGCCTTCGGCGAACCCGCGCAGCCCGGCTTCGTCGGCGACACCGGCCCGCAGCGACTTGCGGGCGTGGGCGAGCAGGCAGTGCGAGGACCCGATGGCGCGCGCCGCCCCGAGCGTGGCCGCCTCGTACACGCGTACGCCGATGGAGGGCACGACGGCCCGGATCAGCGCCTCGAACGCGCTGTACGCCTCGGGGTTCACGGCCATGGCGCGGGTGTGCCCGTACACGACGCCGTCGGCCTCCCTGTCCTCGGCGTACATGCGGGCGACGTCACCGGTCGCGGTCTCGACCGGGGGAGGAGCGATGATCATGTCGGGACGGTACTCCGGCCGGGCCGGCAAAGGGTAGGGCTTGCGCGCCGGAGCCGGTGCTCGCTAGGGCCCGGAGCCGCTGCTCGTCTGGGCCCGTACGATCGGAGTATGGCCGAGACACCCGAACTCCTGACCCCGCTCGTCCCCGGGCTGTCGTCCTCCGCCGGCGCGGACGCCGGCCTGTGCGCCGACGGGGTGTGCCTGCTGCCGGACGCGGCGGACGACTGAGCCCGGCGGCCGCCGAGCGTTCCGACGCAGAGGGCGCCCAGGGCGCCGACGCAGAAGGCCGGGACCCTCGCTGCCCCGGCCTTCTGCTGCGATCAGTGACCGGCGTGGGCGGGCGCCTCGGCGTCCTGGTCCTCGGGCTTGCGGATGAGGAACGCTCCGACGATCGTCACGGTGGAGATCACCGCGCCGATCAGGAAGGCGACCCGCGAACCGGAGGCGACCGCGGCCGCCACGCCCGTGCCGCCGCCGGCGTTCACGATCACGGTGAACACCGCCATCATCACCGCGATGCCCGCCGCGCCGGCGACCTGCTGGATCGTGCCGATCACGGCGCTGCCGTACGAGTAGAACCTCGGGCTCAGCGACGCCAGCGATGCGGTGAACAGCGGGGTGAACGACAGCGCCAGCCCGACCGACAGCAGCGTCTGCGCCACCAGCACCACCCACACGCTCGTGCCCACGCTGAGCGTGGTGTAGAACCACAGCATCGTGGCCGCGAGGATCGAGCCGGGGATGAGCAGGATGCGGGTGCCGTGCGCGTCATAGATCCGCCCGATCACCGGACCGAGCAGACCCATCGCGAGGGCACCAGGGAGGACGGTGAGGCCCGCGGTCGTCGTGTCCAGCTGCAGCGCGTCCTGCAGGTACAGCGGGACGACGGTGATGGTGCCGAAGAACGCCAGGGACAGCAGGAACATCTGCGCCATGGACAGTGAGAACCCGGTCGAGGCGAACACGCGCAGGTCGAGCAGCGCGTCGTCCTCGCGCTGCAGCCGGACCTGGCGGAGCAGGAAGACCAGCAGCCCGACGACCCCCACGACGAGCGCGATGGCCAGCGGCACCCAGGAGCCGCCCGCCTCGGCGAGCGAGCCGATCTGGCTCAGGCCGTACACCAGGCCGCCGAAGCCGAACGCCGACAGGATGATCGAGGGCACGTCGATCGGCGCGTGCGTGCGCTCGCCGACGTTCGTCAGCCAGCGCCAGCCCACGAACATCGCCGCGAGCGCGATCGGCAGCACGACGACGAAGATCGCGCGCCAGCTGAAGTGGTCGAGCAGGAGCCCGGACAGGGTCGGGCCGATCGCGGGAGCCAGCGAGATGACGATGCTGACCCGCCCCATCATCCGCCCCCGGGCGGCCGGCGGCACGAGGTTCATCATCGTGGTCATCAGCAGCGGCATCATGATCGCCGTGCCGGACGCCTGCACCACGCGGCCCAGCAGCAGCATCGGGAAGCCGATGGCGACCGCGGCCAGGATCGTGCCGGCCGAGAACAGCGCGAGCGCACCGAGGAACATCTGCCGCGTCGTGAAGCGACGCAGCAGGAAGCCGGTGGTCGGGATGACCACGGCCATCGTGAGCATGAAGGCGCTGGTCACCCACTGCGCGGCGAGCGGGTCGATGCGCAGATCCTGGATGAGGTGCGGGATCGCCATGCCCATCGTCGTCTCGTTCAGGATCGCCACGAAGGCTGCCGTCAGCAGCACCCAGATGACCGCCATGTCCTTGCGAGGGATCAGAGGTTCCGCGGATGCGCGAGTGGGCACCGAGCCAGTGTCGACAGCAGACATGGGTTTCCTTAAAGGGGGTGGTCGGCGCGAATGCGCGGGGGAGCGTCACACCCTAACCGACGGCGTGGAACCGGTATTCCCGATCCCGTGAACTCGGTCCCACGCGGCCCCGCCCGCGTCGGCCGCAGTAGCCTGAAGGCCATGAACATGGGCGGCATGAGCGGTCGCGTCGGGTTCCGCGGCGTGGACGAGGAGGCGCAGCGTCGGCTCAACGCGCAGGCGCCCGAGGTGCCCGGTCTGGGCCGGCGGGTGGCGGCGCTGTTCGCCCCCTACCGCGGCCGCCTGGCGCTCACCGCGCTGCTGGTCGTGATCGGCGCGGGGCTGGCGGTGATCCCGCCGCTGCTGGTGCAGCGGATCTTCGACCACGCCCTGTTCCCCGTGGACGGCTCGGCCCCCTCGCTCGGGCTGCTCACGGCGCTCGTCGCCGGCATGATCGGATTGTTCCTGCTCTCCGCCGCCTTCGGCGTGGCCCAGACGTGGCTCACCTCCACGGTCGGCAACGAGGTCACCGGCGACCTGCGGGTGAAGCTGTTCGAGCATCTGCAGTCGATGGAGCTCGGCTTCTTCACCCGCACCAAGACCGGCGTGATCCAGTCCCGGCTGCAGAACGACGTCGGCGGCGTCTCCGGTGTGCTGACGAACACCGTCACCAGCATCCTCGGCAACACCGTCACCGTCGTCGCGTCGCTGGTCGCGATGATCCTCATCGACCTGCGCCTCACCCTGATCGCGGTCGTGGTGATGCCGATCCTCGTGCTCGTGCAGCGCCGCGTCGGCCAGGTGCGGGCCCGGATCGCCGGGGAGACGCAGGAGTCGCTGTCGGAGCTGACCAGCATCACCCAGGAGACGCTGAGCGTTTCCGGCATCCTGCTGTCCAAGGCGTTCAACCGTCAGCGCACCGAGTCGGCCCGCTACCAGCAGGAGAACCGCAACCAGGTGCGCCTGCAGGTGCGGCGGGCGATGAGCGGCCAGGGGTTCTTCGCCGTCGTGCAGGTGATCATGTCGAGCATCCCCGCCGTGATCTACCTCGTCGCGGGCCTGTTCATCGTGGGCGGCACCGGGGAGATCACCGCCGGGGCGATCGTCGCGTTCACCACGGTCCAAGCCCGCCTGCTGATGCCGCTGATGGGGCTGATGCGGGTGGCGCTGGACCTGCAGACCTCCCGGGCCCTGTTCGCCCGCATCTTCGAGTACCTCGATCTCGTACCGCAGATCCAGGACGCCCCGGACGCGATCGACGTCGCCGACGCCCCCGGCCCGCGCGGCCGCATCGCGTTCGAGGACGTCGTCTTCCGTTACCCGGATGCCGCCGCGGACAGCCGCCCGACGCTGGACGGCGTCTCCTTCGTGGCCGAGCCCGGCAGCCATGTCGCGTTCGTCGGGCCGTCCGGCGCCGGGAAGACGACGATCCTGTACCTCGCGCCGCGGCTGTACGAGGCCACGGCGGGGCGGGTGCTGTTCGCCGGCGCCGACGTGCGGACGCTGCGGCAGGAGTCGATCATCGACGACATCGGGATCGTCTCGCAGGAGACGTATCTGTTCCACGCCACGATCCGCGAGAACCTGCGGTATGCGAAGCCGGACGCCACGGATGCCGAGCTGGAGGCCGCCTGCCGGGCCGCGAACATCCACCACGTCATCGCAGGGTTCGATGACGGCTACGACACGGTCGTCGGGGAGCGCGGCTACCGGCTCTCCGGAGGCGAGAAGCAGCGCATCGCGATCGCCCGGGTGCTGCTGAAGGACCCGCCCGTGCTGCTGCTGGACGAGGCCACCTCCGCGCTCGATACGGTGTCGGAGCGGCTGGTGCAGGATGCCCTCGACGAGGCGGCGAAGGGACGCACGACCCTGACCATCGCGCACCGGCTGTCGACCGTGATCGGAGCGGACGTCATCCACGTGGTGGATTCCGGGCGGATCGTCGAATCCGGCACCCACGCCGAGCTGCTCGCCGCGGGCGGGCTGTACGCGGCGCTCGCCGCGGAGCAGATGGCCGCCACACGGGTGCTCGACGGCGACGGCCGCTGAGCCGGCGCCCGTCAGTGCACGGACATCCCGCCGTCGACGAACAGGGACTGCCCGGTGACGTACCCGGAGGACGGGCTCGCCAGGAAGACCGCGGCGCCGGCGAAATCCTCGGGCTCCCCGTTGCGCCCGATAATCGTGCGGGCCGCGAGCGCCTCGACCCGTCCCGGCTCCTGCGGCAGGCGTGCGTTCAGCGGGGTGAGCCCGAACCCGGGGACCAGCGCGTTGCTGGTGACGCCGGTCCCGCCCCAGGCCTCCGCCTCGGACCGGACCAGGGATTCGACCGCGCCCTTCGACATCCCGTACACGCCGCTGCCGACGAACGCGCGGTGCGCCTGCTGCGAGCTGATGTGGATGAGCCGGCCGTACCCCCGCTCGGCCATCCGTGGCGCGAAGCGCTGACCGAGCAGGAACGGCGCGAAAGCGTTCACCATCATGGTGGCGTCCCAGTCCGCCTCGGTGATGTCCGGGTAGGGCGGCCGGATGTTGATTCCCGCCGAGTGCACCAGGATGTCCGGCTCCCCGAACGGTGCGGTGACGGCATCCGCCACGGCACGGACGCCGTCCCGCGAGCCGAGATCGCCGGTGACGACGGCGGTGCGGCCGGTGAGGGAGAACAGGTCGTCGAGGTAGGTCATGGTCACCAGGCCAGGGCGTCGGCGAGAGCGGGGTCGGGGGCCGTGTCGGCGAACTCGGGGAGCGCGCGCAGCCCGGCCAGGAAGGCGTCCAGTTCCGCCCGGTACGCGGGATCCGGATGCGCCTGCGCGATGCGCTGCAGCGGCGGCACGTCCATCGCGAGGATGAGGTTGAGCCGGGCGAGCACCGCGGCCGGATGCCCGGCGCGCCCGAGCACCTCGATGCCGCCGCGGAGCGCGGCGAGATAGTCGCGCAGCACGGGCAGCGTGTCCTTGCCCTGCGTGATCGAGGTGCCGTCGGCGCGCACCCGCCACGACACCACCACCTCCGGGATGACGTCGAAGGCCGCCGCGCGGGTGTACATCAGCTGCGCGACGATCTGGTCCTCGTAGGCGACCCCCTCGGGGAAGCGCAGGTCGTCCCAGAACTCCGTCCGGCTCAGCTTGGACCAGGCGACGATGTTCGCCGAGGCGTCCGGATGCTCCGCGAGCGTCGTGCCCAGCCGCCGGGGCGAGGTGGCCGCCGCGACCCACGGCTGGACCTGTCCCGGCCGGTACTCGCCGTCGATCCGCCGGCTGCGCACGTACGCGCCGGCGACGAAGTCGCTGCCGGACTCGGTGAGGGCGGCGAGCCAGCGGGCGATCGCGTCGGGTGCGAGCTCGTCGTCCGCGTCGAGGAACCCCAAGTACGGGGTGTCCACGAGCTCGAGCCCGGCGTTGCGGGCGCCGCCCAGGCCGCGCGCCTCCTGGTGCCGCAGCAGCATGAACCGGGGATCGGCGTCCGCGGCTGCGGCGAAGATCGTGCGGGTGTCGTCGGCCGAGCCGTCGTCGATGAGCACGGCCCGCCAGCGGGACTCGGTCTGCGCCTGCAGGGAGGCGATCGCGGCGGGGGCGTAGGCGGCGATGTCGCGCCCGGGCACGATCATCGTCACGAGGGGGGTCACCCGCCGAGTCTACGGCCGCCGCCCGGTCCCCGATGCGCGCACCCTCCCGGTCGTTGAGCGAGGACCGCGGAACGGGGCGTTTCGTCTCGCTTCGGTTGCTCAACGACCGGAGAACGCTCCGACGGCGGTGACGGCCTCGGCGACGAGGCGTGCGAGGCGCTCCGGGGCGTCCGGGGGCAGGGGAGCGCGGCCGAAGGTGAAGCGGACCGCGGTCTGCGCGACCTCCGGACGGATGCCGAGGGCCAGCAGCACCGGTGACGGTTCGTCGCTGCCGGCGGCGCACGCCGAGCCGCTGGAGGAGAGCACCCCGCGCCGTTCCAGCTCGAGCAGCACCGCCTCGCCGCTGGTGCCGGCGAACGTGAAGCTCGCCACGCTCGGCAGCCGTCCCGGTGCGCCGGCGGCACCGGCATCCGCCGTGTCCGAGTCCGGCGGAGCGCCGGTCAGCGCCGCGCCGGGAGCCTGTGCGAGCACGCCCGTGATGAAGGTCCGTGTGGCGGCGCCGACGCGGGCGGCCGCCTCGGCGCGCTCGGCCTCGGCGAGATCGAGGGCGGTGGCGAGGGCGACCGCCCCGGCGACGTTCTCGGTGCCGCTGCGGCGTCCGCGCTCCTGCCCGCCGCCGTGCAGCACCGGCTCGACCGGGATCCGCGATCGCACCGCCAGCGCGCCGGTGCCCTTGGGTGCGCCGAGCTTGTGACCGGCGATCGACACCGCATCCGCCCCGAGCCCGGCCAGCGGCAGCCATCCGGCGGACTGCACCGCGTCGAGGTGGAACGGCACACCGCGTTCCCGGGCCACGGCGACGAGCGCGGCGGCATCCTGCACCGTCCCCACTTCGTTGTTCGCGTGCCCGATGCTGACCAGGGCGGTGTCCTCGCGGACCGCTGCGGCCAGGTCGCGCGGGTCCACCCGTCCGCATCCGTCGACGGGCAGCACAGTCACCTCGGCGTCGTGGAAGCGCCGCAGGTGATCGGCCGACGCCAGGATCGACTCGTGCTCGATCGCCGTGGTCACCAGGTGCCGGCGCGAGCCGCCCAGCACGATGCCCTTCACCGCGAGGTTGTTCGCCTCGGTGCCGCCCGAGGTGAACACGACGTCCCCGCCGCGCATCCCCAGCGCCGCCGCCACACGCGACCGCGCCTGCTCGAGCGCCTCCGCCGCCGCATGCCCGGCGCCGTGGTGGCTGGACGGGTTGCCGAAGACGTCGGTGAGGTACGGTCGCATCGCCTCGAGCACCTCCGGACGCACCGGCGAGGTGGCGGCGTGGTCGAGGTACAGCATCAGCCGTCCCGCTCGGTGAGGCCCACGTCGAGGCGCACGTCCAGGCCGAGGTCGAGCGCCCGGGCGGAATGCGTGAGCGCGCCGACGGAGATGACCTGCACGCCGGTCTCCGCGATCGCCCGGACGGTGTCCAGGGTCACTCCGCCGGATGCCTCGGCGGTGGCGCGGTCGCCGATCAGTGCGACGGCCGCCCGGAGGTCGTCGAGCGTGAAGTTGTCCAGCAGCACCGTGTCGGCCCCGCCGTCCAGCACCTCCGGGATCTGCTCCAGCCGGTCCACCTCGACCACGACATGCGTCGTGTGCGGCAGCCGCTGGATCCCCTCGCGCAGCGCCGCGGCGACGTCCCTCCCACTCTGGCGCAGCACGGCGAGGTGATTGTCCTTCGCCATCACGGCATCCGACAGCGAACGGCGGTGATTGCTGCCGCCGCCGGACACGACGGCGTGACGCTCGAACTCGCGAAGCCCGGGCGTGGTCTTGCGCGTGTCGGCGATCCGCACGCCGGTGCCGGCCACGGCCTCGACATAGGCGGCGGTGAGCGTGGCGATGCCGGCCATCCGCTGCACGAAGTTCAGGGCCACGCGCTCGGCGGTGAGGACGCTGCGGGCGTTCCCGCGGACGCTGGCGAGCACGTCGCCGGACTCGAAGCGGTCGCCGTCGCCGACGTGCAGATCGACCTCGACGCCCGGGTCGGTGAGAGCGAACGCCGCCGCGAACACGTCCCCGCCGCTGAACGTGCCGGACTCACGGGCGACGAGGTCGGCGGTCGCCACGGCTTCCGCCGGCAGCAGGGCGGTGCTGGTGATGTCGCCCCACGGGGCATCCTCCTCGAGGGCGGCGCGGACGACCCGGTCGAGGGCGGCGGCGGTGATCATCGGGCTCCGATCAGGGCGGGGGCGTCGAGGTGGTGTGCGCCGGCGGATTCCGTGCGGGCGAGGGCCGCGGATGCCATGGCGCGGGCGACCGTGAGCAGGTTGGCGTCCTCGAGGTCGTGCACGGTGCGGATGTCGGGGGCGCGCCAGGCGTCGAGGTCGCGGACGGCGGATGCCAGGCCCTCGGGCGTGCGAAGGAGGCCGACCCGCGTCCACAGGAGGTGCTGGAGCTGGTCGCGGGCGAGCCGGTGGGGCGTTTCGTCTCGCTGCGCTCGCCCGACGACCGGGGAGGGCGGTCGCCCGATAACGTGGGGCGTTTCGTCTCGCTGCGCTCTCCCGACGACCGAGGAGGACGTGAGGGCCTGCACGAGACGGGCGGCGAACACGGCGCCCTCGAGGAGGGAGTTCGATGCCAGCCGGTTCGCCCCGTGCACGCCGGTGCGCGCGGTCTCGCCGACCGCCCACAGCCCGGGCAGCGACGTGCGGCCGTCGACGTCGGTCACCACACCGCCCATCAGGTAGTGCGCGGCCGGGGTGACCGGCACCGGTTCGCGCGACCAGTCCCAGCCGCGTGAGCGGATCTCCCGGTCGATCGTCGGGAAGCGGCGGGCGAGCTCGGCGGCCCCGAGGCCGGTCGCGTCCAGTCGCACCGGTGCTCCCTGCGCGGCGGCGCGCCGGGCGACCGCGCGCGCGACGACGTCGCGCGGCGCGAGCTCGGCATCCGGATGCTCCTCGAGCAGGAAGCGCCGGCCGTCTTCGTCGACCAGCGTCGCGCCGGCCCCGCGGACCGCCTCCGACACCAGGAACCCGGTCCCGCCATCCAGCACCGTGGGGTGGAACTGCACGAACTCCAGGTCGGCCACCGCCGCCCCGGCCCGCAGCGCCATCGCGATCCCGTCGCCGGTCGTCCCGGCCGGGTTCGTGGTGTGCGCGAACAGCTGCCCGGCGCCGCCGGTGGCCAGCACCACGGCATCCGCCTCGATCTCCTCACCGCGTCCGATCCCGCCGCCGAGGAGACGGATGCCGTGCACGCGGCCGTCGCCTGCGAGCAGGTCTGCGGCGGGGGCGTGCTCGCGCACGCGGACCCGCGCCTCCCGCACGCGCGCGGTCAGCGCGGCCGACACCGCGCGGCCGGTCGCGTCCCCGCCGGCATGCGCGATCCGGGGCCGACTGTGCGCGGCCTCCAGCCCTCGCGCGAGGGCACCGTCGGCCGCGCGGTCGAAGACCACGCCGGCGGCGGCCAGCCTCCGCACCGCCGCCGAGGCGCCGTCCACGAGCGCGGCGATGGCGACCGGGTCGCCCAGGCCGTCACCGGCGTGCGCGGTGTCCAGGGCGTGCAGGGCGGGGGAGTCCCCGGGGCCGTACACACCGGCGATGCCGCCTTGCGCGTGCGGGGTGCACCCGTCGCCGAGCGCTCCCTTCACCAGCAGCTCCACCTCGTGGCCGCGGGCCGCTGCGAGGAGCGCGGTGCTCAGCCCGGCGATCCCGCCGCCGGCGACCAGGACCCTCATCGCGGTCTCGCCGCCAGCATCCGCTCGAGCGCGACCCGGGCGGGCTGCGCGACCTCCTCGGCCACGCGGATGCGGTTCGGGGTGCGCCCGGCGACGAGCTCCTCGAGCACCCAGGCCAGGTAGCCGGGGTGGATGCGGTACATCGTCGAGCACGGGCAGACCACGGGGTCGAGGCAGAAGATCTCGTGCTGCGGATGCTGCGCCGCGAGCCTGCGGACGAGGTTGATCTCGGTGCCGATCGCGAACACGGTCGGCTCCTCCGCGGCGGCGATGGCGCGACGGATGTAGTCGGTGGAGCCGGCCTCGTCGGCGGCGTCGACGACCTCCATCGGGCACTCGGGGTGCACGATGACCCGCACGTCCGGATGCTCGGCGCGCGCCTTCGCGATCTGGTCGACCGTGAACCGGCGGTGCACCGAGCAGAAGCCGTGCCACAGGATCACGCGGCCCTCGCGCAGCTCGTCCTCGGTGGCGCCGCCGAGCGGCCGGCGCGGGTTCCACATCGGCATCCGCTCCAGCGGCACGCCCATGGCCTTGGCCGTGTTGCGTCCCAGGTGCTGGTCGGGGAAGAAGAGCACCCGGCGCCCGCGGGTGAACGCCCATTCCAGCACGGTCGCCGCGTTCGACGACGTGCACACGATGCCGCCGTGGCGGCCGACGAAGCCCTTGATCGCCGCGGAGGAGTTCATGTACGTCACCGGCACCACGGGCACGAGCCCGTCGGCGTCCGGCTCGTCGAGGGGACCGAGCACCTCCGCCAGCTGCTCCCAGCAGTCCTCGACCTGGTCGATGTCCGCCATGTCCGCCATCGAGCACCCGGCCGCCAGGTTCGGCAGGATCACCGCCTGCTCCGGGCGGGAGAGCAGGTCCGCCGTCTCGGCCATGAAGTGCACGCCGCAGAACACGATCGCCTCGGCATCCGGATGCTCCAGCGCGGCGTTCGCGAGCTGGAACGAGTCGCCCACGTAGTCGGCGTGCCGCACGACCTCCTCGCGCTGGTAGAAGTGCCCGAGCACGACGACGCGCTCGCCGAGGGTCGCGCGGGCGGCGCGGATGCGGGCGTCCAGCTCGTCCTCGCCGGCCTCGCGGTACGCGGCGGGGAGCTCGCCCTGCCGTGGCGCGCCGACCGGGATCACGTCGCCCATGGACGAACCGGGACCGTACCCGGGGCGGGTGTCGAAGTCCCACGGGCCGGCGGCGAGGTCGGTCGAGCAGGTCGCCTCGGTCGAGGCGCCCGACACGATCGCGCGGATGGCGTGGTCGACCGAGGGATCGGTCAGCGGAAGCGAGGAGGTGGGCATCGGGCACCGCCCTTTTGGTCGGGGTGACACTTACTGTGCTCGAGACCAGATTATGTCGAACTGACCAGAAGTGCAATCAGGTGTGGAGGCGCGGGGCGGGGCGCGCCGGATCACGCCTCCGCGATGTAGCGGTACAGCCGTGCCGGGCGGTGCTTGCCGGTGCGGAAGTGCTCGGTCGGCACGAGCTCGTCCGAGCCCTCGAGGAGGCGCCGGAAGTTGGACGGGTCGAGGCGCCGGCCGAGCACGGTCTCGTACACCTCGCGCAGCTCGGTGAGGGTGAACTCGTCCGGCAGCAGGCCGGCGGCGATGCGGCTGTAGCCGACCTTGTTGCGCAGCCGCCACAGCGCGTACTCGGCGATGCGGTTGTGGTCGAAGGCGAGAGCGGGCACCGCGTCCACGTCGAACCACTCCACGTTCTCCGGTGCGCCCTCGGACGCCCGCTGCGCGTCGACGAGGTCGGAGCGCAGCAGCGCCCAGTACACCACCGAGATCACCCGCGACGGGGAGCGGTCGACGTCCCCGAACGTGTACAGCTGCTCCAGGTAGCTCGGGGTGAGCGCCGTGGTCTCGGCGAGGGTGCGGGATGCCGCGGCGTCGAGGTCCTCGGCGGGGTCGAGCCAGCCGCCGGGGAGCGCCCACATGCCCCGGTGCGGATCGCGGGTCCGGCGCACCAGCGGCAGCATCAGCCGGTCGCCCTCCGGCGCCGACCGCAGCGAGAAGATCACCGCCGACACGGCGACGCGGATCGCGTCCTGCTCGCCGTTCGCCGCTGTCACAGGAACGAGCCTAAGGCCGGTACGCGCCCCGATCCGACGCGCGACCGGGTCCGGCGCGCCGACGCGGTAGAGTGATCCCGACAATCGAACACAGGCCGAACGTCTCGTGCGGGAGAGCCCGGTGAAGCAGGCCGGGCACCGAAGGAGCAAGCCTCCCCGCCAATCTCTCAGGTACCCCCACCGCGCGGGTCCGGCCGCTCTGGAAAGCGATGCTCCGGCATCCGCCGACGGTGAAAGCCCTCCCCGGAGGGCGAAGCTCTCAGGCACATGACAGAGGGGGAGTTCCGCGGTGCAGCGCCGATGCTGCCCGCCCGACCCTGACCGGGAGAACTCCGTGACCGAATCCCCGACGACGCGCGACAGCGCGGCGCAGCCCCAGCGAGCCACCCCGCTCCGTGAGCGCCACGAGGCGCTCGGAGCGTCCTTCACCGACTTCGGCGGCTGGCAGATGCCGGTGCGCTACACCTCCGACCTCGCCGAGCACCACGCCGTGCGCCAGGCCGCGGGCATCTTCGACATCTCGCACATGGCCGAGTTCACCGTCCGCGGCGCCGGCGCGGCCGACTTCCTCGACTACGCCCTCGCCGGACGGCTGTCCGCGCTCGCCGTCGGCAAGGCGAAGTACTCGCTGCTGCTCGCGGAGACCGGCGGCATCATCGACGACGTCATCGTCTACCGGATGCAGGAGGACGACTTCCTGATCATCTCGAACGCGGGCAACCGCGATGCGGTGCGGGCGGCGCTCACGGCGCGGACCTCGGGGTTCGAGGTCGAGGTCGCCGACGTGTCCGACGACTACGCCCTCATCGCCGTGCAGGGCCCGGCCGCCGAGGCCATCGTCGCGGCCACCGCCGGCATCGAGGAGGTCGGCGTGCCGTGGAGCGACCAGAAGGGCTACGCCTGGGCGTCGGCGAGCTTCGCCGGGCGCCCGCTGCTGCTCGCCCGCACCGGCTACACCGGCGAGGACGGCTTCGAACTGCTGGTGGACGCCCGCGACGCCGTCGCGCTGTGGGACGCGCTGCTCGTCGCCGGTGAGGGGCACGGACTGGTGCCCGCCGGTCTCGCCGCCCGCGACACCCTGCGCCTGGAGGCCGGGATGCCGCTGTACGGGCACGAGCTCACCCTCGACACCACGCCGGTGCAGGCCGGGCTCGGCCGCGTCGTCGTCGCCGACAAGGAGCGCTTCGTCGGCAAGGAGGCCCTGGCCGATGCCGCGGGCGCCGGCGGCCGGGTGCTCGTCGGGCTCACCGCCGAGGGCCGGCGCGCCGGCCGTGCCGGGTACCCGGTCCGAGACGCGGACGGCGCCCAGATCGGCGAGATCACCAGCGGCGCGCTCAGCCCGACGCTCGGACACCCGATCGCGATGGCCTACGTCGACGCCGGTTCCGCCGCCGAGGGAACCGGAGTATTCCTTGATGTGCGGGGCACCCTCATCCCCGCGACCGTGACCGCCCTGCCTTTCTACCGGAGGAAGAAATGACCGATCTCACCGCCCTCAAGTACAGCGAAGAGCACGAATGGGTCGCCGCTGACGGCGCCGTGGCCACGGTCGGGGTGACCGACTACGCGGCCGACAGGCTGGGCGACGTCGTCTTCGTGGAGCTGCCGGCCGTCGGCACGGCGATCACGGCGGGCTCCGTGGTCGGCGAGATCGAGTCCACGAAGTCGGTCGGGGAGCTGTACGCCCCCGTCTCCGGCACCGTGGTCGAGGTCAACGACGCCGTCGTCGACGACCCGTCGCTGGTGAACTCCGCGCCGTTCGAGGGCGGCTGGCTGATCAAGGTCGAGGTGGCCGACGGCGCCCTCGACGGGCTGCTCGACCGCGACGCGTACGTCGCGCTCACGGAGGGCTGAGAGTGGATTCCTTCGCCGATCGCCATATCGGGACGACCGCCGACGCACAGCGACGGATGCTGGCCGCTCTCGGCATCGACGCCACGGCGGACACTGCCGCGGGCTCCGCGGGCCGCGGGTCGGACGTGCTCGCATCCGCCGTGGAGACGCTGATGCGACAGGCCGTCCCCGCGGCCATCTTCACCGAGGCGCCGGACGCTTCGACGCGCTCAGCGTCCGGGGAAGGCTCAGCGTCCGGGGAAGGCTCAGCGTCCGGGGAAGGCTCAGCGCCCGCGTCCGTGATCCCGCCGGCCGCCTCGGAGGCGGAGACCCTCGCCGAGCTGCGCGCCCTCGCCTCCCGCAACCGGGTGAACCGGCCGATGATCGGCCTCGGCTACTACGGCACGTTCACCCCGTCCGTGATCCAGCGCAACGTCCTGGAGAACCCGTCCTGGTACACGGCGTACACGCCATACCAGCCGGAGATCTCCCAGGGCCGGCTGGAGGCGCTGATCAACTTCCAGACCATGGTGTCCGACCTCACCGGCCTGTCCACTGCGAACGCGTCGATGCTCGACGAGTCGACCGCGGTCGCGGAGGGCATGCTGCTGGCCCGGCGGGCGTCGAAGTCGGCATCCGCCGTGTTCGTCGTCGACGCCGACGCACTGCCGCAGACGAAGGCGCTGCTCGCGACGAGGGCGGAGGCCGTCGGCATCGAGCTGGTCGAGCGCGACCTCGCCGCAGGCGCGGAGCTGCCGAGCGAGCTGTTCGGGGTGTTCCTGCAGTACCCGGGCGCCTCGGGCCGCGTCTGGGACCCCACGGCCGTGATCGACGCGGCGCACGTCGCCGGAGGCCTCGCGGTGGTCGCCGCGGACCTGCTCGCCCTGACGCTGCTGCGCTCGCCCGGATCGATGGGGGCGGATGTCGCGGTGGGCACCACCCAGCGCTTCGGCGTGCCGATGGGCTTCGGGGGACCGCACGCCGGGTACATGGCCGTCCGCTCCGGGCTGGAGCGGCAGCTGCCCGGCCGGCTCGTCGGCGTCTCTCAGGATGCCGAGGGCAGGCCCGCGTACCGCCTGGCGCTGCAGACCCGCGAGCAGCACATCCGCCGTGAGAAGGCGACCTCGAACATCTGCACCGCGCAGGTGCTGCTGGCCGTGATGGCCTCCATGTATGCCGTGTACCACGGGCCCGACGGGCTGCGCTCGATCGCGAACCGGGTCGCCGCCTGTGCCCGCTTCCTCGGCTCCGAGCTGGTCAAGGACGGCGCCGAGCTGGTGCACGAGGCGTACTTCGACACGCTGTCGGTGCGCGTGCCCGGCCGCGCCGCGGAGATCGTCACCCGTGCGCACGACGAATTCGGCATCCTGCTGCGTCTGGTCGACGCGGACACGGTCGGCGTGTCCGTCGACGAGACCACCACCATGGACGACGTGTTCCGGGTCGTGGCCGCCTTCGGCGCCCAGGGCGAGCGCTCCTTCGCGTTCCTGCCCGCCCACGCCCTCCCCGCGGCGCTGCTGCGCGAGGACGAATACCTCACGCATCCGGTCTTCCACCAGCACCGCTCCGAGACCGCCATGATGCGGTATCTGAAGCAGCTCGCCGACCGCGACTACGCGCTGGACCGGGGCATGATCCCGCTCGGCTCCTGCACCATGAAGCTCAACGCCGCCACCGAGATGGCCCCGGTCACCTGGCCGGAGTTCGGGCAGCTGCATCCGTTCGCGCCGGCATCCGACGTCGAGGGATCGCTCGCGATGATCGACGAGCTCGAGGCCTGGCTCGCCGAGGTCACCGGGTACGACGCGGTGTCTCTGCAGCCGAACGCCGGGTCGCAGGGCGAGCTGGCCGGTCTGCTCGCGATCCGCGGATACCATCTCGCCAACGGCGACGCGCAGCGCACCGTCTGCCTCATCCCGTCCTCCGCGCACGGCACGAACGCCGCATCCGCGGTGCTGGCGGGCATGAAGGTCGTCGTGGTCGCGTGCGACGAGCTCGGCAACGTCGACCTGGACGACCTGCGCGCCAAGATCGCCCAGCACGCCGACGAGCTGTCGGCCCTGATGATCACCTACCCGTCCACGCACGGCGTGTACGAGCAGCAGGTCGTCGAGATCACCTCGGCCGTGCACGAGGCCGGCGGCCAGGTGTACGTCGACGGCGCGAACCTGAACGCGCTGCTCGGCTACGCGCGGTTCGGCGACCTGGGCGGCGACGTGTCGCACCTGAACCTGCACAAGACGTTCGCCATCCCGCACGGCGGCGGCGGGCCCGGCGTCGGTCCGGTCGCGGCCAAGGCGCACCTCGCCCCGTACCTGCCCGGGCATCCGATGGCACAGCGCCGTGAGCACGCCGGCGGGTTCGTCTTCGAGGGCGGTCCGGTCTCGGCGGCGCCGTACGGCTCCGCGGGCGTGCTGCCGATCTCGTGGGCGTACGTGCGGATGATGGGCGCGGCGGGTCTGCGCCGGGCGACCGCGGCCGCCGTGCTGTCGGCGAACTACATCGCGGCACGCCTCGCCGAGCACTACCCGGTGCTCTACACCGGCGAGAACGGCCGGGTCGCGCACGAGTGCATCCTGGATCTGCGTCCGCTCCGCGAGGCCACCGGGATCACCGTCGACGACGTCGCGAAGCGCCTGATCGACTACGGCTTCCACGCCCCGACCATGTCGTTCCCGGTCGCCGGCACGCTGATGGTGGAGCCGACCGAGTCGGAGGACATCGGCGAGCTGGAGCGGTTCATCGAGGCCATGATCGAGATCAAGGCGGAAGCGGATGCCGTGGCCGCCGGCCGCTGGCCCGCGGACGACAACCCGCTGGTGAACGCGCCGCACACCGCCGCCTCCCTGATCGCGGGGGAGTGGCAGCACGCGTACACCCGCGAGGAGGCCGCCTACCCGGTGCCGACCCTCGTCGCCGGGAAGTACTGGCCGCCGGTGCGCCGCATCGACCAGGCCTACGGCGACCGCAACCTCGTGTGCGCGTGCCCGCCCGTGGAGGCGTTCGCGTAGCATCCGCACGAGCCATCTGCGAGAGCCCGCCCCGGCACGCGTCCCGGGGCGGGCTCTCGCGCCTTCCCGAACGCCGGTTCAGTAACGGTTCATTAACGGAGCCTGTGCGGGGCGCGGGCATCCGACTAGTCTCGGAGCATCGACGCGCTCGACGATGAGCGTGTGCTTGTACGGTCCACAGGAGGACACAGTGAAGCGAAACAGGATCACCCTGGCGGGACTCGCGCTGATCGCGGCGAGCGCCCTGGCTCTCTCCGGCTGCGCAGGAGGCGGCGACAACCCCGATGCCGGTGACGACGGCGGATCCGGTGCCGACAGCACCGCGATCATCAAGGTCAACGGCTCGGAGCCGCAGAACCCGCTCATCCCGACCAACACCAACGAGGTCGGCGGTGGCAAGATCCTCGACGCGATCTTCGCCGGCCTGATCGGCTACGCGGCCGACGGCTCGGTGTTCAACGACGTCGCGGAGGAGATCGTCGTCGACGACCCGCAGCACCTGACCGTGAAGCTCCGCAAGGGCCTCACCTTCACCAACGGCGAGGAAGTCACCGCCGACAACTTCATCAAGGCGTGGAACTACGGCGCGCTCGCCTCCAACGAGCAGCTCTCCAGCTACTTCTTCGAGGACATCGAGGGCTTCAGCTACGACGCCGACTCCGAGCTCACCGGCCTGGAGCAGGTCGACGACCACACCTTCACCATCACGCTGAACAAGCCGGCCTCCGACTTCGCCCAGCGGCTCGGCTACTCCGCCTACTACCCGCTCCCGGATGTGGCCTTCGAAGACATGGAGGCCTTCGGCGAGAACCCGATCGGCAACGGCCCGTACATGCTCGACGGCGAAGGCGCGTGGCAGCACGACGTCGGCATCAACCTGGTCGTGAACCCCGACTACGACGGCCCGCGCAAGCCGGTCAACGGCGGGCTGGACATCGTGTTCTACGCCACTCAGGACGCGGCGTACTCCGACCTGCTGGCGAACGAGCTCGACGTGCTGGACGCGGTTCCGGACTCCGCATACGAGACCTACGAGTCCGACCTCGGCGACCGCGCGGTGAACCAGCCGGCCGCGGTGTTCCAGTCCTTCACGATCCCCGAGCGGCTGCCGCACTTCAGCGGTGAGGAGGGCAAGCTGCGGCGCCAGGCGATCTCGATGTCGATCAACCGCGAGGAGATCACCGACGTCATCTTCCAGGGCACGCGCACCCCGGCCAGCGACTTCACCTCCCCGGTGATCGACGGCTGGACCGACGAGCTCGAGGGCGCCGAGGTGCTGGGGTACGACCCGGAGAAGGCGAAGGAGCTGTGGGCGCAGGCCGACGCGATCAGCCCGTGGAGCGGTGAGTTCCAGATCGCCTACAACGCGGACGGCGGGCACCAGGCGTGGGTCGACGCGACGGTCAACTCGATCAAGAACACTCTCGGCATCGAGGCATCCGGTGCGCCCTACCCGACCTTCGCCGAGCTGCGCAGCAAGGTCACCGACCGCACGATCCAGACGGCGTTCCGCACCGGCTGGCAGGCCGACTACCCTGGTCTGTACAACTTCCTCGGCCCGCTCTACGCCACCAACGCCGGCTCGAACGACGGCGACTACTCGAACCCGGAGTTCGACAAGCTGATCGCCGAGGGCATCTCGGAGACCGACCCGGACAAGGCGAACGAGCTGTTCCAGCAGGCGCAGGAGATCCTGCTGCAGGACCTGCCGGCGCTGCCGCTGTGGTACTCGAACGTCGTCGGCGGCTACGCCGAGACGGTCAGCAACGTCGAGTTCGGATGGAACTCGGTCCCGCTGTTCGAGAAGATCGAGAAGAAGGCGGAGTAACCCTTCGCGACGAGGCGGTGGAGTCGTGCTCCACCGCCTCGTTCTCTCTGCCCCCGCGGCGCGCGCTGCGCGCTCGTACCCGAAGGGAGGTCGAGGGTGGCCTTCTACATCCTCAGACGCATCCTGCAGGCGGTTCCGGTGTTCTTCGGAGCGACCCTGCTGATCTACTTCATGGTCTTCCAGATGCCGGGCGACCCGATCGCTGCGCTGTTCGGCGACCGGCCCCCGAACGAGGCGCTGCTGCAGCGGCTGCGCGCCGAGTACCACCTGGACGAGCCGTTCCTGGTGCAGTACTTCTACTACATCGCCGGCATCTTCCAGCTGGACTTCGGCACCAGCTTCTCCGGGCAGCCGGTCATCGACGTCCTCGCCCGCACGTTCCCGGTGACGCTGCGGCTGGCGGTGATGGCGGTCGCGATCGCGTTCGTGCTGGCGATCGTGATCGGCCTGTTCTCGGCGCTCGACAAGGGCGGTGTGTTCGACAACGCCATGCTCGTGCTCGCGCTGATCTTCATCGCGGTGCCGATCTTCGTGCTCGCGTTCCTCGCCCAGTACTTCCTGGCAGTGCAGTTGGGCTGGTTCCGGCCGACCGTCGGGGCCCGCAACGACTGGGGGGACCTCTGGCTGCCGGCCATCGTCCTCGGCGTGAGCGTGTACGCCACCAGCATGCGGCTCACCCGCGCGTCGACGATCGACACCCTGAACCAGGACTGGGTGCGCACGGCGTACAGCAAGGGCCTGCCGCGGCGCCGAGTGCTCCCGGTGCACGTACTGCGCAACTCGCTGATCCCGATGGTCACCGACCTCGGCACCGTGTTCGGCATCCTCATGGTCGGCGCCACGGTGACCGAGGGCATCTTCAACGTGCCGGGCGTCGGCAACACGCTGTACGAGGCGATCATCCGCGGCGAGAACCCCACCGTGGTGTCGTTCGTCACCGTGTTCGTCGTCGTCTACGTCTTCGTCAACATCATCGTGGACCTGCTCTACGGCCTGCTCGACCCGAGGATCCGCTATGTCTCGTCTTGACCAGCAGCAGCGGGAGCACTACGTCGCTCCCGTCGACACGACCGCGGTGCCGGTCGACGTCGTCCGCATCGACCCGAAGCCGAGCAACCTCTGGCTGGACGCGTGGCGCGACCTGCGCAGCCGTCCGCTGTTCTGGATCTCGGTCGCGTTCGCCGTGCTGATCATCGTCGTCGCCCTCTTCCCGTGGCTGTTCACCCAGGTGCCGCCGAACAACGGATGCCAGCTGTCGAACAGCAACGGCGGGCCTCAGTCCGGGCATCCGCTCGGCTTCACCCGTCAGGGGTGCGACGTGTACTCCCGGGTGATCTGGGGCACCCGCACCTCGGTCGTCGTGGGCGTGCTGGCCACGCTGATCAGCACCGTGATCGGCGTCGTCATGGGCGCGCTCGCGGGGTTCTACGGCGGCTGGCTCGACTCGCTGCTCTCGCGCGTCGGCGACATCTTCTTCACGATCCCGTACATCATCGCCGGCGTGGTGGTGATGTCGGTGATGCCGGTGCGCAACGAGTTCGTGCTCGCCTTCGCGATCGGCGGGTTCTCGTGGGCCGCCACCGCGCGGGTCATGCGGGCCGAGGTGCTGCGGGTGAAGCAGGCCGACTTCGTGATGGGGGCGGAGGCCGTGGGCATGTCCCGGTTCAAGACCCTGCTGTATCACGTGCTGCCCAACGCCATGGCGCCGGTGATCGTCGTCGCGACCCTGAGCCTCGGCGCCGCCATCGTGGCGGAGTCGGTGCTGTCGTTCCTGGGCGTCGGGCTCGGCGGCAGCACGATGTCGTGGGGCAATGACATCAGTCAGGCCCAGACCAGCATCCGCACCGCCCCGATGGCGCTGTTCTGGCCGTCGCTGGCGCTGACGATCACGGTGCTGGCGTTCATCACCCTCGGCGAGCTGCTCCGCGACGCCGTCGACCCGAAGGCGAGGGCACAGCGATGACCGAACCGCTTCTCAGCGTGCAGGATCTGCGCGTCGCGTTCCGCAGCGGCAAGGCGAGCCGCGAGGTGCTGCACGGGGTCAGCTTCGACCTCTTCCCGGGCGAGACCCTCGCCATCGTCGGGGAGTCCGGATCCGGGAAATCCACCACGGCGTCCGCGATCATCCGGCTCCTGCCGGGGACGGGTCACGTCACCGGCGGGCGCATCATGCTCGACGGCCGCGACCTGACTGCGGCCAGCCGCACCGAGATGGAGCACGTCCGCGGGCGCGAGATCGGCTACGTGCCCCAGGATCCGATGTCGAACCTGAACCCGGTGTGGTCGATCGGCTTCCAGGTCAAGGAGGCGGTGCGCGCCAACGGGCTCGCGCAGGGACGGCAGCAGGTGCACGACCGCGCGGTCGAGGTGCTCATGCAGGCGGGGCTGAAGGACGCCGCGAAGCGGATGCACCAGTTCCCGCACCAGTTCTCCGGCGGGATGCGGCAGCGCGCCCTGATCGGGATCGGGCTGGCGGCGGACCCGAAGCTGCTCATCGCCGACGAGCCGACCAGCGCGCTCGACGTCACGGTGCAGCGGGTGATCCTGGATCACCTCGCCACGCTGACCAGCGAACGCGGCACCTCGGTGCTGCTGATCACGCACGACCTGGGCCTGGCCGGCGAGCGCGCCGACCGGATCATCGTGATGAACCAGGGCGAGATCGTCGAGGCCGGCCCGAGCGCGGAGATCCTCTCGAACCCGCAGCATCCGTACACCCAGCGTCTCGTCGCCGCCGCGCCCAGCCTCGCCTCGCAGCGCATCGGAGCGATGGCGCAGGGGCTCGAGCCGCCGGCGGACGAGGCCCCGGCCGTGGTCGAGGTGCGCGAGCTCACCAAGGAGTACTCCATCCGCACCGGCGGGCTGCGGCACGAGCGGTTCCGGGCGGTGGACGGCGTGTCGTTCTCCATCCCCCGCGGGAAGACGCTCGCGCTGGTGGGGGAGTCCGGGTCGGGCAAGTCCACGGTGGCGAAGATGCTGCTGCAGTTGGAGAAGCCGACCAGCGGCGAGATCCTCATCGACGGGCATGAGACGAGCACGATGTCGCGCGCCGACGTCTTCCGGCTGCGGCGCCGGATGCAGCCGGTCTTCCAGGACCCGTACGGCTCGCTCGATCCGCTGCGCAGCATCGGCAGCCTCATCTCCGAGCCGCTGCACGTGCACGGCATCGGGACGCGCGAGGAGCAGCACCGGCGGGCGCTGGAGTTGCTGGACCAGGTGGCGCTGCCGCGGGAGCTGGCCTGGCGGTATCCGAACGAGCTGTCCGGCGGACAGCGGCAGCGGGTCGCCATCGCCCGCGCCCTGGCGCTCAAGCCCGACATCGTCGTGCTCGACGAGGCGGTGTCGGCCCTGGACGTGCTGGTGCAGGACCAGATCCTGCGTCTGCTGTCCGACCTGCAGCGCGAGCTCGGCCTGACCTACCTCTTCATCACGCACGACCTCGCCGTCGTGCGCGTCGCCGCAGACCTCGTCTGCGTCATGGAGAAGGGCCGCATCGTCGAGCAGGGCACCGTGGACGCGATCTTCGCGGACCCGCAGGAGGAGTACACGCGTCGCCTGCTCGACGCCATCCCGGGGGCGACGCTGCCCCTGGGACGCCCGGCGCTGTGACCGGAGGACGATCGGTGATCGACCGGCCCGCCCCCGGCACCGCCGCCCCGTTCCGCAATCGGGGCGGGGTGGCGCTGCTGGTGATCGGCGCGGTGCTCGCGGCCCTGCTGCTGGCTGACGCGGTGGTCCGCGCCGGGGTGGGCACGGCGCTGCTGCTCGTCCCGTGGCTGCTGCTCGTGCTGTGGGGACTGCATGTGGCCGGCGTGGCATCGGGCATCCGTCCGGGCGCGGACGGGGTGCTGGTGCAGAACCTGCTGCGGCGTACCTTCGTCCCCTGGTCGAGGGTGTGCCGGATCGGCATGCGCTGGCAGGTCGAGATCGAGCTCGACGACGGCTCCACCCTCACCTGCTTCGGCGGTCCGGTGCGCAGCCGGCCGCAGCGGCTGGGCCCGGGGCGCCGGCCGGAGGACACCACGGGAGCGGCGGAGGACGCGGTGGCCATGCTGCGTCGGATGAAGGCGGATGCCGCAGGGACGACGCCTGCGGATGCCGCGGGGACGACGCCTGCGGATGCCGCGGGGACGACGCCTGCGGATGCCGCGGGGACGACGGCCGGGGGGACGACGGACGCGGATGCGCCGATCCGGCGCGGCTGGGACGTGCCCGCGCTGGTCGCGCTCGCCGTCATCGTGGCGTGGGCGGTGGTCGCGGTGCTGCTGACGCGGTGAGTCGCCGGGGAGGTGAGTGTCGCGAAGCCGGCGAGCGTCGCGGAGCCGGTTCACAGGTGCGGATGCTTGGCTGATCGCATGCTTTGCCCCGCAGATGGATCCACGCTGGTGATGAGCGAACGCAGCGGCATCGAGATCGACTACTGCCCGCAGTGCCGTGGCGTGTGGCTCGACCGCGGTGAGCTCGACAAGATCATCGACCGCTCCGTCTCAGCGCCGCAGCCGGCGGCGTACCGGCCGGAGCCGGGCCCGGCCGCGCCGTCGGGCTATGAGCCGCCGCGCTACGACGAGCCGCGATACGACCAGCGCCGCTACGACGAGCCGCGCTACGACGACCGCCGCTACGACGACCGCGGCCACCGCCCGCACAAGCGCAAGCGCGAGAGCTGGCTCAGCGAGCTGTTCGACTGATCCGCGACGGCGGTACGGCCGGCCGCCGAGTACCGCCGCTCTCCGAACGCGTCAGCCGGGCAGCCCGAACAGCTCGGGCCAGGTGTCTGCCGCCCACGGGTAGCCGACGAACGCGACCGCGTCGATGACGAAATGCGCCACCAGGAACGGCAGCAGCCGGCCGGTGCGCGCGAACAGCCAGCCGAACAGCAGCCCCATCGCCAGGTTCCCCGCGAACGCCCCCGGCCCCTGGTACAGGTGGTACGTCGCCCGCAGCACGGCCGTGGCCAGGACGATCGGCCACGGTCCCCAGCCCAGGGTGCGCAGCCGGGAGAACAGGTAGCCCAGCAGGACGACCTCCTCGATGATCGAGGCGCGCGCCGCGGACAGCAGCAGCACCGGCACGGTCCACCAGTGCGCGTCCAGCCCGGACGGGTCGATCGCGACGAACAGGCCCAGCGCGCGGCCGGCCAGGTACACGCCGAGTCCGGGGACGCCGATCGCGATCACCAGCAGGAGTCCGGCGCCGAGGTCCCGGCCGGCGCGGTCGCCGTCCAGGCCGAGCGCCCCCAGCCGCGGGCGGGCGGGCCGCCAGAGCAGGAAGCAGACCAACAGCACGGGCACGATCGAGAACCCGATCGAGAGCAGCTGGTAGACGAGGTCGAACACCTCGCGGTCGCTGCGCGAGGGGTTCAGCGTCGCGGTCTGTTCGGCCAGCGGCGTGGCATCCGTGAGCCGGTAGGCGAGCTGCACCACGGCGTACACCGCCGACTGCCCGAGCCCGAGCGCCAGCACGATCGCGATCTCCCACCACAGCCGGGATCGCGACGGAAGCTGCTGCACAGCCCCGATGCTAACCCGTTTCCCCCTCGGGGGTTTGGGGCGGGATCTCGCGTTCGGGGCGGGGGAGACCCGCCCCGAACGCGAAAATCCGCCCCAAACCCGGGGGAGGGAGCGCGCGGGGGACGTACGTTATCCTGGAACGTCGGCATCCCGGCGCATCCCACACCTTCTTAGGACACATCTGCATGGCGCACGCCCTCCGCCCCGACCTCCGAAACGTCGCGATCGTCGCGCACGTCGACCACGGCAAGACGACGCTCGTCGACGCGATGCTGCGGCAGACCGGCTCCTTCGGCGAGCACGCGCACGTCGAAGAGCGCGCGATGGACTCGAACGACCTCGAGCGCGAGAAGGGCATCACGATCCTCGCCAAGAACACGGCGATCACCTACAACGGCCCGCACACCGACGTCCCGGTGACCATCAACGTGGTGGACACCCCCGGTCACGCCGACTTCGGCGGCGAGGTCGAGCGCGCGCTGTCCATGGTGGACGGCGTCGTGCTCCTCGTCGACGCGAGCGAAGGCCCGCTGCCGCAGACCCGGTTCGTGCTGCGCAAGGCGCTCGAGGCCAAGCTGCCGGTGATCCTGCTCGTCAACAAGACCGACCGTCCGGATGCCCGGATCGCCGAGGTCGAGGAGGAGGCGCACGACCTGCTGCTCGGGCTCGCGTCCGACCTCGTCGACGACGTGCCCGACCTCGACGTCGACGCCCTTCTGGACGTCCCGGTCGTCTACGCGTCCGGCCGCGCCGGCGCGGCATCCGCCAATCGCCCCGCGAACGGCGAGCTGCCCGACAACGACGACCTCGAGCCGCTGTTCGAGGCGATCCTGAAGCACGTGCCGGCGCCGTCGTACGACGACGAGGCGCCGCTGCAGGCGTGGGTCACCAACCTCGACTCCTCGCCGTTCCTCGGCCGCCTCGCGCTGCTGCGCATCTTCAACGGCACCCTGAAGAAGGGGCAGACCGTCGCGTGGGTCCGCCACGACGGGTCCACGAGCACCGCCCGCATCACCGAGCTGCTGATGACCAGGGCGCTGGAGCGGTATCCCGCCGAATCCGCCGGCCCCGGCGACATCGTCGCGATCGCCGGTTTCCCGGACATCACGATCGGCGAGACCATCGCCGACCCCGAGGACATCCGGCCGCTGCCCGCCATCACGGTCGACGACCCGGCGATCTCGATGACCATCGGCACGAACACCTCGCCGCTGGCCGGCAAGGTGAAGGGGCACAAGCTCACCGCCCGCATGGTCAAGGACCGCCTGGACCGCGAGCTGATCGGCAACGTGTCGCTCAAGGTGGTCGACATCGGCCGTCCGGATGCCTGGGAGGTGCAGGGCCGCGGCGAGCTCGCCCTGGCCATCCTGGTCGAGAACATGCGCCGTGAGGGCTTCGAGCTCACCGTCGGCAAGCCGCAGGTCGTCACCCGCAAGGGCGAGGACGGCAAGGTGAAGGAGCCGTACGAGCACCTCACGATCGACGCCCCGGAGGAGTACCTCGGCGCGATCACCCAGCTGCTCGCCGCGCGCAAGGGTCGCATGGAGAGCATGACCAACCACGGCACCGGCTGGGTTCGCATGGAGTTCATCGTGCCGTCGCGCGGCCTGATCGGCTTCCGCACCGAGTTCATGTCGGCCACCCGCGGCACCGGCATCGCGAACGCGATCGCGCACGGCTACGACGACTGGGCCGGGCAGATCGTGGCGCGGGCATCCGGGTCCATCGTGGCAGACCGGGCCGGCGTCGCCACCCCGTTCGCGATGATGGCGCTGCAGGAGCGGATGAGCTTCTTCGTGCAGCCCACCGAAGAGGTGTACGAGGGCATGGTCGTCGGCGAGAACACCCGCGCCGACGACATGGACGTGAACATCACCAAGGAGAAGAAGCTCACCAACATGCGCTCCTCCACGGCCGACGAGCTCGAGAAGCTCACCCCGCCGCGGCAGCTGTCGTTGGAGGAGTGCCTCGAGTTCGCGCGCGACGACGAATGCGTCGAGGTGACGCCGGAGAAGGTGCGCATCCGCAAGGTGATCCTGGACCAGACGCTGCGCGCCCGGGAGGCCGCCCGCCAGAAGCGCCAGGACGCCAACGCCTGACCCCCGGGCTCGCGCGTCGACGTTCCGGTTCCCCCGGCGATGGAGGAGCGGCGGGGGGTGAGCGCCGGACGGGGGAGCGGCGGAGGAGCGGCGCGGAGCGGCGGGGCGCGGCGGGGCGGGGCGCGGCGGGGCGCGGCGTTGCAGGCATTCACGGGGAACGTTGACGGGATGCCCAGGCGATGCGCCTGATCCGTCCAGATCCGTCGTGAAGGCTGGAGGCTGCGCCCGGGCGAGCGGTCCCCGATGGATCGCCCTGCACGTCGTTCCGCACGGCAGGACCGGGCCGACGACGACCCGGAAGTCGAATCCTCCATGCCCGAAACCCAGAACACCCGTGCGTCCCGGCGCGCCGCCGCGGCATCCGCCGACGCCACTTCGAACCTCGACACCACTCCGAACCTCGACATCCCCTCCAGTGCCGATCGCTCCCGCCGCACCCATCGCCGTCTCGCCGGGATCGGCGCCGCCGCGGCTGTCGGCATCGCCCTGACCGCCGGCCTGGTGCAGGCGCCGTCCGCCATCGCCGCCCTCACCTCCGCGCCCTCTGAGGCGCAGCTGCGCAAGGGCGCGGCCGTCGCCCAGGACGCCGGCATCGTCCTCACCAACGCGCAGGCTCTCAACAACGTCGTCGTGGCATCCGGCCTCGACGTGCCGGCCGCGCCGGTCGACCTCGCCGAGCTCACCGGCGACGTCAAGGCGCTGCAGTCGGACGACCTCACCGCCGACCGGCTCACCGCCCTGACCGCGAGCGCCGCGAAGGAGACCGACGAGGTCCTCGCGGACACCGAGACCCTCCAGAACGCGCTCACCCAGGCGCGCGAGGCCGAGGCGCAGCGCATCGCGGCCGAGGAGGCGGCCCGGATCGAGGCGGAGCGCGCCGCGGCGGAGGCGGCGGCGCTCGCGTCCGCGAACACCGTCGAGGGCGCCAAGGCCACCGCGCGCGAGATGGCCGCCTCGCAGTACGGCTGGGGGGAGGGCGAGTTCTCCTGCCTCGAGTCGCTGTGGAACAAGGAGTCCGGCTGGAACTACCAGGCCTACAACGACTCCAGCGGCGCGACCGGCATCCCGCAGGCCCTCCCCGGCAGCAAGATGGCCTCGGCCGGCGCGGATTGGCAGACGAACGCCGCCACCCAGATCGCCTGGGGCCTCGGCTACATCGACGCCGTGTACGGCAGCCCGTGCGCGGCGTGGGGCCACTCGCAGGCCACGAACTGGTACTGAGCACGCGGCGGCGCCGTGAGGCGCGCCGCGTCGGGTGCCGGGAAGGCGCCCGGATGCCGTGCGACGCCCGGTCCGGATGCCGGGAAGGCCCACGGATGCCGGGAAGGCACACTCGCTCTCGCCAGCGGGCCGGGCCTTCCCGGCATCCGGTGTCTCAGCGCAGCTCGGACAGCAGCACCGCGCTCGTCCCGGGCTCCAGCGCCTCGAACACGTGCGCGGCGTCGCCCGGATAGGACATGTAGTCGCCCGGATGCAGGACCTCGGGGGCCTCGGCGGGACCCAGCCGCGCCGAGCCGCTGAGGAGCACCACGTGCTCGGTGGTGCCGCGATGGTGGGGGAGCGATCGCCGCGCCTCGCCGGGCTCCGCCTGGATGATGTAGATGTCCCGCCGCGCTCCGGGAGGGCAGGCCGACAGCAGGGTCGCCACGTACGGGGCGGCGGCCGACGGGATGCCGGCGTGCTCGTCCGCCCGGATCAGCCGTGACGGACTCGACTGCTCCTCCACGAGCGTCGCGAACGGCACGCCGAGCGCGTCGCCGAGGGCCCACAGCGTCTCCACGCTGGGATTGCCCGATCCGCTCTCAGCTGCGACACCGTCGCTTTGGAGACGCCGGCGCGCCGGGCGAGCTCGGACACGGAGATCCCGTGCGCCTCGCGCTCGCGGCGCAGCGACCGGGCGATGCGTGCGCGAAGGTCTGCCATCCGTCCCTCACCTTCGTTCGACTTGACGGCGGTCCGCCAGGTGTTCATGATACCGGTGTAAGTGCATTATCCGGGTGAGAACTATCCCGAGGCTTCCGAGCGACTGACGCGCTCTGGCGGCTCGCCAACATGCAGGGTTGTGACATGCGGCGGTCGCGCGTCAGATGGCCGCAGGCGGTTCCGGTGGAGGTATTCTCAGGTCTATACGCGGAGAGCCTCGAGCACGTCGGTGACTGTGTCCGCCGGCGGGTGATCTGCACGGAGATCGAACTCTGCAACAGCCGTCCGACGTGCGTCGTAGGCCTCGATCTTCGCGATCGTTCCTTCACGCCAGATCCGGGTGAACACGACTGTGGGATTCATGACGGCTCCTTCGGGGGCGAGGAGCCCGAAGTTGTATAGAGTCTCTGCCCACCAGTAGTTCGCTGTCTGCTCCGGGGGCTCCCACTCCGCGGCCTGGTTGGCGGTGATCTTGCGACCTAGTGCCTTGGAAGCTGCGGACGCGATCACGTTCCGATCTGCTGAGGCCGGAGTGGTGAATACCTCACCGCCGATGAGGGTGAACTCGAGCGTGTCCGGGCCGAGCAGGATCTGCCGGATGAGACCATCGTGCGGGCGGAGGTTCTCCAAGGTGGAAGCTTCCCGGATGGCGTCGCGCCAGAGCGCGGCGTCAGCGGGGTCTCGGTCTGTCCTGGTCATTGGTTCAGCGCGTTCTTCACGAAATCGGGGCATTTGCCGTCGATGCCCTCGCAGTAGGCGGTCACCACTCCGTACTTGTCACCCTGATATGAACGGAAATCCACGATGGTGCGCACCCAGACCGTACGAACGACCTTGCAGTTGTTCCCCCAGAAGTCGCACTTGACCTCGTTGGCGGCCAGTCGGTAGCGCCATGATGTGCCGCCGTCGGGGGTTCGTGTTGTAGCTTTCTGGGTGACTACGCGTGGTGTGCGGTATGTCAGGTTGTGCTTGTTGAGGATCTTGTCGTACGGCTGGGACCGCAGCACAACTTGCCGACCACCGAAGTCATTCCACCGGAAGAGTACGTTGTTGGTCGCGGCTGCTCGCGCGGTGGGCGCGGGCTCAGCCTGAACTGTCGGCGCGCTTGAGGCTGTACCGGGGGTCACCTCGATCCCGAGCTGAGCGAGCTCTTCGTCTGAAACAATCGAGCCGACACCGTCTCCGACGTCACCGAGAACCGAGAATATGACGCCCTCATCAGTTTCGGCGGTCGGGTTAGCCGACGTATCGAACCCGGATGCGGTCGCAGGGGTAGCGGTCGCTAAGGTGAATGCTGCAGCGATCGCGAAGAAGGAGAGCACAGTCCTGCTGGTGGCCTTCGTCAGATGCATTGACAATGCTACCTTCCACGAGTTGAAGTCGATTCTGCCATCGGGCGACAGCAGAAGAACTCTCTGATTAGGGTATCACTAGGCCGTGTTGCTAAATCCATTGCAAGGCGGCGGAGAGGCAGAGCCCTGCCGCGTATGACCGGGCGGTCTTGTCGTAGCGGGAAGCGAGTCCGCGCCACTGCTTCACGAAGTTGAAGCACCGCTCGACGACGTTGCGGCCCTTGTAGCGCTCCCGTTGCTCATCGCCGAAGTCGATCGGACGGCCCGGCCGCTTGCGGCGGTGCGCGATCTGGTCGTCGCGTTCGGGGATCGTGGCCTTGACGCCGCGCTCGCGCAGCCAGGCCCGGTTCTTCTTCGACGGGTAGCCCTTGTCCGCGAGCACCCGGTCCGGTCTCGTGCGCGCGGGCCCTCGGCCGGGGATGTGGATCTCGTCGAGTACGCAGGTGAACATGCTCGTGTCTGCGACCTGCCCGCCGGTGAGGACGAACGCCAGCGCCCGGGCCTTCCCGTCGCAGACGAGATGGATCTTCGTCGTCAAACCACCCCGTGACCGGCCGATCGCGTGGTCAGGAGGCTCTGGCCCGGACTTCTTGTAGTTCGACGGATCCCCCTGTGACCCGGGGCAAGGTCGCGCCATGCTGATGGACACGCGCGATCGAGGAATCCACCGACACGACCCAGTCGATCTCACCCTGAAGCGACGCCCGCTTCTGCACGTGGGTGAGCAGGTCCTCCCAGACGCCGTCGCTCGCCCACCGGCGGAAGTTCTTGTAGATCGTGTTCCAGCTCCCGAACCGGTCGGGCAGGTCTCGCCACGCCGATCCCGTGCGGAACCGCCACGCGGTCGCCTCGACCACCGTGCGCCGATCCACCGGAGGACGGCCCCGTGTCCTCACCGGCGGGAACACGTCCCGGATCAGCTCCCAGACCTCGTCCGTGATGACATCTCGCGACACGCCTCAAGAATCACCCAAAGGCCCCGAACCAGCATTTAGCAACACGGCCTAAGTAAGTGAGCCCGTCGAGGGAGCGGGCGGGGAAGCCTGACGTCGGCCTGAGCTTGAAGAGCAGCCCCATCGAGAGCGCAGTGGCTGGCCACGCCAGAGCATATGTACAGTTGACCGTTCATGTGAACCGCCGCAGGTTCACTGCCGCTGTCGCGCGGGGAGGGAACTGTCAGTTCAGCGGTGGTGGCCTATCGACTGCTGTTTTCTCGCAGCGCCGGGTAGTCGCCGCGGGTGCTACCTGAGAGGCGGGCGTAGTTCTCGAAGGTGGCGACGCTGAAATCGAGTATGTCTGCGAGGACTTTGGCGGGGACGGCTCCGGCGAGCCGGAACCGGGCGGCGTTCTGTAGCGCGGAGATGCTGGTGCCGACAGGGCGCAGGCGTAGTGAAAGGTATTGCGGGTCGAGAGGCTGCCCAGGGAGACGGCCAGGGAACAGCCATGCGTCATCGTCTGCGTCGGGTCGGAGGTCGAGTTGCTCCCGGGCGAGCAGGGTGATCGGCGCGGGCAACGTGAGCGGACGGTCTCCGATGCGGAGGTCGAGGCCGTCGTTCTCGTCGCGGAGCTGGCGGCGATGCAGCGCGAGCGTCTTGGTTGCGGGCAGTCCGTAGACCGCGATCAGCAGCGCCGCAAGGCGCGCATCGAGCGCGATACCGCGATCCGTGGCGAGGGTGCGGATGACGTTTTCAAGGTGTGCCTCGGACGTGCTGATCGCGGGTTCTCGGCGCGGAAGCGTGGAGATGTCGAGGTCGGGTGTGATGTCGCGTTCGGCGGCCCAGGTGAGGAACTGTGGGAGCCATCGTCGTGCGGTGTGGAGGGTGATGAACTCCTCGATCTGTGCCTGAGTGAGAGCGCGCAGGGGGGTCTGTTGTTCCTCAGCCCAGGTGAGGAAGGTGACGAGGCCCCGCAGCGATGCTTTGACGTGCCGAGCTGCGCCGATAGCGATGTCGCCTTCGGCATCTCGGCTGGCTCGGCGTAGCAGCACCCATCGGGTGTAGGTGCGCAGCATCTGGTGGTGATCGGTGGCGGCTCCGCCGATGGTCTGCGTGGCCCAGGCCATCAGCTGCCGCGTGGCCGCCGCGTCGCGCGGTAGGGCACCGGCGTCGAGGAGGAGCGTGCGCAGGTAGATCAACGGCTTGCCCGGCCGCGGGGCGTCGAGGATCGACTCGACCGGCACCCGCCCAGAGGCGATGTCGCGGAGAACGTCGGTGCTCGGCCCCATGCGCAACCACTTGATGACCTGTGCTGGGCGAGGCTGGACGAGCAGGTAGTCGCGCAGTGCCCGCATCGGAGGAAGGAAGGCCCCGTCCGGGCCGGCGAGGATGTCGTTGCAGCGGTCGCTGAGAACGCACTTCCCGCAGAGGCGACCGTAGTTGTGTTCTTCGCTCCCGCAGCGGCGGCAGGCGTAGCGGGCGGGCTGCCCCGCGCATCCCGCGCAGCATGGGCGGTCGTCGTCACTGAGGAACGCGAGGATGCGTTTCTCGCCGCACCCGGGGCAAGGGGCGGCGTTGCGCAAGATGCGGTTGTGGCAGGCGAAGCAGTGCGGGCCGTGCAGGATGGTCGCGGCGATCTTCTTTTGTTGCCCGCACGAGACGCAACGCCGCAGTCGCCGGGGATAGCAGTTCAGGCAGACTCTTCTCCCGTCGATGCGCCCGACAGTGGTAACGATCTTCCCGCAGTTCTCGCACGCGAACGTCGGCACGGAAAGTGTCAAGGCGGGTGAGACAGATTCCGTCAGGCGGTCTGTATGAGGGCCTCCTGTGAGGGCTGGTTGATCCAGGCGGCCTCGGGCAGCGTGGGCGCCTGGGGTCGGCGGTGGCCGAAGCGCTCGGGACGGGCGGCGTAGGCCGCGTCCAGGGTGGTCTGGCGCTGGGCGCGGACCTGCCCGGCGGTGCCGAAGTGGACGCTGGCGGGGGTGTGCAGCCCGATCCCGCAGTGGCGGTGCTCGTGGTTGTAGTAGGCGAAGAACTGCTCGGCGAACGCGCCGGCGTCGGCCAGGGACCCGAAGCGCTCGGGGAAGACCGGGGCGTACTTCAGCGTCTTGAACGCCGCCTCGCTGTAAGGGTTGTCGTTCGACACGTGCGGGCGGGAGTGCGACCTGGCCACCCCGAGGTCGACGAGCAGCTGAGCGACCGGTTTGGAGGTCATCGAGGTCCCGCGGTCGGCGTGGATCGCCTCCGGCACGCCATGGATGCCCATGGCGTGCTCGAGCAGGTTCTTGGCGATCTCGGCGTCCTCGCGGGCCGCGATGGTCCAGCCCACGACGAACCTGGAGAAGATGTCGAGCACGACGTACAGGTCGTAGTACACGCCCCGCTCCGGCCCCTTGAGCTTTGTGATGTCCCAACTCCACACCTGCCCCGGCGCCGTCGCGACGAGCTCGGGCCGGGTCCGGGGCGGGTGGCTCGCCTGCCGGCGCCGTTCCCCGGCCATGTCGTGCTCGCGCAGGATCCGGTGCATCGTGGACATCGAGCACAGGTAGGTGCCCTCGTCCAGCAGCGTGGCCCAGACCTGGGCGACCGACTTGTCCGCGAACCGCTGGCTGGTCAACACGGCCAGCACGTGGGCCCGCTCGGCGGCGGACAGCTTGTTCGCCGGTGCCGGCCGCGGTGTCCGTGGACGTGGCGGTGGCGGGTTCTTGGCCCGGTAGTGACTGGCGCGGGAGCGACCCAGCAGCGCGCACGCAGCCGCGGTGCCGACGTGCTCGGCCAGCCCGTCGACGGCCGGGTTGATCACCGCGGCGACCGCGGCGGCTTGTCCGCGCTCTCGGAGAGCGTCTCCAAGAGCGCGTGTGCTTTTCCCATCAGGTCCAGCGCCGCCCTGGTCTTGGCCAGCTCGGCCTCGGCCTTCTCCGCCCGGGCCCGTAGCGCCTGCAGCTCCCGCTCGCGCCGGTCCCGCGGCTTGCTGCCCAGCCCGGACAGCGAGCCGGCGGCCGCGGCCTTGCGCCACTCGATGATGTGGGAGGTGTACAGGCCCTCCCGGCGCAGGATCTCCCCACGCCCAGAGCGGTCCGCGGCGTCGTACTCGGCCAGGATCGCCGCTTTGAACTCGGCGGTGAACGTCCGCCTCTTGGGCCGGTCAGCACGAGGAGCCATAGCCCCATCATCGGTGCCGACGTCAGCAACCGTCATCGTCATCTCAGTATTGGTCCGTTCTCGCCCCGTGCAGTGCGAAGGTCAGCAGTGCTGGTGTCTCACCCCATCCTGACGCACAGGGGCATGCCGTCCGTTCCGCAGGGCTGGCAGACGCGCTGCCCATCGGCGTTGGTGGCGGTGAGCTTCTTCATCCGCAAGCACTGGGGGCACTCGCCACGCGATCGGCTCTGCGCGCAGCGGAAGCACTCGCGCTGTCCTTGCTCGTTGCGCTTCTTGACGACCTTCCGGGTGCGACACGTCGGGCAGAGCGGGAGCCGGACACCCGTCACGCCTTCGCGTGCGAGATTCGCAAGAAAAACCTGGACGATGACGGTGGTCTCAGCGTGCACGTCAGCGGGATCGAACTCTTCGCTCGACAGCAGGCGGAGCACTCCGTTCCGTCGCGACGGTGCGATGATCCGCTCTGCCGCGTCGACTATGGCCTGTTCCAGCGCGGTCACGCCTTTGTTGGCCTGCGCCGCCGCGACGCGCAGCCCGAAAGCCCCGTCCGGCTGCGGGGTGCCGCGTGGGATCGTCACGGCTTCGGTCGCTGGATGCGCGCGGGGACGGGGCGCAGGTCACCGATGTCCTCGATCCTCCCGCTCGTGCCCGTCGCCTCCACCGACCGCACGGCAGCTTGATCGAGGACGAGCAGGTCGCTGGGCGTGCAGTCCAGGATCGTGCAGAGCGCGGCAAGGACCTCGACGTTGAGACGTTGCGGGGCCTGCGTCACCAGCCGGAAGACCTGCTCGCGGGAGAGCGCGACGCCTTCGGCTTTCAACGGTTCGAGGAGGTCGGTGGTCTTGAACATGCCGCGCTCGGCCATCAGCGTTCGCAGCCGCCAGGTGATCGTCTTCGTTGTCATCAGGTGCTTCCTTCCGGGAAGTAGAACTTGTCGATCGCCGCAGCCAGGACACGATTGCGGTAGTCATCGGTCACCGAGGTGTAGATCGCCGTCGTCGAGGCGTAGGCGTGACCGACTTGGGTCTGCACGAACTGCTCCGCGTAACCGAGCTCGATCAGATGCGTCACGTAGGAGTGGCGCAGGCTGTGCAGGGTCAACGCGCCGGGCAGCCCGGCCTCGTCGCGCAGCTGTGCGAACCGGCGGTCGAGGTAGCGGTCACCGACGCGCGTGCCGCGCTCGGTCGGCCATAGTCCCGGATGGTTGCCGGGGTTGAACTTCTCCCGAACCTGCTCGACGTAGACGCGCAGCCCGTCGATGGCCCAGTCGAACTCCGGTAGCGACAGTACCGAGCGACGCTTGGGGATCGAGCCTTTCGAGGACTTCCCGTGCCGCACGTGTAGCAGCCCGAACCGGCCCCATTGCGGTGTCTTCGCGTTCGTGCGCAGATCGACCACATCCAGACCCAGCGCCTCGCGGCGGCGTAGCCCCCACGCGTAGATCGTCTTCAGCAACTGCGCGTCCCGCAGCGCGGCCAGCGCGCCCTTGCGGCCCTGCTGTCGCAGCGTCTCCACTCGGGCGTCCGCGACGGCGAACAGTGCCTCCAGCTCGTCATAGTCCAGCGGGCGACGGCCCGGCGTGCCCTCGAAATCGACGGTGTGCGCGACCGTGTTCCACTCGAAGCATACCTGTGTCGGCACCGACCCGAACCGAGACCGGCACTCCGCGACCCAGCCGTAGCGCTGGTCGGTGATGAAGTCGCAGAACGCGCGCAACGTCAGGTGATAGATCCGCACTGTCGACCGCGCCAACGGGCGTGGGCCGCTGAACAGGCTCGTCGTAAAGTCCTCGACGTCACCCGGCAGCCACTCCCACGGGTATGAGTCCGCGAACCGCTGGAACCGCTCCACCTGCCAGCGGCGCATCTGAATAGTCTGCGTCGCCAGGCCACGGCTCGTCTGCTGGCGGGAAAACCCATCGAGCATTCCGCTGAACACGGCCGCGTCCTCATGCAACGGCACGACGCCCGGCTGCCGAAGCAGCAGCACCTCCGCATCATCACTCACCCCATCATTATTGCATCTAATGCAACGTTATGATGGGTGACATGGCTCACAACGCGGATCGCGCCCTTGCGAAACCGCCCGGAATCGTGGGGCCGAGCACCCATCCGGGGGCATCGGCGCTCCCCCACTCCAGGGCTACGCTGACAAGCAGGCGCGATCATGGCGACCCGAAGGCGCGGAAACACGCGGAATCGCGGGATGTTGCATCAGCTCGAAAAGTTCTCGGTTTCATAGTCATGCCTTCAGTGAAGCGAACGGTCGACACGACCGATCCCCGGCGCGAGGTCTGGCGGGAGGGCCTCGGGGTCGCGATCGCCACGAGCGCGTACGGCATCTCCTTCGGCGCGCTCGCCGTGGCATCCGGACTCGACGTCTGGCAGACCTGCGTGCTCAGCCTGCTCATGTTCACCGGCGGCTCGCAGTTCGCGTTCGTCGGCGTCTTCGCCGCCGGCGGCGTCGCTGCGCTGCCCGCCGCGATCGCGTCCGCCGGGCTGCTCGGCGTGCGCAACCTCGCATACGGGATGCGGATGTCGCCGGTGATCGGATCCGGCTTCCGCCGTCGCGCCGCGGCCACGCACTTCACCATCGACGAATCCACCGCGGTCGCCATCTCACAGGACGATCCGCGTCTCGCCCGGCTCGGCTTCTGGGTCACCGGGATCGGGATCTTCCTCGGCTGGAACGCCACGACGCTCGTCGGCGCGCTGCTCGGCGACATCCTCGGGGACCCGCGGCAGTGGGGGCTGGATGCCGCGGCGGCCGCCGCCTTCCTGGCGCTGCTCTGGCCGCGGCTGCGCCGGCGTCAGGCGGTCGTCGTCGGCGTCGCGGCGGCGGTGGTCGCGGCGAGCCTCACCCCGGCGCTGATGCCCGGCCTTCCCGTGCTGGTCGCGGCGCTCGTGGCGATCGTCGTCGGCTGGTTCGACTGGTTCGGACGGGAGGCGGTCGCATGAGCGTCTGGAGCGCCGTGCTGCTCGCCGCGTGCATCTGCATGGCGCTGAAGGCCGCCGGCTACCTGGCCCCGGCCACGGTGATGGAGGCGCCGAGGCCCGCGCGCATCTCGGATCTCCTCACGGTCGCACTGCTCGCGGCCCTGGTCGCCGTGCAGAGCCTCGGCGACGGGCAGGCGATCGTCGTCGACGCGCGGGTCCCGGCGGTACTCGTCGCGGCCGGGCTGCTCTGGATGCGCCAGTCCTTCCTCGTCGTCGTGATCGCGGCGGCCGCGGTGGCGGCGCTCCTGCGCCTGCTCGGCTGGGCGACGTGAACCGGCGGGGCGACGTGAGCCGGCGGGGCGATGCGAGCCGGCGGGGCGATGCGAGCCGGCCGGTAGGCTGACGGGGTGCGCTCTGTGATCTCCCGTGGTCTGTCCTGGCTGGCGGCCGCGCTGATCGGCGGCGTCTACGGCATCGCCGCGACCATCGCGCACAGCTTCCTGTGGGGGGCGATCCCGGTGGGCCTGATCCTCGGCGCGATCGCCTGCGCCTCGCTGCTGATCGCGCTGCGGGCGCTCACCGGCGACCGGTGGGCCGCACTCGCGGCCGGCTTCGGCATGATGGCGCTCATCCTCGTGATCTCGCAGCGCGGCCCGGGCGGATCCGTCGTCGTCCCGAACACCCCGCTCGGCAACATCTGGACCTACCTCGTCGCCGGCATCGTCGTGCTCGTCGTGGCCTGGCCCGATCTCTCGCGCCTGCGGGCTTCCGCGCCGACGGCTCATACGCAGCGCCCGGCGCCGGCGCCGCACGAACCCCCGGCATCCGTGCACCGGCGGCCCCCGGCATCCTCCCCGCCGGCCGGGCGGGAACCGCCGTCCCCGCACGGGTCGTAGACTGGGACCGTGACGTATGTGATCGCCCTTCCCTGCGTCGATGTGAAGGATCGTGCCTGCATCGACGAGTGCCCCGTCGACTGCATCTACGAGGGGGAGCGCTCGCTGTACATCCACCCCGACGAGTGCGTGGACTGCGGCGCCTGCGAGCCGGTCTGCCCGGTGGAGGCGATCTACTACGAGGACGACCTGCCCGAGGAGTGGCAGGACTACTACAAGGCGAACGTGGAGTTCTTCGAGGAGATCGGGTCTCCCGGTGGCGCTGCGAAGGTCGGCGTCATCCACCACGACCACCCGATCATCGCCGCCCTGCCCCCGCAGGGGGAGTAGGTGGGGGTCCGCGAGCTCGCCGACTACCCCTGGGACGCCGTCGCTCCGTACCGTGAGCGCGCCGCGCAGCATCCGGCCGGGCTGATCGACCTCTCCATCGGCTCTCCGGTGGACCCGACGCCGGAGGTCATCCGTCGTGCGCTCGCCGAAGCCACCGACGCGCACTCCTACCCGCAGACGGTCGGCACCGCTGCGCTGCGGCAGGCGATCGTCGACTGGTACGCGCGACGCCGCGGCGTGCCCGGCCTGACACCCGCGAACGTGCTGCCGACCATCGGCTCGAAGGAGCTCGTCGCGCTGCTGCCCACCCTCCTCGGCCTCGGACCGGGCGACATCGTCGTGCATCCACGCGTCGCCTACCCGACCTACGAGGTGGGCGCGACCGTCGCGGGCGCCACGGCCGTGGCATCCGACGACCCGGCCGAGTGGCCCGAGGGCGCGAAGCTCATCTGGATCAACACGCCGGGCAACCCCGACGGACGCACCTGGACCGTGCCGGAGCTGGCATCCGCCGTCGCCCGCGCCCGCGAGCTGGGTGCGGTGCTCGCCAGCGACGAGTGCTACGCCGAGCTCGGCTGGGAAGGGCCGTGGGCGACCGAGCCGGTGCCGTCGGTGCTCGACCCGCGCGTCACCGGCGGCACGCGCCAGGGCCTGCTCAGCGTGTACTCGCTGAGCAAGCAGTCGAACCTCGCCGGGTACCGGGCCGCGTTCCTGGCCGGATGCTCCGCGATCGTCGCCGACCTGCTGCGCGCACGCAAGCATCTCGGCCTGATGCCGCCGGGGCCCGTGCAGCACGCGATGACCGTCGCGCTCGGCGACGACGAACACGTCGCCGCGCAGAAGGCGCTGTACCGCCGTCGCCGCGACGTGCTCAAGCCCGCGCTGGAGGCGGCGGGCTTCCGGATCGACGGTTCGGAGGCGGGGCTGTACCTGTGGGCCACCGAGGACCGCGACGCGTGGGAGTCGATGGGGCGGCTCGCGGATGCCGGCATCCTCGCCGGGCCGGGCCACTTCTACGGTGCGCACTCCGGCGACCACGTGCGGCTCGCGCTCACCGCGCCGCTGCCCGCGGTGGAGGAAGCAGCGCGCCGACTGACCGGATTGTAGATTCTCTCATGTGACCGCGCCATCTCTTGGCGGATGTCACAGTAGGCCACGGTCGCGGCTAGGCTGTACGAGCGATGCAGTCGACATCCGCCCCGGCGCAGCGCGCCGCACTTCGTCCACGACGTGAAAGCAGGAGGTTCGCGTGAGCGCAGATCAGCCCGAGAAGGCGACTCTCACGGTCGGCGACAGGACGGCGGAGTTCCCGGTGCTGCGCGCGACGAGCGGGCACGACAGCATCGACTTCTCGACCCTGACGCGTCAGACCGGCTACACCGGCCTCGACTACGGGTTCGTGAACACGGCCTCCACGAAGTCGGCGATCACCTTCATCGACGGCGATCAGGGCATCCTGCGCTACCGCGGCTACCCGATCGAGCAGATCGCGAGGAACTGCAGCTACCTCGAGGTGGCGTGGCTGCTCATCTACGGCGAGCTGCCGACCCCAGACGAGCTCGCCGAGTTCGACGAGAAGGTCCGTCGGCACACGCTGCTGCACGAGGACCTCAAGCACTTCTTCTCCGCACTGCCGCACACGGCGCATCCGATGGCCGTGCTGTCCTCGGCCGTGGCGGCGCTGTCGACGTACTACGACGGGCAGACCGACCCGCACAACCCCGAGCACGTCGAGCTGAACCAGATCCGGATGCTCGCGAAGCTCCCGGTGATCGCGGCCTACGCGCACAAGAAGAGCGTCGGGCAGGCCTTCCTCTACCCGGACAACTCGCTGAGCTTCGTGGACAACTTCCTGAAGCTCAACTTCGGCGTGCTCAGCGAGCCGTACGAGGTCAACCCGGTGATGTCGAAGGCGCTCGAGCTGCTGCTGATCCTGCACGAGGACCACGAGCAGAACGCCTCCACCTCCACGGTGCGCCTGGTCGGGTCCACCGGTGCGAACCAGTTCGCGTCGATCTCGGCGGGCATCCAGGCCCTCTCCGGCCCGCTGCACGGCGGCGCGAACGAGGCGGTGCTGACCATGCTCGGGCAGATCCGCGAGTCGGGGCAGAGCGTGCAGCGCTTCGTCGAGCGCGTGAAGAACAAGGAGGAGGGCGTCAAGCTGATGGGCTTCGGCCACCGGGTCTACAAGAACTACGACCCGCGCGCCAAGCTCGTCAAGGAAGCCGCCGACGAGGTGCTCGCCGAGCTCGGCGTCACCGACCCGCTCCTCGACCTCGCCAAGGAGCTCGAGGAGATCGCCCTCGCGGACGACTACTTCAAGGAGCGCCGCCTCTACCCGAACGTCGACTTCTACACCGGCGTGATCTACAAGGCGATGGGCTTCCCGACGCGCATGTTCACCGTGCTGTTCGCCATCGGACGGCTGCCGGGCTGGCTCGCGCAGTGGCGGGAGTTGCAGCTCGACCCGCAGACCAGGATCGGCCGTCCGCAGCAGCTGTACGTCGGCTCGGCCGAGCGTCCCTACCCCAGCCGCTGACGTCCGTCGGCGGATGCGCCGTCGCCGCCGCGCGCCTTCGGGTCGCGGAAAGTGCCGTTTCGGGGCGTGCAGAGCGGCGTTTTCTGTGACCTGAGTAACGGATGCCGGCGGTGCGGTCCTTTCGGGGCGCGCCGTCGCCGCCGCGCGCCTTCGGGTCGCGGAAAGTGCCGCTATCGGGGTGCCTGGGGTTACTCGGGTCGCAGAAAGTGCCGTTTCGGCGTGTTCAGAGCGGCGTTTTCTGCGACCTGAGTAACGGATGCCGGTCAGCGGCCCTGCGGGCGGCTGGCGCGCCGCGAGCCCTGCGGCCGGCTCTCGTGCCTGGCCGGGCGCGCCGCGTCGTGATCGCGGGCGCCGCGCTGGTGCCCCGACGGCGCCTGCGCGTGCGCCTGGCCGTGCGCGCGACCCGCACCGGATGCCGCGGAGCCGTGCTCGCCGCGGACGCCGTGACGACCGCCGGACGCGGACGCCCGCCCCGCCGGCTGCCCGGACTGTCCCGCGCGCCCGGCGGTGCGCCCGGACGTGGCGGATGCCTGACCGCCGCGGCCCCGTCCGCGACCGCGACCGCGACCGGAGGACGACGCCGCGTTCTGCGTGGAGGACGGGGCCGGACGGTTGCCCGCCGGAGTGGCAGGCGACGGCTTCACGAGGGCGGCCCGCGTACCGACGACCTCGTCCACGGCATCCGCCGTCACCGGCTCGAGGGGAGCGGTGATCTGCGCCTTGCGGAGCAGGTCCTTCACGTCGCGGCGCTGCTCGGGCATCACCACGGTGACGACCGTGCCCGCGCGCCCGCCCGGGCGGTGCGGCCGGAGCGGTGCAGGTACGCCTTGTGCTCCACCGGCGGGTCGACGTGCACGACGAGCTCGACGTCGTCCACGTGCACGCCGCGCGCCGCGACGTCGGTCGCGACCAGCACGCGCACGCCACCGGCATCCGGTGCCGCGCCGAAGGCGGCGAGGTTGCGCTCACGCGCGTTCTGCGACAGGTTGCCGTGCAGGTCCACCGCCGGGATGCCCGAGGCGGTGAGCTGCTTCGCGAGCTTCTTCGCCTGGTGCTTGGTGCGGGTGAACAGGATGCGGCGGCCGGTGCCGGATGCGAGGTCCTGCACCAGGGTCTTCTTGCTCTCGGCGTCGGCGGTGAGCAGCACCCGGTGGGTCATCTCGCCGACCGGCACGCTGGCCTCGTCGACCTCGTGGCTGACCGGGTTGCGCAGGAAGCGCTTCGCGAGGGAGTCGATGCCGCGGTCCAGCGTGGCGCTGAACAGCAGGCGCTGTCCACCGGCCGGCGTCGCGGCGAGGATGCGGGTGACGCCGGGCAGGAAGCCGAGGTCGGCCATGTGGTCGGCCTCGTCGAGCACCGTGATCTCGACCGCGTCGAGTGACACGACCTTCTGCTTCATGAGGTCTTCGAGGCGGCCGGGGCAGGCCACCACGATGTCGACGCCGGCGCGCAGCGCCTGCTCCTGCGGGCGCTGGCTCACCCCGCCGAACACGGTCGTCACGCGCAGGCCGACGGCGGCGGCGAGCGGCGAGACGGTGGCGGCGATCTGGGTGGCGAGCTCACGCGTCGGCGCGAGCACGAGGCCGCGCGGGCGGCCGGGACGGCGGGCGCCGCCGGCATCCGCGAGACGCGCGACCAGGGGCAAGGCGAACGCGATGGTCTTGCCGCTGCCGGTGCGGCCGCGGCCGAGCAGGTCGCGGCCGGCGAGGGAGTCCGGCAACGTGTCGCGCTGGATGGCGAAGGCCTCGGTCTTACCGTCGGCGGCGAGGACGGATGCCAGGGACGCGGGCACGCTGAGGTCGAGGAAGGAAGTCATAGGTGGCTCCAGATGGGCACGCGCGAGGGGCGTGCGGGAAAGGTGGGCGACGGCGCGGGTTCGCGCATCGGTTCGCCGTTCGAGAAGTTCGCGGCCGGAAGGCGGCGCGGGAGCGTGTCGACGACGCAGGCGCTCCGCCGTGACGGGGAGCGACCCTTGACAGTAGCACGTCCCCCTGTGCATCCCCTCCTGCCGCGTTCGGGGCGCATTTTTGCGTTCGGGGCGGATGACAACCGCCCCGAACGCGAGAATCCGCCCCGAACGAGGGGAGTGAAAGCGCCCCGAACGCGGGGAGTGAAAGGAGGGAGGGGCGAAGGGTGCGACCCGGGTCAGGCGTGCAGGGCCTCGTTCAGCGTGACGCCCACGCCGGTGCGCTGGGTCGCCTCGACGGCGCCGGTCAGCGAGTTGCGGCGGAACAGGATGCCGTCCCGGCCGGACAGCTCGGCGGCCTTCACCGTCGGACGTCCGCCGTCGGCGGTGTCCGGACCGTCGGCGAGCACCACCTTCGTGCCCGCGGTCACGTACAGCCCGGCCTCGACGACGCAGTCGTCGCCGAGGGAGATGCCGATGCCGGCGTTCGCGCCGAGAAGCGTCCGCTCACCGATCGACACCCGTACGGTGCCGCCGCCGGAGAGGGTGCCCATGATGGACGCCCCACCGCCGATGTCGCTGCCGTCGCCGACCACGACGCCCTGGGAGATCCGTCCCTCCACCATCGAGGCGCCGAGGGTGCCGGCGTTGAAGTTCACGAAGCCCTCGTGCATCACGGTGGTCCCGGGGGAGAGGTGCGCGCCGAGCCGCACGCGCGAGGCATCCGCGATGCGCACGCCCTCGGGCTGGACGTAGTCGGTCAGCCGCGGGAACTTGTCCAGGCCCTGCACCTGGATGCCGTGGCGCTGCAGCACCGGACGCAGGCGCGTGGCATCCGCGGGCAGCATCGGGCCGGCGTTCGTCCACGCCACGGTCGGCAGGTGGCCGAAGATGCCGTCCAGGTTCAGCTCGTTCGGCTTGACCAGCAAGCGCGACAGGGCGTGCAGGCGCAGGTAGGCGTCCGGGGTGGAGGCGACGGGCGCGTCCAGGTCCACCGACAGCTGCACGAGCTCCACCGTGACGTTGCGGCGCTCGTCCGGCTCCGCCAGCGCCTGCCAGGTCTCCGCCGCGGAGGCCGCGTCCGCGGCATCCGGCTCGCCGAGGCCGATCTCGGGGAACCAGGCGTCCAGCACGGTGCCGTCCCCGGCAGTCGTCGACAGTCCGATACCCCACACGGTGCGCTCAGTGCTCATCCCTCCAAACTACCGCCCTGGGCACCGCATGCCGGGCCGATAGGCTGGGAGCCATGCTGCTCGATCCGACCGCATCCTCCGTCGACCTCACCCGCGCCATCTGCGACATCCCGAGCGTGTCCGGCGCCGAGGGGCGCCTGGCCGACGAGCTCGAGGCGGTGGTGCGCGGCTGCGCCCACCTCGAGGTGATCCGGCACGGCAACACGGTCGTCGCTCGCACCGACCTGGGCCGGCCGCAGCGGGTCGTCATCGCGGGACACATCGACACCGTGCCGATCAACGGCAACGTGCCCACCCGCGCCCTCTCCATCGACGGCGAGGACTTCCTCTGGGGCCGCGGCACCGTCGACATGAAGGCCGGCGTCGCGGTGCAGCTCAAGCTCGCCGTCGAGCTGACAGCGCCCGTGGTCGACATCACCTGGATCTGGTACGACAACGAAGAGGTCGAGGCGTCCAAGAACGGGTTGGGGCTGCTCGCCGCCGACCGGCCCGATCTGTTCACCGCCGACTTCGCCATTCTCGGCGAGCCCTCCAACGGCCAGGTCGAGGGCGGATGCAACGGCACGCTGCGCGCGCTCGTGCGCACCCGCGGCGTCCGCGCGCACAGCGCCCGCTCCTGGATCGGCGAGAACGCCATCCACGGCGCCGCGCCGATCCTGGCGCGGCTCGCGGAGTACCGGGCGCGGGAGATCACCGTGGACGGGCTCGGCTACTGGGAGGGGCTGAACGCCGTCCGGATCACCGGAGGCGTCGCCGGCAACGTCATCCCGGACCTGTGCGAGATCGAGGTCAACTACCGCTTCGCGCCGAACAAGTCGATCGCCGAGGCCGAGGCGCACGTGCGCTCGGTGCTCGCCGGGTTCGAGGTGGAGATCACGGATGCCGCCGACGGCGCCCGTCCGGGCCTCGACGCCCCGATCGCTCAGCAGTTCCTCACCGCCGTCGGCGCCGAGGCCCGGCCGAAGTACGGCTGGACCGACGTGGCCCGGTTCTCGGCGCTCGGCGTCCCGGCCGTGAACTACGGGCCCGGCGATCCCCACCTCGCACACCACGACGAGGAGCGGGTGCCGCTGGCTCAGATCGAGGACGTGGAGCGCGGACTGCGGGCGTGGCTCACCGGGGCGTGAGCCGCGGCATCCGCTCCTGGGCCCGGCTGCCGGTCGTCGCCCGGATCGCGATCGTCTACCTGCTCGCCCGCGTCATCACCACGGGCTTCCTGCTCGCGGCGGCCGGGATCTCCACCTCGCTGTCGCGGTTCGGGGCGGATGCCGGCCTGGCGGACTTCGTGCTCGGCTGGGACGCGCAGTGGTACTGGTGGGTCGCGGAGAACGGCTATCCCCGGGAGCTGCCGCGCACGGCATCCGGCGACGTGGCGGAGAACGCGTGGGCGTTCATGCCGGTGTACGCGTACCTGGCCAAGCTGGTGGGATTCGGGGTCTGGGGCGCCGGGGCGCTGACGGTGTCGCTCGTGAGCGGGTTCCTCGCCTGCCTGGCGCTGCACGGCCTGCTGCGGGACCGCATCGGAGAGAGCGCGGCGATGTGGGCCGTGACGTTCTTCGCGATGGGGCCGCTGGCGGCGCTGTTCCAGGTCGGCTACGCCGAGGCGCTGTTCGTGCTGCTGCTGCTCATCGCGCTCGATCTCGTCTCCCGGCACCGGTACGGGTGGCTGTACGCGCTCGTCCCGGTGATGGGCTTCACCCGGCCCGGCATCCTCGCCTTCGCCCTGTTCCTCGGGCTGCACGGCATCGCGAGGTGGCGCCGCCGCCGCGCCGAGCCGCTGCCCGGGCGGGATGCCGTGCACATCGTCGCCATGGGCGCGCTCGCGACCATGGTGGGCTTCTCCTGGCAGGTGATCGCCGGCATCGTCACGGGCGAGCCGGGCGCCTACCTGCAGACCGAGCTGTCCTGGCGGCGGAACTGGATCGCCGAGCCGGTGACGCAGTTCGTGCCGTTCGAGGGCTTCGTGCAGGCCGCGGACTTCTGGTTCTCGCAGTGGGGGATGCCGGGCTGGTGGGGCTGGGTGGTGCTGGTGCTGCTCGTCGCCGGCACGGCGCTCCTGCTGCTGCGCGGGCGGGCGGTGCGCCGGCTGGGCGTGGACGTGCGGCTGTGGAGCGCGAGCTATCTGCTCTACCTGCTCGCGGTGTTCTTCCCGCAGTCGAGCACGTTCCGGCTGCTGATGCCGCTCACCCCGCTCTGGGGCGCCGTCGCGGTGCCGCGGCCGCTCGGGTATCGCATCGGCGTGCTCCTCGCGTGCCTGGCCGGGCAGTGGGTGTGGATCCTGAACATGTACGGGCTGGCGCAGACGTTCTGGCAGGTCCCGTGATTCCCCGCGCGGCGGCGACCGCCCGGCGCGGAACCCTACCGATAAACTTGAGCCATACCACCGAGGAAAGGGAGCCACGATGGCAGCGATGAAGCCGAGGACCGGCGACGGACCGATGGAGGCCGTGAAGGAGGGGCGACTCATCATCGTGCGGGTTCCGCTCGAGGGCGGCGGCCGTCTGGTCGTGTCCGTGAACGACGCCGAGGCGAAGGAGCTTCACGACGTGCTCGGCGCCGTCGTGAACGCCTGATTCCAACGGACTGGCAGAAGGGCGGTGGAGGATTCCACCGCCCTTTCGGCGTTTCCGGGGCCGCCGGCGGTGCCCGCACCGGTTCAGCCGGCGTGCCTCACGCTGCGACGCGGGTGAGCTGCAGCAGCCCTTCGCCGGCCGTGGACAGCGCGGCCAGCACGGCCTGCGACTCCTGGGTCTCCTGGATCAGCGACCGGTACGCGGTGGTGACGGCGTCCCGCTGCACGGGGTCGGCGGCGCGGCCGCCGGCGAGCACGCGGGGGACCAGCACCAGTCCGCCGGTGCGGACCAGGCGCAGCCCGTGTTCGACGTACTCGATGACGTTCTCCGGGTCGGCGTCGACCAGCACGATGTCGTAGGCGCCCTCGTTCATGCGGGGAAGCACGTCGGCGGCGCGGCCGGTGATGAACCGCACGCGCGCCGGGGGGATGCGCGCGTCCGTGAAGGCCTGCCGGGCGGCGGCGAGGTGCTCCGGCTCGTTGTCGATGGTGGTCAGCACCGCCTGCGGGGCGCCGCGCAGCAGCCACAGACCGGAGACGCCGGCGCCGGTGCCGATCTCCACGATCGAGCGGGCGCCGGATGCCGCGGCGAGCACCGCGCACTGCGCACCCACCGGGGCGCTGATCGGCGCCGCGCCGAGCTCGAGCGCGTGCGCACGGGCCCGCCCGATCGGGGCGGGTTCGACGGTGGTCTCACGGACGAATCGGGCGTTCGCGTCGTGCTCGCTCATGCCTCTCAGATTAGGCCGGGACGGTGCATCATCGGGGCAGGCGCGGCGAGTAGCCTTGAGACATGGAACTGGGGCTCACGTTCGACAAGCTGCTGCTGATCGGCCTGATCGCGGTGATCATCATCGGCCCCGAGCGCCTGCCCAAGGCCGCGGAGAGCTTCGCCCGTTTCGTCCGCCGCGCGGGCGAGTACGTGCGCGACACGAAGGCGAAGATGAAGGAGGAGCTGGGCCCGGACATCGACGACGTCGACTGGCGCAAGCTCGACCCGCGTCAGTACGACCCGCGGCGCATCATCCGCGACGCCCTCTTCGAGGAGCCCTCGTTCAGCACGCCCGTCGCCTCCGGCCCGGTGGACGGGCTCGACACGTCCGCCGCCGTGGCCCCGTCGCCGGTCTCGCGGCAGGTCCGCACCACGTTCTCGCGCACCACGCCGCCGCCGTTCGACGCGGAAGCCACCTAGCGCACGCGCATCGGCAGCGGCCGGCCCGCGAGCGACCGACCGCCCTGCGCGATCCGCTCCGCGAGCGTCGCGATCGCCTGCGCCGCCGGGTCCTCCGGCGCGCCGAGCACGACCGGCATCCCGGCATCCCCGCCGTGCCGCAGCGCGGGGCTGAGCGGCACGGATGCCAGGAGCGGCACCGCCTCGCCGTCGCGGGACAGCGCGGCCGCGACATCGGCGCCGCCGCCCGCGCCGAACAGGTCGAGCACGCTGCCGTCCGCAAGGGTGAACGCGGCCATGTTCTCCACCACGCCGATCACCCGCTGCCCGGTCTGCCGCGCCACCAGCCCGCTGCGGATCGCCACCTCCGCGGCCGCCGGCTGCGGCGTTGTGACGACGAGCACCTCGGCATGGGGGAGCAGCTGGCCGATCGAGATCGCCACGTCGCCGGTGCCCGGCGGCATGTCGATGAGCAGCACGTCCAGGTCGCCGAAGAAGACGTCGGTGAGGAACTGCTGCACGGTGCGGTGCAGCATCGGGCCGCGCCAGGCGACGACCGCCTCGCCGTCGCGCAGGAACATCCCGATCGACACCGCCTTCACGCCGTGAGCGACCGGCGGCAGCATGAGGTCGTCGATCCGGGTGGGCTGGGTGCCGGCCGGGATGCCGAGCAGCCCCGGGATGGAGAACCCGTGCACGTCGGCATCCACCAGCCCCACGCGCAGCCCGCGGGCGGCGAGGGCGACGGCAAGGTTCGCGGTGACCGTCGACTTGCCGACCCCGCCCTTGCCGCTGGAGACGAGGATGACCCGGGTGAGCGCGTCCGGCCCGAATGGCATCTGCCGCGCGGGGCGTCCCGCGCGGAGCTTCTCGGTGAGGGCGCGGCGCTCCTCGGGCGTCATCACCCCGACGGCGACGTCGACCGCGTCGATGCCGGGGACGGATGCCGCGGCATCCCGCACGTCCTGCTCGATCCGCTGCGCCGCCGGGCATCCGACGATCGTGAGCACGATCGACACGTGCGCGGTGCCGCCGTCGACGACCACGTCGCGGACCATGTCCAGCTCGCCGATCGGGCGGCGCAGCTCCGGGTCGGCGACCGCGGCGACGGCCTGGCGCACGCGCTCGGCGGAGGTCACGGCTTCTTCTCCGCCTCGAGCTCGGCGAGCATCGTCTTCAGCTCCTGCCGCAGCACATCGCGGGTGACCGTCTGGTTGGTGCGCTCCTCGAGGGCCAGGCGCAGGGCGACGATCTCGCGGGCCAGGTACTCGGTGTCGGCGAGGTTGCGCTCGGCGCGCTGCCGGTCCTGCTCGATCTGCACGCGGTCGCGGTCGTCCTGCCGGTTCTGCGCGAGCAGGATCAGCGGGGCGGCGTACGACGCCTGCAGGGAGAGCATCAGGGTGAGCGCGGTGAACCCGAGTGCGGCGTCGTCGAAGCGGAGGTGCTTCGGGGCGAGGGTGTTCCAGGCGATCCAGGCGGCGCAGAACAGGCTGAGCAGCAGCAGGAACGCCGGCGTGCCCATCGCGCGCGCCACCCACTCGGTGAACCGGCCGAACCGGTCCTGCGAGGAGGGCGGGCGACCCGTGGCGGTGCGGCCGAGGGGGGTGTCCAGACGCGGGGTCCGTGCCATCAGCTCGCCTCCTCGACGTCGTGGGTGCGCCAGTCGTCCGGCAGCAGGTAGTCCAGCACGTCGTCGACGCTGATCGCGCCGACCAGCCGGTGCGCGGCATCCACCACGGGCAGCGAGACCAGGTCATAGCTGGCGAGCATGCGCGCCACCTCGGCGGCGGAGGCGGTCACCGACACCGGCTCGAGGCCGTCGTCCAGGATTGCGCCCAGCCTCTCGTGCGGCGGGTAGCGCAGCATCCGCTGGAAGTGCACCACGCCGAGGAGCCGGCCGGTCGGGGTCTCGAACGGCGGCAGCGTGACGAACACGGCGGCGGCGAGGGCCGGATGCAGCTCGTGGCGGCGGATCAGGGCGAGGGCCTCGGCCACCGTGGCATCCGCGGAGAGGATGATCGGCTCCGGGGTCATCAGACCGCCGGCGGTGTCCGGGCCGTACCGGAGGAGTTTGCGCACCTCCTCGGCCTCCTCGGGGTCCATCAGCTTGAGCAGCTGCTCCAGGCGCTTCGGCGGCAGCTGCGCGAGCAGGTCGGCCGCGTCGTCCGGCTCCATCTCGTCGAGGATGTCGGCGGCGCGCTCGTCGCCGAGGCGATCGAGGATGTGCACCTGCTCGTCCTCGGGCATCTCCTCGAGGGCATCCGCGAGGCGCTCGTCGGGCAGCTCCTCGGCGACCTCGATCATGCGCTGCTGGGGCAGATCGAGCAGGCTGGTCGCGAGGTCGGCGGCGTGCATCTCGGAGTAGCTCGCGATGAGCTGCTCGGCGGACTGCGCCTCGCCAGGGCGGCGCAGCTCGGTGACCTCGTTCCACGCGGCGAAGGTGGTGGGGCCTTTCGCGAACGGGGATGCGCTGGTCTTGGGCTTGCGGAGGAACAGCTGGCTGATCGCCCACTCGCCGTGGCGGTCCTGCTCGATCGCGACGTCCTCGACCACGGCGGTGCCGCTGCCGTCGGCGAAGCTCATCCGCCGGCCGAGGAACTCGGCGAGCACGCGCACCTCGCCCGGGCGAGGCTGGAAGCGGCGCACGTTGATGAGGCCGGTGGTGATGACCTGTCCGGAGCGGATGGAGGTCACGCGGCCGATGGAGAGGAAGACCTGACGGCGGCCGGGGATCTCGACCACCAGCCCGATCACACGGGGGGAGGCCTTACTTCGGTACACGATCACGACGTCCCGGACCTTGCCGAGCCGGTCGCCCACGGGATCGAAGACCGCGCACCCGGCCAGGCGCGCCACGAAGACCCGTTGTGTGCTCATTCTCCCAGCGTAGTCCGCGGGCGCTGGGGCATCCCGGCGCGGCGGAGGGCCGCATGGGACAATGGGGCGATGAGCATGCTGAACCGGCCCCCGAGCGGCAATGAGATCGGCGAGATGGTGGCGTCGATGCGCGACTACGAGAGCGCGCAGAAGACGGTGTCGAAGCTGATCGCCGCCGAGGTGCCCGCGCGCGACATCGTCATCGTCGGGCAGGGGGTGCGCACGGTCGAGCGGGTGACCGGCCGGCTGGGCTATGCCGCGGCCGCCCGGTCGGGCGCCATCAACGGCGTTCTGATCGGACTGTTCCTGTCGGCGTTCATGCTCTTCGGCACGCCCGACGCGCCCGTCTCGCTGTTCCTCGGCTTCGTGTTCATCGGCGTCGCGCTCGGGATGCTGATGAGCCTGATCACCTACGCGATCGTGCGGCGCCGTCGCGATTTCGCGAGCATCACGCAGATGGTCGCCGATCACTACGAGGTGTGCGTGCAGCCGTCCTCGCTCGCCAAGGCGCGTCAGGCGCTCGGCGCCCAGCGACCCGCGCCGACGCGGCCCGCGGTCGATCTCAGCGAGCCGCCGAAGTACGGGGAGCGCATCGCGCCGGGCGGTGCGTCCGCGGGTGGTGCGTCCGCGCCGGGTGCGTCTCAGCCCGGTCCGGATGCCGGCGCCGCCGCTCCCGGCTCCGCACACCCGCCGCACGTCGTGCCGGCTCCCGAGGACGTCGCCGGCGCGAACCCGCCGGCCGAGCCGCCGGCGTCCGCATCCGCTCCGCCTGCTGCTCCGGCGCCCGCATCCGCTCCGCCTGCTGCCCCGGCGTCCGCGCCTGCTGCTCCGGCGTCCGCGCCTGCTCCGGCTTCCGCGCCCGCGGCTCCTCCGGTCGCGCCGCCTCCTCCGCCCGCGCCGCCGCTGCCGCAGGACGCGCCCGCCCCGGACCGCGGCGACGCGGACGGCTCCGCGGAGGGCGAGCCGCCGGCATCCGGTCGATGACCGCGCGTCCGGCGACCGGAGCGTCCGCCTGGGCGCTCGGGCTCCTCGTGCTGCTGCCGGTGCCGTTCCTGGGATCGCTGGCATCCGGCGGGGCCATGGTCGCCGCGTACGGCTCGCTGTCGCGTCAGGGTCCGCTTGCGAAGGCGAACGCGGACGCGGCGCGCCGATGGGGACGGCTGTTCCTCCTGGTCTCGACCGCGCTGCTGGTGGTGCACCTGGCGATCACGCTGCCGCGGCTGTTCCTGAGTGCCGGGTCGGCCGGGTTCCTCCCGCAGGGCATCCCGATCCTGCTCTACATCGCCGTGTGCGTGGTGCATCTGGTCGTCGTGATCGTCGCGACCGTGCGAGCGTCGAAGGGCGAGGTGGTCCGGCTGCCGTTCGGAAGGAGGGGCTGATGGACGTGTCGCTGCCCAGCGGCGTCGTGGCGGTGTCGACGGCGTGGGCCGCGCCCGACGGCGCGTCTCGGGGCACCGTGGTGATCGCGCACGGCGCCGGGGCGGGAATGGACCATCCGTTCCTCATCGGCTTCGCGTCGGCGCTGACGGATGCCGGATTCGCGACGCTGCGCTTCAACTTCCCCTACGTCGAGGCGGGCAGACGGATGCCGGGCCCGGCCGCGCACGCGATCGCGACGTGGCGCGCCGCCGTGGCGATGGCCGCGGAGCAGGATCCCGACGTGCGCATCTGGGCGTGCGGCAAGTCGTACGGCGGCCGGATGGCGTCGATGGCGGTCGCCGAGGGGATGCCCGTCGCCGGCCTGGTGTATCTCGGGTACCCGCTGCATCCGCCGGGCCAGCCGGAGAAGCTGCGGGTGGAGCATCTGCCCGCCATCGCAGTGCCGCAGCTGTTCGTGGAGGGCACGAACGACCCGTTCGTCCAGCCGCTGTCCCAGCTCGAGGAGGCGGTGGCCGCCTGCCAGGATGCGCGCATCGCATGGGTCGAGGGTGGCGGGCACTCGTTCGAGGTGAAGGGCCGGAAGCGTCCACCGGCGGAGGTGGGCGCGTCGCTGGCCCCCATCGTGGCGGAGTTCGCGGGCTGACCGTGGCGGGGCCGTGGCGGGAGCTCGCGTCTGCGGACGCCGCCGTCCGCGAACGTGCGCTCGCCGTGATGCTCGAGGACGTCGCCGCCGGAGTTCACGATCTGACCCTCGACGAGTTCGGCGACCGGGCCGCGGCGATGCTGCGCGAAGGTCTCGGTTCCGCCGGGGACGACAGCGTCTTCGGCCGTTCGTTCGCCGTGCTGGTGCTGGCGGCCTGTGCGGCGCAGCGAACTCGGATTCCGGGTCACGCAGGAATGGCCCGGCGGGAAGTCGTGGTCCGCGGGAGAGATGTACGTGACGCTCACGCAGCCACCGAACCTGACGGGCGCTGAGCACGATCGACGGATGCCGGGAATGAACCACGTCGCCTTTCGTGGCGGCACGCCCAGTGATGTCGATGAGCTGATGGAAGCGGCGGAACGGCACGGCTGGCGGGCGCTGTACCGCGATCGTTACCCGCATGCGGGCGGCCCGGAGCACTACGCCGGATGGCTCGAGGATCAGGCCGGGTTCAAGGTCGAGATCGTCGCAGAGACGCTCCGCTGAGTTCGCGACGGCTGCCGGCCGGTCGCCGGCCCTCGGTCCGGGCCGGTCGCGGGTGGTGGTGGTCAGGCGGCGGCAGGGTGGAAGCGGGGTGGGGGTGGGTCGATGTCGCCCCAGGCGTAGCGAAGGGAGAGGCGGGGTGGGAGGGGAATGGGTTCGCCTGGGCCGGGTGGGTGGAGGTGGAAGTCGTCTTTGCCGGTGCGGGTGATGCGCCAGCCGTTGTGGTGGAGTTGCATGTGGTGGAACCGGCAGAGCAGGATGCCGCGGTCGATGTCGGTGCGGCCCTGGTCGGCGTGCCATTCGTCGCAGTGGTGGGCTTCGCAGTGGGAGGCGGGGCGGTCACAGCCGTGCCAGCGGCAGCCGCCGTCGCGGAGGGCGAGGGTGAGGCGCTGGGCGGGGGTGAACAGGCGCCGTTCTCGGCCCAGGTCCAGCGGGTTCCCGCAGGAGTCGACGGTGACCGGGATCACGCCGGTGTCGCAGATGCGGCGGGAGATGACTGTGGCAGGCAGGGGGTGCAGTCCGTCTTCGGTGTGCCCGGTGGGGGCGAGGGTGCCGTCGGGGGTGAGGACGGTGACCAGGCGGATTCCGGGCTGGCGGGTGCCGAAGACGGTCTTGGGGTCGGCGAGGATGCCGGTGCGGAGGATATCCAGGAGCAGGTCGTAGGCGAGTTGGTCGTTGGAACGGGGGTCGCGGACGAGGTCCTCGGCGCGGGTCTTCTCGGTCTCGTCGACGAACCGGGGGCCCAGGCGGGGGCGGAGGGCGGCGGCGAGGATGGCCTCCAGGAATGCGGCGCCTTCGTCGTCGAACACCCAGGAGGCGTGGGCGATGCCGTCCCGGTCGCGCCAGGTGCGGAACGAGCGCCGCTGGTATCGCTCCTGGAAGCGCCGCTCGGCTCCTTCCGGGTCCAGCCGGTCCCGGATCGTCCGGGCGGTCGAGGCGAGTTCCTCCACGGTGCGCCGGGCCGCTTCGGCGATCAGCTGCTCCGCCGCCGCACGCCACGCCTCCCGCGCCTCCGCATCCGCCACCGCAGCGGCCGCGTCGTCGGGGTGGTCGAGGGTAGGGCCGGTCGCCGTGGCGGTGGGTGGTTCGCCGAGGCCGCGCAGGATGGCGTCGTGCTGAGCGGCGGAGAGGTCGCCGGAGAGCAGGGCGGCGCCGAGCGGGGCGTGCCAGGGCGGCGTGATCGCGGGGGTCTCGCCCTGGCCGGGCCCGCGGTGTGTACCGGGATCCGGCGTCCCGCCCGAACCCGCGCCCTCACCGTGCTGCTCCGCGTCCCCCGCCGGGCAGCCATGGTCCTCCGGGCCGCCATGGTCGTGTCCGTCGTCGCCGGGATGTCCCGCGTTTGTGTCGTCGGCGGGGGATCCGCCGGCGGCGGCTTCCTCGAGAAGGGAGGTGCCCTGCCGGATCTGGCGGTGCGCATCGCTGCGGGTGCCGCCGGTGATCTCCTGCAGGAACGACGCCGCGGAGCGGTGGCCTCGGGACTGGGCCAGACCCGAATGCCCGGCATCCCGGGTGGAGCGGGACGCGACCACGCCGGCCCCGACGATCTCCACCCGCTCCGCACACCGCCGCAAGGCTCCCGCCGCCTGAACCAGAACGGCGAGGTCGGTGTCGGACAGGCGCAGAACCCGGCCGGGCAGGCTCGCGGCATCCGTGTCCTCACCGAGCAGGCCGCGCAGCACCGCGACCTCCGCGTCGACCTCGGTGAAGAATGCCATACTTCATGATCACACCGGCCACGGACATTCGAACGAGTATTCGGCACTTCTGCGAACTGAGGGTGGTAACGGAATGGTAACGAATCGACGGGTGGGGCGTTTCGTCTCGCTCCGGCTGCGCCGGTGCTCGCTCAACGACCGGGGGAGGGCGACCCGGGAGCGGTGGGGCGTTTCGTCTCGGTCGCGCTGCGCGCGTCCTCGCTCAACGACCGGGACGGGGACCGCGCTCAGCGACCGGGGGGGGAGGGCGCCTCGCTCGACGACGGCGGAGGAGGGGCGGCGCGCTCAGCGTCGGGGGAGTTCGGTGTCGGCCAGAAGGCGTGTGACGGTCGAGTGGCCGAGCTCCGCCATCGGCGGGTTCGTCTCGGGGTAGTACCAGACGAGGCCCATCGCCTGCTGCAGCGCCCATGCGGCTCCGCGCAGCCACTCGGCCTCGCCCGCGCCGACAGCGGCGCGCACATGCGAGCGGACCGGCTCGTCGAACAGATGCCATGCGGCGACCAGGTCCAGGGACGGGTCGGCCGGGCCGAAGGCCCCGCCGTCGAGGACTCCCACCAGACGTCCGTCCGCCACGAGGAGGTTCGCGGGGATCAGGTCCCGGTGGCTCATGCGGTCCTCACCGTCGGCCGCGAGATCGCGGAGCACCGACCACAGAGCCTCGACCGCAGCGGTGTCCACGATTCCGGCGCTCTGGGCAAGGCAGTGCGCCATCCACTCGTCGTGATCCCTCAGATTCCCGCCGCGTCCCCGCCCGTCGAAGGAGCGCCCCGCCACCGGCGCGCTGCGCAGGCGCCGGATCAGGCTCACGACGTCGTCCGCCAATGCGTAGGAGGACGACCACCGGAAGGGGTCGGCCACCGTGCCGGGCAGCCACTCCTGCAGCGTCCAGGCGGACGGGTACGCGGCATCCGGTGCTCCGATGCCGAGGGCGCGCGGCGCTGGGAACGGGCATGTCTCGGCGAACTCGTTCAGAGCCGACGCTTCGGCCTCGAGCTCTGCGGCGTCCGCGGGCAGCAGGGGAAGGCGGGCGGCGACGTCGCTCCCGATGCGGAAGATCGCGTTGACGGTCCCACCGGAGTGGACGCGTCGGACGGGCGCGCCGGCATAGCGGGGGAACTGAGCGGCGACCAGCGAGGCGACGAGTTCCGCGTCGACGTTCAGCTGGCCTTCGTGCATGGTGCCGGCATCGTGAGCTGCGGGGTTCCCGGTCGGGGATGCGGGCGGCTGCGGAGGCTCGGATTCCTCACTGCGTTTCGTCTCGGTCGCGCTGCGCGCGTCCTCGCTCAACGACCGGCAGCCCGGGCCATCCACGCCTCGACCTCGTCGGCGGTGCGCGGGATCCCGGCGGACAGGTTCACCGGCCCGTCGGCGGTCATCAGGATGTCGTCCTCGATCCGCACGCCGATGCCGCGGAGCTCCTCCGGCACGGTCAGATCGTCGATCTGGAAGTACAGTCCGGGCTCGATCGTGAACACCATCCCCGGCTCGAGCACGCCGTCGTAGTACATCTCGCGTCGCGCCTGCGCGCAGTCGTGGACGTCCAGTCCGAGGTGGTGGCTCGTGCCGTGCACCATGTACCGGCGGTGCTGACCACCGGCATCCGCGTCGAGAGCCTCCTCGGCGGACACCGGCAGCAGCCCCCATTCTGCGGTGCGGCGTGCGATGACCTCCATCGCCGCCTCGTGCACGGCGCGGAACTTCACACCCGGATGGGCCGCGGCGAACGCGGCATCCGCCGCCTCGAGCACCGTCTCGTACACCCGCCGCTGCACCTCGGAGAAGCGTCCGTTCACCGGCAGCGTGCGGGTGATGTCAGCGGTGTACATGCTGTCGACCTCGACGCCGGCGTCGACGAGGATGAGATCGCCCGGCACGACGGCGCCGTCGTTGCGCGTCCAGTGCAGGTAGCAGGCGTGCGGACCGGAGGCCGCGATGGTGTCGTAGCCCTCCCAGTTGCCGTCGCTGCGGGCCCGCTGATGGAAGGCCCCCTCGATCACGCGCTCGCCGCGCGGGTGCTCCACGGCCCGCGGCAGCGCGCGGATCACATCGTCGAATCCGCTCCGGGTGATCTCCACGGCACGTCGCAGCTCGGCGATCTCGTACTCGTCCTTCACGAGCCGCAGCTCCGAGACGAAGCGCGTCAGCTCGGCGTCCTGGTCCACGACCAGATCGTCGTCACCGGCCTGGAAGTCGTCGATGTGCGCGGTCGCGAGGCCGAGGTCGGCGGCGACCACCGCGAGGGAAGGGCGCGGGCCGATCCAGAACTCGCCGATCGTCGCGTCCGAGTAGAACTCCGAGGTGGTGCGGTCCGCGCGCTCCCGGAAGTACAGGGTGACGTCGTGGCCGTCGGACGTCGGCTCGAACACGAGCACCGAGTCCGGCTCGGCATCCTCGCCCCATCCCGTCAGGTGCAGGAAGGCGGAGTGCGCGCGGAACGGGTAGTCGGTGTCGTTGCTGCGCTGTTTCAGCGACCCGGCCGGCACGACGAGGCGGCTGCCCGGGAAGGCCGCTGACACCGCGGCGCGACGGGCCGCCGCGTAGGACGCCTGTGCGCGAGCGGGCGGCAGCGACTCGGGACGCTCCGCCCATCCCGTCGAGATGGTGTCCAGGAAGCCGCGGGGGAACGGCTGCTTGCGGTTGGAGTTCTCGGCCTCCGCGGTCTCGGTCGCGGTCGTGCTCTCGTCGGCTGCGCTGCTCATGCGTCCATCTTCTCACCGACCTCTGACGCCGCAGACGCGCGGATGCCGGAACCTCAGCCTGCCGGCTCGAGCTGCGCCACCACGGCCCGGTGGTCGCTTCCGGCGTCGTCGCCGAGCACCGCGGAGCCGGTCGGCGTCCAGTTCTGGCTGGCCATGATGTGGTCGATCGGAGCGCCGGCGAGCGCCGGGATGTCCGTCGGCCAGGTGCCGGCCATGCCGGTCCCGGTGCGGCTGGCGACGTCCCGGCAGTAGCCCATGTCGCCGCCGTCCACGCCGAGCGAGGCCATGTGGTCGAGCGTGGCGTTGAAGTCGCCGGCCAGGATGAAGTCGCCCTCGGGGCACTGGTCGGCGATCCAGGAGAGATCCGCGCGCCACTGCGCCATGTCCTCCTCGCGCGGCGCCACGGCGTGCACGGCCACCACGGTCGGGCCGGTGCCGTCGACCGGCATGGCGACCGCGCTCGGCAGCGCCCCGGTGCTGCTGGTGCCGTCCTGCGAGGACTGGATCACGGAGTAATCGCCCAGCTCGGGCGAGATCAGGATCGTCGTCTGCCACGCCTGCGGTCCGTTCTGAACGTCCGGCCGCGAGTTCACGTGGTGCACCCACATCGGATGCCCCTGCTCGCGCAGCATGATCGCGATGCGCTCGCCCACCGCCTCCGCGGTCTCCGGCAGCGCGACGATGTCGGCCTGCTGCTCGAGCACCGCCGCGGCGATCGTCTCCGCCGGCACCGCCTCACCCGCGGTGTTCCAGGTCATCACCCGCACGCTGGACTCCGTCTTGGCAGGCAGCGTTCCGGTGGAGAAGCCGCGCATCGCCCCGATCGCGCCCGTCGCGCCCGCGGCCAGCAGCGAGACGATGAGGACGGATGCCGCGAAGCCGCGCAGCGGACGGGCCAGCAGGAGCAGCAGCGCGATCACGGCCACCGCCAGGAATCCGCCGAGCATGAGGCCGCGGGCGGCGACGACCTGGGCGATCGGGAAGGTGTGCTCCAGCCGGAAGAACTGCGGCCACACCACGACCGCCGCCGCGATCGCGTACAGCACGGTGATCAGGATCCCGAGGAGTCGAAGCATCGCCTCCGAGCGTAGGGGAGCGGGCTGTGACCGCCCTGACCGCCGGGGTCCCTCCGGATCGGTACTCTCGAAGGATGACGACGGGGGAGCCACAGCGGTTCGCGGGTCCGAGCGACCTGCACCTGCACTCCAACCACTCCGACGGCACGGAGTCGCCCGGCCGGGTCGTCCGGCAGGCGCACGCGCACGGCATCCGCACCCTCGCGCTGACCGACCACGACCGCACCACCGGGTGGGCCGAGGCGGGCGCCGTCGCCGCGGAGCTCGGGATGACCTTCCTGCCCGGCATGGAGCTCTCCGCCAAGCACGAATGGCGCAGCGTGCACGTGCTGGGCTACCTCTTCGACCCCGAGGACCCCGCCCTGCGCGCCGAGACCGAACGGATCCGCGGCGACCGGATCGGGCGGGCCGAGCGCATGGTGCGCAACATCTCGCGCGACTACGACCTGAGCTGGGAGGACGTGCTGGCGCACACGACGGGGGACGCCACGGTCGGGCGGCCGCACATCGCCGACGCGCTGGTCACCCGCGGCATCGTCCGCGATCGCACCGAGGCCTTCGACGGCATCCTGCATCCGCGCGAGGGCTACTACGAGCCGCACTACGCGCCCGACCCGCTCGCCGCCGTGCGCCTGATCACGGATGCCGGCGGGGTGGCGATCATCGCGCATCCGGTCACCGCGGGACGGGACCGGATGCTGCCGCTGGAAGTCATCGAGCGGCTGATCGCCGCGGGTCTTGCGGGCTTCGAGATCGACCACCGCGAGAACACCGAGGACGGCAAGCGGATCCTGCGGCGCATCGCCGCCGACCACGACCTGATCGTCACCGGCTCCAGCGACTACCACGGCACGGGCAAGCCGAACCGTCCGGGGGAGAACACCACCGCGGACGACATGGTGGCGCGCATCATCGAGCGCGCCACCGGCACGCCGCCGCACTTCGGCTGAGCGCCGCCGCGGATCGGATGCCGCTGCCGGCCTCCGGCTCAGGCGGCTTCCGGCTCAGGCGCTTCCGGCTCAGGCGGCCGCCGGCCTCAGGCGCCGGCGACGGGGGTCCCGCCGCCACGACGACGGCGGCGACGGCGCGCCGGGGCCGGCTTGCCGTCGTGGTGCTCGCGCCCGGTGCCGTCGTGCGTGCCGGCGCCTTCGGCGTCGCGGTCGGCCGCGGGCGCGGCATCCGATGCGGCAGCCGATGCCGGCTTCTCGGCACCCTCCGCGCCCTCGGCGAACGTCGAACCCACGCGGTCGGAGCCGCGGCGACGGCGGCGCCGACGACGCGTGCCGCCCTCGGCCGTTCCCTCGGCGACGGCGTCCTCGGCCTTCTGCGGCTGACGCTGACGACGCTCGCCCGCGGGCTTCTCCGCCTTGGGCGCGGTGACGATCCGGCCCTTCGTCCCCTCGGGGATGTTCAGATCCGTGTACAGGTGCGGGCTGGACGAGTAGGTCTCGGTCGGCTCGGGCTGGCCGAACTCGAGCGCCCGGTTGATGAGGGCCCACTTGTGCAGGTCCTCCCAGTCCACGAACGTGACCGCGATGCCGGTCTTGCCGGCGCGGCCGGTGCGGCCGGCGCGGTGCAGGTACGTCTTCTCCTCGTCCGGGATGGTGTGGTTGATCACGTGCGTGACGTCGTCCACGTCGATGCCGCGGGCGGCCACGTCGGTCGCGATCAGCACGTCCTTCTTGCCGGCCTTGAACGCCGCCATCGAGCGCTCGCGCTGATCCTGGCCCATGTCGCCGTGCACGGCGCTGACGTTGAACCCGCGGTCGGCGAGCTCGTCGTGCAGCTTCTGCGCGGCGCGCTTGGTGCGGGTGAAGATGACGGTCTTGCCGCGGCCCTCCGCCTGCAGGATGCGGGCGATGATCTCGTCCTTGTCCAGGGCGTGAGCGCGGTACACGATGTGCTTGATGTTCGCCTGTGTGAGGCCCTCGTCGGGGTCGTTCGCGCGGATGTGGATCGGGTTAGACATGAACCGGCGCGCGAGCGCAACGATCGGGCCGGGCATCGTGGCCGAGAACAGCTGCGTGTGCCGCTTCTCCGGCACCTTCTGGAAGATCTTCTCGATGTCGGCGAGGAAGCCGAGGTCGAGCATCTTGTCGGCCTCGTCCAGCACGACCTCCGTCGCGTTGGACAGGTCGAGCAGGCGCTGCCCGGCCAGGTCGATCAGGCGTCCCGGCGTGCCGACGACGATCTGCGCGCCGGCCTTGAGCTGCTCGATCTGCCCCTCGTAGGCCTTGCCGCCGTAGATCGCGACGACGCTCGTGGAGCGGTTGCTGGTGAGCAGGTCGATGTCCTCGTACACCTGCACGGCGAGCTCGCGGGTGGGCACCACGATGAGGGCCTTCACACCCGGCTCGGGTTCGAGGCCGAGACGCTGCACCACGGGGATGCCGAAGCCGAAGGTCTTGCCCGTGCCGGTCTTCGCCTGGCCGATGATGTCCTGGCCCGGGAGCCCGAGCGGGATGGTCTGCTCCTGGATGGGGAACGCGTCGACGATGCCCTTGGCGGCGAGTGCGTCGACGATGTCCTGGTCGATTCCGAGATCGGAGAAAGAGGTCACTGTTCGTCTTGCCTGTCCGGCGGCCGCGCGAATCCGGCGCCGCCTCGTAACGGATCCACGCCGTCTCTGTGTCACAGGCGCGGGGCCCTGCTCCGATGGCAGGGCGTGACCAGCCTACCCGAGGAGCCCGGGTGCACCGGAGCGGTGCGGCACGAGTAATCTGGGCGGGTGGCCCGATGGTTCTGGAAGCGTGCACCGCAGCGACGCCCCCTCTCCCTGCGCAGCCGGGGTGAGACGAGCGGCGCCACCCGGGTCGATTTCGCCGAGCTCGCCCCCGAGCTGAACCGCTTCCTCGGGCAGGCCGCCTACCTGCAGCTCGGCTACTTCGAGACGCTGACCCGCCTGATCCGGGCCACCCCGGATCTCGCCGAGAAGGAGGCGCTGTCCCGGGCCGCCGGGGCCGCGCTGGACAAGCACCGCGAGATGGTCGAGCTGATCGCCGAGCGCGGGGACGACCCGACCCAGCTGATGCTCCCGTTCCGGGAGAACCTGGACGCGTTCCGCCGCAAGACGATCGGAGCCCGCCCGCGGGAGACGCTTCTCGCCGTCTACCTCACCGCGGGGATGCTGGACGACTTCTACCTCGCGCTCGCCTCGAGCTACGGCGAGACGGGGGAGCGGGTGGCCGCCATCCTGCGCGAGGACGACGCCCGGCACGAGATCGTCGCGATCATCCAGGAGACGATCGAGAGCGACCCGGAGTGGCGCTCGCTGCTGTCGCTGTGGGGACGCCGCCTGGTGGGCGACACGCTGCTGGTGTGCAGGAGCGCGCTGCGTCCGGAGCGGCTCGCCCCCGCGGACGAGGAGCGCGTCGAGCCGGTGTACACCCAGCTGATGTCCGCCCACGCCCGCCGCATGGACGCGATGGGCCTCGCCTCCTAGCATCCGGATGCTGCGGATGCGTCCCGCCGCCGCGTCCGGATGCCGGGAACGCGGTGCTCAGATGCCGAGCGCGCGCTTCGCCTCGGCGTCCGTGCGCCGGCGCTGCGCCGTGAGGGCGAGCGTGGCGACCAGCGCGAGCAGCAGCGCGCCGCCGAGGCTGGCGACCCACAGCCGGACGTCCGCCTCGGCGACGCCGGCCCACTGCATCCCCGTGTAGATCGCAGCCGCGGCCGCGGTGGCGACGGCCGGGGTGACCGCCACGCCGCGCAGCTCGCGGTGCGGCAGGGCGAAGTGCATCGCGACCCCGAGCGCACAGGCCGCGATCAGCGCCAGCAGGATGTACATGTCAGGCGACGAACCCGACGCGGCGGGACTCCTCGGTGCCGATCTCGACGTACGCGAGGTTGACGGTCGGCACCACGTACGTGTTGCCCTTCACATCGGCGAGCGTCAGGTGCGTCGCGCCCTGCTCGAGGGCGGAGGTGATCTGCGAGCGCACATCCTCGGCGCTGCTCGCGGTGTCGAAGCTCAGCTCACGGCCGGTGTTCACGATGCCGATGCGGATTTCCACGCGGTCTCCTCCAGGTCTGGGACACGGCAACTCTACCCCGCGGTGCAGACCCGACGGCGGGGCGTGGGCGCGGTTTCGCCGTGGGCGCACAGCGTGCGCGGGCCGATGTCGGGCGCCGCCGCTAGCGTGGAGGACATGACCCAGGATGCCGCCCAGCGCGCCGTGATCGAGGCGCCCGCCTCGGCCTCCGGCGTCGTCATCGGCGCCCCGGGCACCGGCAAGACCCGCACGCTGATCGACCGCGTCGTGCACCTCCTCGCCGGCGGGATGCGGCCGGAGGAGCTGCTCGTGCTGACGCCCAGCCGCCCCGCCGCCACCGCGCTCCGCGACCGGATCGGGGTGCGCATCGCCCAGGCCACACCCGGCCCGCTGGCCCGCTCTCTCGGGTCGTTCGCGTTCCAGGTCGTCCGCGGTGCTATGGTTCGCGCCGGGCAGGAGCCGCCCGCGCTGCTCACCGGCGCCGACCAGGACCGGATCATCGCCGACCTGCTCGAGGGGGACGCCGAGGACGGCGGCATCCGCTGGCCGGAGGCGCTCAGTCCCTCGGTCCGCGCTTCGAAGGGATTCCGGTCCGAGCTGCGGGCCTTCCTGGCGGAGTGCACCGAGCACGGCGTGCAGTCCGAGGAGCTGCGCGCGCACGGCGTCGAGGCATGGGCGGCCGCCGCCGACTTCCTGGTGCAGTACCGGGGCGTGCTCGACGGCCTGCGCTTCGCGCACCGCGACACCGCCGACCTGCTCAGCGAGGCGTCGGCGATCTTGCGCCGAGCCGACCCGGCAGAGCTCGGGCCGCTCGCGGCGCTGCGTGTCGTCCTCATCGACGACGCCCAGGAACTCACCCGCGGCGGCATCGCCGTGGTCACCGCGCTGCGCTCCCGCGGCATCGCGGTGCACGCCTTCGGCGACCCGGACATCTCCTCCGGCGTCTTCCGCGGGGCGAGCCCGGAGCGGTTCGCCGAGCTCGCCGCGCTGCTGTCCGAGGTGCACGTGCTCGACCGGCCGCATCGGCAGCTGCCGGCCCTCACGGCGCTCGTCCGCACCGTGACCCAGGCGATCGGGACCGCAGGCCGCGTGGAGCACCGCCGCCCGCCGGGGACGCCGGCCGCCGAGGAGTCCGAGGCGGCCGTCACCGCCTTCCTGGCACCCTCCCCGTACCAGGAGCTGGACCGCATCGCCGGGGTGATGCGGGACTGGCACCTCAGCGACGGCATCCCGTGGGAGCGGATGGCGGTGATCGCCCACGACACCCGGCAGGTGGCGCAGCTGGAGACCGAGCTGGCCGCCCGCGAGATCCCGACGAAGGCCTCCGGCGTGCAGCGCCCGCTGGGCAGCGAGGGCATCGTGCGGGACATCGTCGGGATCGTGCGGCTCGCGCTGACGCCGGTCGAGGAGCGCACCGCGGAGGCGCTGGAGGAGGCGCTGCGCACGCCCTTCGGCGGCATGGATGCGATCGGCCTGCGCCGGCTGCGCGCCCGGTTGCGGCACCTCGAACTGGAACAGGGCGGGGCGACCCCGTCCCGCGAGCTGCTGCGGCAGGCCATGGCGCAGCCGCTGCACTTCGCGCTGATCGACGCGCCCGAGGCGCGCACCGCGGCCCGCTTCGCGGAGACGCTCGCGGCGGTCGCCGTCGGCGCCGCCGACGGAGAGACCATCCACGACCTGCTCTGGCGGGTGTGGGACGCCGCGCGCGCGGTGGACGGCCGGCGTCTGCACGTGGCCTGGCGTGAAGCCGCACTGCAGCCCACCGGCGCGGAGAGCGCGCGCGCCCTGGACGCCCTGGTCGCCCTGTTCGACGCGGCGAAGCGCTTCGTCGAGCGCGAACCGAACCAGCCGCCCAGCGCGTTCGTGCACGACATCCTCGACAGCGAGGTGCCCGAGGACACGCTCTCCACGCCCGACCGCCCCGGCCGCGTCGCGCTGATGACCCCCGCCGGCGCGCTGTCCACCGAGTTCGACGCCGTCGTCGTCGCCGGCGTGCAGGACGGTGTGTGGCCCAACCTCCGACTGCGCGGGGGACTGCTGCAGACCTGGCGCCTCGCCGACGCCCTCACGGCGATGCGCAGCGGCGCGCCCGCCCCCGAGCCGAGCGTGCTCGACCGCCGCCGCGGGGTTCTCCACGACGAGCTGCGCCTGTTCGTGCGGGCGATCTCGCGCGCGCGACGGCGGCTGCTCGTGACCGCTGTGGACGACGACGATCTCACACCCAGCCCGTTCTTCGCCTTCCTGCCGAGCCCTGCGCCGGTCGACGCGCATCCGTCGGCTGAGCATCCGCTCACCCTGCGCGGCCTCGTCGGACGGCACCGGCGCACGCTCACCGAGTCCGCGTCGGAGGCGGCGCGCGCGGAGGCCGCGGCACAGCTGGCGGTGCTCGCGCGGGAGGAGGTGCCCGGCGCCGACCCGGCAGAGTGGTACGGCGTCCTCCCGCCGTCGACGGATGCCCCGCTGCGGGATCTCACCGCGGAGGGGGCGCGGGTGTCGCCGTCGAAGATGGAGTCCTACGAGGAGTGCGGACTGAACTGGGTGATCGCGGCGATGGGCGGGGACACCGTCCTGCCGCCGTCCGCGGGGATCGGCACGATCATCCACGAGGCGATGGAACGGGTGCCCGACGGCGACCTGGAGCGGATGCGGGAGGTCGTCGCCGAGCACTGGCCCGAGCTGGACTTCGAGACGGCGTGGATCGGGCGGAAGGAGCAGCGCCGCGCCGACCAGCTGGTCCAGCGCCTGCACGCGTACCTGACGACGGTCTCCCGCGACGGCGGCCGCGTCATCGGCAGCGAGTCCGAGTTCCGCTTCGCGGTGGCACTCGACGACGAGGACGGGGGGACGCCGCGCGTGCTGCCGGTGGAGGAGGCGGCGGATGCCCCGCACGCGATCGTCAGCGGTTTCATCGACCGGGTCGAGGCGTACCCGGCCGGCGCGGGGGAGCATCCCGCCGCCCGGGCGCGCGGCTGGCAGCCGATGTCCGGACCGCCCGGCGCGGAGCGGACGGTCGTCGTGGATCTGAAGACCGGCAAGAACGACCCCGAGTCGGATGCCCGCGTGCTCGAGCACGCCCAGCTCGCCGCGTACCAGATCGCGGTGCAGCAGGGGCTGGTCGACGGCGCCGATCCGGCGACCCTGGGCGGGGCGCGCCTGGTCATCGTCTCGAAGACGCTCTCCGGCAGCGACTACCGGATCGCACACCAGCACACGCTCGACGACGAGGCCCGGGCCGCGTTCCTGCGCCGGGTCGCGGCGGCGGCGCGGGGGATGGCGGCGAGCAGCTTCACCGCCCAGGTCGAGGCGCACTGCGCCGACATCCAGCGGCGGATCAACCCGTGCCGTATCCACACCGTCCCGGCGGTGAGCGCATGACCGCCCCCACCGGCGCCGCGATGACGGAGACGGAGGCGACGAGGACCGAGGAGGAGGCCGCGACGGCCGACACGGCGGAGGCACGGGCGGCCGGGGCCGCAACTCTGTCCGCCACCGACATCGCCGCCGCCCTCGGTCAGCCGCCGCCCACACCGGCGCAGCAGCGCGTGATCGAAGCCCCGCCGGGGCCGGCGCTCGTCGTCGCGGGCGCCGGCAGCGGCAAGACCGAGACCATGTCCGGCCGGGTGGTGTGGCTCGTCGCCAACGGGCACGTGCGCCGCGACGAGATCCTCGGGCTCACGTTCACCCGGAAGGCGGCCGGTGAGCTCGCCGAGCGCATCGCGGCCCGGCTGGCCGTGATCGACGAGTTCCGCCGCCGCGGCCTGCTGCCGCACCTGCCGGCGCTCGTCGCCTCCGGGGCGCTGGAGCGGATCGACGTCGCCGCGCCCGGTCGGCAGCGCGAGATCGTCCGCGCCCAGGTGCTCGACGCCCTCGCCGACCGGTACGGCACCGGCTGGGACCCGGCGGCACCGCGCGCCGCCGAGGAGCTGATGATCCGGCCCCGCGTGTCGACGTACAACGCCTTCGCCGACGGCATCGTGCGGGAGCACGCCGCGCGCATCGGCCGCGACCCGGACGTCGCCATGCTCAGTCAGGCCGCCTCCTGGATGCTGGCGCGCGAAGTCGTGATGCGCTCCGACCTGCCCGAGCTGGAGCAGATCGACTACGCGCTGGGCACCGTCATCGACGCCGTGCAGCGGCTGGCCGGTGATGCGCTGGACCACCGCGCCGACCTCGCGCTCGCCGAGCGGATCGCCCGCGAGCAGGCGGCGGCGTTCGATCCGTACCGCGGCAACCCCGATGTGGACAAGGCGGTCACGAACCTGCTCAGCGTGCCGACGCTGACCCGGCTGGTGCGTGAGTACATCGCCGAGAAGCAGCGCCGCGGCGTGCTCGACTTCGCCGACCAGGTCGCCGGCGCCTACGACATCGTGGAGTCCGCGCCCGATGTGCGCGACGAGCTGCGCCAGCAGCATCGCGTGGTGTTGCTGGACGAGTACCAGGACACGTCCGTGATCCAGACCCGGTTCCTCGCCGCCCTGTTCCGCGACGCCGCGGTGATGGCGGTCGGAGACCCGCATCAGTCGATCTACGGCTGGCGGGGAGCCAGCGCCGACAACCTGTACGCGTTCGCCGGCGCGTTCTCCGGCGACGGGACCGCGCAGACGTACAGCCTGATGACGAGCTGGCGCAACGACCGCCGCATCCTCGACGTCGCCAACCGCGTGCTCGAACCGCTGCAGCGACCGGGACTGGACGTGCCGCCGCTGGATCCGCGTCCGGGGGCCGGCGACGGGACGGTGCAGGTGCGGTTCCCGCTCACCGTCGACGACGAGGCCGCCGAGGTCGCGGACTGGTTCGCCGAGCGCCGTGCCGAGCATGACCGCTCCGGCGCCGCACGTCCGCACACCGGCGCGATCCTGTTCCGCTCCAAGAAGCACATGCAGACCTTCGCGGAGGCGCTCGCCGCCCGCGGCATCCCGCACCGCATCCTCGGCCTCGGCGGCCTGCTCTCCACTCCCGAGGTCGTCGACGTCGTCTCCACGCTCCGGGTCGTGCACGATCCGACCGCCGGGTCCGCGCTGATCCGGCTGCTCACCGGTCCGCGGTTCGGGGTGGGCGTCGCCGACATGGCGGCCCTGTACGACCTCGGGCGCACCATCGCCGAGCGCGACAGCGCGCTGATGCCCCTGCCGGAGGAGATCCGGATGCGGCTGCGCTCCTCCCGCGGGGCCGACGAGGCGGTGTCGATCGTGGACGCCGTGGACGTGGTCCGCGCGGTCCGCGACGACTACCGGCTGCTGGAGCGGATCAGCCCTGAGGGCAGGGCGCGGATCCGGGCCGCAGGCGAGATGCTGGAACGCCTGCGGCGTGCCGCGTCGCAGCCGATCCCCGAGCTGATCCGGATGATCGAAGGGGAACTGCGGCTGGACGTCGAGCTCGCCGCCAACGAGACCCGGGGCACCGCCCGGGTCGCGGCGACCCAGCTGCGCGCGTTCGCCGACGAGGTGAAGGCCTTCCTCGCCGCCGACGAGCGCGGCACGATCGGCAGCCTCCTCGCCTGGCTGGACAAGGCGGAGAGCACGGACGAACTCGTGCCGCGGCCGGAGCCGCCCGAGCCCGGGGTGGTGCAGCTGCTCACCATCCACGGATCCAAGGGCCTCGAGTGGGATGCCGTCGCGGTCGTGCGGCTGGTTGTCGATGAGCTCCCCACTCGCGTGTCCGACACCTCGGGGTGGTTCGGTTTCGGCGTGCTGCCGTTCGCGCTCCGTGGCGACCGCGACGCGCTGCCCCGATTCGAATGGGACCCCGAATCGGCGATGGAGGGCGAGACCGACCCGGTGAAGCGGCACAAGCTGGCGCAGGCGTCGCTCTCCGGCGGCGCGACGAAGGCGAACCCGCACGGCGGTGCGCTCAAGCGGTTCAAGGACGCCTACCGCGCCTATCAGCAGCAGGAGGAGCGGCGGCTCGCGTACGTCGCCGTCACCCGCGCCCGCACCGACCTGCTGCTGAGCGGCTCGCACTGGGCGGGGCAGAAGAGCCCGCGTCAGCCGAGCCCGTACCTCGTCGAGGCGCTCGATGTGCTCGGGCTCGACGCGATCGCGCCGGTGGACGCCGAAGAGAACCCGTACGACGGTCCGGGGCACACCCTCACCTGGCCGATGGACCCGCTCGGCGCACGCCGCGCCGCCGTGGAACGCGCCGCGGCCGAGGTGCGCGCCGCCATGGCGTCACCGCAGCCGCCGGCCCCGAGCCCCGAGCTCGAGCGGCTCCTCGCCGAGCGCGCGGCACGCCGGCGCGGCACGGATGCCGCGCCGCCGACGCGCGTGCCGGCATCGCGGTTCAAGGACTACGTCACCGATTTCCAGGGCACCCTGTCGTCCATCGTCCGCCCGATGCCGGAGCGTCCGTACCGGCAGACGCGCCTGGGCACGCTGTTCCACGCCTGGGTGGAGCGGCGTTCCGAGCTCGTCGGCGTCGGCACGCGCCCCGACGAGGCGCTGTGGGAGCTGGACGAGGAGACGGATGCCGGCGCCGCGGCGGACACCGCCGACCTCGCCCGGCTGCAGGAGATCTTCGAGCGCAGCGAATGGGGCCCGCTCCGTCCGATCGCCGTCGAGCTCGAGATCGACTTCGCCCTCGACGCCCCCCGCTCATCGAGCGACCCCGCCGCACCGCCCGCCGGCGGCGGTTCCTGGTCGTTGAGCGAGGGCGCCGGAGGCGTGCGAGACGAAACGCCTGCCGGCGGCGGTTCCTGGTCGTTGAGCGAGGGCGCCGGAGGCGTGCGAGACGAAACGCCTGCCGGCGGCGGTTCCTGGTCGTTGAGCGAGGGCGCCGGAGGCGTGCGAGACGAAACGCCTGCCGGCCACATCATCATCTGCAAGCTCGACGCCGTCTACCGCCGCGAGGACCGTGGCGGACGGATCGAGATCGTCGACTGGAAGACCGGGAAGGCGCCGCGCACCGCGGCCGAGCGGGAGGAGCGGATGCTGCAGCTCGCGCTCTACCGGCTGGCGTACCACCGTCGCTTCGGCGTCCCGCTCGAGGACATCGACGTGGCGCTGTTCTACGTGTCCGACGACCTCGTCATCCGCGACGACCGGGTCTGGTCGGAGGCGGAGCTGGTCCAGCGCTGGAGGGCGGCGCGCGCGGCCCGCTGAGCCTCGTCGTCCAGCCCCTCCGGCCCGGCATCCCCGGATCCCGCAGACCCCGTCACCGCGCCATCGGAGGGCGCCGCTCCCGTCGCTCCACCGCCCGAGGAGCCGCGCACACCGGTCACCTCGGTGAGATCCTGCGTCGGCGTGCCCCGCTCGGCATCCGCTGCCGAGCCGCCGTCCGCCGGGCCGCCGTCCGCCGCCGACCCGGCGCCCGCAGCGTCCGCGGCACCCACCGCGCCGGTGTCCGCGCTCGGGTCGTCGGCGCTCCAGAGCTCTTCGGGACGGTACGCGTCGGTCTGCATCGACGTGTCGACGGCCACGGCCACGGTCTCGGGCACGCGGCCGACCGCCTCCAACGCCGAGTCCACGCCCGCGCCCTTCGCGGCGATCACGGCCAGGTCGTCGGCGCGCAGGCCCTCCGCGAGCGACTCGAGCAGGGCGGCCGCGTCGTCGACGATGTCCGGACGGTGCAGCGACTCCCCGTGGAGGAGCCAGCGCGCGAACTCCAGCTCGGCGTGCAGACGTGCGCGCACCCGGAGCGCTTCGTCCACCGCTCTCGCCGAGGCCCGGAGGTAGGCGGCGTGCACGTCCTCGGCGGCGTCCGGAGCGGCCGACAGCCAGGACAGGTCGACAGCGGGATCGCCGACGGACAGCCCCCGCCAGCCCAGCACCCCGGTCACCTGAGGACCGTGCTCGGTGTCGTCCTGGAACAGGAACGAGCCCGCCTGCGCGCCCCCGAGAGTCACCGTCGACTCGAAACGCCAGAGCGCATCGCCACCGGCCGCATCCCGCCAGCGCGCAGTGAGACGGGCGGGCACCCGGCCGGTCGCGGCGGCGCGATCGACCAGCTGCTCGACCTCACGGCGCACGTCGGCGGCGTCGCGCACGGTCAGTCCCGCCCCGCGCACCACGGATGCCGGGAGCGCGTGCACCGCCGCGGTCGCCGCGCCGATCGACGGCGCCGCACCCCGGCCGGCCGGCACGTGCGGGGCGTCGATCTGGAATCCGGGAAGCAGATCCGTGACGAGGGCGCGGGCCTCGCCGACGCGCGTCTCGCCGACGTACTCGGGCACCGCGAACGGCAGCATCTCCCGAACTCCCGAGGTGAGGGCCCGCAGCGCAATGGCCTCCTCGGCCAGCTCGAGCGCGGCCTCGTCGTCCTCCGCGACCCGGATCACCAGCTCACGACCGTCGGCGAGCGTCGCCACCGCGGAGTCGAAGCGCCCGTCCCCGCCCGCGGTGAGCGCACGGGCCCCGGTGACATCCGCCCCGGGCAGTGCGGCCGTGACCGCCGCCACTAGAGTGAAGGGAGAGCGTGCCATGCCCACAAGGGTAGATGTGCGGCTCGGCCGCGAGGCCCACGCCACGCCCGTTGCGGGCACACCGGCGAGAGCGAGCTGTGAGGGGACCCGCATGACCGATGCGCCGATGACGCTCGACCGCGCCGCCGAGCTGCGCGACGAGCCCGGCGTGCTGGAGCGCCTGCGCGGCGACGCCCGCTCCCGGACGATCGTCGTCCGGGAGGGGAGGCTGCGCGTGCACGACGACGCGCTGCTGCGCAGTCCGGCGGCGGAGATCGTCGACGCCGAGGCGGCGGAGTGGGCGCTGCTGGGGCGCGACCGCGACGGCGCGCCTCTGCTGCTCGCCGCCGTGCCGCCGATCGAGGACAGCCTGGACGCCGCCCCGGAGGAGATGTGGCTCGGTGTGCGTGAGGTCGCGCCACGGCTCGGCACCCACGACCAGCAGCTGCTGCTGGGGGCGGTCGCCCTCGCCGGCTGGCTGCGGGACGCGCGGTTCTGCCCGCGCTGCGGCACCGCGGCCGAGCTGCGGCAGGGGGGGTGGTCCCGCCGCTGCCCCGGATGCGGTGCGGAGCACTTCCCCCGCACCGACCCGGCCGTCATCGTCGCCGTGGAGAGCCCGGACGGCGAACGCCTCCTGCTCGGCGCGAACACCCGGTGGGGCGGGCGGATGCATTCGTGCTTCGCCGGTTTCGCGGAGGCGGGGGAGTCGCTGGAGGCGACCATCCACCGCGAGCTGGCCGAGGAGGCCGGGGTCCGCATCGCCGGCATCCGCTACCTCTCCTCGCAGGCCTGGCCGTACCCGCGCTCCCTGATGATCGGCTTCCGGGCGGTCGCCGCCGACGAGGACGTGCGGGCGGACGGCGAGGAGATCCTCGAGGTGCGCTGGCTCAGCCGCGCGGAGATCGGGTCCGCGCTCGCCGGAGAGGGCCCGGTCGGGCTGCCCGGCGAGGCATCGATCGCCCGCGCCCTCATCCAGGACTGGTACGAGGAGCGCGGCGGGGCGGCGAGCGGGCGCGGCCGGCCCCAGGGCGGTGCACCGGACGCGCCCGCGCCGAGCGAGCGGAGCGTGTCGTCGTGAGCGCACTGGACGCCCTCGACGAACGGCAGCGCGAGGCCGCCTCCGTGCTGCGCGGCCCGGTCGCCGTGCTCGCCGGTGCCGGCACCGGGAAGACGCGGGTGATCACCCACCGCATCGCGCACGGCGTCGACACCGGCGCCTACTCGCCCTCGCGCGTGATGGCGGTGACCTTCACCGCCAAAGCCGCCGGCGAGCTGCGCGGCCGGCTGCGTGCGCTCGGCGTCGAGGGCGTCGCCGCGCGGACGTTCCACTCCGCGGCTCTGGCGCAGCTGAACTTCTTCTGGCCCACGATCGCCGGCGACACCGCCCCCGCGATCGTCGACAACAAGGTGCGCCTGCTCGGCCAGGCCGCGGACGGGCTGCGGCTGCGCCTGAGCACCGCGACCCTGCGCGACGTGGCGGCCGAGATCGAATGGCGCAAGGTGTCGATGCTCTCCATCGACCGGTACGCCGAGCAGAACCGCCCGATCAGCGGCATCCGCCCGGAGCAGCTCGTGGACCTGCAGCGCGCCTACGAGGCGCTCAAGGACGAGCGCCGTCAGCTCGACTTCGAGGACGTGCTGCTCGCCTGCGCCGGCATGCTGGAGGCGGAGCCGCGCGTGGCCCGCGCCGTGCACGAGCAGTACCGGCACTTCACGGTGGACGAGTACCAGGACGTGTCGCCGCTGCAGAACCGGCTGCTCGAGCTGTGGCTCGGCGACCGCCGCGACCTCTGCGTCGTGGGCGACGCCAGCCAGACCATCTACTCCTTCGCCGGCGCGCAGCAGCGCTTCCTGCTCGAGTTCGAGCGGCGCTTCCCGGATGCCACCGTGGTGCGCCTGGAGACGAACTACCGCTCCCGCGCGCCGATCCTCGCCGCGGCGAACGCGCTGATGCGCGGCCGTCCGGGCGCGCTCGACCTGGTGCCGGCGCGGGAGGACTTCTCGGCCGAGCCCCCGACGCTGACCGTGTTCGACACGGAGACGGAGGAGGCGGAGGGCGTGGCCGCGGCCGTCGCCGCGCGCATCGCCGGCGGCACCTCCCCCTCGGACATCGCGGTGCTCTACCGGGCGCACGCCCAGTCGGCCGTGCTGCAGCAGGCGCTCGCCGCGCAGGGCGTCGCGACGACCGTGCTCGGCGGCACCCGGTTCTTCGACATGCCCGAGGTGCGCCAGGCCGTGCTGGCGCTGCGCGGCGCCGCGGTCGCGCCCACCGATCTCGGCTTCCTGCCCGCGGTGCGCGACGTGCTGCGCGGCCTCGGGCTCACCGACGAGCCCCCCGCGGCGGGCGGGGCGCAGCGCGACGGCTGGGAGGCGCGACGCGCGATCCTGCGGCTCGCGGAGGAGGCGCCGGAGGGCACCACGCTGCGCTCCTTCGCGGACGCGCTGATGGCGCGCGCGAAGGACCAGCACGAGCCGACCCTGCGCACCGTGACGCTGTCGACCCTGCACGCGGCGAAGGGCCTGGAGTGGCCGCACGTGCACGTGATCGGCTGGGCTGAGGGCGCGCTGCCGATCTCCTACGCCACGACCTTCGAGCAGATCGACGAGGAGCGCCGCCTCGCGTACGTGGGCATCACGCGGGCCGCGCGTACGCTGTCGCTGTCGTGGGCGCGGTCCGCCGGCAGAGGGGAGCGGGCGCCGTCGCGCTTCCTCGCGGAGATCGGGACCACCGGCCGCGGCACGGGCATTCTTCGTGAGGTGCCACCGCGCGCCATGTCCGGCGTCCGCCGGGGCTGACCCGCACCATCCGCGACGGCACGTCGACGCCGGGACGGATGCCGCCCGCCGGCGGCGTCTCCGCGACCACGGGTGTCTCCGCGCCCAGGGTGTTCTCCGCGCCCGGGGCCGTCTCGCCGCGCAACAGCTCCGCCGCCAGGACGGCGGCCTCGGCGACCCGGGCCGCCGGGATCGGACCGGGTCGCCGGGCGACCAGCTGCGCGTGCAGCAGCGGCCAGGCCGGGTCGCGCTCCCGCTCCCACGCGTCCCGGCAGGCGAGGCACGCCGTCGTGCCGGGCAGGACGAGCGGGCCGACGGTGAGCGCGTCGGCCTCGAACGCCACGGGGAGATGCGCGAGGTCGTCGCGCAGGTACGGTGCCAGCTGCTGCGCAGATGCCGCGCCCTCAACCACCACGACCGCCACCGCGCCGGCGTCGCCGCGCGCCCCGATCGGCACGCCCTCGTCCTGCAGGGCCTCGCGCAGCCGGTGCGGCACGCGCCGGTCGAGGATGTCGAGGTCCTCGATCCACACCGCCGGCGGCCGCGGCCGGTCCGCCACCAGCACCGGGGCGAGCTCGTCGAGCAGCCGGCGCGCCGCCTCCCGGGGCGCGCCCACGCCGTGCGCGACGACGTCGAAGGACGAGCGGCGGATGCCGGCACGCAGGCGCACGAGCAGGGGCTCGACCCAGGCGTGCTCCACGTGTACCCGGGCGACGTCCTCGAGGCCGAACTGGACGGTGGCCTCGTCGCGCCACAGCAGTGGATACCGCGGATCGAGGCGCATGACGGTGCGCGGAGTGAGCGGGCTCATGACCCGATTGTGCGCGCCCGTCACCGTGCGCGGGGCGCGCGCGGGCGATCGGTGGACAGATGCCGGACGGATGCCGCCTGTGGAGGACGATCCGGTCAGACCGGCTGGTCGCCCTCCGGTGGGCGGCGGTCGTCCCCGTCCGGTCCACCGTCGGGACCGTCCTCGGGCGCGGTGCCGGGCTCGCGGTCGCTCGCGGCGGAGCCGTCGGTGTCGAAGCCGTCGCCCTCCAGCAGTCGCGCCAGCGCCTCGTCGAACTCGTCGGCCGCCGGGGCCTCTCCGCGGGCCGTCGCCTGGAGCCGCGCGATGAGCGCGGTCGGGTCGTCGATGTCGGACGCCTCCGGCATCAGGTCGGGGTAGTCCCACAGGGCGTCGCGGGCGGCGACGCCCACGGCATCCGTCACCTTGCGCCACATCGCCGACGCCTCCCGCAGCCGGCGCGGACGCAGCTTCAGACCCACCAACGCGCCCAGCGCGTCCTCCGCCGGACCGCCGACGGCGCGACGGCGCCGCGCCGCCTCCGCCAGCCGCGCCCCGTCCGGGAGCCGCGAGGTCGCGTCGGTGGTGACCACGTCCACCCAGCCGTCGATCATCGCGACGAGGTTCTCCAGCCGGGTGAGCGCCTCGCGCTGCGCCTCGGTCTGCGCAGGCAGCAGCGCCCCGCCTTCGATCGCCGCCCGCAGCTCCTCGGGGTCGGACGGGTCGAGCCGGCTGGCGACGTCCTCGAGTGCCTGCACGTCGACGGTGACGCCGCGTGCGAACTCGGTGAGCTGCGTCATCACGTGCAGGTGCAGCCACTTCGCGTGCCGGTACAGGCGGGCGTAGGCGAGTTCGCGGACGGCCAGGTAGAGCGCGATCTGATCCTCGGGGATCTCCAGGCCCTCGCCGAACGCGGCGATGTTCTGCGGCACGACGGCCGCCGTGCCGGCCGGTAGCACCGGGATGCCGACGTCGCCGCCGGAGACCACCTCGCGGGAGAGGTTGCCGAGCACCTGCCCGAACTGCGCGGCGAACAGCGACCCGCCCAGGGTCCGCATCAGCTGGCCGGCGCCCTGGACGAGGCCGCGCATCTCCTCGGGGACCTGCGTGTCCAGCGCCGAGGTGAGGGCGTCGGCGATGCTCGTCGACACCGGTCCGGCGATCTCCTTCCACACCGGCAGGGTCTGCGTCACCCACTCGCCGCGGGTCATCGCCCGCGGCGCGGAGGCGAGCTCGGAGATCGTGGTCGCCTCGCTCAGCCACAGGTTCGCCAGCCCGAAGGCATCCGCGATCGACGAGCGGGCGCCGTCGGTGATGCCCAGCCCGTCGCGGTTCGCGATGTGCAGCGCCTGCCGCTCCGCGTTCTGCCACGGGTCGCCCTGGAACGCCGCCTGCATCTGCGACATGAAGCCGGCCATCATGGCGGGGTCCAGCGGCATGCCGCCCATGCCGGAGAGCGCCTCGCGCATCGCCTCGGGATCGACGTCGCCCCCGGCCATCATGCGGCGGAGGAACTCCTCGAAGTCCGACGGGTCCTGGTCTGCCATCTCGATCGCCCTCTCAGCACGCGCGTAGCCTGTGCGATCTACGCTAGTCACAGCTCGCCGCGCCCGTACCCGAGGGGCGCGGATCCCTGTACGCCGCTCGCGAACGTCCCGGAGGTCGACCTTGTCCCAGCGCCGTGGTCCGCGCGTCGGCGTGGGGGTGTGGAGCCTGTGCGTGGCGCTCGCGGCCCTCGTCGGTCTCACCTTCGTGCCCACCCAGTACGTGATCCAGCGGCCCGGACCGGTCTACGACACCCTCGGCTCGGCGAAGAGCGCCGACGGCACGGAGGTGCCGCTGATCGAGATCGAGGGTGCCGAGACGTACCCGGCCGAGGGAGCGCTGGACCTCACCACGGTGCAGGTGGTCGGCAACCGCCAGCGCACACCGAGCTGGTTCGAGCTGGCGATGGCGTGGACCGACCCGACCCGCGCGGTCGTGCCGATCGAGACCGTGTTCCCCGAGGGTGTGAGCACCGAGGAGCGCGACGAGCGCAACGCCGTGCTCATGGTCGACTCGCAGCACGAGGCCACCGCGGCGGCGCTCACGGAGCTCGGCTACGACGTCGGCGCGCGCGTCGAGGTCGTCGAGGTGCTGGAGGATGCCGCGGCGCAGGGTCTGCTGGCCGCCGGGGACGTCATCCTCGCGGCGAACGGCACGCCCGTACAGTCGGCCACCGGCCTGCGCGACGCCATCCAGCAGGGCCAGGGCGACCCCGTCGAGCTCCGTGTGGCGGACGCGCAGGGGGAGGAGCGGACCGTCACCGTGACCCCGAAGCGGGAGAAGGATGCCGCCGGCGAGACCGTGTGGCTGATCGGCGTCTCGCTGACCACGGACTACTCGTTCCCGCTGGATGTGACCATCCAGCTCGACAACGTCGGCGGCCCCAGCGCCGGGATGATGTTCGCGCTCGGCATCGTGGATCTGCTGACTCCCGGGGAGCTCACCGGCGGGGAGCGGATCGCCGGCACCGGCACGATCGACGCCGAGGGGGCGGTGGGCCCGATCGGCGGCATCCGGCAGAAGCTGTACGGCGCGAGGGATGCCGGCGCCGAGTACTTCCTCGCCCCGGCGGACAACTGCGACGAGGTGGTCGGGCATGTGCCGGACGGCCTGCAGGTGTTCCGCACCGCCACCCTCGACGAGTCGCTGGAGATCCTCGAGGTCATCGCGGAGGGCGGCGACACCGCCGACCTCCCCACCTGCGCCTCCGCCCGCTGAGCCCGTCGAAGCGTCCGCCCCGGGCATCCGCCGCGACTCCGGGCCGAACCATAGCCTGGCCTGCCTAGGATGGACGGGTGACCACGACCTCAGCGCCGAACCCGGCCACGCCCCGTGCCTCCCGCCGCATCCTCGCGATCTCGGTGGCCATCATCGCCGCGCTCATCGCGGCCTTCTTCGTCTTCGCCTCGCTGTACACCGAGTTCCTCTGGTTCGACCAGCTGACCTTCGCGTCCGTGCTGACCACCCAGTGGATCGCAACGGCGACGATGTTCGCGATCGGGTTCCTGGGCATGGCGGCGCCGATCTTCGTGTGCATCCAGCTCGCCTACCGGCTGCGCCCGGTGTACGTGAGGCTGAGCTCGCAGCTGGACCGCTACCAGGAGGTGGTGGAGCCGCTGCGGCGCCTCGCGATGTGGGGCATGCCGATCTTCTTCGGCGTCTTCGCCGGCTTCGCCGCCGCGGGCAACTGGCAGACCGCGTGGCTGTGGGCGAACGGCGTCACCACCGACACCCTCGACCCGCAGTTCGGCGTGGACACCGGCTTCTACCTGTTCGCGATGCCGTTCTACTCGGCGCTGCTCGCGTACGTCAGCGCGGTGCTGCTGCTGTGCCTGGTGATCACCGCACTGGTGTCGTACCTGTACGGCTCGGTGCGGATCGGGCAGCGCGAGCTGCGCATCTCCAAGCCCGCCCGCATCCAGCTGGCCGTCCTCGCCGGCCTCTATCTGCTGGTGCAGGCGGCGAGCCTGTGGCTGGACCGCTACCTGACCCTGGTCTCCCCGGAGGACCGGATCACCGGTGCCGCGTACACCGGCGCGAACGCCACCATCCCGGGTCTGGCGATCCTGTCGATCCTCGCCGCCGTCGTCGCGGTGCTGTTCTTCGTCACGGCGGTGATCGGCCGTTGGCGCTTCCCGCTCGCGGCCACCGCGCTGCTCATCGTCGCCTCCCTGGTGATCGGCGTCGGCTACCCCTGGGTCGTGAAGACCTTCCAGGTGGAGCCGAACAAGAACGCCTACCAGGCCGAGTACTACGACCGGAACATCCAGAGCACCAAGGAGGCGTTCGGCGTCGCCGACATGACCGTGACCCCGTTCACGGCCGAGACCGACACCGAGGCCGGCCAGCTGCGCGAGGACGCCGCCACCACGGCATCCGTCCGCATCATGGACCCGGGCGTCATCGGCCCGACCGTGCGGCAGCTCGAGCAGTACCGCTCCTACTACCAGTTCAACCAGCCGCTGGACGTGGACCGCTACGAGATCGACGGGCAGATGCAGGACACCGTGGTCGCCGTGCGCGACCTCGACATGACCAAGCTCGGCGGCGGCGACAGCTGGAACAACCGCGTCGCGGTGTACACGCACGGCTACGGCCTGGTCGCGATGGCCGGCAACCAGCGCACCAGCGACGGCGAGCCGGTGTTCCTCGAGCGGGGCATCCCGTCCTCCGGCTTCCTCACCGAGAGCGAGAAGTTCGAGCCGCGGGTGTACTTCGGCGAGTCGTCCCCGGAGTACTCGATCGTCGGCGCCCCGGAGGGGCGGGAGCCGGTCGAGATCGACTACCCGCGCGGCGAGCAGGGCGCGAACGACACCAAGACGACCTTCAAGGGCGACGGTGGTCCGCGCATCGGGAACACGTTCACGAAGCTGCTGTATGCGCTGAAGTTCCAGTCCGAGCAGATCCTGTTCTCGAACCTCGTGAACTCCGAGTCGCAGATCCTCTACGACCGCGACCCGAAGACCCGCGTGCAGAAGGTCGCCCCGTACCTGACGCTGGACAGCGACCCGTACCCGAGCGTCGTGGACGGCCGGATCGTCTGGATCGTGGACGGCTTCACGACCAGCTCGACCTACCCGTATTCGACGAGCGTCAGCCTCGCCGATGCCATCGCGGACTCCACGATGCCCGCCCCCACCCTCGCGCGGGACGACATCAACTACATCCGCAACTCAGTGAAGGCCACCGTCGACGCGTACGACGGCTCCGTCACCCTGTACGCGTGGGACGAGGAGGACCCGCTGCTGCAGGCGTGGCAGAAGATCTTCCCGAACACGGTGAAGCCGATCAGCGAGATGTCGGGCGAGCTGATGAGCCACGTCCGATACCCGACCGACCTGTTCAAGGTGCAGCGGGACATCCTCGGCATCTACCACATCGATGACGCCGGCGCCTTCGCGCAGGAGGTGAACCGCTGGCAGACGCCGAACGACCCGCGCGACAAGAACCAGCTGCAGCCGCCGTACTACCTGACCATGAAGATGCCGGATCAGGAGGAGCCGCGCTTCTCGATGTTCTCCAGCTTCATCCCGGCCTCGCAGGGCAATGAGAGCCGGGAGGTGCTGATGGGCTACCTCGCGGTCGACTCGGATGCCGGATCCGAGCCCGGCAAGAAGGCGGAGAGCTACGGCAAGCTGCGACTGCTGGAGATCGACACCGCCACCACGGTGCCGGGTCCCGGTCAGGTGCAGAACACCTTCGACTCGAACACCGCGATCGCCGACCAGCTGAACGTGCTCACCCTCGGCAAGTCGGAGGTGCGCTACGGCAACCTGCTCACCCTGCCGGTCGGCGGCGGCCTGCTGTACGTGCAGCCGGTGTACGTGCAGTCGTCCGAGGGCACGCAGCTGCCCAACCTCCGCAAGATCCTGGTCGCCTTCGGCGACGAGGTCGCCTTCGAGGACACGCTGAGCCAGGCGCTGGACGCGCTGTTCGGTGGAGACGCGGGCGCGGCCGGCGGCGACGAGGAGATCGAGCCGACCGATCCCGGCACGGGCGGCGAGGAGCCGCCGCCCACTGAGCCGTCGGAGGTCCGGCAGGAGACGCTGCAGGCGGCGCGCGACGCGCTCGCGGCCCGCGACGCCGCGCTCCGCGCCGGCGACCTGGAGACGTTCGCCGCGGAGGACAAGAAGCTCACCGAGGCCGTGCGCAAGCTCCTCGAGCTCGAGGAGGCCACGGCGGGGGAGTGAGCCCGTCCTGACACCTCGTCGCCGCCGGATGCCGCCGCACGTGCATCCGGCGGCGACGTCGTCTGCGCGCAGAGGGCGTGCGCGGCGACGGCGTGTGGCCTGCGGCGTGTGCGCCCCTGGAATTCGGCCACGCGCTCGCGGAGAATGGGAATCGGTGATCGTATCGATTCCGTCGAAAGAGGTGGCTGACATGCAGATCACAGCTGGCTCCCGCGTGGTCATCCATGGGGCGCGGGTGGGACGAACCGACCGGCACGGCGAGGTGCTCGAGGCGCGCGGGGAGGACGGTGGTCCGCCGTACCTGATCCGCTTCGACGACGGGCACGAATCGCTGGTGTTCCCCGGTCCGGACTGCGAGCTCGAGCACGCCTCCGGCGACGCGGCCGCGACGAGCGGCGACGCGGCGGCCGCGGGCTCCTCGGGTCAGGCGGCCGGATAGGTCACGACGCCGCCGGCTCCGACCGCTGCTCCGGGCGTGAGCCGTGCGGCGTCGAGCCTGCCGTCCGGCATGATGTGCACGACCTCTTCGCCGGCGCCGAGCAGGTGGTCGGCCACGATCCGCCGGTGGCAGCGCCACCACACCGCCTCCGCGCACATGACCGCGGGGTTCTCCTCCCGCAGCCCGCGCAGGGCCTGAAGGCCGGCGCGGAAGGCGTCCGACAGCGCGTGATCGGCGTAGTTGTGGAAGCTGCGGTTGCGCCACAGCCCGTTCACATCCGGCGGGACGCCGGCGGCACGCGAGCGGAGGCCGCCGAGCTCCGGGAGGCGCAGGAAGCGGATGCCGGAGGCCGGCAGGGCCTCGGCGAGGACGTCCTCGCCGAACTGCGGGTTGCGGCGCGAGCCGGGCATCTTCCGCACGTCGCAGACCGCGGAGGCCCCGGCATCCGTCAGCAGCCGCACGAACTCGTCGAGCGGATGATCGGAGTGGCCGATCGTGAAGAAGGGCATCCGTCGCTCCTCTCCCTCGATCCGCACGTGCCGGAGATGCGAAGAAGGCCCGATCCTGAGGGACCGGGCCTTCTTCTTTCGTTGCGGGGACAGGATTTGAACCTGCGACCTCCGGGTTATGAGCCCGGCGAGCTACCGAACTGCTCCACCCCGCGGCACGTCTTCTACCCTAACACGCTCTGCGAGGGGAGGGCGAATCGAGGCAGGATGGGGGCATGTCCGACTCGCACCTGACCGTCGCCGTCTGCCAGTTCGCCCCGGATGCCGACCGTGCCGCCAACCGCGAGCGCGTCGCCGCCCTGACGGCGGACGCCGCCGCCCGCGGCGCCACGCTCGTGGTCTTCCCGGAGTACTCCAGCTACTTCGTCGACCCGATGGACGACACCCTCGCGGCGAACGCCGAGACGCTGGACGGGCCGTTCGCGACCGTGCTGCGCCGGCTCGCCGCGCAGCACGGCGTGACCGTGGTGGCCGGGCTCGTCGAGGCGGGGGAGGGGAGCCGGGTGGGCAACACGGTGATCGCGGCGGATGCCGGCGGCATCCGTGCCGTGTACCGCAAGCAGCACCTGTACGACGCGTTCGGGCAGACGGAATCGGACTGGATCGAGCCGGGCGCGCTGGACGCCGACGCCGTGTTCCAGGCCGGCGGGCTCACCGTCGGACTCATGACCTGCTACGACCTGCGCTTCCCGGAGGTGGCGCGCACCCTGATCGACCGGGGCGCGGACGTGCTGGTCGTGCCGGCGGAATGGGTACGCGGTCCGCTCAAGGAGCACCACTGGCAGACGCTGCTCACCGCCCGAGCCATCGAGAACACCGCCTATGTCGTCTCCGCCGACCATCCCGGCCCGATCGGCGTCGGCCTGTCGCAGGTGATCGACCCGCAGGGCGTCGTGCTCGCCGGAGTCGGCTCCGGCGAGGGGGTCGCCGTCGCGGCCCTCGCCCCCGCCGTCATCGCCCGCGTGCGCGACACGAACCCCGCTCTGCGTCTGCGCCGCTACCGGGTCGTCCCCGCCTGACGCCCCCCGGCCCCGGCTTCTTCGGGTTTGGGGCGGATTCTCGCGTTCGGGGCGGGGGAGCTCCGCCCCGAACGCGAAGATCCGCCCCAAACGGCCGAGCTCGGGATCGAGGTCCGGGCCGATGTCGAGCTCGGGGCGGGGGTCGGGGGCGGGGTCAGGGCGGGGGCGGGGCGGGGTCAGGGCGGGGGCGGGGTCAGAGGGCGGCGAGGCGGCGCGCGGCCTCCTCGAGCACCTCGACGCGCTTGCAGGCGGCGAAGCGGACCAGACCGGCGTAGTCCCCGCGCCGCTCGGGGGCGACGAACGCCGTGAGCGGGATGGCGACGACCCCGGCGCGCTCCGGCAGCGCCCGGCAGAAGGCGGCGGCGTCCGCCCCGCCCAGCGCCGTGGCATCCGCGACCGTGAAGTACCCGCCCTGCGGCGGATGCACTTCGAAGCCGGCCGCGCGCAGGGCCCCGTCCAGCAGTTCGTGCTTGCGGAGCAGCGCGGCGGCGGCATCCGCGAAGTACGCGTCCGGCAGGCGCAGGCCGACGGCGACGGCCGGCTGGAACGGCGCGCCGTTGACGTAGGTGAGGAACTGCTTGACCGTGAGCACCGCGGTGATGAGCGCCGCCGGCCCGTGCACCCAGCCGATCTTCCACCCCGTGGTCGAGAACGTCTTCCCCGCCGAGGAGATCGTCAGCGTGCGCTCGGCGGCCCCCGGCAGCGTCGCGATCGGGGTGTGCGGGGCGTGGAAGGACAGGTGCTCGTACACCTCGTCGGTGACGATCACCGCGTCGTGCCGCTCGGCCAGGCGCACCACCTCTGCGAGCACGTCGGGCGCGAACACGGCGCCGGTGGGGTTGTGCGGATCGTTCACGAGGATGATCCGAGTGCGGTCGTTGACGACCTCGGCGAGCTCATCCAGGTCCGGCTGGAACCCGGGGCGCCGCAGCGGCACGGTCCGCAGGCGCGCGCCGGCCAGGGCCGCCGCGGCGGCGTAGGAGTCGTAGTACGGCTCGAAGACCACGACCTCGTCCTTGGGGGAGTCGATCAGCGCGAGCAGGGTGGCGGTGAGGGCCTCGGTGGCGCCGGCGGTGACGAGCACCTCCCGCTCGGGGTCGACCTCGAGCCCGTAGAAGCGCCGCTGGTGCTCGGAGATGGCCAGCAGCAGATCCGGGATGCCGCGCCCCGGCGGGTACTGGTTGACGCCCGCCGCGATCGCCTCGCGTGCAGCCTCGAGCACCTCCGCGGGCCCGTCCTCGTCGGGGAAGCCCTGACCGAGGTTGATGGCGCCGGTGCGCACGGCCGCCGCGGACATCTCTGCGAAGATGGTGGGAGCCACCTCGCCCGAGGGTGAGAGAAGGCCCGCTCCTGCCGCAGTGCGCCGCCAGGCGCCGGGAGTGACATCCATGCAGAACAGGCTAAGACCATAGGAGACGTCCAACCCGGCCATATCAAACGCACAGGGTGACGCGTCACGCTGAAGGGGCGTTGTGAAGGAGCACAGATGAACGACAAGAGCACCCCCGAGCCCACCCCCGGCGGCAGCGACTCCGCCCCCGGCAGCCGCATCCCCGAGGGACACCGCCTGCCGGACGCGTTCGCCTCCACCTCGCCGATCCGGACCGGCTCGCCCGCCGCCGGCCACGCCGCCCCGGGCGCCGCCTTCGGCGCACCGGCGCAGACCGGGCCGGCCGCGCCCGCGGACGGCTCCGCCGCTCCGGCCGCGCGGAAGCCCGGCGGGGCCGCGAAGGTCGCCGGGCTCCTGCTGGCCGCCGCCCTCGTCGGCGGGGCCGCCGGGTTCGGGGGCAGCGCGATCGGGCAGGCCGTGTTCGCCAAGCCGGCCACCGCCCCGGCATCCGGACCCGAGACCATCACCGTGAACAACCCCGGCTCCGTGAACGAGACCACCGCGATCGCCACCGAGGTGCTGCCGTCGGTGGTCACCATCGAGGTCGCCGGCGCGCAGGAATCCGGCAGCGGCTCGGGCGTCATCCTCGACGAGGACGGCTACGTGCTCACCAACACGCACGTGGTCACCCTGGGCGGCGCCGCCTCCGACCCCGCGATCCGGGTCACCACCTCCGACGGCCGCATCTACACCGCGGAGATCGTCGGCACCGACCCGGTGTACGACCTCGCCGTGATCCGGCTGCAGGACGCCGAGGACCTCACCCCGATCGAGTTCGCCGACTCGTCCGAGCTCAACGTCGGCGACACCGCCGTGGCCGTGGGCGCCCCGCTGGGCCTGTCCAACTCGGTCACCACCGGCATCGTCAGCGCCCTCAACCGCAGCATCCAGATCGCCTCCGCGGCGGCGCCGGACACCGGGCAGGACCAGCAGCAGCCCGAGGAGGAGCAGCCGGGCGAGGGCGGGCCGTTCCAGTTCGACATCCCCGGCCTCGGCGCGCAGCAGGCGACGCAGTCCATCTCCATCGCGGTCATCCAGACGGATGCCGCGATCAACCCCGGCAACTCCGGCGGCGCGCTCGTGGACAGCCAGGGTCGCTTGATCGGGATCAACGTGGCGATCGCCACGGCGGGCGGCACCTCGTCCGGCGAGGCTGGATCGATCGGCCTCGGCTTCGCGATCCCGTCCGACATCGCCGAGCGCATCGCGAACGAGCTGATGGAGAACGGGGAGGCCACGCACGGCCTGCTCGGCGCGACGGTCCGCGACGCCGCGGCGGTCGAGGACGCCACCGTCGCCGGCGCGTACATCGAGGAGCTCACGCCCCGCGGTGCCGCGAGCGAGGCCGGCCTGCAGCAGGGCGACATCGTCACCGGGCTCGACGGCGTGCCGATCACCGGCGCCAGCGATCTGACCGCGCAGGTCCGCGCGGCCGCCGCGGGCAGCACCGTCACCCTCACGATCGTGCGGGAGGGGCAGTCGCAGGAGATCGAGGTCACGCTCGGAGAGCTCGAGCTCTGATCCCGGCCGGTGCCGGCCCGGTCCGGCACGGGCCCCGGCATCGGCACCGGCATCGGCACCGGCACCGGCATCGGCATCGGGGGAGGACGTCGCACCGCGATAGGCTCGGCGGGTGGCGCCCTTCTCCTTCGGCAGCGGAAACGTGGCGAAGCTCCTCCGTCTCCCGCTGTACGCCCTCGGACGCCTGGGCACGCTGGTCGTGCCCCGCGGCGACACGTGGGTGTTCGGATGCGGCGCCGGCATCGGCGACGGCGCCCTGGCGCTGTGGCGCGTGGCATCCGCCACCGGCCACCGCGCCGTGTGGCTCACCACCTCGTCGCGCGAGGAGGCGGATGCGGCGGCGCTCGGCATCCGCACCGTGCCGAAGGCGGGACTTCGCGGCTGGTGGACCACCGCCCGCGCCGGCGTCGTGGTCGTCACGCACGGACTCGGCGACGTGAACCGGTACGCCTCCTCGGGGGCGTTCGTGGTGCAGCTGTGGCACGGCATCCCGCTCAAGCGGATCGGCCTCGATTCGCCGGTGACCGCGCAGGTGCCGCGCGTGCCCGGAGCCCCGCTGCTGCGCCGGCTGATCCGCGCCGCCTACCGCTCCGCGGCGCAGCGCATCCGGCTGATGCCGGCCGCCTCCGACCGGGCCCGCGGCCGCCTGGAGTCCGCGTTCGGGCTGGGCGATGACCGCGTGCTGGTCACCGGCGAGCCGCGCGTCGACGTGCTCTCCGCCGGCACCGCGCCCGCCCGTCGCGACGCCGCCACCACGCTGCTGCTGCGCACCGGGCCGCTGCTGCCGGGCCAGCGCGCCGTGCTCTACGCGCCCACCTGGCGCGACGGTGCCCCAGACCCGGCCGTGCCCGCCGCCGACGAGTGGATCCGGATCGTCCGGCTGCTCGAGCGTCACGACGCCGTGCTGTTCGTCCGCTCGCATCCGCTCGGCGCGGGAGCGTACGCGCCGCCGTGGTCGAGCGGGCGGGTCCGGATGCTGGGCGCCGACGTCCTGCCCGACGTCACTCCCGCGCTGCCCCGCATCGACGTGCTGATCACCGACTACTCCTCGCTCGCCTTCGATGTGGGGCTGCTCGCGATGCCGGTGGTCTACCTCGCCCCGGACGTCGAGGAGTACGCCCGCGAACGCGGCTTCTACGGCTCGTACACCGCGGTGGCGGGCGCCGACCACGCCGTGGACTGGGGCGGGGCGTGCGCCCAGCTGGACGCCCTTCTGGGCGATCCGGCGGTGTTCACGGAGCGGTCCGAGCGATCCGCTACGCTCAGCGCACACATGCACGCCCACCGCGACGGACGGAACACGCAGCGGGTGTACCAGGCGATCCGCGCGCGGGGGATTCCCGCGCCGAAGGGAGCACGATGACGACCGCCCGGATCGACGAGCAGGACGAGACGCTCGTCATCACAGGCACCGGGCCCCGTCCCGCCGCCGTGACGCTGGAGGGTGCGCGGGCGCGCGCCGAGGCGCGGATCACCGGGCGTGGCAGGACCTGGACGGCGGCCGTCCCGCTGCGGGTGTCCCGCTGGGGCGGGCCTGCCCTGCCGCTGCCCTCCGGTGACTACCGGCTGCACGTGGACGGCGAGGACGCCGACCTGACCGGGGCTCAGGTCGCGGCGACCCTGCTGCCCGGTCTGCGGATCGCCGTCGACGACGCGCGCGTGCGCATCGACCCGCCGGTGGATCCGGCGTACGAGACGCCCGAGGGACAGGCGGTGCTGGAGGAGCGGTACGCCGCGCAGCCGGGCGGCGGGGAGAACGCGGTGTTCTTCGAGAGCTTCTACGGGCAGAACGCCGGATGCAATCCGCGAGCGATCGACCGGGAGCTGGCCCGCCGGGCCCCGGGCATCCGCCGCTACTGGAGCGTCGCCGACCTGTCCGTCGCCGTCCCCGAGGGCGGGATCGCCGTGGTCGAGGGTACCCCGGAGTGGTGGCGGGCCCGCGCCGAGGCCCGGCTGCTCGTCGTCAACGACTGGCTGCGGCGCCGCTACGTGCGCAAGGACGGCCAGCACGTGCTGCAGACCTGGCACGGCACGCCGCTGAAGCGGCTCGCCCTGCACCGCCCCGGTTTCCACCCGCGCCGGATGGCGGCGGTCGTCAAGGAGTCGCGGCGGTGGGATGCGTTGCTGGCGCAGAACCTGTACGCCTCCCGCATCCTCCGCAGGGCGTACGCCTTCTTCGGCCGGCCGATCTGGGTGGAGGGGTACCCCCGCAACGACGTGCTCGTGAACGGCGACGCCGCCGGCATCCGTGCCGCCCTCGGCATCCGTCCCGGCGAGCGGGTGCTGCTGTACGCGCCCACCTGGCGCGACGACCGCACCGAGATGGTCGACTTCGTCGACCCCGAGGAGCTCGCGCGCGCGGCCGATGCCGTCGTGCTGGTGCGCGGCCACTCCCGGACCCTGCGCCCGGGCCGCGACCGCGAGGGTGCGCGGGTGATCGATGTCACCGGGTATCCCGACACCGCGCAGCTGCTGCTCGCCGGCGACACGCTGATCACGGACTACTCCTCGGTGATGTTCGACTTCAGCGTCACCGGCAAGCCGATGTACTTCCTGGTGCCCGACCTGGAGCACTACCGCGGCGAGCTGCGCGGGTTCTATTTCGACCTCGCCGAGCGCGCCCCCGGGCCGCTGGTGCGCACCCAGGAGGAGCTGCTGCGCGCCCTCGCGGACGACGGGGTGACCGCGGCGTACGCCGAGCGGTATGCGGCCTGGCGCGCGCAGTTCAACCGCCGCGACGACGGCCGCGCCGCCGAGCGCGTCGTGTCCCGCATCCTCGACCAGGGCTGGCTCGCCACCTGACCCGCCCCTGGCTCCTGCCCCGGGCCCGCCGTTTCTGGCACATTGTGTCGCTCCGGGCGGGTTGCGGCGCCGGAGACCGACACGTCGCGACACAATGTGGCGCGACGGGCGGTGCCCTGGCGCGACGGGCGGGTGGTCAGGGGAGCGGGGTGTTCCAGTCCTTGAGCCGCGACGCGTCCACGGTGTCCCGGGCGCCGCGGAACACTCCGGCCAGGAACCCGAGTCCCCACGCGACGTGCATGGTCGGCAGCACCGCCATCGTCCACAGCCGCTCGCGGATGCCTCGGCGGCCGGGGGCCAACGCCACGGCGATCACGAGACCGGCGTACGCCAGCAGCGGCAGGTACACCACGGATGCCAGGAGCGCGGCGAGTCCGCGAAGCACGCCGGTCAGCTGCAGCGCGGCCACGACGAGAGCGAGCACGATCGCCCCGATCAGCGCCGGCGGGGCGAAGTAGCGCAGGCCGTTGCGGCGCCCGTACCGGCGCACCAGCTCGCCGCGCCAGGCGCCGGTGGCGCGGAACTGCCGCGCCAGGCGCGACCAGCTCTCCCGCGGCCAGTAGGTGACCGACAGCTCCGGGTCGAACCACACCCGGTGCCCGGCCTGACGGATGCGCAGGTTCAGCTCCCAGTCCTCCCCGCGGCGGATGGACTCGTCGAACAGGCCGACCTCCTCCAGCACGTCGCGCCGCATCACGCCGAGGTACGCCGACTCCGCCTCGCCCTCGCGGCTGCCGCCGTGGTACGCGCCGCCGCCGAGCCCGACGGGGGAGTTGTACAGCCGCGCCACCGCCTTCTGGAACGGGGTGCGGCCCTCGGCGCGCATGACCCCGCCGACGTTCGCCGAGCCGGTGCGGGCGAGCGTCGCCAGGGCGCGGGCCGCGTAGCCCGGGGCCAGCTCGGAATGGGCGTCCACCCGCACGATGGTCCCGTACCGGCTGGCGCGGATCGCGGCGTTCAGCCCGACCGCGATGTGCGCCTCGGGGTTGTCGACGAGGCGGATGCGGGGGTCGCGCGCCGCCAGCTCGCGGGCGAGCTCCGTGGTCCCGTCGCTGGAGGGGCCGAGGGCGAGCACGAGCTCGATCGGGCCGTCCACGTGCTGGGTCAGCACAGAGACCACCGCGTGCTCGAGATAGGCACGCTCGTTCAGCACCGGCATCACGAACGACACGCCGGCCGAGGACGCGTCCTGCTCGTTCTCCCGCATCCGTCGATCATGTCACGGGGACCTCGGAGGTTGCCGGATTAGCGTCGGGGGAATGGTCTCCACGACGGATGCGAAGAAGGCCTATCGGATGCTGCGACGTGCGATCGCCGGCCGACGGAGGGCGCAGCGGGTGCGCCGGATGCTGGCGCAGCGCTCCCCGCACCCGCAGGGGCACTACCGGATCGCGGTGTACTTCGCCGACAAGGCCGTGAACATGTACCAGATCCGGCAGTGGTACCGGCCGCTGCAGGGGATCGTGGACCGATGGCCCGTCGTCGTGCTGGCGCGCTCCGCCTCCGGCGCCGCCGCGCTGCTGCAGGACGACGCGCTGCCGGTCGCGTTCGTGCCGCAGGTCCGCGACCTCGAGGCGTTCCTGGAGGAGCAGGACATCCGCATCGTGCTGTACGTGAACCAGAACACCCGCAACTTCCAGATGTTCCGGTACGGCGGGCGCTGGCACGTGTTCATCAACCACGGCGAGTCCGACAAGGTGTACATGACCAGCAACCAGTTCAAGGCGTACGACTACGCCCTCATCGCCGGCCCCGCTGCCCGGGACCGGCTCGCGGCCGCACTGTGGGACTACGACGTCGACGAGCGCACGATCCAGATCGGCCGTCCCCAGGCCGACCACTTCTCGGGCGAGCTCCCGTACCCGCCCGACGACCGGCTCGTCGTGCTGTACGCGCCGACCTGGGAGGGCGACCGCGCCTCGATGAGCTACGGCTCGGTGCGCAGCCACGGCGTCGAGCTCGTGGAGCGGCTGCTGGCCACCGGCCGGCACCGGGTGATCTACCGGCCGCATCCGCGCACCGGGATCGTGGACGAGGCGTACGCCGCGGCGAACCGCAGGATCATCGGGATGCTGCGCGACGCGAACGCCGCCGACCCGGCCGCCCATCACGTGCACGACGATGGTCCGGAGATCGGCTGGCAGCTCGCGGCGGCCGACGTCGCCGTGGTCGACATCTCCGCGATGATCTACGACCGGCTGGCGACCGGGAAGCCGCTGCTGATCACCCGCCCGGTCAGTCCGGAGGCGGAGATCGACGAGACCGGCTACCTGTCCGACTGCGAATGGCTCACGGCGGATGCGGCATCCCGCATCGTCGCGGAGATCGACCGCGTCCGCGAGGACGAGCGGTCGGTGGTGCGGCTGCGCGGCTGGGTGCGGCGCTACTTCGGCGACACCGCGCCGGGAGCGGCGACGGCGCGGTTCCACGCCGCGATCGAGCGGCTCCTGCGCGAGTGGGAGGCGCTGCAGGTGAGCGAGGACCGCGCCGCCTGAGCGCGGCCGGGGGCGTGGCGGAGCGGCGCCGGTGCCCGGGATCGCGCCGCCCGGACGGTGCCGCCTGCGCGGTAATGAGCGGATGCCCGGGCCGTATCCTGGAGGGATGGGTGCGGTCTCCGATGCGAAGAAGGGTTATCGACTCCTCCGGCGTGCCCTGGCATCCCGCAGCGCCGTCCAGCGCGTGCGCCGCACGCTCGCGGCGGGCGAGCCGCATCCGCACGGCCACTACAAGATCGCGGTGTACTTCGCCGACGGCGAGGTCAACATGTACCAGATGCGCCAGTGGTATCGGCCGCTGGCAGGCCTCGCCGAGCGCTGGCCCGTGGTCTTGCTGTCCCGCAACGCCACCGGCGCGGAGAAGCTGATCCAGGAGGACGCGCCGCCGGTCGCCTTCGTGCCGACGGTCCGCGACCTGGAGCGGTTCATCGCGAAGCAGGACATCCGCATCGTGCTGTACGTGAACCAGAACACCCGCAACTTCCAGATGTTCCGGTACGGGCGCCGCTGGCACGTGTTCATCAACCACGGCGAGTCCGACAAGATGTACATGACCACGAACCAGTACAAGGCGTACGACTACGCGCTGGTGGCGGGGCAGGCGGCGCGCGAGCGGCTCAGCCGGACGCTGTGGGACTACGACGTCGACCGGCGCACGATCGAGATCGGCCGGCCGCAGGCGGATCACTACTCGGGCGCCCTGCCGTACACGCCGGACGACCGCGTCGTGGTGCTGTATGCGCCGACCTGGGAGGGGGATCGGCCTGCGGCGCACTACGGCTCCATCGCCACGCACGGTGAGACGCTCGTCGCGGCGCTCCTGGCCACCGGCCGCCACCGCGTGATCTACCGCCCCCATCCGCGCAGCGGCGTGGTCGACCCGGGGTACGGGGAGGCGCACCGCCGCATCCTCTCCACGATCGAGGCGGCCAACGCCGCCGATCCGTCCGCGCAGCACGTCTACGACGACGGTCCGGAGCTGGGCTGGCAGCTCGCGGCGGCCGACGTCGCCGTGGTCGACATCTCCGCGATGGTCTACGACCGCCTCGCCTCGGGCAAGCCGCTGCTGATCACCCGGCCGGCCGACCCGCGCGCCTCGGTGGACACCAAGGGTTACCTGTCGGACTGCGAATGGCTGACCGCGGACGCCGCCGGCGACATCGTCGCCGAGGTCGACCGCGTGCGCGCCGACGAGGCGGCCATCTCGCGGCTGCGGATGTGGGTGCAGCACTACTTCGGCGACACCTCGCCCGGCGTCGCGACCGCGAAGTTCCACGCCGCGATCGAGCAGCTGATGGACCTGTGGGACCAGTGGCACGCCCGCGAGATGGAGGCCGCCGCGCTGGAGCGCGACGACGATGATGACGAGGAGAAGGAGGAGGAGCTGTGACGCTGTCCTTCCCGGGCGCGTCGGCCGTCGCCTCGCGCCTCGAGGTTCTCCCGGAGAGCTCGTCGACCAACGCCGCCCTGCGCACGCTCGCCGCCGACCGTGAGGCCTGGCCGCATCTGTCGGTGCTGGTCACCGACAACCAGACCCACGGCCGCGGCCGCCTGGACCGGACGTGGACGACCCCGCCCGGCACGGCGCTCGCGATCTCGGTGCTGCTGCGTGTGCTGCCGGCATCCGCCGACGCCCGCGGCTGGCTGCCCCTGCTCGCCGGTCTTGCGATGACCGAGGCCGTCGCGGCGCAGCTTCCGGGCGCCGCGGTCGGGCTGAAGTGGCCGAACGACGTGCTGGTGGGCGAGCGGAAGATCTGCGGCATCCTCGCCGAGGCGACGCCGGATGCGGTGATCATCGGCTCCGGTGTCAACACCGCCATGGACGCCGGGCAGCTGCCGGTCGGCACGGCGACGTCGTTCGCCGTCGAGGGCGTCGACGCGGACCCGGACCGGCTGCTGGCGGACTACCTGCGCGGTCTGGACGGCCTGCTGTCGGCGCTGATCGCCGCGGACGACGCCGAGGCATCCGGACTGCGGGCGATGGTGAGCGCGCGCTGCCTCACGCTGGGCCGGGAGGTCGTGGTGCACCTGCCCGGCGGCGCCGAGCTCCGCGGCACGGCCACCCGGCTGGAAGCCGACGGCCGTCTGGTCGTGACCGGCGACGGCCAGGAGCGCGCGATCGCCGCGGGCGACATCGTCCATCTGCGTCCCGCCTGACGCCGCGGGCCGGGCGCAGGCCGCGGTCCCGGCGGGAGCTGACACGCCCGGCGCGCCTCCCGTCCGCACGGCGCGGGCGGGGACAATGGAGGGGTGACCCAGCCTGTGACGCTCGGCGGCCGGCCGATGATGCCGCCGCACGGCGCGCCTGTCGAGGAGCTGCTGATCGCGCGGTTCCGCGGGCATGCCCGCCGGCTGACCTGGTCCGCGCTGCTGCTGATCGCCGTCTCCGGTGCGACCGGGTACCTGCTGGGCAACCTCCCGGCGCCGTTCGAGGACTGGATGCTGCTCGGCGCCGCCGGGGCGCTCGTGCTGTTCGGGGTGGTGCTGCCCTTCCTGATCTGGCTGTCCCGCACCTATACGGTGACCACGCGGCGGGTGATCGTGCGCGACGGTCTCGGTTCACGCCGGCGGCGGGAGCTGTCGCACACCCGCGGTTACGCGATCGCCGTGCGCCGTGGCCCGCTGCAGCGGATGTGGGGAGCCGGCACCATCACGCTGAGCAACGGCGTGGATACCCCGCTCCGACTGGCCGATGTGCCGAGCGTGAGCCTGGTGCACGAGGTGCTCGCCGACCAGGTCGAGGTGAACCAGATCCTCGCCCACCGCGACGCCCAGTCCACCTCGCTCGGCCGCTGACCCCTCGACGCTCCGCGGTCCCCCGGTCGTCGAGCGATGACGCCGGAGGCGACCGAGACGAAACGCGTCCCAGGGCCCCGCCCTACCGGCCACCGGGCGGCGTCGCTTCGCGCGGGAATGTGCGCTTCGCGCGGACGGATGCGGGGGATTCGGCCGCGGGAGGCGTACAAGGCCGCGGCAGCGCGCGCGTACGTCGCTCGCGGAGAGCGACCGCGGGCAGGCTCCCGGCGTCGAACGCGGGCAGCGGCGGGCGCCCGGGACGAAACGCATCGGCCGGATACGGGAGAATGGTCCCCGACGAAAGGGGTACCGATGACCGTACGCGTCGGCGTGATCGGCGGAGGACAGCTCGCCCGGATGATGATCGCTCCCGCGGTGGAGCTCGGCCTCGACCTGCGGGTGCTCGCGGAGGCGGACGGGATGTCCGCCCGGCTGGCCGCCACCGCGGTCGGCGACTACCGCGACCTGGAGACCGTGCGCGCCTTCGCCCAGGACGTGGACGTGATCACCTTCGACCACGAGCACGTGCCCCAGGAGGTGCTCCGCGCCCTCATGGACGACGGCGTCAAGGTGCACCCGGGTCCCGACGCCCTGCAGTTCGCGCAGGACAAGCTCGTCATGCGCGCCCGGCTCGCCGAGCTGCGGATCCCGCAGCCGGACTGGGCCGCGGTGCACGACGCCGCGGAGCTGCAGGCGTTCCTCGACGATCACGGCGGCCGGGCTGTCGTGAAGACCCCGCGCGGCGGCTACGACGGCAAGGGCGTTCGTGTGGTGGCATCCGGCAACGACGTCGACGACTGGTTCTCTGGGCTCGACGAGGGCGGCGCCCTGCTGGTCGAGGAGCTCGTGCCCTTCGTCCGCGAGCTCGCCCAGCAGGTCGCCCGCCGCCCCAGCGGCCAGATCGTGGCGTACCCGGTGGTGGAGACCGTGCAGCGGGACGGCGTGTGTGCCGAGGTGATCGCTCCGGCACCGGATGCCACCGACCGGCTCGTGCGCGTGGCCGCCGAGATCGGGCATCGCATCGCGGAGGGCCTCGGGGTGACCGGGATGCTCGCCGTCGAGCTGTTCGAGACCGACGACGAGCGCATCCTCGTCAACGAGCTCGCGATGCGCCCGCACAACAGCGGGCACTGGAGCCAGGACGGCGCCGTGACCGGCCAGTTCGAACAGCACCTGCGCGCGGTCGCCGACCTGCCCCTTGGCGTCACCGAGCGGCGGGCGCCATGGTCGGTGATGGTCAACATCCTCGGCGGGCCGGCCGAGGGCGCGCTGGAGGACCGCTTCCCGGCGGCGATGGCGCAGCATCCGGAGGCGAAGATCCACACCTACGGGAAGGCGCCGCGCCCCGGACGCAAGGTCGGACACGTGAACGTCTCGGGGGAGGACCTCGACGACGTCGTCTACACGGCCAGGGCCGCTGCGGCGTTCTTCGGGTGAGGCCGGCGCGGACGCTTCGACAGGCTCAGCGTCCGGTCGGCGGGCTCAGCGTCCGGTCGGCGGGCTCAGCGTCCGGTCGGCGGGCTCAGCGTCCGGTCGGCGGGCTCAGCGTCCGGTCGGCGGGCTCAGCGTCCGCCCCGCGTGCGGCGCGGAGCGCGCCGTTGCGCCGATCTCACAGGCGCGGCCCGTACCCTGTCATGGTGACTGAGCCACTGCACTCCGCGAGCGCGCCCCTGGTCGGCGTGGTGATGGGATCGGACTCCGACTGGCGCGTCATGAGCGACGCGTCCCAGGCGCTGACCGACTTCGGCATCCCGCACGAGGTCGAGGTGGTGTCCGCCCATCGCACCCCCGGCAAGCTGGTCGCCTACGGACGCGAGGCGCGCGCCCGCGGCATCCGCGTGATCATCGCCGGGGCCGGGGGAGCCGCGCACCTGCCCGGCATGCTCGCCTCGGTCACGGCACTCCCCGTCATCGGGGTGCCTGTGCCGCTGGCCTACCTGGACGGCATGGACTCGCTGCTGTCGATCGTGCAGATGCCCGCCGGCATCCCCGTCGCGACCGTCTCGATCGGCGGCGCACGCAACGCCGGCATCCTCGCCGCCCGCATCCTCGGTACCGCGGATGCCGCTCTCGCCGACCGCGTCGAGGAGTATGCGCGTGACCTGGAGGCGCAGGTGGAGGAGAAGAACGCGCGGCTGAAGGGCTCCCTGTGACGTTGACCGCGGCGCCTCACACCGCACGGCGGCCGCTGATCGAGACGCGGCCGCTGCGGAATCCGGATGCCTCCGACCCGAGGTTCATGGGCCGGCGCGGCTGGTGGCTGGTCGTCATGAACGCGCTGGTTCCCGGCTCCGCACAGGTGCTGGCAGGCAACCGGCGGCTCGGCCGCTTCGGGCTCGGGGCGACGCTGACCGGCTGGCTGCTGCTGCTCGTCGCGGCGGGCCTGGCGCTGTTCGCGCCCCGGGCGCTGGTGTGGATCACCACCGGCCCGCTCTCCTGGATCCTGCTCACCGCGGTGCAGATCCTGCTGATCGGCTACGCGGTGCTGTGGCTGGTGCTCACCGTCGACGCGATCCGGCTGGTGCGGCTGGTCAAGGTGCCGACGGCGTCACGCTGGGCGATCCCGATCGTCGCGCTGCTGGTGTTCGCGCTCGCCGGGTCCGGCGCGGTCTACGCGTCCACCGTCGCCGCGTCCAGCCGCGGCGTGCTCGGGTCGCTGTTCGGCAACAGCGGGCCCAGCCTGCCGCCGAGCGACGGCTACTACAACATCCTGCTGTTGGGTGCCGACAGCGGCGACGGACGTGATTCGATGCGGTTCGACAGCATCTCGGTCGTCTCGGTGAACGCCGATACCGGGGCGGTGACCATCACCGGCATCCCGCGCGAGCTGCCCGGCGTGCCGTTCAGCGAGGGCAGCCCGATGCATGAGCTGTACCCGGATGGGTTCGAGGGGCACAGTTCGCAGACCTGCGGCTGGAACGGCTGGATGAACCACGTCCGCAACGCCGCCGAGGTGTGCCGCGAGGACGGCGGCGCCGGGCTGTATCCGGATGCCGCGGCGCACGGATCCGCTCCCGGCATCGAGGCGACGAAGGACGCCGCGGAGGGCGTTCTCGGCATCGAGATCCCGTACTACGTCTTCCTCGACATGAACGGCTTCGCACAGCTGATCGATGCGCTCGGCGGAGTGGACATCGAGGTCACCGAGCGACTGCCGAAGGGCGGCGGGCCGTCGTACCCCGGCGAGCCGGTGGAGGACTGGGCGATCGGCTGGATCGAGCCCGGCAGGCAGCACATGGACGGCGACACCGCGCAGTGGTACGCGCGCTCGCGGTACACCACCAGCGACTGGGACCGGATGAAGCGGCAGCGCGAGCTGCAGGTGGCGATCCTCGAGCAGTTCACGCCGCAGAACGTGCTGACCCGGTTCAACGAGATCAGCGCCGCGGGCACCGCGCTCATCGAGACCGACCTGCCGCGGGACAAGCTGCCCGAGTTCTTCGACCTGGTGACGAAGGCCAAGAAGCAGCCGGTGACGCGGATCGAACTCACCCCGGAGTTCGGGGTGGACGAGCACGAGCCCGACTACGGTCACATCCGCGAGCTGGTGCAGCAGACCCTGCATCCGCCGACCCCGGAGCCGACCCCCGAGGGCTGACCCGCCCGGTCGTTGAGCGAGGACGCCCGGAGGGGCGCCCGAGACGAAACGCGCCCCTCCCGTAGGCTGGTCCCATGAGTGTGCAGCTGCGCGTCGTCCTGGATCAGCTCGCGCACGTCGCCGACCCCGATCAGGCGGCCGCGGCCCTCTCTCTCACCCACGGCCTCGTGGCCACCGCGCCACGCGGCTGCGCCGTCACGGCGATCGTCCCCGCGGGCAGGGAGGCCGGCATCCCGGGCATCCCGGGGGTGCGCGACGTGCACCGCCTGCCGCTCGGCCGCCGCGAGCTGCTCGCCTCCTGGCAGATGGGCATCGCCCCCGGACTCGGCGGCGGCCTCATCCACGCGCCGACCCTGGCCGCGCCGCTGGTGCGGCACGACAGGGTGCACGACCACGATCAGATCACCGCGACCCTGTGGGACCTGTGTGCGTGGGAGACCCCGGAGCTGCTCAGCAAGCCGTCCGTGGTCTGGCACCGCGCGATGCTGAAGCGCGCGGTGAAGCATGCGGATGCCCTCGTCGTGCCCTCGCATGCGATCGCCGAGCGGCTCGCCGACCTCGCACCGCTCGGCGACCGGATCCGGGTGATCGCCGGAGCGGCGCCGGACGGCTTCACGGTGCCCGCCGACGCCTCCGAGCGTCGTGCGGCCCTGCAGATCCCGGAGCGGTACGTCGTGCTCACCGGCGTCGGGGAATCGTTCGCCGACGGCTTCCGCGCCGCGGCCCGCGCTGACGTCGACGCCGTGGTGCTGGACGCCGGCGAGGGCGGCGAGCCGGCCCTGGCCGAGCTCGCGGCCGCGAACGGGCTGCCCGAGCAGCGCGCGCACATCCGCGGATCGCTCGGGCCCGAGGACCGCGCCGCGGTTCTCGCCGGCGCCGCGGCGCTGGTCGCCACGAGCGCGAACGCTGCCTGGCCGTGGCGCGTGATCGAGGCGATGGCGCTCGGCGTGCCGGTCGTCGCCGTCGACAGCGGGGTGCATCGCGACGTGATCGCGGACGGGGGAGCGGTGACGGATGCCGGGGAGCTCCCCGACGCCCTCATCGACGCCCTGGGGGCCGGAGAGCGGCGCCTGCGGGTGCTGGCCTCGGACCGCGCCAAGGCGTTCTCCTGGCCCAGCTCGGCCGAGCGGCTGTGGGCCCTGCACGCCGACCTCTGAGCGGGCGGCGGGCGACCGGTGCGTGCGTCGCGGGTCAGGCGCGCATCAGTTCGACGGCATGTTTGCTCGGGCCGTCGAACTGCAGCTTCCCCTGACTGAGCAGGATGCCGCGCTCGCAGAGATCGGAGACCATGTTGAGGTCGTGACTCACGATGACGAGCGTCTTGCCCTGCTGGTGGAGCTCGCGGATCCGGTCGAGGCACTTGCGCTGGAACGGCTCGTCGCCGACGGAGAGGATCTCGTCGATCAGCAGGACGTCGACTTCGGTGTGGATCGCGACCGAGAAGGCCAGACGCAGGAACATGCCCGACGAGTAGTGCTTCACCTCGGTGTCGATGAACTTCTCGATCTCGCTGAACGCGACGATGGAGTCGAAACGCTCCTCCGTCTCCTTCTTGGACATGCCCAGGATCGCGGCGTTGAGGTAGATGTTCTCGCGGCCGGAGAGGTCCGGGTGGAAGCCGGCGCCGACCTCGATGAGACCGGCGACACGGCCCCGGGTGAGGACGCCGCCGCGATCGGGGGACAGGACACCCGAGATGAGTTTGAGCATGGTCGACTTGCCCGAGCCGTTGAAGCCCAGCAGCGCCACTGACTCACCCTCGCCGACGCGGAACGAGACGCCGTCGAGTGCGCGGAACTTCGTCGTGAGCGGCTTGCGACGGATGGCCGCAAGAGCGGTCTCCTTGATCGAGTGCGTGTGCCGGAGGGTGAACTCCTTGCGCACGTCGTCTACGACGATTCGGGGCTGATCAGAGATCCTGGGCAAAGCGGCCCTCCAGGCGACGGAACACGAACTGCCCGAAGGCAAGCACGACGAGCGAGATCAGCAGAGCGATGGCGCTGAACGTCCAGAGCGAGGGCAGCGGGCTGGCGCCGTTCGGACCGAGAGGCATCCAGATGCCGTAGTGGAACAGCTCGACGGCCACCGTCACCGGGTTCAGGCGATACAGGGTGAAGAGCCAGTCCGGGATCACATCGGCGACTGCGGTCCACGCGTACATCACCGGGGAGGCCCAGATCGCGACCATCACGATGATCTCCACGAAACTCTGCGCATCGCGGAAGGTGACGTTGATCGAGCCGAACAGGAGGCCCAGACCGCTGGCGAGGATCGCGACGACGACCAGGGCGAGGAGGATCGCCGCGAAGGACAGCACCGACGGTGACCATCCGAAGAAAAGGGAGATCACCATCACCACGAGGATCTGCGGGAGCGCGTTGACCGCAGCGATCAGCATGCTGGCGATCGGGAACATCTCACGCGGAAGGTAGATCTTCTTGATGAGCGCTGCGTTATCCACGAGGGAGCGGGTGCCGTTCGAGAAGGCCTCATTGAAGAACGTGACGATCGTGATGCCCGCGAGCAGGTAGATCGGGAAATACTCCAGCTGCCGGTTCATGCCGAGGAAGACACCGATGGCGAAGTAGAACACCACGAACTGGATCAGCGGCTTGACGTACGACCACAGCCAGCCGAAGATCGAACCCCGGTATCGAATCTGCACCTCCTTCCGCACGATGAGGGAGAGGAGGTAGCGATGACGGAAGACCTCCGCGAGTCCTCTCTGAGAACCAGGGACGGCGAGCTTGCTTCCGTCGTCTGTCATGCGGGTTCCGGGCACCATGCCATCTTAGAAGCTCACCGCTGACCGTCTGCTCAGGATCGATTGGCCCGAGAGGCCCTGCCAGCTATCCCGAAGAATGCCCGCGATACAATCAGCGACGTTGTGCCTGACCGTCTGCTCTGAAAGTTCTATTACGTGACTCTTACGCATGTGCATGGCCTGCCGGCGGTGTTCGAGACCGACGACCCCGTCCTGGATGCGCTGACGGAACGGGAACGCCGGTTGCTCGCGGGGGCGCTGAACTTCCACGCGCTGATGGCGCCGGAACGCACACTCGACGTGCATCTCTACGATGGCGGCGTCGAGAACACGCCGCGCACCACGGACGATTCCACGTTCACCGGGGAGTCGCGGGAGAACCGGAAGCGGCTGCACACATTCCGGGTGCGCAGCCTGGCCCCGGTGGAGAACCGCACCGCAGGCCCGGCCGAGAACGAGGCGGAGCAGCTGATCGGCCGCACCTCGCGCCACCTGCACATCTCCCGGGACGAGGTGCTCGAGTTCGACCCCATCCGCCCGGCCCGCACCGACCTGGTCGGCCGGATCGCCCGGCGCGTCAAGGCGAAGACGCCGCTGCTGTACGACGACCTGCGCGACGTCGTGCTGGCACGCCACACCCGCCGGCTGAACCGGCCCGTAGAGCGCCAGCAGTACGACAGGCAGTTCGCCGCGGAACATGTGCATCCGGCCGCTCGTGTGGAGCTGGCCGGTCCTGTTCCGGAGGGCGCGCCCAGGGCCGTGATCATCGGAATGCACTGGTTCGAGCTCGGCGGCGCCGAGCGGTGGGCCTTCGAGACCGTTCGGCTGGTGAAGGAGGCCGGGTTCCTGCCCATCGTGCTGACGAACCGCGACTCCCAGCATCCGTGGATCACCCGCTCGGAACTCGACGGGGCCATGCTGATCCCGTTCTCCGAGCCCACCGTGTTGTCCCAGTCCCTCGGCGTCGAGCAGCTGCTGCGCGCGCTGCTGCGCACCTTCGATGTGCGCGGGGTGGTGGTGCACCACAACCAGTGGCTGTACGACCGGCTCGCGTGGATCGTCCGATCGCGGCCGGGCATTCCGGTCGTGGACTCCACGCACATCGTCGAGTACCGCGGTGGGGGATATCCGCTCAGCGGTGCCCTCGTGACGGAGAGCATCACCAAGCACCACGTGATCTCACCGAGCCTTGCGAAATGGATGACCCGCGCTCAGCGGATCCCCGAGGACAAGGTCGTGATGGCGCCTCTCGGGGGCCTGACGGTCAAGCCGAAGGATGCCCGGTTCCGGGCCCGCAAAGACGGCGAACCGTTCACCGTCGCGTTCGTCGGCCGGATGGCTCGCCAGAAGGCGCCGGAGGTTTTCGTGGCGATGGCTCGGCGGCTGCGACGCGTGGATCCGGGGATCCGTTTCATTCTGCACGGTGACGGCGAGCTCGCGAGCTGGGTGGACGACGTGATCGCCGGCATGGGTATGACCGATGCGATCGAGCGGAGGACGTCTGCCGTCCCCGTCTCCCGGACGCTGGACGAGGCGCATGTTCTCGTCGTCTCGTCGCATAATGAGGGACTGACGCTGACGACCCTGGAGGCGATCACTCACGGGGTCCCCGTCGTGTCCACGGACGTCGGCGCGCAGCGCGACATCATCCCGGATATCGCGCTGGTGCCACGATTCGCCCATCGCGCCTCGCGCGGTCTGGCGTCCGTGGTGTCGAGGCTGGTGAACGACGAGGCGGCGCGCGAGCAGCTGTGGCGCCGCGAACGGAAGGCGGAGAAGAAATTGCTGGCCAACACGACGGCGACCGAGTGGTTCGCGGAGGAGGTGCGCGGATGGTGACGGTGGCAGCGGTCGTCGTCACGTTCAACCGGCTCGAGAAGCTGAAGAACGTGATCGCCTCCATCGAGGCGCAGACCCATCCTGTGTCCACGCTGTTCGTGATCGACAACGCTTCCACCGACGGCACCGGCGAGTACCTGTCGACGCTGCAGACGACGGTTCCGCTCGAGGTCGTGACGATGACCGAGAACCTCGGCGGGGCCGGCGGCTTCGCCGAGGGCATGCGACGCGGCTACGCGTCCGGCGCGGATCACGTCTGGATCATGGACGACGACTGCTACCCGAAGCCGGACGCGCTCGCCGCCCTGGTCCGCGGCTTCGCCGAGGCGGTGGCCGAGCTCGGCGGCGATGTGCCGTTCGCCTGCTCCGTCGTGGAGTTCACCGATGGGAACATCTGCGAGATGAACAACCCGGTGCCCACCTGGGACTGGGCGCGGCTGCTGGTCAAGGGGCAGCAGAACGTCATGGTGACCGCGTGCTCGTTCGTCTCGGTGCTGATCCCGCGCTGGGCGATCGCCGAGTACGGGCTGCCGTACGCCGAGTACTTCATCTGGTTCGACGACCGGGAGTACACCCTGCGGGTCACCAAGCGCTGCCCTGGCGTGCAGGTGCTCGACAGCGTCGTCGTCCACGACATGGGCGATAACAAGGGCGTGAACTTCGCCATGGTGAACCGCCAGAACTACTGGAAGTTCGCCTACGGAGTGCGCAACGAGAGCTCGTGGCAGCTCCACCACCGCGGCGTACTGTACTACCTGGAGTTCGGCGCCCGCCTGTTCGTGAGTCTGCACCGGGGGCGCGTGCCGTTCGATCTGCGGGCAAAGTTGATCGGGAAGTGGCTGCGCGGGATCACGTTCAACCCCGCCGTGGCTCATGTCGAAGCTCGCGTCTGAATCCGGGGGGATGCGATGAGCGAATGGCTCGCATTCATCCCCGCGGTGGCGGCAGCGATCGGTGTGCTGTTCGTGCCCGGGCTGGTTCTCGGTGTCGCATTGCGGCTCCGCGGCTGGTGGCTGGTAGCGGCCTCGGCGCCGCTCTCCGTGTCATTGATCGTTGTCGCCTCGATTGTCGCCGGATGGATCGGTCTGCGTTGGACCGCGTTGCCGGTGCTGGCTTTGACCGCGATCGCTGTGATCGCTGCATGGTGCTGGGCGCGCTGGGTAGGAAACCCTTTATCGAGGCCAACTTCCGGAGCGCGACGTCGCGCGATCGCGCCCGCCGTGATCGGGTTTCTCGCAGGGGCCGTCCCGATCGGATGGGTTCTCGTGCGGGGCATGGGTGACCCTCAACTGATAGCACAGCGCTACGACAACTTCTTCCATGTCAATGCCATTCAGTACGTGCTCGACACCGGCAGCGCGTCCCCGTTCTGGGTCGGGACGATGACTGCCCCGGGGAACCTGCTCTTCTATCCGTCCGGGTGGCATGCGGCGGGATCTCTCGTCGCGCAACTGTGTGGCTGCGGCGTGGGTATGGCGAGTAACGCTCTGATCCTCGTGACGGCGGCCGCTGTGTGGCCGCTGGCCGTCATCCTGCTTGCGCGCACCCTATTCGGTGGGAGCGCGTTGGTGACGGTCGCTGCCGGCGCCCTCTCCGGAGCGACTCCTGCGTTCCCGTACCTGCCGCTTCACTACGGACCCCTCTACCCGCTGTTCTTGGGCCTGGCGATCGCCCCCGTGTCGATCGCCGCCCTCATCCGGCTGCTCCGCCCTGGCCGAATTGCGCGACGGCACGACATCGCCCTCCTGGCCGTGCTTCTGACGCCAGGCGTCGCCGTGGCGCATCCGGGCGCGCTCCTCGCCGTCCTGGCGCTGACCGTTCCGTCTGTCGTGATGCTCGGGTGGTGGCTGTGGCGTCGCACTTCTACGCTTCGGTGGCGACTGTGGATCATCCTCGGCGGCGTGTCGTTCGCGGTGACCGCGATGATCGTGCTGCGATTCGTTCGCCCGCCGGCATCGGAGATCTATTGGCCTCCTACCGGTACCCTGCCGACCGCCGTGGGCGAGATCGTGACCGCCGCCCTGTTCGGATACCCGGTTGCCTACCTGTTTGCAGGGCTCGTTCTGGTAGCGGTCGTGAGGTGTTGCCGTCGGCCGGCCTATGGCCGATCGGTCGCGCTCGGCATGGGCTTCGTCGGGGCGTTTCTCTATATCGTCGTTGCGGGCTCGCCGTTCGAAGAGCTGCGCATGTGGCTCACCGGACCGTGGTACAACAATGCTCCCCGTCTTGCGAGCATCTGGGCGCTCGGCGCCGTTCCCCTTGCGGCGGGCGGAGTCGCCGTGCTCGTTCGCTGGGCTGCCCGTCGAGCGCGACGAATGTCCGCGCCGTCGCTGGCCGCACCAGTGGTCCGCCGCGCTGGCCTGCTAGTGCTGGCGATCGCGATCGTGACACTGTCGCACAGCGGCGCTCTACGCCAGGCATCCGCTGACGTGCACTTCGTCTACGGAGACGATGGGGGCGGCCCGATCCTCTCGGCCGGTGAGTATCGCCTCCTTGAGCACGTGGACGACCTCGTTCCCGAGGATGCTGTCATCGCCGGTGATCCGTGGACCGGTACATCTTTCGCGTATGGCATCAGCGGGCGAAAGGTCCTGATGCCTCACCTTCTGATGGACGAGACCAGTCCGGCGCGACTGATCAACGAGCGGTTCGCGACCGACGCCGACGAGCCGGAGATGTGTGAGGCGCTTCGCGAGACGGGCGTGCGGTACATCCTGGACTTCGATGGGCCTGACCTGATGGAGAACGAAGGCGGGTTCGACGGCGTGAGTGACCTGAGGGAGTCGCCGTTCGTCGAACTCGTCGCCTCGGAGTCAGGTGCGCGCCTATATCGGATCACGACATGCGGGTTGGAGAAATGACACACGAGATCTTCGTTCCGTACTGGGGCGACCCCGGACTGCTGTTCGACACCGTCGCTTCGGTGCGGGCACAGCGGTCGCCAGATTGGCGGATGGTCGTCATCGACGACTGCTACCCGGATGCCAGCGTGCCCGCGTACTTCGCGGCATTGGATGACCCGAGGGTCGAGTACGTTCGGAACGAGAAGAACCTGGGCATCACGGAGAACTACCGCGAAGCCATCCGCCGGGCGACGAGCCCGTTCATCACGATCCTGGGCTGCGACGACCTCATGCACCCCAACTACCTCGATGTCGTGGGCAACGCCGTCGCTCGTGTCCCGGACGCCGACGTCGTCCAACCAGGTGTGGTGGTGATCGACGAACACGGTGTCGCGGGGCTTCCTCTCGTCGACCGTGTCAAGCAGCAGCTGCTCGCTCCGCGCGCCGACGACGGCATCGCGGTCCTCCGTGGTGCCGACATGGCGACCAGTCTGATCCGCGGCGACTGGCTGTACTGGCCATCCCTGACCTTCCGCACGGAGACGCTCAAGCGCATCGATTTCCGGGACGGGCTGCCGATCATCCAGGATCTCGCGCTGCTGATGGATATCGCCTTCGATGGCGGAACACTCGTCTACGCTCCCGAACTCGCCTTCTCGTACCGCAGGCATCGCGCCAGCGCCTCACAGAAGACCTTGCTCGACGGCCGCCGGTTCTCCGACGAGCGCACGTACTACCGCCAGGCGCATGCACTGGCGGCGGCGAAGGGATGGACGCACACAGCCCGCACGGCGCGGCTCAGGGTGATGTCGCGTCTGCACGCGATCACTGAGCTCCCGGGCGTCCTCCGGCACGGCAACGCCGCAGGAGTAAGATCGACCCTTGCGCACATCTTCGCCATCTGAGCAGTCCGCTCCGGCACCGTCCGTGCCGCCGACATCTGGGAGACCTTCGAATGACTGAGCATGTGCTGATCACCGGTGGAGCGGGCTTCATCGGCTCGCGGCTGGCCGCCCGATTCGCCGAGGCTGGATACACCGTCACCGTGCTCGACTCCCTGATCCCACAGGTGCACGGCGACGATCCCGCGACGACCTCCCCTTTGCTGCGGTCGCTCGACGGGATCGCCACCGTGATCGAGGGGACGGTGACCTCCAAGGACGACCTGCGACGTGCGATCGACGGCGCGCAGATCGTCGTGCACCTGGCCGCCGAGACAGGCACTGGCCAGTCGATGTACGAGATCGACCGATACGTCGAGGCCAACGTGGGTGGGACGGGGAAACTCCTGGACATCCTGACCAACGAGCCGAACGAAGTCCGCCGCATCGTCATCGCATCCTCGCGATCGATCTACGGGGAGGGTGCGTACCGGACCGAGGACGGGCGCCTCGTCTACCCGGGCCACCGTCAGGACGCGGACATGGCGGCCGGCGACTTCGAGGTGCATATGCCGGGGGAGGGACCGCTCACCATGGTCCCGACGGACGAGTCGGCCAAGCTGCACCCGTCCAGCGTGTACGGAATCACCAAGCAGATGCAGGAGTCGCTGGTCATGACCGTCGCGCCGGCGATCGGCAAGGAGGCAGTGTCGGTTCGCTATCAGAACGTCTACGGGCCGGGTCAGTCGCTGAAGAACCCGTACACCGGGATCCTGTCGATCTTCTCCACCCTCATCCGCCAGGGCAAGGGCATCAATGTGTTCGAAGACGGACTGGAGAGCCGCGATTTCGTCTACATCGACGACGTCGTCGAGGCGACGTTCCTCGCGGCGACCACGGTTGCCGCGGCCGGTCACGTCCTGAACGTGGGATCGGGTGTCGCCACGACCGTTCTTGAGGTCGTCGACGCGCTCCAGCGGGCGTACGGGCGAGAGGTGCCGGTGACGATCTCCGGTCAGTACCGCCTCGGCGACATCCGGCACAACGTCGCGGACACCACGGCGCTCCGCGAGGTGCTCGGCTTCACCCCTGCGACGACCTTCGAGGAGGGCGTGATGCGTTTCGCCGAGTGGGTGCTCTCCGAGCCGATCGAGGATGACGGCTATGAGCGCTCGCTGAAGGAGATGGCGGATCGGAAACTGCTGAAATGAGGCCGCCGACGGTGCTCCAGGGAGCGCCGTACCCGTACCGGGCAAACAGCCTGAATCTCTTCCGGCTGATTCTCGCGGGGACCGTGCTCGTCGCGCATTCCTTCTACACCACGGGTAATGGCGAGGGACCGCACATCCGCGGGGAGAACCTCGGCGGCTGGGCCGTCGCCGGCTTCTTCGTGATCAGCGGCTTCCTGATCACGCGATCCCGGCTGCGCACGTCTGCGGGGGAGTACCTTCTCCACCGGATCGTCCGGATCTTCCCCGCTTTCCTGGTCTGCCTTGTGGTCACGGCCGCCGTGTTCGGACCAGTCGCGATGCTCATGCAGTACGGCTCCTTGGCGGGATACGCGACCACCCCCGTCACGCCGCTGCAGTTCGTGTGGAGCAACATCACGCTCTACATGAACGAGTACTCGATTGGACGCACGCTCAGCGACTTGCCGTATCGGTCGGTCTGGAACGGCTCCTTGTGGACGCTGTACTACGAGTTCCTCTGCTACGTGATGGTGTGGTTGCTCGGGGCACTGGCCTGGTTCCGCCGCAGCGCCGTGCTCGCCGTACTCGCATTCGTCGCAGCCACGGCCGCACACGCGCTGGAGTCGGTGATCAACGTGGCCGGCCTGGACGGCGATTTCCTGCTCTTCCTCAAGCTCGCCCCGTTCTTCCTCGGCGGCGCCTGCGTACACTTCGTGATCGAGCGCTGGGGGGTCAATCCCTGGATCGGTGCCGGAGCGTTCGTCGTCACCGGCGCTCTCATCCTCGGGGTTCCGGGCTGGGGAGGCCAGGCCTCCGCGCCGTTCATGGCGTACGGTCTGTTGTGGCTGGCGACTGTCGTGCCGCAGCCGCGCTGGATCGCTGTGAACGACGTCAGCTACGGGTTCTACATCTACGCGTGGCCCGTGCAGCAGCTCCTGGCTCTCGGCGGCCTCGGCATCGGCGGTGGCGCTCTCGGGCTCATCGTCTACAACGTGGCGGCAGTCCTGCTGACCTTCGTGTTTGCTTGGCTCAGCTGGCGCCTCATCGAGCATCCTGCCATGTCCCGCATCCGACGCCGGGTCGTGGTCCCCTCCCGCACCGGCAGCGCCGCAGCATGAGCTTGTAAGCTGGTCCGGTGCCCCGCGTTCTCGTCGACCTGCTCTCGTACACCGGTACCAAAGGTGGCATGGAGACGTACACGCGCGAGCTCTACCGTGCTCTCGGCGACCTGTCCGGCGACTGGGAGTACATCGGGTTCGCCTCACGAGAGGGCGCGCGCCTCGACCTGGGATGGTTCCCGGGTCGCGTCATCGAGTCCGGCATCAGCGGCGAGAACCGTTTCGTCTGGGCCTGGGGCGAACTGACCCAGGTCGCCCGGGCGGCGCGCCGCGAGGGCGCAGATCTCGTGCACGCCCCCGCGACGCTCGGCCCGCGCAGGACTGCGATGCCCACGGTCGTGACGATGCACGACATGTTGTACTGGAGCCACCCCGAGCTGATGTCCACTCCGCTGTACACGGGCCCCGTGAAGTGGATGGAACGGCAGGCCGCTGCGAACGCCGCGCGGATCATCACGATCAGCCCGACCTCGCAGCGGGAGATCTCGAGGTACCTGGGGACACCAGCGGAGAACATCGACGTGATCCCCCTCGCCGGGGAGCCGCCCCAGGGCGTGGATCGGACGCTCGCCGGGACGGAAGGCCCCGTCATCATTGCGATGGGCAACCGTCGCCCGCACAAGAACTGGGGCGCCCTCATCCGGGCCGTCGCGTTGCTGCCCGTCGCCGAGCGCCCCCGCATCATCATCACGGGCGGCCGGGGCGAGGATCCCCTCGCCGACCTGGTGCAGGATCTCGGGGTGTCGGACGCCGTCGAGTTGCGCGGCTGGGTGGATGACGCAGAGGTGGCGCGGCTCTATTCGATCGCGACGGCGCTGGCCATTCCTTCCTTCGCCGAGGGGTTCTCCCTGCCCACGCTGGAGGCGATGGGAGCCGGGATACCCGTGCTGCTGAGCGATATCGAGGTACACCGCTATGTGGGCGGGGACGCCGCGCTCTACTTCGATCCCGCCGACGACCGCGCCCTCGCGGACCGGTTGCGCGCTATCTCCTCCGACTCGCAGCTGGCGGCACACATGGCGGCGGCGGGGCGGGACCGCGCCGCAGAGTTCACCTGGGAGCGGACCGCTCGCGACACCCGGGAGGTGTTCGAACGGGCCCTCTCGCCGGTTCGCCACTGAGTCGCGGGCTCACCCTCGAGGTCAGTCTGCGGAGCGTCCGGCCCCCGCGGTGCGTGGATCCGGTGCGCGGAGCACCGCGACCGCGTGCACCACGACGCCGCCGAGGGGCCCCAGCAACAACGCGAGGGCGATCCTCGACAACGGGTCCATCGGCGCGAGGAGCAACCCGATCGTCACGACGGCACTGCTCGCCCAGCCCGCGACGTACCAGCGGTGCCGATGGGCGGCCAGCACGGCCGGGCCGGTGACGCAGAGCACGCCGGTGAGGCCTGCGCTGAAGACGATCGCCGCGAGGACGGGGCCGCTGAGCGTGGTGAACTCCGGGAACAACCATGACATCACGCCAGGGCCGAGCCATGCAGCAGCCGTCGCCAGCACTCCGGCGGCGGCCATGACGCCCGCGGACCAGAGCATGATGCGCCGCCCCACGCGGTCGACGCTGTCGCGGAACATGACAAGCAGATAGCCCTGGAGAGCCAGCAGCGGAATGATCAGCGGCGCACGGGTGAGGGTGATGACGAGGATGATCGCGGCGAGGAGCGCTTCTCCGGCATCCCCTGCGAGCACGCGCAGCAGCGCGGGCAGGCCGCTGATCAGGATCGCGGTCGCGAGCGAGGCCACCAGCGTAGCCGCGACGTTGCGCATCAGCCTGGCCATCCCGACATCGAGATGGAGATGTTCGCGCACCTGCCGCCCGGCTACCGCCCACAGCACCGCAGCGGCCAGGACGAAGGGGACGGCGGTCGCCCAACCCAGAGCGACGGCCCCGCCTCCTCCGAGCAGGGCTGCGCCGATGCAGACAGCCCGCAGTGTCGCGTCGATGACGGTCATGCCGCCTGCGGCGGTCCAGTTCTGCACCCCGTAGAGGGCGCCGCTCACGGCGGCGACCAGGGTGTATCCGAACGACGCGAGCACGACGACTCCGATCAGCGCGCCGGTGTCCTCGGGGAACAGTCGGGCGCCGATGACGGTGAAGATCACCGCCACCGTCGCGGACACGACGATGGATGCGGTCGCCGTAGCGATCGCCCAGGTTCGGAATCCCGAGGACAGGCGGCCCGCCCGCGGACGGGACGCCCTTGTCAGCTCCTGCTGGATACCTGAGAGGCACGCCACCACGAGGTATGTGGCCGACCACATCGTTGCGAACGTGAGGTATGCATCCGGCGCCAAGAGCGGGACGGCGAACTGAATCAGGTAGCCGAGCCCGCCGGCAACCGCCGTCGCCGCAAGCAGCTTGCGCAGACCAGCTGCGGATCCCGGCGCGGGGGCGTCAGTCATGCGAACCGGCAGCGCCGTCCTGCCGGACATCCCGCTCCTCGAGGCGTCTCACCCGCAGCCCCAGCTCCTCATGGTCGGCGCGGAGGATGGCGATTTCTTCGGCGGCCCGTCGGATCTCGTCCTCGGCCTGGGATTGCTCCCAGGACAGATGAAGGGTGACACCGAGCAGCAGCAGGATCGCCATGGCGAACAGCAGGTTCGCCGGCAGCACGACCCCGAAGAAGGACGTGAGGTTCAGGAGGAGTTGTGGGAAGGTGCCGATCACCAGCATCGCGAGGCTGATGACGATCCAGAGCGCCGCGTACTTCTCGCGCAGCCTTCGGGTGAGCAGCATCGCGAACACGATGCTCAACATGACGAGGGCGAGGACCACGCCCGTGATGGCGATCATGCGGCCTCCTCGGATCTGCGCGGGCGGCGCGGTCGCCGCATCAGCGCGAGCGCGAGCGCGAGCATCGACCGCGCGAGATAGATCGTCGATCCGATCGGGCCCTGGCTGGGCGTGCCGTGGGCGCGCGGGCGCATCGCCACCGGCACCTGGGTGACGGTCAGGCCTGCGTGGCAGGCGACGACCAGGGAGTCGAGGGTGTCGCCGAGATACTCCGCCGGGTAGTACGCGACGTACTGGGAGATCGCCCTCTCATTGGCCGCTCGGAAGCCGCTGGTGACGTCGGTCAGCGGGGTCTTGGCGACACGGGAGACGATGGCGGCGAGAACGACCATGGCCCACCGGCGCGGCCCGCGCACCTTGTAGTCGCCCACATCACTGAACCGCGCGCCGATCGAGATGTCTGCGCGCTCAAGTCCGCCTAGTACCTTCTCGATGTCGGCAGGGTTGTGCTGCCCGTCGGCGTCGACCTGGATCGCCCGCCGGTAGCCCTTGCGCTGGGCGTACGTGAAACCGGTGCGCATCGCGCCGCCGACGCCGAGGTTGAACGGAAGCGTCAGCACTGTGGCGCCTGCCTCGCGCGCCACCCGGGCCGTGTCATCGACCGATCCGTCGTCGATCACCGCGACGTGATAGCGGGGATCGACGGCGAGGATCTCGCGGACGGTGTTCCCGACGTTCCGGTCCTCATTCCACGCCGGCACGATCACCAGCACCGCGTCGGGCGTCTGCGTCATAGTGTCACCCAGTCTAGCGGGACGGTGCACAGCGTCTCGTGTCAGCGGACCACCACGCGGCCGTCCGCGTACAGGAGGATCGTGCCGTTCTGGAACGACTGCTGCCAGACGCCGTCGCCGCTTGTCTCGTTGCCGAGCGGCCAGCCCAGTGGGCCTGCGGGGCCGCCACGGCCCATGTACTCGCGGTGCAGGACGCCGCGCGTGACGGCCAGGGCCGCAGGCGACACATAGGCGGTTCCGCCCTGGAAGCCCTGCACGAAACCGTCCTTGAGCGCGCGCTCCGACTCGAGCGGGTACCCCAGCGGGCCCGTGTACCCTCCCGCGTTCTGGAAGACGGCGGCCATCGTCCCACGGACGGTGTGCGCCTTGCCGCCCAGAACCGCGATGGATCCCCTCCGGAACGGCTGTACGGTGCCCGCCCCGACAGGGACGGCGGGGCCGACGGCGAATCCCATCACGTTCATCCCACCGACGCGCGTGTACTCGGTGAAGGTCGCCCCGGCGACAGCGGAGGCGCCGCCATCGCGCGGCACGAAGACCACGCCGCGCTCGAACCGCTGCGAGTACCCGTCAGCGGACTCCTTCTCCGCTTCGAGGGGAGCTCCGAGCACCGCCACGCCGCCCGCTGTGCGGAACGCCGCGAGCGTCATGCCGACGATGGGGTAGGCCCGACCGTTCGCGCCGCGCACGACGAGCCCGCCGCTGAAACTCTGCTGCGTGGCAGTCCCGATCGGCGTCGCCGCGGAAGTGGGCCAACCGAGCCGGCCGCCCGAGCCGCCCAGCGCATCCCACACGCTGGTTATCGCGCTAGGCATCGCGGTCAAGATCGCCGGCGTGCAGACGATGCGGCCGCCATCGAAGTCCTGCACGAACCCGTCACGGTCCTTGCGCTCGGCGGATCGCGCCGCGCCGAGCCAGGCCGAAGCACCCTCGAGGGAGTCGTACAGCCGCTTGATAGCCCCCGGACCACAAGGTCACCTGCGGCACCGCGCGTGAAGGTGAGCTCGCGGAAGCGCTGCGATGATGCGGTCGCGGTGCTGCGCGCATTCTCCAGCGGGAAGCCCGCCGCGCCGATCCCGCCCGCGTTCTTCAATGCCGCCGCGAACTCGCTCACGGCGAAGGCGCCGGCGGACGAGGCGTAGGTGGCGCCGCCCTCGAATGGCTGCGTCGAGCCTCCTGTCACGTTCGTCGCCGCTCCCGTCGGTCGTCCCAGCTGGCCCTTCTCGTAGCCCTGCGCGGCATACGGGGCGAAGTGCGGTCCGGAGACGACGCGGACCGTGGTCCCGCTGCGGAACGCGACCGCTTTGGAGAGACCGACCCGGACCTGCCCTCCGGCATCCGTCGGGCCGGTCACCGGGATCCCGAAAGGCCCCCCGGTACCACCGGACGCCGCCAGCCACGACGTCCAGGTCCGGTCCAGCGCCGCGACGCCGGACGACGTCTCGAAGAACGCGCCGCCGTCGAACGTCTGGGTCGCGCCCCCGGGCACCGGGACGGCGCGATTGGTCGGCCAGCCGTAGGCGCCGAAGATGTTGCCGACGGTCTCGTGCTTCGCGAACATCGGGGCGGCGATCGCGAACGCGCGCCCGTCGCCGCGCTCGTAGATCCGGCCGCCGGCGAAGTCCTGGTAAGCGCCTCCGGAGATCGCGACGCGGTTCGTGGTCGGCCAGCCCAGTCCGCTTGCGACCTCGCCCACCAGCCTGTACTCAGCTCGCATCGCCCCGGCGACGATCTGGGCGGGGTGGCCCGCGCGGACGAAGATGTCCGCGTTCTGGAACCGCTGCGACCAGCCCCCGTTCCAGCTGCGCATGGTGTTCGTCGCAGCGCCGATCCAGCCGGCTGCGCCGCCGTTGGCGAGCCACGCGTCGCGGATGGCCCCGTCGACCGGGATGCCGCGCGGGTTGCCGAACCAATCTTTGAAGTAGTTGTAGAAGTTGCGGTTGCCGTACGCCGAGCAGGAGTCCCCGATGCCGTACCCGGCGTGCAGCGCGGCGGCGTTCGGCTGATAGGGCGTGTAGTAGTAGAGCGCCGCAGTCGCGGAGTTCTCCACGTAAACGGGCGCGGCGCCGCAGTCGCGGTTCGGGTTGTAGAGGATGTTCCAGGTGCGGCCCGGCGCATACCAGGTGAAGTAGCGGCCTTCGGTGTAGATCTTCATCTGACGTCCGGCGCCGTAGATCTGGTAGAAGAAGCCGGCGAACTGAGGATCGCAGGGCGCCGTGTCCGGGCAGCCTTGGCCCAATGCCATGGTGTAACGCCAGTCACTGGGCCAGGTGTGGGTCACCAGGCTCTGCTCTTTCTGCAGCATCACGATGAACACCTGGGGGTTGATCCCGCAGGACTGTGCGACGCGGTAGATGATGGTGGCCGCGGACTCGTTGGTCGCTCCGGAATAACCCTTGCAGTACTGGTCCGCCGGCCGGTCCGGCGTGTTCTGGCGGTAGTCCTTCAGACACGTGTAACCGGACTGGCAGGTCGGCACCTTGCTGCGGAGGAAGGAGTCGATCTCCCCCGCAGACATGCTTCCGCTGTTGAAGAACACCGCATCGGAGATGATGTTGCCGGCGGCGAACCCGTCGGTGACGAGTGCCTTCGCTGGGGCGCCGACCGTCGCCACGGGGACGGTGGACGCGGCAACGGCGGGGGGCGCGACGACGGCTGAGAGGGCGGTGATCACCACGACAAAACAGGCGATCAGGGGGGACATGCGCGCTCGACTCACGTGCCCATTGTGTCCTAATGGGCACAATGATGCCAGTGTGGCCATTGTGACGGGTGGTTCCCGTGATGCCTGGAGGACACGCCGGAGTCGCTATGGCACGATGGTGTGGTGAAAGGCATCATCCTCGCCGGCGGCTCAGGCACGCGGCTGCATCCCATCACTCTTGGCGTCTCGAAGCAGCTGATCCCGGTCTACGACAAGCCGATGGTGTACTACCCGCTGTCGACGCTCATGCTCGCCGGCATCCGAGACATCCTCGTGATCACGACGCCTCACGACGCGCAGCATTTCGAGCGACTGCTCGGCGACGGCTCGCAGTTCGGCGTCGACATCAGCTTCGCGCAGCAGCCCTCGCCGGACGGCCTCGCCCAGGCCTTCACGATCGGCGCGGACTTCATCGGCGAGGACAAGGTCGCCCTCGTCCTCGGCGACAATCTCCTCTACGGGCCGGGCCTCGGGACGCAGCTGAAGCGCTACGCAGACGTCGACGGCGGGGCGGTGTTCGCCTACTGGGTGGCCGAGCCCAGCGCCTACGGCGTGGTCGAGTTCGACGGGGACGGCCGCGCGATCTCGCTGGAGGAGAAGCCCGCGAACCCCAAGAGCAACTACGCCGTTCCCGGCCTCTACTTCTATGACAACGACGTCGTGGAGATCGCGCGCGGACTGCAGCCGAGTGCACGCGGCGAGTACGAGATCACCGACATCAACCGCGCGTACCTGGAGCGGGAGAAGCTTCACGTGGAGGTGCTGCCGCGAGGCACCGCCTGGCTCGACACCGGCACCTTCGATCAGATGTCGGATGCCGGGGACTATGTGCGCACGATGGAGCGACGCACCGGTCTGCGCATCGGGGTGCCCGAGGAGGTCGCCTGGCGGCAGGGGTTCCTCTCCGACGACGAACTGCGCGAGCGGGCGGAGAAGCTCGTGAAGTCGGGATACGGCACCTACCTCCTCGAGGTCCTGGAAAGGGGACGCTGATGGCTGAGCTCCTGGTGACCGGCGGGGCCGGCTTCATCGGCTCGAACTTCGTCCACCACGTCGTGGAGAACACGGACGACCACGTGACCGTGCTCGACGCCCTGACCTACGCCGGCAACCGCGCCTCCCTGGACGGGCTGCCCGAGGACCGGGTGCGGTTCGTGCACGGCGACATCACCGACGCCGAGCTGGTGGACGAGCTGGTCGGCGAGGCGGATGCGGTGGTGCACTACGCCGCCGAATCGCACAACGACAACTCGCTGCACAGCCCGCGGCCGTTCCTGGACACGAACATCATCGGCACCTACACGCTGCTGGAGGCAGCGCGGAAGCACGACACCCGCTTCCATCACATCTCGACCGATGAGGTGTACGGCGATCTCGAGCTCGACGATCCTGAGCGGTTCACCGAGAACACGCCCTACAACCCGTCGTCGCCCTACTCCTCGACGAAGGCGGGCAGCGATCTGCTCGTGCGCGCATGGGTGCGTTCCTTCGGCGTGCGGGCCACGATCTCGAACTGCTCCAACAACTACGGGCCGTATCAGCACGTGGAGAAGTTCATCCCGCGCCAGATCACCAACGTGCTACGCGGCATCCGGCCCAAGCTCTACGGAGCCGGACAGAACGTGCGGGACTGGATCCACGCCAACGACCACTCGTCCGCCGTGCTCACCATCCTCGAGAAGGGACGCATCGGGGAGACGTACCTGATCGGCGCCGACGGCGAACGGAACAACAAGGAGGTCGTCGAGCTGATCCTCACGCTGATGGGACAGCCGGCCGATGCGTACGACCATGTGACCGACCGCGCCGGGCACGACCTGCGCTACGCGATCGACTCGACGAAGCTGCGCACCGAACTCGGCTGGAAGCCGGCCTACCAGAACTTCGAGGAGGGGCTCGCGGCCACGATCGACTGGTACCGCGACAACGAAGCGTGGTGGGCACCGTCCAAGGACGCGACCGAGGCGTTCTACGCGTCGAAGGGGCAGTGACGGGTGGCGGAGCTGGAGTTCGGCAAGCAGCTGTCGGTGACTCGCACGCCGATTCCGGGGCTGGTCGTCTTCGACCTCCCGGTGCACGGCGACAACCGTGGATGGTTCAAGGAGAACTGGCAGCGCGAGAAGATGACCGCGCTCGGCCTGCCCGACTTCGGGCCGGTGCAGAACAACATCTCGTTCAACGACGCGGTGGGCACGACGAGGGGCATCCACGCCGAGCCGTGGGACAAGTGGGTCTCCGTCGCGACCGGGCGCATCTTCGGCGCGTGGGTGGATCTGCGTGAGGGACCGACCTTCGGCACCGTCTTCACGACCGAGCTCGACCCGTCGCGGGCGATCTTCGTCCCGCGCGGGGTCGGCAACTCCTATCAGACGCTCGAGCCCGACACCGCCTACACCTATCTCGTGAACGACCACTGGTCGCCGGATGCGGACTACGCCTTCCTCAACCTCGCGGACGAGACGGTGGCGATCGAGTGGCCGATCCCGCTCGACCAGGTGGAGGTGTCCGCGAAGGACAAGGCGCACCCGCGGCTGGCGGAGGTCGCGCCGATCGCGCCGCGTAAGATCCTCGTCACCGGGGCCGACGGGCAGCTGGGACGCGCCCTGCGGCAGCGGCTCGGGGACCAGCCGCACATCGAGTACGCCGCTCGTGCCGACCTCGACCTCACCGACCCGTCCCTGCCCGGCGCCCGTCGCTGGCGCGACTACGGCACGATCGTCAACGCCGCCGCCTACACGGCCGTCGACCTCGCCGAGACGCCGGACGGCCGCCGGGACGCGTGGCGGGCCAACGCGGATGCCCCGGCACGCCTCGCCCGGATCGCCGCGGAACACGGCATCACCCTCGTCCACGTCTCCAGCGATTACGTCTTCGATGGCACCAAGGACGGTGCGTACACCGAGGACGACCCGCTCAGCCCGCTCGGCGTGTACGGACAGTCGAAGGCGGCGGGGGACGTCGCGGTGGCCACGGCGCCCCGGCACTACATCATCCGCACCTCGTGGGTGATCGGCGACGGGAAGAACTTCGTCCGCACCATGGCGTCCCTGGCCGAGCGCGGCGTGGACCCGAACGTCGTCGACGATCAGGTCGGCCGGCTGACCTTCACCGAGGACATCGCCGGCGCGATCGTGCACCTGCTGGAGACCGGAGCACCGTACGGGGTCTACAACGTGACCGGCGACGGGCCGCCGCAGACCTGGGCGGAGATCGCCCGGGAGGTCTACCGGATCACCGGCCACGATCCTGCGCGTGTCACCGGTGTCTCCACGCAGGAGTACTTCTCGACTGCCGAGGGTCCGGTCGCGCCGCGCCCGCATAACAGCATTCTCGACCTCGTGCGGGTCACGGCCGTCGGATTCACGCCGAACCTTGTTTCGAAGAGCCTGGAGGGATACCTCCGTCCGTGACCACGACGACGCTCTCACGGCCGCAGCAGCAGGGGGCGACGCGCCGGCCGTTCCGGACCGACATCCAGGCCCTGCGGGCCATCGCCATCGGTCTGGTGGTGATCAACCACCTGTGGCCGACCCGCCTGGGCGGCGGGTACGTCGGCGTCGACGTGTTCTTCGTCATATCCGGCTTCCTCATCACAAGCCATCTGACGGCGGAACTGGCGCAGACCGGAAGGCTGCGCCTCGGTCCGTTCTACGCTCGGCGTGTGCGGCGCCTGCTGCCGGCCGCCCTGGTGGTGCTGCTCGGGGCTCTCGCCCTCGTCGTGATCGCCTTGCCTTATCCACGCTGGAGTCGCAACGCGTGGGAGGTGATCTCGAGCGCTCTCTACGTCGAGAACTGGTACCTCGCGACGCAGTCTGTGAACTACTCAGCCCTGAATGACGCCGCCAGCGCCGTGCAGCACTACTGGTCGTTGTCGGTCGAGGAGCAGTTCTACCTGATCTGGCCGGTACTGCTGCTGGCCGCGTTCGTTCTCGGCGGTCGCAGGAGCAGTTATAGGTCCCGCCGGTCTCTGGTCGCCGCCGTCGGTGCCGTGGGAGTGCTGTCCTTCTCCGCGAGTGTGTTCTACACCGCGACCGCGCCGGCGCAGGCCTATTTCGTCACCTTCACCCGGGCGTGGGAGTTCGCGGCGGGCGCGCTGGTCGCTCTGGTGCCAGTCACGGTGCGCATGAACGCAGTTGTGGCGAACGCTCTCGGCCTCGGCGGATTCACGGCGATCTTCGCCGCCGCCCTCTCGTTCGGCAGCGTCACGCCTTTCCCGGGGGTCGCGGCGCTGCTACCGGTCCTGGGGACAGTCGCCGTGATCCTGGGCGGCTCGACCGACGCGAGGCAGCTCCACGACTTCGTGACGCGGCGCGGACCGGTGCAGTGGCTGGGCGACGTGTCGTACTCGCTCTACCTCTGGCACTGGCCGCTCATCGTCGTCACGCCGTTCCTGCTCGCCACGGAGCTCACATTCGCCAGCAGGGCGGGCCTGCTGTTTCTCGCGTTGCTGCTGGCCTGGGCTACCCGGCGGTGGGTGGAGGTGCCGGCGCTGCGTTGGAAATGGTGGACAGGCTCGACGCGGCGGACATTTTCGCTGACGGCCGCGGGTATGGCCGCTGTCCTGCTCGCCGCCGCCGCCGTCCTCCTCGTCCACAGCGTCCGGACGGCAGCGGACCAGCCCCCGCAGAGGTCAAGCCGATGGCGTGTCTCGGCCCCGCCGCGATGGAGCCGGCGGCGAACTGCCCGGGCGCCCTCACCTCCCTCGGCTCGACGGTGATGACCGCCAAGAACGAGTACTTCTACACACCTCCGGCGTGCAGCGAGATGCTGAAGGACCTGTCCTACGGCGACACCCGAACGACCCGGATCTGCGACTATTCCGGGGATGATCCGGATGCCACCACGGTTTGGCTCCTCGGTGATTCGCATGCTCAGCAGTGGCAGGGCGTGGTGTTCGATATCGCTCGAGAGCGAGGGTGGCGGGTCACGACCAGCTACCTGGGCGGCTGTCCGCCTGCCGACGTTGGATTCCGCGGATTCCGCGGGGAATGGGCCGCCGATCTCGTGGAACGCTGCCGTACCTGGTCGAAGGACGTCGCGGAGCGGATCGCAGAGGAGGCCCCCGATCTCGTGATCACGGCGATGGCGAGTCGCCAGCAGCTCCTAGACGATGGCTCCGGCCGCGGGCACGACCAGCAGTTCATCGACGGCCTGCACCGTTACTGGGATACCTGGACGACGAGTGGGACCCGAGTGCTTGCGCTGGCTGATCCGCCCTACAACGCCGAGGTCCGGGAAGCCGACTGTCTCACACTCCACTCCGATGACCCACTGGCCTGTGCCCGGCCGCGCGCGGAGGCGCAACCGCCGGATCCTGTCGCGAAGGCTGCCGAAGCGTAAGGGGACGCTTCCGTCGCGCTCCTCGACCTCACCGACCGCTTCTGCGATGCCGACCGATGCTATGCCGCCATCGGGGGCCTTCCCGTCTACTATGACGCCGACCATCTCAACCTGGAGTACGTGCGTCTACTGCGAGGACCGATCGAGCGCGCTGTGGATGACTTGATGCAGCGGTGAGGTTCGCCGGGCCTGCGTGCAGGGTTGGCTGAGGGCGCGAGGATAGACTTGACCTCGTACGCCCTGCGTGCGCGGTACCGCAGCCGGGCCTCCTTGCGTTCGACAGAAAGCAGTCTCCTCCATGGATCTCCTCGTCGTCGGGTCGGGTTTCTTCGGCCTCACCATCGCCGAACGCGCCGCCGAAGCGGGCCGCAAGGTCACGGTCATCGAGCGGCGCTCGCACATCGGCGGGAACGCGTACAGCGAGGCCGAGCCGGAGACCGGCATCGAGGTGCACCGCTACGGCGCGCACCTGTTCCACACGTCGACCCCGACCGTGTGGGAGTACGTGAACCGCTTCACCACGTTCACGAACTACGTGCACCGCGTCTACACGACCCACAACGGCGTCGTCTACCCGATGCCGGTGAACCTGGGGACGATCAACCAGTTCTTCCAGGCCGCCTACACGCCCGACCAGGCCCGTGCTCTGGTGAAGGAACAGGCGGGCGAGTTCGACGTCAAGACGGCCCGGAACTTCGAGGAGAAGGGCATCGCGCTCGTCGGCCGCCCCCTGTTCGAGGCCTTCTTCCGCGACTACACCGCCAAGCAGTGGCAGACCGATCCGCACAAGCTCTCCGGCGACATCATCAGCCGCCTGCCGGTCCGCTACACCTACGACAACCGCTACTTCAACGACACCTGGGAAGGGCTGCCCACCGACGGGTACACCGCCTGGCTCGAGCGGATGGCCGATCACCCGAACATCGAGGTGAAGCTCGATGTCGACTTCTTCGACGAGTCGCAGCCGCTGAACAAGAAGGCGACGGTCGGTCAGCTCCCCATCGTGTACACCGGCCCGGTGGACCGCTACTTCGACTACGCCGAGGGCGCGCTGAGCTGGCGCACGCTCGACTTCGAGCAGGAGGTGCTGAACGTCAGCGACTTCCAGGGCACCAGCGTCATGAACTACCCCGACCTGGACGTCCCCTACACCCGCATCCACGAGTTCAAGCACTTCCACCCGGAGCGCAAGGAGATCTTCGCGCAGGACAAGACGGTCATCATGCGCGAGTTCTCGCGCTTCGCGGACCGCGACGACGAGCCGTACTACCCGGTCAACACGCCCGCGGATCGTGAGGGCCTGCTGGCGTATCGCGAGCTGGCGAAGGGGGAGAAGGACGTCCACTTCGGCGGCCGACTCGGCACCTACCAGTACCTCGACATGCACATGGCGATCGGTTCGGCGCTGTCGATGTGGCGGAACGAGTTCCTCGGCGAAGGCGACTGATCCCGGATATGAGCACGACCACGGTGGGCGCGCCCGGCACGCCGCGGCGCTACCTGCATTCGCTGTGGCTGCTCTCGGCGCGCGACCTCCGCGTCCGCTACGCCACCAGCTTCCTGGGATACCTGTGGTCGGTGCTCGACCCCCTGGTGATGAGCGCGATCTACTGGTTCGTCTTCACGCAGGTGTTCGACCGCGGTGTGGGGGAGGAGCCGTACATCGTGTTCCTCATCACGGCCCTGCTGCCGTGGGTGTGGTTCAACACCGCTACCTCGGACTTCACCAGGGCGTTCCGCAGGGATGCGAAGCTGGTGCGCTCCACCGCGATCCCGCGCTCGATCTGGATCAACCGGATCGTGCTGAGCAAGGGGGTCGAGTTCCTCTGCTCGATCCCGGTGCTCGCCCTCTTCGCGATCCTCTTTCCGGCACCGGTCGGCTGGGGCGTGCTCTGGTTCCCGGTCGCCATCCTGCTGCAGACCATCCTGCTCATCGGCCTCGGGCTGCTGGTGGCGCCGCTGTGCGTGCTGTTCACCGATCTCGAGCGGACCACGGCGCTCATCCTGCGCGCGCTGTTCTATGCCTCACCGGTCATCTACAGCGTCCGCGACCTGCCGGAGCCGTTCCACACGATCGCGGCGTTCAATCCGCTGTCGGGGATCTTCACGCTGTACCGGATGGCGTTCTTCCCCGACCAGTGGCAGCCGCTGCCGGTGCTCGTCAGCGTCGTGATGAGCCTCGGGTTCCTCGTCCTCGGTCTGTGGGTGTTCCGATCCCTCGAACGCCCGGTGCTGAAGGAGCTGTGATGACGGCGGCGATCGAAGTCCGGGACCTCGGCGTGCACTTCCGGCGGAACCGCCGTGGGCGGCGCAGCTTCAAGGACCTGTTCGCCGGGGCGCAGCGGCGGTCCCGTCCGGGGGAGTTCTGGGCGCTGCGCGACGTGTCCTTCACGGTGCAGGCGGGCGAGTCCATCGGTGTCGTCGGCCGGAACGGCCAGGGCAAGTCGACCCTTCTGCGGCTGGTGGCGGGCGTGCTCCTGCCCGACGAGGGCAGCGTGGCGGTGCACGGCGGCGTCGCGCCGCTGATCGAGCTCACCGGCGGTTTCGTCGGCGACCTGACCGTGCGGGAGAACGTGCGGCTCACCGCGGGTCTGCACGGCATGACGCGGGCCGAGGTGAACCGGCGCTACGACGACATCATCGCGTTCGCCGAGCTCGCCGGCTTCGAGGAGACCCCGTACAAGCACCTCTCGAACGGCATGAAGGTGCGACTGGCCTTCGCGGTCGTGTCGCAGCTGGAGGAGCCGATCCTGCTCGTGGACGAGGTGCTCGCGGTGGGGGACAAGGCGTTCCGCGAGAAGTGCTATCGCCGCATCGACGAACTCCTCGCCGAGGGGCGCACCCTGTTCTTCGTCAGTCACAACGAGCGCGACCTGCGTCGCTTCTGCCGGCGCGGCCTGTACCTCGACAAGGGATCGCTCGTGCTCGACGCGCCGATCGCCGAGGTACTCGACCGATACAACGCGGACTACGCCACGCGCTGACCGGTGCGGTGTACAACGCGAGGAGGGGCCCGACCCTCCGCAGTGAAGAAAGGGCGGTCTCATGCCTGCTGACCTGCACAGGATTGTGCAACGGACGCTCGCGCCGATTCTCCGAGGGGATTCGCGATCCCAGGCGCCGATCTACCTCGTCTCCGCAGCGGGGCACCCGAACTTCGGGGATGAGTTCATCGCCCGCTCGTGGCTCGACTGGCTGGGTGCCCACTTTCCGCACCGAGAGGTCTGGCTGGACTGCCTCGAACCCGGACGCGCGGCACACCTGTTCCGGGACACGCATCCGCGACTGAAGACGACGAACACCCTCTGGCAGACGGCGCACACCGACCCGCCCGGCGACGTTGCGCTGGCGGCGGAGCGCATGGAGCGGCTGGTCACGGGCCTTGGCTCGCCCCGCACGGACTTCGGCCTTCGCGACCTTCGTGAGATGGCGTCGCTGCATCTGCTCGGCGGCGGCTACCTGAATACCATCTGGCCGGAGAACCTCGCGATCGTCGCCGCACTGACGGCGGTCAAGCGGCATTACGGCAAGCCGATCTTCGCCACTGGCCAGGGTCTCCTTCCGCACCGTCTCGACTCCCACGAGTGGATGCGCGAACAGCTCGCACAGTTCGATGTCGTGGAGTCGCGCGATGCCGAGGGCGCCCAGCAATTCGGTGTCGAAGCAGGCACCGACGATGCGTTCCTGGCCTTCGTCAACCCGCGGAGGATCTACACGGACGATGGGATTCCGCTGCCCGAAGTCATGACGCTCGTGCAAGGCGATATGTACGCACACGATCGCGAAGAGGCGCTGCGCGCTGACGTTCGCGGCTTCGTCGAAGGCTCCACCGATGCGACGACTGTCGGGTTCGTCGAGGCCATACCTCCCGATGACGCACGATTCGCGGCGGATTACGTCGATGCCGGCGCGACGTTCTATCCGTTCATGCGGTCCTGGGATGAGGGATTTCCTGCTCGATCAGGGCAGACGTGGCTGACGTCGCGCTTCCACGCACATCTTCTCGCAGCAGCGGCCGGCGCTCGAGGGGTGGTGCTCAACGCACGTCCCGGCTATTACGACATCAAGCATCGGCTTCTGCTGGATCTCGGTACAGGGTGGCGGATGTGGGATCCGTCCGAGGGGAGGCCCCCGGTGCCGGCGGATGCGACCGGCGATCCGGCATTTCCCGCGAAGGCGCGGGCGTTGGGCGCCCAGAAGGAACTGGTGGCGCGTCGGCTGTACCCGGGTCGCTGACGGCTGGAACCAGCGCCCGCGCTACAGGCCCACCATCTCCCGCAGTCCGTGGACGGCGTCGCGCGCGGCGCGGACGGCTCCCGACACGTCGCCGCCCTCGTTCGCAGCCGCCCGCACATCCTCCAGACGTGCGGAGTACGCGGCGACCTCCTCCCGCCAGCTGTCGCCGAGGGCGGCGGGTGCGACGGCCTCGAACAGCCACTGCGCATCGTTCTGCAGGGTGTCGACGATGGCGGCCGTCTCCTGCCCGCTCGAGCCGGCAGCGAGGTCCAGACCGGTGAGGGCGTCATCCAGGCGCGGGCGCACGTGCTCGCGGAACGTCGCCATGTCGGGGTCCGCCGGAGGCGGCGGGCTCGGCACGGCCGTCGGCTCCGGCTCGGGGGCCGGCGTGGCGGACGGCGTGGGCGCCGCGGTCGCGGTCGGCGAGGGGCTGCTCGTCGGCGTCGCGGTCGAGGACGGCGAGGGCGACGGGTCGGCCGCGGGCTCGCCCTTGGGCAGGAACATCCAGAACAGCGCGCCCGCGATCACCACCGCGAGCAGCGACAGCAGCACGATCAGCCACAGCCGCCGCCGACTGCGACGGCGGTCCGGCGGGAAGACCCACTCGTAGACAGGCTGCTGCTGCTCGCTCATCACGCCTCCAGCGCCGGCATCGGCCGCCACGTGCGGTCACGGCCGATCCGGCCGCCGTCGCGCAGCCCGCGGAACAGGTTGCTGGTGCCGCGGACCGTGCGCTCGACGAAGAACAGGCGGATGATCTCCTTGAAGAACGTCGCCGTCGTGCCCAGACCGAACAGCACCGGGTTGTACACCCCGTGCACCCGGTAGTAGTGCTTGATGTATGCCCGGTTGCGCATGATGTAGTAGCGGTACGCGTTGCTCGAGGCGTTCATGTGACGGATGCCCATGTCCCACTGCTTGATCTCGCGCGTGCGGCGCAGCACGAACTCGTTCACGATCACGGCGGTGGTGATCCGCGACGCGAGCCACCCGTACACCTGGTCGTCCCAGTAGATGAAGAAGCGGGGATCCGGCAGGCCGATCCGCTGCACGATCGACCGGTGGATGAACATGCCCTCGAAGCATCCGCTGTTCATCTCCTTGAACCCGGACGCGTCGAACTCGCTCGGCGCGAACGGGATGGGGATGCCCATCCGCTCCGCGATCCGGTACTGCCAGTAGAACGCGCTGCCGTCGTAGTCGTAGCGGCGCCCCTGGATGCTCTTGAAACGCGCCGACCACTTGCCCATCTTGGCCAGGCCGTCGGGGAGCACCTCGACGTCGTCGTCCATCAGCCAGATCCACTCCGAGCCGAGTTCGTACGCCGTGCGCATGCCCTCGCTGAACCCGCCGGAGCCGCCGGTGTTCGTCTCCAGCCGCCGGTAGACGATCTCGCTGCCGAACCCGTCGCGGAAGCCCTCCACGACCTCGGCCGTGTCGTCGGAGGAGGCGTTGTCGATGATCACGACGCGGCCCGGCTTGGGATCCATCTCACGGATGCTGGTCAGCAGCCCCGACAGCAGATGCGAGCGGTTGAACGTGACGATGACGATCGAGGCGGTGGTCGGATCGAACGTGGAGTCCTGGGGCACGAAGCAGAAGCCTACCCGCCCGCGCCGTCAGAAGTCTGGGGCCACGCCTACGGCTCCTCGTGCCTGAGGGCCGTGATCGTCCCGGTGTGCGCGGCGTCGATGGTCTCCCGCCACGACCTGCTCTGTCCTGCCCGCAGCGCACACAGCACGAACAGCATCCACCCCGCGCCGGTGAGCGTGAAGCTCTCGAACATCGACTCGACCGCAAGGGTCGCCAGGATCAGCGGCGTCCACGCGTAGACGACGGAGCGGCGCGCGCTCGCGACCAGCCACGAGCGCACCACAGCCACCCCGCCCAGCACCAGGAGGAGCACGAGGCCGGCGGAGCCCAGCTGCAGCAGGACGTCGAAGTAGGCGTTCAGCGCCGTGCCGTGGGCGTCGTCAAGCAGGAAGTTGATGTACGTGTACGGGTACTCGCCGCGCGGCCACGGACCCACCCAGCCCCAGCCGAGCACCGGCTGCTGGGCGACGAAGTCGAGGATGGTGTTCCACAGGTCGGCCCGGGTGGAGAGGTCCGAGCCGGCGTCCAGGAAGCGGATGATCTGGTGGCGCAGCGCGAAGGCGAGCACGAGTCCGGCCAGCACGAGCGCGCCGAGCGCCCACTGCACCATCGGCCGGCGCTGCGGCGGCGCGTGCCGCACCACGGCGAGGGCGCTGCTGGCGATGCCGATCGCCGTGGCCAGCACGACCACCGACGGGGAGGAGGACAGGAAGGCCAGCAGCGCCGCGAGGGAGACCGAGGCGACCCCGGCCGTCCGCGGCACGGACCGGGTGCGCCACTCCACCGCGAACGTCACCAGCGCGATCACGGCCACGAAGCCGAGCATGTTGCGGGTGCCGAACAGGCCCTGGACCGGCCCGCCGAGGGCGAGGTTGCCCTGGATGCCGAGCAGCGGGATCGGCATGTCGAGGAGGATGCCGGCGAGCACCTCGGCGCCCAGCGAGATGCCCAGCAGCCAGCGCAGGGTGTCGCCCAGCGCGCGCACCGTCTGCAGGGTGTCGCGGACGTGGCCGATCGTGATCGCGATGATCGCGTAGCCCCACAGCGTCAGCCATCCCGCAAGCGTCTCGCTGCGGCTGCCGCTCCACAGCCCGCTCACCAGGGCGAGCGCGAGGAACGCCAGCAGCGAGGACGGCGCGAACCGCAGCAGGGTCAGCTCCTCGCGGCGCACGAACAGGATCGCGGCGCCGGTCACGGCGAGCAGGCCGATGATCGTCGCCAGGGTGACGGTCGAGGTGAGCCGCTCGATCGCGAACGAGGAGAACGCGGCAGCCAGCGCGGTGAGCGTGTAGGCCCGGGCCAGCTCGGCCGAGGCGAGCGTCTCGCTCAGCTGCCGCATCCGCGTCATGGCACCCGCCGCGGCGGCGCCCCGTGAGGGCGCAGCGTCCCGTCGCCGATGAGCGGGGTCCGCTCGCTGAGACCGACGCCGACCAGCGGCACGGTCTTGATCTTGAACGAGAGCAGCACCAGCAGCATCCAGCCCCAGAGCATGATCGGCGCGGACTCCGCGATGCCCTCCACGAGCAGCACCGCCACGAGCAGGGTGGGCAGCAGCGAGACGGTGGCGTACGGGCGCTGGTCGTCGAGGTCCCAGCGCGGGCGGTCCACGGCGAAGAACCACGCCCGCCAGGCCAGGGCGAGCCAGGCGACCGCCATCAGCACCACCCCGATCGCACCGAGCTGCAGGAACACGTCCAGCCACATGTCGTGGGCGTGGAAGACGCTCAGCCCGTGGTCCTCGATCCACCCGTCGAACGCCGGATCCCAGGGAACCCACGGGGAGGAGAACCCGTGCCCGGCCACCGGGCGCTCCTGCGCGCGCTGCCACACCCGCTGCCAGATCTCGAGGCGTCCGGTCAGATCCGACCCCTTGCCGAGGATCGCGAGCAGCCGATCCCGCAGCAGCCAGGCGGCGAGGATGCCGGCGGCGCCGACCGCCGCGACCACGAGGTACACCGTGCGCCGCTGCCCCGGGCCCGTCGCGGCGCGCATGGCGAGCGCGGCGGCCAGCACCGCGACCGCGACCACGGCGCTGACGTACACCGTCGCGGAATCCGCGCGCACCATCAGCACCGCGGCGAGCAGCATCCACGCCATGAGCGGCACGCGTCGGCGTCCCTTCGCGGTGCCGCGGAAGCGGTCGGCCAGCAGCACGCCGAACACGAGCAGGGCGAACAGGCACATCATCGCGAGCGTGTGCGCGTTGCCCACCACGCCCTGGATCTGCCCGCCGTCGAACAGGTTCCCGCGCACCCAGTACAGATGCGGGTCGATGCGCCCCTCCGGCCTCTCGACGAAGTTCGGCAGCAGCGGATGCCGCAGCACCAGCGCCACCCACAGCTCGATCGCGAGGGAGAGGCCGAGGATGAGCTTCAGCGTGGTCGCCAGCGCTCGGACGACCTCCTGCCAGGTGAGCATGGTCGCGATGAACAGCGCGCTCACGGTCACCGCCGCCAGCAGCACCCAGGTCAGCGCCGTCGCCGCCGGCCACCGCGACCACAGCAGCGACAGCAGCGCGAAGGCGACGTAGCCGAGGGCCGCCCACGGCAGCCGCCGCCAGGGCAGCCGGGTCGGCATGCGGCGGACGATGGCCACCACCCAGAGCGCGACCACCCCGGCCGTCATCACGCCGAGCACGACGGCCGCTCCGGCGACCCCGAGCAGGTTGTACACGGCGGTGTGCGCGAACACGCCGAACAGGGCCAGGACGCTCACCCCGCGCACCAGCAGGTGCCCGGTCGTCTCACGCGGAGGCGCGGACGGCCGGGGAGCCACCGGATGCTTCGTGTAGAGCGCCATCGCGTTCAGGCTACCGCGCCCGTCATGGCGCCCGCCGAACGCGCCGCGGCCTCGTACGCTGGGACCATGCTGCTTCCGCTGACCAACGTCCCGCGCGACTACGCCTGGGGCTCGACGACGCTGCTGGCCGAGCTGGAAGGGCGCGCCCCGACCGGCGCCCCCGAGGCGGAGGTGTGGTTCGGGGATCATCTCGGCGACCCGGCCGACGTCGCCGGCGGCGGCACGCTGCACGACGTCACCGGCGGCTCCCTGCCGTACCTGCTGAAGCTCCTCGCCGCCGGCTCGCCGCTGTCGATCCAGGTGCACCCCACCGAGGAGCAGGCGCTGGAGGGTTACGCCCGTGAGGCCGGCCTGGACCTGGACGACCCGGCCCGCAACTACAAGGACGACAACCACAAGCCCGAGCTGATCGTGGCACTCAGCGAACGGTTCGAGGCACTGTGCGGACTGCGTCCGGTGCCGGCGACGCTCCGCCTGCTCGACGCCTTCGGCGACCTCCCCGCGGTCGCGGAGCTTCGCCGCAGGCTCACCGCCGGCGGCGACGTGCTGCGCGACGTGATCGGCTGGCTGCTCTCCGGCCAGGCGCAGGCGGTCGTCGACGGGCTGATCGCCGGTCTCGGCACGGCGCACTCGGAGGAGTTCGCTGCCGAGCTCGAGGCGGCGCGCGGCATCGCCCGCCGCTACCCGGGCGACCCGGGCGTGGTGGTGGCCCTGCTGATGAACTTCGTCGTGCTGCGCCGCGGCGAGGGGCTGTTCCTGCGTGCCGGCCTGCTGCACGCCTACGTGTCCGGGCTGGGCGTGGAGATCATGGCGGCCAGCGACAACGTGCTGCGCGGCGGCCTGACCTCCAAGCACATCGACGTCCCCGAGCTGCTCCGCGTCCTGGACACCGCCCCCGGGCCGGTGCCGGTGCTGCGCCCGGCCGCGCACGGCGCGGTCGCCGAGTACCCGGCGCCCGTGCACGACTTCGCGCTGCGCCGCGTCGAGGTGGACGGCGAGGAGCGGGTCCGCATCGGCGGCCCGGCCATGGTCCTCGCCACGGCGGGCTCGATCGAGGTCGCGGCCGACAGCGTCGCGCATCCGGTGCCCGTCCCGGTGGGCACCGCCGTGTTCGCCTCCGCCGACGAGCGCGCGCTGACCGTGCGTGGCCGCGGGGAGGTCTTCGTCGCCCAGCCCGGCGCCTGATCCTCCTGCCGCCGGCCGACCGGCATCCGCGGGCCCGGCTCCCCGGCGTCGGCGATCCCCCGTCCCGGCGCCCGTGAGCCCGCGTCTCAGCATCCGTCCCCGCTGCGAACACGCCGCCGCCCGAGGCGTGACACGCCGGAAGCGCGTCAATGAACCTTCAATGGCCGCTTTAGGGTTTACGATCCGCGACTTGACCGGAGCGAATCACACGAGTGTAATTAGGGGGAACGGCCCGCGGGGGGCAGAGACAGGGTAGGGAGATCGAGATGACGGGTTACCGCTCAGACGTTCCCGAGAACTGGTTCGTGGATCCGGTCCATCTCGGAGTCCCGGGCGTTCGACGCAGCACGCCGGAGGACGACAACGCCCTCGCCTGGCAGGCGGATGCGCTGTGCGCCCAGACCGATCCGGAGGCCTTCTTCCCGGAGAAGGGCGGGTCGACCCGCGACGCCAAGCGCATCTGCAGCTCCTGCGACGTCCGCGGCGAATGCCTCGAGTACGCGCTGAACAACGACGAGCGCTTCGGCATCTGGGGCGGGCTCAGCGAACGCGAGCGCCGCAAGCTCAAGCGCCGCGCCGGCTGACCGCTTGGCGGGCGCGCCGCACGGCCTGACGACGGCGGGTGCCGCACCTGCCTAGGCTTGCCTCGTCATGCCAGCCCGAGTCCATGCCATCCTCGTCGCGCGTCCCGGTGATCCCGCCCGTGCGCAGCTCACCCGAACGCTCGACGCCCTGCGACGGCAGAGCACCCCGCCCACGGCGGTGACCGTCGTCGTCACCGGCAGCGCCGCGGCCCTGCGCCGCGACGGACTGGACGGGCTGGTCGAGGGCGTGATCGAGGCGCGCGCCAGCACCTCCTTCGCCGAAGCGGTCCGCCTCGCCTCCGCGCGCGTCGCCGAGGGCAGCGCGGTCTGGCTGCTCGCGCAGGACACCGAGCCCGCCCCGGATGCGCTGCAGCAGCTCGCCGGCGCACTGGAGCGCTCCCCGTCGGCGCTCATCGCCGCCCCGAAGCTGGTCCGGCAGGACGACGACCGTGAGATCGTCTCCCTCGGCGTGAGCATGACCCGGTTCGGACGGGCGGCCGAGCTCGCGGCCGACGAACTCGACCAGGGCCAGCACGATGCCGCGGAGGACGCCCTCGCGGCGGACATCCGGGGCATGCTGATCCGCGCCGAGGCGCGCGACGCACTGCGTCCCGACCCCGCTCTCGGCGGCGCGGACGAAGGCCTCGACCTCGGTGTCCGGGCCCGGCTCGGCGGCGGGCGGGTCGTGCTCGTGCCCGCAGCACGGGTCGCGGTCGCGCCGGACGGCCCGGCCGCGCCGCCCCGTCGCGCGTCCGCACGGGCGTGGGCGGTGCGCCGCGCCCAGCTGCATCGCCGGCTCGCGTACGCCCCCGCGCCGGCGGTGCCGCTGCACTGGCTGAGCCTGCTCCCGCTGGCGCTGTGGCGCTCGGTCGTGCACCTCGTCGGCAAACGGCCCGCCGCGGTCGCCCCAGAATGGGGGGCCGCGCTGGCCGCGATGGTCCAGCTCGCCGCCGTCGGCCGCGCCCGCCGCGCGATCCGCTCGTTCCGGCGCGCCTCGTGGGCGAGCATCGCGCCCCTGCGGGTGTCGCGGGAGCACCTGCGGCTGCGCCTCGACGACGGCCACGGCAGCGAGCGCGGCGCGGTGAGCGAGCTGCACTTCTTCTCCGGCGGCGGCGCGTGGGCCGTGCTGGCCGCTCTCGTCGTCAGCATCGCGTGCTTCACGCCCCTCCTGGCCTGGGAGGCGCTCGGCGGCGGAGCGCTGCTCCCGCTGCGCGACACCGTCGGTGCGCTGTGGGCGGATGCCGCCTGGGGGCGTCGCGGCCTCGGCCTCGGGATCGTCGGCCCCGCCGACCCGTTCGCCGCCGTCATCGCCCTGGCCGGCACTCTGTGGCCAGGCTGGCCGTCGTACGTCCTGCTCGTGATCTGGTTGCTCGCGCTGCCCCTGGCGGTGCTCGGCGGATGGTTCGCGGCCACCCGGGTCACCGACCGGGCGGGACTGCGCATCCTCGGCGGGGTGCTGTGGGCGCTGGCGCCGACGTTCCTCACCGCGCTCGTGGAGGGCCGCCCGGCCGCGGTGATCCTGCACCTGCTGCTGCCCTGGCTGTTCCACACCGCCGTGGTCGCGCACCGGTCCTGGGGCGCCGCGGGTGCGGCATCCCTGCTCACCGCCGCGACCGTCGCCTGCGCGCCCGTGCTCGCCCCCGCTCTGCTGGTGCTGTGGCTCGTGGCGGTGGGGATCGCGCTGGGCGGGCGACGCCTCCGCGGGGCGGTGCGCCTGATCTGGGTGCTCGTGCCGGCGATCGCGCTGTCCGCGCCGCTGGCGTACGCGCAGTTCCAGCGGGGCGGCGTGTGGTCGCTGCTCGCGGACCCCGGGTTCGTGCGCTCCGGCACGTCTCTCGGTGCGGATGCCGAAGGCCGCGCCGTCCTGGCCACGGGCTTCCCCTCGCCGGATCGCGGCGGCTGGGAGTGGTTCGCCGGCCCCGGGATCGCGGCGTGGGTCCCGCTGCTGCTCGTCCCGCTCGGACTGCTGGCGCTGATCTCGACGGTCTCCCCGCGTTGGCGGGCGGGCATCACGCTTCTCGTCGTGGCGGTGACCGGGCTCGCGACGGCGTTCTTCGCGGTCGGGGTCGTGGTGTCGTTCGCGAACGGCGAGGGGGTGCCGATCTGGCCCGGCACCGGGCTGAGCCTGGCCTGGATCGGCATCGTCGGCGCCGCACTGGTCGCGCTGGACACGGCGCTCACCCTGGGCCCGCTGCGCGCGGTGGCCGGTCTCGCCGCGGCCGGCGCGCTCGCCGTGTGCGCGGTTCCCGCGCTGCTCGCCGTGCACACCGGTCACTCCGTGCTCCGCGAGGGGCCGCAGAGCACGCTGCCGGCCTTCGTCAGCGCGCAGGCGCGCGGCGACCGCGACCTGGGGACGCTCGTGCTGACCCCGCTGAACGACGGATCCCTGTCGGCGGAGCTGGTGTGGGGATCGAGCGAGACGCTCGGGGCGCAGAGCACCCTGCGCAGCACCGCGGCGCGCACGCCCGAACGCGGACTCGCCGAGGACGCCGTCGACCTCATCTCCGCGCGTGACTTCGACGCCGCCGCGGCGCTCGCCGAGGACGGCGTCAGCTTCGTGCTGCTCGCGCAGGCTCCGGGCGAGGAGGACCGCGCGCGCGCCCTGCGCGGCTCGGCGGTGACCGCCATCGACCAGCGGCCGGGGTTCATCCCCGCCGGGGAGACCGCCCGCGGCGTGCTGTGGCGCCTGGACGTCGAGGCCGCGCCGCGCCCGGGCCTGACCGCCGGGCAGGCCGCCGTGGCCCGCACGATCGCGACCGTGCAGCTGGTGATCGTCTTCGCCGCGCTGCTGCTGTCGGTGCCGACCCGGGCGTCCCGGCGGGCGGCGCGCTCCCGCTCGCGCATCGTCGGTCGGGCTCCTGACGAGCCGATGGTGCTGCCGCGCCGACGCACGACCGGGGGAGCGGCCGGGACGGCGGATGCGGTGACGGCTCAGCCGGCCGAGGAGGCGTCCAGCGCGGACGGCGCGGCGGGCGCGGCCCGCGGCGCGACCGGCGACGGGCCGTCCGCGCCGTCCGGCGCCCGCGACGCCGACGAAAACGAGGAAGTCGAGGCCGGACGATGAGCGCGACACCCAGAGGCAGGGCCTTCCGCGTGGCGGCCACCGGCGCCCGCGTGCTCACCGGGGCGGCGGTCGCCGCCGCCTGCGTGCTCGGCGTGTCGGCGGCCGTGGCCGCGCCCTGGCCGGTGATCGAGCACGAGCCGCCCGCGACGACCGTCCGGCCCGTCCCGGGCGACGCGATCCTGGTCTGCAACGGATCGTTCCGCGCGCTCGGCCGCGACACCACCCGAGCGGATGCCATGCTCTCCGCCGGCGTCCCGGCGCTCACCGTCGACCGCTCCGAGGCGGAGCCGGCCGAACGGCCGCTGCAGCAGCCCGACCTCGAGGGCGGGGACGGCGCGAGCTCCCTCACCGGTGCCGTGACCGGCCGCACCGCCCCGAGGATCGCGGCCGCGGAGTCGCTGCGCGTCGACGCTCCCGACATGCGCGGGTTCGCCGCGGCGCCCTGCCGCGAGCCGTCCACCGGGACCTGGCTGATCGGCGGGGACGTGTCCACCGGCGCCGCGGATGTGATCGTGCTCTCCAACCCCGGCGACGTCGCCACCACGGTGCAGCTCCGGGTGTACGGCGAGCGCCCGAACGCCTCCGACGTCGTGGTCCCGCCGTCGACGCAGATCGGCGTGCCGCTGGCATCCGTCGCGGCCGCCGAGCCGCAGCCCGTGATCGCGGTGACGTCGCGCTCGCCGATCCGCGCCTCGCTGCAGTCCTCGCTGATCCGCACCCTCGATCCGATCGGCATCGACGTGCAGGACGGCATGAGCGGGCCGCAGAACCACGTCGTGATCACCGGGGTCCAGGCCGCTCAGGGCGCCGGCGACGACCCGACCGGACTCGTGGTGCGGATGCTCGCCCCGGAGCAGGACGGTCACGCCACCGTGCGCGCGCGCCCGGTCGGCGGCGCGTCCGCACAGGGCGACGCGTTCGAGGTCGATCTGCACCGCGGCATCCCGACGGAGGTCGCGCTGCCCGGCCTCGCCCCGGGCGTGTACGACATCGAGGTGGAGGGGACGGCTCCGGTCGTCGCCGCGGCGCGCCAGACGCTGCGGGCGGGGACCGCCGCGGACTTCGCGTGGATGCCGGCGGCCCCGGAGATCGCGGCGGAGACGATGGTCGCTGTGCCCGACGGGGAGAGCGCGGCGCTGACGCTGCGCAACGGCGGGGCGGAGGATGCCGTCGTGACCCTGCGCGACACCGGCCGGGGGTCGGATGCTGAGGTGACGGTTCCCGCGGGCGGGTCGACGAGCGTGCCGCTGCGGACGGATGCCGGGTACCTGCTGGTCCCGTCGGCCCCGGTGCACGCGGCGGTCACCATGACCGGCGGAGCGGATTCGCCTGACATCGCGGGCTGGCCGGTCTGGGCGCCCGCGCTCAGCCAGCAGCCGATCGCCGTCCGCCCCTGAGCCCCCGGTCGCGTTCCTTCGCGGTCGTTGAGCAGGACGCGCGCAGCGCGACCGAGACGAAACGCCCGTCCCGCTCAGTACCCGTCGATGTCCGGGCCCAGCTCCCACGGCTCGCGCCCGACGTACTCCGCCGCGGCATGGAACACGGCGCTCTCGATCGCGACGCGCCGATGGGCCGCGTCGTCGTGGCCCTTCGGCAGCAGCCGCTCGATGGGCACGCGGTACAGCGAGATCCGCTGCTCGTTCGGCTCGACCCGCCAGCGGGGGATGCCGTCGCCGCGGTCGTGCGTCGGCATCGCGGCCACCTCGAAGCGCACGTCGCGCAGCTCCGGCCACGTGCTGCGCAGGAACTCCACCGCACCGCCGACCGTCACCTCGAACCGGTCGATCCGCCCGTCCAGCGGCGGCAGCGGCGGACGCACCACCTCGCTGCGGCCGAGCCGGCCGTGCCGGCCGTGCCGCGCGCCGCGAGGCGCTGCGGGTCGGGCGGGGCGACGGCGGGGCATGCCGAAAGTCTAGGCGCTGCCGCGCGGCATCCGCTCGGCCGGCGGGGGCGGGCCTACGCTGGAGCGCGATGGACGAACGACTCTGCTCGAAGGTCGGCTGCGCGCGCGAGGCCGTCGCCACCTTGACCTACGACTACGGCGACCAGATGGCGGCCCTCGGCCCGCTCGGCCCGGCCGGGCATCCCCACGCGCACGACCTCTGCGCACCGCACGCGGATCGGCTGTCCGTCCCCGCCGGCTGGCTGGTGGTCCGGCACGAGGCCCTCCGCGCCTGAGGCGCTCCCGCCGCGTGACCGCAGCGTGTCGCACCGGATGCCGCAGCGGGGCGTGCGGATAGGCTGACCCCGGGAGGCCCAGGGGGGTGCCGCCCGGAAAGGCAGCCATGCTGGTCTGGCGTCGGGTCGTGCTCCCGGTCATCCTGCTCATCGTCCTCGGAGCCTGCGCCGCCGCGCTGGTGAAGATCGCCTTCTTCCCGGGCGCGGTCGAGGCCGCCGCGCCCGCTCCGGCCGGCGCCGTCACCGATCCGGTCATCCCGGTCGCCCGTGGGTCGATCGTCAACGAGCTGAGCCTGCAGGGCAGCATCGCCCGCGACGAGACCTACCCCGTCCGCAGCGAGATCGACGGCACCGTCACCGCCGTGCACGTCGGCGAGGGGGCGACGGTCGCCGCCGGCCAGGTGCTGTTCACGGTCAGCCAGGAGCATCCGAAGAAGCGGACCCTCGACATCGTCGCCCCGGAGGCCGGAGAGGTCAGCGAGCTCGCTGTCGTGAAGGGGCAGACCCTCACGATCGGCGCCGACCTGTACCGTCTCGCGCCCGCCCGGCATCACGTGCTCGCCACGGTCGAGCCGGAACAGCTGTACCGGCTGGTGCACGCCCCCGGCGAAGCCACCGTCACGATCGCCGGCGGGCCCGCCCCGTTCGCCTGTACCGGCGTCCGCGTGCAGATCGCCGAGGACGGCACCGCCAGCGTGCGCTGCGCCGTACCCGCCGAACAGACCGTGTTCGCCGGACTCCCGGCGACCCTCGACCTCGCTCTCGGCAAGGTGGACGACGCGCTGGTGATCCCGGTGACCGCGGTCAAGGGCGGCGCCGGCACCGGCACCGTGTGGGTCGACGCCGGCGACGGCTCCGAACCCGAGGAGCGCGCGGTGCGGCTCGGCATCAACGACGGTCGGCAGGTGGAGGTCGTCGAGGGGCTGGCGGAGGGCGACAGCATCCGCCAGTACGTGCCCGGCTTCGCCGCGCCGGTCGAGGAGATGTGCTACCCGGACGGTGCGGGCGGCGAGTTCTGCGAGAGCGGGACCAGCTGGTGACCCTCGTCGCACTCGAGGACGTCACCAAGAGCGTCCGGCTCCCCGACGACAGCCTGCTCGAGATCCTCCGCGGCGTGTCGCTGCAGGTCGCCGCCGGCGACCACGTGTCGATCGTGGGCCGCTCCGGCTCCGGCAAGTCCACGCTGCTGAACATCCTCGGCATGCTGGACGCACCGACCACCGGCAGCGTCTCCTTCGAGGGCCGCGAGGTGCGGCGGATGCGGGCGGGCCGGCTCGACCGGCTGCGCGGCGCCAACGTGGGCTTCGTGTTCCAGCAGTTCAACCTGCTGCCTGGACGCACCGCCCTGGATAACGTCATGATGCCGCTGGGCCACGCCCGAGGCCGGCTGTTCTGGAACCGCCGCCGGATCGCCGCCGACATGCTGGAACGGGTCGGACTGGGCCACCGTGTCGACCAGATCGCCGACCGACTCTCCGGCGGCGAGCAGCAGCGCGTCGCGATCGCGCGTGCCCTGGTCCGCCGTCCCGTGCTCATCCTCGCCGACGAGCCCACCGGCGCACTGGACATCGACACCGGCGCGACCGTGATGGCGCTGCTGGACGAGGTCGCCACCGAGACCGACGCGGCCCTGGTCACCATCACCCACGATCTCCACGTCGCGGCACGGGCGCGGCGGCACTACCGGCTGGACGCCGGCGTCCTGGCGCCCGCCGACCTGCGCCGCGCGTTCGAGGCCTCGACGCTGCAGCACACGCCGCTTGCGGCATCCGTCCCCTCCGCCGACGGGGAGCTGATCGCATGACGGGCGTGCTCGGCGCGCTCGCGGACGCCTGGGCCGAGATCCGCGTGCACAAGATGCGGGTGCTGCTGAGCCTGATCGGCATCGCGGTGTCGGTGGCGGCGCTGACCGCAGTCGTGGCGATCACCGAGTACCAGCGTCAGGCGATGCTCGAGGAGTCCGACCGCTGGGGAGGGCGCGCGGCGACGATCGCGGTCGTCCCGATGGGCGGGGGAGAGCACGGGCCCGATCTGGAGGCCTTCCACGCCCACTTCCTCACTGTGGGCGAGCGCTACGGCTTCAGCCACGTCGCGCGCATCGCCGAGGGCATGCAGCTGCCGGTGCAGTCGTCCGAGGGCTTCAAGCTCACGCCGGTGCGGCTGATCGACCCGGGGTACGCCGTCATCCACCGCGACAAGCTGCTCGAAGGACGCGAGTTCCGCCCCGAGGACGTCGAGGCGATGGCGCCGCCGGCGATCATCAGCGAGCCGCTGTGGGAGCGGCTGGGCAGCGTGCCGCTGTCCCAGCACCCGACGCTGACCATCGGCGGCGAGGGCGGCGGCACGTACCAGGTGGTCGGCGTGCGCCCGCGGCAGAACCCGTTCGACGAGCAGCCGAGCGTGGATCTGCTCTACGACGCCTACCGGCTCCGCGTGGACGCGCTGCCGGAGGGCACGACGACCCGCTACGACATCTGGGTGCCGACGCCGCAGGCCGGGGCGATCGGACCGGTGCTGGCGATGGACCTGCGCGCCGGGCTGCCGGAGGGCACCGCGGTGGAGGTGCGGCGCAGCGACTGGGCCGCGCAGCCGGGGATGCTCGACTCCGTGCAGATGGCGGAGACGATCATGGCGGGGGTCGCCGCGCTCATCCTCGCGCTCGGCGCGCTCAGCCTGATCAACATCCAGCTCGTCGCGATGCGCCAGCGCGTGCGGGAGATCGGCGTGCGCCGGGCGTTCGGCGCCACCGCCGGACGCGTGTTCACCACGGTGTTCCTGGAGAGCCTGGTGGCCACCACGGTCGCCGGCGTCGTCGGGATCGCGCTCGTCGTCGCGGTGCTGCGCTCGGGCTGGGTCACCGGGATGATGTTCCCCGCCCTCGTGGACGTCCCGCCGTTCCCGATGCGGGCGGCGCTGACCGGGCTGCTCGCCGCGGTCGTGGTGGGGGCGCTCGCCGGTCTCGTCCCGGCCCTGGTCGCGCTGCGGGTGAAGGTGATCGACGCGATCCGGTTCTGACGCGGATGCCGGGTCAGACCCGGATGCGGCGGCCGGTGAGCCGCTCGGCACGCTCGTCTGCGATCGCCAGGGCGCGCGCCTCGCGCTCACGGCGCAGCGCCGCCACGGCGTTCAGCAGCTGCTCCGGGGGCGCCGAGGGTAGCGGGGCGACGAACGGGGCGACCTCGACGGCCAGCTCGCGCGCGACCCGGTCGCGGGCGGTCGGCGTCATCCGCTCCGCGTTCGCGAGGAACTGCGACACGCGCCGCGCGAGCCGGTCCGGGAGCCGGGCGACGTCCGCGATCCCGGCCCAGTCGTACAGCGCCGGGGAGAGCACGGGGGCGTGCGGCACGAGGCGCGGCGTGCGCACCCGCTGCACGTAGGTGCCGGCGACAAGATCGCCCAGGCGCTGCGACCTCGGGGTGAGCGCGCCGGTGATGACGGCCAGGCCGCCGAAGGTGAAATAGATCTCGAGCACGCCCAGAAGCCCGCGGATGAAGCTGTGCCGGAACGTGATCGCCCCGCCGTCCACGCGCACGATCCGGCCGCCCACGATGAGCTTGCCGAGACTGCGCCCCCGCGTCGCCACCTCCACGGTGACCGGCAGCACCAGGAAGCTGATCACGATCGCCGCGACGGTGAAGATCCGGAAGCCGTGCTCCCCGAGCAGCCCGAGATCGCCGAGCCACAGCTGCAGCATCACGAACGCGAGGAACACCAGGAACGCCAGGATCATGTCCACCAGCGCCCCCGCCGCGCGCAGCAGGAAGCCGACCGGCTGCACATCGATCGCGACGGCCTCGCCGGACAGGATCTCCTGCTCGTCGGCGATCGGCGTGGACATGAGTACAGTAAATCAGGTGGATGCCGACGCGCTCAGCGACGCCCGCCGCCCCGAGTGGGAGCGGCTGGACGCTCTGAGCCGGGCGCATCGGCTGAACGGCGCGCAGGTGGACGAGCTCATCGTCCGGTACCGGGCGGCATCCGCCGATCTCGCCGAGCTGAAGACCTCGGTCGGCGACTCGCCGCAGGGCGCCTACCTGTCCACGATCCTCGCCGCCGCCCGGCTGCGCCTCACCGGCGCCTCCGACAGCATCCTCACCCAGGCCACGCGATTCTTCGGATCCCAGCTCCCCGCCGCGCTCTACCGGGTGCGGTGGACCACGCTCGTCATCGCCCTCGCGTTCGTGCTGATCTGGGCCGTCACCGGCGCCTGGATCGCCGCGGACCCCGAACGGGTCGCGACCCTGGGCCCGCCGGACGTGCTCCAGCAGTACGCCGAGGAGGACTTCGTCGAGTACTACCAGCCCGCCGCCTCCTTCGCCGGGATGGTGTGGACCAACAACGCCTGGCTGGCGATGCAGTGCGTGCTCTTCGGCGTCAGCGGCGTGTGGCCGGTGTGGATGCTGGCGCAGAACGCCATCGGCATCGGCGTCGCGACCGCCGTGATGGCCTCCTACGGCTACCTCGACGTGATGCTGCTGCACATCCTCCCGCACGGGATGCTCGAGCTGACCTGCCTGTTCGTGGCGGCCGCCGCCGGGCTGCACGTGTTCTGGGCGTGGGTCGCGCCCGGCCCGCGCACCCGCGGGGCGGCGCTGGCCGCAGAGGGGCGGGCGCTGGCCACCGTCGCGATAGGGCTGGTGTTCGCGCTCGGGCTGTCCGGCCTGGTCGAGGGCTTCGTCACCGGCTCGGCGCTGCCCTCGCCGGTCAAGCTCGTCATCGGTGCGGCGGCCCTGGGCGCGTTCCTGTTCTACATGCTCGTGACCGGTCGACGAGCGGTGCGCCGGGGCGAGAGCGGCGACCTCGTCGAGTACGAGGCGGGCACGCCCACCCTCGTGGCGGGCTGACTCCGTGCCGGGCCGACCTTCTCGGCCAGGCAGGGATCGCGGTCAGCGCCCGGTGGGGGAGCGGCCGTCGAACAGCGCCCGGTAGGCGTACCCGGCGAGCATCGCGCCGACCACCGGGAACACCAGGAACACCCACAGCTGCGACAGCGGGCCCATGCCGCCGTAGATCGCGGTGGCGATCGAGCGCGCCGGGTTGACCGAGGCGCCGTCGACCGGGATCGCGACCAGGTGGATCACCGTCAGCGCGAGGCCGATCACCAGCCCCGCGAAGCGGGTGGACCGCTCCGGATGCGTGGTGCCGAGCACCACGAAGAGGAGCAGGCCGGTGAGGATCAGCTCGATCACCACCGCCGCGAGCATCCCGAACCCGCCGGGCGACTGCGCGTCCCAGCCGTTGCTGGCGAACCCGGCGTCCTGGGCGGCGGCGAGCCACGTCTCCGGACCGAACATCCCGACCAGCACCAGCAGGGTGGTCCCGACCACGCTGCCCACCAGTTGCGCGACCGCGTACGGGCCGACGTCGCGCCACGGGAAGCGGCCGGCCGCGGCCATCCCCAGGGTCACTGCCGGGTTGAAGTGGCCGCCCGAGACCGGCCCGAACGCGTACAGGCCCACGATCAGCGCCAGCCCGAACGCGACAGCGACGGCCAGGTACACGGTCGCCGTCGAGCCGGGCTCGGTGAAGCGGCTGGAGGCGAACAGGGCGGTGCCCACGCCGCCGAACACGAGGAGGAGGGCGCCGAACCCCTCCGCCGCGAGCCGGGCGCCCAGCGTCGGGGTGGAGACCGCGGTGCTGGTGCTGGTGGGGGAGTCGCTCATGGGCCTGTCCTTCGGGAGACGCCGGCGGGACGTCGGGTGGGACGCCGGCTGCTGCTCCACATGATCCCGCGCCGGATGCCCGACGCGCACGCGGCACGCCGAGCGGTCCGGCCCGCCCGCGGACCACGACGCGCCACGACGCGCCACGACACGCCGTTGTTTTGAAGAGTTCAAAAGAAGTGCGAAGATGGGGGACATGACCGCCCCCGCACTCCGCTCCGCCGACGAGGCGATCCGCGGTGCAGGGCTGCGCATCACCGAGTCGCGCCGCGCCGTTTATGAGGCCCTGGCCGCGCATCCGCACGCCACGGCCGAGGATGTGCACGCGGCCCTGTCGTCGCCGACCAGCCTGCAGTCGGTGTACAACGCCCTCGGCGACTTCGCCGCCGCGGGGCTGGTGCGCCGGATCGAGCCGGCCGGGCATCCGATGATGTTCGAGCTGCGCGTCGATGACAACCACCACCACCTCGTGTGCACGCAGTGCGGCGCCATCGAGGACGTGGACTGCGCGGTGGGGCACGCGCCCTGTCTGCTGCCCGGTGACGCGCGCGGCTATCGGGTCGCCGTCGCGGAGGTCACGTACTGGGGCCTGTGCGCCCGGTGCGCCTCCGACGCGGCCTGACGACCCCACCCCAGAGACCCCACCCATGAACGGAAGGACATCCATGACCGACGTTCAGATCCCAGGTATCGGTGACGACGCCTCCGGAATCGACCAGTCCAAGACGGTGACCGAGGAGCCGGTCGAGGCGGACGACGCGGGCGCCTGCCCGGTCATCCACGCCCAGCCGCACCCGACCATGGGTTCGGCCAACCGCGTGTGGTGGCCCGAGCAGCTGAACCTGAAGATCCTCGCCAAGAACACCGCCGAGCGGAACCCGCTGGACCCGGGCTTCGACTACAAGGCTGCCTTCGAGGCGCTGGACCTGGACGCCGTGAAGAAGGACATCGAGGAGGTCATCACCACCTCGCAGGACTGGTGGCCCGCCGACTTCGGCCACTACGGCCCGCTCATCGTCCGGATGGCCTGGCACAGCGCCGGCACCTACCGCGTCACCGACGGCCGCGGCGGCGGCGGGACCGGCCAGCAGCGCTTCGCGCCGCTGAACAGCTGGCCCGACAACGTCGGCCTCGACAAGGCGCGCCGCATCCTGTGGCCGATCAAGAAGAAGTACGGTCAGTCGCTGTCGTGGGCCGACCTGATGATCCTGGCCGGCAACGTCGCGCTCGAGTCGATGGGCTTCAAGACCTTCGGCTTCGCCGGCGGCCGCGTGGACGCATGGGAGCCGGACGACGACGTGTACTGGGGTCCGGAGACCACCTGGCTCGGCGACGAGCGCTACTCCGGCGACCGCGAGCTCGAGAAGCCGCTGGCGGCGGTGCAGATGGGTCTCATCTACGTCAACCCGGAGGGCCCGAACGGCAACCCCGACCCGATCGCCGCGGCCCGCGACATCCGCGAGACCTTCGGGCGGATGGCGATGAACGACGAGGAGACCGTCGCCCTGATCGCCGGCGGCCACACCTTCGGCAAGACCCACGGCGCGGCATCCGACGAGCACCTCGAGGCCAACCCCGAGGCGGCGGGCCTGGAGATGCAGGGCCTGGGCTGGAAGAACAACTTCGGCACCGGCAAGGGCGACGACCAGATCACCTCGGGCCTCGAGGTCACCTGGACCTACCACCCGACCCGCTGGGACAACGAGTTCTTCCACATCCTGTACGCGTACGACTGGGAGCTGTTCGAGAGCCCGGCCGGCGCCAAGCAGTGGCGTCCGGTGAACGGCGCCGGCGCCGACATGGTGCCGATGGCGCACTCCGCCGGCCGCCGCGAGCCGCGCATGCTCACCACCGACCTGGCGCTGCGCTTCGACCCGGAGTACGGCAAGATCTCGCGCCGCTTCAAGGACGACCCGGAGGCCTTCGCCGACGCGTTCGCCCGCGCCTGGTTCAAGCTCACGCACCGTGACATGGGTCCGCGCGCCCGCTACCTCGGCCCGGAGGTCCCGGCCGAGGAGCTGGTCTGGCAGGACCCGGTGCCGGCGGTCGACCACGCCCTCATCGACGCCGCGGACGCCGCGGCGCTGAAGGCGCAGATCCTGGAGTCCGGCCTCGGCGTGTCCGACCTGGTCTCGGTGACCTGGGCGGCGGCGTCCACCTTCCGCGGCAGCGACAAGCGCGGCGGCGTCAACGGCGCCCGCATCCGCCTCGCCCCGCAGAAGGACTGGGAGGTGAACAACCCGGCCCGCCTGGCGCACGTGCTCGAGGTGCTCGAGGGCGTCCAGCAGCGCTTCAACGAGTCCCGCACCGACGACGTGCGCGTCTCGCTCGCCGACCTCATCGTCCTCGCCGGCAACGCCGCGGTCGAGAAGGCCGCGAAGGTCGCCGGCGTCGACGTCGAGGTGCCGTTCCACCCTGGTCGCACGGATGCCACGCCGGAGCAGACCGACGTGCACTCGTTCAGCTACCTCGAGCCGCAGGCCGACGGGTTCCGCAACTACGTCTCGAAGGACGTCGCGCGCATCCCCGCCGAGCACCTGCTGCTCGACAAGGCGAACCTGCTGACGCTGACCGCGCCGGAGATGACCGTCCTCGTCGGCGGGCTGCGCGTCCTCGGCGCGAACTGGGACGGCTCCGCCTACGGCGTGTTCACCGACCGTCCGGGCGTGCTCACGAACGACTTCTTCGTGAACCTGCTCGACCTCGGCACGACCTGGAAGCCGCTCGACCCCGGCTCGCACGCCTTCGAGGGCCGCAAGGACGGCTCCGGCGAGGTCGTCGGCCGCGGCACCCGCGTCGACCTCGTGTTCGGCTCGAACTCCGAGCTGCGCGCGCTGGCCGAGGTGTACGCCTCCGACGACGCGAAGGAGAAGTTCGTGCGCGACTTCGTCGCCGCGTGGGGCAAGGTCACCGAGCTGGACCGCTTCGACCTGCGCTGATCTGCGCTCACCGGGACGGCCCTCGCCTCAGGCGGGGGCCGTCCCGCGTCTCCGGGCGCGGTGCCTCGGGCATCCGGCATCCGCCACGGGCGTCCGTCGTCGGGCATCCGTCCGTCGCGAGGCGCAGCGGATGCCGCGGAGCGGATGCCGCGGGCGGGGCCGGGCGGATGCCGCGGGGCGGCGCTCAGAGCAGGCCGGCGGCCTTGAGCTCGAGGTAGCGGTCGGCGATCCGGGGCGGCAGGGTCTCGGGGTCGGCGGCGATCGCCTCCCCGCCGGCCCGGCGGATCGCGTCGGCGACGTTCTCGGCGTCGCGCAGCGTCCGCTCCGCCGCGGCCGCGAGGTACACCGCCTCGCGGGAGTCGCGCCGCCGCGCCAGTTCGCCGATCGCGTCGTCGGTCACCGAGCCGACCAGCACCGTGGTCGCCCGCGACGCCCGGGGGAAGGCGCCGAGGAAACCGCGTGCGGACTCCGCGGCGTCTTGCGCCGTGAGCACCACGATCAGCGACGGGCGCGTGGTCAGCGTCCGGATCGCGGCGAACGCGCCGTGCCAGTCGGTGTCCACCAGCCGCGCGTGCACCGGCGCCATCGCGTCCGTGATCGCCGGGAGCAGGCCGGCGCCGTCCACGCCGGTGACCCGGCCGCGGGCGACCCGGTCGTACAGCAGCAGATGCACGTGGTCGCCGGCGCGCGCGGCGAGGGCGGACAGCAGCAGGGCCGCCTCGAGCGAGGCATCCAGCCGGGTGCCGTCGCCGACCCGGGCCGCGGCGGTGCGGCCGGTGTCGATCAGGATCACCACGTGCCGGTCGCGCTCCGGACGCCAGGTGCGCAGCATGGTGGTGCCGGCGCGCGCCGTGGCGCGCCAGTCGATCGAGCGCACATCGTCGCCGCGGACGTATTCGCGCAGCGAGTCGAACTCGGTGCCCTGACCGCGCACCTGGATCGACGTGTTGCCGTCCAGCTCGCGCAGCCGCGCCAGCCGCGAGGGCAGGTGCTTGCGGGAGGTGAACGCCGGCAGCACCCGCAGCGCGCCCCGCACATCGTGCCGGGCCTGCCGGCCGGCGATGCCGAGGGGGCCGCGCGAGCGGACCACCACGAACGGGCTCTCCAGCTCCCCGCGCCGCCGCGGCAGCAGCGGGACCTCCACCCGCCGGCGCTCCCCGGGCGGCACCGTGATCGGCGTCCGCCGCTCCGGTGCGCCGGCGGTCGGCTGCCACGCGTCCCGGAGCAGACCGCGCAGCATCCGCCGCCCCGTGTTCTGCACCGCCACGCTCACCGACACCGGCTCGCCCAGCCGCGCCCGGTTCGGCACCCGCCGGGTCACCACGAGCGCCCTCGGCGAGGCGGCCAGCGCCGCATCCGCCGCCGTCAGCGCTGCACACAGCAGCACCCACACGCCGAGCACCGCCCACGCGGGCACGCCGGCCGCGCTCAGCAGCACGACCGGGACGACGCCGAGCGCGAGGAGCAGCGGGAGCAGGCCGGTGACGAACACCTAGATCGGCACCCGCGTCTGCTGGACGACCGCGTGCAGCACCGCATCCGGTGACACGCCCTCCATCTCGGCATCCGGACGGAGCTGGATGCGGTGCCGCCACACCGGCATGAGCATGGTCTGCACGTGATCCGGCGTCACGGCGGAGGAGGCGTTCAGCCACGCCCAGGCCTTCGCGGCGGCGAGCAGGGCGGTGGCCGCACGCGGGCTCGCGCCCAGCTCCACCGACGGCGACTGCCGTGTGGCGCGGGCGAGGTCGACGATGTAGCCGAGCACGTCGTCGGTGACCTGCACGCGCCCGGCGGCGTCCTGCGCGGCGCGGATCTCCTCGGCGGTGACCACGGACGCGATCCCGCTCAGGGCACGGGGCGAGAAGCCGCCGGCGTGCAGGCGTAGCACGCCGACCTCGGCGTCCCGTTCCGGCATCGCGACGACGAGCTTCATCAGGAAGCGGTCCAGCTGCGCCTCCGGCAGCGTGTACGTGCCCTCGTGCTCGACCGGGTTCTGCGTCGCGGCGACGAGGAACGGGTCCGGCAGGGGACGGCTGGTGCCGTCGGCGGAGACCTGGCGCTCCTCCATCGCCTCCAGCAGCGCGGCCTGCGTCTTCGGGGGCGTGCGGTTGATCTCGTCGGCGAGCAGGATGCTGGTGAACACCGGTCCCGGCCGGAACTCGAACTCGCCGGTCCGCGCGTCGTAGACGAGCGACCCGGTGACGTCGCCCGGCATCAGGTCGGGGGTAAACTGCACGCGCTTGGTGTCCAGGCCGAGGGCCCGGGCGAACGAGCGCACCACGAGGGTCTTCGCGACGCCGGGCACGCCCTCCAGCAGCACGTGGCCGCGGGCGAGGAGCGCCACCAGCAGGCCGGTCACGGTGCCCGCCTGCCCGATCACCGCCTTGTCCACCTCCGCGCGCACGCGGTGCATCGCCTGACGCAGCGCGTCGTCGGAGGGTGCCGATGCCGCCGAGGAGGCGGGGGCCGCGGATGCCGGGGCAGCCGCCGGCGGTGCGGATGCCGGACCCGGGGCGGGCGGTGCGGGCGGCGGCGCCGGAGCGCCGGCCGGGGGAGCGGCGGAAGGCTGGTTCGCGTCGGTCACGGCACGTTCCTTTCGGTGTGGACGGCGGCGTCGACGGCCGCCTCGAGCTCGGCGAGCTTGCGGGCCAGGTCGACGAGATCGGCGTCGCCCGCCGGCGGAGGACCGGCGAGCAGCTGGTGCAGGGAGCCGCGCGGTACGCGCAGGCGGTCGGATGCGGCATCCGCGACCTCCACGGCGGATGCCCGGGCGCTGAGGCCCAGGCGCCGGCCGAGACGCAGCACCGTCCCGGTGCGGATCGCCTCGGCGGCGTGCGCGGCATCCCCGGCCCTGGCGGTGAGCCGCGCGCGGCCGTGCATGGTCTCGGAGGCGCGGACCGTGACCGGCAGCGACTCCGTGACCAGTGGGCCGAACCGGCGTCCCCGCCAGGCGATCGCGGCCAGCGCGGCCAGGGCGAGCAGGACGATCGCCGGGGTCACCCATTCGGGCGTGAGCGATCCCAGCGTCTCCTCCGGGTCGCCGACGCGGTCGGAGTCCTCGAACGAGGGCACGTACCAGACGACGTGTCCGGTCTGCCCGAGCAGGGCGAGGCCGAGGGCGGCGTTGCCGTTCTCGGCGAGGTGCTCGTTGTCGAACAGCCGGCGCCCCTCCACGACGGCGATGCGCGGATCGTCGGCGACGAGCACGGCGGCGTCGCCGTCTGCATCCGCGAAGCAGCCGGCGACGCCGGGAGCGGGGCGGAACATCCGGTCCGGGGCGATCTCGCCGACCCGCGCGAACTCCGCCAGGTCGCATCCGGCATCCACGGTCTGCGGGGCGCCGAAGGCGTCCTCGCCGAGGCCGGTGAGCTCCAGCAGGCGCGCGCTCGTGGACAGGAAGACCACCCGGTCGGCGGGCTGGATCAGCTCCTGCACGGCCTCGTCGCTGAGCGGGTAGGGATCGGTCATGGCGAGGGTCGAGTCCGGGCGCAGGGCGTCGCGCACCTCCGCGCGGGTGCGCGCCACGGTGACCTCGATGTCCTGCTGGCGGAGGATCTCGGCCAGCGCGCGGGCCCCCTGCGGGTTGCGCCCGTCGGGGTTCAGCATGCCGCCGATGGTCGGCGCGGTCGCGGTGAACCGCAACGAGACGAGCGCCACGCCCAGCAGCAGCAGGAGCACGAACAGCCAGCCGAGGAGCCGGCGCCCGCGTCCGCGCGGCGGTCCGACGGCCGTCGAGGCGGCGATCGCGGGGACGGATGCGGCAGAGCCGGCATCCGGGGCGGCGGTACCCGTGACGCCGGCGAGGTCCCCGGAGGCGGATGCCGCGGCATCCGGCGACCCGGCCCGTGCGGCGGGGGCGGACGGGCTCATGCCGGCACTCCGCGGGTGTCCGCCGCCGGAACCGGGATGGCGGGGGCGGCGGCGGTGACCGCGGCATCCGTGTCCGCCACGAGCCGGTAGTCGTGCTCGCCTGCGGCCGTACGCAGATAGCGGACCCGGTCGAAGGCGACGGCGGCCTCGTGCAGCCGTTCGGCGTGCGCGGGGAACGGCACGCCGCCCTCGCGCGCGATCGCCTGCGCGGTGGCCCCGGGCGCGGGATCGATGAGGTCGCGTTCGATGAGACCGCGGGCCAGAGCACGGAAGCGCAGCACGACGGCGCCGTCCCAGTCGCCGTCGCGGGCGCGGCGCTCGGCCTCGGCGCGCAGCTGCGCGGCGGTGCGGTCGTCGCGCGCTCCGAGCAGCTCGTCGCGTCGGCGGATCGCCCGCGGGGAGCGGGGACGGCCCCACACGATCAGGGCGACGATGATCGCCGCCACGACGACCGCCACGATGAGGGCGGTGGCGAACGGGGCCGCGTTCCCGGCGCCCTCGGTGGAGAACAGGTCGGCGATGCCCTCCACGATGTCGCGGGCGAGGCTGTCGAACCAGGTCGGCTTCGCCGCCTGATACTCCTGGCGCGACAGCTCCTCCTCGGCCCAGCGCCGCGCTTCGTCCCCGTCCGGGACGAAGACGTCCGCCCTCAGGATCACGCGGATCCGCCCGGAGGCGCCCACGGGCTGTCGGATGCCGGCGGGATCGGCCGCGCCGCGGGGGGAGGCGGGGCCGGCGGCTGCGCTCCGTACGGCTGCCCGGGATACGGCTGCGCTCCGTACGGCTGCGCTCCGTACGGCTGCCCGGGATACGGCTGCCCGGGATACGGCGCGGCGTCCGGCGCGGGGTACGGTCCCGGGTACGACGGCGCCGGCGGCGACGCGGGCGGGGGACCGGCGGTCACCGCGCGGGCGGGATCCACCGCGTACGGGTCTCCGAGCTGCTCCTCGGACGCGCCGAGGGCGGACCTCTCGGTGTACGCGATCAGCGCCTGGTCCAGCCCCTCGTACCGCATCCGGCTGTCCAGGTACACCAGCGTCGCGCCGGTGGCCTGCACCACCAGGGCGACGGCCTGCAGCGCCAGCACGAGCACCTGCGGCAGGATCGTCAGCATGATCAGCCCGATCACGGCGGTCGGCTCGCTCGCCCCGGTGGGCGCGAACACGCCGGTGAGCACCATGCTGAGGATCGACCCCGGGATGCTCACCACCTGCGCCGCCAGGCCCATGATCGCGCCGATCAGGAACATCACCCCGAACGCCACCCAGAACCGGCCGCGGGTCAGCCGCCACGACCGCACCAGGCCGCCGCGCACCGTGGCGCGCTCCAGCACGAGCGCGGAGGGCACCAGCAGGATCTTCGTGCCGATCCAGACGAACAGCACGACGCCGCCGAGCACCGACACGATGCCCACGAGCACGGCGATGCCGATCAGCGCCTCCCCGCCGCCGGCGCTCGCCCCCGCGACCAGGGCGAGGATGATCAGCAGCACGACGGCGACGACCGCGATCACGGCGAGCATCTGCAGCACGGCGAAGCCGAACAGCCGCCAGAACGACGGACGCATGCGCGCCCACAGCATCCGCAGCCCCGCCTTGCGGCCGAGGGCGGCGTACGAGACGTCGGCGGCGACGATGCCCTGCACGATCGCGGTGAAGGCGACCGTCGCGAGCGCCACCAGGACGCCGACCACGGCGTTGATCGCCACCGTCCCGGCGAGGATCGTCGGGTAGTCGGGGGACCCCGGCGGCACCGTCTCCAGCCGGGAGAAGGTGATCAGCATCACGGTGGCCATCACCGCGACCACGGCGATCGTGACGCCCAGCTGCAGCGTGACCGCGAAGCCGAACAGCACCTTGGGGTTGTGGCGCAGAGCGGCGAACGCCTTCCCGAGCAGCATCCCGAAGGTCATCGGATGCAGGGGGATGGCGCCCTTCTTCGGGGCGGGGGTCCAGGTCTGACCGCTCACGTGCACTCCCTCCTCGTGCTCTCCCATCGTGTCACATCGGGCGCCGCGCCCCTCGGCCGCCGCCGGGAGCATCTTGAGTAAGCTGAGGAAAGCTGCGGTCGCGCTGGGGTGCTTCGCCGTCCGCATCCGTCAAGAAAGAGGCTGGGCCCATATGACCTCACGCATCCTCGTGGTCGACGACGACACGGCGCTCGCCGAGATGATCGGCATCGTGCTGCGGACGGAAGGCTTCGAGACGCTGTTCTGCGCGGACGGGGCCCGTGCCGTCGAGGAGTGGCGCACGTCCCGCCCCGACCTCGTGCTGCTCGACCTTATGCTGCCCGGCATGGACGGGATCGAGATCTGCACCCGCATCCGCGCCGAGTCCGGCGTGCCGATCATCATGCTCACCGCGCGCAGCGACACGGCGGACGTGGTGCGCGGTCTCGAGGTGGGCGCGGACGACTACATCGTCAAGCCGTTCAATCCGAAGGAGCTGGTCGCCCGCATCCGCACCCGCCTGCGCCCGGTCACGCCGTCCGCGAGTGACGTGCTGCGGATCGGCGACCTGGTGATCGACGTCGACGCGCACGAGGTGCGCCGCGGCACCACGCCCATCGCGCTGACGCCGCTGGAGTTCCAGCTGCTGGTCGCACTGGCCTCCAAGCCGCAGCAGGTGTTCTCCCGGGAGATGCTGCTCGAGCAGGTCTGGGGCTACCACTACAAGGCGGACACCCGCCTGGTGAACGTGCACGTGCAGCGGCTGCGCGCGAAGGTCGAGCTCGACCCGGACAACCCGAAGATCGTGATGACGGTGCGGGGCGTCGGCTACCGGGCCGGGAGCGTCGGCTAGGAGACGGCCGTGACGGCGACGACCGCCAGTCCCGCGCCGGTCGCGCTGTGGCGCGATCCGCGCGAATGGCCGCGGGCCATCGGATCCCTGTGGCACCGCTCGATGCGCTTCCGCACGATCGCGCTCACGCTCGTGCTCACCGCGTTCGCGATCTTCATCACCTGCCTCACGATGGCGCTGGTGATCCAGAACGACCTGTTCGAATCGCGCAAGGACGAGGCGCTGGAGAACGCCAAGCGGGCCGTCGCTCAGGCGCAGAGCGTGCTCGACTCCGGCGAGGTCGGCGACGACCGCGCCGCCATGCGCGCGCTGTGGGGGTCGGTGCAGCGCGAGATCCAGCGCACCTCCTCCTCCGACATGCTGATCGCCTTCCCGTCGCGGATCGAGAACGCCGCCGTGGCCCCGAACGGGTTCCGCAACCGGCTCAGCGCCGAGCTCATCGACGACGCCCTGCGCGCGCGGGTGGTCGACCTCGACGACCGTCAGGCCTGGCAATCGGTGGCGCTGCCCACGGAATCCGGCGGGACCGCCCCCGGTGTCATCGTCGGCCAGCAGCTCGTCGTGCCCCACGTCGGCGTGTACGAGCTGTACATCGCGTACGACCTGACGGATGCCGAGGGCACGCTGCTCTTCGTGCAGCGCACCCTGTGGCTGGCCGGCATCTCGCTGGTCGCCATCGTCGCCGCGATCTCCTGGCTGGTGCTGCGGGCGGTGTCCACCCCGATCGTCGAGGCCGCCGAGACCAGCGCCCGGCTCGCGGCCGGCGACCTGGCGGTGAGGCTGCCGGTGCGCGGCGAGGACGAGCTGGCCACGCTGGCCCGGTCGTTCAACGCCATGGCCGACAGCATCGAGGCGCAGATCCGGGAACTCGCCGAGCTCTCGCTCGTGCAGCAGCGCTTCGTCTCCGACGTCTCGCACGAGCTGCGCACGCCGCTGACGACCATCCGGCTGGCGGCGGAGATGATCAACGACCAGAAGGACGAGTTCGACCCGACCACCGCCCGCACCGCCGAGCTGCTGCACACCCAAGTGCAGCGGTTCGAGACCCTGCTCGCCGATCTGCTGGAGATCAGCCGGTACGACGCCGGGTCGGTGCAGCTCGAGGTCGAGGCGACGAGCATGGCCCAGCTGGCGGAGGAGGTCGTCGAGCAGATGCGGCCGCTCGCCGAGACGCACGGCACCGAACTCCGCCTGGTGGCGCCGGGCGGGTACTCCCCGGTGGACATGGATCCGCGCCGGGTGCGCCGCGTGCTGCGCAACCTCATCGGCAACGCCATCGAGCACGGCGAGGGCCGGCCCATCGTGGTCACCGTGGACAGCAACCAGCACGCGGTCGCCGCCGGCGTGCGCGACTTCGGTCTCGGCATGACCGCGGAGGACGCCGATCGCGTGTTCGACCGGTTCTGGCGCGCCGACCCCTCCCGCAAGCGGACCATCGGCGGCACCGGCCTCGGCCTGTCGATCGCGCTCGGCGACGCCAAGCTGCACGGCGGCACACTCGAGGTGTGGTCCGAGCTCGGGGTGGGCACGAACTTCGTGCTCACGATCCCGCGCACGCCGGGGGAGATGGAGGGTCCGAGCCCCGTGCCGCTGGAGCCGCAGGAGACGCTCGGCGAACTCGGCAGCATCACCGAGCCGATCGGCGTCCCCCCTGCGGATGCCGCGGGGTCAGCGGGTCCGGACGGGGAGGTGGGGTCATGAGGCTCACGCGCACCGTGCGGGCAGCGGCGCTCGCCGCCGCCGCACTGCTGCTGGCAGGATGCGCCGGTCTTCCGACATCCGGGCCGCCCAACATCGGCCTGCCGCTGGGTGACGGGCCGACCGTGCCCGAGTACACCGAGGTGGCCGAGGAGCCGGTCGAGGGCGCCTCGCCGAAGCAGATCGTCGCCGGGTTCCTTGAGGCGGGCGTCACCCCGGACGGCGACTGGGCGATCGCACGCGAATTCCTCACCGAGGAGCTGGCCCGCACCTGGAAGGCGGGGACCGGTGTCACCATCGACGACACCCTGTTCTCCCGGCTGTTCTCCGCCAGCACCGACGGCTCCGAGGAGGCCGAGGAGGAGGCCACGGAGAGCGACGTCAGCGTCCGGTTCAACCAGGTCGCCAGCGTGGACGCCACCGGCGCCTACACCGAGCAGGCCGGCCAGGCCCAGGCGGCGTTCCACCTCGTGCGGGTGGACGGGGAGTGGCGGATCGCGGAAGCGCCGGACGGCATCGTGCTGGACTCGGACAGCTTCGCCCAGGTGTACGACAGCCACGCCCTGCAGTACTTCGACGCCACGTGGTCGCGGCTCGTGCCGGACGTGCGCTGGTTCCCGCGGCGCGGGTCGATGGCCACCTCGATCACGCGCGCCCTCGTCACCGGCGAGCCGGCGCCGTGGCTGGCTCCCGCGGTGCGCTCGGCCTTCACCGGCGAGATCGGCCTGGACCGCAACGCCGTGCCGGTGGACTCGTCGCAGGTGGCCGAGGTGTCCCTGAACCGGGCGGCCCTGTCCATCGACCCGACGACGCTGGCGCGGATGCGCACCCAGCTGGAGGCGAGCCTGGCGGACCTCGGCGTCAGCGAGGTGCGCCTCCTCGTCGACGGCAGCCCGCTGGACGCCGCGCGGGCTCCGCTGGCCGAACGGCCACCGGCGAACGGCGTGCTCGTGCTCACCGACGACGCCTTCGGCACGGCCGTCGGCGACGAGGTCACCCCGGTGCCGGCGCTGACGGCGCAGATCGGGAAGATCCCCGGGCCGATCGCCGCGATCGATGTGGAGGCCGGCGGCGCGCACGCCGCGGTGCAGCTCGCCGACGGCACGGTGTCGCTGATCAGCGATGGGCACACCAACGTCCTCGACACCCGGCCGGACCTGGCCGCGCCGTCGATGGATCCGTACGGCTACACCTGGACGGTGCCGCGCGACCAGCCGCAGGCGCTGCTGGCGTGGGACGCCGAGGTCGTCAGCCACGAGATCGCGCAGGCATGGCCGGATGCCGCGGGCATCAGCCATCTGCGCGTCTCCGCGGACGGCGCCCGGGTCGCCGCCGTGCTGAGCGTGGGCGGGCAGCGGCGGATCGTCGTCGCCGCCGTCATCCGCGACGAGGACGGCACGCCGGTGGAGCTGGGTGCCGTGCACGAGGTGGGTCGGATCGAGAACCCGGCGCTGGGTCTGGGATGGCTGGGGGCGGACGCCCTCGTCGTGCTGACGGATGCCCAGGACCCGAGCCTGGTGACCCAGACCGTCGGCGGGCCCGCGACGGTCAGCGGCGTGCCGGTCGGGGCCCAGTCGGTCGCCGGGGCGAGCACTCCCGCCGGCGTGCGGGTGCTCACCTCGAGCGGCGTCGTGTACGCGCAGCGCGGCTCCTCCTGGCAGGAGTCCACCGCCGGCGTGCTCGTGCTGGGCACCCGCGCCGGGTACTGAGCAGGTCGGGGCGACGTCGTCCTGCACGGTCGTCCTGTACGGCCGTCCTCCTGCACGGGCGAGTGGATGCCGCGGGATGTGCACAGCCGGCGGCATCCGCTCTCCGCGCGGCCGCGGGGCGCGGCAGGATCGGGGCGTGCGATCGGAGCAGTGGACGGCGCTCGGGCGGGAGGCCCTGGCCTTCCTGCTGGCCGCGCGCTGCCCGGGCTGCGACGAGCCCGGCACGCTGCTGTGCGAAGGATGCCGGTCGGCCCTGCAGCCCTGCCCGGTGCGCACCACCACCCCGGCGGGCCTCGCGGTGCATGCGGCGCTGCGCTTCGAGGGCGTGCCGGCGCGCTGCATCCGCCACCTGAAGGAGGACGGTGACACGCTCATCGCCGCGGCGCTGGGCGGGGCGATGCGGCCACTCCTCCAGGACGCGCGGCGCGGGGCGGATGCGGCGCTGCTCGTGCCCGTGCCGACCGGGCGCGCCTCCTACCGGCGCCGCGGCTACCGGGTGCCCGAGCTGCTCATCCGGCGCGCCGGCGACACCCCGCGACGCCTGCTGCGCCCCACCCGCGCGGTCGGGGATCAGCGCGGCCTCGGGCGGACCCAGCGCGCCCGGAACGTGCACGGCAGCCTGCGCGCGGCGGAGCCGGGCCGGGGGAGGGAGGCGGTGATCGTGGACGACGTCGTCACCACCGGGGCCACCCTCGACGAGGCGGCGCGCGCCCTGCGGACGGCCGGGTTCCTGGTGCGCGGCGCGGTCGTCCTCGCCGCCACGCCGCGGCGCCCACGGGGCGGTGCGCACGCGGACGAAACAGGCGGGGCGGACGGGATGAAATGGGTGGTGACATCCGGGTGAACGGCGACTACGGTAGGGCATCACAAGGCGACCACGGTCCGCCCTTGGCCGGGAGGACGGGGACAAGGAGGCAGTGATGGAAACGAGCATCGTCGGCGTCGGAGTGAGCATCTCCGACCGGTTCCGGACGGTTGTCGAGGAGAAGATCGCGCGCATCCAGACGCTCGCGCCGCGGGCGCTGCGGCTCGAGGTCAAGGTCACCCATCGCGCCTACCGCAACGGCCGCGTGCCGGACGAGACCGTGGAGCTCACGCTCCTCGGAAAGGGGCCGGTCGTGCGGGCCGAGGCGGTCGACGCGGACAAGTTCACCGCCCTGGACCTCGCGCTCGACAAGCTCGCCGAGCAGCTGCGACGCGCCAAGGAGAAGCGCATCGACGGCCGTCACCACCCGCGCGGACCGCACTTCGAGAAGGGCAGCGGATCGCTCACCGGCATCGACGTGCAGCCGGCCTCGGTCGACGTGCTGCAGGCCGTCGCCACCGGGCACATCCCCGTGCAGCAGGAGGACGAGGAGGCCTACTCGCCGGTCGTCATCCGCACCAAGAACTTCGAGCCGGAGTGGATGACCGTCGAGGAGGCCGTCGACCGCATGGAGCTCGTCGGCCACGACTTCTTCCTCTTCGTCGACGCGCGCACCGACCACCCGAGCGTCGTGTACCGGCGCAAGGGCTGGGACTACGGTGTCATCTCCCTGACCACGCAGGCGTCGCCCTCCGAGGAGGAGGCCATGGCCTCCTGAACCGGCAGACGGCGAGAGGCGCGCTCCGCGAGGGGCGCGCCTCTTCTTCCGCGGTTCCGCGGGGGACGTCCACCGCCGATCCGCGGCGATGTCAGTCGAAGATGCCGTCCAGGATGCTGCCGATCACGAGGCCGCCCAGCACGCCGGAGACGATGTCGCCGCCGCCGGCGCCGCGGCGCCCGCCGCCCCAGCCGGGACCGCCGCCCCAGCCGTCTCCGCCCCAGCCGTCGTTGCGCGGACGGGACGCGTCGATATCCCGCTGCGCGAGCTGCAGCGCCTCGGACGCCAGCTGGGCGACGCGTCGCGCCGCCGCCAGCGCCTGCTCCCGGGTGTCCTCCGCGGGCAGCAGCGCCGGCACGTCCACCCGGAGTCGCTCGGCCTCGGCCAGCCGGGTGCGGGCATCGGCGCCGATCCAGCCGCGGTGCCCGGCGATGAGGCCGCGGGCCACGCCCAGCTGACCGTCCGCGTCGTCCAGGGCGTGCTGCACCTGCGCGATGCTCGGCAGCGGGTGCTCCGCGCGGTGACGGGCCTTGGCGACGGCCTCGTCCAGGGCGGTGTTGGCCGCCCGCAGCCGGGTGAGCTCGGCGAACGGATCGTTCGGGGTGCCTGACGGCGTCAGCTGCGACAGCTCCCGCTCCAGCGCCTGCGCGGCCGCGACGACCTCGGGCGTCTGCGGGGCCGAGCGCGCCGCGACGATGTCGCCGCGGGAGTCGGCGACGACGTCGGCCAGGGTGGCCTCGGCGCGCAGCGCCTGGATCTCGAAATCCTCCACGGCGTCGAGCACGGCCGCGGCGCGCCGCAGGGCCTCGGTCGCCGTCTCCAGGGCGAGGTTCGCCTCCTCGTTCTGCTGGGCGGCCCGCCGCCGCTCGGAGACGTCCGCGCCGTGCACGGCGAACGCGATCAGCTGCTCGGCCTCGTCGCCGGCCGCGTCGATCTGATGCATGGCGCTGGGGGCGTACCGCGCCGACAGCCGTTCCACGGCGCTGCGGGCCTGCGGCACCCGGGCGCTCAGCGCCTCGGCATCCCGCCGCACCTGCGCGATGATCTCGGGTGCGCGACGCACCTTCGCCACCTGCTCCGCGATCGCCGCGGTCTTCTCGTCCAGCAGGCTCTCCGCCCACTCGCACAGCTGCACGATGCGGGCGTTCCGGGTGCGCAGCTCCTCGACGGTGTCGGGGATCTCGTCATGGTTCAGCTGGTGCAGCTGGAACGCCTCGCGCAGGTGGGTGCGGACGGCGTCGAGAGCGGCGCGGAGGTCCGCGGTGAGGGACTCGCCCAGCTCGGCCTGCGCGAACACCAGCTCGTCCGAGGTGGTGCGGATGCGCTCGTCCGCGGCGACCAGGGCCTGCTCGGCCCGCCGCGCGAGATCGGCGTCCTGCGCCGATTGCGCCTCCTGCTCACGTCCGCGTCTGTCCCAGAATCCGGCCATGTCCCGATCCTACTCAGGCCGGGGCGGCACGCCGCCGGTCGCGGGCGGACTCACAGTCAGCCGTCGCCTCACACACCGGGAGCGAGCACGGCGCCGGGCGCGCCCTCGGCGACGGCCCTGCTCGGTCGGCCGCGCTTGGGACGCTCGGTGGTCAGCTGCAGCTCCATGGCGTGCTGCGGATGCCGCGCCAGCTCCCGCGCGGCGTGGTCGAGCCAGCGCACCTCCGCCTCAGCGGCGAAGATCATCGAGTCCAGGACCAGGGCCCGGGCCAGCTCCTCCGGCCCGGTCGCCTCCGCCGCGTCGCGCGTCGCGCGCAGGCGCTGCAGCCGGTCCTCGGATGCCGCCCGCTGCCGGCGGATCACCTCGGCGACGTCCACGCCGGGGAGGGTCGCGGCGACGGCCAGCTTGATCGCCAGCTCGTCGCGGGTCGCCTGATCGCGGGTGACCGGGGCGCCCAGCCAGCGGGACACCTCGGCCGAGCCGGCATCCGTGATCCGCCAGTAGACGTGACCCTGCGCATCCGGTGCCCCACGGGCGACCAGCCCGTCGCGCTCCAGCCGCTCCAGCGTGTTGTAGATCTGCCCGACGTTCAGCGGCCAGGTCGACCCGGTGCGGCGATCGAACTCGGCGCGCAGCTGGTATCCGTAGCAGGCTCCCTGGTCGAGGATGGCCAGCAGGGTCTGGCGTACGGACATGCGGCGCTCCTGCGGAGTTTCCGGGTAATGATTTCCGAGTATAGGGCCGTCGCCGCCGCGGTCCCCTCCGCCGGTGCCCGCCGCGGCGCGGCGCAGGGCCCGCACCGCCTCGGCATCCAGCCGCAGGGCGGCCGCGAACGCGGTCACGGTGTACGGATGCGGCCGGGTGCGGATGCCGCGCTCGCGAGCGCTCACGCCCTCCACCGACCGCCTGGGCCGGATGCGTTTGAATCGCGGAGTCGGCGCCGTGGGAGCGCCCGAAGGGGGAAACCAATGATCCGCAAGACCATCGCCACGGCCGGGCTCACCGCCGTGCTCGTCCTGGCAGGCACCGGCGTCGCATCCGCGCACGAGTGCTACATCCCGGACCGCTCCGCGCAGGGGAACACGAACGCGACGCACTCCGGCAACTGGGAGACGCTGGAGCTGGCCGGCCTGTTCGCCACCGCGCACGAGTTCCTCGGCGGGCCGGCGCTCACGCCCGCGCAGGTGGACTACGCGCTCGGGCTGGCCGAGGAGCAGGGCATCCCGCTCAGCCTGACCACGTTCCTGCGCGACACCCTGCCCAAGGGCAAGGCGCCGGCGGAGCACTCCTCGGACGGCAAGGGCATCGACCACTTCTTCGCCACGTACGAGGGGCAGCTGGTCTCGATCTTCTTCGAGGCGCAGGCGCACATGGGATAGGCCGGACCGAGCGCGGGGCGGGCCGGAGGGTCCGCCCCGCCTTCGTGCTTCCGGGCATCCCGAGGTCACAGGCCGGTAACATGGCACGGTATGCCCGGCCCGGTTCGGCGGCGGGCGAGACCCACACAAGGGAGACATCCGTGGCGAACCCCCTCGAGAAGCTTCTGCGCGCGGGCGAAGGACGCATCCTCCGCCGACTGAAGCAGGTCGTCAAGGCCGTCGGCGCGCTGGAGGAGGACTTCGAGAAGCTCACCGACGAGGAGCTGAGGAACGAGACCGCGGAGCTGCGCGCCCGGTTCGACAACGGCGAGACGCTCGACCAGCTGATGCCGGAGGCGTTCGCCGCGGTCCGGGAGGCGGCCAAGCGCACCCTGGGCATGCGCCCCTACGACGTGCAGGTGATGGGTGGGGCGGCACTCCACTTCGGCAACATCGCCGAGATGAAGACCGGTGAGGGCAAGACCCTGGTGGCGACCTTCCCCGCCTACCTGAACGCGATCGCCGGCAAGGGCGTGCACGTGATCACCGTGAATGACTTCCTCGCCTCGTATCAGTCCGAGCTGATGGGCCGCGTCTACCGCGCGCTCGGCATGACGACCGGAACGATCGTGTCCGGGCAGAACCCCGACGTGCGCCGCCGGCAGTACGCGGCCGACATCACCTACGGCACGAACAACGAGTTCGGCTTCGACTACCTGCGCGACAACATGGCGTGGCGCAAGGAGGATCTCGTCCAGCGCGAGCACTTCTTCGCGATCGTCGACGAGGTGGACTCCATCCTCATCGACGAGGCCCGCACGCCGCTCATCATCTCCGGGCCGTCGTCGGGGGAGGCGAACCGCTGGTTCACCGAGTTCGCGAAGATCGCCCGCACCCTCGAGGCCGGCGTGGACTACGAGGTCGACGAGAAGAAGCGCACCGTCGGCGTGCTCGAGCCCGGCATCGAGAAGGTCGAGGACTACCTCGGCATCGACAACCTGTACGAGTCGGCGAACACCCCGCTGATCTCGTTCCTGAACAACTCGATCAAGGCGCTCGCGCTGTTCAAGCGCGACACCGACTACGTCGTGATGAACGACGAGGTCATGATCGTCGACGAGCACACCGGCCGCATCCTGGTCGGCCGCCGCTACAACGAGGGCATCCACCAGGCCATCGAGGCCAAGGAGGGCGTGCCGGTCAAGGCTGAGAACCAGACCCTCGCCACGGTCACCCTGCAGAACTACTTCCGCCTCTACCAGAAGCTCGCCGGCATGACCGGCACCGCCGAGACCGAGGCGGCGGAGTTCATGTCCACCTACAAGCTGGGCGTGGTGCCGATCCCGACGAACAAGCCGATGATCCGCAAGGACATGCCCGACCTCGTCTACAAGAACGAGCAGGCGAAGTTCGCTCAGGTCGTCGAAGACATCGCCGAGCGGCACGCCAAGGGCCAGCCGGTGCTGGTCGGCACCGTCAGCGTGGAGAAGAGCGAGTACCTCTCCCGGCTGCTGTCGAAGAAGGGCATCCGCCACGAGGTGCTGAACGCCAAGAACCATGCGCGCGAGGCCGAGATCGTCGCCCGCGCCGGCAAGCTCGGCGCGGTCACCGTGGCGACGAACATGGCCGGCCGCGGCACCGACATCATGCTCGGCGGCAACGCCGAGTTCCTCGCAGTGCAGGAGCTCAAGGCGAAGGGGCTCGACCCGGTGGAGACGCCGGAGGAGTACGAGACCGCGTGGGATGAGACGTACGAGGCGATGAAGGCGCAGGTCGCCGAGGAGGCCGAGAAGGTCATCGAGGCGGGCGGCCTCTACGTCCTCGGCACGGAGCGGCACGAGTCCCGGCGCATCGACAACCAGCTGCGCGGACGCTCGGGTCGCCAGGGCGACCCGGGTGAGAGCCGCTTCTACCTCAGCCTCACCGACGACCTGATGCGGCTTTTCCAGTCCGGCGCGGCCGAGGCGATCCTGGCCCGCACGAACTTCCCGGACGACGTGCCGATCGAGTCCGGCCTGGTCAGCCGCGCCATCCGCAGCGCGCAGGCGCAGGTCGAGGCGCGCAATGCGGAGATGCGCAAGAACGTCCTCAAGTACGACGACGTGCTGAACCGCCAGCGCGAGGCGATCTACGCCGACCGGCGCCACATCCTGCAGGGCGACGACATCGCCGACCGCGTGCAGCACTTCATCGAGGACGCGATCGGCGCGATCGTGGACGACCACACCGGCGAGGGGCACGCGGAGAACTGGGACTTCGACGCGCTGTGGACCGAGCTGAAGACGCTGTACCCGGTGGGGGTGACCATCGACGAGGTCGTCGCCGAGGCCGGTGCCCGCAAGGGCGGCATCTCGGCGGACGGCCTGAAGCGGGAGCTCATCTCCGACGCGAAGATCACCTACGAGCGGCGCGAGGAGTCGCTCGGCTCGGCGGCGATGCGGGAACTCGAGCGCCGCGTGGTGCTGCAGGTGCTCGACCGCCGCTGGCGGGACCACCTGTACGAGATGGACTACCTCAAGGACGGCATCGGCCTGCGCGCCATGGCGCAGCGCGACCCGCTGATCGAGTACCAGCGCGAGGGCTACGCCATGTTCCAGTCGATGATGGCGCAGATCAAGGAGGAGTCGGTCGGCTACCTCTTCAACCTCGAGGTCGAGGTGCGCCGCGCCGGCGACGAGCAGAGCGCGCAGGTGGAGGCGAAGGGCCTGTCGGCCGCGCAGCCCGAGCAGAAGCTGGAGTACTCCGCCCCGAACGACGCGGGCGACGTCGAGGTGCGCAACGAGCGCGGTCAGGTGCAGCAGGCGGCGACCGCCCGGCTGCGGCAGGCCGGGGCGGCGCAGGCACCGGCCGCGGAGGGCCCGCGCGGCGCCTTCGGCCAGCGCACGGATGCCGCGGGCGCGGAGCCGACGGGGAACCGCCAGCAGCGCCGCGCCCAGGGCAAGAAGAAGAAGTGACCCGCTGAGACGCGAAGAAGGCCGGATCCCGAGGGATCCGGCCTTCTTCGTCACTCCGGGAGCCCGACGGGACTCAGAGCGAGGCCATCGTGGCCTCGTCGGAGGTGGAGAAGACCGCCTTCTGCTTGGTCACCCGGTCCTGGAACCACTTCGCCAGGAACAGCGCCGCCACCATGAGATACGCCACGGCGAACATCACCTGCGAGTCGCCCAGTCCCTCGCCGAGATCCGCGAGACGGGGGACCGGGGCGTGGATCACGCCGAAGAAGGACAGATCCGCCGGCTCCTCGAGGACGGCACCCTCGCGGTGTGCGTGGGCGGCGGCGGCGTGCCGGTGCGCACGGATGCCAAGGGGCGCCACATCGGCGTGCAGGCCGTCGTCGACAAGGACCTGGCCAGCGCCGCGCTCGCCGCCGACATCCAGGCGGACACCCTGATCATGCTCACCGACGGCGACTACGTCAGCGAGGACTGGGGCACCCCCGAGCAGCGCGACATCCACACCGCCTCCGCCGACGCGGTGGCCGGGATGGCCTTCGCGGAGGGCTCGATGCAGCCGAAGATCGACGCGGCGATCCGCGTCGCCCGCGCCGGGGGCCGCGCCCTGATCGGCCCGCTGGACCGCCTCGACGACCTGCTGGCACGCCGGGTGGGCACCGAGATCGTGCCCGAGCTCGCCGAGGGCGTGATCTGGGTCGACCAGGCGCCGGCGAAGAAGCGCTGACGGCCCGTGCCGGGGCGCAGTGCGAGAATGGCCGTGTGAGCAGAGCAGACGAACGCGAGCTGGAGTCGACCAGGGTCGCCGCCTGGCTGCGCGACGCGATCCTGGACGGCGCGCGCGAACCGGGCAGCCGCCTGATCGAGCGCGATCTGGCCACCGAGTTCGGCGTGAGCCGGGTCCCGGTGCGCGATGCGCTCAAGCTGCTCGAGGCGGAGGGCCTGGTCGAGCTGCGGCCGCGCACCTGGGCGATCGTCCGCGAGTTCACGCCGACGGACCTGGCCGACCTCGACGAGGTCCGCCAGGTGCTGGAGCCGATGGCGTTCCGACTCGCCGCGGAGCGGCACCGCCGCGAGGGGCTGGAGCGGCTGCACGCGGCGCTGCAGGCGGAGCAGGAGAGCGCGCGCACCGCGAACAGCGTCGAGTCGCGTCGCGCCGCCGCCGACTTCCACGAGATCGTGGTGGAGCTGGCGGACAACCGCCTGCTGCGGGAGCTGATGAACGGCATCCGCAGCCGCCTGCGCTGGGCGCTCGCGCAGCACGACGACCTGCAGCACATCTCCGACGAGCACGTCGCGCTCTTCGAGGCGATCCGGGACCGCGACGGCGAACGGGCCGCGGAGCTGGCCTACGCCCACGTCGACAGCAGCCGGCTGCATCGGGTCGCCCACGCGGAGGCGCTGCGCACCGGCGCGGTGCCGGTGATCCCGGCGCGCGAGGACGCCGCGTTCGGACGGTAATCTTCTACGATGCGACACCTCGATCAGTCCTCCAAGCTCAAGAACGTCCTCTACGAGATCCGCGGCAAGGCTCTCGTCGAGGCGGCGCGGCTGGAGGCCGAGGGGCACCAGATCCTGAAGCTGAACACCGGGAACCCGGCGATCTTCGGCTTCGAGGCGCCGCACCAGATCGTGCAGGACATGCTCGCCGCCCTGCCCACCGCGCACGGCTACAGCGACAGCAAGGGCATCGTCTCCGCCCGCCGCGCCGTGGTCAGCCGCTACGAGCAGGTCGAGGGCTTCCCGCCGCTCGACCCGGACGACGTCTACCTCGGCAACGGCGTCTCCGAGCTGATCACCATGACGATGCAGGCCCTGCTCGACCAGGGCGACGAGGTGCTCATCCCGGCGCCGGACTATCCGCTCTGGACCGCGATGACCTCCCTCGCTGGCGGCACGCCGGTGCACTACCTGTGCGACGAGGCGAACGACTGGCAGCCCGACCTGGAGGACATCCGCGCCAAGGTCACGCCGCAGACGAAGGCGATCGTCATCATCAACCCGAACAACCCCACCGGCGCGGTGTACTCGCGTCAGGTGCTGGAGGGGATCGTGCAGATCGCCCGGGAGAACCAGCTGCTGCTGCTCTCGGACGAGATCTACGACCGCATCCTGTTCGACGACGCGACGCACATCCCGACCGCGACCCTCGCGCCGGACCTGCTGTGCCTCACCTTCAACGGCCTGTCGAAGACCTACCGGGTGGCCGGCTACCGCTCGGGCTGGCTGGCGATCACAGGCCCCAAGGACCACGCCCAGGGGTTCATCGAGGGCATCACGCTGCTGGCCTCCACCCGGCTGTGCCCGAACGTGCCGGCCCAGCACGCCGTGCAGGCCGCGCTGTCCGGGGTGCAGAGCATCGAGGCGCTGGTCGCGCCGACCGGCCGCCTGCACGAGCAGCGCGACATCGCCTGGGAGGGGCTGGAGGCGATCCCCGGCGTCAGCTGCGTGCGACCGCGTGGCGCCCTGTACGCGTTCCCCCGGCTGGACCCGGAGGTGCACGAGATCCACGACGACGAGCGCCTCGTGTACGACCTCCTCGTCTCGGAGAAGATCCTGCTGGTGCAGGGCACCGGCTTCAACTGGCGCGCCCCCGACCACCTGCGCGTGGTGACGCTGCCGGAGGCGCGGGTGCTCAGCGAAGCCGTCGAACGGCTCGGGAACTTCCTCGCCTCGTACCGGCAGTGAGCTCCCGCGCCCCGAGGCCGGCGGCCAGTCGCCGCACCGCGGCGACCAGCGCCGACCTCGGGGCCACGTCCGCGATCGGCCGGGCGTGCAGCGCCGCGGCATCCGTTCCGCGCTGATCCTCCGGCAGGAACAGCACGTCCTGGATGCCGGCGAACCGGTCCAGGGTGCGGCGGATCTGCCCGCGCGCGTCGATGCCGAGGGGGCCAGGACGCACCCGGTTCGCGACCACCGTCACCGGGGCGTCGCCGGCCAGATGGCGCAGTTCGGGGTGCGCGCGCACGAACCGGCTGACCCCGAGCGGATCGGCCGCCAGCACGGCGACGATCGCGTCCGCCTCGATCAGGGCCGCGCGCGTCGCGGCGTGACGGGCCGGGGCGCCGTCGTCGCCGTCGTCCTCGTCGAGCTCCGCCGCCACGTCGACGACGGTCTCGTCGGTCCAGGTGCGGCAGGCCGCCAGCGTGGCCCGCAGCCGCGACGCGCTGATCTCCGGCCAGCGACCCGGACGATTCAGCCCGCCGAGCACCTCGACCGCCCCGGCCGAGGTCTCCAGCGGCGTGGACAGCCGCGCCAGCTCGGCGGCATCCAGGCCGCCCAGCTCGGCGCGGCGGCACGCCGCCGCCAGACCCGGGGACTCGTCGCCCAGCCCGAGCAGCAGGGCGAGCGCCGGTGCCGTGGTGTCGGCGTCCACGAGCGCCGTGCGCCGTCCGGCCCGGGCCAGCTCGACCGCCAGCTGGACGGCCACGGTGGTGCGGCCCGGTGCGCCGTGCGGCCCCCACACCGCGATCACCCGCGGCGGCGCCGCATCGTCCGCGGCGGACGGGGCCGGATCCCCGGACAGGGCGGCCAAGATGCGCCAGGCGGGTGCGTCCTCCGGCAGCGCGGCCGGCAGGCCGAGGCGGGCGAGCAGCCGGGGCTCGCCCTCGCCGACCGGCACGATCCGCACACCGGCGCGGTCGCACGCCCGGACGAAGGCCGCGGTCAGGGCGGTGCGCCGGGGCGGCACGAGCACGGCATCCGCGGCGTCCAGCGGCGCCTCGGCCAGCCGCTCGGGCGGGAGCACGGCGATCACGGTGGCGCCCTCCAGTTCCAGGTCGGCGGCCCTGGCCGCCGCATCCGGGCCGGGCAGGGCGACGACGACGGCCGTCACGAGCCGGCTCCCGCGGGCACGATCGAGATCGCCGCCCCCCCGGTGACGGCGGCGAGGACGGCGGCGACATCGGCGCGGTCGATGACGACCTCCACGTCGGTCCGAGCCTGGCTGAGCATGGCATCCGTCTCCGCGACGGAGGCGACGACCGCATCCGCGACGAGGATGCGCGGCGCGTCGTGGGTCCGGCCGTCCTCCAGGAGCGGCGCGTGCCAGAGCTCGACGCCGGTGCCGGGACCGACATCGCGAGGGATCGCGCCGGTGGCGGAGATGACCACCGTCGTGGTGCGCGCGCGATCGGCGTCGCCGACGGCGGACACGGGCACCAGTTCCCCCTCCGGCAGCGTGCGGGTGGCGATCATCCCGGACTCCAGGTCCTGCGGGGCCAGGTACGCGTCGGTGAGCCCGGCCAGCCCGATCTCCACCACCTGCAGGTCGGCGGAGGTGAGCGGCTCGCCGGCGACCACGGTGCGCGCGGCCTGCAGCACCGGCGTCGTCTGCCGCGACGAGGAGACTAGCAGCCACACCCCGGCCACCGAGGCGAGCACCAGCACGATGCCGATGAGGAAGCGCACGTCGCCGAGGAACGCGCGGCGGGTGCGGGAGAGCGTCGTCATGCGGACATCGTCACAGATCCCGGGAATCGGCCGCCGAAGTTATCCACAGAGCCGATTCGCAGGGGCGTCCCGGCCCCGGGCCGTGGAGAATGGGGCCATGCCCCACACACCTCCCGCACCGCGGTTCCTGGCACCCGCCCAGGTCGCCGAGCTGCTCAGCATCGAGGTCGACGAGGTGGTCGCTCTCATCCACGAGGGACGGCTGCGCGGGTCGCAGCTCGGGTCCCCGCCCCGGTGGCGGGTCGAGGAGGCCAGCATCGCCGAGTACCTCGACGCGCAGTCCGAGGAGGCCCGGCGGATGGCGCTGTGGCGCCAGTCCAACGAGGCCAGCTTCCCGGAGGTGTGGGGCACCAGCCCGTACCGCGGATCCTGACCGGGTCGCGACGCGGGACGGCCACGACGCGGGTCGGACCGATCACGGCAGGTTCCGTCAGACCGCGCCCGTGTCCGTCACGGCTCCGGGCGCACCCAGACCACGGCGTCGAGCGGGATCATCCGGTGGCCGCGCACCGCGCGCGCCCGCCGCGGCTCGCCCGGGTCGTGCAGGGCGAGATCGAGGTGGTCGGCGCCGGCGCGGTCGATCGTGCCGTGCCTCGGATCGCCGGAGCGCAGCCCGAGGCGCACCGGGATGCGGCGCCGGGCGAGATCGCGCAGCATGAACCCGAACGTCATCCGTTCGCGGATGCCCGGGGCGGGCTGATCGGGTTCGAGGGTCGCCAGCAGCATCCCGTGGTCGACGCCGACCGCCTCGACCGCGCGCAGCGGGACGATCGTGACGCGCGCCGGCGCGGCCTCGGCCGCGAGCGCGAGCCAGTCGGCCCCGACCTCCTGCATCCGTCCGTGCAGCCGGCCACCGTCGGCGAGCTCGAGGAGCACGGGCGCGCCCTGCGGGATCGTCCGCAGCCGGTCGCGCAGCGCCAGCTTCGCGATCCGCAGCCGCTCCGATTCCGCGTCCAGGGCGGCGCGCTCGGCCTCCCATTCGGCCGCGAGCTGATCCTCGAGGTCGTCGAAGAGGTGATCCCATTCCACCCGACCGAGGGTAGGGTAGCCGCGCCCGCGCCGTGCGGGTTCTCCACAGGCGGGTTCTCCACAGGGCGGCGGAACCCTGTCCGCGCCGGCACCGGCTCGGTTACCTTCGCAGTCGGCGCACGGGAGCGCCGGCCTCGGATCGGGGGGACGAGACGACGATGATGCTGAACGACTATTTCGCACCGCAGCCGACTTCGGCGACGGAGCTGCCTGACCCGGTGCCGCTGCTGCGCAGCCTCACCCAGGGCGCCCTCGAGGTGCTCGCCGGCGTGCGGGAGGTCGATCAGCTGGCGCGCTGGTTCAGCGAGGACGCGTTCCGCGCCCTGGTCACGCGTGCCAACCTCTCCGCGCGGGCGCGCAGCGCCCGCGGCACCGCGCCGACGCGGCCGAGCTTCCGCATCCTCTCCATCCACCACGCCGCCCCCGCCGACGGCGTGGTGGAGGCGGCGATCGTGGTGGCAGGGCCCGGCAGAACGCGCGCCGTGGCGATCCGGCTCGAGGGGCTGGACGGCCGCTGGCGCGCCACCTCCCTCGCGGTGCTGTGACCCCGGGCGGCCCCGTCTCGCTGCCGGGCGCTCGCCGCACGACGCTCTAGGCTGGGGGAGTGTCAACCCTCAGCGATCTCGTCCACGCCCAGGGCCGGCTGACCGAAGCCGACGTCGAATGGCTGCACCGCCTGGCCGGCGACGGCCAGCTGCTGGCGGACCTGGCATCCGCCGACATCGTGATGTGGGTCGAGACGGCCGACGAGGGCTCCTTCGTCGCCGTGGCCCACTCCCGCCCGAGCGGCGCGGCCACCCTGTTCTACCGCGACATCGTCGGCGAGAAGGTGCGCCCGCAGTGGCGCACCCAGGTGCGCTCCGCGTTCGAGAGCGGGGAGATCGTGGACTCCTCCTCGCCGGACTGGTTCGAGGAGACGCCGACGCGGGTGCGCGCGGTGCCGATCGTGCGCGCCGGCGACGAGCGCGACGGGGGCCGGCGCACCGTGCTCGGCGTGCTCACCCGGCACACCAATCTCGGCGAGGCGCGGATGCCGTTGCGGCAGCAGATCAGCTTCGACGAATGCGCCAACGACCTGTTCCGGATGATCTCCTCCGGCGAGTTCCCCGACCCGTCCGCACCGACCGCGCCGCGCCGCGGCGCGCCGCGCGCCTCGGACGGGCTGATCCGGATCGATGTCGACGGGGTGACCACGTTCGCCAGCCCGAACGCACTGTCCGCGTTCAACCGGATGGGGTTCGACGACGAGCTGGAGGGCGAGTCGCTCGCCGAGGTCACCACGCGCATCGTGCCGCCCTCCCGGCAGGTGGACGAGTCGCTGCCGGTCGTGGTCACCGGGCGGGCGCCGTGGCGCACCGACATGGAGGCGCGCGGGGTGACCGTGTCGCTGCGGGCGATCCCGCTGAAGGACCACGGCACCCGGATCGGCGCCATCGTGCTGTGCCGTGACGTGTCCGAGCTGCGCCACCAGGAGCAGGAGCTGATCACCAAGGACGCCACGATCCGCGAGATCCACCACCGGGTGAAGAACAACCTGCAGACGGTGGCCTCGCTGCTGCGGATCCAGGCGCGGCGCACGCACTCCGAGGAGGCGCGCGAAGCGCTGACCCAGGCGATGCGGCGGGTGGAGTCCATCGCGGTCGTGCACGACACCCTCGCCAGCGGTCTGGCGCAGACGGTCGACTTCGACGAGGTCTTCGACCGGGTGCTGAAGCTCGTCGCCGAGGTCGCCGCCGCCCCGAACACCCGGGCGCGCACCCAGCGCGAAGGGCGCTTCGGCGTGCTGCCCAGCGAGTACGCGACCCCGCTCGCCCTCGCCCTCACCGAGGTGGTCACGAACGCCGTGGAGCACGGCCTGGCCGGCCAGGAGGGCGTGGTCACGATCGAGGCGTTCCGCACCGAGGAGCACCTGCGCGTGATCGTCAGCGACACCGGCCACGGACTGCCCGAGGGCAGGGTCGGTCAGGGCCTGGGCACCCAGATCGTGCGCACCCTCATCCAGGGCGAGCTCGGCGGAACGATCGAGTGGAAGGGCCAGGACGGCGACGGCACGCAGGTGACCATCGACATCCCGCTCCGCTGGATCACCAAGTGACGCCCTGAGCCGGCCCGCCGAACGCGTTCGGGGCGGATTCTCACACTTGGGGCGGCGGAGAACCGCCCCGAACGCGAGAATCCGCCCCGAACGGGAAGAGAGGGAGGGGATGCCGGGGGTCAGCCGGCGCGGCGGGCGCGCGCGGCGCGACGCTTCAGGGCGCGGCGCTCGTCCTCGGAGAGACCGCCCCACACGCCCGAGTCCTGGCCGGACTCGAGGGCGTACTGCAGGCAGATCTCGGTGACGGTGCAGGTGGCGCAGACGGCCTTGGCCTTCTCGATCTGGTCGACCGCGGGGCCGGTGTTCCCCACGGGGAAGAACAGCTCGGGGTCGACGGTCAGGCAGGCTGCTTTGTCGCGCCAGTCCATCGATGGGCTCCTCAGAATGTGATTTCGGTGTGGGCGGTCGCGTTCACGACGCGCTAGAATTCGGGTGCTGGTTCGGGTCCGGTACCCTGTGTGATACGAGCGAGTGCTCGCCCCACTCCGCTGTGGGAGCACATGGCTTTGTCCATTGTGTTACAGAAACAAACTGAAATCAAGGGTTTTCTGACATCCCTTGAGAGGAGTGCGCGTGCGCCCATCCCGTCCCGCCGTCGCCGCGGCCGTCGTCCTCGTCGCCGAGGCGGTGGCGCTCGCCGCGATCGCGCTGCTCGAGCTGTTCGCCCTCGGCGCCGGGGATGCGGCCTCGCTGCCGGCTGCGCTCGCGCTGATCGTGCTGACGCTGCTGGCTGCGGCCGCGCTCGCTGCGTTCGCGGTGGGCACGGTGCGGCGGAGGTCGTGGGCGCGGTCCGGCGCGGTCGTCTTCCAGGTGCTCGGCGTGGCGCTCGGCCTGGCCTCGCTCTCGCTGCAGCCGGTCCCGTGGCTGTTCACGCTCGGGGTGGGCCTGCCCGGCCTGGTCGGATTCGTGCTGCTGATCGCCGCGGTGCGCCGCGAGGGCCGGGAGGACCCGCGCCTGCACGCGTGAAGCGGCGGATGCCGGATGCGCGACGTCCATCCCGGGACGCCGCGTCCGCCGCATCCGTCAGGCGGCCAGGCCGAGGGTCTTGCGCAGCCGGGCGACGTGCCCGGTGGCCTTGACGTTGTAGAGCGCGTGCGTGACGACGCCGTCCTCGTCGAGGACGAAGGTGGAGCGGATGACGCCCTCGATCACCTTGCCGTAGTTCATCTTCTCGCCCCACACGCCGTACGCGCTGTGCACGGCGTGGTCGGGGTCGCTGAGCAGCGGGAAGGTGAGCCCGTCGCGCTCGCGGAACTCCGCGAGCTTCTCCGGGGTGTCGCGCGAGATGCCGACGACCTGGTAGCCCGCGCCCTGCAGGGAGGAGATGCTGTCGCGGAAGTCGCACGCCTGCGTGGTGCATCCGGGGGTCATCGCGGCGGGGTAGAAGTACAGGATCGTCTTCGTCCCGCGCAGATCGCCCAGCGTCACCGTGTTGCCGTCCTGGTCGAGCAGGGCGAAATCGGGGGCGGTGTCTCCGGGTTCCAGGCGCGCGTTCGTCATGCCTCCAGCCTACGGGGGACGCGCGACGGCACCGTCGTGGATGACGGTGGGGTCACGCCCGCAGCTCCGGCCGGGCTCGCCGGTCGGGTCACCGGTCGGGTCACGCCTGGAAGGTCTCCAGCAGGCGCTGCAGGGAGTCCAGGCGCGCCCGGGTGGACGCGCTCAGCCGGCTGGCGGCCGCAGCCTCGTTCAGTGCGCAGTCCGGGGCGTCGGGCAGGTGCGTGCATCCGCGCGGGCAGTCCTCCGCGATCTCGGCGAGCTCGGTGAACGCGGCGAGGATGTTGGCCGGGTCGACGTGCCCGAGGCCGAAGGAGCGCACACCGGGGGTGTCGATCACCCAGCCGCTGCCGTGCTCCCCGTGGTAGCGCAGCGACACCGTCGACGAGGAGGTGTGCCGCCCGCGCCCGGTCACCTCGTTCACGTGCCCGGTCGCGCGTCCGGCATCCGGGACGAGCGCGTTCACGAGCGTCGACTTGCCGACGCCGGAGTGCCCCACGAACACGGTGGAGTGCCCGACGAGGGCCGCGCCGATCTCGTCCAGCGGCATCCGTCCGCGCGCGCTGGTGAACACCCGCAGGTCGTCGAGCCCCTCGAAATGGGTCAGGAACGGGCCCGGGTCGGCGAGGTCGGTCTTGGTCACCACGAGCAGGGGGCGGATGCCCGCGTCCAGCGCCGCGACCAGGTAGCGGTCCACGAGACGGGGGCGCGGTTCGGGGTCGGCGGCCGCCACGACGATGAGCATCTGGTCGGCGTTCGCGACGATCACGCGCTCCACCTGGTCGGTGTCGTCGGCGCTGCGCCGCAGCAGCGAGGTGCGCTCCAGGATGCCGACGATGCGGGCCAGGGTGCCCTCGGCGCCTGAGGTGTCGCCGACGACGCGGGCCCGGTCGCCGGTGACGATCGGGGTGCGGCGCAGCTCGCGGGCGCGTGCGGCGGTCACCATGCGCTCCTCGGGGGTGCCCTCGCCGACCAGCACCGTGTACCGGCCCCGGTCGACGCCCAGCACGCGGCCGATCTCGGCGTCCTCGTGGGCCGGACGGCGCTTCGTACGGGGCCGGTTCGCCTTCGGGTTCGGGCGGGTGCGGATGCGGCTCTCGTCGAACTCGTCGAACGCGTCGTCGAGGTCGTCGTCGCCGAGCCAGCTCACGCGGCCCCCAGCATCCGTTCCCACAGCAGCGTGAACTCGGGCAGCGTCTTCGCGGTGGTGCCGATCTCGTCGACCCGCACGCCGGGGACGCGCAGCCCGATCAGCGCTCCGGTGGTGGCCATCCGGTGGTCGTGGTGGGCGGGCCAGGCGCCGCCGTGCAGCGGGGCGGGGACGATCCGCAGCCCGTCCGGCAGCTCCTCCGCGCGCCCGCCGAGGGCGCGGATGTTGCCCACCAGGGCGGCGATGCGGTCGGTCTCGTGGGTGCGGATGTGCCCGACGCCGCGGATGGTGGTCGGGCCGTCCGCGAAGACGGCGAGGCCGGCGATGGTGGGGGTCAGCTCGCTCGCGGCAGACAGGTCCAGATCGAGGCCGCGGATGCCGTCGCCGGCGCGCACCGTGAGCGCCCCGCCGTGCCGGGAGGCGTGCGCCCCCATCGCCTGCAGGATCGCCGGCAGCAGGGCGCCGGGCTGCGTGGAGTGCAGCGGCCAGCCGGGCACCGTCACGGCGCCGCCGGTCACGAGCGCGGCGGCCAGGAACGGCGCGGCGTTGGAGAGGTCCGGCTCGATCGCGATCTCCTTGGCGCGCGGCACCCCCGCCTCGACGAGCCACTCGCCGTGCGCGGGGCGTTCGATGCGGATGCCGCGCCGGCTCAGCGACTCGATGGTCATGTCGATGTGCGGCACGCTCGGCAGGTGCGCACCGGTGTGCACGAGGTGCAGGCCGACGTCGAACCGCGGCGCGGCCAGCAGCAGGCCCGACACGAACTGGCTGGAGCCGGAGGCGTCGATCTCCACCCGGCCCCCGCGGATGTGTCCGTGCCCGCGGATCGTGAACGGCAGCGCCCAGGTGCCCTCGTCGTCGACGTCGACGCCGAGATCGCGCAGCGCGCTGATCATGGCGCCCATCGGCCGGTGCAGCGCCGTCTCGTGCGCGGTCATGTGCACGTCCCGGGCCGCAAGGCCGGCCAGCGGGGCGATGAAGCGCATCACGGTGCCGGCCTGACCGCAGTCCACGGTCACGCCGCCGGCCAGGGGAGCCGGGGTCACCACCAGGTCCGGGCCGAAGTCGCCGTCGCCGTCCGCCTCCTCGACGCCGATGCCGAGCGCCCGCAGCGCCTCGATCATCCGGCGCGAGTCGTCCGAGTGCAGCGGATGCACCAGCCGGCCCGGTCCGTCGGCGATCGCCGCGATGATGAGCTCGCGGTTCGTCAGCGACTTGGAGCCGGGGACGTTCACCGTCGCGTGCACGGCGCCGTCGGCGACCGGCGCGGCGTACGGAGCCGTGGCGGGGGGAGTGGAATACCGTGCAGCGCTCATCGGTTTCTACCCTAGTGAACCCCCGGTCCCGGAACCGATAACGGAGGTGCGGATGCTCGCGACGCTCGACCCCGAGGTCATCGACCTCAGCGGCCTAGACTGGCCGGTGATGGACGACACAGCATCCGGCGACCCCCGGCGCGATTTCGAGGATCAGGCGATCCCGTACATGGATCAGCTCTATGCGGCGGCGATGCGCATGACGCGCAACCCCGCCGACGCGGCCGACCTCGTGCAGGAGACCTTCGTGAAGGCGTACGGCTCCTGGTCGACGTTCACGCAGGGCACGAACCTGAAGGCGTGGCTCTACCGCATCCTGACGAACACGTACATCAACATCTACCGCAAGAAGCAGCGGGAGCCGTTCCAGGGGACGATCGACGATCTCGAGGACTGGCAGCTGGGCGGTGCGGAGTCGACCACGGCGACGCACAGCCGGTCGGCGGAGGCGGAGGCGATCGACCGCATGCCGGCGTCCGTCGTCAAGGACGCCCTGCAGGAGGTCCCCGAGGACTTCCGGCTGGCCGTCTACCTGGCGGACGTCGAGGGGTTCTCGTACCAGGAGATCGCCGACATCATGAAGACACCCATCGGCACCGTGATGAGCCGTCTGCACCGTGGCAGGCGGATGCTGCGGGAGCTGCTGGCAGACTACGCCGCGGAGCGAGGCATCACCGCGGCCGAACCGAGGAGCAGGAAATGAGCGACTGCGGCTGCGAGAAGGCGCGCCGGGATCTCGAGGAGTACCTCCGCAACGAGGTGTGCAAGACGGAGCACGAGGACATCCGCGAGCACCTCGAGAACTGCCCGTCGTGCAAGGACGAGGCGCTGGTCGCGACCACGCTGACGGAGGTCGTCGCGCGCGCCTGCCGTGAGACCGCCCCCGAGACGCTGCGCGATCAGGTGCTCGCCCGCATCCGCGCGGTGCAGGCCGCCGTCCACTGACGTCGGGGCCCCGAGGCGGGCCCGAGGACGGCGCCGCGGTTCGAGCAGGCCGAGGCCTGCGGCGCGGCCCTGTCGGACCGGCTCGATAGGGTGGGCGGGTGACCCTCATCGACTCGCGTGACATCCCCGCCGACCCACGTCCGCCCGTCGCCTGAGCGACGCGGGCCTGGACTACCGCATCGTCGACACCGGTGACGCCGTCGACGTGCGCGCGTTCGTGCGCGCCGAGGTCCGCGGCTTCCTGGACGAGGAGCCGTCCGAGGAGACGGCGGAGGAGATCGCCGCGCGGCTGCGTGAGGTGCGCAACATCGGCGTGTTCGAGCGGGATGCCGCCCGCGGCGCGAGCGGCCCGTCCCGGCGGCCCGCCCTGGGGGACCGGCGAGAGCGGCCGCCCCGGCGCGCCGGGGAAGACCCGGCCTCCGCACGGACGCGAAGAGCGCCGCCCCGCGACGGGAGCGGCGCTCTTCGCGTGAGGTGTCAGTCCAGCGTCAGCGCGGTGCGCAGCAGCTCGGCCTGCTCGATGGCGTGCACCTTCGACGAGCCGGTCGCCGGCGAGGCGGATGCCGGGCGGGTGACGCCGCGCAGGGTGCGATCGCCCAGGCGCCCGGCGAACGCGAGCGCGAGGAACGGCCAGGCGCCCTGGTTCTCCGGCTCCTCCTGCACCCACACCAGTTCGGCGTTCGGGTACGTGTCCAGAACCGCCTTGAGCTCGTCGACCGGGGTCGGGTACAGCTGCTCCAGGCGCACCAGCGCGATCCGCGGGTTCGGGTTCTTCTCCAGCTCGTTGCGCAGATCCCAGTGCACCTTGCCGGAGTGGATCAGCACCCGCGTCACGGCCGAGCGGTCCAGCCCGCGGTCGTCGTCCAGCACCGGCTCGAAGCGTCCCTGCGTGAACGCCTGCAGCGGACTGGTCGCACCCCGCAAGCGCAGCATCGCCTTCGGCGTGAACACGATCAGCGGCTTGCGCGGCCGCGCGTACGCCTGGCGGCGCAGCAGGTGGAAGTACGAGGCCGGCGTGGACGGGCGCGTGACGATCATGTTGTCCTGCGCGCACAGCTGCAGGAAGCGCTCCATGCGGGCGGAGGAGTGGTCGGGGCCCTGACCCTCGTACCCGTGCGGCAGCAGCATCACCACGCCGGACTGCTGCCCCCACTTCTGGTCGGCCGCGGAGATGTACTCGTCGATGACGGACTGCGCGCCGTTCGCGAAGTCGCCGAACTGCGCCTCCCACAGCACCAGCGCCTTCGTGTCCTCCACCGAGTAGCCGTACTCGAACGCGAGCGCCGCGTACTCGCTCAGCAGCGAGTCGTACACGAAGAAGCGGGCCTGGTTCTCGGACAGGTTCGTCAGCGGCAGCCACTCCTGGCCGTTGTTGCGGTCGTGCAGCACGGCGTGCCGCTGCACGAACGTGCCCCGCCGCGAGTCCTGCCCGGCCAGGCGCACCGGCGTGCCCTCGACCAGCAGGGAGCCGAAGGCGAGCAACTCGCCGAAGCCCCAGTCGATGTTGCCGTTGCGGCTCATCTCCACGCGCTTGTCCAGCTGCTGCTGCAGCTTCGGATGCACGGTGAAGCCCTCCGGCTTGTTCGCGTGGGCGTCGCCGATGAGGTGGATCACCTCGAGCGCGACGCCGGTGGTCTCGGGGGAGCCGACCTGCTCGTCCACGCGGTTCAGCTCGGGGGCGATCGGCGTGGCGCCGGTCTCGGCGGCGTGCGTCTCGGCGAACGCGATCTCCAAGCGGTTCTGGAAGTCGGCCTTCGCCTCCTCGTACTCCTCCTCGGTGATGTCGCCGCGGCCGACCAGCGCCTCGGTGTACAGCTTGCGCACCGACCGCTTCGCCTGGATCAGGTCGGTCATCAGCGGCTGGGTCATCGACGGATCGTCGCCCTCGTTGTGGCCGCGGCGGCGGTAGCAGACCAGGTCGATCACGATGTCGCGGTGGAAGCGCTCGCGGTACTCGAATGCCAGCTGGGCGACGTGGATGACGGCCTCCGGGTCGTCGCCGTTCACGTGCAGGATCGGCGCCTGGATGGTCTTGGCGACGTCGGTGGCGTACACGGAGGTGCGCGAGTCGGTCGGCAGGGTGGTGAAGCCCACCTGGTTGTTCACCACGATGTGCACGGTGCCGCCGGTGCGGTATCCGCGCAGCTGCGACATCTGCAGCGTCTCCACCACCACACCCTGGCCGGCGAACGCGGCGTCGCCGTGGATGAGGATCGGCAGCCAGGAGAAGGTGCCGATCGGCTTGCGGTCCTGCTTGGCGCGGACGATGCCCTCGAGCACACCGTCCACCGTCTCCAGGTGCGACGGGTTCGCGGCGAGGTACACCGGCAGCTCCGAGCCGTCCTCCGCGACGAAGGTGCCCTCGGTGCCGAGGTGGTACTTCACGTCTCCGGAGCCGCGCTGGTTGCCCGGGGTGAGCGACCCCTCGAACTCGCGGAACACCTGGCCGTACGTCTTGCCGGCGATGTTGGTGAGCACGTTCAGCCGGCCGCGGTGCGCCATGCCGATCGCAGCGCCGTCCAGGCCGGAGGTGGCCGCGCCCTGCAGGATCTCGTCGAGCAGCGGGATCAGCGACTCGCCGCCCTCGAGGGAGAAGCGCTTCTGGCCGACGAACTTCGTCTGCAGGAAGGTCTCGAAGGCCTCCGCCTCGTTCAGCTTGCGCAGCACGCGCAGCTGCTCGTCGTGGCCGGGCTTGACGTACTTGACCTCGACCTTCTCCTGGAACCAGCGCCGCTGCTCCGGATCCTGGATGTGCATGTACTCGATGCCCAGGGTGCGGCAGTACGAGTCGCGCAGCACGCCGAGGATGTCGCGCAGCTTCATCACCCGCCGGCCGCCGAAGCCGTTGGTGACGAACTCGCGGTCCAGATCCCAGAAGGTGAGGCCGTGCTTCTCGATCTCGAGGTCGGGGTGCGAGCGCTGCACGTACTCGAGCGGGTCGGTGTCGGCCATCAGGTGGCCGCGCACGCGGTACGCGTTGATGAGCTCCTGAACCCGCGCCGTCTTGTCGATCTTCTCGGCGAGGTCCACCGAGATGTCCGCGTTCCAGCGGATCGGCTGGTAAGGGATGCGCAGCGCGGCGAAGATCTCGTCGTAGAAGCCGCGCTCGCCGATCAGCAGCTCGTGCACCTTCTTCAGGAACTCGCCGGAGCCGGCGCCCTGGATCACGCGGTGGTCGTAGGTGCTGGTGAGCGTGATGGTCTTGCCGATGGCGAGAGCGGCGAGGGTCTTGTCGCTCGAGCCCTGGAACTCGGCCGGGTACTCCAGCGCGCCGGCGCCGATGATGCAGCCCTGGCCCTTCATCAGGCGGGGCACGGAGTGCACGGTGCCGATGCCGCCCGGGTTGGTGAGGGAGACCGTGGTGCCCTGGAAGTCGGCGGCGGTGAGCTTGTTGCCGCGGGCGCGCGTGACGAGGTCCTCGTAGGCGGAGAGGTACTCGTTGAACGTCATCGTGTCGGCGCGCTTGATGCTCGGCACCAGCAGCGCGCGCGTGCCGTCGGGCTTGGGCAGGTCGATCGCGATGCCCAGGTTGACGTGCGCCGGGGCGACGACGGACGGCTTGCCGTCGATCTCGGCGTAGAACACGTTCTGGCTGGGGAACTCCTTGAGCGTCTGGATGAGCGCCCAGCCGATGAGGTGCGTGAAGCTGACCTTGCCGCCGCGCGTGCGGGCCATGTGGTTGTTGATGACGATCCGGTTGTCGATCATCAGCTTCGCCGGGATCGTGCGCACGCTGGTCGCGGTCGGCACGCTGAGCGACTCGTCCATGTTGGCCGCGAGCGTCTTGGGCATGCCGCGCAGGACGGTGACCTTGTCCTCGTCGACGGGCGCCTCGTCGGTCTTCGCCTGAGGCTTGGGTGCCTGCGCCGGGATCGGGGCCTGCGCGGCCGGCTTGGCGGTGGTGCGCGCGACGGGCTGGGTGCCGATGACGGGGATCGGCGCGGTGACCGGGTGGGCGCCGGAGGTCTGCGTGGCGGATGCCGCAGGGGCGGCGGCCTCGGGCTGGTACTTCTCCAGGATCGGCCACCACTCCTTGTCGACCGAGTCGGGGTCCTTCTTGAACTGTTCGTAGAGCTCGTCGACGAGCCACGAATTGGCTCCGAACCCTCCGTCGCCCCCGACGCCGGTCACCTGGTTCGACACGCTCGATCGCCCTCTTTCATCGCTGAATCGGTGTGCTGCGGCAGGACACTGCCGGTGTCCGGATCCGCTCACGTTTTCGGGATTCAAGCCTAGTCCCATTCCGGATGCCGATCGTGTGGGCTTGCCGGGCGCCGTCCGGGGCGGAGAGTACGGTGGAGCCATGGAGTTCTCCGGTGAGCGGCCGATGGTGGACCTGACCTATTCGGACGTGTTCCTCGTGCCCCGCAGGTCGGCCGTGACGAGCCGGCTCCAGGTGGATCTCAGCCCGGCCGACGGCACGCCGGCGACCATCCCGCTGGTCGCCGCGAACATGAACTCGGTGACCGGGCCGCGCCTGGCGGCGACGCTCGCCCGCCGCGGCGGGATCGGGGTGCTGCCGCAGGATCTGCCGCTGCAGGAGCTCGACGCCGCGATCCGCTGGGTGAAGGATCAGCCGGTGCGCTGGGATACCCCGCTGGTGCTGCCGCCGGACGCCACCGTCGCCGACGCCCTCCGGCTGCTGCCGCCGACGGAGGGGCACGGGATCGTCGTCGCACCGCCGCATCCGCACGGCTCCCTGCCGGTGGAGTCGGTCGCGGGCGTGGTGCCGGCGAGCCGGCTCGCCACGGCGCTCCCGGATGCCGCGCTCTGCGACCTCGTCCGCGGGCACGCCCCGGCGATCGATGCGGAGGAGATCGGCGACGGGCGCGCGGCGTTCGACGCGATCGACGCACTGGACGTGGAGACCGCGCTCGTCATCGACCACGCGCACCTGGTCGGCACGATCAGCCGCCGCTCCGCCCTGCGCAGCACGCTGTACCGGCCCGCGGTGGACGGCTCCGGCCGCCTCGCGGTCGCCGCCGCGGTCGGCATCAACGGGGACGTGGCAGGCAAGGCCAGGGCGCTGGCCGGCGCCGGTGTCGACGTGCTCGTCGTCGACACCGCGCACGGACACCAGGAGGGGATGCTGCGCGCCCTCGCCGCGGTGGCCGGCCTGGCCCTGGGCATCCCGATCGTGGCCGGCAACATCGTCACCGCGGACGGGGTGAAGGACCTCGTCGAGGCGGGCGCCTCGATCCTCAAGGTCGGCGTCGGCCCGGGCGCGATGTGCACCACCCGGATGATGACGGCGGTGGGCCGGCCGCAGTTCTCCGCCGTGCTGGAGACCGCCGAGGCGGCGCGGGGGCTGGGGGCGCACGTCTGGGCGGACGGGGGAGTGCGCTACCCGCGGGACGTCGCCCTGGCGCTCGCCGCGGGCGCGGCATCCGTCATGATCGGCTCCTGGTTCGCCGGCACCGTGGAGGCGCCGGGCGAGCTGCAGCGGGACGCCGACGGCCGGATCTACAAGGAGTCGTGGGGGATGGCCTCCACGAAGGCGGTGCAGGCCCGGTTCGGCCGCCTGGACGCGTACGAGCGCGCCCGCAAGGAGCTCTTCGCCGAGGGGATCTCGTCCTCGCGGATCTACCTCGACCCGCTGCGCCCCGGCATCGAGGACCTGCTGGACATGATCACCTCCGGCATCCGCTCGTCGTTCACGTACGCGGGCGCGGCGACCGTCCCCGAGTTCCACGACCGCGCGCTGGTCGGGCTGCAGTCCGCGGCCGGGTACGAGGAGGGCAAGGCGCTGCCGGTCAGCTGGTAGCGGATGCCGGGGCCGGACCGGTTGGGTAGACTCGGGCGCACGATGGACGACCCCCCTTCCTGCAGTCCCCGGCCCCACCGCCCGACCCCTGTCCGACCGGATCGCACCGGCGCTGAGGGGAGCAGCTGATGGAACTCCTGATGCTGGGCGTGGGGCTCCTCCTGATCATCGGCACGGGCCTGTTCGTGGCCAGCGAGTTCGCGCTGGTCAACCTCGACCGCGCCGACCTCGAGGCGCGGCAGGCGCGCGGTGAATCCCGCCTGTCGCTCACGATCCGGGCGCTGCGGATCACCTCCACGCACCTGTCCTCCGCGCAGCTGGGCATCACGCTGACCACCCTGCTCACCGGCTTCACCATGGAGCCGGCGCTGTCCAGCCTGCTGCGTCCGGTGCTGCTGTCCTGGGGGCTGCCCGAGCCGGCGGTCAGGCCGGTCTCCGCGACGATCGCGATGCTCGTCGCCACGGTGCTGTCGATGATCCTCGGCGAGCTGGTGCCGAAGAACTTCGCCCTGGCGCTGCCGCTGGCCACCGCGAAGCTGGTGATCCCGTTCCAGACCGCGTTCACGGCGGTGTTCAAGCCCGCCGTGATCCTGCTCAACGGCAGCGCGAACGCGGTGCTGCGCGGCATGGGCGTCGAGCCGAAGGAGGAGCTGTCCGGGGCGCGCACCGCCGAGGAGCTGTCCTCCCTGGTGCGCCGGTCGGCGAGCGCCGGGGTGCTGGAGAAGGACACCGCGACGCTGCTGGACCGCAGCCTCACCTTCGCGCGCCTCACCGCGGCCGACATCATGACCGCCCGCCCGAGCATGCACGCGCTGTCCGCCGGCGACTCCGCGAACGACGTCATCCAGCTCGCCCGGCGCACCGGGCACAGCCGCTTCCCGGTGTACGACGACGACCTCGACGACATCACCGGCATCGTGCACGTGAAGGCCGCCGTCTCGGTGCCCAGGGAGCGCCGCGGCGAGGTGCCGGTGGGCGCGCTGGCCACCGAGCCGCTGCGCGTGCCCGAGACGGTCCACCTGGACGCCCTCGTCGCGGAGCTGCGCGCCAAGGGCTACCAGCTGGCGATCGTCGTCGACGAGTACGGCGGGACGGCCGGGGTCGTGACGCTCGAGGATCTCGTGGAGGAGATCGTCGGCGAGGTGTCCGACGAGCACGACCGCACCCGCGCGGGCATCGTCCGGCGGCGCGACTCGATCACCTTCCCCGGCGAGCTGCGGCCCGACGAGCTGCGCGAGCGCACCGGCATCGAGGTGCCCGAAGGGGACGTCTACGACACCGTGGGCGGGTTCGTGATGAGCGTGCTGGAGCGGGTGCCCGCCGTCGGCGACGAGGTGCGGCTGGAGACCGGGTCCCTCGAGGTGGTCCGCATGGACGGCCGGCGGGTGGACCGCATCCGCTACCGTCCCGACCCCGTGGAGACGGCGACGGAGGAGGAGCGATGAGCGACTGGGCGGGCCTGGTCTGGCTGGTCGTGCTGCTCGCGGCCAACGCCTTCTTCGTCGGCGCGGAGTTCGCCGTCATCTCCGCGCGGCGCTCGCAGATCGAGCCGCTCGCCGAACGCGGGTCGCGGCCGGCGAAGACCGCGCTGTACGCGATGGAGCACGCCACGCTGATGCTGGCGACCTCGCAGCTGGGTATCACGATCTGCTCCCTGCTGATCCTGAACGTGTCCGAGCCGGCCATCCACCACCTGCTGGAGGTCCCGCTGCACGCGATCGGCTGGGACGACTCGGTCGTCTCGGTGGCGTCGTTCGTGATCACGCTGTCGCTGGTGTCGTTCCTGCACGTCGTCTTCGGCGAGATGGTGCCGAAGAACCTCGCCTTCTCTCTGCCCGACCGCGCGGTGCTCCTCCTCGCGACCCCGCTGGTGTGGGTGTCGCGGCTGTTCCGGCACGTGATCTGGCTGCTGAACGCCACCGCGAACGCGGTGCTGCGGCTGTTCCGGGTGGAGCCGAAGAACGAGGCCGCGTCGGCGTTCACGATCGAAGAGGTCGCCACGATCGTGAGCCAGTCGCGTCGTGAGGGCGTGCTCACGGATGCCGCGGGCACGGTCGCGGCGGTGGTGGAGTTCACCGACAAGAAGGCCCGCGACATCGCGGTGCCGCTGTCGGAGCTGGTCACCCTGCCGCAGAACACCACCCCTGACGACATCGAGCGCGCGGTCGCGCGGTACGGGTTCTCGCGGTACGTGATCGTCGACGAGCACGGCTCGCCGGTCGGGTACGTGCACCTGAAGGACATCCTGCGCGCGGCGGAGGGGGCGGATGCCGCGGAGAAGGCGGCTGCGCCGGTGCCGGCGAAGCGGATCCACCACATGGTGCCCGTGCAGGAGGACACCGATCTCGAGGACGCGCTGGCCGCGATGCGCAGAGCGGGCCGGCATCTGGCGCGGGTGCGTGACGCGCACGGCGAGACCACGGCGGTGCTGTTCCTGGAGGACATCCTCGAGGAGCTCATCGGCGAGGTGCAGGACGCCACCCGCCGCGGTCACGGCCGCTGACACACCTCAGCGCCAGCGGGCGCGCAGGTACTGCGGCGGCCAGGGCGCCTCGACGCCGAGCTCATGCGCGGCACGCAGTCCGAAGTGCGGATCGCGCAGCCACTCCCGGCCGGCGAAGATCGCATCCGCGGCGCCCGAGGCGAGCACCTGCTCGGCCTGCTCGGCCGCGGTGATCAGGCCGACCGCCGAGGTCGGGATGCGCCCGCTCTGCCGCACGGTCTCCGCCAGCGGCACCTGGTAGCCCGGGCCGAGCTCGATGCGCTGATGCGCGACCAGCCCGCCGCTGGAGACGTCGATGAGGTCCGCCCCGTGCGCGACCGCCCAGTCGCCGACCTGCGCCGCCTCCTCGGGGGTGAACCCGCCGTCGGCGTGATCGGTCGCCGAGATCCGCACGAACAGGGGCACCTCGTCCCCGGCGACCTCGCGCACGACGTCCACCACGCGCAGCAGCAGACGCGCCCGGTTCTCCAGCGTGCCGCCGTACTCGTCGTCGCGCAGGTTCGACAGCGGGGAGAGGAACTCGTGCAGCAGGTAGCCGTGTGCGCCGTGGATCTCCAGCACGTCGAAGCCGGCCTCCAGCGCACGGCGCGTGGCATCCGCGAACCCGGTCACCACACGCTCGATGCCCGCGGCATTCAGGGCGACCGGCTCCGCGAAGCCCTCGAACGCCACCGCCGAGGGCGCCACGGTCTGCCAGCCGCCCTCGTCGAGCGGCACCGATCCGCGCTGCTCGGCCCACGGCCACCACGTCGACGCCTTCCGGCCCGCGTGCGCGAGCTGGATGCCGGCGTGCGCGCCGCGGGCGTGGATCGCGGCGACGATCGGGGCCCACACATCGCGCTGCGCGTCGTTCCACAGTCCGGTGTCGCGCGGCGAGATCCGCCCCTCCGGAACCACGGCGGTCGCCTCGGCCACGATCAGCCCCGCGCCGCCGGAGGCGAACTGGGCGAGGTGGGTGTGGTGCCACTCCTGCGGCACGCCGTCGACGGCGCTGTACATGCACATCGGCGAGACCCAGAGCCGGTTGCGGAACGTGCGGGAGCGGACGGTCAGGGGGGAGAACAGCATGCTCACCCTTCCGACGCTATCGCCCCGGGCGCACCGGTCGGTGCACGCTAACGTGGAGCCATGGTCCGGGAGTGGTCGAGGAGCGAGACGCGGAGCCTGCTGCGGGTGCCCGGCCCGGGGGACGACAAGTACTCCCGCGGGGTCGTCGCGATCCGCACCGGATCGGCCGACTACCCCGGTGCCGCGGTGCTGGGCGTCGAGGCGGCGTGGCGCGCCGGCGCCGGCTACGTGCGCTACGTCGGCACGGCGGCGGATGCGGTGCTCGCGCGGCGGCCGGAGACCGTGGCCGGCCCGGACATCGGCCGCACGCGTCCCGGGGCGTGGGTGGTCGGGTCGGGCACGGATGCCGGCCGGCGCACCGCGGAGGAGGAGCGCGCCCTGCGCGAGATCCTCGCCGGCGATGTTCCCGTCGTCGTGGACGCCGGGGCGCTCGACCTCGCGCCCGGCGCGGCGGCACCCCTCATCCTCACCCCGCACGCCGGGGAGTTCCGCCGGCTGTGCGAACGCATCCGGGCCGACGCCGATCTGGACCGGGACCGGGAGGGCGCGGTCGCGGCGATCGCCGCCCGGCTCGGGCAGACCGTGCTGCTGAAGGGATCCCGCACGCTCGTGGCCGACCCCGACGGCGAGGTGCTCGGCGTCGGCGACGCGCCCGGCTGGCTCGCCGCCGCGGGCACCGGCGACGTGCTGGCCGGTGTCATCGCCGCACTCGCGGCCGCCAACCCCGGGCGCGCTCCGGTGGAGGTCGCGGCATCGGCGGCGTGGCTGCACGGACACGCCGCGCGGCTGGCATCCGGAGCGCAGGACGGGGCGTCCGGGCATCCGATCGTCGCCCTGGACGTCGCGGAGGCGCTGCCGCGGGCGATCGCGGACCTGCTCTCGTGACGCGAATCGCGACAGCCCGCGCGGCGGTGCTGTGGGCGTCCTTCGTCCTCGCGCATGCGCTGGTCGCCGTTCTCGGCTGGGTGCTGCCGGCGCAGCCGATGGGTGACGTCGTGCTGGTGTACCAGCCGTGGGCGGCATCGGCGGCCTCCGGCGGCGCCGTCGTCGGCATCACCGAGCCGTGGGTGTACCCGCAGCTGGCGCTGCTGCCCATGCTCGCCGCGCACGGCATCGCGGCGCCCCTGGTGCCGCTGCTCGGCGCGCAGGGCGGCTACCTCGTCGCGTGGGCGCTGCTCGTCACCGTGGGCGACCTGCTCGCGTTCGCCGTCCTGGTCGGCCGGTGCCGGGATGCGCGCAGGGTCGGGGCGGCCTGGTTCTGGTGCGCCGCACTGGTGCTGCTCGGCCCGATCGCGCTGTACCGGATCGACGCGGTCACCGTGCCCCTCGCCGTCATCGGGGCGCTGTGGCTGCGCCGCCGCCCGGAGGTGGCGATGGCCCTGCTCACCGTCGGGGCGTGGATCAAGATCTGGCCGGGTGCGCTGGTGGCGGCGGCGCTGGTCGCCGTCCGCGACCGGCGGCGGATGCTGGTGGCAGCGGCGGGCACCGCGGGCGCGATCGCCCTGCTGCTGCTCCTGCTCGGCGCCGACCGCGAGCTGTTCGGGTTCCTCACCGCGCAGACCGGCCGCGGACTGCAGATCGAGGCGGTGGCGGCGACCCCGTTCCTCTGGCTGGCGGTGGCCGGCTCGGCGTCCATCGCGTACAGCTTCGAGATCCTCACCTTCCAGGTCGAGGCCGGGGGAGCGGATGCCGTCGCGGCGGCCCTCACGCCGGTCATGGCGCTCGCGGTCGCCGCCCTCCTCGCCCTGGGCGTGCACCGGGCGCGCCGAGGCGTGGACGCCCGGCACCTGCTGCCGCCGCTCGCCCTGGCACTGGTGACCGCCCTGATCGTGACGAACAAGGTGGGCTCCCCGCAGTTCCAGACCTGGCTGCTCGCCCCGGTGGTCCTGTGGCTCGTGCTCGACCGGGCGCGCGCCCTGCTGCCGGCCGCGCTCGTGCTGGCGCTGTGCGCCCTCACCTTCGCGGTCTACCCGCTCGGCTACGACGCGCTGCTGCGCGCCGAGGCGCTGCCGGTGGCCGTGCTCAGCATCCGCAACGCGCTGCTGCTCGTGCTCCTCGCCGCATCCGTGCGCGCTATCCTGCGCGGACCGACCCGCTGACCGCTTCTGCCCGCTGACCCACACCTGGAGGACCCATGCTCGTCGCCTTCTCCGTCGCCCCGTCCGGAACCGGACGTGAGGACGGCTCCGTCCACGACGCCGTCGCCGCCGCGGTGCGCATCGTCCGGGAATCCGGGCTCCCGCACCGCACCACGAGCATGTTCACCGAGATCGAGGGACCGGATTGGGACACCGTGATGGATGTCGTCAAGCGCGCCACCGAGGCGGTGCTGCCGTTCGGCTCGCGCGTGTCCCTGGTGCTGAAGGCCGACATCCGCCCGGGCTACACCGGGGAGCTGGACGCCAAGATCGAGCGGCTGGAACGGGCCATCGGCGAGACCGGGCCGGAGGGACGCGACGAGTGAGGACCGCATCACCCTCGGTCGCCTGATCCGGGGGCGCACGGCGATCGACGGTCGCCTGACCGGCCGTCCCGCCGCCGGTTACAGTGGGGGCGTGGATGCGTCGCTCCCCGTCGCCGGCACCGCTGTGGTGCTCCGGGACGGCCCCGCCGGGCCGGAGGCGCTGCTGCTGCGCCGGCCGGCATCCGGGTCCTTCGCGGACGCCTGGGTGTTCCCCGGCGGCAAGGTCGAGCCCGTTGATGCGCTGCCCGGCGGGACGGAGGCGGATGCCGCGCTGCGCGCCGCCGTCCGGGAGACCGCCGAGGAGACCGGCATCCGCATCGCCGATCCGGCCCTCCTGTCGCAGTGGAGCCCGCCGCCGGAGGTCCCGGTCCGCATCCGCACGTGGTTCTTCCTCGCCCGCGATCTCGGCGACCCGCTGCGGCTCAGCCCGGACGAGGTCGTCGAGGCGGCCTGGATGACGGTCGCGGAGGCGTTCCGCCGCCACGAGGCGGGGGAGATGTCGCTGTTCCCGCCGACCTGGGTGACCCTGCACGGCCTGCGTGATCGCGCCACGGTCGACGACGTCTATGCCGCGCTCGGCGCGCCGGAGCACTTCGTCACCCGGATGCGGCGCACCGCCGAGGGCATGCTCGCGCTGTGGGGCGGTGACGAGGAGCATCCGGAGGCGCCCGGGGAGGCAGGACAGCGGCACCGCCTGCTGATGGCCGCGCCGCCGTGGCGCTACGAGCGCCGGCCGTGACCCGGAGCCCCCGGCGCACGCGTCCGCCGGCGCCGAGCGGGCTCAGGCGTCGAGCAGGCGCCGCAGGTGCTCGCCGACGGCGTCCGTCTCGATGAGGAACCCGTCGTGCCCGAAGTCGCTGTGCAGCACCACCGCCTCGTCGTCGATGAGGTTGCGGATGCTGCGCGCGATGCGCTGCTGCCCGTCGACCGGGAACAGCCGGTCGGAGTCGATGCCGATCACGAGGGTCTTCGCGGTGACCGCGTGCAGGGCCTCCTCGACGCCGCCGCGGTCGCGTCCGACGTCGTGCGAGTTCATCGCCTCGACCAGAGTGATGTAGCTGTTCGCGTCGAAGCGGCGGGTGAACTTGTTGCCGTGGAAGTCCAGGTACGACTCGACCGCGAACCGGCCGCCGCGGCCGAGCGGGGACAGCCCGGACTGCCAGGAGCGCTGGAAGCGCTGGTTCAGCTCGATCGGGCTGCGGTAGTTCAGCAGCGCCATCCGCCGGGCCAGGGCCAGCCCGCGGTGCGGGCCCTCGCCGAGGCCGGCGTCGTAGTACTCGCCGCCGGCGAAGCGCGGATCCATCCGCACCGTCTCCAGCTGCACGAAGTTCAGCGCGAGCTGGTCCGCCGTGGTCACCGGGGGAGACGACAGCACGGCCAGGCGCTCCACCCGGTCCGGATGCGTGATCGCCCACTCCAGGGCGTGCATGCCGCCCATCGACCCGCCCACGACCGCGGCCCAGCGGTCGATGCCGAGGGCGTCGGCGAGCATCGTCTGCGCGGCGACCTGGTCGCGGATCGTGAGGTAGGGGAAGCGGGAGGCCCACTCGTAGCCGTCCGGGGCGATGCTCGCCGGGCCGGTCGAGCCCTGGCATCCGCCGAGCATGTTCGGGGCGATCACGAACCAGCGGTCGGTGTCGATCGGGGCGCCCGGACCGACGACCTCCTCCCACCAGCCGGCGGTGGGATGCCCGCGGCCGGCCTCGCCGCGCACGTGGCTGTCGCCGGTGAGCGCGTGCAGCACCAGCACGGCGTTGTCGCGCGCCGGGCTCAGCTCGCCCCACGACTCCCAGGCCAGGCGCACGGCGGGCAGCTCGGCGCCGTTCTCGGTGCGGAAGGTGCCCAGCTCGGTGAAGCGGCGGTCGCCGGGCGGATCGCCGTCGCGCCACGCGCCGGTCGCCGGCGGCCGGGCGCGGAGCAGGCGGACGTCGGCCTCGGTCACCGGCGCGGACGGAACCGTGTCCTCCGAGGTCGTCTGCCAGTCCATGGATCCATTCTCCCGTGCGGGTCTGCGCCGCGACCGCAGGTTACGCGGAGGCGGCGACCGCCGGTGACGCGGATGCCCCGGACCGCGGGGTCCGGGGCATCCGTTCGTGCGTCGGTCTCGTCAGGCGCGCGCGGCCTCCGAGACACGGCGCGCGGCGGCGAGGGCGTGGTCGAGGTCGGCCTTGAGATCCTCGACGTTCTCCAGGCCCACCGACAGGCGCACCAGGCCCGGCGTGACGCCGGCCGACAGCTGCTGCTCCGGGGTGAGCTGCGAATGCGTGGTGGACGCCGGGTGGATGACCAGCGAGCGCACGTCGCCGATGTTGGCGAGGTGGCTGAACAGCGACAGGCTGTTCACGAACTCGCGACCCGCCTCCACGCCGCCCTTCAGCTCGAAGGAGAGCACCGCGCCGACGCCCTTGGGGGCGTACTTGTTCGCCGCGGCGTACCACGGGGAGGACGGCAGGCCGGAGTAGTTGACGGTGGCGACGTCGTCGTGGTTCTCCAGCCACTCCGCGATCTCCTGCGCGTTCTGCACGTGACGCTCGACGCGCAGCGACAGGGTCTCCACGCCCTGGATCAGGTTCCACGCGCTCTGCGGGGCGATCGCCGAGCCGAGGTCGCGCAGCAGCTGCACGCGCGCCTTGATGATGTAGGCGAGGCCGTCGCCCACCGCGGCGGTGTAGCTGGCGCCGTGGTAGGACGGGTCCGGCTCGGTGAGGCCGGGGAAGCGGTCGACGTGCTGCGACCACGGGAACGTGCCGCCGTCGATGATGGCGCCGCCGATGGTGGTGCCGTGGCCGCCGAGGAACTTGGTCACCGAGTGCACCACGATGTCCGCGCCGTGCTCGAACGGACGGATCAGGTATGGGGTGGCGATGGTGTTGTCGACGATGAGCGGCAGACCGTTCTCGTGCGCGATGTCGGCGACGGTGCGGATGTCGAGGACGTTGATCTTCGGGTTGCCGATGGTCTCCGCGAAGAGCAGCTTCGTGTTCGGGCGGACGGCGGCGCGCCACTGCTCCGGGTCGTCCTGGTTCTCCACGAAGGTGACCTCGACGCCGAGCTTGGCGAGGGTGTACTTGAACAGGTTGTAGGTGCCGCCGTAGATCGAGCTCGACGAGACGATGTGGTCACCGGCCTCCGCGATGTTCAGCACGGCGAAGGTGGCCGCCGCCTGCCCGCTGGAGAGGACGAGGGCGCCGGTGCCGCCCTCCAGGGCTGCCAGGCGCTGCTCGAGCACGTCCTGGGTCGGGTTCTGGATGCGGGTGTAGATGTTGCCGAACTCCGCCAGGGCGAACAGGTTCGCCGCGTGGTCCGCGTTGTCGAAGACGTACGAGGTGGTCTGGTAGATCGGCGTGGCGCGCGACTTCGTGACGGGGTCGGGCGCAGCGCCGGCGTGGATCTGCTTGGTCTCGAAGCGCCAGGTCTCGGCTGCGGACATGAGGTTCTCCCGGTTTCAGAGGCCGCCGGCGGCGGTGGATGGGCGAGGCGGATGCCTTGCAGCGAGAGTAGGGAACCGGCCGGTTCGTCAACAAGCCACGGGAAATGTGACGTAACACGCTCTCCGGGAGGTCTCCGGACCCGTCCGCGGAAACATCGTACGGTGGAGGCATGGTGAACAGACGTGCCGTGGTGACGGGAGCGAGTTCAGGGATCGGCGAGGCGACCGTGCGCGCGCTGCGCGGGCGTGGCTGGGACGTCGTCGGCGTGGCCCGCCGCGAGGACCGGCTCGCCGCGCTGGCCGCGGAGACCGGGGCGAGTGCGATCGCGTGCGATCTGACCGACGGGGACGCCGTCGCCGCGATGGTGTCGGAGCTGGAGTCCACCGGCCCGCTGCACGCCCTGGTGCAGGTCGCCGGAGGGGCCCGCGGCACCGAGAGCGTGGAGGAGGGCGCGATCGAGGACTGGCAGTGGATGTTCGACGCGAACGTCCTGGCCAGCAAGCGCCTCGTCTCCGGCCTGTTGCCGCTGCTGCGCCGCGCGGCGGCGGACGACGGGCACGCGGACACCGTGTTCGTCACCTCGACCGCGGCGCAGGTCGCCTATCCCGGCGGTGCGGGGTACAACGCCGCCAAGGCCGCGCAGTCCATGCTCGTCAAGGTGCTCCGGCAGGAGCTGAACGGCGAGCCGATCCGCGTCGCCGAGATCGCCCCGGGAATGGTGCACACCGAGGAGTTCACGCTGAACCGGCTCCGCGGCGACCGGGTGGCCGCGGAGTCGGTGTACGCCGGGGTGGAGGAGCCGCTGCTCGCCGAGGACGTCGCCGACCTCATCGCCTACGCACTGAGCGCCCCGCGCCGTGTGAACCTCGATCTGGTCACGATGCGCCCGGTCGCCCAGTCGGCCCACCACCTGCTCGCCCGCGGACCGCTGCGCCCCCGCGGATACGACGACTGATGCCGCGGACCCTCGCGCAGCTCGCCGAGGACGGGCTGCTCGACCCGGGCTGGGCGCAGGCGCTGGCCCCGGTGCAGCCGCTGATCGCCGAGCTCGGTGATCGCCTGCGTGCGGAGCAGGCCGCCGGCCGCGGCTACCTGCCTGCCGGCGCCCACGTGCTGCGCGCCTTCCAGCGCCCGCTGTCCGAGGTGCGGGTGCTCATCACCGGGCAGGACCCGTACCCGACGCCGGGGCATCCGATCGGCCTGTCCTTCGCCGTCGACCGCGAGGTGCGGCCGCTGCCGCGGAGCCTGGCGAACATCTACCGGGAACGGGAGAGCGATCTCGGCATCCCGCCCGCCCCGCACGGCGACCTCAGCGCGTGGAGCGATCAGGGGGTGCTGCTGCTGAACCGGGTGCTCACCGTGCGCCCGGGCGCGCCGGCCTCGCACCGCGGCTGGGGCTGGGAGAAGGTGACCGAGCGGGCGATCCGCGCGCTCGTGGCCCGCGACCAGCCGCTCGTGGCGGTGCTGTGGGGCAGGGATGCGGCGGGACTGAAGCCGCTGCTGGGCGGGACGCCCGTGATCGAGTCCGCGCATCCGTCGCCGTTGTCGGCGAGCCGGGGGTTCTTCGGCTCTCGCCCGTTCTCGCGATCCAACGCGCTGCTGGAGGGCCTCGGCGCGGCGCCGATCGACTGGCGGGTCGGGGGAGAGGCGTGAGGATCAGGGACGTGACGGATGCGGATCTGTCCGCGATCCGCGACATCTACAACCACTACGTGCGCTCCTCGGTGGTGACCTTCGACGAGGAGGAGTCCACCGTCGAGTCCTGGACCGCGAAGCGGGTGCTGCTGGCCGCCCGCGGACTGCCGTTCCTCGTCGCCGAGGAGGACGACCGGGTGCTCGGCTACGCCCTCGCGCAGCCGTGGTCGGCGAAATCGGCCTACCGCTACACCGTGGAGAACTCGATCTACCTCGCCCCCGACGCCGCCGGGCGGGGGCTCGGCCGCAGGCTGCTCGCGGACTTCCTGGACGCCTGCCGCGCGGCGGGACTGCGCCAGGTGATCGCGGTGATCGCGGACGAGGGGGCGGAGGCTTCGATCGCCCTGCACCGGAAGGCCGGATTCGCGGATGCCGGAGCGCTGCGCGGCGTCGGCGTGAAGTTCGGCCGTGACCTCGGCGTGGTGTTCCTGCAGTTGTCGCTGGACGCGCCGGGCTGAGACCGGGGCGCCGCACGCGGATGCGGCGCCCCGGTCGGTCACCCCGCCGAGAACCGGCTCCACAGGTCGGGGTGCGCGGCGCGGAACCTGCTGACCAGGTCGATGCAGTCGGCGTCGTCGAGGACGGTCACGTCCAGACCCTCCGCGCGCAGCATCCCGACCGCGCCCGCGAAGTGATGGACCTCGCCGACGATCACGGAGCGGATGCCGGTGATCACAGCGGCGCCCGCGCACATCGCGCACGGCCCCTCGGTGGCCACCAGCACGGCGCCCGCCGGCACCCGGCCGAACCGCGCCACGGCGTCCCGGATCGCCTCGGTCTCGGCGTGCGCGAGCAGGTCGCCGTTCTGCACCTGCCGGTTGCGGCCCCTCGCGACCACCTCGCCGTCCACGAGCAGCGCCGCGCCGAAGGGCATCCCGCCCTCCGCGACGCCGTCCACGGCCTCCTGCAGCGCCGCGGCGATCCCGGTCGTGCGCTCAGAGGGCATCCGTCGCCGCCTTCCCCTTGTCCTTCGCGAGCATCCAGTGGAACAGCAGTCCGAACGCGCAGCCGAAGAACCAGGAGAACGGTGCGAGCGCGCTCAGCGCAGGCACCTGCGCGATGATCGTCGTCAGTCCGCCGGCCAGCACGAGCGCGGCGATCGCCCGCGGGTTGAAACCGCGGCGGTACCAGTACCGGCCGCGCGGGCGCCACGTCCATCGCCCCGGAGACGAAGTTCGCCACGATGTTGGTCGCGATCGTGGCGGTCATGAAGGTCAGGGCGCCGAGGAGCACCGCGGTGGTGTTGTCGATGCGGGCGACCAGCTCGACCGGGTCGGTGATGAGCTCGCCGAACACGGCCAGGCCGCCGGAGGTCGTGATCACCGTGGCGACGGCGAACAGCATGAAGTTCACCGGCAGACCGAGGAAGTTGCCGCGGCGCATGGCGGAGGGTGAGCGCATGAACCGGGAGAAATCGGCGAAGTTCAGCGTCGTGCCCGCGAACCAGGCCACGGTGAGGGCCACCGCGGTCAGCCACATGCCGACGGCGGCGCCGCCGGAGAGATCCTTCGAGCCGAGCGTGAAGCTGATCGCGCTGGGGCCTCCGGCCCTCACGACGATCCAGATCGCCAGCGCGAACATGACCACGTAGATCACCGGTCCCGCCCAGTCGGTGAACCGGCGGATCGCCTCCCAGCCGTAGAAGAACACCAGCAGCTGGGCGAGCCACATGAAGCCGAAGCAGGCCCAGCCCAGCGTGGACAGACCGAGGATCGAGTTCTCGGCGAGCGGCGTGAGGTCGGGGAAGAAGCGGAGCACCACCACGACCAGGGCCGTGGAGGACACCCAGGTCTGGATGCCGTACCAGGCCGTCGCGGTCGTCGCCTTGATCATGCTCGGGATGTTCGCCCCGTATATGCCGAACGCCGGACGGCACAGCGCGGCGAACGCGATCCCGTACTTCTGGCCGCCGCGGCCGGCGAGGTTGGTGAGGAAGTAGATCAGCGTGATGCCCACCAGCAGAGCGGTGAACACCTGCCAGCCGGCCAGGCCCAGGGTGAACAGCCCGGCGGCGAAGACGTACCCGGCCACGGAGTGGACGTTCGACATCCACATCGCGAACAGGTTGTACACGCCCCAGGTGCGCTGGCGGACCGGGGCGATGTCGGGATGCTCAGGCAGCGGTCAGGGGCGACCGCTGCGGGCTGTGCGCACGCCGGGAACCGTTTCGTATGGTGAAACGGATGTTTCGCGTGCGTTGGCTCGAATGGTATACCGTTCCGTGGGCCGACGGAAGCGGTCGCGTGCGCGTGTCCGGTTCAGGGCAACGGGCGGTCGATGACCGGAATGGCCGCCAGCAGCGCCCTGGTGTAGTCCTCGCGTGGATGCTGCAGCACGGCATCCGTCCCGCCGCGCTCCACGATCCGGCCGTCCTTCATCACCGCGACGGTGTCGCACAGGTTCTGCACCAGGCCGATGTCGTGCGAGACGAGCACGAGGGTGAGGCCCTCCTGCGCTCGCAGCTGCGCCAGCAGCGCGAGGATCTGCGCCCGCACCGTGACGTCGAGCGCGGACAGGGGCTCGTCGCCGACGAGGATGCGCGGGCGGTGCACGATGGCGCGGGCGAGGGCGATCCGCTGCCGCTGCCCGCCGGAGAACTCGTGCGGATGCCGATCGGCCGCCTCCGGCTCCAGGCCGACCTGCGTCAGCACCTCCTGGACGCGTGCGCGATGATCGCCGGGGATGCCGAGCGCCCACAGCGGCTCGGCGACGATCCGGCCCGCGGGCATCCGGGGATCGAGCGACGCGTACGGGTCCTGGAACACCAGGCCGGTCTGCCGGCGGAGCCAGTGCAGGGAGCGGGCCGGCGCCGCGGCATCCACCTCCCGTCCGTCCACCCGCACCCGCCCGGAGGTGGGGCGGTCCAGACCGAGCAGCAGGCGCACCAGGGTGGACTTGCCCGAGCCGGACTCGCCGATCAGGCCGAGCGCCTCGCCCTCGGCGATCGCCAGGTCGGTGGGATGCAGCGCGACGGTGCGCCGGCGCTTCTCGAACAGGGTGCGCCGGGGGAGCGGGAACGTACGGCTGAGGCCCTCGGCCGTGATCAGGCTCATCCGTCGCCTCCCGGCCGCCACAGCGTGGCCGTCGCGTCGCGCAGCAGCGCCTGCGTGATCGGGGAGGCAGGGGCGCTCAGCAGGGTGGACACCGGTGCCGCCTCCACGACGCGGCCGCGCTCCAGCACCACCCCGAACGTGGCGACCTGGGAGAGCACGGCGAGGTCGTGCGTGATGAACACCAGCGACATGCCCTCGTCCTCGACGAGCGACAGCAGCAGCCGCAGCACCTCCGCCTGGATGGTGACGTCGAGCGCGGTGGTCGGCTCGTCGGCGATGAGCAGACGGGGGCGGCAGGCCAGCGCCATCGCGATCGCCACGCGCTGCCGCTGACCGCCGGACAGCTGATGCGGATAGCGGTCCACGATCCGCTCCGGATCGGGCAGCCGCACCCGCGCCGCCTCGGCGATCGCCCGGGTACGCGCCTCGCGCCGCCCCAGGCCCTCGTGGATCCGCACCGACTCGGCGATCTGGCGTCCCACCGTGCGGATCGGGTTCAGCGCGGTGCGCGGCTCCTGGAACACCATTCCGATCTCGTCGCCGCGCAGCGCCGCCAGCTCGCGGTCGGGCATCCCGATCAGCTCGGTGCCGTCCCAGCGGATGCTGCCCCGCGCCCGCATCCCGTCCGGCAGCAGCCCGAGGACCGCGAGAGCGGTGACCGACTTGCCCGACCCGGACTCGCCGATGAGCCCGAGGCGCTGCCCGTCGGGGACCTCGAAGGACACCCCGTCGACGACCCGGCGCCCGCCCACCTCGACGACGAGATCCTGCACCTGCAGCGTCACGCGACCACCTCCGGGATGTGGACCTCCGCCGCGCGGCGGGTCAGCGTGGGATCGGTCGCGTCCCGGAGCGCGTCGCCGAGGAGGTTCAGCGCGAGGACGGTGAGCGTGATGGCCAGGCCCGGCCAGACCACGGTGAGCGGATGCACGCCGATGTACCGCTGCAGATCCGCCAGCAGCACGCCCCACGACGACTCGGCCACCGAGGCCCCGAAGCCGAGGTAGGACAGCCCGGCCTCGGCGAGCACCGCCACCGCCATCGACCAGGACAGCTGCACGATGAAGACCGGGGCGATGTTCGGCAGCAGATGCCGGACCAGGTTCTGCCCGGCGGTGAGCCCGCTGGCGCGGCCGGCGAGCACGAAGTCGCTCCGCTGCACCCGGCGCAGCTCGGGGCGCGTCACCCGGGCGACGTTCACGCCGAAGCCGATGCCGACGGCGGCCACGACGACCCAGAGCGATCCGCCCCACACGGCCGCGATCATCATGGCGATCATCAGCACCGGGAAGGCGATCAGGATGTCGACCAGCACGGCGACCGTCTCCCGCAGCCAGCGCGCGGTGAGCGCCCCCAGGGCCGCCAGCAGCACGCCGACCAGCGTGGCGACCAGCCCGGCGCCGACGCTGACGAACACCGTCGTCCGTGCGCCGGCCATGACCAGGCTGAGGATGTCGCGGCCGGTGCCGTCGGTGCCGAGCAGGTGCGGCCACCCGGGCGGCGCCCAGCGGCCGCGCACGTCGCCGATCATCGGGTCGAACGGGGTCCACGCCGTCGACGTGATCGCGGTGAGGACGATGAGGGCGGTGACGACGAGGCCGAACCGGCCGGTGCCCGACGACCACAGCCGGTGCAGCCAGGTGCCGTTCCCATGCGCGGCCCGGGAGCGGGAGTCCTGCGACGGGGCCGACCTCATTCCGCCTCCCTCTGCCGCGGATCGATGGCGTGGTGGACGAGATCCACCACGAACCCGATCACCAGCACGATGCCGGTGAGCACGAGCAGCTCGCTCTGCACCTTGACGAGATCGCGCGTGCCGACGTCGGCGACCAGCATCCGTCCGATGCCCGGCAGCGTGAACAGCTGCTCGATGACGACGGAGCCGACGATGATCCCGGCGACCTGCAGGCCGAGCACCGTGACGATCGAGAGCCCGACCGCCGGGATCCCGTGCCGGATCAGCGCCTGGCGGCGGGTGAGTCCCTTGGCCGCCGCAGTGCGCACGAAGTCCTGCCCCGCCGCCTGCAGCGTGGCGCTGCGAACGAACCGCATCAGCATCGCCCCCTCCACGAGTCCGATGGTCAGCGCGGGCAGCAGCAGCGCCTCGAACGCCCGCCACGGCGTGGCCCACCCGGTGCGCGGGAAGCCCTGCGCGGGCAGCCAGCCCAGCCAGTGCGCGAACACGACCACGAGCATCATCCCGGCCCACACGACAGGCACCGCGGCGACCGCCTGGGCGGCCACGCTCATCCCGGTGCCGGCCGCGCGGCCGCGGAGGACGCCGGCGAGCACCCCGAACGGCACGGCCACCAGCAGGGCGATCGTGAGCGCCATCATGCCGAGCGGCACCGTGACCCGCGACTTCTCCAGCAGCTCGTCGCCGACGGATGCCCCGCTGAGCTGCGAGGTGCCGAGGTCGCCGCGCAGGACGCCGCCGATCCAGTCCAGGTACTGCACCGGGATGGGGCGGTTCAGCCCGAGCGCCTCGCGCAGCGCCGCCACCTGCTCGCGGCTCGCCTGGGTGCCGGCGATGAGCTGGGCGACGTCGCCGGGGAGCACCCGGAGCGTGAGGAAGATCAGCACGCTCGACACGAGGAGCCCTGCGATCAGCAGGACCCCCCGGGTCAGCGCGTACCGCAGCACGGGCTGCTCAGTCGGCCGCTCGGGTGACGCCGGCGAGGTCGATGCGGGAGTTGATCGAGTCCTGCGGGAACCCGGAAACGATCGGGCGCACCGCGGTCAGCGTGGCCCCGTTGTACAGCCAGTCGGCGGCGTGATCCTCGGAGACGATCCGGGCGGCCTCGGCGAGCAGCTCGGCGGAGGCGTCGGCGTCGAGCTCGGTCAGCGCCTCCCGGTACAGCCGCTGCACCTCGGGGTTGTCGTATCCGAAGTAGTAGTCCGGGTTCGCGAAGTTCCCGAAGTCGCGCGGCTCGACGTGCAGCACGAAGCTCAGGTCGTAGTCGTGGTTCGTGTACACCTTCTCCAGCCATGCGGGGAACTCGACTCGGTCGACCTCGAGGGTGACGCCGACCTTCGCGAAGTCGGAGATGAGCACCTGGGCGACCGTGGTGCCGTAGAACGAGGGGATGGTGAGGGTGAGGTCGAGCTCTTCGTGGCCGGCCTCGGCGAGCAGCTCCTCGGCGCGCTCCGGGTCGTACGGCGCCACGTCGGACAGGTCCTGGTAGCCGGGGTCGAGCTCCGGGATCGGGCCGTACAGCGTCTCGCCGGCGCCGACCGCCTCCACCAGCGCCTCATGATCGATCGCCAGGCGCAGGGCCTCGCGTACGCGCGCGTCGTCCAGCGGGGCCCGCTTGTTGTTGAACGCCAGGGTGGCCTTGTCGGTGGTGCGCCCGGTGGTGATCTCGAACTCCCCGGACTCCTCCAGCTGGGAGACGAGATTCGGGTCGACGGCGGTGAGCACGTCCAGCGTGCCGTCCAGCGCCGCGTTCACGCCCGCCGTGAAGTCGGGGATGTACTGGAAGACGACCTCGGCGACGCCGGCCTTCTCTCCCCAGTACTCCTCGTACCGCGTGAACGTGATGCTGCTGCCCTTGCTCCACCGCTCCAGCGTGAACGGGCCGGTGCCGTTCTCCGCGGTCTTCAGATCGGTCGTGTCGCCCGACCGGAACACCAGCCCGGCCGGCCCGGTGAGGGCGAACAGGAAGTTCTGGTTGGGTTCGGCGAGCGTGATCTGCACGGTCTGCGGGTCGGGAGCGGTCACCGCCGTCACGCCGGCGAAGTCCGCGTGGCCCTGCACCGTGGCATCCGTCCGCACCGTCTCGTACGACGCGACCACGTCCGCGGCCGTGAGCGCGTCGCCGCTGTGGAAGGTGACGCCCTCGTGCAGGGTGAACGTGTAGGTGAGCCCGTCCGGCGAGATCTCGTAGTCGCTGGCCAGGCGGGGCTCGATCTCGTTCTCCTCGGTGCGGGTGACCAGACCCTCGTAGATGTTGTCGACGAGGACCTGCTCCAGCGCGGCGCCGCTGGTGTGCCGGATGTCGAGGTTGGTCGGCTCCAGCACCAGGCCGACGGTCAGCGTCGCGTCCGGGTCGGGCTCGCCGGCCGGGGTCGGCGCCGGGGCGGACGACCCGGTGCAGGCGCTGAGGGCGAGGGCGCCGGCGGCGACGGTCGCGAGCAGGGCGATGCGGGCGGAGCGCCGGGAGGCGGGGATGCGGAACATGCGGGGCGTCCTCTCTGCCGGCCTCGGGCGGCCGGATGCGGGTCAGCGGGCGGGGCGCCCGAGGGCGTCGGAGACGAGGGAGGCCAGAGCCGCGGGTGCGGTCTCCTGGACGTTGTGGCGGGCCTCGACGGTGATGACGGACGCCGCCGGCACGCGCCGGGTGAACTCGTCCACGTCGGCGTCCTGGAGGAAGCCGTCGGCGCCGCGGACCAGCGTGATCGGCGCGGTCACGGCGGCCAGGTCCGCCCATCCTTCCGAGCCGTGCTCGGCGTCCTCGGGCACGGTGCGGTCGGGCTCGGTGCGGTCGGCCACGGTGCGCTCGAACGTGGACAGGGCGTGGCCGACGATGTGCGCGAAGTGGTGCTTCCATTCGATGCGGCCGTCCGGGCGCTCGCGGGTGTTCAGGAAGACGCCGCGCTCGGTGTCGGCGCGGCTGCCGCCGAAGCCGAACGCCTGTGCCCGGTCGACCGCCTCCTCGCGGGAGGCGAAGTCGGTGGCGCCGGTGTAGAAGTCGCGGAGCACCGCGGGGGCGGCCTCGGTGTCCAGCCCCGGCGTGATGTCGACGACGACGAGGCTGCGCACGAGCTGCGGATGCCGCGCGGCGACCGCCGCCCCGGTGAGCCCCCCGAGGGACTGCCCGACGAGCACCTGGGGCCGGTCCGTCCACTCCTCGAGGGCCAGGGCGACGTCGGCGGCGAGGGTGCGCGGGGAGTAGTCCCGGTCCTCGCGCCAGGACGAGTCGCCGTGCCCGGCGAGATCGATCGCGAGCGCGGGGCGGCCGAGCAGCAGGAGCGTCGTGTCCCAGGTGTGCGCGTTCAGACCGGCGCCGTGCAGGAAGGTCGCCTCGGGCGTGCCGGCGCCGTACCGCAGCGCGCTGAGCGTGCGGCCGTCCGGGAGGGTGAGCGCGAGGCGCTCCACGGCGGGGGCGGCCACGCCCAGGGCGCGGGCCTGCCCGGGCAGGTAGCGGAACTCGCTGAGGTCGGTGGACACGGCCTTATTCTGCTCCCGCCAGGACGAGGGGAGGAAACGCGAGCGCATTTCGTTACGTCATCTTCCGCTATGTTGCGCATTATGGCTGTTGTTGCGAGGGTTGGTTGGATATTCTGCATCCGGCTGTCCCGTGCGCAGAGTCGACGGGCTCGCCTAGGCTGGGAGTCATGACCGAGAAGCGCGTGCACCTGTCCAAGACCGAGCCTGCCGCATATCAGGCGCTCGACGCCTTCTCGAAGACCGTGAGTGACATCTGCAAGGCGAACGGCATCAGCGACCGACTCAAGGAGCTGGTGATGATGCACTGCTCGCAGCTGAACGGATGCGCGTACTGCACGCGCGTGCACCTCGACCGCGCGCTGGCCGCAGGCATCGACGTCGACACCCTCACCCAGATCCCCACCTGGCGGGAGAGCCACGTCTTCGACGAGCGCGAGCGGGCGGCGCTGGAGCTGGCGGAGGCGTTCACCTTCATCGCCGAGGACGGCATCCCGGACGACGTCTACGACCGCGTCGGCAGCGTGTTCACCGAGAAGGAGTACGCGGCGCTGAGCTGGGCGTGCGTGTCGATCAACGCGTTCAACCGCATCGTCATCGCCGGGCGCTACCCGGTGCCGCGCAGGCAGGAGCAGTGACCGTCCTCGACATCCCCGGCGTCCACAACATCCGCGACGTCGGCGGCATCCCCGCGGGCGCCTCGCGCATCCGGGAGGGCGTGCTGTACCGCTCCGGGCAGCTCGCCAGGCTCACCCCCGAGGGGAGCGCGCTGCTCTCCCGGCGGGTGCGCCGGGTGATCGACCTGCGGGACGACGCGGAGGTGGCGGCCGAGCCGTCGGCGCTCACCGGGCTGCCGGTCACCCGCATCCCGCTCTTCCTGGGATCGGTGAGCTCGTTCTTCACCGAGGACATGAGCCTGGCGGACATGTACCGCCACCTCGTCGAGGACGCCGCGCCGCGGCTCGTCGAGGCGATCCGGGTGCTCGCCGAGGGCGAGCCGACGCTGGTGCACTGCACCGTCGGCAAGGACCGCACCGGGGTCACCGTGGCCCTGGCGCTGTCCGCGGTCGGCGCCGACCGTGACGCCGTCGTGGCGGACTACGCCCTCACGGCATCGCTGCTGCCGGAGACGCGCACCCGCGCCGTGATCGAGTACCTGAAGGCACACATGCCGGATGCCCGGCATGCGATCGACCTGGCCACGGCGTCGCCCGCGCCGGTGATGCGGGAGCTGCTCGAGGAGATCGACCGGCGGCACGGCTCGGTCGCCGGGTACCTCCGCGCGGGCGGGATGTCGCAGGGGGAGCTCGATCGGCTGCGCGCGGCCCTGGTCGAGGAGGCGCGGGCTGGAGGGCGTCCTCGAGGAGGCCGCGGCTTCGAGTAGGTAAGGCAACCCTTCCTCGGTGTTAGACTGACAGCATCATGACCACCGCCGACATCCGCACGACCGTTCGCGCCGCCCGTCGCGCATCCCGCGGCCCGCGCGTGCAGCACCTCATCACGGCCGACGAGCACTCGCTCGCCGAGCTGGAGGCGCTGCTGGCCACGCTGCCGCTGTGCGCCGTCGGGCGGGTGTTCATCGAGGTCCCCGACGTGGAGGACATCAGCGTCGTCACGGCCCCGTCGCGGATGACCGTGACCTGGCTGCCGCGTGCCCGCCGCTCCGGCGCTCCCGGCACCGGACGCCGCTGTGCGCAGGGCCAGGCCGTCGCCCGCGCCGCCACGGCATGGGCCGACGAGATGCTCTGCGAGGACGGCGACTCCGGCCTGCGCACCGAGGTGACGCTGCTGGGCGGCTACCTCGGCACCATGGACATCCTGGAGCACCTCACCGAGGTCATCGGCGTGGACGCCGCGGCGATCCACGTGCCGGAGCGCTACGGCCTGCGCACCCGCTGACGCCGCAGGTACCCGCCGTCCTCCAGGCCCGCTTCGATCTCGAACCGGTTGCGCAGCGGGTCCCGCCCGGCGAGCAGGTACAGCACCGGCATGAGGAACCCGTACCGCAGCCACTGCCTCTTGTGCACGGCCTCGTGCCGCAGCACCGCGTCGCCCGGCACGGCGTCCCCGGTCAGGTAGCACCCGCCGACGCACACGCCGCCGCGCGCGAACGTCCACCGCGGCATCCCGCGGAAGACCCAGAGCCCGCTGCGGCGCTCCACGGGGCCGGTGCTCCACAGCGCGCCCCAGAGCCAGCCGACCGCGGTGCCCCACGCGAAGCCGAGACGGCTCAGCGGGGAGCGCAGCAGGAACGCCGGGAGCCTCCGGTCGAACCGCCTCCCGCGCTCGAGGATGCGGGCCCGTTCGGCGGGTGTCGTCATGCCACCGCGCCGATCAGGCGCAGCACGGCGCCGAGATCCTGCACGGCATCGGCCGGCGTGCGCGGTGCGAACCCGGCGATCGTCGCGCCGGTGAGCGGAAGGCGCTCCCGCAGTCGGCGGATGCTCGCGGCGAGCTCGGCCGCGTCCACGCCGAACGGGGCGGGCGCGGACACGCCGCCGAGATCGGCGGGGTCGAGCACGTCGACGTCGATGTGCACCCACACGTGCGAGGCGCCGGTGGCGTGCACGGCCTCCGCGAGGGCGTCCGGGTCGGACAGGTCGCCCCTGCCGAGCGCGGAGATGCCGTCCAGCCGTTCCGCCTCGCCGACGTCGATCGCCCGAGCGCCCACGGTGACGACCCGCTCGCGCGGGATGCCGGGGGAGAGCGCCAGGCGCGGCTCGCCATCGCCGAGCACCGCGCTCAGCGCCATGCCGGAGAACGCCCCGGACCGGGAGGTGTCCGGCACGTGCAGATCGGGGTGGGCGTCGCACCACACCACGGCGAGGTCGGTGGTGTCGACGGCCGACAGCGCCGCCGGTGTCACGCTGCAGTCGCCGCCGACGACGACCGTGCCGCCGGTGTACGCCTCACGGACGAGCTCGCGGATGCGCAGCAGCGAGCTCAGCCGCCGGACGCCGGTGCCCAGCGACTCGCCCGCCTCGAGCGGGATGTCGAGGGTGACGGTGTCCTTGCGGGGCAGATCGCCGGCGATCGCGGTGGCGCCGTCGGTCAGCAGCATCGCGCGAGCGGCAGGGGAGCCCTGCCACTGCGGGACGATGAGGAATCGGGTCATCGTGCTCTCCGAGGTGGGGTGGATGCCGCGGGCGCGGCATCCACCCTCGTCCTCACTCGGCCTCGAGCGCGGCCTGCGGCCGGCCGCCGGCCTTGAGCTCGGCGAGGCGGGCCTCCACCTCGGTGAGCTCGCCGAGGTCCTCGAGGCTCTCGAACTGGGCGTCCAGCGAGGACGCGGCGATCTCCGCCTTGCCGGCGGCGAGGGCCTCCTGACGGCGGATCTTGTCCTCGAAGCGGCCCAGCTCGCTGGTCGGGTCGAGCACGTTGATGGACGAGACGGCGTCCTGCACCTTCGTCTGCGCCTCGGCGACCTTCGCACGGGCGAGGAGCTCGCTGCGCTTGGACTTCAGCTGCTCCAGCTTCTCCTTCATGCCGTTCAGCCCGCTCTTGAGCTTGTCGACGATCTCCGTCTGCGCGGCGATCTGCGGCTCGGCGGCACGGGCCTCGCGCTCCGAGCCGATCTGCCGCTGCAGCGCGATCTTCGCCAGGCTGTCGAACTTGTCGGCATCCGCGGTGTTGCCGGCGGCGCGCAGCTCGTCGGCCTTGCGGCTGGCTGCCAGGGCCTTGTTACCCCACTCCTTCGCCGCCTGCACGTCCTCCTCGTGGTCGCGCTCGAGCAGACGGAGGTTGCCGATCGTCTCGGCGATCGCGGACTCGGCGTCGGCGATGTTGTTCGTGTAGTCGCGGACGAGCTGGTCGAGCATCTTCTGCGGGTCCTCGGCGGAGTCGAGGAGGGCGTTGATGTTCGCGCGGACGAGCGTGGAGATGCGCCCGAAGATGGACTGCTTGGTCATGCGTTGTTCCTTTCAGAGGGACGGATTCGAGTGTCTGTCGACTCGGGCCGGCGGTCGGGATGGTTCAGAAGCGTCCACCTCCCGAACGGCCGCTGCGCCCGATCGAGCGCCCGCCGCCGCCGAAGCCGGAGCTGCGGAAGCCGCCGCCGCTGGATCGCCAGCCCCCGCGGCGGGATGCGCCGCCCCCTCCACCGCCGGCGAGGAGGCCTCCGATGATGCCGCCGAGGATGTCACCGGCGAGTCCGGAGTCGTTCGGACGGTAGCCGCCGCCCCCGAACAGCCCGCCGTCCGGCTCGTACGGGTGCGGCGCGTACGCGCTCATGTCCGCCTGCGCGGACGCGGCGGCCTGCCGGACGAGGTCGAGCGCGCGTCCGGCGGTGCTCAGGGCGGCGTCGGGGTCGGCGGTGCGCAGTCCCAGCGCCTGCCCGAGCGCGGCCTCCGCCTCGGCGAGGCGGGTGCGGGCGGTGGGGCCGACGGTGCCGCGGCGCGTCTCGATGTACTGGCGGGCGGCCCGGATCTCGGACTCGGCCTGGGCGAGCGTCTGCTCCAGCATCCGCTGCACCCGCCGGGCGCGCTCGACCCGCTCCGCTCCCGCGGCGATGGCCGCGTCGATCTGCGCGTTCGCGGCGGTGAGCGCCTCGAGCACGCGCTGCGGGTTGCGGTTCTGGCCGGACAGCGCGGCCTGGGCCTGCTGCAGCTGGGCGGTCGTGGCCGCCACGGCGGAGGCGACGGAGCCGTCGGCGTCGGGCAGTTGCCGCGCGGCGGCCACGTCGGCCTGCAGCTCGGCGATGAGCGTCTGCGCCTGGTCCTCCAGCGTGCCCAGCTCGCGTCCCAGGTCGGTGATCGCGTGCACCAGCTGCGCCGCCTGGGCGACCGACTGCTCGGCGGCGCGGATGGCGAACGCGGCGGTGCCGGATGCGCCCTGCGCGATCGCCTCGGCAGCCGCGGCGATCGACCGGTCGGCGAGGGCGGCGCGCTCGCGCGCCTGCGCCGGGTTGTCCGCGACGGTGCTCAGCGCGGCGGGGTCGTAAGCGGCGGCGAGGCTCGCGAACGCCGGGTCGGCGCCGGCCAGGATCGGCTCGAGCTCGGCGCGCTGGGCGCGGACGCGCTCCAGCTCCTGCGGGGCGTTCTGCTCCAGGCGGCGCAGCGCGTCGAAGGCCTCGGTGTTCTCGTCCAGGATGTCGTCGATCTCGTCGCACAGCCGGATGATGCGGATGTGCCATGCCCGGCGGTCGTGGACGGAGTCCTCGACCTCGTCGTCGAGCTTCTGCTTCAGGTCGAACGCCTCCGACATCTTCGCCTTGGCGGCGTCGACGGCGCGGGTGAACTCCTCGGTGGCGGCGTCGCCGAACTGGGCGATCGCGAAGCCCAGCTCCTCCCGGCTGGACGTGATGGCGTCGTCGGCGCGGACCAGCGCCGATCCCGCCTGCGCCTCGACCTGCTCGTCGGTCAGCGTGGAGAAGGGGTCGTTCGGGTCGGGTGTCTCCGGCATCGCGCCGCGACGGCGGATCTCCGCGTTCCGGCACGCCCGGATGACCAGCCGGACCACCAGCCAGGCCAGGAAGGCGAGGACCGCGATGCCGGCGACGATCAGCACCGCGCGCAGCATGCCGGCGCCGCCGTCGCCCTGGATCTCGTCCGCGGCCAGGACGATCGCGCCGTCCCAGTCGTTCTGCGACAGCAGCGGCTGGATGCGCTCCTCGACGGCGTCCAGCCTGCTGTCGCTGAGCGGCCCGCCCGCGGCCGCGGAGATGTAGTAGTTGCGCTCCTCCACGGCTATCGCCAGCAGATACTGGTCGGGCCCGAGGCCGTTGCGCTCGGCGACGGTGTCGGCCCACGCGACGCGGTCGGGCGGCGAGGTGAAGCCGTCGACCAGCACCACGAACAGGTCGGCGGTGGAGTTCTCGCTGAGCTCCTGCAGGCGCGCCTCGACGCGCTCCTGCTCACTCGGGCTGAGTACGTCGGCCTCGTCGGTGACATAGCCCGGGTCGAGGGTGACCGGGTCAGCGGCGGAGGCGGCGAGGGGCGAGACGAGGCCGGCGGCCACGGCAGCGACGAGTGCGACCAGCGCCAGCCACCGTGTCCTCATCGCGATCCCTCCGGCAGCCGTGCCCCCATGGCATGAGTCTATGCAAACCCACAGGCACGCGACAGGCTGGCCGGACGGCCGTTCGCCATCAGCGGAGGCGCATACCCTGGAGAGCATGGACGACAGGTACGGGACCGACGTGCTCGCCCCCGGCTGGAAGGAGCGCGGCTTCACGCGGGCCGTCGACGTTCCCGCCGAGAAGGACCTCGTCGTCGAGGTCGCCGCGGACGGCTACTGCGGGGCGGTCACGCGCGTCGAGGCGGGCATGGTCGAGCTCGAGGACTGGAAGGGCCGGCGCCGCAGCTTCCCGCTCGGCGGCGGCTACCTGATCGACGGGAAGCCGGTGCGGCTCGTGCATCCGGTCGCGAAACCGCAGGGCCGGAAGCGCACCGCCTCGGGCTCCTTCGCCGTCGACGACGACCGCGCGCGGGTGGCGCTGCCCAGCCGCATCCTCGTGGAGGGCCGCCACGACGCCGAGCTCGTGGAGAAGGTGTGGGGCGACGACCTGCGGGTGGAGGGCGTCGTCGTGGAGTACCTGCAGGGCATCGACCTGCTCGACGGACTGCTGGCCGAGGCGCCTCCGAGCGAGACGCGGCGGTACGGGGTGCTCGTCGACCACCTCGTGCCCGGGTCGAAGGAGTCGCGCATCGCGGAGCAGATCCTGCGCGGCCCGCACGGCGCGCACCTGAAGATCGTCGGGCACCCGTACGTGGACGTGTGGCAGTGCGTCACGCCGGCGGCGCTCGGCATCCGGGCCTGGCCCGAGGTCCCGCGCGGCACGGACTGGAAGACCGGCGTGTGCCGGGCGTTCGGCTGGCCCGTCGAGTCACAGGCCGACATCGCGCACGCCTGGAAGCGCATCCTGTCGCGCGTGCGCACGTACCGCGATCTGGAGCCGGCGCTCCTGGGCCGCGTCGAGGAGCTCATCGACTTCGTCACCGCCCCTCAACCGGTCGTTGAGCGAGCACCGGCGCAGCCGGAGCGAGACGAAACGCGTCTTTTCGCGAAGGTGTCGGGGCGTGGTGCGTTTCGTCTCCGTCGCCCTGCGGGCGTCGTCGCTCAACGACCGGGAGGGGAGCGAGCGAATACGCTGGAGGGATGCCAGAACCGCGCACCTTCCGCGACGAGCCCGTGTCCTTCGTGCGCCGCAGCGGCCGGATGTCGGAGGCGCAGGAGCGGGCCTTCCGGGACCTCTCGCCGTTCTACCTCCTCGACGTCCCGCGCGACACGGCCTGGACGTCCGTGCATCCGGAGGCACGGCTCGACCCGGCATCCGCGTACGGCCGCGTCGCCCCGCTGATCGTCGAGATCGGCTCCGGGCAGGGGCACGCGATCGTCTCCGCCGCCGCCTCCCGCCCGGATGACGACTTCCTGGCCGTCGAGGTGTTCCGCGCCGGGCTGGCGCGCACCATGCGCGACGCCGACCGCGCCGGCGTGCGCAATCTCCGCCTCGCCGAGGCGAACGCCCCCGAGGTCCTCTCCACGTACCTGCCGGAGGCCGCGGCATCCGAGGTCTGGATCTTCTTCCCCGACCCGTGGCACAAGAAGCGGCACACCAAGCGCCGGCTGGTCCGTCCCGGGTTCCCGGCGACGGCCGCGCGCGCCCTCCGCGACGGCGGGACGCTGCGCCTGGCCACCGACTGGGAGGGCTACGCGCTGCAGATGCGGGAGGTGCTCGACGAGGCCCCCGAGTTCGAGCGCGCGTTCGACGGGGACTGGGCGGAGCGCTTCGACGGCCGCGTGATGACCGCGTTCGAGCGGAAGGGCATCGCGAAGGGCAGGGACATCCGCGACCTCGCCTACCGCCGGGTGCCGCGGACGTGAGCCACGCCGCCCGGCTCGCCCTCGCGCCCGCCGCCGCCGTGTGCGCGGCGGCTCCGGCCTTCTTCGTGCTCGGCTGGACGTGGGCGGGCTGGGTCCTGCTCGCCGCCGGCGTCGGCGCCGCCGCGATGATCGAGCGACGGATGCCGGTGACGGCGGCCGCTGCCGCAGCGCGACGGGACGACCGGGGCGAGCGGCCCACGAGCGGTGGGCGGCGGCATCCGTCCCTCAGCCGGGATCTCTCGCTGATCGGGCTCGGAATGCTGATCGTGCACTCGATCCCGCTCGCCGCGGAGCTCGACGACGCGGCGATGCTGCGGTTCACGGCGGCACTCGGGGGAGCGGTGCTGGTGCCGTACGTCATCTCGCGGTATGTGTTCCGCGACCGCGCGATCTCGTTCCCGTGGCGGAGCGGCCGCCGCTGGGGCCGGCTGCAGTGGAGCTGGCTGGTCGCGGTGCTGGTGCTGGGCTGGCTGATCCTGCCGTTCTACTTCATCACCAGCGGCGTGTACCGCAACTGGCCGGTGGTCGACACGCCCGAGCTGATCGCCCGGCTGTTCGTCGGCGTGGGCGCGGTCGGGATCTGGGACGAGCTGTTCTTCATCTGCACCGTGTTCGCCCTGCTGCGCCGTCATCTGCCCGACCACCTGGCGAACGTGCTGCAGGCTGTCGTGTTCGTGTCGTTCCTGTGGGAGCTCGGCTACCGCGCCTGGGGGCCGGTGCTGACCATCCCGTTCGCGCTGCTGCAGGGCGTCATCTTCCTGCGCACGCACTCCCTCGGCTACGTCGTGACCGTGCACCTGCTGTTCGACGCCGTCGTGTTCGCGGTGCTCGTGCACGCCCACAACCCCGGACTGCTGCCGATCTTCCTGCTCTGACATCCTTCCCTGGGAGTCCGGCCACCCGGGGCCGCCGCAGGAGTGGGAAGCTGGAAGGGTGCATGACCCGATCACGACCGCCACGACGCTCGGCGACGCCGAGGTGCTGCGCCTGCGCGCGGACTTCCCGATCCTGCAGAGCGAGGTGAACGGGCATCCGCTCGTCTACCTGGATTCCGGGGCGACCTCGCAGCGGCCGCTCGCGGTGCTGGACGCCGAGCGCACCTTCGCCACGACGCTGAACGCCGCCGTGCACCGCGGCGCCCACACGCTCGCGGCGGAGGCCACCGAGGTGTTCGAGGATGCCAGGGCGACGCTCGCCCGGTTCATCGGCGCGGACGAGGACGAGGTCGTGTGGACCTCCAACGCCACCGAGGCCGTCAACCTGGTGGCGTACTCGCTGTCGAACGCGTCCTCGGGCCGCGGCGGAAGCGAGGCCGACCGGCTGCGGCTCGGCCGGGGCGACGAGATCCTCGTCACCGAGATGGAGCACCACGCCAACCTCATCCCGTGGCAGGAGCTGGCCCACCGCACCGGCGCGGGACTGCGGGTGATCCCGCTCGACGACGACGGCGCGCTGCGCATGGACGAGGCGCGACGCCTGATCGGCACGCACACGCGCATCGTCGCCGTCACCCACGTGTCGAACGTGCTCGGGGTGGTGAACCCGATCGAGGAGATCGTCACGGCGGCGCGGGAGGTGGGCGCGCTGGTGCTGCTGGACGCCTGCCAGTCGGCCCCGCACCTGCCGCTGGACGTGCACGCGCTGGACGTCGACTTCGCCGTGCTGTCCGGGCACAAGATGCTCGGCCCCACCGGCATCGGCGCGCTCTACGGCCGTCGCGAGCTGCTGGAGATCATGCCGCCGTTCCTCACCGGCGGATCGATGATCACGACCGTGACGACGATGTCCGCCGAGTACCTGCCGCCGCCGCAGCGCTTCGAGGCGGGGACGCAGCGGGTGTCCCAGGCGGTCGCGCTCGCCGCGGCGGTCCGCTATCTCGAAGGCGTCGGCATGGCGCGGATCGCGGCCCACGAGGCGGAGCTGGGCGCCCGCCTGGTCGACGGGCTCGCGGCGATCGACGGCGTGCGGGTGCTCGGCGCCGGGATCGACCGTCCGCGGGTGGGTCTGGCGAGCTTCGACGTCGCCGGCGTTCACGCACACGACGTGGGGCAGTACCTCGACGACGCCGGCATCGCGGTGCGCGTCGGCCACCACTGCGCCCAGCCGCTGCATCGCCGCCTGGGCATCACCGCCTCCACGCGGGCGAGCGCCTATCTCTACACGACCCGCGACGAGGTGGAGGCCGTGATCGACGGCGTCGCCGCCGCGATCCGCTTCTTCCGGAGGGCATGATGACCTCGTCCGACCTGCAGGGGCTCTACCAGGAGCTCATCCTCGACCACTCGCGCACGCCGCACGGATACGGGCTCCGTGGGGAGGTGGCGGCACAGTCGCATCAGGTCAACCCGACCTGCGGTGACGAGATCACCCTTCAGGTGCACCGCGCCGGGGACGGCACGATCGAGGCGGTGGCATGGGAGGGGCACGGATGCGCGATCTCGCAGGCGTCCGCCTCGCTCCTCGCCGAGCTCGCGGAGGGGATGCCGGTGGCGGAGCTGGCGCGCCGGATCGACGTGTTCCGCGAGGCGATGCGCTCGCGCGGTCGCGTCGAGCCGGACCCCGACCTGCTCGGTGACGCCGCGGCCCTGGGCGGGGTGTCGAAGTACGTCGCCCGCGTCAAGTGCGCCATGCTCGCCTGGGTCGCCGCCGAGGATGCGCTGCGGAAGCTGGACTGACGTCGGGCGGACAAGGACGCCCCTCCGGAACTGATAAGCTCGTCCGGTACGCCTCCGTAGCTCAGCGGATAGAGCGCCGGTTTCCGGTACCGTAGGTCGCAGGTTCGATTCCTGTCGGGGGCACGAACGAGAGAAGGCCGCCCCGAGGGCGGCCTTCTCTCGTTCTCAGGCCTCTGACGCCGTCCCCGCTACTTCGCCGGCTCCGGATCCGCCTCGTCCGCGGCCGTCACCGCCGCCGCGCGCAGGTCCTCGAGCGCTGCGGCGACCTTCTCCGCGAGGAACGCGTGCCCGGCATCCGAGGGGTGCTGGCGGCCGATGCCGACGTCGATGACGTCGAGGTAGTTCGCGTCGGTGATCCACTCCTCCTGCACGGGGGAGATGTACCACCAGCCCCGCGCGGCGGCCAGAGCGGCCAGCTCCCGGTCGATCCGCGCGGTCGCCACGCCCACGGGCAGTTCGTGCGGCGCCGGGCCGAGGACGACGATCGCCGCCTCCGGGTAGGTCCGCGCCAGGGCGTCCCACGCGGCGTTCACCGCGGCGGCGTAGCCGGTGAGATCCTCGCGGCGGTCGTTGATGGAGCCCTGCACGATCACGAGATCGGGGTCGAGTTCCGGCTCGAGCGCGGCGATGCGCTCGCCGAAGGTCGGCAGCCCTGGTCGCAGATACCCGCTGCCGCTCACTCCGCGGACGATCGTCTCGCCGTCCAGCAGCTCGGCCAGCCGGTACGCGTAGCCGCCCTCGGGCACGGTCGCGGCCGCGCCGAACGTCCACGAGTCGCCGAACACCAGCACCGTCGGATGCTCGGGCAGCTCAAGCGGGGCGGGCGGCGGGACGGCGGCGTCCGCCGCGGCGATGGGAGGCGTCTCGACGGGCGGCGTCCAGGGCCGCCAGACGCCCAGGACGACCCCGACGAGGACGGCCGCGGCACCCACGGCGGCCAGCACCGTGCGGCGCCGTCGGGTACGGGCGCGCAGCTTCATGGGATGAGAGTAGGCGACGTTCGCCGGAATGCGAATTCGGACACGGATGCCGCGATCGCGGATGCCCCGACGGAACCGGATCGCCCCTCCGGCCCGAGGGCGCGGAGGGGCGATCCGAACGGTTCGCGTGTCACTTCAGGGTGCCCTGCGACACGGAGCCCTGCAGCTGCCGCTGGAAGAAGACGTACACCAGCAGCACCGGCGCGATCGTGATGAACACCGCGGCGAACAGCGCGCCCTGGTCGACCTCGTAGCCTGCGGCGGAGGCGAAGGCGGCCATGCCCTGGGAGAGCACGTACTGCCCCTGGTCGGTGTTCAGCGCGACCGGCAGCAGGAACTGGTTCCACAGCCCGAGGAAGTTCAGGATCGCCACGGCCGCGAGCCCGGGCTTGGCCATCGGCAGCATCACCTGGAAGAACGTGCGCCACTCGCTGGCGCCGTCCACGTAGGCCGCCTCCTGGATCTCGTACGGCAGGGACTTGAAGAACGAGAACAGGAAGAACACCGTGAACGGCAGCGCGAACGCGACGTAGGTGATGATCAGACCCGGCAGCGTGTTCAGCAGCCCCATGCCCTGCAGGATGAAGAACAGCGGGACGATCGCGAGGAACACCGGAAGGGTGAGCCCGGCGAGCATCAGGTAGTAGATCGCCCGGCTGCCCGGGATCGAGAACCTCGCGAGCACGTAGGCGCACATCGAGCCGAGCAGCATCACCAGCAGCAGCGCGACGCCGACGACGATGACGGCCGGCCCCGAGCGCGCCGCCGACGGCGTCATGACGGCGATCGAGGGCGCCCTCGCCGGCACCGGTCTCGCGCTTGCGGACGTCGCGGTGATCACCGCGGCGATGGCCGGGCAGCGCACGTCGGGCGACGACGACTGGCTGCGGCGACGGCTCGCGCAGCACGGGTTCGCGGGACGGCTCACCTTCGAGTCCGACCTGCTCGCCACCTACTTCAGCGGCACCGCGGCACCCTTCGGCTACGCGCTGGTGTCCGGCACCGGCGCCTGCGTCATCCGCGTCTCGGCGGGGGTCATCGAGGCCACCGGCGACGGCCTGGGCTGGCTGCTCGGCGACCGGGGGAGCGGCTTCTGGATCGGCCACCGCGTCGCCAAGGCCGTGGTCGGCGATCTGGACGGCACCGGCCCCGCCACCGGGATGACTCCGCGCGTGATCGCCCACCTCGGCGTGCACACCGGCGGGCCGGGCGCCGAGGGGCGGTCGCAGGCGCTGATCGGTGTCGTCGGCGCCCTCTACGCGCGCCCGCCGATCGAGCTGGCCGGCCTCGCCCCGATCGCGTTCGCGGATGCCGGCGACCCGGTCGCCGCCGGCATCCTGCGCCGCGCCGGCGAAGAGCTCGCCGACACGCTCTCGGCGGTGCTCTCCGGTCCCGGGCCGCTCGTGCTCGGCGGCAGCGTACTGTCGCGATCGGGGCCGGTGCGCGACGCGTTCCTGCACCGGCTCGGGACGGTCGCGGACCGGCTCGAGCCGCGGCCGGTGGCCGACGGCGCCGTGGGCGCCGGGCAGCTCGCGCTGCGGGCGGCCGGCGTGGTGCCCACGGAGGAGACGCTCCTGGCGCTCACCGCCTCCCTCGCACGCTTCCGCTGACCCGCCGCCGCGGCGCCGGCGGGAAGGCCGGTGCCGGCGGGAGCCCGCGGATGCCCGGGTCCCGGGCATCTAGACTGGGACACCTATGAGCCCCGAATCCCTCGCCGCCGCCGTCCTCGCCGTCCTCACCCCGATCGCGGCGGAGCTGCGACCGGACGAGGACCTCGGGCTCTCGGCATCCGATGTCGTGCTCGACCGCCCGCGAAACCGCGAGCACGGGGACTGGGCGACGAACGTCGCGATGCGGCTCGCGAAGCGCCTGGGCACCAGCCCCCGGGAGCTCGCCCAGCGCGTCGCGGACGGCCTCGCCGCGACCGACGGCATTGCCGGCGTCGAGGTCGCCGGCCCCGGGTTCATCAACATCCGCCTGGACGCGGCCGCCGCCGGCGCGCTGGCGAAGACGATCGTCGACGCCGGGGCGGAGTACGGCCGCAACGACACCCAGGCCGGCCGGTCCATCAACATCGAGTTCGTCAGCGCCAACCCCACCGGTCCGCTGCACATCGGCCACACCCGCTGGGCGGCGCTCGGCGACGCCATCGCACGGCTGCTGGCCGCCTCCGGCGCTACCGTTGCGAGGGAGTTCTACATCAACGACGCCGGGGCGCAGATGGAGCGGTTCGCAGCATCCATCGTGGCGGCGGCCAAGGGGCAGCCGACCCCCGAGGGCGGGTACACCGGCAGCTACATCGCCGACCTCGCCCAGCGCGTCCTGGCCGCCCGTCCCGACTTCCTCGACCTTCCCGATGACGAGCAGCGGCTCGTCGCCCGCGAGCTCGGCTACGAGTACCAGCTCGCCGAGCAGAAGGACTCGCTGTCGAAGTTCAACGTCGAGTTCGACGTCTGGTTCTCCGAGCGCACGCTGCACGCCCCCGCCGCGGACGGCGGCCCGAGCCTGGTGGACCGGGCGGTGGACCGCCTGCGCGAGCAGGGGCACGTCTTCGACCGGGACGACGCCGTGTGGGTGCGCACCACCGATTTCGGCGACGACAAGGACCGGGTGATCCGCCGCTCGAACGGCGAGTACACCTACTTCGCCGCGGACGCGGCCTATTACCTGAACAAGGGCGACCGCGGCTTCGAGCACAAGATCTACCTGCTCGGCGCCGACCACCACGGCTACGTGCACCGGCTCAAGGCGCTCGCCGGCGCGGCCGGGGACGACCCGGACAAGGACATCGAGGTGCTCATCGGGCAGCTGGTCTCCGTCGGCGGAGCCCGGCTCAGCAAGCGCGCCGGCAACATCATCGAGATGGACGATCTGCGCGAATGGCTCGGCACTGACGCGCTGCGGTACTCGCTGGAGCGCTACCCGGCCGATTCGCCCCTGGCGCTCGATCCCGAGCTGCTGCAGAAGCGCACCAACGACAACCCCGTCTTTTACGTGCAGTACGCGCACGCGCGCACGCACAACGTCGCCCGCAACGCCGCGGACTCCGGGGTTGACCGATCCGAGTTCGCCCCCGACCTGCTCACGCACGAGACCGAGTCGGCGCTGCTGGGCGCGCTGCAGGAGTTCCCGCGGATCGTCGGCTTCGCGGCCGAGGTCCGCGAGCCGCACCGCGTGGCCCGCTACCTGGAGGAGCTCGCCGGGCTCTACCACCGCTGGTACGACAACTGCCGGATCATCCCGCAGGGCGACGACCCGGTCGAGGCGGTGCACCGCACCCGGCTGTGGCTGAACGACGCCACCGGGCAGGTGCTGCGCAACGGGCTGTCGCTGCTCGGCGTGTCCGCCCCGGAGCGGATGTGACGTGACCGCCGGAGGGCGCGCGTCGCGGCGGCATCGCCGCTGGCCGGTCGTGCTGGTCGTGCTCGTGCTGCTGGCGGCGGCCCTCGCCGTGGCGGCCGAGCTGGTGGCGCGCGCCGTGCTGCCGGGGGTGGTCCGCTCCCTGGTCGTCGAGCAGCTGGACCTGCCGGCCGATCAGCAGCTCGACGTCGAAGCCTCCGGCATCCTGCTGCCGCAGCTGATCGCCGGGCGACTCGACCGGCTGCGCCTCTCCTCCGAGCGGGTGACCCTCGAGGGCGTCACCGGGGCCGCGGACGTCACCGCGCAGGGCGTACCGCTCCGCGGCGGCGACATCGGTGCGGCGCACGGCACGGTCCGCATCGACCAGGCGCAGCTCGTCGCGCTGCTGTCGCGCTCCGATCTGCCCGTCACCGATGTGACTCTCGAGGAGCCGAACGTCACCGCGAGCGGCGCGATCACGGTGTTCGGCGCCGACATCCCGGTGAGTGTGACGGCCACGCCCGGCGCGGATGCGGGGGAGCTGGTGCTCACACCCGTATCGGTGTCGGTCGGCGGGAGCGTGATCGACCTCGCCGGGCTCTCCGGACGGCTCGGCGACGTCGGAGAGCGCCTGTCCGCCCCGCAGCAGGTGTGCATCGCCGACCGGCTCCCCGCCGGGCTGATCCTGACCGGCCTGCGGATCGAGGGTGAGAGCGCCGTTGCCGAGATCGACATCGACGGCCGGATCGCGACGGACCCGGCCCTCCTCGACCCCGGCACCTGCCCCTGACCCTCCCTCCCCCTGACCCTCCCTCCCCCTGACCCTCCTTCCCCCCGACCCTCCTTGCCCCCTGACTCCTTTCTTCGGGTTTGGGGCGGATTCTCACGATTGGGGCGGCGCAGGTCCGCCCCGGACGTGAGAATCCGCCCCAAACGGGTCGGAGGGCGGGTCGGAGGGCGGGTCGGAGGTGGTCGTGGGCGGGTCGGCGGGCGGAGGGCGGGTCAGGGGCGTTCGTCCTCGACGGCCTGCTGGGCGCTGCGCAGCTCCGCGGTCGCGATCTGCGCGTCCTGCTCCGCGCGACGCAGCCGGTGCTCGGCCAGAGTCTGCGCGCCGTAGCGATTCGCGACCCGGTCCTCGTCCTCGGCGGCGGCGGTGACGATGTAGGCGCTGGCGAGCAGGATCACCTGGGTGGACAGGTTCAGCCAGATCAGCAGGGCCAGCAGCGACGCGAACGACGCCAGCAGCGGGTTCGCGCGCGCCCCGCCGACGAACAGCCCGGACAGCTCCTGCAGCACGAGCAGGCCGGCGCCGCCGATCATCGCGCCCGACCAGAGCGCGCGTGCGCGGGCCCGGACGCCGGCGAGGGCGCGGAACGCGGCCGCGATCAGCACCGTGTTCAGGGCGAACACGATCACCAGCGAGATCAGGCGCACCGACCAGAACAGCACCGGCGAATCCTCCGGCAGCCCGAGCAGCCCGCCCGCCCATCTCAGCACCGCACGGCCGGCGAAGGTGAGGGCGGCGGAGCCGACGAAGGCGGCCGCGATGATCGCCGCGAGGCTCAGATTGCGAAGTATGACGAGCGGCGGTGCCACATCGTCCGACACCGTTCCGGCGATGGACCGCATCGCCACCCGGAGCGACCCGATGGCCCCGAGGGCCGCGCCGATCAGGCCGACCAGCGACACGATCCCGGTGATCGACAGCCCCGCGGGCGCGCGGATCTCGGACGGGTCGATGAGCCCGGGCCCGTCCGGGCGCTCCTTGATCAGCCCGGGCACCGCGGAGTCGATCGCGGACACCACGGCGTTCCACGCCACGTCGTCCGATGTCAGCCACAGCGCGGCCGCGGAGAACCCGAGCAGCACGGCGGCGAAGACGCTGAACAGCGCCCGGTAGGTCACGCCGTCCGCGAGTATCGGCCCGTGCCGCTCCATGTGCAGCAGCACGGCGCGCACGATCCGCAGCTGCAGACCGCGGCGGATCAGCGCCGCACCGGCCCGGGCGATCGCCCCCGGGCGCTTCTCCCGGCGTTCGGCTTCGGTTGCGGCATCCATCCGAATCACCCTAACCAGAACGGCCGCGGGCGTGCAGGGCTTGACAGGACGGCGCCCGGCGGTGCCCTAGAATCGGGGGCATCCTCGCCGGCCGTCCTCCGCCCCGGGGTACCCGTCCCCACGATTGGTGCACTGTGCATTCCGCTGTCTCCCCGCCTGCCCCGGGCTGGCTCGTCGTGCCCGACGACCCGAACGACCTCGTCGAGGGGGTGTGGCCGGCATCCGCGCGCCGCGACGAGGACGGCGAGCTCGTGATCGGCGGCGCCCGGGCATCCGCCCTGGTCCGCGCCCACGGCACGCCGCTGCTCGTCATCGACGAGCAGGAGGTGCGCCGCCGAGCCGCCGCCGTCCGCACGGCGTTCGAGTCCGCCGCGCGGCGCCACGGCACCTCCGCCCGCGTGTACTACGCCGGCAAGGCGTTCCTCACCAGCGCGATCGTCCGCTGGGTCACCGCCGAGGGCCTGTGCGTCGACGTGTGCACCGGCGGGGAGCTCGAGCTCGCCCTCGCGGCCGGCGCGGAGCCGTCGCGGCTGGGCTTCCACGGCAACAACAAGTCCACCGCCGAGCTCGAGCGCGCGATCGAGGCCGGGGTCGGCACGATCATCATCGACAGCGCCATCGAGATCGAGCGGCTCGCCGCGCTCACCGCGCGCCTGGACGCCGAGCAGGGCGTGATGCTGCGGGTGAGCAGCGGCGTGCACGCCGAGACCCACGACTTCCTCGCCACCGCGCACGAGGACCAGAAGTTCGGATTCCCGATGGCGGATGCCGCGGCCGCGGTGGCCCGCATCCGGGAGATCCCCGGGCTGCGCTTCCTCGGGCTGCACTGTCACATCGGCTCGCAGATCTTCGGCGTCGCAGGCTTCCGCGAATCCGCGGCCCGCGTACTCGACCTGCACGAGGAGCTGCTCCGCGACGGCGAGGTGCCGCAGCTGAACCTCGGCGGCGGCTTCGGCATCGCCTACACCCGCGCCGACGACCCCACGCCGATCGAGGAGCTGGCCGACGGCATCGTCGCCGCCGTGGCGGAAGGGTGCGCGGCCCGCGGCATCCCGGTGCCGGCGCTGTCCTTCGAGCCCGGACGCTACGTCGTCGGGCCCGCGGGCGTCACCCTCTACGAGATCGGCACGATCAAGGACGTCGTGCTGGAGGCCGGGGTGCGCCGCTACGTGAGCGTGGACGGCGGCATGAGCGACAACGCGCGGACCGCGCTGTACGGCGCGCAGTACTCGGCGCGGCTCGCCTCGCGCGCCGGATCCGGGGACCCCGCGCTGGTGCGCGTCGTCGGCCGGCACTGCGAGTCCGGCGACATCGTCGTCGATCACGAGTACCTCCCCGACGACGTCGCCCCCGGCGACCTGCTCGCCGTCCCGGTCACCGGCGCGTACTGCGCGCCGCTGGCCAGCAACTACAACCACGTCCCGCGTCCGCCGGTGATCTCCGTGCGCGACGGGGAGTCCCGGCTGATCCTGCGCGGCGAGACCGTGCAGGACCTGCTGGCCCGCGACCCGGGGCTCGATCCGGGGGACGGTACCGGACACCGCACAGAAGGAGCACGATGACCGACTATCGACGACTTCGGGTGGCACTGCTCGGCGCAGGCGCCGTCGGCTCTCAGGTGGCGGCGCTGCTGCTGCGGCACGGCGACGAACTCGCCGACCGCGCCGGCGCCCGCCTGGAACTGGCCGGCATCGCCGTCCGCGACCTCGACGCCCGTCGCGACGTCGACCTGCCGCGGGAGCTGTTCACCACGGATGCCGAGAGCCTGATCACCGGGGCGGACATCGTCATCGAGCTGATGGGGGGCATCGAGCCGGCCCGCTCGCACATCCTGCTCGCCCTGGGGTCGGGCGCCGACGTCGTCACCGCGAACAAGGCGCTGCTGGCCACCCACGGTCCTGAGGTGTTCGAGGCCGCCGACCGCGTCGGCGCGTCGGTGTACTACGAGGCCGCCGCGGCCGGGGCGATCCCGATCATCCGCCCGCTGCGGGACTCGCTCGCCGGCGACCGTGTGGTGCGGATCATGGGCATCGTGAACGGCACCACGAACTACATCCTGGACCGGATGGACAGCGAGGGCGCCGACTTCGCCGAGGTCCTCGCCGACGCGCAGCGGCTGGGCTACGCCGAGGCGGACCCGACCGCCGACGTCGAGGGCTTCGACGCGGCGCAGAAGGCCGCGATCCTCGCCAGCCTCGCCTTCCACACCGCCGTGCCGCTGGATGCCGTGCACCGCGAGGGCATCACGCAGATCACCGCGTCGATGATCGAGGAGGCCCGCGGTGCCGGCTTCGTCATCAAGCTGCTCGCGGTGTGCGAGCGGCTCGTGGACGAGGGCGCCGAGTCGATCTCCGTGCGCGTCTACCCGGCCCTGGTGCCGCGCACGCATCCGCTGGCCTCTGTGCACGGCGCCAACAACGCCGTCTTCGTCGAAGCGGAGGCGGCGGGGTCGCTGATGTTCTACGGCGCCGGCGCCGGCGGCGTGCAGACCGCCTCGGCCGTGCTCGGCGACGTGGTCTCGGCGGCGCGGCGGCACATCGCCGGCGGCGTCGGGGTGGGCGAGTCGACCAGGGCGAACCTGCCGGTCGCGCCGATCGGGCACGTCACCACCCGCTACCAGATCACCCTCGAAGTCGACGACGAGCCGGGCGTGCTCGCCACCGTCGCCGGCATCCTCAGCGAGGGCGGCGTGTCCGTCGCGACCGTGGTGCAGACCGTGGAGGGCGAGGAGGTGCCGACCGCGCGGCTCATCATCGGCACGCACCGGGCATCCGAGAGCGCCCTGAGCGCCACCGTCGACCGGCTGGCCGCCAGCGGGGTCGTCGAGCGCGTGGTGTCGGTGCTGCGCGTCGAAGGGGAGTGAGCGTGGGCGTCACCATCGTCCCCTCCGAGGCGGTCACCGGCCACCCGGAGGCGCCGGCACCGGAGGGCGCCACCCGGACCGTGCAGGTCACCGTCCCCGCCACGAGCGCCAACCTCGGACCCGGCTTCGACACGCTCGGCCTGGCGCTCAGCATCTACGACACGCTCACCGTGTCCTCCTTCCCGGACGACCGGCTCGAGATCGAGGTCACCGGCTCCGGCGCCGAGGAGATCCCGCGGGATGCCAGCAACCTCGTCGTCCGTTCGATCGCGCACGTGTTCGCGGATGCCGGGCGCCCGCTGCCCGGGCTGCGGCTGCACGCCGCGAACGGCGTCCCGCATGGGCGGGGGCTCGGCTCGTCCGGCGCCGCGGTGACGGCGGGCGTGCTCGCCGCCAAGGGGCTGCTCGCCGGCGAGGTCGACTTGGACGACGACACCCTGCTGCGCCTGGCCACCGAGTTGGAGGGCCACCCCGACAATGTCGCGCCCGCGCTGTTCGGCGGCCTCACCATCGCCTGGACCGGCGATCGCGGGCCGCAGCACAAGAAGCTGCTCGTGCACCGCGGCGTGGCGCCGCTGGTGCTCGTGCCCGGCTTCACGATGTCCACGTCCCTGGCGCGCTCGCTGCAGCCGCACCAGGTGCCCCGGGAGGACGCCGTGTTCAACGTGTCGCGCTCGGCGCTGCTGGTCGCCGCGCTGACGCAGAGCCCGGAGCTGCTGCTGGACGCCACCGCCGACCGGCTGCACCAGGACTACCGCGGCGCGGCGATGCCGGAGACGCTGCGGCTGGTGCAGGCGCTGCGCCGCGAAGGATATGCGGCCGTCGTCTCCGGCGCCGGCCCCAGCGTGCTCGTGCTCGCCGACGGGCCCGGACGCCGCCGCGGAGCGGTCGAGGTGGCGGACGCCGCGGCGGACACTCCGTGGACCGCGCACATGCTCGCCGTCGACGTACGGGGTGGTACAGTTAGGGATCGAGCGGAGGGCTCCACGTACCTTTCGTGAATCTCGCCCCCTCGCACTTCTGCGAGATCCGCACGTGTTTCCCCAGGACTTCCGTGGTCCTGGCCGGCTGGCGCTCTGTGCCCGCGCGCGTGACACGCGCAGCTTCTGCTGTGCGCAGGATTGCTCTTTCCCACGACATATGAGGGAGTACTCGTGGAGAACTTCTCCGAGACCCAGAACGACCAGGCTCCGGCCGCGTCCGAGTCGGCTGCGGCCGCCGCGACGGTGACCGAAGCACCGGTGCGCAAGCGCGCACCCCGGCGCGCGACCAGCGCATCCGCCGCCGCGGATGCCGCGCCTGCGGCGGCGCCGTCCGCCGAGACGCCGGCGGCTCCGGCATCCGACGCCGCTGCCTCCCCTGCTGCGGCCGGCTCCTCCGCGACCGCCGCGGAGTCGAGCGCGGACGCTGCCGAGGAGAAGCCGAAGGCCAAGGCGCCGCGCCGTACGCGGGCGAAGAAGGCGGATGCCGAGGCGGCCGCCGTTCCGGCATCCGAGGCACCGGCGTCCGACACGGCGGCAGCCGACACCGCGATCTCTGCCGAGGCCGCGCCGGCCGGCGAGACGGCCGAGCGCGCCGGCGACGCCCCGGCCAAGCGCCCCGCGCGCGGTCGCCGCAGCAAGGCGCAGGACGCCGACAAGGCAAAGGACGCCGACAAGGCCCAGGGCGCTGAGGCATCCGGCGCCGACGCGGCAGGCGAGACGACCGCCGGGCAGAAGCCGGCCGACGCCGCCGCGGCGGAAGCAGCAACCGGCGACGCGAAGCAGGCCGACGGCAAGCAGGCGGACGGCAAGCAGGCAGAAGCCCGGCAGGGCGAGGGCAAGCAGGGCGACGCGTCCGAGAAGCCCGAGGCCGACGGCGACGAGGGCGAGGGCGGCGGCCGCGGTCGTGGCCGCAACCGCAACCGCAGCCGCGGGCGCGGCCAGAACGGCGGCGGGCAGGCCCAGCAGCCCCAGGCCGAGGAGGAGCAGGCCGGCGGTCGCACGCGTCAGCGCAACAAGCGACGCGGCGGCGGCAACGTCACCGCGGACGAGTTCGAGACCGAGATCGGCGAGGACGACGTCCTCATCCCGATCGCGGGCATCCTCGACGTGCTCGACAACTACGCCTTCGTCCGCACCAGCGGCTACCTGCCCGGCGCGACCGACGTGTACGTCTCGCTCGGCCAGGTGAAGAAGTACAACCTGCGCAAGGGCGACGCGATCGTCGGCGCCATCAAGCAGCCGCGCGAGGGCGAGCAGCAGGGGCGTCAGAAGTACAACGCCCTGGTGAAGGTCGACTCCATCAACGGCCTGTCGCCCGAGGACGCCGGCAACCGCGTCGAGTTCGGCAAGCTCACCCCGCTGTACCCGCAGGAGCGCCTGCGTCTGGAGACCGCGCCGGAGAAGCTGACCCAGCGGATCATCGACCTGGTCGCCCCGATCGGCAAGGGCCAGCGGGGCCTGATCGTGGCGCCGCCGAAGGCCGGCAAGACCATCGTGCTGCAGCAGATCGCGAACGCGATCGCGCAGAACAACCCCGAGGTGCACCTCATGGTCGTGCTCGTCGACGAGCGCCCGGAAGAGGTCACCGACATGCAGCGCTCGGTGAAGGGCGAGGTCATCGCCTCGACCTTCGACCGCCCCGCGGAGGACCACACCACCGTCGCCGAGCTCGCCATCGAGCGCGCCAAGCGCCTGGTGGAGCTGGGCCGGGACGTGGTCGTGCTGCTCGACTCGATCACCCGCCTCGGCCGCGCCTACAACATCTCCGCGCCGGCATCCGGCCGCGTGCTCACCGGCGGTGTGGACGCCTCGGCACTGTACCCGCCGAAGCGGTTCTTCGGCGCGGCGCGCAACATCGAGAACGGCGGATCGCTGACCATCCTCGCCACCGCCCTCGTGGAGACCGGCTCCAAGATGGACGAGGTGATCTTCGAGGAGTTCAAGGGCACCGGCAACAGCGAGCTGCGCCTGTCCCGCGCCCTGGCCGACAAGCGGATCTTCCCGGCGGTCGACGTGAACGCGTCCAGCACCCGCCGCGAGGAGATGCTGCTCTCCCCGGACGAGGTCAAGATCACATGGAAGCTGCGCCGCGCCCTCGCCGGTCTCGACCCGCAGCAGGCGCTCGAGGTGGTCCTCGGCAAGCTCAAGGAGACCGGCTCCAACGTCGAGTTCCTGTTCCAGATGCAGAAGTCGATCCCGGCCCCGCCGGCGACCGGCTCCGGCCACGGGCACGAGAACAACATCCGCTGAGCTGACGTGTTCGAGTCCGTCCAGGCTCTCATCGACGAGCACCGCCGGGTGCAGGAGGAGCTCTCCGACCCGGCGGTGCACGCCGATGCAGCCCGCGCGAAGCGGGTGAACCGGCGCTACGCCGAGCTGAGCCGGATCGTCGCCGCGCACGAGGCGTGGCTCGCCGCATCCGAGGACCTCGAGGCGGCCCGAGAGCTGGCGCGTGAGGACGAGGCCTTCGCGGCCGAGATCCCCGCGCTCGAGGAGGGGCTGCAGGCCGCGCAGGAGCGGTTGCGCCGCCTGCTCATCCCGCGCGACCCCGACGACGCCCGCGACGTGATCATGGAGATTAAAGCGGGGGAGGGCGGCGCCGAGAGCGCCCTGTTCGCCGCCGATCTGCTGCGGATGTACCTGCAGTACGCGGCCTCGAAAGGCTGGAAGACCGAGCTGCTGGAGCGGAACGAGTCCGACCTCGGCGGGTACAAGGACGTCCAGCTCGCGATCAAAGGCACCTCGACCGACCCGGCGCAGGGCGTCTGGGCGCACCTGAAGTACGAGGGCGGCGTGCACCGCGTGCAGCGGGTGCCGGCCACCGAGTCGCAGGGCCGCATCCACACCTCGACCACGGGGGTGCTGGTGTTCCCCGAGGTCGACGAGCCGGACGAGATCGAGATCAACCCGAACGATCTGAAGATCGACGTGTTCCGCTCCTCGGGCCCGGGCGGGCAGTCGGTGAACACGACCGACTCGGCGGTGCGGATCACGCACCTGCCGACCGGGATCGTGGTGTCGATGCAGAACGAGAAGTCGCAGCTGCAGAACCGTGAGGCGGCGCTGCGCGTGCTGCGCGCCCGGCTGCTGGCCAAGCAGCAGGAGGAGCTCGCGGCTGCGGCATCGGATGCCCGGCGCTCGCAGATCCGCGGCATGGACCGCTCGGAGCGGATCCGCACCTACAACTTCCCGGAGAACCGGATCGCCGACCACCGCACCGGGTACAAGGCGTACAACCTCGACCAGGTGATGGACGGCGCCCTCGACCCCGTCATCGAGTCCTGCATCGAGGCCGACGAGGCGGAGCGCCTCGCCGCCCTCGGCTCCTGACCCGCCGGGCGGTTCTGACCCCCTGATGGGGCGAGGGGCGGGGCTGTGGACAACCGGAGCGGGTCGGCGCGGGCGGCGGGCACACTGGGCGGATGCCGAAGCGCCGCCAGCACCGACCGGACGGACTCCCGGACGCGTTCACCGTCGCCCAGGGGAGACGGCACGGTCTGAGCGACGCCCGGCTGCGGCATCCGGAACTGCGCCGACCGCACCATGGCGCGCGGGCGTTCGGCGAACTCGACGCACCGGAGCCTGTGTCCACGGCGGACGGCCTCGCAGACTTCGCCGAGATCGAGCGGGCGTGGGGGCAGCACCGCACGCTGCTGCTCGGGCGCGTGCACGAGTATCTGCCGGCGCTGCCCGAGGGAGCGTTCCTCACCGGGTACGTCGCTGCGGTGCTGCAGCGTCTTCCGGTGCCGCTGCGACCCTGCCGCGGATGCCGGGGCGCCCGGCCGACCCGCAGGCGAAGGCGGTGGCCACCCGCGATCAGCTGGCCGTGTTCGCGGGGGCGAAGAGAGCACGCACCTCACCCGGGCGCAGCTCGCGCGCGACATCGACAAGTATCACGCGTACGCCGCTGCCGGATGGGACACCGTCCGGCTCACGAACGAGCTGGTGTTCCGTCAGGAGGCGGAGGCCCTGCGCCGCATCCGCGCGGCCCTCCGCCGCCGCGCCTGACCCCCCGTTTCCCGTTACTTTCTTCGTGACCCGTTCGGCGGCCATGCTGGGCGGTGACGGCCTGCCGGGCCCGGCATGATTGCTGCCCCCTGTCCTCGATGATCCGGGGGGTGTTGTCACCGGGCCTGGTTGGCGGTGTGTGATCGCTGATAGGGGCTGGACCCGAGCATGCTCGAGGCCGTTCGTAACGTGGATGCCGAGACGCGCCGCCGCGGACGCCGTCACGAGTGAAGCGGAGGACGAAGTGGTCACCAGCATCGACAGATACGACGAGGTCGACGTGTTCGTTGGGCTCGACGTCGGCAAGGGCGAGCATCACGCGGTCGCGCTCGACCGGGAAGCCAAGCGACTATTCGACCGAGCACTCCCGAACGACGAGCGCCAATTGCGGGCGGTGATCGACCAGCTCGCCTCGCATGGCGTGGTGCTGCTGGTCGTAGATCAACCCGCGACGATCGGTGCACTCCCGGTCGCGGTCGCGCAAGCCGCAGGTGCTCTCGTCGGTTACCTGCCGGGGTTGGCGATGCGGCGCATCGCGGATCTGCATCCCGGTGAGGCGAAGACCGACGCGAGAGACGCGGCGATCATCGCCGAAACGGCCCGCACCATGCCGCACACGCTCCGGTCGATCCAGGTCGCCGACGAGAAGGTCGCGGAGCTGAGCATGCTCTGCGGGTTCGACGACGACCTCGCCGGTCAGATCGTCCAGGTCTCCAACCGGATCAGGGGTCTGCTCACCCAAATCCACCCGGCGCTGGAACGCGTGCTCGGGCCGCGGCTGGATCACCCCGCGATCCTGGACCTGCTGCAGCGCTACCCGTCGCCGGCGGCGATGAAGACTGCGGGTGAGAAGCGGCTAGGGAACCGGCTGCTGAAGAACGCGCCCCGCAAAGGTCGTGTCTGGGCGGCAGAGATCATGACCGCGCTCGGCGAGCAGACCGTCGTGGTGACCGGCACCGACGCCGCCGCGCTGGTGCTCCCCAGGCTCGCAGAGCAGCTCCAGGCGTTGCGACGGCAGCGTGATGAGATCGCCATCGAGGTCGAGAAGATCGTCGACGCTCACCCTCTTCAACCGGTCCTGACGAGCATGCCCGGAGTCGGCGTCAGGACCGCAGCCCGGCTCCTCACCGAAGTCACCACCAAGACCTTCGCCACTGCCGGGCACCTCGCCGCCTACGCCGGCCTCGCACCCGTGACCCGACGATCCGGCACCTCGATCCGCGGCGAGCATCCCTCCCGGCGCGGGAACAAGATCCTGAAACGGACCATGTTCCTCTCCGCGTTCGCCGCACTCCGAGACCCCGAATCACGCGCCTACTACGACCGCAAGATCGCCCAAGGCAAACGCCACAACCAGGCCCTCATCGCCCTAGCTCGACGCCGATCCGACGTCCTCTACGCCATGCTCCGCGACGGCACCCTCTACCAACCGCGACCAGCCCAACCCGCCCTCGCCGCTTGACAGAGGACATAGGGGCACCCCCCATACGCAAAGGGGGCGGATCGTCGCGGGGTCAGATCGTGTAGTCGGGGCGGAGAGGAGCAGGGCGCGCGCGTCGGCGGTGGACGAGCCGGTGCGCGGCCGGGCGGGGACGCCGGTGAGCACGCTGTCCGGCGGCGCATCCCTGGTCACCACGGCGTTCGCGCCGATCACCGAGCGGGCGCCGATCGTGATCGGGCCGAGGACCTTCGCGCCGGCGCCCACCGCCACCCCGTCCTCGAGGGTCGGATGCCGCTTGCCGCCGTCCCGGGTGCGGCCGCCGAGCGTCACGCCGTGGTACAGCATCACGTCGTCGCCGACCTCGGCGGTCTCGCCGATCACCACGCCCATGCCGTGGTCGATGAACAGCCGGCGGCCGATCGACGCCCCGGGGTGGATCTCGATGCCGGTCAGCCAGCGGGTGAGCTGCGATCCCGCCCGCGCGAGGAAGCGCACCCGGCGCCGCCACAGCGCGTGCCACACCCGGTGCGCCCACACCGCGTGTAGCCCCGGGTACAGCAGCGCGATCTCCAGACCGCTCCGGGCGGCCGGATCGCCGCGCCGGGCGGCCTCCACGTCCTCGCGCAGGCGGCCGATGACGCCCATCAGTCCTCGCGCAGGTCCTCGAACAGCGCGGTGGAGATGTAGCGCTCGCCCGTGTCGGGGACGACCGCGACGATCGTCTTGCCCTCGTTCTCCGGCCGCGCCGCGACCTGCAGCGCCGCCCACACGACCGCACCGGAGGACATGCCGACCAGCAGCCCCTCGCGGGCGGCGAGGTCGCGCGAGACGCGCAGAGCGTCGTCGAAGTCGGCGGTGATGACCTCGTCGATCACGTCGCGGTCGAGGATCGCGGGCACGAAGTTCGGGCCGATGCCCTGGATCTTGTGCGGCCCGGGGCGGCCCTCGGTCAGCACGGGGGAGTCCTTCGGCTCGACGGCGATCACCTTCACCTCGGGCTTCGCCTCCTTCAGCGCCTGGCCGGTGCCGGTCACGGTGCCGCCGGTGCCCACGCCCGCGACCAGGATGTCGACGGCGCCGTCGGTGTCGCGGAGGATCTCCTGCGCGGTGGTCTCGCGGTGGATCTGCGGGTTGGCCTCGTTCTCGAACTGGCGCACCCAGACGGCGCCCGGGGTCTCGGCGACGATGCGCTCGACCTCCTCGATGGCGCCCTTCATGCCCTTGGTCGGGTCGGTGAGCACGATCTCCGCGCCGAACGCCTTCAGCAGCACGCGGCGCTCCTTCGACATCGACGACGGCATGGTCAGGACGACGCGGTAGCCGCGCGCCGCGCCGACCATGGCCAGGGCGATGCCGGTGTTGCCGCTGGTGGACTCGACGATCGTGCCGCCGGGCTTCAGCTCGCCGGATGCCTCGGCGGCGTTGATCATGGCGATGCCGATGCGGTCCTTCACGCTGGCGGCGGGGTTGTAGTACTCGAGCTTGGCGAGCACGGTCGCGCCCGCGCCCTCGGTGACGCGGTTGAGGCGCACGAGCGGGGTGTTGCCGAACGCGGTGGTGATGTCGGGGTGGATGCCGGTCATTGCGGGCCTTTCTCGGAGGCTGCGGATGCTGCACCAGACTACTTCCCGGGGTCGGCGGCCGTGCGTGCGCGGCGTAACGAAGCGACGCGAAGCGCGTGCCGGCATGCCCGTACCCTGGATTCATGCCCGAGACCCTCGCCGCGCGCCTGCGCGCCATCGCCGCGCGGCTGGCCGCCGCCGGCGTGCCCGACCCCGTTGGGGACGCAGAGCTGCTGGCGGGTCACGTGCTCGGGCTCTCCCGAGGCGGCGTGCAGGCGGCGGTCGTCCGCGGGGATGCGCTGACGGATGCGGATGCCGCGGCGCTCGACGCCCTCGCCGCACGCCGTGCGGCGCGCGAGCCGCTGCAGCACCTCACCGGCATCGCGGCCTTCCGGCATCTCGAGCTGGCCGTCGGGCCCGGCGTGTTCGTGCCCCGCCCGGAGACCGAGACGGTGGTGCAGTTCGCGATCGACGCGCTGCTGAGCAGCCCGGACGAGGCGCCGATCGCGGTCGATCTCGGCACCGGCAGTGGCGCGATCGCACTGGCGATGGCGACCGAGGTGCCGCACGCGCGCGTCTTCGCCGTCGAGCTGTCCGAGGCGGCGCACGCCTGGGCGGCCCGCAACGTCGCAGGGACCGAGAACCTCACCCTCGTGCACGGCGATCTTGCGACCGCCCTCCCGGAGCTGGACGGCACGGTCGCCGTGGTCGTGTCCAACCCGCCGTACGTCCCCGATGACGCGGTGCCCCGAGATCCCGAGGTGCGCCTGTTCGACCCCGCGCAGGCGCTCTACGGCGGCGCCGACGGGCTGGACGTGGTCCGCGTGATCAGCCGCAGGGCGGCGGAGCTGCTCCGCCCCGGGGGATGCTCGTGCTGGAGCACGGCGAGCTGCAGGGCGAGGCGATCCGCGGCATCCTCACCGGCGACGGCTGGCGCGCGCCCGCCACGCACCAGGACCTGACCCGGCGCGACCGGGCGACGACGGCGCTGCGCGCCTGACCGGCGTCGCGGCCGCCTCGCGGCCGCCGGCCCGGCACCGCCTCGCGCGCCGCCGGCGCGGCACCGCCCCTGCCTGAGGACGGCCGGCCGACCGCGCCGCGTAGACTGGGATCCGCCATGTCTTCCGCCTTCGATTGCCGCGACGAGGCCCAGCTCCTCGCCGGCATGCGCCACTCCCGTCAGGCCATCGCCCGCGGCGAGCTCGTCGTGATCCCCACCGACACCGTGTACGGGATCGCCGCCGACGCCTTCTCGCCGTCCGCCGTGCAGCGCCTGCTGGACGCCAAGGGCCGCGGGCGCGACATGCCGCCGCCCGTCCTCGTCGCCGGCCCCGACACCCTCGCCGCACTGGTGGAGCGGGTGCCCGAGCCGGTGCAGCGCCTCGTGGACGCGTTCTGGCCCGGAGGGCTCACCATCGTCCTGCCCGCGCAGCCGTCGCTGGTGTGGGACCTCGGCGAGACCAAGGGCACCGTCGCCGTGCGGATGCCGGACAACCGGATCGCCCTGGAGCTGCTGGCGGAGACCGGCCCGCTGGCCGTGTCCAGCGCGAACCTCACCGGCCGCGAGGCGGCCATCACCGCCGCGAACGCGCAGGAGATGCTCGGCGACAGCGTGGCGGTCTACCTCGAGGCCGGGTTCAGCGAGACCGGCATCCCCTCGACCATCGTCGACGCCACCTCCCTGGTCGGCGACGCCGAGAAGCCGGTGGTGCGCATCCTCCGCGACGGCGCCGTGACCCGCGAGCAGCTCGAGGGCGTGCTCGGCGAGCTCCTGGAGCCGGAGGAGCAGCCCGGCCCGGACGGCTCGGCGTGAAGCAGTACCTCTTCACCATCATCCTGACGGCGACCATCACGTTCGCGCTGTCCTGGGCGGTGTGGCGGCTGAGCCTGCGGTTCAAGCTCTACCCGGGCATCCGTGAGCGCGACGTGCACAAGACGCCGACCCCGCGCCTGGGCGGCGTGGCGATCTTCCTCGGCATCGCGGCCGCGATCGGCGCCTCCGCGGCGAACCCGTTCTTCGAGATCATGTGGTCGCCGCCGCAGACGATGTGGTCCGTGCTCGGCGCGGCGCTGCTGATCGCGGTGACCGGCGCGATCGACGACCTGTGGGACCTGGACTGGTTCATCAAGCTCGGCGTGCAGTTCCTGGCCGCGGGGGTGATCACCGTCGGGGGAGGGCTGCAGATCTTGTCGCTGCCGATCGGCGACATGATCCTCGTCTCCAGCTGGGTCAGCATCGGCGTGACCATGTTCGCGATCGTCATGGTGATGAACGCGGTGAACTTCATCGACGGCCTGGACGGTCTCGTCGCCGGCGTGTGCCTGATCGCGAACGGCGTCTTCTTCGTCTACGCGTACATCCTCACCCGCGACTCGGGGGCGTCCAGCTACTTCAACCTGGCGACCTTCCTCGCGGCCGTGCTGATCGGCGCCTGCCTCGGCTTCCTCCCGCTGAACTGGAGCCCCGCCAAGCTGTTCATGGGCGACTCCGGCGCCCTGGTGATGGGCCTGCTGATGGCGACCTCCGCGGTGTCGCTCACCGGGCAGATGCCCGCCAGTGCCCTCGACCCCGAGCAGTTCGGCCGCTCCCAGCTGCTGGGCAGCTTCCTGCCGATCCTGCTGCCGCTCGTGGTGATCCTGCTGCCGCTGCTGGACTTCGGGCTCGCCGTCTTCCGGCGGATGCGCGCGGGGAAGTCCCCGTTCTCCCCGGACCGCAAGCACCTGCACCACCGGATGCTCGATCTCGGCCACCGCGACCGGGACGCCGTGCTGATCTTCTACGCCTGGACCGCCATCGCCTCGCTCGCGGTGCTGCTGATGTACATCGCGAGCAGTGAGGACTGGCCCGGCGGCTACCTCGTCGGGGTCGGCTTCGGCGTCCTCGGCGGCGCCGCCTGCCTGGTGGTCACGTTCAGCCCGACGCGGCGCCGGAGCGACCGCGCCGGCACGACCCGCGCCGCACCCCGGCCGACCGCACCGCCTGCCGCCCAGCCGACCACCCGGCCGACCACCCGGCCGACCGCCCAGCCCACCACCCAGCCCCGGGAGCCCGAATGAGCACCAGCCCCGTCTCCAGCACGCCGATCCTGCGCCGCACGCTGCTCTGGTCCGCCGTGGGCGCCGCGGCGCTGGCCGTCCTCGCCGGCGGGATCGGCTTCGCGGCGGCCGGCGCGGACGGACTGTGGAGCGGCCTGCTGGGCGTGCTCCTCGCCGTGGTGTTCCTCGCCATCACCGGCGCCAGCATCCTGTTCGCGAACCGCTGGTTCGGCGACCCGCTGTACGTCCAGCTGTTCTTCGCGATCGTGCTCGGCGGCTGGCTGCTCAAACTCGGCGTGTTCGTCGTGGTGATGATCGTGCTCAGCGGTCAGCCGTGGATCGTGCCGATGGTGTTCTTCCTCTCCATCGTCGCGGGGGTGCTGATGTCACTCGTCGTCGACGTGATCGTGCTCACCCGGATGCGGCTGCCGCACGTGAGCGACGTCTCGCTGCCCACCCAGGCCCCCGAGGACACCGCCCCGGGCGAGCCCGGTCAGGGCCCCCGGGGCTGATTCGGGGCGCCGCCGATTCTGATAGGGTGGGGTGGTGCCCGCCGCTCGCCACGCGAGCGCTTGCGCCTGAAGCACACGACCATCGTCGCCCCGGTGTTCACCGGTGGCCCCGAAGCTGGAGCCCGCGCTGTTTAATCTCGCTGCGACCCTGATCCCCCGAACGGCCGCCGAAGACGGCGAGTTCCACGGCCCGTCGATCGACGAGTTCTTCCCCGAGGCGATCTTCTCCATCGCCGGCCTCGAGTTCAACCGCATCCACCTGGCGCAGTTGCTCTCGACGATCGCGGTGGTCCTCATCCTCTGGCTCGGCACCCGCAACATGCGCGTGGTCCCCGGCCGCTTCCAGAGCCTCGTCGAGATGGGTCTGGGCTTCGCCCGCACCGGCATCGGCCACGACCTGCTCGGCCGCAAGGACGGCGACCGGTTCGCGCCGATCCTGGTGACCATGTTCTTCATGGTGCTGTTCATGAACATCACCGGCATCATCCCGTTCATCAACATCGCCGGCACCAGCATCATCGCCGTCCCGCTGGTGCTCGCGGTGATCAGCTACGTCACCTTCATCTACGCGGGCATGAAGAAGAGCCCGCTCGGGTTCTGGAAGAACGCGCTGTTCCCGGCCGGCGTGCCGTGGCCGGTGTACATCATCGTCACCCCGCTCGAGTTCATCTCGACGTTCATCATCCGCCCGGTGACGCTCACCCTGCGACTGCTGATGAACATGGTGGTCGGCCACATGCTGCTGGTCCTCTGCTTCGCGGCCACGCACTTCTTCTTCTTCACCGCAGGCGGCGGCTGGGCCGCGCTGGGTGTCGGAACCCTCGTCTTCGGCGGTGCGTTCACGGTCTTCGAGATCCTGGTCGCCGTGCTGCAGGCCTACGTCTTCACCGTCCTCACCGCGATCTACATCCAGCTCGCGGTCGCAGAAGAGCACTGAGCGGGCCGGCGAAAGCCGCCCACCCAACGAAAGGAAAAACCCCGTGGACGCTACTACGGTTCTCGCTGAGATCAACGGTCACCTCGCAGCGGTCGGCTACGGCCTCGCAGCCATCGGCCCGGCCATCGGTGTGGGCATCGTCGTCGGCAAGACCATCGAGGGCGTCGCCCGTCAGCCCGAGCTGGCCGGTCGCCTTCAGGTCCTCATGTGGATCGGTATCGCCTTCACCGAGGCGCTTGCGTTCGTCGGCATCGCCGTCGGATTCATCCCCTTCCCGTAATCCACACCGACTTCTGAAGGAGACAGGATGCTGAACGCTCTTGTCACGAACCTGGCCGCGGAGGGGGAGTCGGCGAACAACCCGCTGATCCCCGCCTGGTACGACATCATCTGGTCGGGCCTGTGGTTCCTCGTCATCCTCCTCGTCGTGTGGAAGGTCGCCCTGCCGCGCCTGATCGCGATGCTCGATGAGCGCTCCGCGGCCATCGAGGGCAACATCGCCAAGGCCGACGAGGCGCAGAAGCAGGCGGAAGCCGCGCTGGAGGAGTACACCCGCCAGCTGGCCGAGGCCCGCACCGAGGCCGGCGAGATCCGCGAGGCCGCCCGCGAGGACGGCAAGAAGATCATCGCCGAGGCCAAGGAGACCGCATCCGCCGAGGCGGCGCGCATCACCGCCGCCGCGCACGCGCAGATCGAGGCCGAGCGCCAAGCCGCATTCGTCTCGCTCCGCAGCGAGGTCGGCACCCTGGCCATCGACCTGGCCGGCAACGTCGTGGGCGAGACCCTCTCCGACGACGCGCGCGCCGCAGCCGTGGTGGACCGCTTCCTCGCGGACCTCGAGGCGTCCGAGACCGTCCGGCAGGCTCAGGGACCGGTGTCCTGATGGGCAGCGCGACCACTCAGGCACTCGCGGCGACGACGGACGCGCTTGCCGCGGAGTCGGGCCTCACCCTCGACAGCGCGGCGGAGCTGTTCGCGGCCGCGCGCACCGTGGGCGAGTCCGGACAGCTGAGCGGCGCGCTCGCCGACCCCGCGGCGCCCGCGCGGGCCCGCACCGCGCTCGCACAGGCCGTCTTCGCCGGCTCCTCCGCCCCCGTCCGATCCGTGCTGACCGCGGCCGTCGCCCAGCGCTGGTCCAGCGCCTCCGACCTCGTCGAGGGGATCGAGGAGCTGGCCATCCGCACCGCGGCGATCGCCTCGGTCGGAGACGACGTCGCTGCCGAGCTGTTCTCGGTCTCGCGCCTCGTCGCCGCGAACCCCGAGCTCGAGCTCGCCCTCGGCAGCAGGCTCGGGGACGCCGAGGCCAAGGGCGCTCTCATCGAGAAGCTGCTCGCCGGGAAGGCCTCGCCGGCCGCCGTGCTGATCGCCTCCTCGCTGGTGCGCCAGCCGCGCGAGCGCCGTGTGCGCCAGCTGCTGGGCCGCGCCATCCGGATCGTCTCCGCCCAGCGCAGCCGCACCGTCGCCACCGTGCACACCGCGACTCCGCTGAACGCCGAGCAGCAGACCCGCCTGCGCGACGCGCTCTCGCGCCGCTACGGCGGCGAGGTCTCGCTCAACGTGGTGTCCGACCCCGGCGTCGTCGGCGGCCTGCGCGTGCAGGTCGGGGACGACGTCATCGACGGCAGCATCTCCGCCCGACTCGCCGACCTTCGCCAGAAGCTCGCGAGCTGACAACGACTTGGCGCGGGGAACCGCGCGGACTCTCACATATCAAAGGGAAGACAATGGCAGAACTATCGATCAGCCCCGACGTCATCCGTGACGCGCTGAAGGACTTCGCCGCCGCCTACGAGCCCACCGGGGCCGCAGCGACCGAGGTCGGCACCGTCATCGACGCCGCAGACGGCATCGCGCACGTCGAGGGCCTGCCGGGCGTCATGGCCAACGAGCTGGTGACCTTCGCGGACGGCACCAAGGGCCTCGCGCTCAACCTGGACGAGCACGAGATCGGCGTCGTCGTCCTCGGGGACTTCACCGGCATCGAGGCGGGCCAGCAGGTCACCCGCACCGGCGAGGTGCTCTCCGTGCCCGTCGGCGACGGCTACCTCGGCCGCGTCGTCGACCCGCTCGGCAACCCGATCGACGGCCTGGGCGCCATCGCCACCGAGGGCTCGCGCGAGCTCGAGCTGCAGGCTCCGGGCGTCATGCAGCGCAAGTCGGTGCACGAGCCGCTGCAGACCGGCATCAAGGCCATCGACGCCATGATCCCCGTCGGCCGCGGCCAGCGCCAGCTCATCATCGGCGACCGCCAGACCGGCAAGACCGCGATCGCGATCGACACGATCATCAACCAGAAGGCCAACTGGGAGTCCGGCGACGTCAGCAAGCAGGTCCGCTGCATCTACGTCGCGATCGGCCAGAAGGGCTCGACCATCGCCGGTGTGAAGGGCGCCCTCGAGGAGGCCGGCGCGATGGAGTACACCACGATCGTCGCCGCTCCGGCATCCGACCCCGCGGGCTTCAAGTACCTCGCCCCCTACACCGGCTCGGCCATCGGCCAGCACTGGATGTACGGCGGCAAGCACGTCCTGATCATCTTCGATGACCTGTCGAAGCAGGCCGAGGCCTACCGCGCCGTGTCGCTGCTGCTGCGCCGCCCGCCGGGGCGCGAGGCCTACCCGGGTGACGTCTTCTACCTGCACTCGCGTCTGCTCGAACGCTGCGCGAAGCTGTCCGACGACCTCGGCGCCGGGTCGATGACCGGTCTGCCGATCATCGAGACCAAGGCGAACGACGTCTCGGCGTACATCCCGACCAACGTGATCTCGATCACCGACGGTCAGATCTTCCTGCAGTCCGACCTGTTCAACGCGAACCAGCGTCCCGCCGTGGACGTCGGCATCTCGGTGTCCCGCGTCGGCGGCGACGCTCAGGTGAAGTCGATCAAGAAGGTCTCCGGCACGCTGAAGCTGGAGCTCGCGCAGTACCGCTCGCTCGAGGCGTTCGCGATGTTCGCGTCCGACCTCGACGCGGCCTCGCGTCGTCAGCTCGCCCGGGGTGCGCGCCTGACCGAGCTGCTCAAGCAGCCGCAGTACTCGCCGTACCCGGTGGAGGAGCAGGTCGTCTCGATCTGGGCCGGCACCAACGGCAAGCTCGACTCGATCGAGGTGTCCGACGTGCTGCGGTTCGAGCGCGAGCTGCTGGACTACCTGCGCCGCAACACCAAGGTGCTCGACACGCTCCGCGAGACGAACGTCCTGGACGACGACACCGTGGCCGAGCTGGAGAAGCACACCGACGCCTTCATCCTGGAGTTCCAGGGCGGCAAGGGCCACGCCATCGGCGCCCCCGGCCACGAGGAGCACGAGGCGGCCTCCGCCGAGGACGTGAACCAGGAGAAGATCGTCAAGGGCCGCCGCGGCTGAGCGCTGAGGCGAGATAATCATGGGCGCTCAACTCAGGGTCTACAAGCAGAAGATCAGTTCTGCTCAGACGACCAAGAAGATCACGAAGGCGATGGAGCTCATCGCGGCTTCGCGCATCCAGAAGGCGATGGCGCGCGTCAAGGCGTCGTCCCCCTTCGCGCGGGCCGTGACGCGGGCCGTCTCCGCGGTCGCCACCCACTCGAACGTCGACCACCCGCTCACCCGCGAGCCCGAGACGATCCGCCGCTCCGCGGTGGTCATCTTCTCGTCCGACCGCGGTCTGGCCGGTGCCTTCAACTCGCAGATCCTCCGTGAGGGCCTCGAGCTGGCGGAGCTCCTGCGCGAGCAGGGCAAGGAGCCGGTGTTCTACCTGATCGGCCGCAAGGCCGTCGGGTACTTCCAGTTCCGCGGCATCGACTCGGCGGCCGAGTGGACCGGCGACACCGACACCCCGTCGTTCCACACGGCGGAGGAGATCGCGCAGTCGCTGCTGGACGCGTTCTCGCGCGGCGGCGACGCCGGCGGCGTGGACGAGATCCACCTCGTCTACAACCGCTTCGTCAGCATGATGACGCAGACGCCGGAGACCCTGCGCCTGCTGCCGCTCGAGATCGCCGAGTCGGACGAGACGGATCCGGGCAGCCAGGTCTACCCGCTGTACGAGTTCGAGCCGGATGCCGCGACCGTGCTGGACGCGATCCTGCCGGTGTACATCCAGAGCCGCGTCTTCAACGCGCTGCTGCAGTCGGCCGCCGCCAAGCAGGCCGCCACGCAGAAGGCGATGAAGTCGGCCAGCGACAACGCCGACAAGCTCATCACGGACTACACCCGTCTGCGCAACAACGCGCGTCAGGCGGAGATCACGCAGCAGATCGCCGAGATCGTCGGCGGCGCCGACGCCCTGGCGTCGAGCAAGTAAGCCTCTAAGAGAGAGACGAAGATATGACCCCCACCGCTACGGCTGAAACCGCCGCGACCGCGGTCGTCGGGCGCGTCGCACGCGTCACGGGCCCGGTCGTCGACATCGAGTTCCCGCACGACTCGATCCCCGACATCTACAACGCGCTGAAGACGACGATCACCATCGGCGAGCAGTCCACCGAGATCACCCTCGAGGTGGCGCAGCACCTGGGCGACGACCTCGTCCGCGCGATCGCGCTCAAGCCGACCGACGGTCTGGTCCGCGGCCAGGAGGTGCGCGACACCGGTGCGCCGATCTCGGTGCCGGTGGGCGACGTCACCAAGGGCCGCGTGTTCAACGTGATCGGCGAGGTGCTCAACGCCGAGCCGGGCGAGCAGATCGAGGTCACCGAGCGCTGGCCGATCCACCGCAAGGCTCCGAACTTCGACCAGCTCGAGTCCAAGACCCAGCTGTTCGAGACCGGCATCAAGTCGATCGACCTGCTCACCCCGTACGTGCAGGGTGGCAAGATCGGACTGTTCGGCGGCGCGGGCGTCGGCAAGACCGTCCTCATCCAGGAGATGATCCAGCGCGTGGCGCAGGACCACGGCGGTGTGTCGGTGTTCGCCGGTGTCGGCGAGCGCACCCGTGAGGGCAACGACCTCATCCACGAGATGGAGGAGGCGGGCGTCTTCGACAAGACCGCGCTCGTCTTCGGCCAGATGGACGAGCCGCCGGGGACGCGGCTGCGCGTCGCCCTGTCCGCGCTGACGATGGCGGAGTACTTCCGCGACGTGCAGAAGCAGGACGTGCTCCTCTTCATCGACAACATCTTCCGCTTCACCCAGGCCGGCTCCGAGGTCTCCACGCTGCTGGGCCGCATGCCCTCCGCGGTGGGCTACCAGCCGAACCTGGCGGACGAGATGGGCCTCCTGCAGGAGCGCATCACCTCGACCCGCGGTCACTCGATCACCTCGCTGCAGGCGATCTACGTCCCCGCGGACGACTACACCGACCCGGCCCCGGCCACCACGTTCGCGCACCTCGACGCCACCACCGAGCTCTCGCGCGAGATCGCCTCGAAGGGTCTGTACCCGGCGATCGACCCGCTGACCTCGACCTCGCGCATCATGGACCCGCGCTACCTGGGCGAGGACCACTACCGCGTGGCGACCACCGTGAAGCAGATCCTGCAGAAGAACAAGGAGCTGCAGGAGATCATCGCGATCCTCGGTGTCGACGAGCTGTCCGAAGAGGACAAGATCATCGTCGCCCGCGCCCGCCGCATCCAGCAGTTCCTCTCCCAGAACACCTACATGGCGAAGAAGTTCACCGGTGTCGAGGGCTCGACCGTTCCGCTCAAGGACACGATCGAGTCGTTCGACGCGATCGCGCGCGGTGATTTCGACCACGTCGCCGAGCAGGCCTTCTTCAACGTCGGCCCGATCTCGGACGTCGAGGAGAAGTGGGCGAAGATCCAGAAGGAGAACGCCTGATCATGGCGCTCAACGTCCACCTCGTCTCCGCCGACGCGGAGGTCTGGTCCGGCGAGGCCACCCTCGTCGTCGCCAAGACCGTCGAGGGTGAGATCGGCATCATGGCCGGCCACGAGCCCGTGCTCGCGATCCTCGCCCAGGGCGAGGTGCGCATCACCGAGCCGAACGGATCGAAGGTGCTCGCGAACGCCCAGGACGGGTTCCTGTCCATGGAGGGCGACGAGCTCACCATCGTCGCCGGCAACGCCGCACTGATCGCCTGACGACCTTCCCATCCGCCTCGGACCCTCCGCTCGCCGGAGTGTCCGAGGCGGATTCGTCTGCATCCCCGGAGCACGATGAAGATCCTCCTCCCGCCGTCCGAGACCAAGCGCCCGGGCGGTTCCGGCCCGGCCTTCGACCCGGCCGCCCTGGCCCTGCCCTCGCTGCTCCCGCAGCGGGAGGCGGTGATCGACGCCCTCGTCGCGCTCGCGGCGGATGCGGATGCCTCGCGGCGGGTGCTCAAGCTCAGCGAGCGCCAGGCGGGTGAGGTCGCGCACAACCGGATGCTGCGCAGCGCGGCGGTGATGCCCGCGATCGACCGGTACACCGGCGTCCTCTACGACGCCCTGGACGCCGCGGGTCTGGACGCCGCCGGGCGCCGCTGGCTCCGCGACCACGTCCTGATCCACTCCGCGCCGTTCGGCCCGGTCGGCGCGCTCGACGGCATCCCGCCGTACCGCCTCGCCGCGGGCACGTCGCTGCCGGGCATCCCGCCGCTGCGCCGGCACTGGGCGGATGCCGTGACCGGCGCCCTGACGGGGGAGGGCTTCGTCCTCGATCTCCGCAGCGAGGCGTACGTCGCGCTCGGGCCGGTGCCGGCATCCGTCCCCTCCGCGTACGTGCGCGTGGTGAGCGACGGCGGCCGCGCCCTGAACCACTTCAACAAGAAGGCGAAGGGCGCGCTGGTGCGTCGCCTCGCGTCCGAACGCCCGCGGGTGCGGTCGCTGGAGGGCCTGCTGCGGTGGGCGGACGACGCCGGCGTGCCGCTGCGCGAGGCGGAACAGGGCGTCCTCGAACTCGTCGGCGAGGCGTGAACGGCGCCTGCGGCACCGCCCGCGTGTGCGATTGATCCGATATTCTCCGCGCCGCTAGCATGGCGAATGCGAGGCCCAGGGCCTTGCAGCGGGGGACGACACGCGTCCTCCCGAGACCGAGGGAATGTGAGTCTCATGTACGACGACTACGACGGAAGCTATGCGGCGTTCTTCGCCGTCTACTTCTTCGTCCTCTTCCTGATGGTGGTCGTGGGGTACGTCCTCACGTCCCTGTTCCTGATGAAGATCTTCGAGAAGGCCGGCGTGCAGGGCAAGTGGCGCGCCTGGGTCCCGTTCTACAACTTCATGGTGTTCTTCAAGCTGGGCGACTTGAGCCCCTGGCTGGCGTTCGGGTTCCTGCTGACCTGGATCCCGGTCCTGGGGTGGCTCGTCGGCATCGCGATGGTCGTCGTCTCGGCGCTGGCCGCCTGGCGCGTCGGCCTGAAGCTCCAGAAGGAGGCCGTCTGGGTCGTCCTCTGGGTGCTGCTCAGCATCGTCTGGCTCGGCATCAACGCCTTCGACAAGTCGCGCTGGAATCCGAACATCGCCCCCGCCCCGTGGGCGGGTAACGGCTTCCTCGCCGACCGCACGGTCTGGGAGGGCGTCCCGGTGCAGCCGAGCGCCGCCGGCCCGGCCGCTCCCGGCTACGGCGCCGCGCCGCAGGGCTACGCACCCCCGCAGGGCTACGCACCGCCGCAGGGCTACGGCACGCCGAACACCCCGCCGGCTCCGCCGGCCCCCGGCACGCCGTCCGCTCCCGGCGCCGGCGCTCCCGGCGGACCGGCGGTGCCGCCGCCGCCGAGCACTCCGCCGGCGCCGAACACCCCGCCCGCGCCGCCCTCGGCGCCGCCGGCGGCTCCTCCGGCGCCCCCGGCTCCGCCCACGGACCCGAACCGGCCCCCGGCTCCGCCCACGGACCCGAACCGGCCCCCGGCCTGACCCGAGAACCCCCGGCACCCGCCGGGGGTTCTCCTGTTCGCGCCCGGAGTGACTGCCGGTCCGCCGACTGTCGATCCGGCGCCTGTCGATGGCGCGCGGATCGATGCGGCGCGGCGCGGGGCGGGACGGCGTCTTGGGCTCGGCTAACGTGGAGACATGGTGAACTCGCAGCGCCGCGTCGGCGCATCCGGTCTCGTCGTCTCCGCCACCGGCCTCGGATGCAACAACTTCGGCCGGTCCGGCACCGCCACCCAGACCATCGAGGGCACGCGCGAGGTGATCGACGCCGCACTGGCCAACGGCGTGTTCTTCTTCGACACCGCCGACATGTACGGCGCCGATCCCGGCCTCAGCGAGACGCTGATGGGGGAGGCGCTGCAGGGCCGCCGCGACCGCGTCGTGCTCGCCACGAAGTTCGGCCACGAGCGGGACATGGGCTACGACTTCCCGGCCGGCCGCGGCTCGCGCCGGTACGTGCGCCACGCGGTGGAGCAGTCGCTGCGCCGCCTGCGCACCGACTGGATCGACCTGTACCAGCTGCACCTGCCCGACCCGCAGACCCCGATCGCCGAGACGATCGACGCCCTGGACGAGCTCGTCGCGGAGGGCAAGATCCGCTACTACGGGCACTCCAACCTCGACGGCTGGCAGATCGCGGAGGCGGAGTTCACCGCCCGCGCACGCTCGACCGGCCGGTTCATCTCGGCGCAGAACCACTACTCGCTGCTGGCACGTGCCGCCGAGCGCGAGGTGCTGCCGGCGGTAAACCGCTACGGACTCGGCTTCTTCCCGTACTTCCCGCTGAAGAACGGGCTGCTCACCGGCAAGTTCACCCGCGAGGGCGGACCGGAGCGCAGCCGCATCATGGCCACGCGGCGGCACATCTGGGCGGATGCCCCGTGGGACGCGCTCGAGGCGTACCAGCGGTTCTGCACCGAGCGCGGCATCACCATGCTGCAGGCGACGTTCGGCTGGCTGCTCGCGCAGCCGGGGGTCTCCAGCGTGATCGCCGGGGCGACCTCGGCCGCCCAGGTGGAGGCGAACGCGGCCGCCGCGGACGCGTGGACGCCCACCGGGGAGGACCTCGCCGCCATCGACGCGCTGTTCCCGCTGCCGGAGGACCCGGGCGCGCGGATGTGAGCACGGATTCCACTACGATGACTGAACGAGCCGCCGCATCGGCGGCCACCCCCGCACCGGAGGCCGCACGTGGTTGAGACGACGACGCACACGCATCGCGTGAGCGGAGGACTGCGCGTGTCCTGGGCGGGGGCGACCGACCGCGGACGACGTCGCGAGAACAACCAGGACGCCTTCCTCGCCCGGTACCCCCTCTTCGTGGTCGCCGACGGGATGGGCGGGCACGCCGGGGGCGAGATCGCCAGCCAGCGCACCATCAGCAGGCTCGACGCGGTGGTGGAGAGCGGCGAGGTGTCGATCGAGGCGATCGAGCAGGCGCTGATCCACGCGGTCGAGGACATCCGCACGCATCCGGACACCACCGACGAGGGCACCGGCACGACCCTGACCGGGGTCGTCCTGGAGGCCGGCGACGAGCCGCGCTGGGTGGCGCTGAACATCGGCGACTCGCGCGTGTACCTGAAGCGCGGGGATCGGCTCGCGCAGGTGACCACCGACCACTCGGTGGTGCAGGAGCTGATCGCGGCGGGGAAGATCAGTCCGGAGGAGGCGGACGGGCATCCGTACAGCAACGTGATCACCCGCGCCGTCGGCGCCGGGGAGCTGGCCGCCCCGGACTACGTCGCGGTCGACCTGCAGCCCGAGGACGTGCTCGTGGTGTGCTCGGACGGGCTGACCAAGGAGCTGACCGATTACGGCATCCTGCACTTCCTCCGCGAGAACCCGGATCCGGGCACCGCGGTCGACGCGATGATGGAGGCCGCGCTGGAGAACGGCGGCCGCGACAACGTGACGCTGATCGTGGTGCGAGTGGATGCCGATGAGGAGGCGTCGTCGGAGACGGCCGCCGACGCGGAGTCTACGTCCGACACGGCCGCCGACGCATCGACGGGGGCCGCCGAGTCGTCCTCCACAGACGACGGATCCGGGAATTGACCGGCTGACCCTGGGGACAACCGCTCTCCGCCCCGTCGCGTGCGGTGGGATGGGGGCATGGATGCCACCACGATCGTCCTGCCGTCCGCCCCGGCCGATCCGGGCCGTCCGCCCTTGCCGGTGCTGGCGGCGGTCGTGCCGGTGGTCGCCGGGGTGGTGCTCTGGCTCGTCACCGGGTCGCTGATCGCGCTGTGCTTCGCGGGCCTGGGCCCGCTCATGCTGGGCGCCTCGTTCGCGGACGGGCACCGGGCACGCCGCCGGGCGCGCCGGCGGGCGGCGTCCGAGGCGGATGAGGCGTGGATGCGCGCGGATGCCGAGCTGGAGCGGCTGCACGCCGCCGAGCACGCCGACCTGTGGCACCGCCGTCCGGACGCCGCCGCGTGCCTGCGGCAGCCGCCGCTGCGCGGCTCCGAGGGCATCGCGCGGGGCACCGCGGTCGTCATCGGACGCGGTGAGCTGCCCAGCGGCGTGCGGGTGAGCGGAGGCGACGACGACCGCTCCCGCGCGTTCCGCGAGCGGGCGGCGCGGATCCGGGACGCGCCGGTGACCGTGCCGCTGGGCGGCGGGATCTGCATCCGCGCCCCCGAGCCGGTGGCGGCGGCGGTTGTCCGCGCGCTCCTGATGCAGCTGTGCCTGCGTTTCACCCCCGCGCAGCTGGCCGTGCACGGCGACCGGCTGGAGGAGTGGGGACTCGGCGCCCTGCCGCACGCCGCGGGGCGCCGGGGCGCGTTCCGACTCGGCGTCGGCACGCAGGACGGGGCGGATGCCGCGGTGTGGGTGTGCCCCCCGGATGCCGACCCGCCGGACGGGATCACCACCGTGCTCGACGCGACGGAGCTGCTCCGGGCGTGGCTGCGGACGCCCGACGGGGTCCGCGAGGTCGCCGTCGAGGGGGTGTCGCGCGAGCAGGCTCTGCTCGCCATCGCGGAGTGCGCCGCGCCCCGGTTCGCGGCCAGGGGAGAGGAGGAGCAGGGACTGCCCGCGCGGGTGGGCTTCGCGGAGCTGGGCGCGCACGCCGCCGCGCGCGGGAAGGGCGCCGCGGCGAGCCTCGCCGTCGCGATCGGCCGCGGCGTGCGGGACGAGGCGGTCGTCGACCTCGTCGAGGATGGCCCGCACGCCGTCGTCACCGGCATGACCGGGACGGGCAAGAGCGAGCTGCTGACCACCTGGGTCGCCGCGCTCGCCGCCGCGCACGGCCCGGACGAGATCGCCTTCGTGCTCATCGACTTCAAGGGCGGCACGGCATTCGAGCCGCTGCGGGCGCTGCCCCACGTCACGGCGGTCGTCACCGATCTCGACGCCGGCGGTGCTCAGCGCGGCGTGCGCAGCCTAACGGCCGAGCTGCGCCGGCGCGAGGCGGTGCTCGCGCAGGCCGGGGCCCGCGACATCCGGGACTGCCCCGGCCTCGGACGGCTGGTCATCGTCGTCGACGAGTTCGCGGCGCTGCTGTCGGAGCATGCGGATCTGGGGGCGGTGTTCACCGACATCGCCGCCCGCGGCCGTGCGCTCGGGATGCACCTCGTCCTCGGCACGCAGCGGGCGGCGGGGGTGATCCGGGACGCCCTCGCCGCGAACTGCCCGCTGCGGATCAGCCTCCGCGTCGCGGACCCCGCCGACAGCCGGCTCGTCATCGGCTCCGCGGCGGCCGCCGAGATCCCGGGCGGCCCGGAGTCCCGTGGCCTCGCGTTCGTGCGTCGCCCGCGGGACGCCGAGGCGGAGGCGGTGCGGGTGGCGCTCACCGTCGCCGACGACCTGCGCGTCGCTGCGCGGCGCTGGGAGGGCGTTCCGGTGCCGCCGAGCCCCTGGCTGCCGCCGCTCCCGGACCGCGTTCCGCTCGCCGACGCCGCGGATGCCGGCGGGACGCCGGTGCTCGGACTCGCCGACGATCCGGAGCTGCAGCGGCAGACCTGGGTGCCGGCGGGTGCGGGCTGGGCGATCGTGGGCGGTCCCGGCAGCGGGAAGACCGCCGCGATCCGCCTCCTCGCCGTGCAGCACCCGGATGCGGTGCTCGTCCCCGCCGACCCGGAAGGCGCATGGGATGCCGTGGCGGAGCTGTCCACCGGGCGGCACGGGCTCGTGCTGTGCGACGACCTGGACGTGCTGCTGGCCGGCTACCCGTCGGAGTACGCCCAGCTGTTCCTCAGCCGCTGGGAGACGATCGCCCGGTCCGAAGGCGGAGCGGTCGTGACGCTGTCCCGGGCCTCGGGGCCGCTCACCCGGGTGATCGACCTCCTGCCGCACCGCGCGCTGCTGCGCCTGCCGAGCCGGGTGGAGCACCTCGCCGCAGGGGGCGAACCGGGCGCCTTCGACCGCGACCGTCCTGCCGGCCGCGCGCTGATCGGCGCCCACGAGGTGCAGCTGTGCTGGGTGGACGAGCCCGACCCGCGGACCGCGGCGCCGGGCGGCCGCCACGCGCCCGCGATCGCCGCCCGGAATCCGGTCGCGCCGCTGACGCCCCGCTGGCAGCCGCGCGCCGCCGTGTCGGGCGTGCTCACCCCGGCTGTCGCCCCGGCGCTCGCGGCGCTGCGCGTCGCACACCCCGGCCACCTCGTCACCGGGCTGGACGACGCCGCCCCCGAGAGCCGGCACGGCGCCGCGGCGAACCCCGAGCACGGCGTCGCGACGAGCGGGGCCGCTCCCGCGGACCGGCCCCGGATCCTCGTCGCCGACCCGGAGCAGTGGCGCACCCACTGGGCCCAGCTGCAGCTCGTTCGTGCCACCGGCGAGTTCGCGGTGGCCGCGGAGTGCGCCCCGGAGCTGCGTCAGCTGGGCATCCGCGACCTGCCGCCGTTCGCGCGACTGCACGCCGGGCGGGCGTGGCGCGTGCGGCAGGGGCGACCGCCGGAGCGGGTGCTGCTGTCGTGACTCAGAGCACGGATGCCAGCGGCGTCTCCTCCAGCCCGTGCGCCGCGGCCACGCCGGCGTTCACGACGCGCCCGCCCGCGGTGTTCAGTCCCGCCGCGAGGGCCGGGTCGTTGCGCAGGGCCTGCTCCCACCCGAGCCGCGCGATCTGCCGCACGTACGGCATGGTCGCGTTCGTCAGCGCGGAGGTCGACGTGTTCGGCACCGCGCCGGGCATGTTCGCGACGCAGTAGAACACCGAGCCGTGCACCATGAACGTCGGGTCGTCGTGCGTGGTGGGGCGCGTGCCTTCGAAGCATCCGCCCTGGTCGACGGCGATGTCGACGAGCACGCTGCCCTCGCGCATGTCGGCGACCATGTCGCCGGTGACCAGCTTCGGCGCCCGGGCGCCGGGGATCAGCACCGAGCCGATCACCAGGTCCGAGCCGACGACGGCACGGCGCAGATCCATCGGGTTCGAGGCTGCCGTCTTCACCCGGCCGGCGAACAGCTCGTCGAGGTACCGCAGGCGGGGGATGTTCGTGTCGAAGACGGTGACGTCGGCGCCCATGCCGGCGGCGATCGTCGCCGCGTTCGCGCCGGCGACCCCGCCGCCGATCACCGTGACCTGCGCCGGCCGGGTGCCCGGCACCCCCGACATCAGCAGCCCCAGACCGCCCTGCGAGCGCATCAGGGTGTGCGCGCCGACCAGCGGCGCCAGGCGGCCGGCCACCTCGCTCATCGGCGCCAGCAGGGGCAGGGAGCCGCCGGGCAGCTGCACCGTCTCGTACGCGATCGCGGTGACGCCGTCGGCGAGCAGGCGCTCGGTGAGGGCCCGATCCGCGGCGAGGTGGAGGTAGGTGAACAGCACCAGGTCGTCGCGGAAGTGACGGTACTCCGACGCGATCGGCTCCTTCACCTTCAGCAGCAGCTCGGCGCGACCCCACACCTCGTCGGCATCCGGCACGAGCGTGGCGCCGGCATCCGCGTACTCCTGGTCGCTCATCGAGGAGCCCGCCCCGGCGCCCCGTTCCACGAGCACCTCGTGGCCCGCCGCCACGAGGTCGTGCACGCCGGCGGGGGTCAGGGCCACCCGGAACTCGTTGTTCTTGATCTCGCGGGGGACGCCGATTCTCATCGCGATTCCTCTTTCCTCCTCGTCATCGAGGGGTCAGCACCCCTGGTGGGGGTGTCAGATGCCGGCGCCGGGACGGATGATCCCGACGTCCTTGCCGCCGCCGCGGACGGTCAGCGGCAGCTGTGCGGCCAGCGCGGCGACGTCGGCCTCGGCGAGAGCGCCGGCGCGGGCCAGGAGCGTGGCGGCGACGATCGTCGCGGCGCGGCCGTTGCCGTCGAGCATCTTCAGCGCGACGGTCGCCCCGTTCGGCGCCACCATCACCATGACGCCCTCGGCCCCGACCTTCGCGAACACGCCCAGCGACTCGATCGCGAGGGTGTCCGGCTCGCCCGGGCCGGCGATGGTCCACGGGTTCTCCCGCACCACGCGGACCAGCGTGCCCGCGACCCGGTGCAGTGCGAACGGGGAGCGCTCGGAGGCCGTGCCGATGCGGTGGATGCCGCGGGCGAGGCCGGTCAGGGTGACCGCGTGCACGGGTGCGCCGCATCCGTCCACCGCGGTGTGCGCGACCTTCTCACCGGTGAGCCGCTCGACGACCTCGCGGATGTGCACCTGGAGCGGGTGCGCCGGGTCGAGGTAGCCGTCGGTGGGCCAGCCGGTGGCGACGCAGGCGCGCAGCATGAGGGCGTGCTTGCCCGAGCAGTTCATCCGGAGGCGAGACTTCTCCGCGTGGTCGCGGATCAGCTCCCAGCGGGTGCGCGCGTCGGAGGGCCAGTCCGGAGGGCATCCCAGGTCGTCTTCGGTGAGGCCGCCCGCGGCGAGCACCTCTCGCACCACTTCGACGTGCCGGTCGGTGCCGGAATGGCTGGCCGTGCCCAGCGCCAGCTGCTCGCCGTCGAGGGCGGCGCCGGCGGTGACGCACGCGATCGCCTGCAGCGGTTTGAGGCTGGAGCGGGGGAGGATCAGCGCGTCGACGTCGCCGTGCCGGGCGATCAGGTCCCCGTCCGGGGAGAGCACGACGGCCGCACCGGCATGACGTGATTCTACGAAGCCGCTGCGTTCCACGACGGCGAGTTCGACGGCATCCGCGACGGTGAGAGTCTCCAGCACGCCCTCCAGCCTATCGCCGACGCCGTGACAGACTGTGGCCATGGCCACTCCGCTCGGGGAACACCGCTACGCCCTCACCGCCACCTGGACCGGGAACCGGGGAACCGGCACCAGCGGCTACCGCGACTACTCCCGCGACGTCACGCTGCGCATCCCGGGCAAGCCGGACCTGCTCGCCTCGTCCGACAAGCCGTTCCGCGGCGACCCGTCGCGGTGGAACCCGGAGGACCTGCTGCTGGCCGCGCTGTCCGAGTGCCACCTGCTGTCCTACCTGCACGCCTGTGTCACCGCCGGCGTCGTGGTCACCGCGTACCGGGACGAGGCGGCCGGGGTGATGCGGGAGGACGGCCGCGGCGGCGGAGCGTTCACCGAGGTGGTGCTGCGACCGCGGGTCGTCGTCGCCGAGCCGTCGATGATCCCGGCGGCGGAGGAGGCGCACCACCGGGCGCACGAGTGGTGCTTCATCGCGAACTCGGTGAACTTCCCGGTGCGCCACGAAGCGGTGGTCACCGCCGACGGACCCTGAGCCGGTCGAAGGACCCTAGCGTGTCGAAGGGTCCGCGACCTCTCGCGGTGATTACCGCCGCTCGTGCGGGAGGACCTGCTTGATCTTCTCGATCGGCGTCTGCGCGGGCGGCTCGTTGTAGACCCCCGCGAGCTCCTGGCCGGAGAGGGCGTGGATCGCCGCCATGATCTCGTCGGTCGCCTGACGGCGCGCCCGCCCGCTCGAAGCGGCGCCATGCACCGACAGATCGAGCGGCCGGCCGAAGCGGACGGTCACCCGCTCGTTCAGCGACGGCATCGACGCACCGACCGGCATCACCCGGTCGGTGCCGATCAGCCCCACCGGGACCACCGGCGCCCCCGTCTGCAGCGCGAGGAACGCGACCCCGGTGCGGCCCTTGTACAGGCGGCCGTCGGTGGAGCGGGTGCCCTCCGGGTAGAGCGCGACGGCGAGCCCGTCCTCCAGCAGCCGGCGCTGCTGATCCAGCGCGTCAAGCGCCGCCTGCCCGGCGCCGCGGCGGACCGGGATCGCCCCGACCGAGGTGAAGAACAGCCGCGACAGGGCGCCGCGCAGCCCGGGGCCGTCGAAGTAGCTCGACTTGGCCAGGAAGTGCACCGGGCGGGGAGCGGCGACGGGGATCGCGATGGAGTCGATGAAGGACAGGTGGTTGCTCGCGAAGATGACCGGCCCGGTGCGTGGGACGTTCTCGCGGCCTTCCACGTGCGGCCGGTACACGGCGCGGGCCAGCGGGGCGGCGACGAGGCGGCCGAAGAAGTAGGCCAGACCTGCGCGGCGGGGCGTCGGGGCATCCGATGCGGCGGCATCCACCTGATCAGAGGTCATCCGAGAAGCGTAACCGGAGGAACATGCCGGGCACGGCATGGCCGGCGGGCCGTCCGCGTTCAGCGCGGGCAAAGACGCGTGGGGGATGATGGTGCTTTCCGTCCGCGATCCCGAGGTCTCATCGTGCGCCTGCGTCCCGTCGCCCTCCTGTCCACCATCGCCCTCGCCGGCGTGCTGCTGACCGCGTGCGCGGGTGAGGGGGACGCCGAGGCGACGCCGACGCCGTCCGCGGAGTCCTCGTGCGTGCTCGACAAGAAGTCCGGTCCCGGGTCGGATGCGGTGCAGGTGGAGGGCTCCGGCCTGGAGGCGAAGGTCACGGTGCCCGCCGGCACCGAATTCGCGGATGCGGAGCGCACGGTCGTCTCGAAGGGGGACGGCGAGGACGTGCTCCCGGGCGATCTCATCTCGGTGCGCTACCAGCTGGTCGACGCGGTCACCAATCAGGTGCTCGGCACCTCCGAGCGCGGGCCCGACGGCGTGCTGCCGGTGCTGCTGAACCCGAACCAGCAGCAGCAGCTGTACGACTTCACGCAGTCCTCGATCTTCCTCGTGGCGGCCGAGTGCGAGCCGATCGGCTCCGAGATCGTGCTGACGCTGCCGAGCTCCATGCTCGGCGAGGGCCAGAACCCGGTCGCGCTGTACGTGCAGACCCTGGAGAAGCTCCCCACGGTCGCGAAGGGCGCCGAGCAGGAGCCGCAGGACGGCATGGCGACTGTGAAGCTGGACGACAAGGGCGAGCCGACCATCGGCATCCCCGAGGGCGACGCACCCACCGAGACCACCCTCGCCGTGCTGAAGAAGGGCGACGGCGCGGTGGTCGGCGCGGGCGACCTCGTCACCGTGCAGTACCGCGGCGTGAAGTGGAGCGACGGCGAGGAGTTCGACTCCACCTGGACCAATGCGGCCTTCCCCGCCCAGTTCCCGGCGAGCGGTGTCGTCACCGGCTTCCGGAAGGGCCTCGAGGGGCAGACCGTCGGTTCGCAGGTGCTCGTCGAGATCCCGCCCGCCGAGGGGTACGGCGCGGCCGCCGAGCACGAGCTCAAGGAGGAGACGCTCGTCTTCGTGATCGACATCCTGGGCACCACGCCGCTGGAGCAGTGATCGCCCGCTGACACGGCCTAGGCTGGCGGCATGCGTCGCGTCATCGTCCTCGGCTCCACCGGCTCCATCGGCACTCAGGCGCTGGACGTCATCCGCGCCAACCCGCGGCGATTCGAGCTGGTCGGCGTCGCCGCGGGCTCGAACGCCGAGCTGCTTGCGCAGCAGGCCGCGGAGTTCCGGGTGGAGAGCACCGCGCTCGGCGCCGCCGAGGCGGAGCAGCTGGTGCGCGACGTGGAGGCGGACGTCGTCCTGAACGCCATCACCGGCTCGATCGGGCTGGGGGCCACGCTCGCCGCGCTGAAGGCGGGGCGGACCCTCGCGCTGGCCAACAAGGAGTCGCTCATCGTCGGCGGCGAGCTGGTGCTCGCCGCCGCGGCCCCGGACCAGATCGTTCCGGTCGACTCGGAGCACTCCGCCCTCGCCCAGGCTCTGCGCTCCGGCGGTCCGGGTGAGGTCAGGCGGCTGATCGTCACGGCATCCGGCGGACCGTTCCGTGGACGCAGCCGGGAGGACATGGCGGATGTCACACCCGCCGAGGCGCTGGCGCACCCGACGTGGGACATGGGCCGCGTCATCACGACCAACTCGGCGACCCTGGTGAACAAGGGGCTGGAGGTGATCGAGGCGCACCTGCTGTTCGGCGTGCCCTACGACGACATCGAGGTGGTCGTGCACCCGCAGTCGATCGTGCACTCGATGGTCGAGTTCGTCGACGGGTCCACCATCGCCCAGGCGTCCCCGCCCGATATGCGGCTGCCGATCTCGCTCGGGCTGGACTGGCCGCACCGCGTCGGCGGCGTCGGACGCCCGCTGGACTGGCGGACGGCGACCAGTTGGACGTTCGAGCCCCTCGACGACGAGGCGTTCCCGGCGGTCGCGCTCGCGAAGGCGGTCGGGCGTGCCGGTGAGACGTTCCCGGCGGTGTACAACGCCGCCAACGAGCAGGCGGTGGACGCGTTCCACGAAGGTCGGCTGCCGTTCCTCGGCATCGTCGACACGATCCAGCGCGTGATCGACGCTCACGAGCCCCCCGAGACGCTCACGATCGACACTCTGGCGGAGGCCGAGCGCTGGGCCCGCGCCAAGGCCGACGCCCTCATCGCCGCCTCCTGACCCCCACGACCGATCCGATCCCCCGGATCCCCTCCCGGGGTCGGGGCGCGCTGTCAGTCGTCGTAGGGGACGGGCCAGCGCGGCTCGGGGACGGGCCAGCCGGCGTCGCGCAGGGCGCGGCGGGCGAGCTCGCGGGCGGAGTAGGGCGTGCGCACCCCGCGGATGTCGCGGTAGTCCTGGTGTCCGGGGCCGGCCCACAGGATCGCGTCGCCCTCGCCGACCAGGCCGACCGCGGCCACGATCGCCTCCTCGGGCGGGGAGTACTCGTGGATCTCGGCATCCGGACGCGCCCGCCGGGCGCCCTCGACGAGAGTCCTCCGGATCGACGCCGGGTCCTCGAACCGCGGATGGTGGTCGGTGACCACCAGGATGTCGCTGCCCTCCACGGCCGTGCGGGCCATGTCGTACCGCTTGGTGGCGTCGCGGTCGCCGTCCGCGCCGAACAGCATCAGCACCTTGCCGGGCGTCACCCGGCGCACCGCGGCGAGCGTCTTCTCGAACGCGTCGGGGGAGTGCCCGAAGTCGACGTACACGGCCGGTCCCCGCTCGCCGGAGACGAACTCGGTCCGCCCGGGCAGGTACGCGCGGATGCCGCCGTCCCGCTCCAGTCCGCCGGCGATCCGCTCCCACGAGTAGCCGCCCTCGAGCAGCATCACGATCGCGAGCCCGGCGTTCGCGGCCATGTGCGGGCCGATCACCGGCACCGTCGTGGTCAGCCGGCCCTGCGGCCCGGCCAGGGTGAACACGGTGCCGTTCTGCCGCTCGTCGTCGATCGTGACCACCCAGTCGGCCGCGGCCGCGGCATCCGCGTCGGCGGCGATCGCCGGCGTGCCCACGGTGACCACGGGGATGCCGGCCTCGGCCACCACCCGCGCACCGGCCGGGGAGTCCAGGCACACCACGCCGCGGCGGGCGCGGTCCGGCTGGAACAGCGGCAGCTTCGCCCGGAAGTACTCCTCCATGTCGGCGTAGTCGTCGAGGTGGTCGTGCGACAGGTTGGTGAAGCCGGCGACGTCGAACACGATCCCGTCCACGCGATGACGCGACAGCGCCTGTGCGCTCACCTCGACCGCCACCGCCTCCACCGCGCGCTCGCGCATCAAGGCCAGCAGCGCGTGCATCTCGGATGCCTCGGGCGTGGTCAGCCGCGACACGATCACCTGTCCCGCGATGTGCCGCTCCGCGGTGGACGACAGCCCGGTGACGACCCCGAGCTGATCGAGGATGCCCTCGAGCAGGTGCGACACGCTGGTCTTGCCGTTCGTGCCGGTGGTGCCGAACAGCAGCGGCAGCGGGTCGTCCGCGCCGGTGCCGTACACCCAGGCGCTCAGCGCGCCGAGGACCCCGCGGGGGTCGTCCACGACCACGATCGGCAGACCGGCGGATGCCGCGAGCTCGGCGCCGGCGGCATCCGTGATGATCGCGACGGCGCCCTTCTCGGCCGCGGTCCCCGCGAACTCCGCGCCGTGCCGGTTCACCCCCTGGATCGCCACGAACGCCTCCCCGGCCCGGAGGTCGGCGGTGGCGAGGGTGATCCCGCTGAGGTGGACGTCGGCGATGTCGCCGCGGACGTCACGGGCGAAGCGGTCGGCGAGCTCGGCCAGGGCGCGACGGGGTGGGTCGGCGGGGCGGAGCACAGGAGGAAGGTTGCTCATGTCGCATCCATGTTCTCACGCGGTCATCGCGCGGCATGTGCGGGGCGTTAGCGTGGACGGGTGGAAACCCTGCTGTATCTGGGCGGCATCCTGTTCATGCTCGTCGGTCTCGGCCTGTCCATCGGGCTGCACGAGATCGGGCACCTCGTGCCCGCGAAGCTGTTCGGCGTGCGGGTCGGCCAGTACATGATCGGGTTCGGCCCCCGGCTGTGGTCCCGGCGCATCGGCGAGACCGAGTACGGCGTGAAGGCGCTGCCGCTGGGCGGGTTCATCTCGATGTCGGGCATGTATCCGCCGTCGGACGTCTCCGGCCCCGCCAAGGGCGTCTTCCGCACCCTCGTGCAGGACGCCCGCACCGCGAACGACGAGACCATCGCGGACGGGGAGCAGCATCGCGTGTTCTACCGGCTGCCGGTGTGGAAGCGCATCGTGGTGATGCTCGGCGGGCCGCTGATGAACCTCGTCCTCGGCATCCTCGTCTTCACGGTCCTCGCCTCCGGGATCGGCATCCAGCAGGCCACGACGACCGTGGCCGCGGTCAGCGAGTGCGTGCTGCCGGCCGCGTCGGAGCCGACCGAGTGCGGCCCGGGCGACCCGCCCGCGCCGGCCGCCGAGGCCGGCATCCGTCCCGGCGACGAACTGGTGAGCGTCGGCGGCGCCCGCACCGAGACGTTCGCCGAGGCGTCGGCGATCATCCAGGCCTCGCCGGGCGAGCCGCTGCCGGTCGTCGTGCGCCGGGACGGCGAGGAGGTGCACCTGACGCTCACCCCGGTCACCGCCGAGCGGGAGTTCGCCGAGGACGGCAGGACCGTGGTCCGCGAGGTCGGCTACGCCGGCGTGTCCGCGCAGGTCGCGTACGTGGCGCAGCCGATCGGCACCGGCCCGGCGCTGGCACTGCAGCAGGCCGGCGCGGTGACCTCGATGATCGCCACCCTGCCGGTGCGGCTGTGGGACATCGGGGTCGCCCTGTTCACCGATCGCGAGCGCGACCCGAACGGCCCGCTCAGCGTCGTCGGGGTCGGCCGCATCGCCGGTGAGGTGGCGGCGACGGATGCCCCGGTGCTGAACCGCCTGGTGGTGCTGCTGAACCTGCTCGGCGCGCTCAACATCGCGCTGTTCGTGTTCAACATGATCCCGCTGCTGCCGCTGGACGGCGGACACATCGTCGTCGCGCTGTGGGACGGTCTGCGCCGGGCGTGGGCGCGCCTCACCGGTCGCCCGGAGCCGGGGCCGGTGGATGCCACGCGCCTGGTGCCGCTGACGGTGATCGTCGCCGCGGTGCTGATCGGGATGGGCGCGCTGCTGCTCATCGCCGACCTGGTGAAACCGGTCGATCTGTTCGGCTGACGGTTCAGCCGAGCGCGTGCGCGACCAGCCGGTGCAGGGTGCGGATGCCGTCGCGGGACAGGATCGACTCCAGGTGGCCCTGCACGCTCGCGAAGCGCTCGCCGCGGAGCGCGTAGACGTCGCCGGACCCGGCATCCGCCGACACCTCCGCGGGCCCCACAGCGCCGGTGCCCGGCGCGACGCGCGCCGTGAACGTGTTGTAGAAGCCGACCGACGCCTCCTCCTCGAACACGGGGACCGTCTTCTGCACACCCTGATGCGGCGCGTTCAGCGGCACCAGCGGGATGCCGAGCCGGTCGGCGAGGATCTGGTGGCTCAGGCACACCGCGAGCAGCGGGCGCCCGGCATCCATCCGCCGCGCGACGACCTCCCGCATCCGCGCGATCCGCGGCGACGAGCCGTCCCGCGGGTCGCCCGGTCCGGGACCGGCCACGACGAGCTCGGCGGCGTCCACCGCGGCATCCGCCACCTCGTCCCACGGCGCGATCGTGACGTCCAGCCCGAGGTGGCGCAGCTGGTGCGCCAGCATGGTGGTGAACCGGTCCTCGGCGTCCACCACGAGTGCGCGGTGCCCCGCGAACGGACCCGTGCCCGGGGCCTCCTGCGGCTGCAGCCAGAAGTCGGCCAGCCTCGCGTTGCGGGAGGCGAGCAGCGCGGCGATCTCCGGGTCGTCGGCGAGCGGACGCGGCACGGTCGGGGCATCCGGGTCCTCCTGCGCCTCGGCGACGTGGTCGCGCTCGATCGCGCCGATCGCCCCCAGCACGCCCGCGGCCTTCCCGTGCGTCTCGCCGACCTCGCCGAGCGGGTCGGAGTGCCGCACCAGGGTCGCGCCGACCGGCACCCGCAGGCGCCCGCCGTCGATGTACACGGTGCGGATCAGGATGGGGGCGTCGAGGTCGTGTCCGCCGTGCGCGTTGGGGGTGAACAGCGCGGCGACGCCGGAGTAGTAGCCCCGCGGCTCCCGTTCGTGCCGGCGGATGACGGCGCACGCGTTCTGCATGGGGGAGCCGGTCACGGTCGGGGCGAACATGGTCTCGCGCAGGACGTCGCGCGGGTCGAGCCGGCTGCGGCCGCGGAGCATGTACTCGGTGTGGGTGAGGCGCGACATCTCCTTGAGGTGCGGTCCGGTGATGCGCCCGCCGTCCGAGCAGACGGCGCTCATCATCTTCAGCTCCTCGTCGACCACCATGAACAGCTCCTCGGTCTCCTTGGTGGAGGAGAGGAACTCCGTCAGCGACTCCTTGGTGGCGCCGCCGGCCGGATGCCGGAACGTGCCCGAGATCGGGTTCATGGTGACCACGCCGTCGCGGGCGACGACGTGCGCCTCCGGGCTCGCGCCGACCGCGATGTGACCCGGGGTGACCACCGCGAAGGTCCAGTAAGCGCCGCGCTCGTGCTCGAGCAGCGCGCGGAACCAGGTGAGCGCGGCGGTGCGGTCGTCCCCGTCGAAGGAGGCGGTGTAGTCGCGGCGGATGACGAAGTTCGCCCCCTCGCCGCGGCCGATCTCGTCGGCGATCACCCGCTCCACGATCCCGGCGTACTCCTCGTCGGACAGGTCGAAGCCGCCGTCGCGCAGCGGGATCGGCGCATCCGGCAGCTGGGCGAGCAGCTCTGCCGTCGGGATGTGCTCGTGCGTCGCGACGAGCAGGCAGCGCAGCGGGGTGCCGTCGTCCTGCGCCTCGAACCCGCGCTCGCGCACCTGCCGGTACGGCACCATCGCGAACACCTCGCGGGCGCTGCCGTCGTCGTCGAGCGGGATGTCGGCGAGCAGGTCGACGTCGACCACCTCGCCGGTGAGCAGCTCCACGGTGTCGGCGCCGTCGCGTGCGATGAGCACGTACGAGGTGCTGGGGTCGGCCAGCTTCATGGTTCTCCTGGATTCCGGGCGGCCAGACGAAAAGACCGCCCTGGTGGGCGGTCTGTGAGTACGCGAACACACCGCCTAGACGGCGGGCCACCATGCGGGGACGTTCACGCGCCTGAAACTACCACATCGGGGCACCCAGCCTCCGTCGATCCTGGCGTCGTAGGCTTGAGGCGTGCCAGCAGTGAACCTTGGGATGCCGCGCGTCCCCGACGTCCTCGCCCCGCGTCGCAAGTCCCGCCAGATCCGGGTCGGCAAGGTGCTCGTCGGCGGTGACGCGCCTGTCAGTGTGCAGTCGATGACCACGACGAAGACCACCGACATCAACGGCACGCTGCAGCAGATCGCCGAGCTGACGGCATCCGGCTGCGAGATCGTGCGCGTCGCCGTGCCGTCTCAGGACGACGCCGACGTGCTGCACATCATCGCGAAGAAGAGCCAGATCCCGGTCATCGCCGACATCCACTTCCAGCCGAAGTACGTCTTCCAGGCCATCGACGCCGGCTGCGCGGGCGTGCGCGTGAACCCCGGCAACATCCGCAAGTTCGACGACCAGGTGGGCGCGATCGCGAAGGCGGCCGCCGCCGCGGGCGTGTCGCTGCGGATCGGCGTGAACGCCGGCTCGCTGGATCGCCGCCTGCTCGAGAAGTACGGCAAGGCCACGCCGGAGGCGCTCGTGGAGAGCGCCGTGTGGGAGGCGTCGCTGTTCGAGGAGCACGACTTCCACGATTTCAAGATCTCGGTCAAGCACAACGACCCCGTGGTGATGGTGAAGGCCTATCGGATGCTCGCCGAGCGCGGCGACTGGCCGCTGCACCTGGGCGTCACCGAGGCAGGCCCCGCGTTCCAGGGCACGATCAAGAGCGCCACCGCGTTCGGCATCCTGCTGGGCGAGGGCATCGGCGACACCATCCGCGTCTCCCTCTCCGCCCCGCCCGCGGAGGAGGTCAAGGTCGGCCATCAGATCCTGCAGTCGCTGAACCTCCGAGAGCGCAAGCTCGAGATCGTGTCGTGCCCGTCCTGCGGTCGCGCGCAGGTGGACGTCTACTCGCTCGCCGACAGCGTGACCGAGGGGCTGAAGGACATGACCGTGCCGCTGCGCGTCGCGGTGATGGGCTGCGTCGTGAACGGTCCCGGCGAGGCTCGCGAGGCCGACCTGGGTGTCGCCTCCGGCAACGGCAAGGGCCAGATCTTCGTGAAGGGCGAGGTCATCAAGACCGTGCCCGAGGCCGAGATCGTGCCGACGCTGATCGAGGAGGCGAACCGGATCGCCGCCGAGATGGGTCCGGACGCGCCCATCGGCACCGCCCAGGTCGTCACGGCCTAAGCACCTGCCCTGCCGTTCGCGCGGGTGCCGGCGTACCGTTGTCCCTAGGGGGACGGATGCCCGGGAGGCGCCATGCGTATCGCCACGTGTCTCGTCGTCGTCGTGCTGTCGCTCGGCCTGAGCGGATGCGCCGGGGCGGCGCCGCCGGGAGCCGATGACCCTGTGCCGTCCGCGACGGCGTCCGCGTCCCCGAGCGACACCCCATCCGGATCCGGTCAGCCGTCGGCATCCGAGACCCCGCCGCAACCCGGGGCGGAGGACACCGCCGCACCGGCCCCCGGCGTGTACCGCGACTACGACGACGGCGCGATCGAGGCCGTCTCCGGCACCAAGGTGCTGTTCTTCCACGCCTCCTGGTGCCCGCAGTGCCGGGCGCTGGACGAGGAGCTGCGCAGCGCCGGCGTCCCCGACGGGATGACCGTGTTCAAGGTGGACTACGACGACAGGGTGGATCTGCGGCAGAAGTACGGGGTCACCCGGCAGACCACCGTCGTGTACGTGGACGACGAGGGGCGGAAGCTGTCCAGCGCGGTCCTGTACGACGACCCGTCGATCGCCTCGCTGCTCGCCGCGGCCCCGTGAGACCGCGATCACGGCATCCCTCCTGCTCAGTCTCGCCGCCGGGGTGCTGACGGTGGCCGCCCCGTGCGTGCTGCCGCTGCTGCCGGTCATCGTCGGGGGCGCGGCCGTCGCGGATGGCACGCGCAGTCGCTTCCGCCCGTACGTCATCGCCGCATCTCTGGCGGTGAGCGTGGTGGTCTTCACGCTGGCGCTCAAGGCGACGACGGCGCTGCTCGGCGTCCCTCCCGCGGCGTGGCAGGCGGTGTCCGGGGCGCTCATCATCCTGCTCGGCGTCGACCTGATCTTCCCCGCTCTCTGGGACCGGCTCTCCGCCCGGTTCCGGTGGCAGGAGCGCAGCGGCGAGCTGCTGCAGGGATCCGGATCCCGTCGCGGGGCGCTCGGCGACGTGCTGACCGGTGCCGCCCTGGGGCCGGTGTTCTCGAGCTGCAGCCCCACCTACGCGCTGATCGTCGCGGCGGTGCTGCCGGTGTCGTTCGCCGAGGGGGTGCTGTACGTGACGGCCTACGCCGTCGCGCTCGCGGGGACGCTGCTGATGATCGGCCTGCTCGGGCGACGGGTGGTGCGCCGGCTCGGCTGGCTCGCCGACCCGCGCTTGCGCCGCGTGATCGAGGGTGCGCGGGGCGTTTCGTCTCGGTCGCGCTGCGCGCGTCCTCGCTCAACGACCGGGGGAGGGCGACCTGGCGTGGTGGGGCGTTTCGTCTCGCTCCGGCTGCGCCGGTGCTCGCTCAACGACCGGGGGAGGGCGACCGGGGGTGCGCGGGGCGTTTCGTCTCGGTCGCGCTGCGCGCGTCCTCGCTCAACGACCGGGGCGTCCGGTCAGAGCTCGAAGTCGACGGTGCCGTTCGCGATGTCGGCGCGCACGAGGCGCAGCGACACCGTCTCGCCGGGGGCCGTCCCGTCCGGCACCGGAGCGGCCACGGTCACGGCGGGCTCGGCGAACTGCACACTCGCCCGGCCCTCGCCACGGGGCTCGATCACCGTCCCCTCCAGCCGCGAGCCCACCAGCGGCGTCAGCAGCGCCGCCTCGACCCGGTCGAGCGTCTCCGCGTTCAGCCGCGACGCCCGCTGCGCCGACGCCTCCATCAGCGCGGGCACCTCGGCGAGCGACCGGCGCACCCACTCGGGCACCGCCTGGCCCTGCGTCACGGCCAGGCAGATCGCCAGCGACCAGCGGTCGACCAGCCGACGCAGCGGCGCGGTCGCGTGCGCGTACGGCGCCGCGATCGCCGCCTGCACGGCGTCTTCGGGCGCCTCCCCGTCGAAGGCGAGGTATCCGGCCCCGCGGAACAGCGAGGCGGCCGCCTCGAGCACGGGCAGCGTCATCGGGTCGTTCCGGTCGAGGCTGCGCAGGTACTCGCCGTACCGCCCGCTGGTCCACGGCCGGCCGAGCGCCACGGTCCTCCGGCGGAACGTCTCGAACGCCTCCTCGCTGGGCTGCGGCATGGTCCGCAGCACGCCGATCCCCGCCTCCAGCATGAGCGCCGCCGCGGCCATCCCGGTCATCAGCGACAGCTGCGCGTTCCAGTCCTCGACCGGCAGCGGATGCCGACGCTGGATGCCGTACGTGCCGTCCGCGTCCTGCACGACCTCGGCATCCGGGATGTTCAGGCTGGCGCCGCCGCGGCGCCGCTCCTGCTCCTGACGCAGCGTGCCGATCTCGCGCAGCAGCGACAGCTGCCCGGCATCCCCGCGGTCGACTGCGACCTGCGCCGAGACGTAGTCCAGCTGCTCGCGAGAGCGGATCAGCGCGCGCTCCAGGCCGAATGCGGTCACCGCGCCGGCGTCGTCCAGGTCGAACGTCCACACCAGTGCGGGACGGTCGACGCCGGGCAGCAGGGACGCCCGGTCCTCGCTGAGCACTCGCGGATGCAGGGGGATCGTGCCGTCGGCGGCGTACAGGGTCTGCCCGCGCCGGCGCGCCTCGCGGTCCACGGCCCCCTCGGGGGTGACGAACCCCGGGACGTCCGCGATCGCGTAGCGCACGCGGTACCCGGCATCCGACCCCTCGAGGTGGAACGCCTGGTCGAGGTCCCGTGCGCCGGCCGGGTCGAGGGTCACGAACGGCACCTCGCGCAGGTCGCGGCCGGTCTCCGCCGGACGCGCCGCCTCCGCCTCGGCGAGGGCCTGCGCCGGGAACTCCTCCGGCGCATCGAGCGACTCCCGCAGAGCGGCGAGGGCGGCGGCCAGCTCGCTCTGCGCGGCGGACGGGGCGACGTGCGATCGGAGCTGAGGCATGACGCCAGCCTACGATCCGCTCCCGACGCGGACGGCGGATGCCCCGCGCCGAGGCACCCCGGGCATGCCGCACCGGGCATCCGCACCGGCAGCCCGCATCCCGGGCATCCGCACCCGCCGCCGTTCCGGCCGCCTCCCGCGCGTCACTAGAATCGACGGGTGGTCACTCGCCTAACGAACTTCTTCCTGCGCACGCTCCGTGAGGACCCCGCCGATGCGGAGGTCACCAGCCACCGGCTCCTGGTCCGGGCCGGCTACATCCGGCGCACCGCGCCGGGCATCTTCACCTGGCTGCCGCTGGGCCTGCGGGTGAAGGCGAGGCTCGAGCAGATCATCCGCGAGGAGATGGCCGCCGCCGGCGCGTTCGAGGTGCACTTCCCGGCCCTGCTGCCGCGCGACCCGTACGAGCAGTCCGGCCGGTGGGAGTCGTACGGTGACGGCATCTTCCGCCTGCAGGACCGCAAGGGCGCCGACTACCTGCTCGCGCCCACGCACGAGGAGATGTTCACCCTGCTGGTGAAGGACCTCTACTCCTCGTACAAGGACCTGCCGCTGACGATCTACCAGATCCAGGACAAGTACCGCGACGAGGCGCGTCCGCGAGCCGGGCTCCTCCGCGGCCGCGAGTTCACGATGAAGGACGCGTACTCCTTCGACGTCACGGATGCCGGGCTGGATGCCAGCTACCAGGCGCAGCGCGACGCCTACGAGCGCATCTTCCAGCGGCTCGGCCTCGAGTACGTCATCGTCGCGGCGGACAACGGTCTGATGGGCGGCGCCCGCAGCGAGGAGTTCCTGCACCCCACGCCGGTCGGCGAGGACACGTTCGTCCGCAGCGCCGGCGGCTACGCCGCCAACGTCGAGGCGTTCACCACGATCGCGCCCGAACCCATCGCGTGGGACGACGCGCCGGCCCCGGTCGTCTTCGACTCCCCGAACACGCCCACCATCGACACGCTCGTCGCGTACGCCAACGAGGTGCTCGAGGGGGAGTACACCGCCGCCGACACGCTGAAGAACGTCGTGCTCGCGCTCACCCACCTCGACGGCACCCGCGAGCTCGTCGTCGTCGGCATCCCCGGCGACCGCGAGGTCGACGAGAAGCGCGCCGAGGTCGCGTTCGCCCCTGCGGCGGTCGAGCCCGCGACGGATGCCGACTTCGAGCGCCACCCGCTGCTGGTGCGCGGCTACATCGGACCGTGGTCGGAGACCGGCCCGATCCTCGGGGAGGAGTCGGCCACCGGCATCCGCTACCTCGTCGACCCGCGCGTCGTCGACGGGACCCGCTGGATCACCGGCGCGAACATCGACGAGAAGCACGTGCACTCGCTCGTCGCGGGCCGCGACTTCGTCGCCGACGGCACCGTCGAGATCGCGAACGTCCGCGCCGGCGACCCGGCGCCGGACGGCTCCGGCCCGGTGGAGCTCGCCCGCGGCATGGAGATCGGCCACGTCTTCCAGCTCGGCCGCTTCTTCGCCGAGACGCTGGGCCTGAAGGTCCTCGACGAGAACGGCAAGCTCGCCACCGTCACGATGGGCTCGTACGGGATCGGCGTGACCCGGATCCTCGCGATCCTCGCCGAGCTGAACAATGACGAGAAGGGCCTGATCTGGCCGGCGTCCGTCGCTCCGTTCGACGTGCACGTGGTCGCGACCGGCAAGGACGAGCTCGCGTACGAGCTCGCCGAGCGCGTCTCCGCCGAGCTCGAGAGCGCCGGCCTCGACGTGCTCTACGACGACCGGCCCAAGGTGTCTCCCGGCGTGAAGTTCGGCGACGCCGAGCTCGTCGGCGTGCCGCGGATCCTCGTCGTCGGACGCGGTGCCGCGGACGGCCAGGTCGAGCTTTGGGACCGTCGCAGCGGCGACCGCGACACCCTGTCCGTCGAGGAAGCGGTGACGCGGCTGTCCGCCCGCTGAGGCGCAGCACCGGTCGCGGCTCAGTCCCGCGCCGGCCTGGCCCGCGCCGGCTTGGCCAGCAGCACTCCCGCGGTCGCGGCGACCGCGAACACGGCATCCGGCACCCACGTGCCGAGCGCCGCGACGTGCCGCACGAAGAAGCCCGGCAGCGCCCACAGCGCCCACCACAGCCGGGGTGCGGCCGGCAGGCTCCAGACGATCGCCGCGCCGAGCACGGCCGCGAGGCATCCGAACGAGGCGATCAGCACCACGGCCGCCGGCTCGAACGGGTCGTCGGCGAACGCGGTCGACGCGGCGATCATCGCGCAGAGCGCGAACAGCACGCTCAGAAGCACCTGACCGGTGCGGATGCGGACCCGCGGGCGGCGGTCGGCGGCGGGCGCGTGGGCGAGGGCGGTGGCGGACATGAGGACTCCTTCGATCGGGGACCGGATGCCGTGACGCTATGCCGTCGCACCGCCGCGCGGCACTGCGGCGACCGCAACAGGGGGTGCGGTCGACCGCATTTCTCCGGACGGATGCCGCGGAGGCCGCCCCGGACCGGCGCGGAGTGGTCATACTGAGCGGATGAAGCGGCGGAGGAAGCGCGATCCTGCTCGCCGGCCGGCAGCCGGCCGGGCGGCGACCACGTGGACCGCGGCCACCCTGGTGCCGGCGGCGCTCGCGCCGGCGGCCCTGGTCTTCGCCGGGGCGGTGGTCGGCGGCGTGGAGTCCGCGCTGCTCGTCCCGGCGCTGTTCGTGCTGGCCGGCCTCCTGGGTCCGCTGTGGCGGGCGGCCGACCTCAGCTGCCGTCTGCTCGTCGCGCTCGGGGCCGCGCACCTGCTGGCGTTCGCGGCGTCGGCGGCCGCACGGGTGATCCCCGCCGCGGCCGCGTGGTGGCATCTGCTGTCGCAGCTGCTCTTCGTCGCCGGGTTCGCGCTGCTGGTCGTCCTCGCCGCCGGCTATCCGGCGGGTCCTGTGCCGCGGCCCGCCTGGTCGGCGCTGGCCGCACTCGTCGTCCCGGTCGCCGCGGCCCTCGCCGGCCCCACGCCCGCCGTGCTCGGCGATGGCGAGTACGGTCCGATCGCGGCGGTCCTGCCGCCGTGGATCGCGACGGCCTCGGCCGTCGTCCTCGCACTGCCGCTGGTCGCCGCCGTGATCGCGATCGTCCGGTTCGTCCGCGACGGTCGCGACATCCGCGGGCGGCTCACGCTTCCGCTCGCGGCGCTCGCGCTCGTCGGGCTGCTGCTGGCCGCCGGCGCCGTGGTCTCCGGGGGTTTCGCGACGGCCGCCTTCCTCGCTGCCGGTCGCTCTGATCGCGGGGAGCCGCCCGGCCACGACGGCATCCGCCGGCGCCGCGAGGACCGGCATCGGCACCGCCGGTCTCGCCGCCGACGCCGAGGGGCTGGCGCGGCTCACGCCCCGCGAACGGGAGGTGCTCGCCCTGATGGCCGAGGGTCACGGGAACGCCGAGATCGGCCGGATGCTGCACATCTCGCTGTCCGCAGTGGAGAAGCACTCCACCGCGATCTTCACCAAGCTCGGCCTCGACCGCTCCGGCGGCAGCCACCGGCGCGTCGCGGCCGTGGTGGCGTATCTGCGCGGCATCCGCTGACCGCTGCACCCCGCGAGCGGCCTCGCGTGACAGGCTGGGGACATGACTGATGCATCCCTGCCGGAGGGTCTCCGCCGCGACGTGACCGCACTGCTCGACGACGCGGGCATCCGATCCGATCGGGCCCTGGTGGCGCGGATGCTGCAGACCGGCCTGATGCTCGGGATCGAGCACACCGACCGGCTCGACCTGAAGATCGCGTCCGCGGCGCTCAGCGAGATGCGGGATGCGTTCCGGCTGTTCCGGCCGTTCCACGACGTGCCCAAGGTGACCGTCTTCGGGTCCGCGCGCACCCGCCACGACGACCCGCTCTACCTGCAGGCCCGCGACGTCGCCGCTGCGCTCGCCGCGGACGGCTGGATGGTCGTCACGGGCGCCGGTCCCGGGATCATGCAGGCGGCCGCCGAGGGCGCCGGGGCGCAGATGTCGCTCGGCGTGTCGATCCGGCTGCCGTTCGAGGAGAAGGCGAACTCGATCGTCGCCGAGAACGCCCAGGTCGTCTCGATGAAGTACTTCTTCACCCGCAAGCTCATGCTGATGAAGGAGTCCCGCGGGTTCATCTGCCTGCCGGGCGGATTCGGCACCCTGGACGAGATGTTCGAGCTGCTCACCCTGCAGCAGACCGGCAAGGCCGAGCCGATGCCGATCGTGCTGCTCGACGCGCCCGGCGGCGGATTCTGGGAGGGCCTGCGCCGCTTCGTCCAGGAGCAGATGGTGCCGGCCGGGGTGATCTCCCCGGACGATCTCGACCGCGTGCTGGTCACGGACTCCGTCGAGCGCGCGGTCGCCGAGGTGACCGGGTTCTGGCGCAACTACGACTCGCTGCGCTGGGTGGGGGACCAGCTCGTCCTCCGTCTCGTGCACGAGCCCACGGATGCCGACATCGCGGCCCTCAACGAGCGGTTCGCGGACATGCTGGCGGACGGCTCGATCGCCCGCAGCGGCCCGCTCCCGGTGGAGCGGTCGGACGGGGACGCCGTGGAGCTGCCGCGCCTGGTGCTCACCCTCAAGCAGCGCGCGGTGGGATCGCTGCACACGCTGATCCGCGCGATCAACGAGCTGCCCTCGGCACGCTGAGCGAGAGTTCAGGCGGCGATCACGCGCCGGTCACCTCGGGGGAGGAACCTGCCGCATGCACGACCCGCGCATGCACGACCCGCCCCTGGAGGAACCGATGCCCCTGATCGACAACATCCGCCGCAGCCTGCCGCTGGTGGCCACCGGCGCCGACCACGCGCGCGGCAAGCGCTCGCCGGTGACCTGCGCGCTGAAGTGCGCGAGCGCCTGCCTCGGCCCGGAGTGCAACACCTCCGACAACGAGCACTTCCGCTCCATCGCCTCCGCGGTCTTCTCGCGGCGCGCCCTGCTCGGACTCGGCGTCACCGGTGCCGTCGCCGCCGTCGTCGGCGTCGGGCGCGGCACCCCGACCTCCGCTCCTGCCGCGGCGGGCGCCGCCGGCGCGGGCGCGTCGTTCGGCCGCCCCGGCACGGCCGGCCTCGCCTTCGAGGCCATCCCGCCGGTCCCGGCCACGATCGATGCGGTCTCGGTGCCCGCCGGATACACCTGGAAGCCGATCATCCGCTGGGGCGACCGGCTGTTCTCCGACGCGCCGGTCTTCGACATCGACGCCCAGACCCCCGAGGCGCAGGCCCGCCAGTTCGGCTACAACTGCGACTACCTCGACATCCTCGCCGACCCGAGCGGCAAGACCGGCGTGCTCGTGAACAACCACGAGTACGTCAACCCGAACCTGATGTTCCCGGCCACCACCGACCCGGCCGAGCTGCGTCGCCGCGGCGACATCTACAAGGCCGCGCAGGGCATGTCGGTGTTGGAGATCCGCCGCGACCGGGTCGGCGACCCGTGGCAGTACGTCGTGGACGGCAAGCGCAACCGCCGCATCACGGTGGAGACCGTGTTCGAGCTGACCGGACCGGCTGCCGGGTCCGACCTGGTGAAGACAGCCGCCGACCCGGAGGGTCGCTGGGTGCACGGCACGCTCGGCAACTGCGCCGGCGGCACCACGCCGTGGGGCACCGTCCTCTCCGGCGAGGAGAACTTCAACGGCTACTTCGCCTGGGCCGCGGACACGCCCGAGCAGAAGCGCTACAGCGGCTCCAGCACGAGCGCCACCTCGACCGGGTGGGAGACGTACGATCCGCGCTTCGACGCCCACGACCCCGGCTACGTGAACGAGCCGAACCGCTTCGGCTACATCGTCGAGATCGATCCGCAGGATCCCACCTCGACGCCGCGCAAGCACACCGCGATGGGCCGGTTCAAGCACGAGGGTGCGAATGTGCACGTCGCCGAGGACGGCCGCGTCGTCGCGTACATGGGCGACGATGAGCGCAACGACTACCTCTACAAGTTCGTGTCGAAGAACCGCATCTCCGGCTCGCGCAAGAAGAACCTGACCCTGCTCAGCGAGGGCGACCTGTACGTGGCGCGGTTCCGCGGCAACTCGCCGGCATCCGAGATCGACGGCTCCGGCGCGCTGCCCTCCGACGGCGCCTTCGACGGCACGGGGGAGTGGATCGCGCTCACCCGCAACGGCGAGAGCGCGATGCCCGGGTTCACCACCGAGCAGGTGCTGGTGTACACGCGTCTCGCCGCGGATGCGGTCGGCGCCACCAAGATGGACCGCCCGGAGGACGTCCAGCCGCACCCGCAGACCGGCCGCGTCTACGTGGCGCTCACGAACAACACCCGCCGCACCGTGGCCGACGAGGCGAACCCGGTCACCGGCAACCGCTACGGCCACATCCTGGAGATCACCGAGACCGCCGGCCAGGCGGGGAGACGTTCGGCTGGAGCGTGCTGATGCTGTGCGGCGACCCGGCGTCCTTCGAGCACGCCTACTTCGCCGGCTTCCCGAAGGAGCTGGTCTCGCCGATCTCCTGCCCGGACAACGTCGCCTTCGACTCCGAGGGCAACCTGTGGATCTCCACCGACGGCGCGCCGAGCACCATCGGGCGCAACGACGGCCTGTTCAAGGTGCCGCTCGAGGGCGAGCACCGCGGGCACGTGCAGCAGTTCCTCGCCGTCCCGCGGGACGCCGAGACCTGCGGCCCGGTGATCCACGACCGTGAGGGCCTGGTGTTCGTCGCCGTGCAGCACCCCGGCGAGGACGGCGAGTTCGGCGCCCCGCGCTCGCTGTTCCCCGACTACGGCTCCACCGCCCCCGGCGACGTGCCGGACGCGCCCCGGCCGTCCGTGGTGCAGGTGTACCGCGGCTGATCCGCATGACACGAGGCGGGGCCGCCGTCGGGCGGGCCCCGCCTCGTCCTGCACGCCCAGGGCCCGCGAACGAACCCGGGCGCCACTCCGCCGGTCCCGCGTGATCGGCGCAGCGCCGGCGGCTGCTCCGCGCCCCCCCGCGTCGGCTATCCTGTACGGATGCCCGCGGGGAAGTCTGCCCGCGGTGAGAGCTGAATAGGGAGGCCGCTATGGACATCGAACTGGGGCTGCTGCGCGGGATCGAGAAGGAGAAGGAGATCCCCTTCGACGAACTCGTCGCGATCATCGAGCAGGCCGTTCTGACGGCATACGGCAAGCACGTCTCCGCCGAGGGAACCGTCCCCGAGGGCGTCCGTGTCGAACTCGACCGCAAGACCGGGCACGTCGCCGTGCTGCAGCCGGTGCGCGACGAGGACGGCGCGATCATCGGCGAGGAGGAGACCACTCCCGAGGACTTCGGCCGCATCGCCGCCTACGCCGCCAAGCAGGTCATCAGCCAGCGCCTGCGCGACCTCGCCGACGACGCCGTGCTCGGCGAGTTCCGCGGCAAGGAGGGCGACATCGTCGCGGGCGTCGTGCAGCAGGGCCCCAACCCGCGGATGATCCACGTCGACCTCGGCTCGGTCGAGGCGATCCTGCCTCCCGAGGAGCAGGTCCCCGGCGAGGAGTACACCCACGGGTCGCGCCTGCGCGTGTACGTCACCAGCGTCGCCAAGGGCGCCAAGGGCCCGTCGATCACGGTCTCCCGCACGCATCCCGGCCTGGTGCGCAAGCTGTTCGCGCTCGAGGTGCCGGAGATCGCCGGCGGTCTCGTCGAGATCGTCTCGCTCGCCCGCGAGGCGGGCCACCGCACCAAGATCGCGGTGCGCGCGAACGACCCCTCCGTCAACGCCAAGGGCGCCTGCATCGGCGAGATGGGCCGCCGCGTCCGCGCCGTGACCGAGGAGCTCGCCGGCGAGAAGATCGACATCGTCGACTACAGCCCGGATCTGGCGACCTTCGTCGCGAACGCCCTGTCACCGGCCAAGGTGAGCAGCGCCTTCGTGCTGGACGCCGGCACGAAGGCGGTCCGCGCCCTGGTGCCCGACTACCAGCTGTCGCTCGCCATCGGCAAGGAAGGGCAGAACGCCCGCCTGGCCGCGAAGCTCACCGGCGCCAAGATCGACATCCAGCCCGACAGCGTGATGGAGTGAGGCGCTGAGACCGGGGCGCAGCTTCGAGGTGTAGGATGGAACCCGTACGAACGTGCGTCGGCTGTCGCCTGCGCGCTCCCCGCTCCGCCCTGATCAGGGTGGTCGCCGTCAACGGAGAGCTCGTCCTGGACGAGCGCGCCGTGATGCCGGGCCGGGGAGCGTGGCTACATCCGACGCCCGGATGCCTGGAGGCCGCGCTGCGGCGCCGGGCTTTCGCACGAGCACTCCGTGTGTCTCCGCCGCTCGATTTCCCCGAGGGCGAGGACATGCAGACCATCGAGAAACGGCTGAACGGCTATGGAAACAAAGTGAACGGCTCGAAATGAGACCCGTCCGCGACTAATGGTCTGCCCTGTCTGGGCCGACCGACCCAGACAGGAGAATTGTGGCTGCCAAACCACGTGTACACGAGATCGCCGCTGAGCTCGGCGTCGACAGCAAGTTCGCGCTCGCCAAGCTCAAGGAGCTCGGCGAGTTCGTGAAGAGCCCGTCCTCGACCATCGAGCCGCCGGTGGCGCGCAAGCTGCGTGCGGCGATCGAGGCGGACCCGGCGGCGAAGCCCGCCGCCGCGAAGGCGGAGTCCAAGCCCGCCCCGAAGACCCAGGGTGCCGCGAAGCCCGCGACCTCGACCCCCGGGCCCAAGCCCGGCCCGGCGAAGCCCGCCGCTCCGGCCGCCCCGGAGGCGCCGGCAGCCTCGGCGGCACCGGCTCCCGCAGCCGGCGCTCCGGCGGCCCCCGCGGCGAAGCCCGCCGCACCGGCCCCCGGCCCGGCCGCCCCCGCGCCGAAGCCCGGCTCCGCCGCGCCCAAGCCCGGCGGCAACGCCCCGAAGCCCGGTGGCGGCGCTCCGCGTCCCGGCGCCCCGCGTCCGGGCAACAATCCGTTCTCGTCGGCGCAGGGCATGGGCCAGCGTCCGGCTGGACCGCGTCCTGGTAACAACCCGTTCTCCTCGCAGCAGGGCATGGGCCAGCGCCCGACGCCGGGCAACATCCCGCGTCCGCAGGCCCCGCGTCCCGGCTCGCCCCGCATCGGCGCTCCGCGTCCGGGCGGACCGGGTCGTCCCGGCGGCGCTCGCGGCGGCCAGGGCGGTCGCCCCGGCGCGCCGTTCCAGCAGCGCTCCGGCGGTCCGGGTCGTCCCGGCGGCGCCGGCACCGGCGGCGGCTTCCAGCGTCCCGGCGGCGGTGGCGGCTTCGCCGGCCGTCCCGGCGGTGGCCGTGGCCGCGGTCCCGGCGGCGGCACGGCTGGCGCGTTCGGCAAGGGCGGCGGCAAGAGCAAGCAGCGCAAGTCGCGGCGGGCGAAGCGCCAGGAATTCGAGATGCGGGACGCCCCGGTCGTCGGCGGCGTCAACGTCCAGAAGGGCAACGGCGAGATCATCCGGATGCGCCGTGGCGCCTCCATCGCCGACTTCGCGGACAAGATCGAGGCGCTGACCGGCTACACCGTGCAGCCCGGCACCCTCGTCACGATCCTCTTCAACCTCGGTGAGATGGCCACCGCGACCGAGTCGCTGGACGAGGCCACCTTCGAGGTCCTCGGCGCCGAGCTGGGCTACAAGGTCCAGATCGTCTCGCCCGAGGACGAGGACAAGGAGCTCCTCGAGGGCTTCGGTCTCAACCTGGAGCAGGAGCTCGAGGAGGAGAACGAGGAGGACCTCGAGATCCGCCCGCCGGTGGTGACCGTGATGGGTCACGTCGACCACGGTAAGACCCGCCTGCTGGACGCGATCCGCCAGACCAACGTCATCGAGGGCGAGGCCGGCGGCATCACCCAGCACATCGGTGCGTACCAGGTGTGGACCGAGCACGAGGGCATCGAGCGCGCGATCACCTTCATCGACACCCCGGGTCACGAGGCGTTCACCGCCATGCGCGCCCGTGGTGCGCAGGTGACCGACCTCGCGATCCTGGTGGTCGCCGCCGACGACGGCATCATGCCGCAGACGGTGGAGGCCCTGAACCACGCCCAGGCGGCCGGTGTGCCGATCGTGGTCGCGGTCAACAAGGTCGACAAGCCCGAGGCCAACCCGGCCAAGGTGCGCCAGCAGCTGACCGAGTACGGCCTGGTGGCCGAGGAGTACGGCGGCGACGTCATGTTCGTCGACGTGTCCGCGCGTCAGGGCACCGGCATCCAGGAGCTCCTGGACGCCGTGCTGCTCACCGCCGACGCCGGTCTGGACCTCACCGCCAACCCGAACAAGGCGGCACGCGGTGTGGCCATCGAGGCGAAGCTCGACAAGGGCCGCGGCGCCGTGGCGACCGTGCTGATCCAGTCCGGCACCCTGCGCGTCGGCGACGCGATCGTCGCCGGCACGGCGTACGGTCGCGTCCGCGCCATGCTCGACGAGAACGGCGAGGCCGTCGAGGCCGCCGCCCCGTCGCGCCCGGTGCAGGTGCAGGGTCTGAACTCGGTGCCCCGCGCCGGCGACGTGTTCATCGTCACCGACGAGGACCGCACCGCGCGTCAGATCGCCGAGAAGCGCGAGGCCGTGGAGCGCAACGCGCAGCTGGCGAAGGCTCGCAAGCGCATCTCGCTCGAGGACTTCACCCGCGCTCTGGAAGAGGGCAAGGTCGAGACGCTCAACCTCATCATCAAGGGCGACGTGTCCGGTGCCGTCGAGGCGCTGGAGGAGTCGCTGCTCAAGATCGAGGTCGACGACTCGGTCCAGCTGCGGATCATCCACCGCGGGGTGGGTGCGATCACCGAGTCCGACGTGAACCTCGCGACGATCGACAACGCGATCATCGTGGGCTTCAACGTCCGCCCCGACACCAAGGCCCGTGAGGCCGCGGCGCGCGAGGGCGTGGACATCCGGTTCTACTCGGTCATCTACAACGCGATCGACGAGATCGAGAACTCTCTCAAGGGCATGCTCAAGCCGGAGTTCGAAGAGGTCCAGTCCGGTGTCGCCGAGATCCGCGAGGTGTTCCGCTCCTCGAAGTTCGGCAACATCGCGGGCTGCATCGTCCGCTCCGGCACGATCACCCGCAACGCCAAGGCCCGCGTCATCCGCGACGGCGTCGTCATCGCCGATGGCCTCGCCATCGAGTCGCTGCGCCGCTTCAAGGACGACGTGACCGAGGTCCGGACGGACTTCGAGTGCGGTATCGGCCTGGGCAAGTACAACGACATCCAGATCGGCGACGAGATCGAGACCACGGAACTGGTCGAGAAGCCTCGCGGCTGATCTGACGGCTGCTCCGGCGGCTGCCTTCCCATCGCTCGCAGAGCGGGGGCCCCGCCCGCTTCGCGGGCACCCCGATGCTCGCGCCGGGAAGGCAGCCGCCTCCGCACGTTCCGGCCCGTCGTCGCTGTACTGTGCGGGGTAAGTAGGAAAGAGGTAGGAAGATGGCTGGAGAACGACAGGCACGGCTCGCGGACCGCATCCGCGTGATCCTCGCCGAGCGTCTGGAGAAGGGCCTGCGCGACCCGCGGCTCGGCTTCGTGACGATCACCGACGTCCGGGTCTCCGGCGACCTGCAGCACGCCTCCGTGTTCTACACGGTCCTCGGCAGCGAGGAGGAGCGCATCGCCAGCGGCGCCGCGCTCACCTCCGCGACCGGGATGCTGCGCCGCGAGGTGGGCCGTCAGCTGAACGTGCGCCTCGTCCCGACGCTGGAGTTCATCCCGGATGCCCTGCCCGAGACGGCCGATCACATCGCCGATCTGCTGCGGCAGGCGCGCGAGCGGGATGAGGAGGTCGCCCGCCTGGCATCCGCGGCGACCCACGCCGGCGACGCCGACCCGTACCGTCGCGACGACGACGAGGACGACGACGAGCGCTGACCACCCTCCCGCGGCGTTTCCGACCGCGTAGAACGGCCCCAGCCGGGCGCGAATCACTCGAACGGGAAGTCCCCGTTCAGATCGTATTTCCGTACTTTCGGGCAAACAGTTGACACGCGTAGACTCGGCGGAGTGTACTTGGCATGTCCCTCCGCACGGTCGCGGAGGGGGGACCGGCGGATGCTCCGGCCGGCCGATGAACCTGGGGGTCATCGTGCGAACTGCTTATCGTGTGCTCGCGTATCTCGTGTGTGCGCTCGTCGCCGTGCAGGCGGCCAGCCACGCGTGGGCGTCGGCCGGCCTGGCGGCCTACATCTTCGGCGGAGGGACGATCGATCCCAGCGCCGCGGCGCCGCCGCCCGTGCCGGAGTTCCTGGGCCTCATGATCCACGGCATGAACGGGATGTACGTCATCCCGCTGGTGTCGATCGTGCTGCTCATCCTGTCGTTCTTCGTCAAGGCGCCCAAGGCGGTCGCGTTCGCCGTGGCGATCGTGCTGCTGGTGGGTCTGCAGGTGACGCTCGGCATCCTCGGGCACGGCCTGACGTTCCTCGCCCTGCTGCACGGCCTGAACGCCCTGGTCCTCTTCGGCACCGCGCTCACCGCCGGCACCGTCGTCGGCCGGCGGCCGCTGGTCGAGCGCGCGGCCGCGGAACCGGTCTCCGCGACGGTCTGACATGCCGGCGGCCGAGGGCATCCGCTCCCGCACGGCACTGATCGCGCGGGTCATCGCGCTCGGGCTGCTGGCTCTGCTCCTCATCGTGCTGGGGACGATGTGGTGGCAGAGCCTGCGGCCCGGAGCGTACGCCGTCACGGCGGCGGCGGGCCACGGCGCTCACGGCGGGGGACCCGTGAGCGTCGTGGATCTCGTCACCGATCCAGAACGGCCCGCCGACGTCGCCGTCGACCTGGTGGCCCGCACCGAGACCGTGCGGATCGCCGGCGGCAGGGCGTTCACCGGGAACACCCTGAACGGCAGCACGCCGGGGCCCGTGATCCGAGCGCGGCAGGGCGACCTGGTCGAGGTGCGGCTTCGGAACGAGGACGTGCCGGAGGGGATCACCCTGCACTGGCACGGCGTCGACGTGCCCGCCGCGATGGACGGGGTGGCCGGCGTCACACAGGACGCGATCGCGCCCGGCGAGAGCTTCGTGTACCGCTTCATCGCCGACCGGGCGGGCACCTACTGGTACCACTCGCACCAGGTGTCGCACCGCCAGGTCATCGCCGGCCTCTACGGTGCGCTGGTGATCGATCCTGCTGCCGGTGCGGAGCCGGACGTGACCGAGGTGGTCGCCGCCGCACACACCTACCCGGACGGCATCCGCTCGCTCGGGGACGCCGGACGCGAGCTGCGAGCGGATGCCGAGCCCGGAGACCGGGTCCGCGTCCGGGTGATCAACACCGACAACGCGCCGATCTCGGTGTGGGCGTCCGTGCCGTTCCTCGTCCGCGCCGTCGACGGCACCGAGGTGAACCGGCCGACGCCGGTGGAGGGGGAGCGGGTGCTGATCACCGCCGGCGGCCGCGTCGACGTCGAGGTGCGGATGCCGCGCAGCGGCGGGGTGCGCGTGCACGTGCCCGGGGCATCCGTGCTGCTCGGGGAGGACGCCGCAGCGGCTCCGCAGCCGCAGCGTCAGCTCGACCTGCTGCACTACGGTTCACTGCACTACGGTTCACCGGAGGGGGCGGGCGCCATGCCTGCCGGCTTCGACCCGGCGCACCCCGACCGCGACTTCCGCTACGAGATCGGCCGGCTCCCCGGCTTCCTGGACGGGCGCCCCGGTCTGTGGTGGACGGTCAACGGCCGCACCGGCACGGACGCCGCGATGTTCCCCGTCAGAGAGGGGGATGTGGTGCGGGTGACGATCTCGAACGCCAGTGGGGAGGTGCATCCGATGCACCTGCACGGCCACCACGTGCTGGTGCTCTCCCGCAACGGCGTCGCCGCGACGGGCAGCCCGTGGTGGGTCGACTCGCTGAACGTGGAACACGGCGAGACCTACGAGATCGCGTTCCTCGCCGACAACCCCGGCATCTGGATGGACCACTGCCACAACCTGCCGCACGCGGCCGAGGGCCTCGTCGCGCATGTGGTGTACGACGGGGTCTCCACGCCGTTCCTGCTCGGCCACGACACCGGCAACGTGCCGGAGTGACGCACGCCGGAGCGGCGCTGGCGGAACCACCCGTGCCGGCGCGGCGCCTGCCGGAACCACCCGTGCCGGCGCGTTCAGCGCGGCAGCCGCAGCATCCCGTCGGCCGCCTCGAGCAGCCCGTCGGCGATGAGGGAGTCGATCGCCCGGTCGCGCTGCGCCGGGTCCGGCCAGTCCGCGGCGACGGCATCCGCCGGCATCCGGTGCCCGTCCGCGTGCCGCAGCGCGCGCAGCACCGCGCCGCGCGCCTGCCGGTGCGAGCCCTCGTAGCGCGCCTGACGCCGCCGGGTGTCCCCGGTGTCGGGGCGGCCGGCCGCGACCCAGGCGCAGCCGCCGCGCAGCGGGCACGCCTCGCACCGTGGCGCGCGGGCGACGCAGACCGTGGCGCCCAGCTCCATCGCCGCGGCGTTCACGACGGCGGATTCGGCCGCACCAGCCGGCAGCAGCGCCGCCATGGCGTGCAGGTCGCGCGGCGACGGGGGAGCGGGCTGCGAAAGGCCGGCGAGGGCGCGCGCGAGCACGCGACGCGTGTTGGTGTCGACGACGGGATGCCGGTCGCCGTACGCGAACACCGCGACCGCGCGCGCCGTGTAGTCGCCGATCCCGGGCAGGGCGAGCAGTACGGGCACCTCCCGGGGGACGACGCCGCCGTGGCGCTCGGTGATCGCGGTCGCCGCGCGGTGCAGCCACAGCGCCCGCCGCGGATACCCGAGGTTCGCCCACTGCTGCACCACATCGGCCGGCGTGGCGGCGGCCAAGGCCGCCGGCGTCGGCCACCGCCGGAGCCAGGCGTCCAGATGCGGGATCACGCGGGTCACCGGGGTCTGCTGCAGCATGAACTCGCTGACCAGCACGCCCCACGCGCCGTAGCGCTCGTGGAAGGCGGGCCGCCGCCACGGCAGATCGCGCGCGTTCGCGGCGTACCATTCCCGCAGCGCGTCCGCGATGCCGGAGGCGGTTCCGGCGACGGTCGTGGCGGGCATCCGGCCAGCATAATCGCGCAGACGGGAGCCCGTGGGCGCACGGCCCTCCCGTGGAGCCGGGGCCGCGTAGGCTGAACGGGTGGTATCGCCCGGCATCCTCCTCGTCGACAAACCCGGCGGACTGACCAGTCACGACGTGGTCGCCCGCACGCGCCGCGCCTTCGGGACGCGCAAGGTGGGGCACGCCGGCACCCTCGACCCCATGGCGACCGGGCTGCTGGTCATCGGCATCGAGGGTGCGACTCGCCTGCTCACCTACATCGTCGGCGCGGACAAGACGTACACCGCGACCATCCGCCTTGGTCAGCGCACCACGACCGACGACGCGGACGGCCAGATCCTGGCGCAGGCGGATGCCGGCGCCTGGGCCTGCGTCGACGAGAACCGCATCGCCGCCGGCGTCGCCGCCCTCACCGGGGCGATCGCGCAGGTGCCCAGCGCCGTCTCGGCGATCAAGGTCGACGGCCGTCGCGCGTACGACCGGGTCCGCGCCGGCGAGGACGTGCAGCTCGCCGCGCGCCGCGTCACCGTCCGCAGGTTCCAGGTGCTCGCCGACCGGCCCGGGGACGGCATCCGCGATCTCGACGTCATCGTCGACTGCTCCTCCGGCACCTACATCCGCGCCCTCGCCCGCGACCTCGGCGACGCGCTCGGCGTCGGCGGGCACCTCACCGCGCTGCGGCGCACCCGCGTGGGCGGGTTCGACGTGGCATCGGCCGTCGGCATCGACGAGCTGGCCGGCGCCGTGCCGCTGACGCCGGCCGAGGCCGCCCGCCGCGTCATGCCCGTGCTGGAGGTGGACGCCGAGGAGGCGCGGGACCTGCGCCACGGCAAGCGCCTGATCGGCCAGGCCGGCCGGCTGGTCGCCGCCGAGGTCGCCGCGATCGACCCGGAGGGTCTGCTCGTGGGTGTCGTGGAGGCGCGCGGGAAGGACATCAAGAGCGCGATGAACATGCCGGAGGGGGAGCGATGATCCTGTGGTTCACGATCGTGCAGATCGCAGTGGCCTGCGCCGCCGGGCTGTTCTGCACCGTCGCGGGACTGGCGGGCCGGCGTCCCAGCGACTACACGGTCGGCAGCCTCGCGGTCGTCGAGCTGCTCCTGATCGTGCAGATCGTCGTCGCGATCGTCGCGCCGCTCGCCGGCAACCCGCCCACCGGCGACCTGCTCGAGTTCTGGGTCTACCTCGTCTCTGCCGCCCTGCTGCCGGTGGGCGGCGTGCTCTGGGCGCTGCTCGAGCGCAGCCGCTGGAGCACGGTGATCCTCGGCGTGGTCGCCTTCGCACTGGCGATCATGCTGTGGCGGATGCAGGTGATCTGGACCGTGCAGATCGCCTGAGACCGCCCCGCGCCGGCATCCGCCGCGGCGGCGCCCCCGACCCGGCGGGCGCCGTCCCGGGTCCGCCGCCGGGCCTAGGATGGAACACGCAATGTCCCACACACTCACGCGGACCCGGATGACGGGCATCGGGCGCGTCCTCGTCATCGTCTACGCCGTGATGGCGCTCGCCGCGACCGGGCGCAGCTTCGTGCAGATCGTGCGGCGCTTCGAGGAGGCGCCACTGGCGTACACGCTCTCCGCCGTCGCCGCCGTCGTCTACATCCTCGCCACGCTGGCGCTCGTGCTCGCCGGCCGTCGCGGCTGGTACGCGGTGGCCTGGACGGCGATCGTGTTCGAGCTGACCGGCGTCCTCGTGGTGGGCACCCTGAGCCTCACCATGCCCCAGCTGTTCGCGCACGACAGCGTGTGGTCCGCCTTCGGGATGGGCTACCTGTTCGTGCCGCTGGTGCTCCCCGTCTTCGGACTGTGGTGGCTGCGCACGCACCGTCCCGCGGAGGTGACGGCGTGATCGTCTTCCGCGCCCCCGGCGAGATCCCGGCGGACTTCGGGCGCACCGTCGTCGCCATCGGCAAGTTCGACGGCGTGCACCTCGGACATCAGGCCGTGATCCGGCGGATGCGCGAGCTGGCATCCCGGCACGGAGCGCGCTCGGTCGCGGTCACCTTCGACCGCAACCCGCTCGCGGTGATCCGCCCCGACCGCTGCCCGGAGAACCTCGTCGACGTCGATCGCAAGATCGCCCTGCTCGGGGAGCACGATCCCGACGCCACCCTGCTGCTCACCTTCGACGAGCAGCTGGCCTCCCGGACCGCGGAGGAGTTCGTGGCGGACATCCTCGTCGCCGCGCTGCGCGCGTGCGCCGTGCTCGTCGGCCACGACTTCCGCTTCGGTCGCGGCGGCGCCGGCAGTCCCGAACTGCTGGGGGAACTGGGCGCGGCGCACGACTTCGAGGTCGAGGTCGTCGAGGACGTGTACCTGCCCGGCTCCGACCGCCGCGTCTCATCCACCTGGATCCGGGAGCTGCTCGCCGAAGGCGACGTCGCCGGTGCGGCGCGCCTGCTCGGCCGTCCGGTGGACGTGACCGGCGAGGTCGTGCACGGGCTCAAGCGCGGCCGCGAGCTGGGCTTCCCGACCGCGAACCTGTCCGAGACCGTCGACGCTCTGGTCCCCGCGGACGGCGTGTACGCCGGATGGCTGCGCGATCACGACTCCGGCATCCGGCATCCGGCCGCGATCTCGGTCGGCACGAACCCGACCTTCGACGACGTCGCCCGCCGCCAGGTCGAGGCGCACGTCCTCGGCGCCGACGACCTCGACCTGTACGGGCACCGGGTGACCGTCGAGTTCACCGAGCACCTGCGCGGAATGGTCGCGTTCGCCGACATGGACGCCCTGCGTGAGCAGATCGCCGACGACGTCGCCGCCGCCTTTGCCGTGCTCTCCCGGGAAGAGCCGCAGAACGACCCCGGACGCCGCCCCCCGGCTTAGGATCAGGGCATGTCCCGCCGTCGCGTCGCCGCGGTCGCCTTCGCCGCGCTCCTCCTTCTTCCCGCCGTGAGCGGCTGCGCACCAGGCCCGGGACCGACCGCGGACCCGGCATCCCCGCCCGCATCCGCGCCGCCGACCTCGGCGTCGCCGTCGCCGGATGCGACCCCGACCGACGACGCGACCGACGACGCGGCCGACGACATCGCCCTGCCGGAGTCCTGCGAGGACGTCTTCAGCAACGAGCTCACCGCGCGGATGCTCGACGCCGGTCAGCAGCTGAACGACCCGTCCCTCACCATGCCGTCCACGGAGCTGCCGGCCGGGCAGGCGCTGCTGGAGAGCGTCCCCCGGCTGCACTGCACCTGGGGCGCCGCCTCCGAGGTCGGCGCCGCAACCGACGTCGCCCTCGTCGACGAGGCGCAGGCCGCGCAGCTGCAGCAGGCGTTCGCCGCGGAGGGATACGAATGCGCGGACCTGCCGGAGGACCCCGCGCAGACCCGGTGCGCGATGCACCAGGTGTTCGAGGGCGAGCTGCCCGGGGAGCTCGGCGAGATCCACGTGTTCCGGGCGAACGCGTGGCTGTCCACCCGCTGGCTGAATCTGGACATGACCGGGTACGCCGACGACATGGTCGCCCAGCTCTGGAGGTGACGTCGCCCGGCGTCGGGCGAGGCGGTTCCGCTGGCATCTTCCGGCATCCGGCGACGTGATGGCGTAGAATCGGGCGTGGGCTCCCGCAGTCACGCATGCCGAGATGCGCGCGCGCAGCCCCGCCATCCGTGACGTTCCGGCACGCGCCGCGCACGGAAGAGCCATGTTCGCCGGTCACAGGCGACGGATACTCAGCTCAGGAGGAGCATGCCGAGCACGGCAACCGCCGCACCGCGGCGCAGGAAGACGTCCCGTCACGACGACGAAGCCCCGCTCATCCCGATCCTCGCGCGCAAGGTGCGCGAGATCGAGGCGAAGGCGCAGCGGGGGAAGCTCGGACCCACCAACCGGGTGAAGTTCCAGGTCGTCGCGTTCCTGGTGCGCGAGGAGCGCGCCCGGGTGAAGGCGGACGGCGAGCTGTCCGACGCCTCGCGCGTCGAGCTGCTGAAGCGCCTGGACGGGGTCGCCACGATCCTGGCCAAGACCGCCGCCCGCGACACCTCGCTGATCCAGCTGCTGGAGGCCGACCAGGCCACCAGCCCGGTCGCCAAGCGGATGCGCCGGGACTGGCTGCTGGAGTCCGGCGCCGAGCTGCCGCCCGAGGAGCTCATCATCACCGACAGCGCGCCGATCCAGACGCCGGTCGTGCCGGCGGCGCTGGCCGAGCGTCAGGTGACCCCGCCGTCGGTGGAGGCCCGCCAGCTCGCCAACCCGTTCCTGGAGCCGGACCTCACCCCGCGCCCGGCGGCGGTGCCCCGGCGCCGCCTGGACGGCTGGGAGCTGATGGGTCCGCTGTACAAGGCGTTCGAGATGGGCGCCGGCGGCGGATCCGCCACAATGGAGCTGCCGCCCACCCCGGAGTTCGACCACGTGTCCCCGAAGGGCCTCGAGGTGATGGCGCATCAGGCGCGCTTCCTCGAGGCGGTCCGCGCCGGCCACCGCACCTTCCTGCTCGCGGACGAGCCGGGTCTGGGCAAGACGGCGCAGTCCGCGCTCGCGGCATCCGTCGCCGGCGCGTACCCGCTGCTGGCCGTCGTGCCGAACGTGGTGAAGATGAACTGGGCGCGCGAGGTGGAGCGGTGGACGCCGCAGCGCTGCGCCACCGTGATCCAGGGCGACGGCGACGACATCGACGCGTTCGCGGACGTGTTCATCGTCAACTACGAGATCCTCGACCGGCACCTTTCCTGGCTCGGATCGATCGGGCTGAAGGGCATGGTCGTCGACGAGGCCCACTTCATCAAGAACCTCTCCTCGCAGCGCTCGCAGAACGTGCTCGCGCTCGCCGCCCGCATCCGGGAGCGCACCCGCAACCCGCTGATGATGGCGCTGACGGGCACCCCGCTGATCAACGACGTCGAGGACTTCGACGCCATCTGGCGGTTCCTCGGCTGGACGAACGGTGAGAAGCCGGGCCCCGAGCTGATGGAGAAGCTGGATGCCACCGGGCTCACCCCGGCCGACAAGGCGTTCTACCCGGCGGCTCGCGACGCGGTGATCTCCATGGGCATCGTGCGACGCAAGAAGAAGGACGTCGCGGCCGATCTGCCCGACAAGCTCATCGCAGACCTGCCGGTGCAGCTCGACGACGAGTACGGGCGCAGCATCCGTCAGGCCGAGCGCGAGCTGGGCGAGCGGATGGCGGCGAAGTACCGCCGCATCATCGAGGCGCGCGGCGAGCGTCCCGACCGCGTGGTGCGGCACGGCGAGGTCGACGAGGACATCCTCCGTCTCGTTGCGCACAACGAGCTCGAGGAGTCGAAGACCGCCGGCACCGGCGGGGACAACGTGTTCACGATGGTCCGCCGCATCGGCCAGGCCAAGGCGCAGCTCGCCGCGGACTACGCCGCGCAGCTGCAGCGCTCGGTCGGCAAGGTGGTGTTCTTCGCCAAGCACATCGACGTCATGGACCAGGCCGAGGCGCACTTCGCGGCATCCGGCATCAAGGCCGTGTCGATCCGCGGCGACCAGACCACGCCGGTCCGGCAGCTGGCCATCGACGCGTTCAACACCGATCCCGAGGTCGGCATCGCGGTCTGCTCGCTCACCGCGGCCGGCGTCGGCGTCAACCTGCAGGCGGCCTCGAACGTCGTGCTGTCCGAGTTGAGCTGGACCGCCGCGGAGCAGACGCAGGCGATCGACCGGGTGCACCGGATCGGGCAGGACGAGCCGGTGACGGCGTGGCGGATCATCGCGGCGCACACGATCGACACGAAGATCGCCGAGCTCATCGACCAGAAGCAGGGGCTCGCCGGCCGTGCGCTGGACGGCGAGGAGATCGAGGCAGGCAGCACCGAGTCGGTGCAGATGGCCGCGCTGATGCACCTGCTGCGCGAGGCGCTCGGCGCCGCCTGAATCGACAAGCGTTAAGAATCGAGGTTCTTCCCGGGATTCCGGGCGGAGAATCGCGCGGAAACGCGAGGAACCGTGATCTGGCGCCGATCGGGGCGCAAGATCGCGTGTTTTCGACGTCATCGAATGGTGCTCGCGGGCCCCTCGGCGCTAGGGTCGACTCAGGCAGCGTCGCCTTTCCCCTCCACCCGAAGCACGAAGGCAGCAGCATGAAGATCGGCATCCTCACGAGCGGCGGCGACTGCCCCGGCCTCAACGCGGTGATCCGCGGCGTCGTCCTCAAGGGCACCACCACGTACGAGCTCGAGTTCGTCGGCATCCGCGACGGATGGCGCGGCGTCGTCGACGGCGACTTCTTCCCGCTGACCCGCCACGAGGTGAAGGGCCTGTCGAAGGTGGGCGGCACCATCCTCGGCACCAGCCGCACCAACCCGTGCGAGGGGCCGCGCGGGGGAGCGGAGCGCATCGCGAAGACGCTCGCGGCGCACGGCATCGACGGGATCGTCGCGATCGGCGGCGAGGGCACGCTGGCCGCGGCCGACCGGCTCTCGAAGGACGGCATCAAGGTGCTCGGCGTGCCGAAGACGATCGACAACGACCTGCGCGCGACCGACTACTCCTTCGGCTTCGACACCGCCGTGAACATCGCCACCGACGCCATGGACCGGCTGCGCACCACCGGCGACTCGCACCAGCGCTGCATGGTCGCCGAGGTGATGGGACGTCACGTCGGCTGGATCGCTTTGCACGCCGGCATGGCCGCGGGAGCGCACGCCATCTGCATCCCCGAGGTGCCGATGTCGATCGAGGAGATCTGCGATCTCGTCACCAGCGCGCACGACCGGGGGCGGGCGCCGCTCGTGGTCGTGTCCGAGGGCTTCAAGCTCAAGGGCATGGACGAGGCGTACAGCGACAAGGGGCTGGACGCGTTCAACCGGCCGCGCCTGGGCGGGATCAGCGAGATCCTCGCCCCCGAGATCGAGCGCATCACCGGGATCGAGACCCGCTCCACCGTGCTCGGCCACATCCAGCGCGGCGGCTCGCCGTCCGCCTTCGACCGGGTGCTGGCCACCCGGCTCGGCCTGCACACCGCCGACGCCCTCGTCGACGAGGCGTGGGGGCAGATGGTGGCGCTGCGGGGCACCGACATCGTCCGCGTCCCGTTCGCCGAGGCGCTCGGCGAGCTGAACACGGTGCCGCTGTACCGGTACGAGGAGGCCGCGGCGCTGTTCGGGTGACGCCTGGCGCCGGGGTGTCACACCAGTGGCGGATCGCTCGGCAGGCATCCGACGTCTTGTGTGACGCGGGCGCGGCTGTGTCACCGAAGGGGCGGGACGGATGCTGTTCAGGCCGCACCTTCTGTGACACGGTCACGCGCCCGGCGTCCACCCGGCCGCGATGAGAGCGTTCGCGACTTTGCGGATGGCGACGCGAGGGTCGGGGCGCATGTGGTGGCTGAGGATGCGGACGTGCGCCCAGCCATTCGCACGGATGTCGTCCCAGCGGTCGGCGTCCCGGGCGAACTGCTTGTCGTCGTCGGCGTGCACCCGGCCGTCGTGTTCGACGCCCGTGCGGTAGCGCGGGTACGCGAGATCCAGGCGCGCCACGAACCGGCCGTCCGTCGTGCGGAGGTCGAGGTTCAGCTCCGGTTCGGGCAGACCGGCCCGCACGAGCATCAGGCGCAGGCGCGTCTCCTCCGCCGTCTCGGCGCCCGGGCGGATCTCCGCCAGCGCCCGGCGCAGGATGCCACCGGCGACGTCGCCGGCCTCATCGACCTCGCGCTTCAGGTCGTCGATCGTGAGCAGGCGCCGCTTCGGAAGGATCAGGAAGTCGCCCGCGGCGATCACGTCGTCCAACGCCCACGTCGTCGCCGCCTGGCGCCACATCCGCGCGGGATGCTCGATCGGCAGGCCGTTCACGCGGAAGCGTGCGGGGGGACGCCGCTGCAGCCTATGCCCGACCACCTCCTTCCGTCTCGGCTCTCCGGCCGGCCTCCGGGCCGATACGTGCAGTTCGAGCTGCTGCGCTGACGTGTAGGGAAGCGGGGCGCCGATCAGGGCGAGGCCCGTCTCGTGGCTGTAGAACTGGTCGGGAGTCAGCGCCGGAGCGAAGGCACTGGTCTTCTCGAGCAGCTCCCGTCGCAGCCGCTGCATCCGCTGGGAGGGGGATTCGCCTTGCGGCGGCGATTCCGGCTCGCGCCTCGCTGTCCGCACACCCCGAGTGGGGCTGTCCAGGTCGCGGGCGCGCAGCCGGGAGCGGGAGACGCCGGATGCCTGCGCTTCGGATACCGCGAACGGCCGACCGGTCAAGTGCTCGGGAAGGGGCTCAGCTCGGGTCATCCTTCCATTCCGCAGCATTCCTCACTGCTCCGCCGCCTCGGATGCCGGTGATGGTGGAGAACCCGAAAGCGATCTGGAATGTGCAGGAAGACCGGTCTGTCACACGAACGGCGGTATCGCGCCCCGTCCACCTACCACAGCCGTGACAGGCTGGCCGGGCCGGTCACAGGAACGGCGGCATCCGGGAGCCGGAGCCCGCCACTCCTGCGACACGTCGCACGCGCGCTACGGGGCGACCGGCGGCACCGGCTCGGCGTCGGCGAGGCCGAGGACGTCGAGCATCCAGGCCAGCTCGAACGCCCGCTCCCGCCACGCGTTGTAGCGCCCGCTGACGCCGCCGTGACCGGCGGACATCTCGCACTTCAGCAGCACGTCGGCGGCTCCCGCCTCGCGCAGCCGCGCCACCCACTTCGCCGGCTCCACGTACAGCACCCGGGTGTCGTTCAGCGACGTCATCGCGAGGATGCGCGGGTATGCGACGCCCTCCCGGACGTTCTCGTACGGGCTGTACGACTTCATGTACGCGTACACGTCCGGGTCGTGCAGCGGGTCGCCCCACTCGTCCCACTCGACCACCGTGAGCGGCAGCGACGGGTCGAGGATGGAGGTGAGCGCATCGACGAACGGCACCGCGGCGAGGATGCCGGCGAAAAGCTCGGGCGCGAGGTTGGCCGCCGCGCCCATGAGCAGCCCGCCCGCCGAGCCGCCCTCGGCGACCATCCGCTCGGGAGTGGTCACCCCGGCAGCCACGAGGTGCCGGGCGCAGGCGATGAAGTCGGTGAAGGTGTTCTTCTTGTTCAGCAGCTTGCCGTCCTCGTACCAGCTGCGGCCCATCTCGCCGCCGCCGCGCACGTGCGCCACCGCGAACACCACGCCGCGGTCCAGCATCGACAGCCGCATCGCGGAGAACCCCGGGTCGATCGAGTGCTCGTACGAGCCGTACCCGTACAGGTGCAGCGGGCGGGGCTCCTCACCGGGCTCGCCGAAGGCGCGGTTCCACACCAGCGAGATCGGCACGCGGCTGCCGTCCGGCGCCTCCGCCCAGTCCCGGCGCTGCCCGTACGCGGCGGGCTCGTAGCCGCCGAGCACCGGCTGCTGCTTGCGGATGTGGCGCTCGCCGGTGGCCACCTCCAACTCCAGCACGGTCGCCGGGGTCACGAACGAGCCGTACCCCATGCGCAGGAACGGCGCATGCCACTCCGGGTTGCCGCTGAAGTACGCCTCGTACAGCGGCTCGTCGAACGACACCTCGTCGATGCCGCCGGTGCGGTAGTCGAGCAGCGCCGCTCGGGCCAGGCCCTCCCTGCGGTACTCCACCGTCGCGAAGTCGCGGAAGCAGTCCACCTCGAGCAGCCGACGGCCCGGCACGTGCGGCAGGATCACCGTCCGCTCGGCCTGCGGGTCGGATGCCGGCACCGACACCAGCTCGAAGTCCAGCGCCCCGTCGTTGTGCAGGATCAGCAGCCGGTCCTCGCCGTCGACGACGGCGTGGTCCAGGGAGTACTCCACGCCCTCCCGCCGCGGCCAGACCACGCGCGGCGGCGCGGTGAGATCGGAGAGGTCGACCAGCAGCTCCTCGCTGGTGATCTTCGAGCCCAGCCCGATCACGAGGTACCGGCGGCTGCGGGTGATGCCGGCGCCGAGCCAGAACCGCTCGTCCGGCTCGTGGAACAGCTTCACGTCCTCCGCGATCGAGGTGCCGAGCCGGTGCAGCCACAGCGTGTCCGGCCGCCACGCCTCGTCGCGCGTCGTGTACAGGACCGCACGCCCGTCCGGGGTGAAGAACGCCTGCGCCGTGTTCGGGATCTCGTCCGCCAGGCGCTCGCCGGTGGTGAGGTCGCGGACGTGCACCGTGTACACCTCGGAGCCGTCGAAGTCGGTGGACCACAGCAGCATCCGGCCGTCGTCCGACACGTCCATCGCGCCGAGGGCGAAGAAGTCGTGCCCCTCGGCCTCCGCGTTCCCGTCCAGCAGCACCTGCTCACCGGGGACCGGCACCCCGGGCTCGAGCACCGGCGGCGTCCAGTCGTCGCCGCGCGCGGCGGTGCGGCAGTGGATGCCGTACTGCGCGCCCTCCTCGGTGCGGCCGTAGTACCACCAGTCGCCCTCCCGGGTGGGGACGGACAGGTCGGTCTCCAGGACCCGGCTCTTCACCTCCTGGAACAGCCGCTCGCGCAGCGGCTCGAGGTGGGCGGTGCGCTCCGCGGTGTACGCGTTCTCCGCCTCCAGGTGCGCGATCACCTCGGGGTCGTCCTTCGCGCGCAGCCACTCGTACGGGTCGTCCACGCTGTCTCCGTGGTGCGTGCGGGTGCGGATGCGGCGTGCGGCGAGCGGGGGAGTCGGGCGGGAGTCGGTCACCCGTCCACGCTACCGGAGGCGAGTTGACCGTGACCGGGCGGGGTGCGCCCATTCAGTGGGCCCGTAAACGGATGCTTAACCCACGGTGAACTCTTCGTTCGTCACGCCGAGATCCTCGGCACACCCCCCTCCCTTGCAGTCTCAACGAAAGCGAACGGTGGAAACCGCAGCCCTCATCGTCGTGCTGGTGATCCTGCTGGCACTCTTCTTCGACTTCACGAACGGCTTTCACGACACGGCGAACGCCATGGCGACCCCGATCGCCACGGGCGCACTGAAGCCGAAGACCGCCGTCCTGCTGGCGGCCGTGCTCAACCTCGTCGGCGCGTTCCTGTCCACCGAGGTCGCCAAGACGATCTCCGGAGGCATGATCCGCGAGGACGAGATCGCGCACGCGCTGCTGCCCTCGCTGATCTTCGCCGGTCTCATCGGCGCGATCACCTGGAACATGCTCACCTGGCTGCTCGGCCTGCCCTCCAGCTCGTCGCACGCCCTCTTCGGCGGTCTCATCGGCGCCACCCTCGTCGGCGTCGGCCTGTCCGGCATCGACTTCGGCGTCGTGATGTCCAAGGTGGTGCTGCCGGCGGTGCTGGCGCCGCTGACCGCGGGGCTGATCGCGTTCGTGGTGACGAAGATCGCGTACGCCGCCACGCGCCGCTACGACGGCAAGCCGGACGGCCGCTCCGGGTTCCGATGGGGCCAGATCTTCACCTCCTCGCTGGTGGCGCTCGCGCACGGCACGAACGACGCCCAGAAGACGATGGGTGTGATCACGCTGGCGCTGATCACCGCCGGCTGGCAGTCCTCGGCCCACCACGAGCCGCAGCTGTGAGTGATCGTCTCGGCCGCGACCGCCATCGCCCTGGGCACCTACCTCGGCGGCTGGCGCATCATCCGCACGCTCGGCAAGGGCCTCACCGACGTCAAGCCCGCGCAGGGCTTCTCGGCCGAGAGCGCCACCGCCGCGACCATCCTCGCCTCCAGCGCCCTCGGCTTCGCGCTGTCCACCACCCAGGTCGCCTCCGGGTCGGTCATCGGCTCGGGGCTGGGCCGCCGCGGGTCGACCGTGCGCTGGGCCACCGCGGGGAGGATCGGCATCGGCTGGCTGCTGACCCTGCCGGCCGCGGGCGCCGTGGGCGCGGCCGCGGCGATGCTCGTGGTCTGGTGGGGCAACGCCGGCGTGGTCGTCGACGCCGTGCTGGCGCTGGTGGTCATCCTCGGCCTGTACCTGTTCTCCCGCCGCAACGCCGTCACCCACGCCAACGCCATGAGCGACGTGGCCGAATCCGCGCTCGCGGTCGAGCTGCCCGAGAACCCGCCGCCCACGCGCCGGCAGCAGCGCATCATGGAGGCCAAGGCGCGCGCGAAGGCGAAGTCCGACGCGAAGGCGAAGAAGAAGTCGGATGCCGAGGCGGCGAAGGCCGCCAAGCGGAAGTCCGCCGAGGACGCCGCCGATGCGAACCGGGAGGGCGGGCGATGAACGTCGAGATCGACTGGGGTGCGTTCGTCCTGGTGTTCGCCGCCGCGCTGATCGGCGCGGTCGCCGTCGTGTTCTTCTACGCGCTCGGGCTGCGGATGCTCGTGCGCAGCGGACGGGTGCCGGTGGTGAGCCCGGCGGAGTTCACGGATGCCATCACGGTCGTCTCCGAGAAGGAGGCGCGCAAGGCGGCGAAGCAGGCGGCCAAGGCCGCCCGGAAGAACCCGCTCACCGAGGGGCAGAAGCGGCTGGCGTACACGGCCGCGGTGGCCTGCTTCGGCATGTGCGCGGTCGCGGTGATCGGCGGCATCCTGCTGATCGTGCTCGGCTGAGCCGCCCGGGACGGGGCGCGCGGCGCGCGAGCGCACCGGCGTCCCCGCGCGTCCGTAGGCTGGGCGCATGCACGATCTGCCCTCGTTCGGCCGCCACGCCCCGGCATCCCACACGATCGTTCACCTCAGCGACCCGCACTTCCTCGCCGGCTCGGCCCGGCACCCGGGCGGGGCGGACACGGATGCGAACCTCGGCCGCACCCTCGACGCGGTGCGACGCGTGCATCCGCATCCGTCCGCGATCGTGGTGACCGGAGACCTCACCGACCTCGGCGAGCCGGACGCATACCGGCGGCTGCGCGGGATGCTGGAGCCGGCGGCCGCCGAGCTGGCCTGCCCGCTGGTGTGGGTGGCGGGGAACCACGACGAGCGCCCCGCGCTGCGCGCCGGGCTGCTGGACGCCCCCGCCACGGAGGAGCCGGTGACCGGCGTGTGGGACCTCGACGGGCTGCGGCTCATCGCCCTCGACACCAGCGTCCCCGGCTGGCATCACGGCGACCTCGACGAGGGGCAGCTGCGCTGGCTGGCCGACCAGCTGCGCACGCCGGCACCGCACGGGACGCTGCTGGCGATGCACCACCCGCCGCTGCCGGCGCACGTGCCGCTGTTCGACATCCTCGAGCTGCGGCACCAGGACGAGCTGGCCGATGTCATCCGGGGCACCGACGTGCGTGGCATCCTGGCCGGGCATCTGCACTACTCCTCGACCGGCATGTTCGCCGGGGTGCCGGTCAGCGTCGCCTCCTCGACGTGCTACACGATGAACGTCGCCCGTCCCGCCGCGGAGGTGAACGGGATGGATGCCGCGCAGGCGTTCCAGCTGGTGCACGTCTATGCCGACACGATCACGCACACGGTGGTGCCGGTCGTCGAGGCGGCGACGGGGGAGTTCTTCACCGAGGAGTGGCTGCGCGCCATGGCCCGGCTCACCCCGGAGCAGCGGCTGGAGGCGTTCTCGCGCAAGCCGCCCCGGGGAAGCGCGTAGACTGGAGGGGATCCCCCGTCTCCTGTACCCGCCACCACCCCACAAGGAAGTGACATGGCCGCCGACGCGCCTGCCCCGACCCGTACCGAGACCGATTCCCTGGGAAGCATGGAGATCCCCGCCGAAGCGTACTGGGGGATCCACACCGCCCGCGCCGAGGCGAACTTCCCCATCACGAAGCGCCCGATCTCGGTGTATCCCGACCTGATCCGCGCCCTGGCGATGGTGAAGCAGGCCAGCGCCCGCGCCAACAAGGAGATCGGCGTACTCGACGCCGAGCGCGCGGACCTCATCGACCACGCCGCCCAGCGGGTCATCGACGGCGAGTTCCACGACCAGTTCATCGTCGGCGTGATCCAGGGCGGCGCCGGCACGTCGACCAACATGAACGCCAACGAGGTCATCACGAACATCGCGCTCGAGATGGCCGGCCGCCAGAAGGGCGACTACGCCTACCTGTCGCCGATCGACCACACCAACCGCAGCCAGTCGACCAACGACGTGTACCCGACCGCGATCAAGATCGGCCTGTCGCTGACGCTGCGCTCGCTGCTGGACGAGCTCGACCTGCTGCGCAAGTCGTTCCTGTCCAAGTCGGAGGAGTTCCACGACGTCCTCAAGGTCGGCCGCACCCAGCTGCAGGACGCCGTGCCGATGACCCTGGGCCAGGAGTTCCACGGCTTCGCCACGACCCTCGGCGAGGACCACAGCCGCCTCACCGAGAACGCCTGGCTGCTGTACGAGATCAACATGGGCGCCACCGCCATCGGCACCGGCATCACCACGCACCCGGACTACGCCGCGGCCGTGCTGAAGCACCTGCGCGAGATCACCGGGCTGGACCTGGTCACCGCGACCGACCTGGTCGAGTCGACCAGCGACACCGGCTCGTTCATGTCGTTCTCCTCGTCGCTCAAGCGCAACGCGATCAAGCTGTCGAAGATCTGCAACGACCTGCGTCTGCTCTCCTCCGGTCCGCAGGCCGGCCTCGGCGAGATCAACCTGCCCGCCAAGCAGGCGGGTTCGAGCATCATGCCGGGCAAGGTGAACCCGGTCATCCCCGAGGTGGTCAACCAGGTCGCGTTCGCCGTGGCCGGCGCGGACCTGACCGTGACGATGGCGGTCGAGGGCGGCCAGCTGCAGCTGAACGCCTTCGAGCCGGTGATCGCGCACTCGATCTTCCAGTCGATCACGTGGATGCGCCAGGCGATGTGGACGCTGCGGGTGAACTGCGTCGACGGCATCACCGCGAACCGCGACCGGCTGGGCGCCATGGTCGGCGCCTCGGTCGGCGTCGTCACCGCGCTCACGCCCTTCATCGGCTACGCGGCGGCGGCGGCCCTCGCCAAGACGGCGCTGCTGACGAACCGCAACGTCGCCGACCTCGTGGTCGAGGCGGGGCTGATGACCCGTGAGGAGGTCACCAAGCAGATCTCGCCGGCGCGCCTGTCGGGCCTGGAGACGGTGACGGCGGCCATCCCGGTGATCGCCGCCGAGGATCTGCCGCAGAACTGAGGACGAGGAAGGCGCCCTCCCGTGCATGCGGGAGGGCGCCTTCTGCTGTCGTGGCGCGGCCGGCGCGGCGGGCCGCTCGGATGCGGCGGGCGGCTCGGATGCGGCGGGGCGGGTCAGTCCAGGATGCGGCAGTGCGTGGTCAGCTCGCCGATGCCGTCGATGCCGACGGTGACCGTGGACCGGTCGCGCAGGAAGATCTGCGGGTCGCGCGAGTAGCCGGCGCCGCCCGGGCTTCCGGTGGAGATCAGGGTCCCGGGAAGCAGGGTGATCGAGGTCGACAGGTGGGCGATCAGCGTGGCCACCGAGCGCACCATCTGCCCGGTCGTGGAGTCCTGCACGGTGTGCCCGTCGACGACGGTCCAGATGTGCAGGTCCTGCGGGTCGGGGATCTCGTCGGCGGTCACCACGACCGGCCCGGTGGGGGTGAAGCCGTCGAACGACTTGCAGCGCGACCACTGCGCCTCGGCGAACTGGATGTTCCGCGCGGTGATGTCGTTCACGACCGTGTAGCCCCACACCGCGTCGAGCGCGTCGGCGGCGTCGACGTCCTTGGTGGGGACGCCGATGATCACGCCCAGCTCGGCCTCGTAGTCGACGTTCTCGCTGAGGGCGCGCGGCCAGGACGTGGTGCCCTCGTGCCCGGTGAGCGAGTTCGGCCAGAGCGTGAACACGGTGGGAGCGGTGTCGGTCTTCAGCCCCAGCTCGCTGGAGTGGGCGGCGTAGTTCAGGCCGACGGCGAGCACCGCGGGCGGCGCCAGCACGGCGGAGGCGAATCCGAAGCCGTCGAGCGGATGCCGCGGCGCACCGCCCTCGGAGACCGCGGACCGGATGCGGGCGAGCAGCTCGTCGCCGCCCTCGATCAGCTGCTGCAGCGTGGCGGGGGCGGGGTCGACGAGGTCGGAGACGAGGATGGCGTCCAGTCCGTCGACGACGGCGAGCCGGATCGAATCGGATTCTGGAGCGCGCAGATGGGCGAAACGCATCCTTTTACGCTACCGGCCGGTGCGCGCGGTGCGCGGTAGGCGACCTCTAGGCTTTTGCCATGAGTCTTGGAGGACAGCCCCCGTCGTACTCCCCGCCACCCGGAGGGTCCCCGTACTCCCCGCCGCCGGCCGGAGGGTCCGGACACACGCCTCAGTCGGGAGGGTCCGCGTACGCGCCCCCGTCGGCAGGGTACGCGCCTCCTCCGCCGCAGTCCTTCCCGACCGCGCTCGCCCAGCCGCTGGTGTACACCCCGCCGCCCCCGCAGGCCCCGGCACCGGCCCCGGCGATGCCCGCGCTGCCGATGCCGGTGCGCAAGGGGCGCACCGCCTCGATCTGGCTGTTCGGCGTGCTCGGCTTCCTGCTGCTGCTGCTGATCGCCTACTTCGTCCTCGCGCTCGGCCCCGGCGCGTCCGTCGTGGGGCTCATCCTGGCGATCATCCCGCTGGCGATCGTGCTGCTGGGGATCCGGCTGATCGACCGATGGGAGCCGGAGCCGCGGAGCCTGATCGTGTTCGCGGTGGCGTGGGGAGCCGTCGCCTCGGTGGGGCTCACCCTGCTGATCGACCTCGCCCTGGCGGTCGGCGTCGGCATGCGCTCGGAGTTCTTCAGCGCGGTGATCCAGGCGCCCGTGGTGGAGGAGATCACCAAGGGCGCCGGCCTGCTGATCATCTACCTGATCGGCCGTCGCGCGTTCGACGGCCCGGTGGACGGCATCGTCTACGGCGCCCTCGTCGGCGCCGGGTTCGCGTTCACCGAGAACGTGCAGTACTTCGCGGTCAGCCTGATCGAGGGCGGCGTGGTGCAGCTGACGATCACCTTCGTCCTCCGCGCGCTGATGTCGCCGTTCGCGCACGCCATGTTCACCGCGCTCACCGGCTTCGCGATCGGCCTGGCGGCCCGACGCGGCGCGAACGGCGGGGGAGTGCTGGGCGCCGCGGCGGTCGGCGCCGTCGGGGCCATGGCGCTGCACGCGTTCTGGAACGGCTCCTCGCTGCTGGGCGACTTCTTCGCGCTCTACCTCACCGCGCAGGTGCCGCTGTTCGTCGGGTTCATCCTCGCGATCATCGCCCTGCGCCGCGAGGAGGCGCGGCTGACCCGGGAACGGCTCGGCGACTACGCGGCCGCCGGTTGGTTCACCCCGGAGGAGGTCACCATGCTCGCCACCCCGGCCGGGCGCAGGATCGGGATGAAGTGGGCCGCCGGTCTCCGCGGCGATCGCCGTCCGCTGATGCGCTCGTTCATCAAGGACGCCGCGGCGCTCGCGGCGGTGCGGCAGCGGGCGATGCACGGCCGGGACGTGCACGCCGCAGCGGACGAGCAGGCGCTGCTGATGCGGATGCGGGCGACGAGGGCGGCGCTGCTGGCGTACTGATCCGGCGAGAGCGTCCGGACGGAGGTTTCGACTCGCTGCGCTCGCTCACGTGCGATCCTCGTGTCAACACTCAGCGCCCGGTGCTGCGGCATCGCCTGCAGGTCGACCGGGCGCTGAGTTGGCTTGTACCCAGGGTGCACCCGGTCCGCGCCGGGTGTCAAGAGCCGGATGCCCCGGAGTCCTCGACGATGACGTCGAGCGCGACGCCCGCGCAGTGGATGCGGGGGAGGTCGGCGAGGCGGCTGCCGCGCACGGAGTCCCCGGTCGCGCAGCGCGGGTCGGTGGACACGACCACGCGCCCGACGCCGTTCGTGAGGGTGACCTGCTGGCCGAGGGCGGCGAAGCGCGGGGTGAGCTCGCGCTCCACCTCGGAGACGAGCAGGTCAAGGCCGGCGACGCCGATCCGGGTCCCGTCGACCGTGGCCGGCACGGCGATCGTGATGGTGTACTCGTCGCTGCACAGGTAGTCGACGTACGGCCCCGCCACGTGCGGCGCGCCGGTCGCCATCGGCACCCGGTACCACTCCAGCTCGCTGTAGTCGATGTGCTCCTTGTTCACCGACTGGGACGCCAACACGAGCTGCCGCCGGTCCTCGCCCTGCCACCAGGCCAGATGGCTGTGCGCGTCGGCGAGCAGATCGATCGCCGCGATGAACCCCGCCCCGTACACGGGGACGTCCTCGAGGTCGAGCGTGCGCAGGGCGTACGGCTCGACCAGGTCGTCGATCTTCGCCCGGGTCAGCGGCCCGGTCCGCTGCAGTTCGGCGACGCGCTCGGCGAACGGCTCGACCCAGCCGGAGAGCATCCGGATCGGGGAGCCGAAGTACCGGGTGACGATCTCCGCTGCGGCGCTCGCCGGGGCGGTGGTGGTCCTGCTCATCGCGTCCTCCTGTGCACGTCGATGGGGGCGCGGGTCATCGCGGCTCCGCGGCGACCCGGGTCTGGATCTGGATCAGGGCGTCGATCGCGTCGGCAACCATCTGCTCGGTGCGCCGGCCGGCGTCGTCGGCGTCCCCGGCCTCGACCGCGTCGATGATGCCGCGCAGCGCCTCGGCGCGCCGCCGCAGCCCCTCCTCGTCGGGCGCCACCAGGCGCAGGAACGGGGAGAACTCGGCCTGCAGCTTCATCTGCTCGCGGGTGAGCCGGGCGGACTGGCTGAGCGAGACGAGCTCGACCTGCACGTCGTCGAGCAGGCGCAGCTGCTGTTCCGCGTCGAGCTCGTGCATCCGCTCGAGCCGGCCGCGCACCTGCGTCGTCTCACTCGGGTCCGCGCGCCGCGCGGCCAGGCGGATGGCGGCGGAGGTGATCGCGCCGTAGTGCGCGCCCATGTCGCGCAGCGCGAGCCGGGAGCTGCTGAGCACGGCGTCGCGGGCGTGGGCGAGGGGATCGGCGTCGTCGGCGACGAAGCTGCCGCCGTTGCGGCCGCGCCGGGTCACGATGAGGCCGCGTCCGCGCACCGCGAGCAGCGCCTCGCGCACGGTCACCGGTGCCACGCCGAAGCTGCGGGCGAGCTCGGACTCCGACGGCAGACGCTCCCCGGCGCGCAGGTGCCCGCGGGTGATCGCCTCGACGAGCCTGCGCTCGACGAGCTCGGCGCGGCCCTCGTCGCCGATCGGCTGGAAGACGGCGCCCTGGATGCGGTGCGGCTGCCGGGACCGGCCGTCACCGGACCGGTGCGGGCGCGCTCCGGAGGCGGTGGTCAGCGGGTCCATGGGCCGATTCTTCCATCTCGCGGGACGGTTCGCGTCGAAGAGTTGAAATATGTCCTACGGTTTTATAGGTTTAGCAGACCTTCCGCGTTCGAGGATGATCCGAGGAGACCGAGATGACGACCGCAGCCCCCGCCGCGCAGCCCGCGAAGGACGCCGAATCCGTCCAGGGCAGCGTCTCGCTGCAGAAGCTCACCAAGTCGTTCGGCGACTTCACCGCGGTGCGCGATCTCGACCTCGACGTCGCGCCGGGGGAGTTCCTCTCCATGCTCGGCCCGTCCGGCTCGGGCAAGACCACGGTGCTGCGGGTGATCGCCGGTTTCGAGTCCGCCACCTCCGGCACGGTCCGCCTCTCCGGCGTGGACGTCACCCGAGTGCCGCCGCATCAGCGCCACGTGAACACCGTGTTCCAGGACTACGCGCTCTTCCCGCACATGACCATCGCCGAGAACGTCGGCTACGGGATGCGGGTGCGCGGGACGGCGAAGGCGGAGCGCGTCACGCAGGTGCAGGAGGCGCTGCGCCGGGTGCGCCTCGACCACCTCGCCGACCGGCTCCCGCACCAGCTCTCCGGTGGGCAGCGGCAGCGGATCGCCCTCGCCCGCGCGCTCATCCTGCGGCCGCAGGTGCTCCTGCTGGACGAGCCTCTCGGCGCCCTGGACAAGCAGCTGCGCGAGCACATGCAGATCGAGCTGAAGCAGATCCAGCGCGAGGTCGGCATCACGTTCATCTTCGTCACGCACGACCAGGAGGAGGCCCTGACCCTGAGCGACCGCGTCGCGGTGTTCAACAACGGCCGCATCGAGCAGGTCGGCAGCGCCCGCGAGGTGTACGAGAACCCGCAGACCGAGTTCGTGGCACGCTTCCTCGGCCTGTCCAACCTCGTCGAGGCCGGTCTCGCCGAAGAGCTCACCGGTGACCGGCGCACCATGAGCATCCGTCCCGAGCGTGTCCGGCTGCTGCCCACGGACGCCCCGCTCCCGGACGGCGACGTGGGGCTGGCCGGCACGATCCGGGAGATCGTGTACACCGGCCCCGCCACCCGCTACCTCGTCGCGGCGGATGCCGGCATGGAGATCATCTCCGAGCAGCCGAACGCCCACGATCCCGCCGCCGGAGCGTCCCTCCGCCGCGGCGACCGAGTCCGGGCCGCGTGGACCCCAGCCCACGCGGCCCGGCTTCCCTGAGGATCGACGCCGATCCCGTCCCACACCAGAAGCACGATCACGAAGGAGCGATCCATGCGCAGGAAGATCATCGCCACGGCGATGGCGGCGACCGCCGCCCTCGCCCTGTCCGCCTGTTCCGGCACCGCCGAAGGCGGCACGCCCGAGGGCGACGGGCAGCTGAAGATCGAGGTCCCCGACATCCCCATGATCGAGGAGCTCGGCGAGAACGAGAAGGAGGTGAACATCATCGCCTGGTCGGGCTTCGTGGAGCCGGCCTGGAGCGACGAGTTCACCGAGCTGACCGGATGCACGGTGAACCGCCGCGTCGCCGGGACCAGTGACGAGATGGTGCAGCTGATGCGCACCGGCGACTACGACCTCGTCTCCGCCTCCGGCGACGCCAGCCTCCGGCTGATCGCCGGCGGCGACGTGCAGCCGCTGAACCTGGATCTGATCCCGAACTTCGGCGATGACATCGTCGAGGGCATGAAGGGGCAGATCTACGACACCATCAACGGCAAGTCCTACGGCATCCCGATCGGCCGCGGCGCCAACATCCTGCAGTACAACAGCGAGGTCGTCACCGAGGAGCCCACCAGCTGGGACGTCGTCTGGGAGAAGGACAGCCCGTACGCCGGCAAGGTGACCGCCTACGATGCGCCGATCTACATCGCCGACGCCGCCGTCTACCTGATGGCGCACCAGCCCGAGCTCGGCATCGAGAACCCGTACGCGCTGGACGAGAAGCAGCTGGCGGCGGCCGTCGACCTGCTCAAGCAACAGAACGAGATCGTCTCCGAGTACTGGTCCGACCCGGCCGCGCAGATCACGTCGTTCGCCGGCGGCACCACCGTGGTCGGCACCTCGTGGGAGGTGCTGCGCAAGCTCACCCAGGACGAGAAGTTCAAGAGCGTGCTGCCCGAGGAGGGCTCGACCGGCTGGTCGGACGCCTGGATGCTCGCGGCCGAGGCGAAGAACCCGAACTGCGCGTACGCGTGGATGGACTACGCCTCCTCTCCCGAGGTGAACGGCGCGATCGCGATGAACTTCGGCATGGCCCCGGCCAACGCCGCGTTCTGCGAGACCAGCGCCGAGGCGAAGGCGCACTGCGACTACTACCACGCCACCGACGAGGAGTACTTCAAGAAGGTGTGGTTCTGGACCACTCCGATCGAGCAGTGCATCGACGGACGCGACCCGGAGGAGGTCACCTGCACCAACTTCCAGCAGTGGACCGACGCCTGGATGAGCATCAAGGGCTGAACACCTGCGCCCGGGGCGGGACCGCGTCCCGCCCCGGGCTCCCCACCACCACACGAGCACCGACACGAGGACCGACATGAGACGCCGCATCCGCATCGCGGGCTTGCTGGCCCTGCCGATGACCTGGCTCATCGGGATCTACATCTTCTCCCTGGTGATGCTGCTGGTGACCGCGTTCTGGGTGACCGACCCGTTCACCTCCAAGGTGAAGCCCGGCTTCACGCTGCGCAACTTCGAGCAGCTCATCGCGAACCCGGCCTACCTGTCCACATCGCTGCGCACGCTCGGCATCGCCCTCGGCGTCACCGTGCTGTCGATCGTGATCTCGGTGCCGCTGGGCATCTTCATGGCGAAGGTCGCCTCGCCGTGGCTGCGCGGCGTGCTCGCGGTCTCGATCACGCTCCCGCTGTGGGCGGGCTACCTGGTGAAGGTGCTCGCCATGCGGATCACCTTCACCGAACAGGGCTTCTTCAACTGGCTGCTCGCACCGTTCGGGCTGCACGGCCCCGGCTTCACGCTGGTCACGGTCGTGATCACCCTCACCTATCTCTGGCTGCCGTACATGGCGGTGCCGGTGTACACCGCCATCCGCCAGCTCCCGCCGAACCTGTTCGACGCGTCGGCCGACCTCGGCGCCGGATCGTGGCGGACGATCCGCACCGTCGTGCTGCCGCTGATCAAGCCGGCGATCATCGCCGGGTCGGTGTTCACCTTCTCCCTGAGCCTGGGCGACTACCTGGTCGCCAAGTTCGTCGGCGGGGACACCCAGATGATCGGCAGCGTCATCGCCTCCAACATCAACCTGAATCCGCCGCTGGCGGCGGCGTTCTCGCTGGTGCCGATCGCCTTCGTCGTCGTGTACCTGGTGAGCGTGCAGCGCACCGGCGCCCTGGAAAGGATGTGAGCGGATCATGCTGAGGCCGTCCCGCACCGCGAAGGTCATGCTCGGCGTCGTCGTCGCGCTCATCCTCGCGTTCCTGTACGTGCCGCTGCTGCTGGTCGTGCTGAACTCGTTCAACGCCGCGCGGATCGCCAGCTGGCCCGTGGCGGACTTCTCCCTGGAGTGGTGGGGGAGGGCGTTCACGAGCCGCCCGGTGCGCGACGCGCTGGTCAACTCGCTGCTGGTCGCCGCCGGCGCCACCGTGATCGCCGTCGTCCTCGGCACGCTGGTCGCCTTCGCGCTCCAGCGTCATCGCTTCTTCGGTCAGCGCGCCGTGAACCTGCTGGTGGTGCTGCCGATCGCGCTGCCCGGCATCGTCACCGGCGTCGCGCTGAACAACACCTACAACCAGATGCTGGAGCCGATCGGCGTCCAGGTCGGGTTCTTCGGGATGATCATCGCGCACGGCACCTTTTGCATCGTGATGGTGTTCAACAACGTGCTGGCGCGGCTGCGCCGGCTGAACCCGAGCATCGAGGAGGCCTCCACCGACCTCGGCGCCACGCCCTGGCAGACGTTCCGGCTGGTCACCTTCCCGCAGTTCCGCAGCGCCCTGGTGGCCGGGGCGATCCTCGCCTTCGCGCTCAGCTTCGACGAGGTCTACGTGACGATCTTCACCGCCCCGCCCGGGGTGGACACGCTGCCGCTGTGGATCATGAACCAGATGGCGCGGCCGAACGAGGCGAGCGTGGTCAACGTGGTCGCCACGGTGGTGATCCTCGCCTCCTTCATCCCGGTCTGGGTGTCGCAGCGGCTGGGGCGCGACGTGACCGAGCGGGACTGACGATTTCGCGTTCAGCGGAGGCCCCGCGTTGACCGCGCCGCCGCGGCTCGGGTTGGATGGAGGCATGACTGATCGCACAAAGCCCGAGTTCGACGCGCCGACCGGCCCCGCCCCCGCGGACCTCGTCGTCCGCGACATCATCGTCGGCGACGGCCCCGAGGCCAAGCCGGGCGACACCGTCACCGTCCACTACGCGGGCGTCGAGTACGACTCCGGCGAGGAGTTCGACTCCTCGTGGGGCCGCGGCGAGACCATCCAGTTCCCGCTGCGCGGGCTCATCCAGGGCTGGCAGGAGGGCATCCCCGGCATGAAGGTCGGCGGGCGCCGTGAGCTCACCATCCCGCCGCACCTGGCCTACGGCCCGGCCGGCGCCGGTCACTTCCTCTCCGGCAAGACCCTCATCTTCATCATCGACCTCGTCTCCGTCGGCTGACGGAGGCCTTCGCAGAGCCCCGGGCCCGTCAGGGCTCGGGGCTCTCGGCGTCGTAGCCGGCGAAGCGCGGGTTCAGCCGGGCGAGCACCGCCACCAGCACGATCACGACGAACCCGCCGAGCAGCGGCGGGAACCAGAGCGCGGTGACCGTCGCCAGCGCGCCCGCGTACAGCGCCCCCACGCGCGGACCGCCGGCGACCACGACGATGAACACGCCCTGCAGACGCCCGCGCATGGCATCCGGCACCCCGGCCAGCAGCACGGCACCGAACACGGCGATCGCGGCCCCGTAGGCCTGCACCGCCCTGGCGATGCCGCGGCCGTGCCAGCGGTACTGCACCACCCGGCCCGACATCAAACTGGACAGGAACGTGCCGACCGCGACGGCCGCGGTCAGCGCGCCCGTCGTGATCGCCCCGCCGCCGAGCAGCACCGTGCCGAGTGCGGGGAACAGCGCCAGAGGCTGGCCGAAGGTCATCGCGATCAGATCGAGCACGTACTGCATCCGGATGTTGCGCGCGCGGCGCAGGAAGCGCCACCCGTCCACGAGCGATGCCAGACCGGGGCGGACGATCTCGCCCTCGGGGCCGCAGCGCCGGCAGCGTCCACAGCCCGAGGAACATCGACAGCATCAGCAGCACGTCGATCGTGTACGTCCAGCCGTCCCCGGTGAGCGCCACCAGGACGCCGGCGACAGCAGGGCCGACCATGACGGTCAGGCCGAAGGCCACGCCGTTCAGGGCGGAGGCGGCGGCGAGCATCTCGCGGGGGATGAGCCGCGGCACGATCGCGGTGCGGGTCGCCATGCCCACCGAGTTGGCCGCCGCGATGATCATGCTCAGCGCGTACAGCCACCAGATCGTCTCCAGGCCCGTCCAGGTGAGCGCGGCCAGCAGCGTCGTCGCGGCGAACGCCACCGCCGCGGCGAGCAGGGCCACCCGTCGCCGGTCGAACGCGTCGGCGAGCATCCCGCCGTACAGCCCGGCGAGGACCATGGGAACCAGCCCGGCGACGGCGATCATCGACACGGCCAGGCTGCTGCCGGTGAGCGCGAACACGTGCAGCATCACCGTGACGATCGTGAGCTGGCCGCCGATGCCGGCCAGCGACGAGCCGATCCACATACGGGCGAAGGCCGGCGAGGCGGTGAGCGGAGTGAGATCGATGAGATGCCCGCGGGAGAACTGCACCCCTCGAGGCTATCGGGGCGGTGCGGCCGCGGCCGTCACGGCTGGTAGACTCGTTCAGTTGCCGTTAGATCGGCCGCGGATAAAGAGAGCCTGCGCAACCGGCGTCGGGCACCGCGCAACAAGCAGAGAGGGGATCGAATCCATGGCACTGGAAGCAGACGTCAAGAAGGCGATCATCGAAGAGTACGCGACGCACCCCGGTGACACCGGATCCCCCGAGGTGCAGGTCGCTCTGCTGACGCAGCGCATCAAGGACCTCACCGAGCACCTGAAGGACCACAAGCACGACCACCACTCGCGCCGTGGCCTGTTCCTGCTCGTCGGTCAGCGCCGTCGTCTGCTCGGCTACCTCCAGGACATCGACATCGAGCGCTACCGCTCGCTGATCGAGCGCCTGGGGCTGCGCCGATAAGACAGACAGGACGACCAGCGTTCATCGCGCAAAACGTTCTTGAGAAGGCCGCCTCACGGTGTGGGGCGGCCTTCGTCGTCGCCGGCGGACTCGGCGGTCTCGTAGCCGACGGGGCGGTGCGAGACCGGCTCGATGCCGGTCAGCGTCGCCCAGCCCTCCGCCAGCAGCGCGGCATCCGTTCCCGGCAGCGGCTCGTTCGGCAGATCCTCCACCGCGAGCCGGATGTGTCCCACGCCGCGCTCGCTCAGCGTGGTCTGCACGATGCCGAAGGGCGCCAGCGGCGCCTCGCGGATGCCCCGCGGCGCGTCGGTGTTCGGCACGTTCAGGTTGAGCACGGCGCCCTCCTCGAGCCGGGAGAGGAACGGCAGCAGCGTCATCGCGACCCCCGCCGCCGTCTCCCAGGCGAAGGACGTCGGATGCATCCCGACGTCGAGCGAGACCGCGAGCGCACGGGCGCCGTTCAGCCCGCCGGTGAGGGCCGCCCCCACCGTGCCTGAGTGCAGGATGGCGCGTCCGACGTTCGCCCCGTGGTTGACGCCGCTGAGCACGAGGTCCGGCGGATCGCCGAAGGCGCCGTGCGCGGCGATCAGCGCGATCAGGCCCGGCCCGCCGCGGACCGCGAACGCGGGGACGTCCTCGAGGCCGTCGAGCCGGCGCCGGTCGACCGCGATGCGACCGCCCTCCTCGCCGGCAACGATCGAGGCGCTGGTGCCGCTGGACTGCCGCTCGGGGGCGGCGACCGTGACCTCGAGCCCGTGCGCCACGGCGGCCCGCGCGAGCACGGCGAGGCCGGGGGCGTCGATGCCGTCGTCGTTCGTGATCAGCGTGCGGGTCATCGGGGGTCCCCGTCCTCGCGGCGGCCGTCGTCGGCGAGCGAGGCCAGCTGATCCGGGCTGAGATGCGGCATGTCGCCATCGGGTTCGCGCAGCACCCGCGTGCGCACGGCCCCGCGCAGGCGCTCGATCGCCTCGGTGTCGCCGGTGCCGAGGCCGTGACGGGTCACGTTCAGCGCCCCGGCGGCCGCGCCCAGGGTCACCGCGTGGCGCAGCGGTTCGCCCAGCGCGAGCCCGACGCACAGTCCGGCGGTCAGGGAGTCGGCGCCGCCGCGCCGGTCGTGCACGTACGCGGCGCCGAACCCCTCCCGTTCCACCGCGATGACCGAGAAGCCCTCCTGCTCCAGCAGGCTGCGCACCACCCGGCCGGTCTCGCCGGTGAGCACGCTGCACAGCGTGACCGAGGCGCCCAGCCGGCGCATCATGCGGGCCTGCCAGATGCCCTGACCGCCGGCGTGGACGTGGATGTTCCGCCTCACGCAGAGCGCGCGCGAGCAGGAGCATGCGCTGGAGCACCGGCAGCTCTTCGACGCGATCGCCGCCGGACGCCCCGAGCTCGCCGCCGCCCAGGCGTTCGCGCACATCGAGCTGGCGCGCGAACCCATCATCCGCGCGCTCGCCGAAAAGCTGGGCTGGTGAAGCCCGCCCGCCGGCGACGCGCGCTCAGGCGGACGCGCCGACGAGATCGGGGTGGTGGACGGCTGCGACGTCCGGGTGCGCCCGCAGTCGGGACTTCAGCGCGTTCTCGCCGTAGAGGGCGTGGATCGGGTTGGCCGGGTCCGCGGTCACGCCGCGGGCCTGGGCGGCCAGCTCCGGCGGCAGTGGGATCGGCGGGAGGCGCTGGTCCAGGGCCGGGTTGAAGAAGAACGGGATCGAGATCCGGTCCTCGGGTGCACGCGGGGACAGGACCCGGTGGTTCGTCGCTCGCAGGTAGCCGCCGGTGGCGTGCTCGAGCAGCTCGCCGATGTTCACCACGAACGCGCCCGGCACCGGCGGGGCGTCCACCCAGGCGCCGTCGCGCTCCACCTGAAGGCCGCCCTTGCCCGGCTCGACCCACAGCAGGGTGAGCACGCCGGAGTCCTTGTGCGCGCCCACGCCCTGCTGCGGCTCCGGCGCGTCCGTGCCGGGATAGCGGACGATCTTGATGAGCGTCGACGGCTCGCCGAAGTGGCGGTCGAAGTACGACTCCTCGGCGCCCAGGGACAGCGCCCAGGCGCGCAGCAGCCGCCGGGACACGGCGGAGAGCGCGGCGTGCCACTCCTCGACGACTTCGCGCAGCCCGGGCTGCGCGGCCGGCCACAGGTTCGGTCCGATCAGCCGGTTGTACGCCGGGCCGCCGGTCACCGGCTCGCGTTCCGGGCCGATGTCGATCTGCTCGCGCCAGTCCACCCTCCCCTGGGTGCGCTCGCCGCCGATGCGCGTGTACCCCCGGAAGTGCGGGCTGCGCACGTTCTCGATCGCGAGCTTGTCGTCCTCGGGCAGGGCGAAGAAGTCGCGGGCGGCGCGGTGCAGCCTCTCCTCGAGCGCGGCGGGGACGCCGGTGCCGGTGAGGTAGAAGAAGCCGACGTCCCGTGTCGCCGCGCGCAGCGCCTCCCGGAACGCCGCTGCGGCGGACGGGCCGCGGTCGAGCTCCGACAGGTCGAGGACGGGGAGCGTGAGATCTGCCATGCCGGAACGCTACGCGCCGCACGGCGGGGGCGGGCGACTGTTGCGCCGCGTTACCCGGTCAGCTCCGGCGCGAGCCGGTCGGGTCGCTGCGGTGGTCCTCGGCGGAGGCGAGGGTGCGGTCGGCGAACATCCAGCGCGGCCGCGGCTCGATCAGCGGCCGGAACACCGTGCGCACCGGCCTCGTGGCCAGCACGAACGCGGTGAACACCGAGAGCAGGGTGACCAGCGGCAGCCAGAGCCAGGTGGGGTCGAGCCCGCGCAGCACACCGGACTCGCGGAACGGATACAGCACGAAGGAGTGCAGCAGGTAGACGTACATCGTGTACTGGCCGAAGCGGGTCCACCGCCGCGTGCTGCGTGGGATCAGGGCCAGGAACGCCGCGCTGAGCACGATCGCCAGCGCCATCAGGCCCAGCCGCAGGCCGCCCGCCCACCACTGCTCGCCGCCGAGGTCGGCGTACGAGTCCTCGTAGAAGAGCCAGTGCCGCAGGTCGATCTCCTGCCATGTGGGCAGCCACAGCCAGCACACGAACGCCCAGCCCGCGAGCACCGCCACGGCGGCGACGCGCACCCACCACGGGCGGTGGTCGATGAGGCCGAAGCGCCGCACGATGTCGTGCTCGCGCAGCCACCAGCCCAGGGTGAAGAAGAAGAGCAGCCCGAGGGTGCGCGACAGCGAGAAGGTGCTGTCGACGTTGCCGAGATAGCCCACCCCGATGGAGATCGCCAGCGCCCACAGCAACGGCCAGCGCAGCAGCGCCAGGTAGGGCAGCACGAGCCGGAAGATGCCGAGGGCGAGCAGGAACCACAGGGTCCAGGACGGCTGGGTGAGGTTCGGGTCGGCGCGACCCTCGACCAGCCACTTGGTGAGCGTCCAGAGCATCTCGAAGATGACGTAGGGCACCAGGATGTCGGTGATCACACGTGCCATCTGGCGCCGGGTCGGGCTGCCGGACTTGGAGAAGTAGCCCGAGATGATCGCGAACGCCGGCATGTGGAAGGCGTAGATGCTCAGGTAGAACGCGTACGCGACGTCGGAGTCGTAGATGAGGCGCTGGATGCCGTGGCCGAGGACGACCAGGACGATGCACGCGAAGCGCGCGTTGTCCCAGAACGGGACGCGCCGCCGCGGGCGGGGGAGAGGGCCGGTGGCCGGCGGATGCTGCGCGGCGCTGCTCATCCCTCCACGGTACCGGCGGGAATAGAGTTGCGTCTTCCGCGTTGTACCAGATACATTCACCTGAATAGAAGCGGATGCCTGCGGCATCCCGAGCGGAGAGAACAGTGAACGAGCACAGCGCCATGCAGTTCGGGCTCATGTCGGTCAGCGACATCACCCGCGACCCGACCACCGGCGTCACCCCGAGCGAGCGCGAGCGGATCCAGGCGACGGTGACCATCGCCACGCACGCCGAGGAGGCCGGGCTCGACGTCTTCGCCATCGGCGAGCACCACAACCCGCCGTTCTGGTCGTCCAGCCCCACCACGTTCCTGGCGTACGTGGCCGCGCAGACCGAGCGGATCATCCTGTCCACCTCCACGACCCTGATCACCACCAACGACCCGGTGCGGATCGCGGAGGAGTACGCGATGCTCCAGCACCTCTCCGGGGGTCGGATGGACGTGATGATGGGCCGCGGGAACACCGGTCCGGTGTACCCGTGGTTCGGCAAGGACATCCGACAGGGCCTGCCCCTTGCAATCGAGAACTATGCGCTGCTGCACAAGCTGTGGCGCGAGGACGTCGTCGACTGGGACGGCAAGTTCCGCACCCCGCTGCAGGGCTTCACGGCGACGCCGCGGCCGCTGGACGGCGTGCCTCCGTTCGTGTGGCACGGGTCCATCCGCACCCCGGAGATCGCCGAGCAGGCGGCCTACTACGGCGACGGCTTCTTCGCGAACAACATCTTCTGGCCGAAGGAGCACTACCAGCGTCTGATCGGGCTGTACCGCCAGCGCTACGCGCACTACGGTCACGGCACCCCGGAGCAGGCGATCGTGGGCCTCGGCGGCCAGGTGTTCATGCGCGCGAAGTCGCAGGACGCCGTCGACGAGTTCCGCCCATACTTCGACAACGCCCCGGTGTACGGCCACGGCCCGAGCCTGGAGGACTTCACCGAGATGACGCCGCTGACGGTGGGCTCCCCGCAGCAGGTGATCGACCGGTACGCCGCCATGCGCGACCACTTCGGCGACTACCAGCGTCAGCTGTTCCTGCTGGATCACGCCGGTCTGCCGCTGAAGACCGTGCTGGAGCAGATCGACATCCTCGGCACGGAGGTCGTCCCGGTGCTGCGTCGGGAGCTGGCCAAGGGTCGCCCGGCGGACGTCCCGGACGCGCCGACCCACGCGGCCCGGGTGAAGGCGGTCTTCGGCGACGGTCCCACCCGCGAGGCGCGCCCGTCCGCGAACCGCGGCGACAACCTCACCGCGGGCTCGCCCTACCAGGACGCGCCGCCCGCCTCCGGCGCCGCATTCGGCCTGAGCCGGAAGGAGGCGTGAGATGAGCGAGCGCCGCATCGCCGTGGTCTCGGCCGGCCTGTCCAACCCCTCGTCCACGCGGATGCTGGCGGACCGCCTGGCGGCGGAGACCGCGCGCTTCCTGCGCGAGCGCGACATCGCCGTGACGGTGGACGTGATCGAGCTGCGCGACCTCGCGCACGACATCACGAACAACCTGCTCACCGGCTTCGCACCGCCGGCCCTGGAGTCGGCGATCAACACGGTCGTCTCCGCGGACGCGCTGATCGCCGTGACCCCGATCTTCTCGACGAGCTACTCCGGGCTGTTCAAGTCGTTCATCGACGTGCTCGACCCCGACGCGCTCACCGGCACGCCCGTTCTGATCGGCGCGAACGCCGGGACCGCGCGGCACTCGCTGGCCATCGACTACGCGATCCGCCCGCTGTTCACCTATCTGCACGCCGAGCCGGTGCCCACCGGGGTTTTCGCCGCGTCCAGCGACTGGGGCGCGAACGCCGACGACGTGGCGCCGCTGAGCGCCCGCGTCGAGCGCGGCGCCCGCGAGCTGGCCGAGGCGGTCGCCCGCCGCGAGCCGGTGCGGGATGCCGACCCGTTCGACCCGGCGACCTACCTCGGTGAGGGGAAGTCGTTCGGTCACCTGCTCGGCGGTCTCGCGGGGGAGTGATCGGGCGCGGTCAGCCGCCGTCCTGCCCGCCGCGGATCCAGGTGTACTCCGTCTCGGGGCGTCCGCGAGCACCGTATCGCGCCCCGCGGCGGAGCACGCCGTCCGCGACGAGGTGCTCCAGGTAGCGCCGCACCGAGACGCGCGACATGCCCAGCTGCGCGGCCGCCTCGCTCGCCGACATCGTCCCGGCCGCCCGCACGGCGGCCGTCACCCGTTCCAGGGACTCGGCCGACAGGCCCTTCGGGATCGGGATGCGGCCCGTGGTGCGCCCCAGCAGCGCGTCGATCTCCGCCTGCGTGGCCTCGCCGTTCGTGGCCTGCGCCTGCTCGCGGTGCGCCCGGTAGGCGGTGAGACGCTCGCGGAACACCGCGAACGGGAACGGCTTCACCAGGTACTGGAACACGCCGAGCCCGGCCATCCGGCGCACGGTGTCGGCGTCGCGCACCCCGGTGATCGCGATCACGTCGACGGTCGCGGCCCTGGCGCGGAGCGTCCGCAGCACGTCGAGCCCGGAGCCGTCGGGCATGGTGATGTCGAGCAGGACGAGGTCGAAGGCCCCGGGGCCGGGGTTCTCCAGCACGGCGGTGAGCGCGGCCCGCGCGCCGGTGCATTCGCCGGTCACCTCGAAGCCGTCCAGCCGGCCGAGATACTCCCGGTGCAGCTCCAGCGTGAGCGGGTCGTCGTCGACGATCAGCGTGCGGATCACCGTCGCCGCCGTCCGGTCGCGGGCGGGAGCGTGACTCGGAACGTCGTCGGATGGTCCCCGATCTCCACCGTCCCGCCGGCATCCGTCACCACCGAGCGCACCAGGGCGAGACCCACACCCCGGCCCTCCGCGCCCGCGGGTTTGGTGGAGAACCCGGGGGAGAACACCCGCTCGCGCAGGTGCGCGGGCACGCCCTCGCCGCTGTCGGACACCTCGAGGAGGATGCCGCCCTCCGCGGTGGGACGCAGCGACACCTCGACCCATCGCTCGGCGGAGGAGGCCGCGGCATCCATCGCGTTGTCGATGAGGTTGCCCAGCACCGCGACGCTGTCGACGGGGGCGAGCGGGGAGCGCGGGGTGTCGGGATCGATGCGCACGCGCCAGTCGATGCCGCGCTCCTTCGCCTGCGAGGCCTTGCCCAGCAGCAGCGCCCCCACGGTCGGATCGCCGTGCCGCCGGGCGGTCACCTGATCGACGAGCGACTGGCTCTGCCGCGACGTCTCGGTGAGGATCTCGATCGCCTCGTCGGTGCGGCCCAGCTCGAGCAGGGCGACGGCGGTGTGCATCCGGTTCCCGTGCTCGTGCGTCTGCGCGCGCAGCGCCTCGCCGAGGGTGCGCAGCGACTCGTAGGAGGAGACGGCGTCGCGGACCCGCCCGGGCGGCAGGTCGCCGGCGATGCGGCGGGTGATCCGGCGCGCCGCCCATACTCCGGCGACGCCGATGGCGACGAGCACGAGCGTGATGGCGAGCGACAGCGGCAGGCGGCGCTGCAGCGTGTCTCCACGATGGACTCTGTGGTCACCCCGCTGGCGACCCAGCCGACGAGGGTCCCCTCGGCGCGCACCGGCACGATCGTGCGGACCGAGGGCCCGAGCGTGCCGGTGAAGACCTCGGTGAGGACCTTCGGCCGCTGCGGGATCGTGCCCAGGTAGCGCCCGCCGATCTCGGCGGCGTCCGGATGCGTGATCCGCACCCCGTGCGGATCCATGATCGTCACGAAGTCGAGGCGGGCCCCCTCGCTCACAGCCAGGGCGTACGGCTGCAGCGCACACGTCGCCGCGGCGGCGTCGCCCTCGCGCAGGACGGACACCACGGTCGGATCGACGGCGATCGTCGCGGACGCCGCGGCGGTGACCCGCTCCGCCTCCGCACGGACGGCGCGCTGCGCCTCGACGACGAGGAAGGCGGCGACGAGGCCGGCGAGGAGCAGGGACGCGGCGATCAGCACGACGAAGACGCGGGAGGCGGCGCTGCTACGCGGAGCATCGGACTCGTGGTCGGGAACGTGATCCACCCCGGTTCCGGTCTGGACATGGCCGGCGCGACGTACGACGCCGCCGGCGCCGCCGGCGCCGCCGAGGCGAAGACCACGCAGGAGTTCGTGCTCGGCATCATCCCGGCCACGTTCTTCTCCGCCTTCACCGGCGAGAGCGTGCTGCAGGTGCTGTTCGTCGCGCTGCTGTCCGGATTCGCCCTGCAGGGGCTCGGCGAGCGCGGCGCGCCGATCATGGAGGCGGTCAGGAACCTGCAGCGGCTGGTGTTCCGCATCCTGGGCATGATCCTGTGGGTGGCGCCGCTGGGCGCGTTCGGCGCGATCGCCGCCGTGGTCGGCAAGTCGGGCATCGCCGCGATCTGGAGCCTCGGCATCCTGATGGGCGCGTTCTACCTCACCTGAATCGTCTTCATCGTGGTGGTCCTCGGCGGTCTGCTGTGGGCGGTCACCCGGGTGAACGTGTTCCGCCTGATGACGTACCTCGGGCGGGAGTACCTGCTCATCGTCGGCACCTCCTCGTCGGAGTCGGCGCTGCCGCGGCTGATTGCGAAGATGGAGCACGCCGGCGTCTCCAAGCCGGTCGTCGGCATCACGGTGCCGACCGGCTACTCCTTCAACCTGGACGGCACCGCGATCTACCTGACCATGGCGTCGCTGTTCATCGCCACCGGTCTCGGCAAGCCGATGTCGATCGGGGAGCAGATCGGCCTGCTCGTGTTCATGATCATCGCGAGCAAGGGCGCCGCGGGCGTCACCGGCGCGGGGCTGGCCACCCTCGCCGGAGGATTGCAGGCGTACCGCCCCGACCTCGTCGACGGCGTGGGCGTGATCGTCGGCATCGACCGGTTCATGTCGGAGGGCCGCGCCCTGACGAACTTCACCGGCAATGCGATCGCCACGCTGCTGATCGGCACGTGGACGAAGGAGGTCGACCGCGACCGGCTGCGCGAGGTGCTCAGCGGCCGGCTGCCCTTCGACGAGTCGATCCTCGACGGGGTGGACGATCACGGCACCGCCGCCGGCCGCGCGACGGATGCCACGGAGGGGACGGATGCGCCGCGGCCGCTCCCGCACTACCGTTGAGCCATGGACATCGCGATCGCGGGGGCGACCGGCGCGATCGGCGCCGCGGTCGCCCGCGTCGCCGCCGAACGCGGGCACGGCGTGCGGACACTGGCGCGCAGCACCGGCGTCGACATCCTGGACGGGCGGGGGCTCGACCACGCCGTGCGCGGCAGCGACGTGGTGATCGACGTCCTCAACGTGCGGACGCAGAGTCCGCGGAAGGCGGCCGAGTTCTTCCAGCGCACCACCACCGGCCTGCTCGAGGCCGAGCAGAGGGCCGAGATCGGCCACCACCTCGCGCTGTCGATCGTCGGCATCGACCGGGCGCCGTACGGCTACTACGCCGGCAAGCTGGCGCAGGAGCGGGCGGTGCAGGCCGGAGCGGTGCCGTGGACGATCCTGCGGGCCACCCAGTTCCACGATTTCGCCCGGCAGCTGTTCGAGCGGGTCGCGCTGGGACCGCTGCATCCGGCGATCGCCGCGCGTACCCAGCCGGTGGATCTGACCGAACTTGCGGTGCGGATCGTCGATCTCGCCGAGGCCGGACCGTCGGGGCGCGTCCCCGATATGGCAGGGCCGCGCGAGGAGGATCTCGCCGCGATGATGCGCGCCTGGGCCGCGCACGCCGGCCGGCGCGCATGGATGCCGCGGGTGCCGTCGCCTGGCCGCTTCGGCCGGGCACTGCGGGACGGCAGCATCCTTCCCGGTCCGGACGCGCAGCTCGGGCGGGTGACCTTCGCCGAGTGGCTGGAGGCGCAGCCGCACGTGTGAGGGGGCGCGCCCGACGAGCCGGCTGAGCGGCCGGCCCCGACGAGTCGCCCCTCGTCGTCAGCCGCTCTTGCGGCGGAACTCGCGCTTCATCGGCGGCGCGGGGGTGGCGTGCACCGGTGAGTCGCCGTCGAGATGCGCCTCACCGTCGCGGTGCCGGGCGTTCTTCTTCTCGAGCGCCTCTTTGAACTTCCGCTTGATGTCCTCGGAGGGGACGGCCTTGTCTTCGCTCATGGCGCCAGCCTAGCTTCACCCGGCCCCGGCATCCGTTGGGGAGGAGTTCTCAGGCTCGGGAGGAGGAATCCGGCCTGAGGATCCGCCGCTGGCCGAGTTCTCCTCCCGAGCGTGTGGGCCGGTCAGCGGAACCGGCGCAGCCGCAGGCTGTTGCCGACGACGAAGGCGCTCGAGAACGCCATCCCCGCGCCGGCGCGTCGCGGCCAGGTCGATGAGGAGGCCGGCGAGGACCGCCGCGACGACCGACACCGCCATCGCGACCAGCGGTCCTCCCGGGACGAGCGCGGCGATCACCGCGCCGACCGCCGCCTGGTACGCGGCCCACCCGGCGGCGGCGAGGGCGGCGAGAGCCAGATACCGAGGCGGATGCACGCGCGACGCACCCGCGACGAGGTTCACCGCCAGGCGTGCGAACGGCACGAAGCGGGCGGTGAACAGCACGGTCGCGGTGCCGGTGTCGAGCCGGCGGCGCGCCCAGCCGAAGGCGCGGCGCATCCGGTGCCCGCGCATCCATCCCCACCGCTGCAGGCCCACCAGCCGCCCGACGAGATAGCAGCCCGCGTCGCCGGCCCAGGCGGCGCAGGCGGCCAGCGCGATCACGGCCGGGAGCGGCGGGGCGCCGTGTGCGATGGACAGGGCGCCCAGCGCCGTGACCGCGATCTCCCCGGGCACGACGACGATGAACGCATCGCACAGCACCAGAACGCTCATCAGCGCCAGACCGGACGGCCCGGTCAGGATCGCGAGCAGCGGTTCCGGCAGCACGCGTCCACTGTGACGCACGCCGGTGAACGGCAGGGGACCGGGCGGTGCCCGGCGGAACCTCCCGGAGGACTGCGGGTGACCGGCATCCGTGCATCCGGTGAACTCTTCCCGCGACGGCCCGCACGCGGCCGGTACACGCCCCGGCGCCGGGCATCCTGGCACCGTGAGAGTGGCGATCGTGACAGAGTCCTTCCTCCCGCACATGAACGGCGTGACCGGGTCGGTGCTGCAGATCCTCCGCCACCTGGAGCGCACCGGCCACCAGGCGCACGTCATCGCCCCCGCTGCGGCGGGCATGCCGCTGCGCAGCGGACACGCGCGCATCGACGCCGTCCCCTCCATCCCGCTGCCCGGGTACCGCAGCGTCCGCGTGGGCACGTCACCCACCGGCCGGCTGACCGCCGCGCTCGAAGCCTTCCGCCCGGACGTCGTGCACCTGGCATCCCCGTTCGCGCTGGGCTGGCGCGGCGTGCTCGCCGCCGGCCGGCTCGGGGTGCCCGCGGTCGCCGCCTACCAGACCGACGTCGCGGCGTACGCGGCTCGCTACGGGGTGGCGCTGACCACCGCGATCGCCGAGCGGCATGTCGCCCGGCTGCACCGGCGGGCCACGCTCACCCTCGCCCCGTCCTCGGCGTCCGAGCAGCAGCTCGCGCGGCTCGGCGTCGACCGGGTGCGGCGGTGGGGGCGCGGGGTGGACGCCGACCGGTTCCACCCGGACCGCCGCATCCCGCGGTGGGAGCACCGGATGCCGGGCGAGACCGTCGTCGGCTACGTCGGCCGGCTCGCCCCGGAGAAGCAGGTGGAGGATCTCGCGGCCCTCGCCGGGCTGCCCGGCATCCGTCTCGTCATCGTCGGCGACGGGCCGTCGCGGCCGCGCCTGCAGGCCCTGCTACCGGATGCCGTCTTCCTCGGCCATCTGTCCGGCGACGCGCTCGCCGCGGTGATGGCCTCGATCGACGTGTTCGTACATCCGGGGGAGAGCGACACGTTCGGGCAGACCCTGCAGGAGGCGCACGCCAGCGGCGTCCCCGTCGTCGCCACCGGTCGCGGCGGTCCGCGGGATCTGGTGCGGATGGGCGTCGACGGCTGGCTGTACCGTCCCGGGGACCTCGACGACCTGCGGATGCGGGTCGCGGACCTCGCCGGCGACCCGCGCAAGCGGCGCGCCTTCGGCAGGGCGGGACGCGAGGCGGTGGAGAGCCGCAGCTGGGAGCGGGTGTGCACGCAGCTGCTCGAACACTTCGAGGAGGCGCGGATGCTGCACGCCGTCGACCGGTCGCTGCGCGCGCCGCGCCTGCGCCGGCCGGAACCGGTCCCGGCGACCGCGCGCCCCTGGATGCGGTACGTGGCGCTGGGCGACTCGCTCACCGAGGGCCTGTGCGATCCGGACCGCGACGGGACGCTGCGCGGGTGGGCGGACCGGCTCGCGCTGCTCCTCGCCGCCCGCAGCGGGCTGCAGTACGCCAACCTCGCGGTGCGTTCGCGGCGGGTCGACGACGTGTGCGGGCCGCAGCTGCAGCGTGCCCTCGCACTGCGGCCCGACCTCGTCACGATCCTCGTCGGCGCGAACGACCTGGTGCGGATCCGGGTGGACGTGACGGCCCTGGCCGCCCGCGTCGAGGACGCCGTCCGCCGGCTGCGCGGCGCCGGCGCGGACGTGGTGCTGCTGACGCCCTTCCTGCCCCGACGACGCGAGGCGGCGGTGTACGCGCGGCGGTTCGCCGCCTTCGCCGATGCGCTGAGCGGCGTCGCCGAACGCACCGGCGCCCTGCTGGTGGACACGGACCTGCACCCCGCGCTGGGGGAGCGGCCGAACTGGGCGGAGGACCTCGTGCACCTCTCCCGCAGCGGGCACCGGTTCCTCGCCTACCGGGTCGGCGAGGCGCTCGGCGTGCCGTACGCCGAGGAGCTGGGCGCGCTCGACGAGGCGCTGCACGAGGGCGAGCGGCTCACCCGGCGGATGTGGTGGCGGCGCTACGCGCTGCCGTGGGTGTGGCGGCGGATGCACGGCCGCACCGCCGGCGACGGGCTCACCGCCAAGCACACCGGGTACGTGTTCATCGGGCGCTCGGCCTCGCCGGACCGCTCGATCGCCGTCGGCTGAACGCGGCCGGCCTGCGGGCGGCCGGGGAAGGGCTGGTACGCTGGGGAAGGCTGCCTGTGGCATCCATCGAAACTGCATACAGGCTTCACACGGAGCGGTCGGCTGAGAAGCTGGTCCCCTGTGGTGGGTTCCTCGTCGCACGCGGCGCCGGGTGATCTTCTACTGGTGGCCAGCGCAGGCGCTGTTCGCGGGACTGCCCGCGCGCTTATATCTGTCCGCATCCGCTCCTTCGCGAACGCTCGTGCGTCACACGGACGCGCGAGCCTAAACAAAGAAGGAGAGACCTCTTGGAAGGTCCTGAAATCACCGCCACCGAGGCCGTTCTCGACAACGGCCGCTTCGGCACCCGCACCATCCGCTTCGAGACCGGACGCCTCGCCCAGCAGGCGCAGGGCTCGGTGGCGGCCTACCTCGACGGCGAGACCATGCTGCTGTCGGCGACCTCCGTGAGCAAGCAGCCGCGCGAGGGCTTCGACTTCTTCCCGCTGACGGTCGACGTCGAGGAGCGCTCCTACGCCGCCGGCAAGATCCCCGGCTCGTTCTTCCGCCGCGAGGGCCGCCCCTCCACCGAGGCGATCCTGGTGTGCCGTCTCATCGACCGCCCGCTGCGCCCGTCGTTCGTCGACGGCCTGCGCAACGAGGTGCAGATCGTCATCACCGTCCTCTCGATCGCCCCGGGCGAGTTCTACGACGCACTGGCGATCAACGCCGCCTCGGCGTCCACGCAGATCTCCGGTCTGCCGTTCTCCGGCCCCATCGCCGGTGTCCGCCTCGCGCTCATCCCCGGTCACGGCGAGAACGCCGACCAGTGGGTCGCGTTCCCGAACGCCGAGCAGGTGGAGCAGGCCGTGTTCGACCTCGTCGTCGCCGGCCGCGTGATCACCAAGGCAGACGGCTCCGAGGACGTCGCGATCATGATGGTCGAGGCCGAGGCGACCGAGAACAGCTGGAACCTCATCAAGGCCGGCGCCGTCAAGCCCAGCGAGGAGGTCGTCGCGCAGGGCCTGGAGGCCGCCAAGCCGTTCATCGCCCAGCTGGTGAAGGCGCAGGCCGAGCTCGCCGCGACCGCGTCGAAGGAGCCCGGCGTGTACCCGGTGTTCCCGGCGTACAGCCAGGAGGTCTACGACTTCGTGGCCGAGCGCGCCTACGCCGAGCTCAGCGACGTCTACCAGATCGCCGACAAGCAGCAGCGCCAGAACGCCGACGACGCGATCAAGGACCGTGTCCGCGCCGAGCTCATCGAGGCCACCGAGGCCGGGAACCTGCCCGCCGCCGCGCCGCTGGAGTTCTCCGCGGCGTACAAGTCGGTCACCAAGAAGATCGTCCGCGGTCGCATCCTCACCGAGAACGTCCGCATCGACGGCCGCGGCCTCGCCGACATCCGTCCGCTCGACGCCGAGGTCCAGGTGATCCCGCGCGTGCACGGCTCGGCCATCTTCCAGCGCGGCGAGACCCAGATCCTGGGTGTCACCACGCTGAACATGCTCAAGATGGAGCAGCAGATCGACTCGCTGTCGCCCACCACGAGCAAGCGCTACATGCACCACTACAACTTCCCGCCCTACTCCACCGGTGAGACCGGCCGGGTCGGGTCGCCGAAGCGTCGCGAGATCGGGCACGGCTTCCTCGCCGAGCGCGCCCTCGTGCCGGTGCTGCCCAGCCGCGAGGAGTTCCCGTACGCGATCCGCCAGGTGTCCGAGGCTCTCGGCTCCAACGGCTCCACCTCGATGGGCTCGGTCTGCGCGTCCACGCTGTCGCTGCTGAACGCCGGTGTGCCGCTGCGCGCCCCGGTGGCCGGCATCGCGATGGGCCTGGTCTCCGACGAGGTCGACGGCGAGACCCGCTACGCGGCGCTCACCGACATCCTCGGCGCCGAGGACGCTCTCGGCGACATGGACTTCAAGGTGGCCGGCACCGCCGAGTTCGTCACCGCGATCCAGCTGGACACCAAGCTCGACGGCATCCCCTCCGAGGTGCTCGCCGGCGCGCTGACCCAGGCCCGCGACGCGCGCCTGACCATCCTGAACGTGCTCAACGCGGCGATCGACTCCCCGGATGAGATGGCGCCGACCGCTCCGCGCGTGATCAGCGTGCAGATCCCGGTCGACAAGATCGGCGAGCTGATCGGCCCGAAGGGCAAGACGATCAACGCCATCCAGGACGAGACCGGCGCGCAGATCTCCATCGAGGAGGACGGCACCGTCTACATCGGCGCGACCGACGGCCCCTCGGCCGAGGCCGCCCGCGCCCAGGTGAACGCGATCGCCAACCCCACCAACCCGGAGGTCGGCGAGCAGTTCCTGGGCACCGTGGTGAAGATCGCCACGTTCGGCGCCTTCGTCTCGCTGCTGCCCGGCAAGGACGGCCTGCTGCACGTCACCGAGGTGCGCAAGCTCGCCGGCGGCAAGCGCGTGGAGAACGTCGAGGACGTCCTCTCCGTCGGCCAGAAGATCCTGGTGCGCATCACGAAGATCGACGACCGCGGCAAGCTGTCCCTCGAGCCGGTGCTCGACGACGCCCCCGCCGAGGAGGCCCCGGCCGAAGAGCCGGCCGAGGCCTGACCCTCGGTGCGGGCCCCGCGCCCGCACGTCACGAGACCCCGGGATCCGCGGATCCCGGGGTCTCGTCGTATCCGATGTGACCAAAACGTTATCCGCGGCCGTCGATCACGCCCGTCACGGTGTCGGGAGCCCCGGGGATCGTCCTCTACCCTCGAAGTACCGCGCATCGGGGACGCCGGTGCGGGACACGAGTCGGGGGACCCGCGGGGGTGAGATGATGCGTCTGTTCGGCGTAGGGACGGCAGCCGAGAACGGACGCGCCCCGCAGGCGCACGACGCGCACCCCTCCGCTCCGATCCCGGTCGTCGGACCGGGCGTCGGCGAGCAGATCCGCGTGCCTCTCGGCGAGAGCGGGTTCACGGTGTTCCCGCTGATGATCGGCGCCGCGGAGTTCGGCTGGAACGTCGACCTCGAGACCAGCCACGGCATCCTGGACCGCTACGCGGAGTTCGGCGGCAACGCCGTGCACACCGCCGACGGGTATTCCGGCGGCCGCAGCGAGCACATCATCGGCCAGTGGCTGCGCTCCCGGGGTCGGCGGGAGGGCACCGTCCTCGCCGTCCGCATCGGCGCGCACGCCGACAACCCCGGGCTCGGGTCGGTGAACCTGGTGCGCGCCGTGGAGGGGTCGCTGACCCGGCTGGGCGTCGAGCGCCTGGACATCGTCTACCTCGATGCCACCCTGGACGACGGGACCAACCTCGAGGACACCCTGGCCACGGTGGAATGGCTCCGCGACGCCGGCAAGATCTCCACCGTGGGCGCCTTCCGGTTCTCCGCCGAGCGCCTCGTCGAGGCCCGCATCCTCGCCGCGGCCGGCTACCCGCGGATCGAGATGCTGGACGAGCCATACAACCTGGTGCGCCGCAAGCCCTTCGAAGGAGACCTCCGTCTCGTCGCGGGCGCGCAGAGCCTGGCGGTGACGCCCTCGCACGCCCTCGAGCACGGCTTCCTATCCGGACGCCACCGCACCAAGGGCTCCTCGTCCGGGGTGCGCGCGGTGCAGCTGCGCGGGAACCTGAACCGGCGCGGCATCCGCATCCTGCGCGCGCTCGACCTCGTGGCGGGCGAGCTCGGCGTGCCCGTCGCCGCGGTCTCGATCGCCTGGCTGCTCGCGCAGCGCACGGTCGTTGCGCCCATCGTGAACGTGTTCGCGACCGAGCACGTCGAGGAGCTCATGCAGGGCGCCGGCGTGACCCTGTCGCGCGCCCAGCTCGCCGAGCTGAGTCGCGCCGCCGAGTGACGGGCATCCGGCGCGGCTGCGGCCGTTCCGGCGCCGGGGTGGTGCTTGCGGGGGGCGCGACGCGTCCGACGTGGGCGCTGCGGAGCGCCGCCGGTCCCGTGTCCGCGCCGTGACATAAGCTGGGGGCATCCCGACACGGGGGCAGGAACGGGCGGGGTTGTGACGCATTACATCTATCTGGTCAGGCACGGCGAGCATCAGGACGCCGAGCACGGCGTCGACGACGGACCGCTCTCGCCCCGGGGCCAGCGTCAGGCCGAGCTGATCGCCGACCGGCTCTCCGGGCTCCCGCTGGACGCCGTCTGGCATTCCCCGCTGCTGCGCGCGGCCGAGACCGCCAGGGCCGTCGCAGCGCGGCTGCCCGCGGTCGACCCGGAGCCTTCCGCCCTGCTGTTCGACTGTGTGCCCACCGGGATGACGGAGGACACGCCGGCCGTGTACGAGACCTTCTTCGGCTCCGTCACCGAGGCGGAGATCGACGCCGGCCGCGCGCAGATGGCGGATGCCGTGGGGGAGTTCCTCGTGCGCAAGCAGGGCGACGTGCACGAGGTGCTGATCACGCACAACTTCGTGATCGCGTGGTTCGTCCGCGAGGTGCTCGGTGCGCCGGAGTGGCGGTGGATGACCCTGAACCAGGGCCACTGCGGACTGACGATCATCGCGCAGAAGCAGGGGCGCCCCTGGACGCTGCTGTCGCACAACGACCTCGGTCACCTGCCGATGGAGCTGCGCACCGGCCTTCCGGACACGCCCATGGTGTGACCTGCGCGTCACCTCCGGGCCCGGGTCGCCGCGCGAAACTAGACTGGAGACATGACCACGCAGGTTGCCCTCGTCGGCGGAACCGGGAATCTCGGCGGCATCATCCGCACCGTCGTCGACGAGCTGGACGGGTTCGAGGTGAGCCGCATCCTCACCTCCGCCAGCGATCTGCGCGAGCTCGACGGCGCGGGCCTGGTCATCGACGCGTCCACCCCGGCGGTGAGCGTGGAGGTGGTCAGGGCGGCGACGGAGATGGGCATCAACGTCCTCGTCGGCACGTCCGGCTGGTCGCAGGAGCGCATCGCGCTGGTGCGGCCGCTCGTCGAGGCCGCCGGCACCGGCGCCGTGTTCATCCCGAACTTCTCCCTCGGCTCGGTGCTGGGCTCGGCCCTCGCCGCCGCGGCGGCGCCGTTCTTCCCGTTCGCGGAGATCATCGAGGCGCACCGCGACACCAAGATCGACTCGCCCAGCGGCACCGCGGTCCGCACCGCCGAGCTGATCACCGCGGCCCGCGAGGAGCAGGGCCCGGTGAGCGCCCCGCACGCGGATCAGCGCGCGCGCGGCCAGCAGGTCGCGGGCATCCCTGTCCACTCGCTGCGCCGCCCGGGTGTGATCGCCAAGCAGGAGGTCATCCTGTCCGGGCCGGGGGAGTCGCTCTCCTTCGTGCATGACACGATCGAGCCCGCTCTGGCGTACGCGCCCGGCATCCGTCTGGCCGTGCCGTTCGCACGCGACGCGCGCGGCGTCGTCGTCGGCCTCGAGAACATGATCGACATCGGCATCCGGACCCGGTCGTGACCTCGCGCCTCGGCGTCGCCGTGATGGCGGCCGCCCTGCTGCTGTACATCGCCGTGGTGGGCTGGCGTGCCGTGGTGCTGCTGGGCTCGGGCGAGCCGATCGCGGTGGCGATGGGGGTGGCGCTGCTGGTGCTGCCGTTGATCGGGGCGTGGGCGCTGGTGCGCGAGCTGCAGTTCGGCTTCGCGGCTGACCGGCTGGGGCGGATGCTGGATGCCGAGGGCGGCATGCCGGAGGCGCCCGCGGAGCTCATGCCCAGCGGACGCCTGAAGAGCGAGGATGCCGCCGTCCTGCTCGCCCGCTACACCGCGGAGGCCGAAGCCGCGCCGGAGGACTGGCGGGCGCGCTACCGGGTCGGCGTCGTCCAGGACGCCGCCGGCCGACGGAAGGATGCCCGTGCCAGCATCCGGCAGGCGATCCGCCTCGCACAGCCCAGGCCCTGAGCCTCAGCTTCTAGACCCCTGACCCGCTCATCCCGGCACATTGTGTCCCGTCGTGCAGGCGGTGGGTCGTCCGACCTGCACCTGGTGACACAATGTGCCGGGAAGGGTGGGTGGCAGTCAGGCCAGGGACGCCTCGAGGGTGATCTCGATGCCGGCGAGCGCCTGGGAGACCGGACAGCCGGCCTTGGCGCCCTCGGCGATCTCCTGGAACTTCTCCGGCGTGATGCCCGCGACGGTGGCGTTGACGTTCAGGTGGCTGCCGGTGATGCCGGTGCCGGGCTTGAAGGTCACCGAGGCGGTGGTGTTCAGGCGCTCGGGCGGGGTGCCGTTCTCGGCGAGGGCGTGCGAGAACGCCATGCTGAAGCACGAGGCGTGCGCCGCGGCGATGAGCTCCTCCGGCGTGGTGGTCGTCTCGGAGCCCTCGCTGCGGGCCTTCCAGTCGATGGGGAAGGTGCCCAGGTTCGAGGAGGAGAAGGCGACGGTGCCGGACCCCTCCATGAGCGATCCGGTCCAGGTGGTGGTGGCTTCGCTGGTGACGGTCATGGTTCCTCCAGAGGTCTCGGGGTCACGACGCGGGCTCGCGTCGTCTCCGGCCAGCCTAGCGAGGGGTCGCGGCGGGAGGGAACGCTCAGGCCGCGGAGCGCAGCACGCCCGCGCGCCGCAGCAGCAGGTAGATCTGGCAGCCCAGGCAGTAGCCGAACGCCGCATTCAGGAACGCCGCGGCGAACGCAGCCGCCGTGGCGATCGGCAGCGCTGCGGGCACGCCGGCCAGGTGCAGCAGCAGGCCGACCCCGACCACGAACAGGCCGACGCCCTGGGCGAACCGCGGCGGACGGGGATCCTCCAGCTCGGCCGGCGGCACCAGGCGAGGCCGGATGACGCTGCGGAACAGCACCGCCCAGGGATGCGTCTGCGGCGAGAGGACGCCCCAGAGGAACAGCAGCGCGACGAGCACGGCGACGAGCACGGCTGCGAGCCGAGCGCCCGACGCGGTCAGCAGTCCGAGAAGCGTGGCGATCAGCAGCAGCACGGAGGTGATGGCGGCGGCGAAGCGGGGGCCGCGGGGGTCGATTCCGGGGGGAGTGGTCATCGGATCTCCTGGGGTGCGGTCCGGGTTGCGGATGCGGTCCGGGGCGCGGATGCGGGGAGGGCGGCGAGCGCGGCCTCCAGATCCGCCGGGCGCGGGACGCCGTTGAAGCGCGAGCGGATGCGGCAGCCGGCGTCCACGAGCAGGGTCGTCGGGGTCTGCAGGATCCGGTACCGGCCGGCCGTTTCCGTGCGCCGGGTGAGGTCCACCTCGATGTGGCCGACGCCCTCGTGCCGGATGGCCAGGTCGGACAGCATCCGTCGCACCTGCGGGCAGCGGGCGCACACCTCGGTGCTGAACTGGACGAAGGTGGCGCGCGGTGCGAGCCGTCCAGGCAGGTCGGCGGGGTCGACCACCGACCCGTCGCCGCGGCGCCGTCGCCCGTCGCGCCGTCGCCACACGGCGCCCAGCGCGGCGGTCGCCGCGACGAGGACGCCGACGGTCGCGAGGGCAGCCCACAGGTCCATGTCCCGAGGGTACGCCGGGCGTCCGGCACCGGGTCCGATATGACGCCGGGTGACGCGCAGGCGGGGCGGGGGAGCCTCCCGGTATCGTGGCTGTCATGACGGTTCCCACCCCGTACGAGGACCTGCTCCGCGACGTGCTCGCGAACGGCACGCACAAGGACGACCGCACCGGCACCGGCACCACCAGCGTCTTCGGACGGCAGATCCGGTTCGACCTGTCGCAGGGCTTCCCGCTGATCACCACCAAGCGGGTGCACTTCAAATCGGTCGCCTACGAGCTGCTCTGGTTCCTCCGCGGCGACTCGAACGTGCGCTGGCTGCAGGAGCACGGCGTCACGATCTGGGACGAGTGGGCGGATGCCGACGGCGACCTCGGTCCGGTGTACGGCGTGCAGTGGCGGTCCTGGCCGACGCCCGACGGCGGGCACATCGATCAGCTGGCCCAGGTGGTGGAGCAGATCCGCGCCACTCCCGACTCCCGGCGGCTGATCGTGTCGGCGTGGAACCCGGCGGACATCCCGGACATGGCCCTCGCGCCCTGCCACGCGCTGTTCCAGTTCTACGTCGCCGACGGGAAGCTCTCCTGCCAGCTCTACCAGCGCAGCGCCGACCTGTTCCTCGGGGTGCCGTTCAACATCGCCTCCTACGCGCTGCTGACCCTGATGATCGCGCAGCAGACCGGCCTCGAGCCCGGGGACTTCGTCTGGACCGGCGGTGACTGCCACGTCTACGACAACCATATCGAGCAGGTGCAGGAGCAGCTCCGCCGCGACCCGTACCCGTACCCCACGCTGCGCCTCGCCCGCAGGCCCGCGTCCCTCTTCGACTACCGGTACGAGGACTTCGTGCTGGAGGACTACCAGCACCACCCGGCGATCCGCGCGGCGGTCGCGGTATGACCTGGCTGGGGCTGATCTGGGCGGAGGCGCACGGCGGCGTCATCGGCGCCGGCGGCGGCATGCCGTGGCACGTCCCGGAGGACCTCGCCCACTTCAAGGAGGTCACCCTGGGCCGTCCGGTGATCATGGGCCGCAAGACCTGGGAGTCCCTGCCGGAGCGGTTCCGGCCGCTGGAAGGGCGGGAGAACATCGTGATCACCCGCCGCCAGGACTGGGCCGCCGACGGCGCGCGTCGCGCCTCGAGCATCCACGACGCGGTCCGCGGACTCGACAGCGCCTGGGTGATCGGCGGCGCCGAGATCTTCCGGCAGGTGCTCGGCGACGCCGATCGGCTCGAGGTCACCGAGCTCGACCTCGACGTCACCGGGGACGCGTTCGCGCCCTCCCGCGAGGGCTGGCGGCTGGTGGACGAGGCGGAGTGGCGCACCTCGCGCACCGGCATCCGCTACCGATTCCTGGGGTACGAGCGCTGATGCCGCAGGCGCTGATCACGGGCGCCAGCGCCGGGCTCGGAGCCGAGTTCGCCCGGCAGCTCGCCGCGCGCGGCGCGGATCTGATCCTGGTCGCACGCTCCGCCGACGCCCTGGAGGAGCTGGCGGTGGAGCTGCGCACGACGCACGGCGTCGACGTCCGGGTGCTGCCCGCCGATCTCGCCGTGGAGGCGGACCTGCAGCGTGTCGCCGACCGGCTGACGGATGCCGCGTCCCCGGTCGATCTGCTGGTCAACAACGCCGGGTTCGGGCTGCCGCTGCGGTTCGCGGACAACGACGTCGACGACGAGGTGCGCCACCTGCGGGTGCACGTCGAGGCACCGCTGCGGCTCATGCACGCGGCTCTGCAGACCATGCGGGGTCGCGGCGGCCGGATCGTCAACGTCGCCTCCGTCGCCGGCTTCATCCCGCGCTCCACCTACGCCGCCTGTAAGGCGTGGCTGATCGGGTTCAGCCGGTGGGCGAACATCGAGTACGCCCGCGACGGCGTCAGCGTCACCGCGCTGTGCCCCGGGTTCACGCACACGACGTTCCACGAGCGGATGGGACTGGCCGCCGGGGAGGAGGGCGTCCCCGCGTTCGCGTGGCTGGATGCGCGGGCGGTGGTGCGCGAGGGACTGCGGGATGCCGCCCGCGGCCGCGCGGTCTCGGTGCCGTCGCTGCGCTACAAGGCGATCGTCGCCCTCGCGCGGCTACTGCCGCCGTCGGTGGCGGCGCGGGCGGGCGGCCGCGGGCGGATGTAGCGGGCCCGGCCGGTCGGGCGGACGCACTCGGCGCCGCGCCCAGACGACCGGACGCCGCGCCCGGACGACCGGACCCCGCGTCGGGCCCGCGGTCAGGCGAAGCGGCCGAGGCGGATGCCGGCCAGCGCGAGCGCCGCGACCGTCTCGCCGTCGGTGATCCGACCGTCCGCGATCATCGCGATCGCCTCGGCGAACGGCACCCGCAGCACGGCGTCGATGCCCTCCTCGGTGCGGCCCTCGTCATCAGCGTCCGCGGCCGGGCGCAGTCCGCGCGCCAGGAACACGTGCTCCCGCGCCACGGCGATGCCGTTCAGGGCGTTCACGGTGCCGAGCGCGGTCCACTCGTCGGCCTCGAGCCCGGTCTCCTCGCGCAGCTCGCGCCGGGCGGCCGTGAGCGGATCCTCCCCGTCGGTGCCGCCGGCCGGCACCTCGATCGACGCGCCGGTGGTGTAACGGTGCAGGGACACCAGGCACACGCGCTCGTCCTCGTCGAGCGCGACCACGAAGACGGCCGGATGCTGCATCCGCACCACGCCGTAGATCCCGGCGCCCGACGGGCCGGTCACGCGGTCCTCCCGCACCTCGATCCACCGGTTCTCGTACACGGTCCGCGAGTCGTCGATCTGCCACACCATCCCCCGAGCCTACGGTCCCGGCGCGGCCGTTCCGGCGCGAGAGCGCGCCGCGAGACGATAACCTGAACTCATGACGCACACGGGCAACCCCTTCGGACAGGTTCTCGTCGCGCTGGTCACGCCGATGACCGCCGACGGCGAGGTGGACTGGCCCGCGGTCGAGAAGCACATCGACACCGTCATCGCCGACGGCGCCGACGGCATCGTGGTCACCGGCACCACCGGTGAGACCTCGACCCTGACCGACGCCGAGAAGCTGCGCCTCGTCGAGGTCGGCAAGGACGTCGCCTCCGGACGGGCGAAGATCATCACCGGCGGCGGATCCAACGAGACCGCGCACGCCATCGAGCTGTACAAGGCGAGCGAGAAGGCCGGCGCCGACGGCATCATGATCGTCACGCCGTACTACAACAAGCCCACCCAGGCCGGCATCCTGACCCACTTCCGCCTCGTCGCCGACGCCACCGACCTGCCGGTCATCCTGTACGACATCCCCGGCCGCACCGGCGTGCCGATCAAGTACGAGACGATCCTGCGCCTGGCCAAGCATCCGAACATCCTCGCCGTGAAGGACGCGAAGGGCGACTTCAGCGAGGTCAGCCGGGTGCTCAACCAGACCGACCTGATGTACTTCTCCGGCGACGACGCGAACGTGCTGCCGCATCTGTCGATCGGGGCCACCGGCCTGATCGGCGTCACCGCGAACATCACCTCCGCGCCGTACCGCACCATCGTCGACGCCGTGAACCGCGGCGACCTGAAGGCGGCCACGGCGGAGCACAAGCGCCTCGAGCCCCTGGTCCGCGCGGTGATGACCCACGTGCCGGGGACCGTGTCGACCAAGTACATCCTGCACGGGCTCGGCCGCATCGGCAGCCCGCGCGTGCGGCTCCCGCTGGTCGGGCCGGAGGAGTGGGAGGCCGCCCTCATCGAGGACGAGCTGTCGCTGGTCAAGGACGTCCCCGGTGCCGATTTCTCGAACTTCCGCCCCGACCGCAACGCGGCCGCGGGTGGCGCGCTGCCCAAGGTGCACGGCACCACCCGCTGAGCCGGGCAGGCGCGCAACGCCACGAACGGACACGAGCGGTGTCCGACTGAGGAGACAGCATGTCCATCCCCCTGTCCGAACCGGAACCCCTCGCCGCCGGCACCCTGCGCGTCATCCCCCTCGGAGGACTGGGCGAGGTCGGCCGCAACATGACGGTCTTCGAGTTCCAGGGCAAGATCCTCGTCGTCGACTGCGGCGTGCTCTTCCCCGAGGAGCACCAGCCGGGCGTCGACCTGATCCTGCCCGACTTCGAGCCGATCAAGGACCGCCTCGACGACATCGTCGGCATCGTGCTCACGCACGGTCACGAGGACCACATCGGCGCGGTGCCGTACCTGCTCCGCCTGAAGGGCGACATCCCGCTGATCGGCTCCAGCCTCACGCTCGCGCTCGTCGAGGCGAAGCTCAAGGAGCACCGGATCAAGGCCTACACGCTCACGGTCGCCGAGGGGCAGCGCGAGCAGGCCGGCCCGTTCGACCTCGAGTTCGTCGCAGTGAACCACTCGATCCCGGATGCCCTCGCCGTCGCGATCCGCACCCCCGCCGGCCTGGTGCTCGCCACCGGCGACTTCAAGATGGACCAGCTCCCGCTGGACGGCCGGCTCACCGACCTGCGCGCCTTCTCGCGCCTGGGCGAGGAGGGCGTCGACCTGTTCCTGGTCGACTCCACCAACGCCGACATCCCCGGCTTCACCCCCCTGGAGCGCTCCATCGGCCCGGTGCTCGACCAGGTGATCGCCAAGGCGCCGCGCCGGGTGATCGTCGCCAGCTTCTCCAGCCACGTGCACCGCGTGCAGCAGGTGATCGACGCCGCCTACGCCCACGGCCGCCGGGTGGCCTTCCTCGGCCGCAGCATGGTGCGGAACATGACCATCGCCGAGGATCTGGGCTACCTGAAGGTGCCGGACGGCGTCCTCATCGACTACAAGAAGGCCAAGGACCTGCCCGACGACCGCATCGTCTACATGTCCACCGGCTCGCAGGGCGAGCCGATGGCCGTGCTCAGCCGCATGGCGAACCTCGACCACGCCATCGAGCCCGGCGAGGGCGACACCGTGATCCTCGCCTCCAGCCTCATCCCCGGCAACGAGAACGCCGTCTACCGCGTGATCGACGGCCTCACCAAGCTCGGCGCGAACGTCGTGCACAAGGCCAACGCCCAGGTGCACGTGTCGGGTCACGCCGCGGCCGGAGAGCTGCTGTACTGCTACAACATCCTGAAGCCCCGGAACGTGCTGCCGGTGCACGGCGAGTACCGCCACCTGATCGCGAACGCGAAGCTCGCCCGCGACACCGGCGTGCCCGAGGAGCGCACCATCATCGCCTCGAACGGCACGGTCATCGACCTCCGCGACGGCGAGGCGCACGTGGCGGGGCAGCTCGATCTCGGCTTCGTGTACGTCGACGGGTCGACGGTCGGCGAGATCACGGATGCCGACCTCAAGGACCGCCGCATCCTCGGCGAGGAGGGCTTCATCTCGGTCATCGTCGTCGTGGACGCGCAGACCGGCGGCATCATCTCCGGCCCGGAGATCCACGCCCGCGGCGTCGCCGAGGACGACGCCGTGTTCGACGACGTGGTGCCGAAGATCGTCGCCGCGCTCAAGGAGGCCGCCGGCAACGGCGTCCGCGACAACCACGCGCTCTCGCAGGTCGTCCGCCGCACCATCGGCCGCTGGGTGAACCAGAAGCTGCGCCGCCGGCCGATGATCGTGCCGCTTGTGATCGAGGCCTGACCGGGTCCGATCCCGCGGAAAGCCGCGTCATTGCGGGCCGGCGTCGGACCCGGGACGTACCGTAGAGGAATGGCCAGGAGCACCACGAAGACCGCGCGCGCCGCCGAGGACACTCCGTCGCGCTCGAAGCGGCAGACGGCCTCCAAGGCACCCGCGAAGGCGGCGCCCGCGCCGAGGAAGTACATCGACGAGCCCGAGCGTCCGCCGCTGGCGGTGCGGATGTGGCTGGGCCTCGCGCACGGCGTCGGCGGCCTGTTCCGCGCCTTCGGGCCGGAGACCCTCGAGAAGGACCAGCGGCGGGACGGCTTCCCGTTCCTGCTCGTGCTGCTGGCCTGCGTGGGCGCGGTCGTGGAGTGGTTCTTCATCGGCGACGCGGTCGCGCAGATCATCAGCGCGTACAGCTGGGGGATGCTGGTCGGCCGCATCGCGTTCGTGATGCCGGTGCTGCTCCTCCTGCTGGCCGGATGGCTGTTCCGGCATCCGTCCTCCGTGCACGACAACGGCCGGATCGGGATCGGCTTCGGCCTGTTCACGCTCGCCCTGGCCGGGATCTGCCACGTCGCCTCCGGCACCGCGAACGACCTCGGGGTGCTGGAGCGCCCCCAGCCGCGGGACGGGATGCCGGCGCTCAGCGCCGCCGGGGGCCTGTTCGGATGGATGCTCGGCGAGCCGCTGGCCTTCCTGACCCCGATCGTCGCCTACCTCGTGCTCGGGCTGCTGACGTTCCTCAGCATCCTCATCCTCACCAAGACCCCGCCGAACCGGATCGGACAGCGCCTCGGCGACCTGTACGCGTGGATGTTCGGCACCGAGCGTCCCGAGCGCCCCGAGCGTCCCGCTCCCGGCGAGGCGCGCGCCGACGACGCGGACGCGGACCAGGACGACGCCCTGCCGTGGTGGCGTCGGAACAAGACCGGACGCGAGGAGGACCCCGACGCCGGATCCGACTCGCAGGCGATCACCGCACTGCTGGACGAACCCGGGTCGAAGGCCGCGTACGACCAGGCCGTCATCGTCGACGACGAGCCGTACGACGCCGCCACCGAGGTCCTCACCGATGTCAGCGCGATCACCGGCATGCTCGACGAGCAGAACGCCACCGCGCTGCTGGACGACTCCGGCTCCACCGGCGAGCTGCCCGGACTGGACGGCTTCGGCACCGAGGGTCCGGGGGAGCGCGGGCCGCAGCCGCCCGCCGCGCCGTACACGCTGCCTCCGCCCGCCCTGCTCAGCGAGGGACCTCCCGCCGTGGCGCGCTCGGAGGCGAACGACCGCGTGGTGCAGCAGATCACCAACGTGCTCACCCAGTTCAACGTCGACGCCAAGGTCACCGGCTTCTCCCGGGGCCCGACGGTCACCCAGTACGAGGTGGAGGTCGGGCACGGGGTCAAGGTCGAGAAGATCCTGCAGCTGAGCAACAACTTCGCCTACGCGGTCGCCTCGAACGATGTGCGCATCCTCTCGCCCATCCCGGGCAAGAGCGCGATCGGCATCGAGATCCCCAACTCCGACCGCGAGAAGGTGGCGCTCGGCGACGTGCTGCGCTCGGCCGCCGCACAGAAGAGCACGCATCCGCTCACCATCGGCGTCGGCAAGGACGTCGGCGGCAACTTCGTCGTCGCCAACCTCGCGAAGATGCCGCACCTGCTCGTGGCCGGCTCCACCGGCTCGGGCAAGTCCAGCTTCGTGAACTCGATGATCACGAGCCTGCTGATGCGTGCCCGCCCGTCGGACGTCCGGATGGTGCTGATCGACCCCAAGCGGGTCGAGCTGACCAGCTACGCCGGCGTGCCGCACCTGATCACGCCCATCATCACGAACCCGAAGAAGGCGGCCGAGGCGCTGCAGTGGGTCGTGAAGGAGATGGACATGCGGTACGACGACCTCGCGTCGTTCGGGTTCCGTCACATCGACGACTTCAACCGCGCCGTGCGCGCCGGTGAGGTCGAGGTACCGCCGGGCAGCGAGCGGGTGCTCAAGCCGTACCCGTACCTGCTCGTCGTCGTGGACGAGCTCGCCGACCTGATGATGGTCGCCCCGCGCGATGTCGAGGACTCGATCGTGCGCATCACCCAGCTGGCGCGCGCCTCGGGCATCCACCTGGTCCTGGCCACCCAGCGACCGAGCGTCGACGTGGTCACCGGCCTGATCAAGGCGAACGTGCCCTCGCGTCTGGCGTTCGCGGTGACCAGCGTCACGGACAGCCGGGTCATCCTGGACAGCCCCGGTGCGGACAAGCTCATCGGCCAGGGCGACGCGCTGTTCTCGCCGATGGGGTCGTCCAAGCCGTTCCGCCTGCAGGGCGCGTGGGTGGACGAGAGCGAGATCGACGCCGTCGTCAAGCACGTCACCGCGCAGGCCCGCCCGGAGTACCGGCCGGACGTGCAGGAGGCGATCGAGCCGAAGAAGAAGGAGGTCGACGAGGACATCGGCGACGACCTCGAGCTGCTGCTCGCCGCCGCCGAGCTCGTCGTGTCGACCCAGTTCGGGTCCACCTCGATGCTGCAGCGGAAGCTGCGCGTCGGCTTCGCCAAGGCCGGCCGCCTCATGGACCTGCTCGAGTCGCGGGAGATCGTGGGCCCGTCCGAGGGCTCGAAGGCGCGCGACGTGCTGGTCACCGCCGAGCAGCTTCCGGGCGTGCTCGCCCGCCTGCGCGGCGAGGACGCACCCGCCCCGGCGCCCGCCGCCGCAGCGCCGGCCGCACCGCGCGGCGCCGAGTCCGACCCGGTCGAGGCGCAGTTCCAAGGCCTCCCGGTCGTCGAGGAGGAGGGCGACGAGGACGCCTGGGGACTGACGGGACGCGACTGATGGCCATTCCGCGGCAGCTCCCGAACGCCATCACGATCGTCCGCATCCCGCTCGCGATCGTCTTCCTCGTGCTGCTGCTGCTCGGCGGACCCGCCGGGGACGCCCACCTCGGGCTGCGCTGGACCGCCGCGGCGCTGTTCGTCCTCGCGATCTCCACCGACTGGGTGGACGGCTACCTCGCCCGCAAGCACGACATCGTCAGCGACTTCGGCAAGCTGTGGGATCCGATCGCGGACAAGCTCCTCACCGGCGCCGGGTTCATCGGCCTCGCCGTGCTCGGCGAGTGGCCCTGGTGGATCGTGATCGTCATCCTCATCCGCGAGTGGGGCATCACCGTCCACCGGTTCCTCGTGGCCAAGCAGCACATCGTCGCGGCCGCCTGGATGGGCAAGCTGAAGACCCTCGTGCAGGCCGTCGCCCTGTCCTGGTGGCTGCTGCCGCTGCACGCGCTCATCGGCGAGACGTGGTGGATCGGGGTCGGGGTCGTGCTGATGTACGCGGCCCTGGTGCTCACCATCGCCAGCGGCATCGACTACGTCGTCGCCCAGGTGCGCGGGGCACGGTCGGCCGACGCGTGAACGACGCGGCAGAGCTGCTGTCGCTGCTCCGGCAGCGCGGCTGGACCCTCGGGATCGCAGAGTCCCTCACCGGCGGCGCGCTCTCGGCCGAGGTCGTCGCCGTCCCCGGGGCCTCCGCGAGTCTGCGCGGCGCCGTCGTCGCCTACGCCACGCCGGTCAAGCACAGCCTCCTCGGGGTGGACGGCGCGCTGCTGGCGGCCCACGGCCCGGTGCATCCCGAGGTCGCCCTGCAGATGGCGGCCGGAGTCCGGCGCGCCGTCGCGGTGGACGGATGCCCGGCCGACGTCGGCATCGCCACGACCGGGATTGCCGGCCCCGATTCGCCCGACGGGCAGCCGGTGGGGACGGTCCACATCGGGGTCGTCACGCCGGCGGTCCGGGACGTGCGCTCCTTCGTGTTCCCCGGCGACCGCGCCGCGGTGCGGGCATCCGCCGTCGCGGCCGCACTCCGCGCCGGCTGCGAGGCGCTCGCGGATCGGGCCTCGGAATAGCCGGGACTCCGCGGGCGTTGACTCACATGTGCCGATCAACACACGGATCACGGAACAGGCGTCGCCCGGCGCGGCGCTCACACGCGAAGCACAGAGTGACACACTAGATTCAGTGGCATCCGGTCGGGTTAGACTGGCGATCCCCTCGAGATCGCAGACGAGGGGAACGACGGAGAGGAGGTTCCGATGATCCTTGTACGACAGGAGATCGGCGATGTGCTGAGGGACTTCCGTCTGCAGAAGGGCCGCACGCTCCGTCAGGTCGCCAGCAAGGCATCCGTCGCCCTCGGCTACCTCAGCGAGGTGGAACGGGGCCAGAAGGAGGCCTCCAGCGAGATCCTCGCCTCGGTCGCCGAAGCGCTCGACGTTCCGATCTCGACCATCATGCGCGAGGTCGGCGACCGCATCTCGGTTCTCGAGGGCATGCACGGATTCCCGGATGTCGTGCCCGACGATCTCGTGGCCTCCGTCGAGCCCGAGCTCTCGCTCCGCTGAGCGGGGACGGGACGACGGATGCGGCGCAGCGAGTTCCTGCGCGCGGTGGATGACGAGTTCGGCGGCCGCGCCACGGCGCTGACGCACGACCTCGTGCTCAGCGGCCTCGGCCGGACGGCGATCGAAGCCCTGGACGACGGCGTGCCGCCGCGCGAGATCTGGCTCGCGCTGTGCGCCGAGACCGACGTGCCCGCCGAACGCCGTTACGGCGTGGGCCGGCTGGAGCCCCGGCGACGCTGAGATCGCGTCCTCTCACGGATTCCCGGCGTGTCGTCGAACGTGTGTTCGATGGGGGCGTATCGTTCTGCACGAGTGGTTTCGAGGCGATTTCTCTCCACAGACGGGGCCCTGGCCGACGCGATGTCGGTGGCCACGCCTACGGTGAAGACATGGCACCGAGCCATACGCCTTGTCGGAGAATCCGTCCCGCCGGGACAGGTCGCGACAGCCTACAGGCGGCAGCACATCGAGCACGAAGGAGCACGTCATGCCATCCCCGGACGACCGCGACAAGGCACTGGATTCCGCGCTCGCCCACATCGAACGCCAGTTCGGCAAGGGATCGATCATGCGACTGGGCAGCGATGAGCGCGCCCCGGTCGAGGTCATCCCCACCGGCTCCATCGCGCTCGATGTCGCCCTCGGCATCGGCGGTCTGCCGCGCGGGCGCATCATCGAGATCTACGGCCCGGAGTCCTCGGGTAAGACGACGCTCACCCTGCACGCGATCGCGAACGTGCAGCGCGCCGGCGGCATCGCCGCGTTCATCGACGCGGAGCACGCCCTCGACCCCGACTACGCCAAGAAGCTCGGCGTCGACATCGATCAGCTCCTCGTGTCGCAGCCCGACACCGGAGAGCAGGCCCTCGAGATCGCCGACATGCTGATCCGCTCCGGCGCGATCGACCTGGTGGTCATCGACTCCGTGGCCGCGCTGGTCCCGGAGGCGGAGATCAAGGGCGAGATGGGCGACTCGCACGTCGGCCTGCAGGCGCGCCTGATGTCCCAGGCGCTCCGCAAGCTCACCGGTGGCCTCAACCAGACCAAGACCACGGCCATCTTCATCAACCAGCTGCGTGAGAAGATCGGCGTCTTCTTCGGCTCGCCGGAGACGACTGCGGGTGGAAAGGCCCTCAAGTTCTACGCCTCGGTGCGGCTCGACATCCGCCGCATCGAGACGCTGAAGGACGGGGCCGAGGCGGTCGGAAACCGCACCCGCGTCAAGGTGGTGAAGAACAAGATGGCCCCGCCGTTCAAGCAGGCCGAGTTCGACATCCTCTATGGCGTCGGCATCTCGCGCGAGGGCAGCCTGATCGACTTCGGTGTCGAACACGGCATCGTGAAGAAGTCGGGCGCCTGGTACACCTACGACGGCGACCAGCTCGGTCAGGGCAAGGAGAACGCCCGCAACTTCCTCATCAAGAACGAGGACATCGCGGCGGCGATCGAGGCTCAGATCAAGCAGAAGATGGGCATCGGGGCCAAGGCCGCGGAGGAGGCTCCGGTCGACGAGCTGAGCCAGCGGCGTCCGGCCTGATGCGTCGGCCGAGCGCAGCTACCGCGCGTCGATGGAGTTTGGCAACCGCACTTCGACGGAGCTCAGTAACCGCACTTCGACGGAGCTCAGTAACCGGGGTGGATCATGGCTGATCGGGGCGAGGGGCACGGCGACGCCGAGCGCCTCGCCCCGGTGATCCCGATCTTCGGACGCCGTGCCGCCGCTTCCGATACCGGCGCCCGGAGCCGCGGGAGCGGCGGTGGGGCCGCGGACGCGGAGAACAGCGCCGACGTCGACGGTGCCGCGAACCGCGCCGACGTCGGTGGGACGGCGAACCGCACCGCAGCCGACGGCGCGGCGAGCGGCGGCGGAGCACCGGTGAGCAGCAGGCATCCGGCGTTCTCCGGCGGCGCCACGCAGGCGGCCCGCCCCAGGCTGCGCGCCTTGCGTCCGCACGAGGACCCCGCGACGCTCGAGCCAGCGGCCACCGCGGCAGCCGCAGGGGACGCCGATCACACCGACGAGGAGGTGCGCTGGCACGCCGAGGAGGTGCTCGTCCGCCGGCTTCGCGCCCGTGCCCTCTCGGTCGCCGAGGCCCGGGCGATCCTCGCCGACACCGGCCTCGACGACCGGCGGATCGACGAGATCATCGACGAGTTCACCGCGCGGAGGTACCTCGACGACCGCACCCTGGCCGGGCACCTCGTCACCTCCGGGTCCGAGCGGAAGGGACAGGGGCGGCTCGCACTGGCGCGCACCCTCTCCCAGCGCGGCATCCCGCGCGAGATCATCGACGAGGCGCTGGCGGCCCTTCCCGACGACGAGGCCGAGCGGGCCCTCGAGTTCGCCCGCACCAAGGCGCGGGGGATGACCGGGCTGGAGCCGGACACCGCCCTGCGGCGACTGCTCGGCCAGCTGGCCCGACGCGGGTACGCCGGCTCCGTCGCGATGACCGCCGCCCGCACCGCACTGCGCGAGACCGGCGGACCTCAGGGCGGCGTGCGCTTCGTCGAATCCGACTGACCATCGGCCCCGGGCGCGGGGCGGCGAGGGCTTTCGCACGCGCGGGTTGTCCGCGTCGCGCCCGGGGATCGGGCGGCGCTCGTAGAATGGCAGTCATCATGACTACTCCGAGCAGTGAACCGACGATCATCGCGCCCTCGTCGGCCGCGATCGCATCCGACGGGCGTCGCCGCTCGTACGAGGTGCGCACCTTCGGGTGCCAGATGAACGTGCACGACTCCGAACGGCTGTCCGGATCGCTCGAGAGCGCCGGCTACGTCCGCGCCGCCCAGGGCGAGGAAGCCGACGTCGTCATCATCAACACCTGTGCGGTGCGCGACAACGCCGCCGGCAAGCTGTACGGCACGCTCGGCCACCTCAAGTCCCGCAAGGACCGCCACGAGGGCATGCAGATCGCCGTCGGCGGATGCCTGGCGCAGATGGACAAGCAGGCCGTGCTCGACAAGGCCCCGTGGGTCGACGTCGTCTTCGGCACGCACAACATGGGCTCGCTGCCCGGACTGCTCGAGCGCGCCCGCCACAATGGCGAGGCAGAGCTGGAGATCCTCGAGTCCCTGGAGACCTTCCCCTCCACGCTGCCGACCAAGCGCGACTCCGCGCACAGCGGCTGGGTGTCCATCTCCGTCGGCTGCAACAACACCTGCACCTTCTGCATCGTGCCCAGCCTGCGCGGCAAGGAGAAGGACCGCCGCCCCGGCGACATCCTGAACGAGATCCGCCTCCTCGTCGAGGACGGCGCGATCGAGGTCACCCTCCTCGGTCAGAACGTCAACTCCTACGGCGTCGAGTTCGGCGACCGGCAGGCGTTCGGCAAGCTGCTGCGCGCGGCGGGAGAGATCGAGGGCCTGGAGCGCATCCGGTTCACCAGCCCGCATCCGGCGGCCTTCACCGACGACGTGATCGACGCGATGGCCGAGACGCCGGCCGTGATGCCGCAGCTGCACATGCCGCTGCAGTCCGGCAGCGACCGCATCCTGCGCGCGATGCGCCGCTCCTACCGGAGCGAGCGGTTCCTGGGCATCCTCGACCGCGTCCGCGAGCGCATCCCGCACGCCGCGATCACCACCGACATCATCGTCGGCTTCCCGGGCGAGACGGACGAGGACTTCGAGGACACCCTGCGGGTCGTCGAGCAGTCGCGGTTCTCTGGCGCCTTCACCTTCCAGTACTCCATCCGCGAGGGCACCCCGGCCGCCACGATGGCGGACCAGGTGCCCAAGGAGGTGGTGCAGGAGCGCTACGACCGCCTCATCGCCCTGCAGGAGCGCATCTCCCTGGAGGAGAACCAGAAGCAGGTCGGCCGCGAGGTCGAGGTGCTCGTCTCCGTCGGCGAGGGCAAGAAGGATGCCGAGACACACCGGCTCACCGGCCGCGCCGAGGACAACCGGCTCGTGCACTTCGAGGTCACGCCCGGCTCGGAGATCCCGCGGCCCGGCGACGTGGTCACGGTCACCGTGTCGCACGCGGCGCCCTTCCACCTGCTGGCCGACGACCCCACCGGCGCCCCGCTGCGCATCCGACGCACCCGCGGCGGCGACGCCTGGGACCGCGCGCAGGCCGAGTCCTGCGCCGTGCCCGCCCCGACCGCCGCCGGCGGCCCGCGGCCGGTCTCCCTCGGGCTGCCGACCCTCCGTCCCGTCGGCCACTGAGCCCGCGCCGCCCTTCGTCGAGACCCCGTGCTGCCATCGAGACCCCGCGCTGCCGGCACCGATGCCACGGGGTGTCGGCGCGAAGCCGGGGTCTCAGAGAGCGGGGGTGAGTGATGCCGCGCCTCTGGGTGGTCGTCGGCGCGACCGGCACCGGCAAGAGCGATCTCGCCCTCGACCTCGCCGAAGGGCTCCGTGCACGGGGCAACCCGGCCGAGATCGTCAACGCCGATGCGATGCAGCTGTACCGCGGCATGGACATCGGCACCGCGAAGCTCCCGCCCGAGGAGCGGCGCGGCATCCCGCACCACCTCCTGGACGTGCGGGAGGTCACCGAGGAGGCCGCCGTCGCCTGGTTCCAGCCGGTCGCGCGCGCCGCGATCGCGGAGATCCACGCACGCGGGGGCGACGCCATCCTGGTCGGCGGGTCGGGCCTGTACGTCTCCGGCGTGATCTACGACTTCTGTTTCCCGCCGCGGGACACCGAACTCCGCGCCCGCCTGGAGGCGGAGCTCGAGGCGCACGGCCCCGGCGCCCTCTTCGACCGGCTGCGTGCCCTTGATCCGGCGACGGCCGCTCGCATCGACCCGAAGAACGGCCGTCGCGTCGTGCGCGCACTCGAGATCGTCGAACAGGGGAGTGCGACCCACGGCGCGGCCCTGCCCGAGGAGCCGGCGCTGTGGCATCCGCACACCCGCCTGCTGGGTCTGCAGGCGCCTCGTGAGGAGCTCGTGGAGCGTCTCGACCGCCGCGTGGAGCGGATGTGGCGCGACGGGATGCTCGACGAGGTGGCCCGCCTGCGCGCCGCCGGCCTCGAACAGGGTGTCACCGCGTCGCGGGCGATCGGCTACGCCCAGGCGCTGGCGCAGCTGCGCGGCGAGAGCAGCGAGCAGGAGGCGATCGCCGAGACGCAGGCGCTGACCCGCCGCTACGCCCGTCGCCAGGTCTCCTGGTTCCGCCGCTACCGCGACGTGACCTGGTTGCCGTCCGGGCCCGAGGCGGGCGCAGCGCTCTCCGATCTCGGGCTCTGACCCGCGCCCGATGTCGGTGGACGGGGGCATGATCCTGTCATGACCACGCACTACTTCACGGCGACCAGCCTCGACGGATTCATCGCGACGCCGGAGCACTCGCTGGACTGGCTGCTGAAGCAGGACTTCGACCCTGGCGGCCCGATGTCGTACACGCAGTTCATCGAGTCGATCGGCGCGCTCGCGATGGGCGCGTCCACCTACGAGTGGGTGATGCGGCACGAGAACGGCCGATGGGGCTACACCCAGCCCACCTGGGTGTTCACGCACCGCGACCTCGCTCTGCCGGACGGCGCCGACGTGCGCCTCACCCAGGCCGACGTCCGCACGGTGCACGCAGAGATGACGGATGCGGCCGGCGGAAAGGACCTCTGGATCGTGGGCGGCGGAGACCTCGCGGGCCAGTTCGCGGATGCCGGGCTGCTCGACGAGGTCTGGCTGCAGTACGCGCCGGTGACGCTCGGCGCCGGGTCGCCGGTGCTTCCCCGTGCGCTGGACCTGGAGCTCGTCGACCACGCCCACAACCGCGGTTTCCTGTGCGGGCGGTACCGGGTCCTCCGCGCTCCCTAGACTGGTCGGCATGGTCGCATTCACCAAGGGGCACGGCACCGGCAACGACTTCGTCATCATCGAAGACCCCGACGGCGCCCTCGACCTGCGGCCGGATCAGGTCGCGGCGCTGTGCGACCGCAACTTCGGCGTCGGCGCGGACGGCGTGCTGCGCGTGGTGCGCTCCGCCGCGCTCCCCGAGGGCGCCGCCGCTCTGGCCGAGGAGCCGGATGCGGAGTGGTTCATGGACTACCGCAACGCCGACGGCTCGGTGGCCGAGATGTGCGGCAACGGCATCCGTGTCTTCGCGCACTACCTGCTGCGCGCCGGGCTGGCCTCCCTCGAGCCGGGATCCACGCTGCCGATCGGCACCCGCGCGGGCGTGCGCGACGTTATGCGTTCGGAGAACGGCTACCAGGTCGACCTGGGCCGGTGGCGCCTGGCGGGTGGGGAGCCGCTCGCGCGCGCCGCCGGGCTGTCCGTGGCGCGCCCGGGACTGGGCATCGACGTCGGCAACCCGCACGTGGTGGTCGCGCTCGCTTCGGAGGAGGAGCTCGCCGGGCTGGACCTCAACCCCACGCCGATCCTCGACCCGGCTCCCCCGGCCGGTGCGAACGTCGAGTTCGTGGTGCCGGCCGAGCCGCTGGTGCGCGACGGCGTCGGGCACGTGCGGATGCGGGTGCACGAGCGCGGCGTCGGCGAGACGCTCAGCTGCGGCACGGGTGTGGCCGCGACCGCTTTGGCGGTGCGGTACTGGGCAGGGGAGCGGGCGCCGCACCACTGGCGCGTCGAAGTGCCCGGCGGCGTGCTCGGCGTGCGGATGTTCCCCGCAGAGGACGGCGAGCACGTCGCGCTCTCGGGCCCGGCGCAGCTCGTCTACCGCGGCGAGATCGACCTGCACTGAAACGTCGACCGGCGCTCGCCGGGGCCGGTTCAGTCCGGCAGCACGATCGGGGCGGTCGGCGGTGTGCCGTGTCGACGCACTTTCAGCACCCGGTAGCCCTTGCCGGTGGCGGCGCGGTACACGCTGAAGCCGGGCGCGAAGGTGGCCGCCATCCAGCGCTGCAGCGAATCGGCGCCGAGATTGCGCTGCACCACCAGCCACGCGTCGCTGCGCTCGGCGAGCCGCGGGATCCAGCGTTCGAGCATGCTGTGCAGCTCGTTCTTGCCCACCCGGATGGGCGGGTTGGAGCGGATGGTCCGGAACCGCACGTGGTCGGGAACATCGTCGGGAGTGACCGCGTTGACGTTGGTGAGGCCGAGGGCCTCCGCGTTGCGCCGGGTCAGATCCAGCGCCCGCTCGTTGACGTCCACGGCCCAGATCGTCGCGTGCGGCGAGGAGAGGGCCATGGTCAGCGCGATCGGGCCCCAGCCGCATCCGAGGTCGAGGAAGTCGCCGCCCGGCGGCAGCGGCGGCATGTTCGCGAACAGCACGGCGGTTCCGGCATCGAGGCGGTCGGGACTGAACACACCGCTCGCGGTGGTGATCTCGAGGTCTCGCCCTGCCAGGGTGACGCGAATGGTCCGCAGGTTCTCCGCACTTGCCGGGGCCGCACTGAAGTAGTGGTCTGACCCCATACCGCGAGCGTACCGGACAGCGGGGCTAAGGTTAAGGCGCCGAAGAGAGAAGCAGAGTTCAGGACCGGATGACGAAACCCACCGACGACGACAACACCGACGAGACGCTCGAGCGCGTGCTCGCGAACGCCGAGCAGCGCACCCAGGCGCGCGTGTTCGGTGCCGCCCAGGCGCTGCAGGATGCCGCGACCGCCACGCACACGGATGCGGACGGCACCCAGTGGGATCTCGAGGACCGCCACGCTCTGCGACGCGTCGCCGGGCTCTCCACCGAACTCGAGGACGTCACCGAGGTCGAGTACCGCCAGCTGCGTCTGGAGAACGTGGTGCTCGTCGGCGTGTATCCGCAGGGCGCGCAGACGGATGCCGAGAACTCGCTGCGCGAGCTCGCCGCCCTGGCCGAGACCGCAGGTGCCGTCGTGCTCGACGGGCTGCTGCAGCGGCGCCCCCATCCGGACCCCGCGACCTACCTCGGCCGCGGCAAGGCGGAGGAGCTGCGCGACATCGTCGCCGCCTCCGGTGCCGACACCGTGATCGCCGACACCGAGCTGGCGCCGAGCCAGCGCCGTGCTCTCGAGGACGTCGTGAAGGTCAAGGTGATCGACCGCACCACGGTCATCCTCGACATCTTCAGCCAGCACGCCAAGAGCCGCGAGGGCAAGGCGCAGGTGGAGTTGGCGCAGCTCGAGTACCTGCTGCCGCGCCTGCGAGGCTGGGGCGAGTCGATGAGCCGCCAGGCCGGTGGCCAGGTGGGCGCCGGCGGCGCGGGCATGGGATCGCGCGGACCCGGTGAGACGAAGATCGAGCTCGACCGCCGCCGCATCCGCACCCGCATGGCGCAGCTGCGCCGGCAGATCCGCGACTTCGCACCGGCCCGCGAGGCCAAGCGCGCCGAGCGCCGGCGCAACACGATCCCGTCGGTGGCGATCGCCGGCTACACCAACGCCGGCAAGTCCAGCCTGCTGAACGCGCTCACCAGCGCCGGCGTGCTCGTCGAGAACGCGCTGTTCGCGACGCTGGATGCCACCGTCCGCCGGTCGGAGACCTCGGACGGGAGGGTGTACACCCTCACCGACACCGTCGGATTCGTGCGGAACCTTCCGCATCAGCTCGTCGAGGCGTTCCGCTCCACGCTGGAGGAGGTCGCCGACGCCGACGTCATCCTGCACGTCGTGGACGGCTCGCATCCGGACCCGGCCGCGCAGATCCAGACGGTCCGGGACGTGATGGGCGACGTCGGCGCGCGCGACATCCCCGAGATCATCGTGTTCAACAAGGCCGACCTCCTCGGTGAGGACGACCGTCTGGTGCTGCGAGGCCTCGCCGCGGACGCGCACTTCGTGTCCTCGCGGACCGGCGAGGGCATCGCGGAACTGCGTCAGGCGATCGAGGCGGCGCTGCCGATGCCGGCGGTCGAGGTCCGCGCGCTCGTGCCCTACGACCGCGGCGACCTCGTCTCGGCCGTGCACGAGAGCGGCGTGCTGCTCTCCGCGGAGCACGAGGAGGGCGGTACGGCGATCCACGCCCACGTGTCCGAGCGGCTGGCGGCCGATCTCGCACCGTTCACCAGCGCGGAGACGACTACGGAGGACGGCTCCCTCGGCGACGACTCGCCCGAGAAGGACTCGCCGGCAGCGGACTCCCCGCAAGCGGACTAGCGCTCAGGCAGCCCGGAAACGCGCCTCCACCGTCGCTGAGACCGTGATGTCCTCGGCCTGGAACTCCATGGCGGGAGCGCCGACGGGCGACGCGGCGAAGGCGGCGCCGCGCGCCACGGCCGAGCGCAGCTCGGGGCCGGAGGAGATGAGCCCGCGATCGGCGACCTCCAGCGGTGTGATGGAGGTCAGCCCGAGCGCCTGTGCGTAGGCCTCGGCGCGGGCGACCGCGACGGCCACGGCCTGGGCGGCCACCGTGCGCTCCGTCTCCGCCTCGGTCTCCGGTGTGAGGTGCCAGTCCACGTGACCGACCGCCACGCCGTCCCACCCCGACAGCTCTGTCGTCCACAGCGACATCTCCGAGGGGTCCACGAAGGTGGCGGTGAAGTCGACGGCCGCGCGGTAGACGGGTGCCAGCCGCTTGCCGTTCGAGTTCCACGGCCGGTCCGCGCGCACGGTGAGCCGCCGGCTCGACCATTCCGCGACGCTGCCGCCCTGCAGGCGCTCGGTGATGCTGTCGCGCACGGGGGCGGCGAGCGACAGCGTCCGGTCGACGACGGCGGCCCGGTCGGCACCCTCCATCGAGACGGACAGGTGGACCGTGGCGCGCTCCGGGGAGATGCGGGCGGTGTGCTCGCCACGCACCGTGATGATGACCTCGCTCATGCAAGCGACTCTACGCCGAGGCCGCCGGGAGAGCCGGAATAGCTTCCGCCCGCGATCCGTTATAGTCTGTGGTGCTCGGGTGCCCCGGCATCCGATCGACAACTCCACAGTGCGACAGCGGCTCCTTCGCGAGAAGGTCCACGGGGCTGATCGGTTTCGACGGCGCCTGTGAATCCACGAGAAGCGGGCCGAGGATGCAGGGTCATCTCGTGAACGCTCCCTGCAAAACAATAAGTGCCAATGCAAAGCGCACTGACTTCGCCCTCGCCGCCTGAGCGAGCCCGATAGTCCGTCAGACCGTATGTGATTCCGGTACGGATCCTGGCGTCATCTAGGAATCTCGCTGCGTGACGGCGTCCGGACGTCACGCGGGACTCTTCCCGGACTGGGCCCGTCGACTTAGGTGTCTGTGACAAAGGTCGGGGCCGAGCAGAACGTCCGCACAGACTGCGCCCGGAGAAGGCGTGGAGACTCAGCGTCGGACGGGGGTTCGATTCCCCCCAGCTCCACTGACCGCTGTCGCACGGAGTGTCAGCCGAGAGGCCGTCCCGCACGGGGCGGCCTCTTCGCACCTGGTGCACGGATGCCCGTGGGGCGCTGTGCGATCAGTCCTCGCGGCGCGGGCGCAGGCCGTCCATGGACACCGCCAGGACCTCCTCGGCGAGCAGTTCCGGGTCGATCCGCCCGCCGGGCCGGTACCACTCGACGAGGGAGTTGATCATCCCGAAGACCAGGCGCGTGGCGGTGCCGGCGTCCAGATCGCCGCGGATCAGACCCTCGGACTGGGCATCGCGGACCAGCTGCGTCACGCGGTGATCGAAGGCGCGCCGCCGCTCCAGCGCCGCCAGTTCCACCGGGCTGTTGCCGCGCAGGCGCAGCAGGAGGGTCACCTCCGACTGCTTGTCGATGAGCACGCGGACGGCACCGCGGATCACCTCGCTGAGACGCGCCGCCGGCGTCGGCTCGCCGAGGGCATCGTCCAGGGCCTGCTCGAGTGCGCCGAGAGCGTCCTCCAGCGCGATCTCGAGCAGCTGCTCCTTGGAGTCGAAGTGATGGTAGAGCGCGGACTTGGTGACCCCGAGCCGGCGGGCCAGGTCCGCCACCGAGGTCGCATCGTAGCCCTGCTCGTTGAACAGGCCGACGGCCGTGCTCAGCACATGAGCGCGATCGTGGCCGGGACGGCCACGGCGGGCGCTGCGGGGATCGGAGAGGCTCATCGCTCCCAACCTAGCGCCGCAGCGGGACCGCCGGGATGCGCGAGGGCCGTGGCGGCGTTCCCGCTAAGCTGAGAGGGCAGCCGGATTCCAGGAGGTCTCGACGTGGTCGATTTCATCGTGTTCATCATCCTGTTCCTCGGCGGGGTGTTCCTCACCGGCTTCGCGCACGGTCTCCCGGCCGCGCAGGGCGTCGTCTTCACGGCCGGCATCCTGCTGGTCAGCCTCTCCCTGGCCTGGGTGATGCGCCAGGCGGGCTCCGCCACGCGTCGCAGCGACTCGTGGTCGCGCCGCCAGCAGTGACCGCACGGCGCTGAGACGGCCGACCGTTCCGCCGCTCAGCGCCCCTCGATGAGCAGCAGGCCCTGCTTGGTGTCGGCGAAGGTCACCCAGCCGTCGCCGAACAGGTAGGTCATCCCGTAGCCCTCGTCGTCGACGGCGATCGCGTACTGCGGGTCCTCCGTGATGTAGACGCCGGAGGTGTCGTCGTCGCGCAGCCACCCCTCGGCGAGCAGTGTCTGCTGCGCCTCCGCGGCGGTGACGGCGTCGATCGGCGCCCAGCCGTACATCTGCCCGTGGTCGGATGCCGTGGAGTAGTCGGACCACAGGCACAGCATCCCGCCCTCCAGCGGCGGCATCGCCCCGATCCGGAACTCCTTCTCCTTGGCGGTCCAGCCCTGCGCCGTGAGCGCCTCGACGGTCGCGGGGGAGATCAGCGTCTCGCAGGTGGGCTCCGTCGGCGGCGTGGTGGTCTCCACCGGCTCCGGAGCGGTGGTCACCGCCGGCAGGTCCTCCCGCGGCGCGGAGGACGGGCCGGAGGTCTCGCGCGCGGGCGGCGCGGCGGCGGCGCACGCGGCCAGACCGGCCAGGAGGGCGAGGACGCCGAGGGCTGCGGGGATGCGAGCGGTCATGGGTTCGGAAAGGGCGGGGTCAGGCGCGCTCGGCGGCGCGGAACAGCTCGAGGAAGGCGTCGTGCAGGATGCCGTTGCTGGCCAGTGTCGAACCGGCGGCGATCGTCTCGGCCCCGTCGAACGCGGTCATCCGGCCGCCGGCCTCGCGGACGATCGCGACGGCGGCGGCGATGTCGTACTCCTTGACCCCGAACTCGGCGACCATCTCCAGCCGGCCCTCGGCGAGCATCATGTAGCTGAACACGTCGCCGTACGCCCGGTCGCGCCAGACCCGGTCCGCCAGGGCGAGCAGCTGCGGCAGCCGCCCGGCATCCGCCCACTGCCCGATGCTCTGGAAGCTGACGCTGGCGTCTTCCAGGGTGTCCACGGCGGAGACCCGCAGGCGGCGCGGCTCCGCAGCGTCCCCGGTCCACGCGCCGAGACCCTCGGCGGCCCACCACCGGCGGCCCAGGGCGGGCATGCTGACGACGCCGAGGCGCGGCAGGCCGTCGACGGCGAGTGCGATCATCGTGCCCCACAGCGGCACGCCGCGGAGGAAGTTCGCGGTGCCGTCGATCGGGTCGATGATCCACTGCCGCTGCGCGTCCCCCTCGGTGCCGAACTCCTCGCCGAAGATGCCATCGCCCGGACGCTCGGCGGTGAGCAGGTCGCGGATCGCGCGCTCGGTCGCGAGATCCGCGTCCGTGACGTGGGAGCGGTCGGCCTTCGTGGAGATCTCGAGGTCGGCGGTGTCGAACCGCGGCAGGGACTGCGCGTCCGCGGCGTCGGCGAGACGCAGAGCCAGCGCGAGGTCGGCGTCGATGGACGTGGCGGTGGGGGAGACGGTCACCCCACAGAATACTTGGACCGAGTCGAGAAGCCGCTGTGCCGGTGAGCGCGGACGCGCCCGGGACGCGCCTGATTTGTCGCGCACCCGGCCGACTGGTAACGTATTTCCTCGGTGCTGAGAGCACCACGCACCTCTAGCTCAATCGGCAGAGCAACTGACTCTTAATCAGTGGGTTCTGGGTTCGAGTCCCAGGGGGTGCACCCAACGCACAAGGCTCGAACCTTGGCCCAGAGAATCAAGGGCTGAGGTTCGGGCCTTGTCGGCGTTCGCGGCCCAGGTCAGGACGTCGGCGTTGACTTCGGGGTCCAGCAGCATCTCGAAGGGGCGCGCGTTCTCGACGCGCAGCTCGTCGTCTTCCTCGACGTAGACCTTGGTGAAGAACGCCTGGTTGCACAGGCGGCGGTTGGTGTCGTCGCAGCGGGCGTAGATGTCGGCGCAGTTCTCTAGGGCGTGTCTCCCAATAGGCGTACCCAGGTGAGGATGGCGCAGAGTGTGACGCCGGCGCGGTAGGTGATCGCGAGCTTGTCGAATCGGGTGGCGATGCCGCGCCATTGCTTGGCGAGAGCGAAGAATCGCTCGATCACGTTGCGGCCGCGGTAGGCGTCGCCGTCGAACCCGGGTGGTCGGCCGCCACGGCTGCCGCGGCGCTTTCGTGCGGCGATCTGGTCTCGCTTGTCGGGGATGACGGCCTGTGCCGAAAGCAGCCCGCGCACGTTCTCGATGACGACCCATTCGGGGTGCAGCGCGTCGATTGCCGTTGCCATGTGCGCCCATAGGCCTGAGCGGGTGCCGGGAGTGAGGCCGGCCATCTTCCCGCAGATGATGTCCACGGGCTCGGCGGAGCTCCAGTCGATCGTCGTGATGTCGCCGAGGTTCGGGGCGTCGGGCCAGTGTTGGGCGAAGACACGTGCGACGGGCTCGTTGATTTCAGAGAACCACACCGTGTGAGCGTTGAAGACTTCCTCGACGGCGAGGTCGAGTCCGCCGTAGCCGGAGAACAGCGATCCGACCCGTAGACGACGGTCGTCGTTCGCTTGTTCGGCTGATGCATGAGGAGTCCGGCGGATCGGTGATCCCCGGCCGTCGTCGCGTGCGACTGATGACCGGGCTGGTCACCTGTCAGGTGCTCGCGCCCGCCCGAGTTCGTCGCGCCTCAGCCCCGACCCGTTACTTTCTTCGTGACCCGTTCGGCGGCCATGCTGGGCGGTGACGGCCTGCCGGGCCCGGCATGATTGCTGCCCCCTGTCCTCGATGATCCGGGGGGGGGTGTTGTCACCGGGCCTGGTTGGCGGTGTGTGATCGCTGATAGGGGCTGGACCCGAGCATGCTCGAGGCCGTTCGTAACGTGGATGCCGAGACGCGCCGCCGCGGACGCCGTCACGAGTGAAGCGGAGGACGAAGTGGTCACCAGCATCGACAGATACGACGAGGTCGACGTGTTCGTTGGGCTCGACGTCGGCAAGGGCGAGCATCACGCGGTCGCGCTCGACCGGGAAGCCAAGCGACTATTCGACCGAGCACTCCCGAACGACGAGCGCCAATTGCGGGCGGTGATCGACCAGCTCGCCTCGCATGGCGTGGTGCTGCTGGTCGTAGATCAACCCGCGACGATCGGTGCACTCCCGGTCGCGGTCGCGCAAGCCGCAGGTGCTCTCGTTGGTTACCTGCCGGGGTTGGCGATGCGGCGCATCGCGGATCTGCATCCCGGTGAGGCGAAGACCGACGCGAGAGACGCGGCGATCATCGCCGAAACGGCCCGCACCATGCCGCACACGCTCCGGTCGATCCAGGTCGCCGACGAGAAGGTCGCGGAGCTGAGCATGCTCTGCGGGTTCGACGACGACCTCGCCGGTCAGATCGTCCAGGTCTCCAACCGGATCAGGGGTCTGCTCACCCAAATCCACCCGGCGCTGGAACGCGTGCTCGGGCCGCGGCTGGATCACCCCGCGATCCTGGACCTGCTGCAGCGCTACCCGTCGCCGGCGGCGATGAAGACTGCGGGTGAGAAGCGGCTAGGGAACCGGCTGCTGAAGAACGCGCCCCGCAAAGGTCGTGTCTGGGCGGCAGAGATCATGACCGCGCTCGGCGAGCAGACCGTCGTGGTGACCGGCACCGACGCCGCCGCGCTGGTGCTCCCCAGGCTCGCAGAGCAGCTCCAGGCGTTGCGACGGCAGCGTGATGAGATCGCCATCGAGGTCGAGAAGATCGTCGACGCTCACCCTCTTCAACCGGTCCTGACGAGCATGCCCGGAGTCGGCGTCAGGACCGCAGCCCGGCTCCTCACCGAAGTCACCACCAAGACCTTCGCCACTGCCGGGCACCTCGCCGCCTACGCCGGCCTCGCACCCGTGACCCGACGATCCGGCACCTCGATCCGCGGCGAGCATCCCTCCCGGCGCGGGAACAAGATCCTGAAACGGACCATGTTCCTCTCCGCGTTCGCCGCACTCCGAGACCCCGAATCACGCGCCTACTACGACCGCAAGATCGCCCAAGGCAAACGCCACAACCAGGCCCTCATCGCCCTAGCTCGACGCCGCTCCGACGTCCTCTACGCCATGCTCCGCGACGGCACCCTCTACCAACCGCGACCAGCCCAACCCGCCCTCGCCGCTTGACAGAGGACATAGGGGCACCCCCCACGCTCAGAGCTCTTCGCCTCCGACCCGCCTCGGAGCCACCACGCCTCAGAGCCACCACGCCTCTTGCAGGTCGAGGTTGAGCCGGCCTCCGGCGGGCTCTCGCTCACCTCGTGATCGAGCAGAGAAAGGCGGGCGGGCGTGACGGTCTCGATGCGCGTGATGAGCGCGGGCGATGGATACAAGTACCTGCTGCGCAGCGTTGTCGCGGGCGACGGCGACCGCTCCCTCTCGACGCCCCTGACCCGCTACTACGCGGAGGCGGGCACGCCACCGGGCCGCTGGCTCGGCGGCGGGGTCGCCTCACTCGGCGGGATGATCGCGGAGGGCGATCCTGTCTCCGAAACCCAGCTCGAACTCCTCCTCGGCCTCGGCCGGCACCCCGTCACGGGTGCCCCGCTGGGGCTGGCGTATCCGGCCTTCAAGTCCGTGGCCGAGCGGATCGCGGAACGCACCGCCGCGCTCGATCCCGGCCTCAGCCCGGCGAGGCGTGCGGAGGCGATCGCGGCCATCGAGGCGGATGAGCAGGCCCGCGGAACCCGGCGAGCGGTTGCGGGCTACGACTTCACCTTCTCCATCCCGAAGTCCGCCTCGGTGCTCTGGGCCGTTGCGGACGCGGGCACTCAGGCACTCATCGCGGACGCGCATCACGCGGCGGTTGCGGAGGTGGTTGCGTTCATGGAACGGGAGGTTGCAACCGCGCCGTCACGGGCGCAACCGCCCGTGACGGCGCGGTTGCACAGGTCGATGTCACCGGGCTGATCGCTACCGCGTTCGATCACTACGACTCCCGGGCGGGCGACCCGCACCTGCACACGCACATCGTCATCAGCAACAAGGTGCAGACCGTCCTCGACGGCAAGTGGCGCTCACTCGACGGCCGCCCGATGCACGCCGCGACCGTCGCCTTGTCGGAGCTGCACGAGGCCGTTTTCGCTGACCACCTCACCCGCTCATTCGGCGTGGGATGGGAGGCGCGGGACACGGGGCGGGATCGGAACCCGGCTTGGGCGATCGCCGCGGTGCCGGAGGAGCTGGTCAAGGAGTTCTCCACCCGCGCCCGGCACATCGACGCCGAGACGGATCGCCTCATCGACCGCTACGTCTCCGAGCATGGGCGGCGCCCGTCGCCGGCGACGATCATGAAGCTCCGCGCTCAGGCCACCCTCACCACGCGTCCCGCGCTGGGTGCGCGGTCGCCTCTACGCTGGTAGCGTGAAGTTGCATCCCGTTCAAGGAGGCTACGAGAAGGTGCCGGAAGATCACGAGGTCCTGACTGCCGAAGAGGCAGCGGCGCTCTTGCGAGGCTCCACCAAGACCGTGCTCGCGCTCGCGCGTGCCGGGTCACTACCTGGGGAGAAGGTGGGGCGCGCTTGGCGCTTCGTCAGGAGCGATGTCCTCGCGTATGTCCGGGGCTCACTACCGCAGACGGGAACGGAGCAAGATGACTGAGACTGTAAGGGCGTCGTCTGAATCGCAGAGCGCAGAGGGTCGCTGCTGATGCTGGACACATCGAAATGGCCCGAGATTGAGCTGGACGTCTTGAAGGAAGTCCAACTCGACCCGAAGAACGTCCGCCTTGAAGTGGCAGACGCGAAGGTCGAAGCGGACATCATTGAAGACCTGTTCGTCAACGAAGATGCGCTGGGCCTTGTCGAGGGCATCTGCAAGGTCGGCTATCTAACGCACGAGACTCCGGTCGTCCTCAAGCGACGCGGTAAGTACGTGATGGTGGAGGGAAACCGCCGTCTTGCTGCGCTCAAAGCCATCCAGAACCCGATGTTGGTTCCCGACTATCAGGCGCGAGTCGCGTCGTTGGCAGCCCTTCTGCCAGATCGCTCCGCACTTGCGAAGGTCCGGGTCATGGTCGCACCTAACCAGACCGAGGCGGATCAGTTGATCGCGGCTATCCACACCGGGAACCTGCGACGGGCTTGGAGCCCCAGCAGGCAGGCGGCGTTCTTCCAGGCACAGATCGACGCGGGAAGGAAGTTGCCGGAACTTCTGACTAGGTACCCCACGATCGACGTTCGCAAGTTCGTCTTCCGCGCGCACATCATCAATCTCTTCAAGTCCGTGCACTACGACGAGGCCGAACTTCAAGACTTCCTTGCAACGAAAAAGTGGGCCAGGGGTCTATCGACGCTGGCGCGCATCTACGAGTCGAAGGAGTTCCTTGACCTGACTGGGCTCGCGATGGATTCGAACGGCAACGTCACGAAGACGCTCTCGGACGCAGTCTTCAAGGACGTTGCTACCGCGATCGTCCGCGGGATGCATGAGGAGAACATCAACACGCGCAGCCTGAACTCGGTTTCTAGTCCTCGCTACACGCAACTCATGAAGGAACTGCGTCAGATCGTTGCCGACGCAGGCGAAGCAGCTCCGTCTGACCCCACGACCGCCACTACAGGGACGAGTCCCGGCGGAGGGGGAAACCCGCCGTCTGGTGGCCCCGGCTCTACGCCGACTCCGCCCACGGGAGGACCCGGTCCCGGAAAGCCTCCGAGTGGTGCGCCTGGCCCGATAGGGCCGAAGCCTCCGGCGAAGAAGAAGCTTAGGAACCTCGATCTCGGGCAGATCAAGGCTCCCGCGAGTTACCCCGAAGGGTTGAAACTGCTACTCGGCGAACTATCCGAGGTCGACGTGCAGAAGTTCCCTAACGCCACTTTCCTCATGATCCGAGCCGTACTGGAGAAGTCGATCAAGGCGTACGCGGAGGCGAAGTCGATCGACATCAAGGGTTCCGGGAACAACCAGAACGGCCGTGTCCAGCTCAGCCACGCTTTGAACTGGCTGCTGGACTACGCCAAGGCGAACGGGCCGAAGTACTTGATCCAGGTCATCGAGGGCGTCAGGACAGGGAAGCTCGTGACCTACACAAACTCGGGTGACTCACTCAATGCGATCAACCACAACCACCACTTCCTGGTCGATCCCGACCAAGCGTTCTCGATGTGGGCCTCCATCGACTCGATCATGAGATACGTGATGAAGCCATGACGGCGAGCGCCATCGGCGTCTCCACGCGCCGCCCGCGAATCTCACCGCTCCGGTACCCCGGCGGCAAATCAGCGTTGTACTCGCGCCTTCGCAAAATGATCCGGGACATGGACCTGGTAGGCTGCACTTACGTCGAGCCCTACGCGGGCGGCGTCGGCGCCGGCCTCAGTCTTCTAGTCACGGGGCAAGTAGAGCGCGTCGTCATTAACGACCTCGACCCGGCCATCCATGCATTCTGGACGACGGTTCAGTCCGAGCCCGGATGGCTGATCGAACGAATCCACAAGACCAAGCTCGACGTCACCGAGTGGCGGCGGCAGCGCGAAATCTACGTCGCCGCAGACACCAGCGATCTGTCGCAGCTCGGATTCGCCACCTTCTATCTCAATCGCACGAACAGGTCCGGCGTGCTCAACGGAGGCCCGATCGGCGGGCTAGACCAAACGGGCAACTACAAGATCGACGCCCGCTTCAACCGGGATGGCCTCGCTGAACGTATCCGCATACTGTCGCTCTATGCGGACAACATCGTCCCGACGTCGCGCGATGGCATCGAAGTCATTTCTGAGTACGCCCCGAAAGACGATGTCTTCATTTACGCCGACCCTCCCTACTTCGAGAAGGCCGGGTCGTTGTACCTCAACGCCTTCTCTGCAACCGACCACGAAGACCTTGCGAGAGTCCTCAACTCCGTCGCAGATAGACCGTGGGTTCTTACCTACGACAATGCTCCACAGGTAGCGGAGCTCTACGCGGCACGCCGCCGTCGAGAGTTCGAGCTCCACTATTCGGCGCATCGTGTCGGCAAGGCCACTGAGGTCGCCGTGCTCTCTGAGTCCGTTCCAGAGATTGGACAAGGCTGGCCGCTCACGCCGACAACGTAGACGCACCCGCTCCGAGAAGACGAACGACCGTCACCGCATGTCGAGAGACGGTCACCACCGTGGGAGAGGCGGGGCGGAACTAAGACTCCTCGCGGGCAGGCGGCTGGATCATCAGCACGTTCGAGATGCCGCCCTGGTTCACGCAGTCCTGAGCGAAGTCGTGAACGTGCCAGAAGCAGTCCGCCGCCGGCTCAATGGCGTTTAGGTGGTCTCGACCGGCGTGTCGGAAAGTGTCAAGGCGGGTGAGACAGATTCCGTCAGGCGGTCTGTATGAGGGCCTCCTGTGAGGGCTGGTTGATCCAGGCGGCCTCGGGCAGCTTGGGCGCCTGGGGTCGGCGGTGGCCGAAGCGCTCGGGACGGGCGGCGTAGGCCGCGTCCAGGGTGGCCTGGCGCTGGGCGCGGACCTGCCCGGCGGTGCCGAAGTGGACGCTGGCGGGGGTGTGCAGCCCGATCCCGCAGTGGCGGTGCTCGTGGTTGTAGTAGGCGAAGAACTGCTCGGCGAACGCGCCGGCGTCGGCCAGGGACCCGAAGCGCTCGGGGAAGACCGGGGCGTACTTCAGCGTCTTGAACGCCGCCTCGCTGTAAGGGTTGTCGTTCGACACGTGCGGGCGGGAGTGCGACCTGGCCACCCCGAGGTCGACGAGCAGCTGAGCGACCGGTTTGGAGGTCATCGAGGTCCCGCGGTCGGCGTGGATCGCCTCCGGCACGCCATGGATGCCCATGGCGTGCTCGAGCAGGTTCTTGGCGATCTCGGCGTCCTCGCGGGCCGCGATGGTCCAGCCCACGACGAACCTGGAGAAGATGTCGAGCACGACGTACAGGTCGTAGTACACGCCCCGCTCCGGCCCCTTGAGCTTTGTGATGTCCCAACTCCACACCTGCCCCGGCGCCGTCGCGACGAGCTCGGGCCGGGTCCGGGGCGGGTGGCTCGCCTGCCGGCGCCGTTCCCCGGCCATGTCGTGCTCGCGCAGGATCCGGTGCATCGTGGACATCGAGCACAGGTAGGTGCCCTCGTCCAGCAGCGTGGCCCAGACCTGGGCGACCGACTTGTCCGCGAACCGCTGGCTGGTCAACACGGCCAGCACGTGGGCCCGCTCGGCGGCGGACAGCTTGTTCGCCGGTGCCGGCCGCGGTGTCCGTGGACGTGGCGGTGGCGGGTTCTTGGCCCGGTAGTGACTGGCGCGGGAGCGACCCAGCAGCGCGCACGCAGCCGCGGTGCCGACGTGCTCGGCCAGCCCGTCGACGGCCGGGTTGATCACCGCGGCGACCGCGGCGGCTTGTCCGCGCTCTCGGAGAGCGTCTCCAAGAGCGCGTGTGCTTTTCCCATCAGGTCCAGCGCCGCCCTGGTCTTGGCCAGCTCGGCCTCGGCCTTCTCCGCCCGGGCCCGTAGCGCCTGCAGCTCCCGCTCGCGCCGGTCCCGCGGCTTGCTGCCCAGCCCGGACAGCGAGCCGGCGGCCGCGGCCTTGCGCCACTCGATGATGTGGGAGGTGTACAGGCCCTCCCGGCGCAGGATCTCCCCACGCCCAGAGCGGTCCGCGGCGTCGTACTCGGCCAGGATCGCCGCTTTGAACTCGGCGGTGAACGTCCGCCTCTTGGGCCGGTCAGCACGAGGAGCCATAGCCCCATCATCGGTGCCGACGTCAGCAACCGTCATCGTCATCTCAGTATTGGTCCGTTCTCGCCCCGTGCAGTGCGAAGGTCAGCAGTGCTGGTGTCTCACCCCATCCTGACGCACGGGGTGTAGCGGTGCAACGGGACTGAAACGCCGTCGTATGTGAAGCCCATGTTGTCCTTCGTCAGGATCGTCAACGGCTGCTCGCCGGTCCACTCGATCCCAAGGCGCACATCGTACTCGTCTTGGGTGGTCGCCCCGGCTGTGGTCCGCATGAGCGCCATCAGGTCAGCGACAGCGCACTCGATGGCGGCAGGCTCCACTTGCCAGCCATCGAAGTACCCATCGTTGCTCATGCGATGCCCGCCGACAGCCGCGGTGACCGTCACCGAGCCGTGATGGTGGACGCTCATCCACGCCTCCCTCCAGACCGAGCGTTCACCGGTCGCCGTGTTCACGGCCACCCAGCGCCGCAATCCGGGACGCGGGTTGTCGCGGTCCACATGAATCGGCTGTAAGTCTCTGAAGTGGCTGGCCTGGGGTCGGCTGGCAGGGTGGGTGCTGGTGCTCCGTCTGGTCGTGACTCTTGAATCGCCTGGCCTCCCGCTTCGGCGGGGTGCCTTTCCCAGGATCTGTCCGGCCGGGTGGGTGCCGGCGCCGACCCTGCCCACTCCGATGGCTTGATCAGAAGCTTGCCCGACCGTTCACGGCGGTCGTGGCCCATTACAGGCCTGCCTCGAAGTGACCATTCCCGGGTCGACGCCAGCAGTGACGTCAACCCAGTGGAGAGGATCACGGTCACCATGACCATCGTCGCAAACACGTTCGCGTATGTCATCGGCGCGGACACCCATTCCAGAACACACACTCTCGCCGTGCTCGACGCGCGCACTGGCGCCAGAGTGGACACTCGGACCTTCCCGACGACGCCGGCGGGATTATCACGCGCGGTCGCGTGGATCGCTCGGCGCACCAGCGGGCTGGCCGATGTGCTCGTAACGATCGAGGGCGTCGGCTCGTATGGCGCCCGGCTCGCGAGAGCATGCCAGGACGCCGGCTACCGGGTCGTGGAGTCGTTCCCGACAGCGGCACGTGAACGTCGCGGACGAGGCAAGAGCGACGAGATCGACGCGGAACTGATCGCCCGCTCCGTGCTCGGCGTCGATGCCGACAACCTCCGTGATCCGCGTCAGGACGCGGGAGTCCGCGCGGCGCTGCGGGTGCTGATCGGCGCCCGCGACCTCATCAACCTCGAACGCACCAGGTCGATCAACGCCTTGACCGCGCTGCTTCGAACGGTCGACCTCGGCATCGACGCCCGCGCCTCGCTCACCAAGAAGCAGCTCGCGGCGATCGAGTCCTGGCGCACGCGACAGGAGGACCTCGCGACCGCGACAGCCCGCCGGGAAGCGATCCGGCTGGCCCGACGGGTTGCCGTCTGCGATGAGGACCTCGCTGCTAACCGTGACGCGATCACCGCGCTGGTCGCCGCCAGCGACGCCGCAATCCTGCTCGACGAGCCCGGGATCGGCGCGATCAACGCGGCCGTGATCATCGCCGCCTGGTCACACCCCGGCCGGGTCCGCTCCGAAGCAGCGTTCGCCGTGCTCGCCGGCGTCAGTCCCGTGCCCGCCTCGAGCGGAAACACCACCCGTCATCGCCTCAACCGAGGAGGCGACAGGCGTCTGAACAGAGCCTTATCGTCGATCGCGCTGACCCGAATGTCGCACCACCCGCCGACCCGCGCCTACGTCGAACGCCGACGAGCCGAAGGACGCACCACCAAGGAAATCCGCCGCTCACTCAAGCGATACATAGCCCGCCAGCTCTACCGCCGCCTCAGCGAGCAGAGCGGACTTGACAACACATAGAAGCATCCTGGGTTTCGTTCCGTTCTTGAAGCAAGGATGGAACACGATGAACCAGAAGTACTCTCCCGAGATGCGCGAGCGCGCGCTGCGGATGCTCGATGAGGCCAAGGCCTCCGGTGAGCACTCGAATCTGATGTCCGCCGTGCGGCATGTTGCGGGGCTCCTCGGCATGAGCGCGGAGACGCTGCGGGTGTGGCATTGCCGCCGCGAGGTCGACGCCGGCGCGAAGCCCGGTGTCCCGAGCGATGTCGCTGAGGAGAACAAGCGCCTGCGCCGCGAGGTGGCCGAGCTGCGAAAGGCGAATGAGATCCTCAAGGCTGCGAGCGTGTTTTTCGCGAAGGAGCTCGACCGGCCCTGACCGAGATGATCCGCTTCATCGACGAGTATCGAGAGCGGTTCGGGGTCGAGCTCATCTGCCGGACGCTGCGCCCGGCAGTGCAGGATTCATCACGTCCCGCGGGTATCGCGCCGCGAAGACCCGTATAGCCTCCGCCCGGCAGCTGCGCGACGAGCTGCTGGTGCCCGAGGTCGCCAGGCTGCATGCGGAGAACTACGGCGTCTACGGGCGGCGGAAGATGCATGCTCTCCTGAAACGGCAGGGGTGGGACATCGGCCGCGACCAGACCGAGCGCCTCATGCGCCTCGCGGGAGTGCGTGGGGTTCGCAAGTCGGAGAAGGTGTTCACGACCAGGCCGGACAAGGCGCAGGCCCTACCGCGGGACCTCGTCCAGCGGCGGTTCCGTGCGGACGCGCCGCGCCGACTCTGGGTTGCAGACATCACGTATGTGGCCACCTGGGCGGGCTTCGCATACGTCGCGTTCGTCACCGACGTCTATTCACGTCGGATCGTGGGCTGGAACGTCGCGGCGACGCTGCGCGCGGAGGTGCTGCCGCTGCAAGCGCTGGACATGGCCGCCTGGGGCGCGGACGGCCCGCTGGACGGGCTGATCCATCACGCCGATCACGGCTCGAACTACATGTCGATGGTCTACACCGACCGGGTCGTCGAGCTTGGCGCAACACCCTCGACGGGAACCGTCGGGGACTCGTATGACGCCCTCGCCGAGGCGGTCAACAACCTCTACAAGACCGAGCTGATCCGCCAGCGCGGCCCCTGGAGGACCGTCGAGCAGGTCGAGCTCGCGACGCTCGAATGGGTGTGGTGGTGGAACCATCAACGCCTGCACGGCGAACTCGGCATGCGCACCCCGATCGAGATCGAGGACGCGTACTACGCTGACCTCGAATCAGGCCTCCCGGCGACCGCCGGACAGGGAAACCGATAGGAACGAAACCCAGGATGCTTCTATGTGTTGTCAAGTCCGCTCTGCTCGCTGAGGCGGCGGTAGAGCTGGCGGGCTATGTATCGCTTGAGTGAGCGGCGGATTTCCTTGGTGGTGCGTCCTTCGGCTCGTCGGCGTTCGACGTAGGCGCGGGTCGGCGGGTGGTGCGACATTCGGGTCAGCGCGATCGACGATAAGGCTCTGTTCAGACGCCTGTCGCCTCCTCGGTTGAGGCGATGACGGGTGGTGTTTCCGCTCGAGGCGGGCACGGGACTGACGCCGGCGAGCACGGCGAACGCTGCTTCGGAGCGGACCCGGCCGGGGTGTGACCAGGCGGCGATGATCACGGCCGCGTTGATCGCGCCGATCCCGGGCTCGTCGAGCAGGATTGCGGCGTCGCTGGCGGCGACCAGCGCGGTGATCTCGTCACGGTTAGCAGCGAGGTCCTCATCGCAGACGGCAACCCGTCGGGCCAGCCGGATCGCTTCCCGGCGGGCTGTCGCGGTCGCGAGGTCCTCCTGTCGCGTGCGCCAGGACTCGATCGCCGCGAGCTGCTTCTTGGTGAGCGAGGCGCGGGCGTCGATGCCGAGGTCGACCGTTCGAAGCAGCGCGGTCAAGGCGTTGATCGACCTGGTGCGTTCGAGGTTGATGAGGTCGCGGGCGCCGATCAGCACCCGCAGCGCCGCGCGGACTCCCGCGTCCTGACGCGGATCACGGAGGTTGTCGGCATCGACGCCGAGCACGGAGCGGGCGATCAGTTCCGCGTCGATCTCGTCGCTCTTGCCTCGTCCGCGACGTTCACGTGCCGCTGTCGGGAACGACTCCACGACCCGGTAGCCGGCGTCCTGGCATGCTCTCGCGAGCCGGGCGCCATACGAGCCGACGCCCTCGATCGTTACGAGCACATCGGCCAGCCCGCTGGTGCGCCGAGCGATCCACGCGACCGCGCGTGATAATCCCGCCGGCGTCGTCGGGAAGGTCCGAGTGTCCACTCTGGCGCCAGTGCGCGCGTCGAGCACGGCGAGAGTGTGTGTTCTGGAATGGGTGTCCGCGCCGATGACATACGCGAACGTGTTTGCGACGATGGTCATGGTGACCGTGATCCTCTCCACTGGGTTGACGTCACTGCTGGCGTCGACCCGGGAATGGTCACTTCGAGGCAGGCCTGTAATGGGCCACGACCGCCGTGAACGGTCGGGCAAGCTTCTGATCAAGCCATCGGAGTGGGCAGGGTCGGCGCCGGCACCCACCCGGCCGGACAGATCCTGGGAAAGGCACCCCGCCGAAGCGGGAGGCCAGGCGATTCAAGAGTCACGACCAGACGGAGCACCAGCACCCACCCTGCCAGCCGACCCCAGGCCAGCCACTTCAGAGACTTACAGCCGATTCAAGTGGGGCATCCCCGCGATGCTTCTCGCCGCGCCCTACCTGCTCGCCGCGAGCATCTGCACCAACCTCATCGCGGACGGTGGCCCTGGGTGGCTCAATCTCCTCGTGCTCCTCTTCATCTGGAACGCGATGAAGTTCCTCATTATTGGGCCGGTCAGCTTCGCGCTCCTGGTCCGTGTTCGCTCCCAGGAAGTTACAGCGCGCCGCCGCGCGCGGCGACAGGACGGAGCGGCCCGCTCGCTTCACTACGCGGAAGTGAGCGTTGCCTGATGGGCGCCGTGATCTACACCCGTAGCGCGAGGCCGAACCGCCGATCGCACGAGGAGCAGATGGAAGCCTGCGAACGCCTGATCGCAGAGCTCGGCTACGAGGTCATCGAGCAGTTCCACGACGTCGGTAAGGCGCGGCCGGGACTTGACCAGCTCCTCGCCACGGTCCGTGACGGCAAGGCGTCAGCGGTCGTCGCTGCTGGCCTCGACCGACTCGGCCGCACGTTCGACACGATCACGCACATCATGAAGACGCTGAACGAGGTCGACGTCCGGCTCTACATCGTGGGCCACGGCCAAGTGAACCTCCCCACGACGCCAGAATTCGGCATCATGCGTGCGCTCGCCGAGTACGAGGCAGAGCACGTCGAGGACGACATCACCCGCTGATCGAAACGGCGGTGGCCGGAAAGTGTCAAGGCGGGTGAGACAGATTCCGTCAGGCGGTCTGTATGAGGGCCTCCTGTGAGGGCTGGTTGATCCAGGCGGCCTCGGGCAGCTTGGGCGCCTGGGGTCGGCGGTGGCCGAAGCGCTCGGGACGGGCGGCGTAGGCCGCGTCCAGGGTGGCCTGGCGCTGGGCGCGGACCTGCCCGGCGGTGCCGAAGTGGACGCTGGCGGGGGTGTGCAGCCCGATCCCGCAGTGGCGGTGCTCGTGGTTGTAGTAGGCGAAGAACTGCTCGGCGAACGCGCCGGCGTCGGCCAGGGACCCGAAGCGCTCGGGGAAGACCGGGGCGTACTTCAGCGTCTTGAACGCCGCCTCGCTGTAAGGGTTGTCGTTCGACACGTGCGGGCGGGAGTGCGACCTGGCCACCCCGAGGTCGACGAGCAGCTGAGCGACCGGTTTGGAGGTCATCGAGGTCCCGCGGTCGGCGTGGATCGCCTCCGGCACGCCATGGATGCCCATGGCGTGCTCGAGCAGGTTCTTGGCGATCTCGGCGTCCTCGCGGGCCGCGATGGTCCAGCCCACGACGAACCTGGAGAAGATGTCGAGCACGACGTACAGGTCGTAGTACACGCCCCGCTCCGGCCCCTTGAGCTTTGTGATGTCCCAACTCCACACCTGCCCCGGCGCCGTCGCGACGAGCTCGGGCCGGGTCCGGGGCGGGTGGCTCGCCTGCCGGCGCCGTTCCCCGGCCATGTCGTGCTCGCGCAGGATCCGGTGCATCGTGGACATCGAGCACAGGTAGGTGCCCTCGTCCAGCAGCGTGGCCCAGACCTGGGCGACCGACTTGTCCGCGAACCGCTGGCTGGTCAACACGGCCAGCACGTGGGCCCGCTCGGCGGCGGACAGCTTGTTCGCCGGTGCCGGCCGCGGTGTCCGTGGACGTGGCGGTGGCGGGTTCTTGGCCCGGTAGTGACTGGCGCGGGAGCGACCCAGCAGCGCGCACGCAGCCGCGGTGCCGACGTGCTCGGCCAGCCCGTCGACGGCCGGGTTGATCACCGCGGCGACCGCGGCGGCTTGTCCGCGCTCTCGGAGAGCGTCTCCAAGAGCGCGTGTGCTTTTCCCATCAGGTCCAGCGCCGCCCTGGTCTTGGCCAGCTCGGCCTCGGCCTTCTCCGCCCGGGCCCGTAGCGCCTGCAGCTCCCGCTCGCGCCGGTCCCGCGGCTTGCTGCCCAGCCCGGACAGCGAGCCGGCGGCCGCGGCCTTGCGCCACTCGATGATGTGGGAGGTGTACAGGCCCTCCCGGCGCAGGATCTCCCCACGCCCAGAGCGGTCCGCGGCGTCGTACTCGGCCAGGATCGCCGCTTTGAACTCGGCGGTGAACGTCCGCCTCTTGGGCCGGTCAGCACGAGGAGCCATAGCCCCATCATCGGTGCCGACGTCAGCAACCGTCATCGTCATCTCAGTATTGGTCCGTTCTCGCCCCGTGCAGTGCGAAGGTCAGCAGTGCTGGTGTCTCACCCCATCCTGACGCACAGGGAGGTCCGGGGCTTCGTCGTGTGCGGGGGCTCTTCCCTGATCCCGGTTCGAGTGAGACCATGGCGATTGACGAGGAGGCCTGATGATCGAACTCGACGACATCGACACCGATGAGGACGGCGCGCTCACCGCGACAGTCGAACTGCCCGGCGGTCGCCGCGTCACCGTGGAGTACGAATTCGAGGACGACTTCGAACTGCTCGACGAGGACGAGGACGAGGACGAGGAGGACGACCTCGACGAGGGTCTCGAGCCGGAGGACCTCCCCGACATGGACACCATGCAGGAGACCGTCCAGCACGCCCTCGCGCGCCTCACCGCCGAGGTTCTCGACGCGCGCGAACGCGAAGTGGCGGAGTCGCTCATCGAGGCCGCCTACGAGGACGAGGACGAGGACGACCTCGAGGAGCCGCTCGCCGCGCTGCGGGAGGACATCAGCCTGGACGGCGTCGTCGTCTTCGGCGACGGCGGGATGACGCTCCTCTATGTCGCCCCCGAGGAGTACCCGGACCTCACCATCTACTGCCTGCTGGACGACGATCTCGAGATCGACGACATCATGGTCGAATGACCCGCGCCCGGCGGGGGGGTCCGGCTCAGGCCACGCGGACGGTCGTGCCGCCGGTCAGCGCGCGCAGCTGCTCGAAGGTCAACGGCATGACCGTGTGCGGCGTGCCGCCCGCGGCCCAGATCCGGTCGAAGGCCGCAAGGTCCTCGTCGAGATACGTCGGCAGCGGCTGCGGATGCCCGGCGGGGGCGACGCCCCCGATCGCCTGACCGGTCGCCGCGCGCACGACCGCGGCCGGCGCCATCGCGACCGACTCCGCCGCGATCGCCGCCGCGAGGACGTCGACGTCGACGCGGTGCGCGCCGCTCGTCATCACCAGGATCGGCCTGCCGTCGGCGACGAGCACCAGGCTGTTCGCGATCGCTCCGACCTCGCATCCGACCGCCTGCGCGGCCTCGGGCGCCGTCCGGGCCGAATCCGGCAGCACGACGATCTCGGTGTCGATGCCCGCCGCCGCCAGGTGCTCCTGCACGATGCGGCTGCGGTCCGGGAGGGTGGCGGTCACTATCTCTCCTCGTTCATGCCGATGGCGGCGTCTGTGCGGCGCCCGATACGTGCGGCTCCGCTCAGGCCGCGTCACCCACGAGGATAGCCGCGGCATCCTCCGCCGGGCCGTCCGCGGGATCGTCGATGTGCGCGAGCACGCGGCGTCCCAGCAGCACGGTCAGCGCGGCGAGGAGCACCGCCGCCGCGGCGAACAGGTACGGCACCGTGTCGCCGAACGCGTGCGCGAGCGCGGCCGCGACCGGCGGCGCGACGGCACCGCCCAGGAAGCGCACCGCCGAGTAGGCGGAGGACGCCACCGCGCGGGGCAGATCGGTCGCCTCCATGACCGCCTCGGTGAGCACGGTGTTCATCACGCCGAGCAGGAGGCCGCCGATCACGATGCAGATCACGAGCGCCGCGGGCGAGGCCACCACGAGCCCGGCCGCCATCAGGTCGGCGGCCAGCAGCGGCAGCGTGATCAGGATGATCGCTGTGCGCGGCATCCGCCGCATCAGCACGGGCGCGACCCACACGCTGGTCACCGCGAGCGCCACGCCCCAGCCGAAGAAGGTGAGGCCGATGCCCATCGCCCCGAACCCGAGGGGGAAGGGGGAGAAGGCCAGCAGAACGAAGAACCCGATGTTGTAGAACAGCGCCGCCACGGCGAGCACCGCGAGCGCGGGGCGCTTCAGCGCGCGGAACGGAGCGGAGAACGGCACCCGCTCGCGGCGCTCGGCCGGAGTGCGCAGCAGGAGCAGCACGGCGATGAAGGCGATCGCCATCAGCGCCACCACCCCGAAGAACGGCGCCCTCCAGCTGTGCTCGCCCAGCAGTCCGCCCAGCAGCGGACCGACTGCGATGCCGAGACCCAGCGCCGCCTCGTACAGCACGATCGCCGCGCCGCTGCCGCCGGCTGCCGCGCCGACGATCGTGGCCAGGGCCGTGGAGATGAACAGCGCGTTCCCGAGCCCCCACCCCGCGCGGAAGCCGATCACCGCGTCGACGCTTCCACTCAGGGCGCAGAGCAGAGCGAACACGACGATGAGACCGAGCCCGGCCAGCAGCGTCGCCTTCGCGCCGATCCGGCTGGACACCCAGCTGGTGACGAGCATGGCCAGGCCCGTCGGCGAACGCGACCGCCCACACCTGCGACGGCTGCCTCCACACCGATCCGGTTCCCGTGCTGCTCATCCTTCGTCTCCTGTCCTGTCGATGGTGCTTCCGTCGCTGCGCTCGGCGAGCAGCTGCGCGGCCCGCTCCAGCGCCCGCCAGTCCGCCTCGGAGAGGTCGGCGAACCGGGGCGCGAGCGTGTCCCGCAGCTCGTCGCGCCACGCCCGGAGCGCCCGGCGTCCCTCCTCCGTGGCGGTGACGACCGTGGCGCGCGAATCCTCCGGATCCGCGGTGCGGATCACCAGACCGGCGCGCTCCATCTCGCCGATCAGCCGGGTCATGCCCGGTTGCGTCGTGCGCGCCGAGGTCGCCAGGGCGCCGATGCGGGCGCCCGCCGAAGCCTCGAGGAGGCTGAGCACGCGCCACTGCGCCGAGGGTGCGTCGTTCCCGGCATCCCGGGCGGCGATCCGCGCGAGCGCGTGCGCCGCGATCACGATGCGAGGGAGGATGTCCGCGCGATTCATACCAACAAGTATATAACAAGCGGTATGTAAATGCTCTCAGCGGCGCGATCCCGCGATCCGTGAGGAGAGCTGGTGCGCGTGCGAGAGCAGAGTCCGCCCGAGCTGCCCGATGCGGTCAGGGCCGAACCGGAACTCCACGCCGGTGAGGCTGAGCGCCCACTCGGGCCGGCCCTCGCGATCGAACACCGCCGCGCCCATGCCCCAGGAGCCCGCCACGATGAGCCCCGGGTTCACCGCGTATCCGCGCTCCTTCGTCTCCCGCAGCCGGCGGCGCAGCGGCTTCTCGGCGTGTGCGGCGCCCCAGCGCTCCGGCAGCTCCGGATGCCGCTCGAGGTAGGCATCCACATCGTGGTCAGGCAGGAAGGCCAGGATCGCCAGGCCTGCGCTGGCCACGCCGAGGGGGAAGCGCACGCCCTCGCTCAGCACGAAGGAGCGGATCGGGAAGGACCCCTCCTCCCGGAGCAGGCACACCGTCTCGTCCGCGCGCCGCGCGGAGAGGAAGGCGCTCTCCTCGGTCTTCACGGCCAGCGAGCGCACGATGTCGCGCGCCAGCTCGGTGATGTCGTAGCGCGCCGCGGCCACGTTTCCCATGAGGTAGAGCTCCGGTCCCGGCATCCAGAGCGCGGATGCCTCGTCCTGATCCACCAGGCCCTCCAGGCGCAGCGCGGTCAGCAGGCGGTGCGCCGTGGAGCGGCTCAGCCCCGAGCGCCGGGAGAGCTCCTGCAGCGACACCCCGTCGGCCGCGGCGGTCACCAGGCGCAACAGCGCCGCGGCACGGGCGACGGCCTGGGCGCCCGGCACGGAGCGTCTCGCGGCGGCACGCTGTTCCATGATGTGGACGCTAGTCGGCACCGCGACCACATGGCAAGCACCGGCTTGCCGCCGGTCGCATCGCGGGACGAAGCTGGAGTCCTCCCGACACGAAGGAGTGACGCGTGATCGACAAGCTCTGGCCGTCGGCGGCGGAGGCCGTCGCCGACATCCCGGACGGCGCCTCGCTGGCGGTCGGCGGCTTCGGCCTCTCCGGCAACCCGATGGCTCTCATCGAAGCCCTGCACGCGCAGGGGACGACGGATCTGAGCGTGGTGAGCAACAACTGCGGCGTGGACGACTGGGGCCTGGGCATCCTGCTGCACTCCCGCCGCATCCGCAAGATGACCTCGTCGTACGTCGGTGAGAACAAGGAGTTCGAGCGCCAGTTCCTCGAGGGCGACCTCGAGCTCGAACTGACCCCGCAGGGCACCCTGGCCGAGAAGCTGCGCGCCGGCGGCTCCGGGATCGCGGCGTTCTTCACACAGACCGGCGTCGGCACCCAGGTCGCCGAGGGCGGGCTCCCGCGGCGCTACGCCCCCGGCGGGGCCGTCGCGGTGGTCTCTCCGGCCAAGGACGTGCGCACCTTCGAGTACCGCGGCGAGCCGCGCGAGTTCGTGCTCGAGGAGGCGATCACCACCGACTACGCGCTGGTGCACGCCGCGCTCGGCGACCGGCACGGGAACCTGGTCTTCAACAAGGCCGCCCGCAACTTCAACCCGCTCGCCGCCATGGCGGGGCGCATCTGCATCGCACAGGTCGAGCGCCTCGTGGAGCCGGGGGAGATCGACCCCGACCGCGTCCACCTGCCCGGCATCTACGTGCACCGGGTCGTCGAGGTCGGCACGGACATCGAGAAGCGCATCGAGCGGCGCACGGTCTCGGTCGAGCAGGCCGCCGCGCGCCCGATGCCGGAAGGAGCCTGACATGCCGCTCACCCGCAACGAGATGGCCGCCCGTGCGGCCAGGGAACTCGCCGACGGCTCCTACGTGAACCTCGGGATCGGCCTGCCCACGCTGGTGCCCAACTACGTGCCCGAGGGCGTGGCCGTGGTGCTGCAGTCCGAGAACGGCATCCTCGGGGTCGGGCCGTACCCGGCCGAGGCGGACGTCGACCCCGACCTCATCAACGCCGGCAAGGAGACGGTCACGGTGCTGCCGGGTGCCGCCTTCTTCGACTCCGCGACGAGCTTCGGGATGATCCGCGGCGGCAAGATCGACGCCGCCATCCTCGGCGCCATGCAGGTCTCCGCCGCCGGAGACCTCGCCAACTGGATGATCCCGGGGAAGATGGTCAAGGGTCCGGGCGGTGCGATGGACCTCGTCCACGGCGCCGCGCGCGTGATCGTGCTGATGGAGCACGTCGCCAAGGACGGCTCGGCGAAGATCGTGAACGAGTGCTCCCTGCCGCTCACCGGACGCGGCGTGGTCGACCGGATCATCACCGACCTCGCTGTGATCGACGTCACCCCCGACGGCCTCGTGCTGGTGGAGACCGCGCCCGGCGTCCGCGTCGAGGACGTCATCGCCGCGACCGAGCCGCCGCTCACCGTCGCCGACGCACTGAAGGAGACCGCATCATGAGCGACATCGTCATCGTCGCCGCCGCCCGCACCCCGCAGGGCCGCCTGAAGGGCCGGCTCGCCGCCTTCACCGCCCCGCAGCTCGGGTCGTTCGCGATCCGCGGCGCCCTCGCGCAGGCCGACATCGACCCGGGGGAGGTCGACGCGGTGATCATGGGCCAGGTCCTCGCCGCAGGATCCGGGCAGAACGCCGCCCGTCAGGCCGCCATCGGCGCCGGCATCGGCTGGGACGTGCCGTCGAGCTCGGTGAACAAGGTGTGCCTGTCCGGCCTGACCGCGATCATCGACGCCGCACGCATGATCCGCACCGGCGACGCCCTCACCGTGGTCGCAGGCGGCATGGAGTCCATGACCCGCGCCCCGCACCTGCTGATGGGCTCCCGGGACGGCTGGGCGTACGGCAGTGTCGAGGTGCTCGATCACATGGCGTACGACGGTCTCACCGACGCGTACGACCGGGAGAGCATGGGCGCCTCCACCGAGCGGCACAACGCCCGCTTCGAGATCAGCCGCGAGGTGCAGGACGAGGTCGCGGCGCGATCCCACCAGCGCGCCGCCGCGGCGAAGAGCGCGGGCGTGTTCGGCGCCGAGATCGTCCCCGTCGAGGTGCCGCAGCGCAAGGGCGATCCGATCGTCGTCACCGAGGACGAGGGCGTGCGCCCGGAGACCACGGTGCAGACCCTGGCCGGCCTGCGTCCGGCCTTCGCGGAGGGCGGCTCGATCACCGCCGGCAACTCCTCGCAGATCTCCGACGGCGCGGCCGCCGTGGTGGTGACCACGCGGGAGCACGCGGAGGAGAAGGGCTGGCCCGTGCTGGCCGTCGTCGGCGCCAGCGGGCAGACCGCGGGGCCGGACAACTCGCTGCACGCCCAGCCGGCGCGGGCGATCGAGCGGGCGCTGCAGAAGCAGGGCATCTCCGCGGCGGACCTCGACCTGGTGGAGATCAACGAGGCGTTCGGCGCGGTCGTGGCGCGCTCGGAGCAGGAGCTCGGCCTGTCGGCCGACATCGTCAACATCCACGGCGGCGGCATCGCCATCGGGCATCCGATCGGCGCCAGCGGCGCGCGGCTCGTGGTGCACGCCGCGCACGAGCTGGCGCGGCGCGGGTCGGGCACGGCGGCGGTCGGTCTCTGCGGCGGCGGAGGACAGGGCGAGGCGCTGATCCTCACGCGGTGAGCGGATGCCCGACGGGCAGGACGCTTCGACGGGCTCAGCGTCCGTGACGGGCTCAGCGTTCGTGACGAGCACGGACGCTTCGACGGGCTCAGCGTCCGGGACCGACGGGCTCAGCGTCCGGGACCGGCGGGGTCAGCGTCCGGGACCGGCGGGGTCAGCGTCCGAGACCGGCGGGGTCAGCGGAGCTTGGCGAGCTTCTTCTCGGCCTTCGCCCGCTCCTTCTGCTCCTTCTTGCGCCGCTTCTCCTTGGCCTCGGCCACGGGGGAGTCGGGCGCGACCGGAAGGCCCCGCGCATCGCGGCGCATGTCCACGGCGGTGCCGATCGCTAGGGCGAGCGTGATGCCCCAGCTGACCCAGGCGAGCACGGCGCGCCACGTGATCGGGGTGTCGCGTGAGCCGCGCAGCAGCGTCGCGCCCGCGGTGATCGCGCCGAAGAGGCCGGTGCTGAAGAGATAGCGCATGCTCCCACGCTATCCGGCGCGGGCGGGACCGTGTCCAGGGGTTGCGTCGCGTGTGGCATCCGTGCTCGCAGCCGGTAGGATAGGCCAGCCTTACCTTCCCGAGAGGACCCGCCCATGCCCGCCACCCGCCTGCGTCCGCTCGCCCTCGCGGCCTCGCTCCTGCTGATCCCGCTCGCCGGCTGCGCGCCGGCCGGAGGAGCCGGCGACGACGCCGCGGGTGAGGACGACGCGCTCGTGATCTACAACGCCCAGCACGAGCAGCTCACCGAGGAGTGGACGGCGGCGTTCACCGAGCAGACCGGCATCGAGGTCAAGCTGCGCCACGGGGACGACAGCGAGCTCGGCCACCAGCTCGTGCAGGAGGGCGAGGCCTCACCCGCCGACGTGTTCCTCACCGAGAACTCGCCGGCCATGTCGCTGGTCGAGGAGGCCGGGCTGTTCGCCCCCGTCGACGAGGACACGCTGGCCCTGGTGCCGGAGCAGTTCCGCCCCGGGACCGGCGCATGGACCGGCATCGCCGCCCGGGACACGGTCCTGGTCTACAACCCCGAGCTCATCTCGGAGAGCGAGCTGCCGAGCTCGATCATGGAGCTGCAGGACCCGGCCTGGAAGGGCAAGTGGGGTGCGGCACCCGGGGGTGCCGACTTCCAGGCGATCGTGTCGGCCATCCTCGCCACCCAGGGCGAGGAGGCCACCGCGGCCTGGCTGGAGGGGATGGCCGAGAACGCCACCATCTACCGGAACAACGTCGTCACGATGAAGGCGGTGAACGCCGGCGAGGTGCCGATGGGCATCATCTACCACTACTACTGGTACCGCGATCAGGCCGACACCAAGGAGAACAGCGGCAACACCGCGCTGCACCGCTTCGCTCCCGGTGACCCGGGTGCGTTCGTGAGCATCTCCGGCGGCGGGGTGCTGGCCTCCAGCACCCGGCAGGAGCAGGCGCAGCAATTCCTGGCCTGGCTGGTCGGCGAGCAGGGGCAGACCATCCTCGGCGAGGGGTACAGCTACGAGTACCCGGTGGCCAGCGGCATCCCGGCGCGCTCGCCGCTGCCGCCGCTGGAGTCGCTCGGCGCCCCGGAGATCGACCCGTCCGAGCTGAACGGCCCGACCGTCATCGAGCTGATGACCGAGGCGGGGCTGCTCTGACCATCGCACCCGCCCGTCCGGCCGGGAACGCCACCGCGCGCCCGGCCGGACGGGCGTTCCCGTGGACGCTCGCGACGGGCGTGGCGCTCGCCGCGGCCGTCGCGCTGGTCCCGGTCGGGTATGTGCTGGTCTCCGCGGCGCAGACCGGTGGGCCGGCGCTCGCCCGGCTGCTGCTGCGTCCGATGGTCGGCGAGCTGACCGCGAACACGGTGCTGCTGGTCGTGCTGGGCGTCGCGGCCACCCTCATCGTCGGCATCGGCGGGGCGTGGCTGGTCGAGCGGACCGACCTGCCGCTGCGCCGGTTCTTCGCGGTCGCGCTGGCCGCGCCGCTGGCGATCCCGGCGTTCGTGACCAGCTACGGCTGGGCGACCGTGGCGCCCGCCCTCGGCGGCCTCGCCGGCGCGGTGCTCATCTCGGCGTGCGCATATTCGCCGCTGGTGTACCTGCCCGCCGTCGCCGCGCTGCGCGGGCTGGACCCGGCGCGGGAGGAGAGTGCGCGGTCGCTCGGGCTCGGGTCGTGGCGGGTGTTCCTGCGGGTGGTGCTGCCGCAGCTGCGTCTGGCGGCGCTCGGTGGCGGTCTCGTCGTCGGCCTGCACCTGCTCGCCGAGTACGGCGCCTTCGCGTTCCTCGAGTTCGACACGTTCACCACCGCGATCATGACCGCCTACCGGGCGAACTTCGGCGGCCCGAACGCCGCCGCGCTCGGGGTGGTGCTCACCGCGCTCTGCCTGCTGCTGGTGTGCGGCGAGTTCCGGATGCGGGGCTCGGTGCGACTGTCCAGCACCGCCCCCGCCCGCCCTGCCCGCCGCGCACGGCTCGGCGGCTGGACCGGCCCGGCGCTGCTCGCGCTGGCCGCGGTGGTCGCCGCATCCCTGCTGGTGCCGTTGTCCTCCGTGCTGCGCTGGGCGCTGCGTGCCGAGGCGGCGGACTGGCTGCCGGTGCTGCCGGCGGCGGGGCAGACCGTGCTCCTCGCCCTCGGCGGCGCGGCCGCGTGCACCGCGGTCGCCCTCCCCGCGGCCTGGCTCGCGGTCCGCCACCGGGGCCGTGCGAGCGGGGTGCTCGAGGGAGCGTTCTACCTGGCCGGCAGCCTGCCGGCGATCATCGTCGCCCTCGCGCTCGTCGCGGTGGTGCTCCGGGCGGCGCCGGCGTTCTACCAGACCGCCGTCACGGTCATCGTCGCCTACGCCATCCTGTTCCTGCCGCGGAGCCTCGTGCCCATCCGCGCCGGGTTGGCGCAGATCTCCCCGGCCTGGGAGGAAGCGGCACGGTCTCTGGGCGCGCCGCCCCTGGTCGCCCGGCTGCGGGTGACCCTGCCGCTGCTGGCCCCCGCGATCGCCGGCGGTGCGGCTCTCGTGGCGCTGGGGGCGGCGAACGAGCTCACCGCGACCCTGCTGCTCGCGCCGACCGGCACCGAGACCGTGGCGACCGGGTTCTGGTCGGCGGCGTCCGCGATCGACTACATCGCCGCCGCGCCGTACGCCGTGACGCTGATCGCCCTGTCGGTGCCCGCGGTGCACCTGATGTTCTCCGAAGCGACCTCGAGGGGGAGCGCATGACCCTTCAGCTCAGCGACGTCGGCAAGTCGTTCGGCGCAGCGCGGGTGCTCACCGGCGTCGGCTTCGACGTGCCCACCGGCTCCCGGATGGCGCTGGTCGGCGCCTCCGGGAGCGGCAAGAGCACCCTGCTGCGGCTGATCGCCGGATTCGAGCGGCCGGATGCCGGGCGCATCGCGCTGGACGGCGTCGTGCTCGCCGACGAGCGCACCCTGGTGCCGGCCCACCGCCGCGGCATCGGCTACGTGCCCCAGGACGGGGCACTGTTCCCGCACCTGACCGTCGCCCGCAACATCGCCTTCGGGCTGCCGCGCGGCGCGGCTCGCCGCGAGCGGGTGCGGGAGATGATGGCCCTCACCTCCCTTGCGCCCGAGTTCGCGGACCGGATGCCGCACGAGTTGTCCGGCGGGCAGCAGCAGCGGGTGGCGCTCGCGCGCGCCCTCGCCCCGGCCCCCCGCGTGCTGCTGCTGGACGAGCCGTTCAGCGCCCTGGACACCGGGCTGCGGGCGCAGACCCGGGAGGCGACGATCGGCATCCTCGAGCGCGCCCGCGTCACCACGCTCCTGGTCACCCACGACCAGGACGAGGCGCTCTCCTTCGGGGATCTGATCGGGGTCGTCGCGGACGGCGCGCTGGTGCAGCACGGCGAACCGGCCTCCGTGTTCGACGCTCCGGCCGACGCCGCCACCGCCGCCTTCCTCGGTGACGCGCTGCAGTTGAGGGCGCGGCGCGGGGACGACGGTGCGGTGCGGTGCGCCCTGGGAACGGTGCCGGTGCGCCACGACCGTGCTGCCGGTGCCGCCGAGGTGGTCGCGATGGTCCGGCCGAATCAGCTGGAGATCGTGGCGGAGGACGGATGCGGTGGCCGCGCCACGATCACCGCGCGCCGCGCCGTCGGCGCCCGTACCGAGTTGCGGCTGGACATCGAGGGCGACGAGAGCGCGCGAGTCTGGCTGCAGGTGCCCACGCACCGCGCGCAGGGCACCAGGGACGGCGACGTCGTCGGGTTGCGGATCGACGGCGGCGTGGTGCTCTATCCCGCGGCCCGCCTGAGCATACCTGACCCGACGGAGCGCACGGAACGGCAGCCCGCCTGAGCGCGCCGGGCTCAGGCCCGCGACGCCGCGACCCGTGCGCGCACCCCGCGCACCAGATCCGTGACCCGCCGGTGAAGCAGCCACGCGGCGATCCCGACGGCGAACGACAGCAGCGTGCCGAGGAGCGGCGCCGAGGCCTCGAACGGCGGGTACACCACCCAGTGCGTGAGGTACACGAACAGCGAGGCCGAGGCGAGGACGGTCAGCACCGGTCGCAGCGGGGCGGGTACGCGCACCGCCGGCAGCCAGACGAGGGCGAGCACCCCCAGGACGACGATCCCCTCGCGCAGCGGCTCGCCGAAGAACCCGGGAACGAGGGCGAGGCACGCGAGCGTCGCCAGCACGCGCCGGCCGACGCCGTCGGCCCGCGCGACCAGCCAGCCGAGGGCGAGGCACCACAGCACGGTGGGCAGCGCGTACCGTTCCAGGTGCTCCGCCGGCGCCGTCCCGAGCATCGCGAACCGCACGGCGGCGGCGGCGGCGAGCACGCCCACCGCGAACGCCCACGGCGCCCGCCGCTCCAGCCGGTCCACCGCCGGCACCGAGAACAGGGCGGCGAGGGCGAGCATGCTCCACACCATCGCCTCGAGGAACCAGAACTGCCACTGCTCGCTCCAGCGCCCCTCCGTGCCGCCGCCGGCGGTCGCGTTGTTCACCAGCAGCGCGGTCGCCAGGGCGTACTTGCCGCTCAGCAGGGCGACCGCGCCGATCCACAGCACCGCCGGCACCGCCACCTGCGCCGTCGCGCCCAGCAGCCGCGCCGGACGTGCGCCCGGTGCGGCGGACAGCGCGAAGCGGGCGACGTTGTAGCCGGCCACCACGAGCAGCAGGTGCGCGCCGCCCTTCAGGGAGAAGCCGTCGCCGCGGAACAGGTCGGCGTGCGTGCCGACGATGAGCACGATCGCGAGCGCCCGCAGCAGCACCGGCGTCTCCACCGCCGGGAACGCGCGGCGCCGGGACGGCTGCCTCTCGGCCGCTGCGGATGCCGGGGCCGCCGCCGCGGCGAGCTCCGCGGCGGAGCGGGACGGCCAGTCGCGGGGGAGCGTGCCGAGCAGCTCCTCCAGCTGCACCGAGGCCTCCACGTAGCTGAGCGAGTCGCCGCCGAGCGCGGCGAAGCCGTCCGCCTCAGTGGCATCGGGCCGGCCCGTGCACACCGCGAGCACGTCGCGCACCCGCGCCGCGGTGACCGGTCCGCTCGCGGCCCGCGCCGGCGAGGCCGCCGCCGTGCGGTGGTGGCGCACCAGTGCCGCGTTGTCCGGTTTGCCGGACGAGGTCACCGGGAACGCGTCCACCGCGTAGGCCTGCACGCTGCGAGCCGGGATGCCCACCCGGCGCGCCACGACCTCCCTGGCCCGATCCGCCTCGCGCTCGCTGTGCACGAACACCAGGAGATCCTCGTCGTCGGCGGCGGTGCGCGCCGGGATCCCCGCGTCCTCCAGCTCCCGCTGCACGGCGTCCAGATCGATCCGCAGGCCGAACAGCTTCACGAACCGGTTCATCCGCCCGACGATCTCGACGTAGCCGTCCTCCCGCCAGCGCGCGAGGTCCCCGGTGCGCAGCTCCTCGACCGTGCGGCCGAGCGCCAGATCCGCGGGCGACTGCGCGTACCCGAGCATCACGTTCGGGCCGGAGTAGACCAGCTCGCCGGCATCCGTCCCCTCCTCGATCTCGATCCGGAAGGAGCCGCCCGGGATCGCCCGCCCGATCGAGCCGGCCGCGCGCACGGCATCCGCCGGCGGCAGGTACGACATGCGCGCCGTCGCCTCGGTCTGCCCGTACATGGTGAAGAACGCGAAGCTCCGCCGCTCCCCGGCGCGGGCGAGGGCGCGCACGCGCTCGACGGGAAGGCGCCCGCCCGCCTGCGTCACGTAGCGGATGCTCGAGGGCAGCCGATCCGGCCCGCCGACGGCGTCGAGGAGGTCGAAGGAGTACGGCACCCCGGCGAACCCGGTGATCCGCGCCTCCTCCGCTCGGCGCCAGAACTCCTCGTCCGACACGGAGCGCTCGGTGAGCACGAGCCCGCCGCCGGCGAGGAGGTGGCTGTTCACCACCGACAGCCCGTAGCAGTAGTGCATCGGCAGCGAGGTGATCGCGCGGTCGGCATCCGTGAGGCCGAGGTAGTCGACGATCGCGGCCGCGTTGGCGAGCAGCGAGGCCCCGGAGATGCGCACCAGCTTCGGAGACCCGGTCGAGCCGGAGGTGCTCATCAGCAGCGCGAGGTCCTCGTGCAGCTCGTGCGCGGAGCCGTCCCGCCGCGGCCGCACCTCGCCCTCCGTCAGCTCGACGTCGGGATCGAAGCGCGCCGCGAGCGCCTCCCGGGTGCGGACGGCGGGCTCGTCGTCCCCGCCGGGCACGAGCAGCACCGGATGCCCGCCGGACAGGGCGGCCAGGTACCCGGCGATTGTGGCGGCGGTGTTGCGCGCCGGCAGCATCACCAGTCGCCGCGTGGTGCCGAGAGCGGCTCGGATGCCGGCGGCGCGGGCGGACAGCTCGTCGTAGCGGGCGGGGCCGTCGTCCGTCCAGAGGGCGACGGCGGACGGGTCGCCGCGGAGCAGGTCGACGGCGGGGGCGGGGGAGAGGGGGAGCACGCGGCCTCACTTCCAACCGGTCGGGAGCAAGGTGAGCCTAACCTATCCAGCCGGGATCCAGGGATTCCGGTGTCACACCGCGATATCATCGATCCGGCCCCACGGGCCACCAAGCTGTGTATCTACCGGCCGTCGGCACCCCGGCGGACAGCGGCGGCACCCGACCCCGCGTCCTCGGACGCGCGAGAGCCATGACACAGATCGCCCCTTCTCCCGGCCTGCTGCGACTGGCGGGACTTCCCTACTTCCTCATCGCGTTCATCGCCCGCCTCCCGTTCGCCATGAACGTCGTCGGCGTCCTCACCGTCGTCGTCTCGGCACGGGAGTCGCTGTCGCTGGGCGGTCTCACCTCCGCCGCCGTCGGCCTCGGCACCGCCCTGATCGGGCCGCTCCTCGGTGCAGCGGCCGACCGCTTCGGCCAGCGGCGGGTGCTCGCCGCGCTCGCGGTCGCCAACGCCGCCATGCTCGCCCTGTTCGCCGTCGTCGTCTACAGCGTCGCGCCCGACCCGATCGTCCTGCTCGCCGGGTTCGGCATCGGCGCCACGGCGCCGCAGGTGTCACCGCTGTCGCGGTCCCGGCTGGTCACCATCATCCAGGAGCGGATGCCGCAGGAGCGGCGGGTCCGCACCATGTCGGCCACCATGTCGTACGAGTCCGCGGCGGACGAGACGGTGTTCGTGTTCGGCCCGTTCCTGGTCGGCCTGCTCGCCTCCCTCCTGGCGCCCTGGGCGCCGCTCGCCGCGGCATCCGCCCTCACCCTCCTCTTCGTCGGCGCGTTCGCGCTGCACCCCACCGCTCGCCTGGTCTCCACCGGGCGCCACGAGGACGGATCCGCGCCCTCCGCGGTGGCCGAACTGTTCCGGCCCGCGCTGCTCGTCGTGGTGGTGGGCATCTTCGGGGTGGGCCTGTTCTTCGGGTCGATGCTCACCTCGCTCACCTCGTTCATGGCCGATCGCGACGCCTCCGAGCAGGCCGGACTGCTGTACGGCGTCATGGGCATCGGCTCGGCGGTGCTCGCGCTCGGGGTCGCCTGGCTGCCGGCCCGGTTCAGTCTGCGGGCGCGCTGGCTGGTGTGCGCCGCGGTGCTGGCCGCCGGGACCCTGCTCGTCGCGTTCGCCTCCTCCGTGCCGATGATGCTCGTCGCGCTCGCCGTCCTGGGCGTCGGGGTCGGGCCGACGCTGGTGACCCAGTACAGCTTCGGCGCCGCCCGCAGCCCGCTCGGCCGATCGGCCACCGTGATGACCATGCTCGGCTCGGGCGTCGTCGTCGGGCAGTCCCTCTCCGCAGCCGTCACCGGCCGGCTGGCAGAGCAGGCCGGCACCGGGGCGGCGCTGTGGATGCCGGCCGCGGCAGCCGCGATCGTGCTGCTCAGCGGCGTCGCCAACTGGTTCCTCACGCCCGCGCCGCGCTGGTGAACCGGGCCCTGCGCCCGGGCGTGTCCGGCGGGTGCACGGCGACACGGGTAGCCTGGAGGAAACGAGCTGAAGGAGTCCCGTGGTCGCTGCAGAGTTCGTCGTCGTCGCCAACCGCCTGCCCGTCGATCGGCTGGTGACCCCTGACGGCGAGGAGCTGTGGCGCACGTCCCCCGGGGGTCTCGTCGCGGCACTGGAGCCGATGATGCACACCGTCGACGGGGCCTGGGTGGGCTGGCCGGGCCAGGCCGACCTGGAGCTCGAGCCGTTCGAGGCGAACGGCATCCGGCTGATCCCGATCACCCTCTCCGAGGAGGAGGTCGCCGAGTACTACGAGGGCTTCTCCAACGACACCATCTGGCCGCTGTACCACGACGTCATCGCGCCCCCGCAGTACCACCGGGAGTGGTGGGAGGCGTACATGGCCGTCAACCGCCGGTTCGCGGAGGCCGCCGCCGACGCCGTCGCCGAGCACGGCACGGTGTGGGTGCACGACTACCAGCTGCAGCTCGTCCCGGAGATGGTGCGCGCGCTGCGGCCGGACGTCACCATCGGCTACTTCCACCACATCCCGTTCCCCGCGCACGGACTGTACGCCCAGCTGCCCTGGCGCGACCAGGTGCTGCGCGGGCTGCTCGGCGCCGACGTGATCGGGTTCCAGCGCGCGCAGGACGCCACGAACTTCCTCGCCGCCGTGCGCCGGCGGCTGCGGTACGAGGTGAAGGGCGCCTCGGTCACCCTCCCGGACGGGCGGACCCCGCTGGTCAAGGCGTTCCCGATCTCCATCGACACCACCCCGTACCGCGAGCTCGCGCAGCGGCCGGACATCCGCGCCCGCGCCGCAGAGATCCGGGAGAGCCTGGGCAACCCGCGCAAGATCCTGCTCGGCGTCGACCGGCTCGACTACACCAAGGGCATCCGGCATCGCATCAAGGCGTTCGGCGAACTCCTCGACCAGGGGCGCGTCTCGGTCGAGGAGGTGACGCTGGTTCAGGTCGCGAGCCCCAGCCGCGAGCGCGTCGATGCCTATGTGCACCTCCGCGACGAGATCGAACTGGCGGTCGGGCGGATCAACGGCGACCACGACACCATGGACCACACCGCCATCCGCTACCTGCACCAGGGATTCCCGCGGGAGGAGATGGTCGCGCTCTATCTCGCCGCCGACGTCATGCTGGTCACGGCGCTGCGCGACGGCATGAACCTCGTCGCGAAGGAGTACGTCGCCACCCGCGCCGACAACCGCGGCGTGCTCGTGCTCAGCGAGTTCACCGGCGCGGCGGACGAGCTGCGGCAGGCGGTGCGGGTCAACCCGCACGACATCGAAGGACTCAAGGACGCCATCATCACGGCGATCGAGATGACCCCGGGGGAGCAGGGGAGACGGATGCGGGCGCTGCGCAAGCGGGTGCTCGAGCACGACGTCGCCGCGTGGTCGTCCTCCTTCCTGGACGCCCTGGAGAAGGCCAGGGCGGCGCGCTGAGCGCGGACGCGGCGGAGACGGAGCATACGGACATGACCCGCACCTGGACCCCGGGCAGCCTCGACCCGGAACTGGCGGCCATCGCCGCGACGGAACGGCTCGTGGTCGCCCTCGACTTCGACGGCACCGCCTCGCCCCTCGTCGACGAGCCGATGTCGGCCCGCGCCCTGCCCGAGGTGACCGAGGCCGTGCAGCGCCTCGCCGCGCTGCCCGACACGGTCGTCGCGTTCGTCTCCGGGCGCAGCCTGGAGGACCTGCGGGTGATCGCCGAGCACGACGACGACTCCGCCATCGCGCTGGCCGGGTCGCACGGCGCGCAGTACTGGTACCCGGGCCACGGCGAGGTGGATGTGATCGAGGCCGAGCAGGTGGAGGGCACGCGCGAGGAGCTGTGGGCGGCCGCAAGGCCGATCATCGACCGGTACGAGGGCGTCGAGCTCGAGGAGAAGACCTACGGCATGGGCGTGCACGGGCGGCGCGCCGCACCCGAGGCCGAGGCCGCCGCGTTCGCCGAGGTGGACGCCCTCGTCGCCGAACGGTTCCCGCACTGGCGGCGCCGGCTGGGCAACCACATCCTGGAGTTCTCCTCGCGCATCGAGGGCAAGGACACCGCCATGCGGGTGCTGCGGGAGCGCTTCGACGCCACCGGCATTCTGTTCGCCGGCGACGACGTCACCGACGAGGACGCGATGCGCGTGCTCGGGCCGGACGACCTCGGCGTGCGGGTCGGGCCGGGGGACACCGCCGCGACCCTGCGCGTGGACTCCCCACAACAGATCGCGGCACTCCTCGGCGTCATCGCGGCGGAGCGCGCACGCCGCCGGGAATAGACTTCCCTCATGTCCTCGCACGAAGCCTCCGGCGGCGCGCCGGCCGCACGACCCGATATCGACATCAAGCCCCGCAGCCGCGTCGTCACCGACGGCATCGAGGCGACGACCTCCCGCGGCATGCTCCGCGCGGTCGGGATGGGTGACGCGGACTGGGAGAAGCCGCAGATCGGCATCGCGTCGAGCTGGAACGAGATCACCCCGTGCAACCTGAGCCTGGACCGGCTCGCGCAGGGCGCCAAGGAGGGCGTGCACTCGGGCGGCGGCTACCCGCTGCAGTTCGGCACCATCTCCGTCTCCGACGGCATCTCGATGGGGCACGAGGGGATGCACTTCTCGCTGGTCAGCCGCGAGGTCATCGCAGACTCGGTGGAGACCGTGATCATGGCGGAGCGACTGGACGGCACGGTGCTGCTGGCCGGCTGTGACAAGTCCATCCCCGGGATGCTGATGGCCAGCGCACGGCTCGGCCTGTCCAGCGTGTTCCTCTACGCCGGGTCGATCGCTCCCGGCTGGGTGAAGCTCTCGGACGGCACCGAGAAGGACATCACGATCATCGACTCCTTCGAGGGTGTCGGCGCCTGCCGCGCCGGCCGCATGACCGAGGAGGACCTGAAGCGCATCGAGTGCGCGTTCGCCCCCGGCGAGGGCGCCTGCGGCGGCATGTATACCGCCAACACGATGGCATCCGTCGCCGAGGCTCTCGGGCTCAGCCTGCCCGGGTCCGCCGCCCCGCCGGCCGCGGACCGCCGCCGCGACTACTTCGCGCACCGCTCCGGCGAGGCCGTGGTGAACCTGCTCCGCCAGGGCATCACCACCAAGGACATCCTGACGAAGGAGTCGTTCGAGAACGCGATCGCGCTCGCGATGGCGCTCGGCGGCTCGACCAACGTCGTGCTGCACCTGCTCGCGATCGCGCGCGAGGCGGAGATCGAGCTCAGCCTGCACGACTTCAACCGCATCGGCAGCCGCACCCCGCACGTGGCCGACATGAAGCCGTTCGGCAAGTACGTCATGAACGACGTCGACCGGCACGGCGGCATCCCGGTGATCATGAAGGCCATGCTCGACGAGGGCCTCATCTACGGCGACGCGCTCACCGTCACCGGCAAGACCGTCGCCGAGAACCTCCGTGACCTGAACCCCGACCCGATCGACGGCGAGGTGATCCACACCTTTGACAACCCGATCCACGCCTCCGGCGGCATCACGATCCTGCTCGGCTCGCTCGCGCCCGAGGGCGCCGTGGTGAAGTCGGCCGGCTTCGACGCCGACGTGTTCGAGGGGCCCGCGCGCGTGTTCGACCGCGAGCGCGCCGCCATGGACGCCCTCGCCGCCGGTGACATCAACCCGGGCGAGGTGATCGTGATCCGCTACGAGGGCCCCAAGGGCGGCCCCGGCATGCGCGAGATGCTCGCCATCACCGCGGCCATCAAGGGCGCGGGGCTCGGAAAAGATGTACTACTCTTGACGGACGGGCGATTCTCAGGCGGCACAACCGGCCTGTGCATCGGCCACATAGCACCCGAAGCGGTGGACGCTGGTCCCATCGCCTTCGTGCGCGATGGTGATCTTATTCGGGTCGATATCGCGGCTCGCACTCTCGACCTACTCGTCGACGAGTCCGAGCTCAGCTCCCGCCGCTCTGGCTGGGAGCCGCTTCCCCCGCGCTATACCCGTGGCGTTCTTGCCAAGTACTCCCGTCTCGTGCGCTCCGCCGCGGAGGGCGCGACGACCGGGTGACCGTCCGACAGTTCGGGGCGTGCCGGTGCCGGCGGCTACCGCCGGCATCCGCGCTCTGCTGATCACCGAGGAATGACATGACTGCTGATTCCGCTCCGGCCGTGCCACGGCCGCCCGCCCGTCCGGCCTCCCCGCCTGTGCTCACCGGAGCCCAGGCGGTCGTCCGCTCGCTCGACCTCCTCGGGGTCACGGACGTCTTCGGCATCCCGGGCGGGGCGATCATGCCCGTCTACGACCCGCTGCTGGACCACGAGTCGGTCCGTCACATCCTGGTGCGGCACGAGCAGGGCGCCGGTCACGCCGCCGAGGGTTACGCGTCCGCGACCGGGAAGACCGGCGTCGCGCTGGCGACCTCCGGCCCGGGAGCCACGAACCTGGTCACCGCGATCGCCGACGCGTACATGGACTCGGTGCCGCTGGTGTGCATCACCGGCCAAGTCTTCAGCCACCTGATGGGCACGGACGCCTTCCAGGAGGCGGACATCGTCGGCATCACCATGCCGATCACCAAGCACTCCTTCCTCGTCAAGCGCGCCGAGGACATCCCCGGCGCGATCGCCGCGGCCTTCGAGGTCGCCTCCACCGGCCGCCCCGGCCCGGTGCTCGTCGACATCACCAAGGACGCCCAGCAGGCCAGCGTGCCGTTCATCTGGCCGCCCAAGGTGGAGCTGCCCGGGTACCGCCCGGTGACCAAGGCGCACGGCAAGCAGATCCAGGCGGCGGCCGCGCTGCTCGCCGAGGCCAAGAAGCCGGTGCTCTACGTCGGCGGCGGCGTGATCCGCGGCAAGGCGTCCAAGGAGCTGCTCGCGCTGGCGGAGTCGACCGGCGCGCCCGTGGTGACGACGCTGATGGCCCGCGGCGCGTTCCCGGACTCGCATCCGCAGCACCTCGGGATGCCGGGCATGCACGGCACCGTCCCCGCCGTGCTCGCGCTGCAGGAGGCCGACCTCATCGTCGCCCTCGGCGCCCGCTTCGACGACCGTGTCACCGGCAAGGCCGAGCACTTCGCCCCGCACGCGAAGGTCGTGCACGTGGACATCGATCCGGCGGAGATCTCCAAGATCCGCACCGCCGATGTGCCGATCGTGGGCGACGTCCGCGACGTCCTGATCGACCTGGACACCGCGTTCCGCAGCGTCGTCGGCACCACCAAGCCCGACATCGAGGAGTGGTGGTCGTACCTGGACGGGCTGCGCGCCGAGTTCCCGCTCGGCTACGCGCCCACCGACGACGGCCTGCTCGCGCCGCAGTACGTGATCCAGCGCATCGGCGAGCTCACCGGGCCCGAGGCGATCTACGCCGCCGGCGTCGGCCAGCACCAGATGTGGGCCGCCCAGTTCATCAAGTACGAGCGGCCCAACTCGTGGCTCAACTCCGGGGGAGCCGGCACCATGGGCTACGCGATCCCCGCCGCGATGGGCGCGAAGGTGGCCGAACCGGAGCGCGTGGTGTGGGCGATCGACGGCGACGGATGCTTCCAGATGACCAACCAGGAGTTGGCCACCTGCGTCATCAACGAGATCCCGATCAAGGTCGCGATCATCAACAACTCGTCGCTGGGCATGGTGCGGCAGTGGCAGACGCTGTTCCACGGCGGCCGGCACTCGCACACCGACCTGAACACCGGGCACGACACCGTCCGGGTCCCCGACTTCGTCAAGCTCGCCGAGGCGTACGGCTGCCTCGCGCTGCGCGTGGAGACCGAGGACCAGGTGGATGCCGCCATCAAGACCGCGCTGGAGACGAACGACCGCCCCGTCGTGATCGACTTCGTCGTGAGCGCGGACGCCATGGTGTGGCCGATGGTGCCTCAGGGCGTGAGCAACAGCTACATCCAGTACGCGCGCGACCACGCGCCGGCATTCGATCAGGAGGCCTGAGCCATGTCCACACACGTGCTGAGCCTTCTCGTCGAGAACACGCCGGGTCTACTGACCCGCGTCGCCGGCCTGTTCGCACGCCGCGGCTTCAACATCGACTCGCTCGCGGTCGGCGTCACCGAGGTGCCCGGCATCTCGCGGATCACGGTCGTCGTCGATGTCGAGGACCTGCCGCTGGAACAGGTCACCAAGCAGCTGAACAAGCTCATCAACGTCATCAAGATCGTGGAGCTGGAGCCGTCCTCGTCGGTGCAGCGCGAGCACATGCTGATCAAGGTGCGCACCGACAACAGCACGCGATCGAACGTGCTCGAGGTGGTGAACCTGTTCCGCGCCTCGGTCGTCGACTACGCGCCGGACGCGCTGGTGATCGAGGTCACCGGCGACAAGGGCAAGGTCGGCGCGCTGCTGCGGGCGCTGGAGCCGTTCGGCATCAAGGAGCTCGCCCAGTCCGGCCTGCTCGCGATCGGCCGCGGCGGCAAGAGCATCACCGAACGGGTGCTGCGCGGTTGACCCGATCGTCGAACGAGCGCCGTCGCCTTCGCGGCCGTTGAGCGAGCGCAGCGAGACGAAGCGCAACATCTTCCAGAACCACACACAAGGAGAAACACACAGTGAGCACCGAGATCTTCTACGACGCTGACGCCGACCTGTCGATCATCCAGAGCAAGAAGGTCGCGATCGTCGGCTACGGCTCGCAGGGCCACGCGCACGCGATGAACCTGCGCGACTCCGGCGTCGAGGTCGCGATCGCCCTCAAGGAGGGCTCGAAGTCCATCGCCAAGGCGGAGGAGGCCGGCTTCCCGGTCAAGTCGGTGGCGGATGCCGCCGAGTGGGCCGATCTGATCATGATCCTCGCGCCCGACCAGCACCAGCGCACGATCTTCAACGAGTCGATCAAGGACAAGCTGACGCCGGGCAAGACGCTCGCCTTCGCGCACGGCTTCAACATCCGCTTCGGCTACATCGAGGCGCCGGAGGGCGTGGATGTCATCCTGGTCGCGCCGAAGGCCCCCGGCCACACCGTGCGCCGAGAGTTCGTCGCCGGCCGCGGCATCCCGGACATCATCGCGGTGGAGCGCGACGCCTCCGGCTCGGCCTGGGACACCGCGCTGTCGTACGCGAAGGCGATCGGCGGCACGCGTGCCGGGGTGATCAAGACCACGTTCACCGAGGAGACCGAGACCGACCTCTTCGGCGAACAGGCGGTGCTCTGCGGCGGCATGAGCCACCTGGTGCAGGCCGGCTTCGAGACCCTCGTCGAGGCGGGCTACCAGCCGCAGATCGCCTACTTCGAGGTGCTGCACGAGCTCAAGCTGATCGTCGACCTGATGTGGGAGGGCGGCATCGCCAAGCAGCGGTGGTCGATCTCCGACACCGCCGAGTTCGGCGACTACGTCTCCGGCCCGCGCGTCATCGACGCCGGCGTGAAGGAGCGGATGAAGGAGGTCCTCGCGGACATCCAGTCCGGCGCCTTCGCGAAGCGCTTCATCGACGACCAGGACAACGGCGCGAAGGAGTTCCTCGCCCTCCGCGAGAAGGAGCAGGGTCACCCGATCGAGGCGACCGGCAAGGAGCTGCGCGCCCTGTTCGCCTGGAAGCAGACCGACGAGGACTACGTCGAGGGCAGCGCAGCGCGCTGATCCACCCGGTCCCGCACCGGAACGGGGGCGCCTCTTCCGAGGCGCCCCCGTTCCGCGTTCCGGTGCATCGACGCCCGGATCTCAGGTGGGCGGCGGAACGTTCGGCCGTCAGACGCTAGGGGAGCGGAGCCCCGCGCGGGACGTCACTCGGCCGGGGCGTCCTCGACCTGGATCGGTGCATCGGCCGGGTCCGCCCAGACAGGGGCGGGAAGGAGCGTGTCGGTGGCGCCGTCACGGATCGCCCGGAGCGCCTCGACGATCTCCTGCGAGTTCTCGGGCACCGGCATCCCGCAGGTGCGCAGTTCGGATGCGAACTCCAACGTCAGCCGGGTCTTGCCGGCGGCGACCGCTTCCGCGGTGGTTCCAATCCGCTTCTCGCTGCCGGTCTGGATGTCGGGGACCTCTTCGCACACGTGATACACACCACCGCCGTCGACCCACACCACCTCGTCCTTCCCGAGCAGCTGGATCACGGTGGACTGGTCGGCGGTGTACTTCTCCACCGACGGCGGGTTGAAGTCGATGCCGAGAACCACGGCGAGGACGGCCAGCACGATGCCGACGATGCCCGCGGTCGTCTTCTGCCCCTTGTCCATGTCCTTGTTCAGGAAGATCAGGATGATCAAGGGCAGGAAGGCCACGATCGCGATGATCGCGCCGAGCTGGTTCTGTACGAAGAAGCGGAATGTGTCGGATCTGCGGGCCGGATCGAGCCGGTTGGCCTTCTTCCACAGCATCGAGCCGGTGATCGACAGCACGGCGATCACGACGAGCAGCACCAGCAGCGTGATGAACGCCCACTGCGGGAAGTGCGCGGTGACGCCCTGCTCCTCGAGCAGCCCGGTCTCGAGGTCGCGGACGAGGGTGCCGTCCTCGCCGACGAACTCCCGCTGGCGCAGCAGCCAGAAGATGCCGACGGCCTCACCGGCGATGGCGAGGGCCCAGAGCACCGCCGCGATCCAGCGGAACGTCGTCGCGCGCTTCTTCGACTCCGCCGTCGGCGCCCACTCCCGCGTCTCGGTCTCGCGTGCCGCGTCGGCCTGCGAACGCACCGACTTCCTGCTGCTCTCTGCCACGATCTCGTCCCTCCCCGAACGGTATAGCGGTGAGCCTAGTGGAATGCATGCCCGCGGCGGGATATGCGCGTCACGCGGGCAGTCGGCCCTCCTCCACCTCGATCTCGAGTGGGCCGGCGAGCACGGGCGGTGCGGCGCGGAAGAGTCGGGTGCGCCACAGCAGGTACACGAGGCCGATCGCGGTCCAGAGTGCGCCGATGAGCATGGCTCCCGGCTCCAGGCTGAACCAGAGCACGACGTTGATGACGGCGCCGGCAGCGGGGACGACGACCCAGCCCAGGATGCTGCGCGCACCGCGGTCCCGGCGGAACCGCAGCCAGGTGGCGATCACGGACAGGTTCACGAAGGTGAAGGCCACGAACGCGCCGAAGTTGATCAGCGAGGCGGCCTGAAACAGGTCGAGGAAGACGGCGGTCGCGGCGAGCAGCCCGATCAGCAGCAGGTTCGCCGACGGCACGCCCTTCGCGTTGAGCCGCGCGAACTGGCGGCGCGGCAGCACGTCGTCGCGCCCCATCGCGTACAGCAGCCGCGCGGCCGACATCTGCTGCGTGATGCCGCAGCCGAGGACGGCGACCATGTAACCGCCGATGAACAGCGACTGGAACAGTGCGCCGCCGATGTACCGGGCCATCTCCGGAGAGGCGCCGACGATGTCACCCACCGCGCTGACGTCAGGGAAGAGCACCTGCATGCAGTAGGTGACCACGACGAAGAACGCGCCGGCCGCGGCGACGATCAGGAGGCTCGCGCGTCGGTCATATCTTCCTCGATAGTTTTTTGACATCAACGTCAAAGAATGGGTCGAGCATGTCACGCGACCCGGGTAGTGTCAAGGCATGGCCCGACCCCGACGGCAGGATGCCCGCCGTGCAGACCTCGTGGAGGCGACCCTCACCGCCGTCTCGGAGCGCGGTCTGCGCGCGATCTCCCTCACCGACGTCGCCCAGCGCGCGGGGCTCACGCGCGGAGCGATCCTGTACTACTACTCCGACCTCGACGAGCTGCTCGTCGAGGCGCACCGCGCCGGGGTGGGGCGGTTCTGCGACGCGCGCGACGCCCTCATCGCCGAGATCGACGACCCCCGCGAGCAGCTGGCCACTGCCATCCGTGAGGGTCTGCCCGACGGCCCCGACGACGCACTGATGCGGCTGCTGTACGAGTTCGACGTCCTCGCCGGCAACTCGCAGCTGCACGACGAGCTGGTGCAGACGATGTACCGGCGTCAGCTGGCGACCTACCGCGGGGTGCTCGAGCGGGGGGCGGATGCCGGGGTCTTCGCCCCCGGGTTGGACCCGGACACCTTCGCGATGACCCTGGTGGCGCTCGAGGACGCGTATGGACTGCACATCGTCAGCGGCAACACGCTGCTGACGGTCGACCTCGCCGAGCAGGCGATGCGGAAAGTCTGCCGGGAACTGGGCGCGCCGCCCGCCGGCGGCGAGGATGCCGCATCCGCCGCCCGCGCGTGACTACGCTGGGCGTGTGCGCTCCGATCCTGATGACGACGACGCCCTCCGCTGGGACGGCGATGACGAGAACGGCCCCGCGTCGCTCCCGCCCGGCTGGAAGGCGGTCGGCAAAGGCAGCGACGACGTCCCGGGGTCGCCGGCGGATGCGGCATCCGCTCGCCACGACGCGGAGACCGCGGACGACGACACGCACGCGCTGGGCACGGTCAGCCTGGTGCTGCTCGGCGTTCTCGGCGGCGTGTACCTGCTGTACACCGTCGGCTGGTTGATCGGCGGCATCCGGCTCAAGCAGCTCGCGAACCTCATCGTCGCCGACGCGATGTATGTGCCGTGGCTGATCCTCGCGGTCGCGGCGCCGGCGCTGTGGTTCCTCACCGGCTGGGTGCTCACCCGCGGCAGGGCGATGTGGCTGCGGATGCTCGTGCTGCTCGCCGGCGTCGTGCTGCTGGTGCCCTGGCCGTTCGTGATGATGGGAGCCCTGGGATCGTGAACGACCTCGCCCCTGCCGGCCCGCGCTGGCTGTCCGGTCTCGTGATCGGACTCAGCGGCCTCTTCTACGCGTACGCCGTCTGGAACGCGATCGCGCACCTGATCGCGCTCGCCCGCGACGGCCTCACCGCCGCCGGTTGGGCGACGCTGCTGTTCGGCGTCGTGTTCCCGGCCATCGTGTTCGCCCTCGCCTCTGCCGTCGGCCGCCGGCGCAACGTCGGGGAGCTCGCGCTCGTGATGCTCGCCGGCCTCGGCGTCGTCGCGGTGTTCTGGATGAGCCTGATCGGGTACAGCATCCTGAACATGGATCAGCTGGTCCTGGCCGCCGGCTGACGCTCGCCGCCCGTCGTCGGTCGTCACATCGGCGGGGCCGCGGCATCCGCTGCGGTAAAGTGTGACCCGATCGCGCCCCCACGGCGTGCGGCGCATCGGCCCTCCGCCCTGTCCTCCTGCCCCGAAGGATCCACGTGCCGAACCAGTCTGCGTCCAAGCCCGTCGTGCTCATCGCCGAAGTGCTCTCACCCGCCACGATCGAGGCGCTGGGTCCCGATTTCGACATCCGCCACGTGGACGGGACCGACCGTGAGGCGCTCTTCGCCGCCCTCGCGGACGCGGATGCGGTGCTCATCCGCTCGGCGACGCGGATCGACGCCGAGGCGCTGAGCCACGCCCCGCGCCTGAAGGTGGTCGCGCGGGCCGGCGTGGGGCTCGACAACGTCGACATCAAGGCGGCCACCACCGCCGGCGTCATGGTCGTCAACGCGCCGACCTCGAACATCGTCTCGGCCGCCGAGCTCACCGTCGGCCACATCCTCAGCCTCGCCCGCCGCATCCCGGCAGCGCACGCGTCGCTCGCGGCGGGGGAATGGAAGCGCAGCGCGTTCACCGGCGCCGAGCTCTTCGAGAAGACCGTCGGCATCGTCGGCCTGGGCCGCATCGGCGCCCTCGTCGCTGCACGGCTGGCGGCCTTCGACATGCGCCTGATCGCGTACGACCCCTACGTCACCAGTGCCCGCGCCCAGCAGCTGGGCGTGCAGCTGGTCTCCCTCGAGGAGCTCGTCGCCGAGGCGGACTTCCTCACCATCCACATGCCGAAGACGCCCGAGACGACCGGCATGATCGGCGCCGAGCAGTTCAAGGCCATGAAGCCGACCGCGTTCGTGGTCAACGTGGCCCGCGGCGGTCTCATCGATGAGGAGGCGCTGCGTGAGGCGCTCGTCGCCGGCGAGATCGCCGGCGCCGGGCTCGACGTGTTCACCTCGGAGCCGCCGGCCGAGGGCGGCACCGCCCGCGCCCTCCTGGACCTGCCGAACGTCGTGGTCACCCCCCACCTCGGTGCGAGCACCGACGAGGCGCAGGAGAAGGCCGGCGTCTCGGTCGCGCGCTCGGTGCGGCTCGCGCTCGGCGGTGACCTCGTCCCCGATGCCGTGAACGTCGCCGGCGGCGTCATCGACCCGTACGTGCGCCCGGGCATCCCGCTCGTCGAGAAGCTCGGTCAGATCTTCTCCGCCCTCGCGCAGGCGCCGCTGACCAGCCTCGACGTCGAGGTGCACGGCGAGCTCAACGACTACGACGTGAGCGTGCTCAAGCTCGCCGCGCTGAAGGGCGTGTTCACCAACATCGTCAGCGAGACGGTGTCGTACGTGAATGCGCCGCTGCTCGCGGAGCAGCGCGGCGTCGCGGTGCGGCTGCTGCAGGACGAGGTCAGCGAGGAGTACCGCAACGTCATCACGCTGCGCGGCGCCCTCTCCGACGGCTCGCAGCTGGCGGTCTCCGGCACCCTCACCGGTCCGAAGCAGATCGAGAAGCTGGTGGGCATCAACGAGTACGCCATCGAGCTGCCCATCGAAAAGCACCACGTCGTGATGCTCTACACCGACCGTCCCGGCATCGTCGCGGTCTACGGCCAGAAGTTCGGCGACGCCGGCATCAACATCGCCGGCATGCAGATCGCGCGTCAGGCCGCGGGCGCGCAGGCGCTCAGCGTGCTCACCCTCGACTCCCCGGTGGACGAGGAGCTGCTCGAGGACATCCGCACCGCGATCGACGCCGACCTGTTCCGGCAGATCGAGATCAGCGAGGTCTGAGGCGCGTGGGACCCGCGGTCGGGCGCTGAGTGCGCGGACGCTGAGCCTGTCGAAGCGTCCGACCGCGCCCCGCCTGTCGAAGCGTCCGACCGCGCCCCGCCTGTCGAAGCGTCCGACCGCGCCCCCGGCCCCTCACCGGGCGAGCACGGCACGTTCCACGAGCGCGATGAGCTCGTCGAGCGCTCGTCCGGAGGGGACGAAGACGTCGCGTGAGACCCCCGGCGTGGCCGCGCCCTCGATCGCGTTGTTGAAGTAGAGGCCGTCGCTGAGCAGCATCACCAGCTGCAGGGCGGCCTCGTCGCGGACCGCCGGGCGCAGGGCATCCGCCCATCGTTCCCGCACCTCGCGCAGCCGCCGTGCGGCCGCCGGGTGCCCGCCCTGGGCGAGCCGCGTCGATGCCACCAGGGCGCGGTCCAGCGCGTTGCCCTCCATGATCGAGGTGCGGATGTAGTACGCCACCGGTCCCTCGGGTGCTGCGCTCATCGCGGTGACGTCCGCCGTGACGAGATCGTCCAGGCGCTGGAGCAGCCCGGCGGCCAGCTCCTCCTTCGAGCCGAAGTGGTAGAGCAGTCCGCCCTTGGACACCCCGGCCGTCGCGGCGACGCCGTCCAGTGTCGCCGCGCGCTCGCCCTCGGCGATGAGGATCGATTCGTAGGCGTCCAGGACGCGTTCGCGCGCCAGCGGGGGACGGGGCATGGCTCTCCTTCCGTGCTGCCGTCGATCCTGCCGCGAATGCCCAGCGATCGCACGGCTTGTCCTGTTACTATACCAACCAGACGGTTTACTAACGGAGGACATCATGCCTGCCACGGCATCCATCGACATCACGGACACGGACGGCCCCCGGGTCGGCGCGCGCGGGTGGACCGCGCTGGTCGTGCTGATGCTGCCGGTGCTGCTCGTCTCGGTCGACAACACGGTGCTCAGCTTCGCGCTGCCCGAGATCTCGCTGGCTCTCGCGCCTTCGGGCGCCGAGCAGCTCTGGATCATCGACGCGTACCCGCTCGTGCTCGCCGGGCTGCTCGTCACGATGGGCACCCTGGGCGACCGGTTCGGGCGGCGGCGGATGCTGCTGATCGGCGCGACCGGCTTCGCCGCCGTATCGGCGCTGGCGGCCTTCGTGCCGACGGCGGGCCTGCTCATCGCGGCCCGCGCCCTGCTCGGCTTCTTCGGCGCGATGCTGATGCCCTCGACCCTGTCGCTGCTGCGGTCGATCTTCGTCAACCGCGAGCAGCGCCGCTTCGCGATCGCGGTCTGGGCCGCCGGATTCTCCGCAGGCTCCGCGCTCGGCCCCATCGTCGGCGGCTTCCTGCTCGAGCACTTCGGCTGGGGCGCCGCCTTCCTGATCGCCGTGCCGGTGCTGATCCCGCTTCTCATCGCGGGGCCGCTGCTGGTGCCGGAGAGCCGCGATCCGCACCCGGGGCGGGTGGATCCGGTCAGCATCATGCTGTCCATGGCCGCGATGATCCCGGTGGTGTACGCGATCAAGGCGCTGGCCGTCGACGGCCCCACGGTCGCCGGCGGGGTCTGGGCGCTGCTCGGGATCGTGATGGGCGCGCTGTTCGTGCGCCGCCAGCTGCGCTCGCCCACGCCGATGCTCGACATGGGCCTGTTCCGGCGCGGGTCGTTCTCGGGCGCCATCCTGGTCAACCTGCTCAGCGTGGTCGCTCTGGTCGGCTTCCTGTACTTCGTGTCCCAGCACCTGCAGCTCGTGCTCGGGCTGTCGCCGATGGTCGCCGGGTTCGCCCTCGCCCCGGGGATGGCGGCGATGATCGTCGCCGGGCTCGCCGTCGTGCCGGTGGCGCGCCGCGTCTCGGCGCACGTGCTCGTCCCGGCGGCGCTGGTCTTCTCGGTGAGCGGATACCTCATCGTCGCGCTCTCCTCGCACGAGCACGGCGTCGCGCCGCTGATCGCCGCGTTCATCGTGCTCGGCATCGGCATCGGCGCGGCGGAGACGATCTCGAACGAGCTCATCCTCTCCAGCGCTCCGCCGGAGAAGGCGGGCGCCGCGAGCGCCGTGTCGGAGACGGCGTACGAGCTCGGCGCGGTGCTCGGCACCGCGATCCTCGGCGGCATCATCACGGCGTTCTACCGCGGAGCGCTCGTCGTGCCCGCCGGCATCCCGGCCGAGGCGGCGGCCCACGCCCGCGAGACGCTGGCCGGCGCGTACACCGCGGCGGGTGAGCTGCCGGACGGGCTCGGCGACGCGCTGTGGCACGCCGCCGCCGCGGCCTTCGGGTCGGGTGTCACCGTGACGTCCCTGATCGGCGCGGGCCTGGTCGTCGCCGCCGGGACGATCGCCGCGCTGACCCTGCGGACCGATCCCACCCGCCGCTGACCTCCGGCCCGCTCGCCGCCCGGACCCCACCCCAAGCCCCACATTGTGTCGCGATGTGCGGGTGCGGGCCCCTGACACCCTCACGACAGGACACAATGTGTCGCGCGCGGCGGGTGGCAGCGGGCGGGCGCGGGGGTGTCACGCGGGGAGGGGCGTGGAGCCGCCGGCGCTACGCTGGAACGGGCCCCGCGCGATCCGGCGCGGCCGGCCGTCCGTGTGCGAGGAGAGTCATGTCGCGTGTCGTGAAGCTGGCCGTCATCCCGGGTGACGGCATCGGTCCGGAGGTCGTCGCCGAAGCCGAGAAGGTGCTCGACGCGGTCACCGCCGGCGGAGCGGTGTCGTTCGAGAAGACCCGCTTCTCACTCGGTGCGGCCCGGTACCTCGAGACCGGCGACACGCTCACGGATGCCGACCTCGACGCGATCCGCGCGCACGACGCCATCCTGCTCGGCGCTGTCGGCGGCGTCCCGGGCGACCCGCGTCTGAAGGATGCGAACATCGAGCGCGGCCTGCTGCTGAAGCTCCGGTTCGAACTGGACCACTACGTCAACCTCCGCCCGTCGAAGCTCTTCGCCGGGGCATCCGGACCCCTGGCGGACCCGGGCGAGATCGACTTCGTCGTCGTGCGCGAAGGCACCGAGGGCCCCTACGTCGGCAACGGCGGATCGATCCGCAAGGGCACCCCGCAGGAGGTCGCGAACGAGACCAGCGTGAACACCGCGTTCGGCGTGGAGCGTGTGGTCCGCTACGCGTTCGACCTCGCCGAGCGGCGCCGCAAGAAGCTCACCCTGGTGCACAAGACGAACGTGCTCGTGCACGCCGGCGCCATCTGGAAGCGGATCGTCGACGCCGTGGCATCCGAGCACCCGGACGTGGCCGTAGACTATCTGCACGTCGACGCGGCCACGATCTTCCTCGTGACAGACCCCTCCCGCTTCGACGTGATCGTCACCGACAACCTCTTCGGGGACATCCTCACGGACCTGGCCGGCGCCGTCACCGGTGGCATCGGCCTCGCCGCCTCGGGCAACATCAACCCCGACGGCGCCTTCCCCTCGATGTTCGAGCCCGTGCACGGCTCGGCCCCGGACATCGCCGGCCAGCAGAAGGCCGACCCGACCGCGGCGATCCTCTCCGTGGCGCTGCTGCTCGACCACCTCGGTCTCCGCGACGAGGCCGGACGCGTGCAGCGGGCCGTGGAGGAGGACATCGCCGCCCGTGAGGGAGCACGCACCACCCGCGAGACGGGTGACGCCATCATCGCCCGGCTTCAGGCGTAGTCTGAGAGACGCTCGACGCCGCGCACGACCGCAGGATGTGACATGACCGACACCGCCACCGCCCCGCTCACCTTCACCGTGACGAAGAACCTGGCCGCCAAGACCCCCGCACAGCGCGAGGAGATCCTGAAGGACCCCGGATTCGGCACCAGCTTCACCGACCACATGGTCGACATCTGCTGGTCCGAGAAGGGCGGCTGGCACCGCCCGCGCGTGCAGCCGTACGGGCCGATCTCGCTCGACCCGGCCGCCTCGGTGCTGCACTACGGGCAGGAGATCTTCGAAGGCATCAAGGCGTACCGCCACGCCGACGGCTCGATCCACACCTTCCGCCCCGACCGCAACGCCCGCCGCCTGCAGAAGAGCGCCCAGCGCCTCGCCCTGCCGGAGCTGCCCGAGGAGTACTTCCTGCAGTCGCTGCGGGAGCTGATCGCCGTGGACGGCGACTGGGTGCCCTCCGGTGCGGACCAGAGCCTGTACCTGCGGCCGTTCATGTTCGCCAAGGAGGCGTTCCTCGGGGTGCGCCCGGGGAAGAAGGTGGCGTACTACCTGATCGCCAGCCCCGCCGGCGCCTACTTCAAGGGCGGCGCGAAGCCGGTGCGCATCTGGCTGAGCGAGACGTACTCCCGGGCCGGCAAGGGCGGCACCGGTGCGGCGAAGACCGGCGGCAACTACGCCGCGAGCCTGCTGCCGCAGGCAGAGGCGTATGAGAAGGGCTGCGACCAGGTGGTCTTCCTCGACCAGGACCGCCACGTCGAGGAGCTCGGCGGCATGAACATCGTGTTCGTGTACCGGGACGGCCGCATCGTGACGCCCGAGTCCGACTCGATCCTCGAGGGCATCACGCGCGATTCGCTGCTGCAGCTCGCCGAGGACCGCGGACACACCGTCGAGCGCCGCGCGGTCACGCTCGGCGAGTGGCGTCAGGGCGTGGCTTCCGGCGACATCGTCGAGGTGTTCGCCTGCGGCACCGCCGCGGTGGTCACCCCGATCGGCGCGCTCGTCGCGCAGGACTTCGAGGACGAGCAGCCGCTCGGCGAGCTCGCCCTCTCGCTGCGCGAGGAGCTCACCGACATCCAGTACGGCCGCCGCGAGGACAAGCACGGCTGGCTCTACCGCCTGGACGGCTGACCCCGCCCGCGCTCCCGAATCACCGCCGACACCCCGTCCTGCTGTCGACACCCCGTGGTGTCGACGTCCACAGGGCGGGGTATCGGCATTCGGACGGGGTGTCCGCGGAACGTCGGAGCACGCAGGGGAGGGCAACGGGCCGGGCGGCGTGGATAGGCTGGACGGGTGAAGATCGCGCGGTTCAGTCACAACGACGGCATCCACTTCGGCATCCTCGACGACGACGCTCTCGTCGTCCTGGCCGGCGACCCGATGTTCGCCGGGTTCGAGACGACGGGGCAGCGCGTGCCGCTGTCGGATGCCGCGCTGCTCGCGCCGGTGATCCCGCGGTCGAAGGTGGTCTGCGTCGGCAAGAACTACCACGACCACGCGGCGGAGATGGGCGGCGTCGCGCCGGAGGAGCCGCTGCTGTTCCTCAAGCCGAACACCGCCGTGATCGGTCCCGGCGACGCGATCGTCCGGCCGGTGGCGCTGTCCGAGCGCACCGAGCACGAGGGCGAGCTGGTCGCCGTGATCGGCCGGATCGCGAAGAACGTGCGCGCCGAGGACGCCCTGGACTACGTGTTCGGGTACACGGTCGGCAACGACGTCACCGCTCGCGACCTGCAGCGCAAGGATGGGCAGTGGTCGCGCGCGAAGGGATTCGACACGTTCTGCCCGCTCGGCCCGGTGATCGAGACCGAGCTCGACCCGGCATCCGCCACGATCGAGACCCGCGTGAACGGCGAGGTGCGCCAGCACGCGCCGCTCACCGATATGATCCACTCCGTCGCCGACATCGTCGCGCACGCCTCCGCCGTGTTCACCCTGCTCCCGGGCGACGTGATCATGACCGGAACGCCCGCCGGCGTGGGGGAGATCACCGCAGGCGACACCGTCGAGGTCGAGGTCTCGGGCATCGGCATCCTCCGCAACACGGTGCGCGACGCCGTCCCCGCGTCGTGACCGCGCTCACCGCCGAGGCGCTGCACGCGCTGCAGCGACGCACCGTCCGGGTGCTGTCGCTCGGCCAGGTGCTCGGCGGCATCGCGTTCGGCTCGACCGTGTCGCTGGGTGCGCTGCTGGCCGCCGACCTGTCCGGCGACGACGCGCTGTCGGGTTTCGCCACGGCATCCGTCACCCTCGGCGCGGCGGCGTTCGCGATCCCGCTGGCACGGCTGGCGGCACGACGTGGCCGGCGCATGTCCCTCACGGCCGGAAACCTCCTCGCCCTCGTCGGCGTGGTGCTCGTGATCACGGCCGCCGCGGTGCGCTCCTTCCCGCTGCTGCTGGTCGGGATCGTCCTGATCGGGATGGGCAACGCCGGGAACCTGCAGTCCCGGTTCGCCGCCACCGACCTGGCCGCGCCCGAGCACCGCGGCCGCGACCTGTCCGTCGTGGTGTGGTCCACGACGCTCGGCGGCGTCGCCGGCCCGCTGATGCTCACCCCGGGGGAGGCGGTCGGGCAGGCGATCGGGATGCCGCCGTTGACCGGCTCGTACCTGTTCTCCCTCGTCGCTCAGTCGGCCGCGCTGGTGCTCTACCTCGTCGCGCTGCGCCCCGACCCGCTGCTGACGGCCAAGGGGATCGCCGCCACGCCCACGACCGCGGGCCTGCTCGGGTCCGCCGAGGACCACCCGCTCGCCGCGCGGTATGCGGTCTTCGCCGTCGCCGGGTCGCACGCGGTGATGGCCTCGGTGATGGCGATGACCCCGGTGCACCTGGCGCACATGGCGCACGCCGCGCACGGCGGGCACGGCAGCACCACCGACGTCACCTCCCTGGTCGGGTTCACGATCGCGCTGCACGTGGCCGGCATGTACGGGCTGTCGCCGGTCTTCGGCGTGCTCGCCGACCGCTGGGGCCGCATCCGGGTCGTGCTGCTCGGCCAGGCCATGCTGGCCGCCTCGTTGGTCGTCGCGATCGTCGCCGGCGAGCACGCGATCGGCGTGATGGTGGCGCTGGCGCTGCTCGGCCTGGGCTGGAGCGCGGCGACCGTCGCCGGCGCCGCGCTGCTCACCGAGGCCTCGGAGGTCTCGCGTCGCCCACGCCGTCAGGGCGTGAGCGACTCGCTGATGAGCCTCACCGCGGCGGCCGGCGCCGCCGGCGCCGGTGTCGTGCTGACCCATCTCGGCTACGGCGGTCTCGGGGCGACGGCGCTCGTGATCGTCGCGGCGATCACGCTGCTCGCCCCGCTCGGCCGCATCCGTCCGCCGGCATGAGCTGGGCGGGGGTCGGCGCCGCGTACGCCGCCTCGTACGCCGCGCTGTGCGCCGGCACGGGGGAGCGGATGCGGGAGCTGCTCGGCCCCGGACGAGGCCGCACGCTGCTTGACGTCGGCGCCGGCGACGGCAGGCTGGCGGCCGCCTGGTCGGATGCGGGCTGGCGGGTCGTCGCGTGCGAGCCGGAGCCGTCCATGCGGGCGGCGGCGCGGCAGCGGCATCCGCACCTCCGCATCGTCGCCGGCGGGCTGCCGCATCTCCCGTTCGCGAACCGGGCTGCGGATGCCGTCACCGCGAACTTCGTGCTGAACCACGTCGCGGATCCGCGCGCCGGCGCCGCCGAACTGCGCCGCGTGGCGGCGGAGACGGTCGCCGCCACGATTTGGACCCGATCGCCGACGGCGCTCTGGCTGGACGTCTTCGAACGGGCGGGGCTCGAGCCGGCATCCGGCACGCCGCTGCCCGCCGACAAGGACTTCGAGCGCACGGCAGCGGGATTCGAACGGATGCTGCGCGACGCCGGCTGGCGGCCGGAGGTGACCGAGCTGACCTGGACGTGGACGCCGGATGCCGAGACGCTGTGGACCTCGGTCGAGGGCGGGGTCGCCGGCGCCGGCGCGGCCTACCGGAACCTGGCAGCACCCGAGCGCGCCCGGTTCCGCCGCGCGTTCGACGAGGTCGTCGCCGCCGGCGGGGGCAGGGTGCGACTGGAGCAGACCGCCGCCATCGCCGTCCACCGCGCGCCGGGGTGGCGGCTCACCGACATCCCCGTCGAATCCGGGTGACGCGGGTCGGACGGCGCCGCGCCGAACCGTAGGATTGGAGGGTTATGGCTACTCCGCACCCCCTCACCACCACCGCCTCCGGATCCGACGTCCGCGTGCGCTTCTGCCCGTCGCCGACCGGCCTCCCACATGTCGGCATGGTCCGCACGGCGCTGTACAACTGGGCGTACGCGCGCCACACCGGCGGAAAGCTCGTGTTCCGCATCGAGGACACGGATGCCGCGCGCGACAGCGAGGAGAGCTTCCGGCAGCTGGTGGACGCGCTCACCTGGCTGAAGATCGACTGGGACGAGGGCGTCGAGGTCGGCGGTCCGCACGCGCCGTACCGGCAGTCGCAGCGGCACGACATCTACCGCGAGGTGATCGACAAGCTCGTGGCATCCGGCGCCGTGTACGAGAGCTACTCCACGGCGGAGGAGATCGACGCCCGCAACGAGGCCAACGGGCGCGCCAAACAGCTCGGCTATGACAACTACGACCGCGATCTGACCGAGGAGCAGAAGGCGGCGTTCCGGGCGGAGGGCCGTCAGCCGGCGCTGCGTCTGCGGGTTCCGGACGAGGATCTCACCTACGTCGATCTGATCCGCGGCGAGGTGACCTTCCCGGCCGGGTCCTTCCCGGACTTCGTCGTGGTCCGCCCCAACGGGGTGCCGCTGTACACGTTCGTGAACCCGGTCGACGATGCGCTGATGGGCATCACGCACGTGCTGCGCGGCGAGGACCTGATGCCGTCGACCGCGCGCCAGCTGGCGCTCTACGACGCGCTCATCCAGGCCAGGGTGACGACGTTCGTGCCGCGGTTCGCGCACATGCCGCTGGTGCTGGGGGAGACGGGCACGAAGAAGCTCTCCAAGCGCGACCCGCAGGCGGATCTGTTCCTGCACCGCGAGCGCGGGTTCATCCACGAGGGCCTGCTGAACTACCTCGCGCTGCTGGGCTGGTCGATCGGTCCCGACCGCGACGTGTTCTCGCTCGAGGAGTTCATCGAGGCGTTCGACATCGCCGACGTCAACCCGAACCCGGCTCGATTCGACCAGAAGAAGGCCGAGTCGATCAACGGCGACCACATCCGGATGCTGGACGGCAAGGACTTCGCGGAGCGGATGATCCCGTACCTCGCCGACGCCGGGGTGTTCGGCGGCGAGCCGACGCACGAGCAGATCGTGCTCGCCTTCCGCGCCGCGCCGCTCATCCAGGAGCGGGTGCAGCTGCTCGGCGAGGCCCCGGGGATGCTCGGGTTCCTGTTCGCGGACGAGGTCGCCTACGAGGACGACGCGCTGAAGGGCCTCCCGGCGAACGCGGGCGAGGTGCTCGACGCGTGCGTCGCGGCGCTGGAGCAGGTCGCGGAGTTCACTCCGGATGCCATTCAGACGGCGCTCTCGGCGGCGCTCGTGGACGGCCTGGGCCTCAAGCCGCGCGTCGCGTACGGTCCGCCGCGGGTCGCGATCACCGGCCGGCGCGTGTCGCCGCCGCTGTTCGAGTCGATGGAGCTGCTCGGCAAGGACGAGACGCTGCGCCGCCTGCGCGCACTCTCCGCCCACCTCGCTTCCGGTCGCTGACCCCGAAGCGAGACGTCCCTCTCAGTCGTCGAGCGAGCCGCAGGCAAGTCGCACGCCCAGGCGGGGCGGTCGCCCTTCCGGCTGGCCCCTTCCGGTCGTTGAGCGAGCCGCAGGCGAGACGAAACGCCTCGCCCTTCCGGCTGGCCCCTTCCGGTCGTTGAGCGAGCCGCAGGCGAGACGAAACGCCTCGCTACACTCCGAGTTCCCGGTACCCTGGCCACACCGACAGATCGGGGGACGACATGAGCGACGTGCGTTCGGTGCCGGCGCTGGAACTCGACCGGTACCTGGGCCTCTGGTACGAGATCGGCCGGCTGCCGCTGCGCTTCGAGGACGACGACGCGCGCGACGTCACCGCCGAGTATTCCCTGAACCCCGACGGCACGGTCCGCGTGGACAACCGCTGCCTGAACAAGGACGGCGAACCCACCCAGGCGATCGGCGAAGCGCTCCGCGACGCGGATCACCCCGGACGCCTCCGCGTCAGCTTCCTGCCCGAGGCACTGCGCTGGATCCCGTTCACCCGCGCCGACTACTGGGTGCTGCGCGTCGACGAGGACTACCGTCATGCCCTGGTCGGGACCCCGGATCGCAAGCATCTCTGGCTGCTGGCGCGCGAGCCGCGGATCGATACGGACGTGGTAGCATCGTTCCTCGCAACCGCGGAGGAGCAGGGATTCGACCTTGCGAAGTGGATCGAGCCCGAGCAGTCGGGCCGGGTCGTCGAGGTCTGATCCGCCACGCGCGGAGCACCGCCGCCGTTTTGCTCCGTGCGCGCCCGTCGGGTAAGCTTGAACCTCGGTGCGAGGCTCCGGTTTCGCCCTTGGGGTATGGTGTAATTGGCAACACGGCTGATTCTGGTTCAGTTGTTCTTGGTTCGAGTCCAGGTACCCCAGCAACGAATCGCTAGAGTTCTCTAGGAAGTCCGGCTCCCTCCGCACTCCATCGGATGGCCCGATCTGGCGTCCAGTGACCAGATTGGTGACCAGAAACCCCCACGGGGCGCGTTTCGCGGTCGTCTCTGCTGATGAGGTACGCACTCGGCCCCGCTCTTTCGCATGGGTACGCGCTCCGCACCTATCAGGCATGGAAGTTCATGCACGCATCGAGGTCGAGCCCGCGTTCCTGACCCAGGCGGAGGTCGCCGTTCTGCTGGGCGTGCCCGAGCGCACGCTCGAAGGCTGGCGACTCACGAAGTCCGGACCGCCGTGGCTCAAGCTCGGCCGACACGTCAAGTACGACCGCGACGACGTGCTCGCCTGGGCGCGGGAGCAGCGTCATGGCTAGACCGAAGATCGCCGCGGGCGAGGTCGGCCAGGTGCAGGTGACCCAGCTCGCGAACGGCAAGTGGCGGACACGCGCCCGGATGCGCGACGACTCCGGCGAGCTGGTGCAGCTCCGCGCCGAAGCAGTCACCGAAGCTGCGGCCCGCGAGGAGCTGCTGTCACGCGCGAAGACGCTGACCACGCACACGAAGGCCATTGTCACCGCCGCATCGACCATCCAGGAGGCGACCGAGGCATGGCTGCCGACGGTGAAGGTGCGCGCCGAGAACGGCACGCTGTCGTGGTCGACGTATGAGAACTACGAGACCACCGTCCGTCTCACCCTCGTCCCCGTCTGTGGCGGCGTCACGCTGGAGGCGCTCACGGTCGGCCGCTGCGACCGGATCATCCAGAACCTCCTCGCCGACCGGGGCGTATCCGCGGCGCGGAAAGCCCGTTCGGTGCTCTCGCTCATCTGCGGGTTCGCCGTGCGCGACGACGCGATCCCGACGAACCCGGCACGCGACGTCACCCGACTGCCGACGCCGGAGAAGAAGACCTCGATGCTCACTCCGCAGCAGATCGAGGCGATCCGCGACCTCATGACCCGGTGGCGGGAGACGGAGGGCATGGGGCCGCGCCCCAACTGGCGGGCGCTCGTGGACGGCATGGACATCATGCTCGGCACCTCCGCCCGCGTGGGGGAGTGCATCGGCCTGCGCCGTTGCGACGTGGACATGACCACCGCCCCGCCGACGATCCTGATCGACGGCACCGTGATCCAGAACAAGGTGCAGGGCGTCCAGCGCAAGAACGCACCCAAACGCACCCGACAGCGTCGCCGCGTCGCGCTGCCAGCTCTCGCAGCCGACGCGATGCGACGCCGACTCGCGCTCGCAGAGCGAGGACCTGAGGCACTGCTGTTTCCGACGAAGACCGGCAAGCCGATGAGTGTCTCGAACTACGAACGCCTGCTGCGCTCGTTCATCGACGACAACCGCGACCAACTCGTGCGCCTCGGTGTCGAGGTCGATGAGTACTCGACGCACATCTACCGGCGCACGGGGCACCACCGCGACACTCGTGGAGCGCGCGGCCGGACTCACGATCGCGTCACGGCTGCTCGGGCACGCGAACGAGATGGTCACCCGCAACAGCTACGTCATCACCGCCGAGCAAGTCGATGTTGTCACCGCCGACATCCTCGACACGATCCTTGGGACGTGAGTCATGCGGCTCGCCGGTCTCGCGGGACGAGCCGCGTACCTTCTCACCGAAGCCTTGTTGCCTGTGCGAGAGGAGAGGTAACGTACCTGCACCACAAGTCCATGAGCGTGCGGCGGCGGTGCGGAATCCCAACCACCGTGGTGGCGCAAATCTTGCACCACCACGAACCCCGGGATTGCAGGCGGTGTCAATTTGCCACCACCGCGCGAGGACTCGGCCATCTGAACTTCGGGAGGCCGGACGGTTCCGTCAATTTGGGCTCTCCTGACTGATCCGTGGGTCATTTCCGGCCCGGTAGGACGGGTCGGTGGCCGCCGAGGTTGAGCATGGCCAGGGCGATGAGGGCTTCGGGGGACTTGAAGCCGAAGGCGACGCGGGTGATGAGTCGGATCTTGGTGTTCACGGACTCGATACGTCCGTTGGACAGGCCGTGCTCGATCGCGGCGAGGATCGAGGCCTTGTGCTTGACGATGCGGCGTTGGAGCTCGACGAAGGCGGGGATGCGGCAACGTCGGGCCCAGCCGATCCAGCGTTCCAGGGCTGCTTCGGCCTCGTCGGCGGGTAGCTGGAAGACCAGGCGCAGTCCTTCCTTGAGCAGGTAGCCCCGGTGCAGGCGCGGGTCGGTCTTGGCGACCCAGGCGAGCTTGGCCTGCTGCCGGGTGGTGAGGTTCTCGGGGTTCTTCCACAGCGCGTACCGGGCGTGCTTGAGCGCCTTGGCGTGCCCGCCGGCCCGCCCGGCCCGGCGCTGCCGGACGGCGCCGCGGGCCTCGTTCCACGCCTGGCGACGGACCTCGAGCTTGTCAAGTTGTGTGTGTAAGGAGTCGGGGTCTCGGTTTCAGAGGTAGGGCTCGATGCGCTCGGGATAGACGAGCGCGAGTTGCTCGAGTGCCTTCATCCAGTTCGTGACGACTTGCCCTTCGACGAGTCGGCCTTCGGCTCGGTGGTCGCGGTACGGACAATGGGATAGCAGTGATCAGTGGTCGCTGTGTGGATCGCCCTGTGTGCTGGTGGTGCGGTTCTGTGCGAGTGTCGCGGCCGCACCGATGCCGATGATGGTGACGATGATCGCTGCCGTGGTGAACGCGGTGGTCATTGCGTCGGTGAAGGCGGGGCGGACGATGCCAAGCAGCGTCTCGGCGAGGTCCGCAGGGAGCTGCTGGGCGGTGGCGACGGCAGCTCCGAGCGTTTCGGTGACGGCGTCACCGATCTGGGGCGGCGTTGTGTCCGGCAATCCGGCTCTGACCTCGGTGCGGTAGAGGCTAGTGCCGAGGGCGCCGAGGATGGCGGTGCCGAGCGCGCCGCCAAGTTCGTAGGCGGTCTCGCTGATGCCCGCGGCGGCTCCGGCTCTCTCGGGTGGGGCGGTGCCGACGATGACGTCGTTGGAGACGGTGTCAGCGATCCCGATCCCGGCCCCGATGAGCGCACCGCCTGTGAATGCGACCCAGGCGGTGCCGTCGAGGTCGAGGGCGCTGAGCGTGAGGTACCCGCCCGCGGCGACGATCAGCCCGCCGCCGATCAGCCAGCCGGGGCGCACGACGCGGGCGATCGTGGCGGCGAGGAGAGAGCCGACGATCGCTCCGACGGCGACGGGCAGCGCCCAGAGTCCGGCCAGGAGCGGCGAGTGGCCCAGGATGAGCTGGAGGTACTGGGGCAGGAAGTACAGCAGGGCGGTCAGCGCGAAGACTCCGGCGATGTTGGCGATGACGGCGACGCTGAATGGCAAGGATCGGAACAGTGCCACGTCGATCAATGGGTCAGTCAGGCGGCGTTGCCGCAGCGTGAAGACGACGCCGAGCGCGAGTCCTGTTGTCAGCCACAGGATCGCTGGGAGATCCCAGCCGTACTCGGCGGCGTGTTTGAGCCCGTATACACCGGGGAGCATCGCTGCCATCAGCAGCCCGGCGGAGAGTAGGTCGAAGCGGCCCGGTGCGGGGTTGCGGAACTCGGGGATGAGTAGCGGGGCGGCGATGAGTAGGGCGAGCATCACCGGCACGTTGATGAGGAACACCGATCCCCACCAGAAGTTCTCCAGCAACAGGCCGCCGACCACCGGGCCCAGGCCGGCGCCGCCGGCGAATGCGGCCACCCAGACCGAGACGGCGCGGCGGCGCTGGGCGGGGTCGGTGAAGATGTTGCGGATCAGCGCGAGCGTGGAGGGCATGAGCGTAGCCCCGCCAATCCCGAGCAGCGCGCGGGCGGCAATCAGCACCTCCGCCGACCACGCGAACGCGGCCAGCACCGAGGCGAGCCCGAATGCGACTGCCCCGATCAGCAGGAGTCGGCGTCGGCCGATCCGGTCGCCGATGTTGCCCATGAGCACCAGCAGTGCGGCGAGGAAGAACCCGTAGATGTCCACGATCCACAGCAGCTGCGTGCCGGTCGGGGCGAGGTCTTCGCTCAGCTCGGGGATCGCGATCGCCAGCACGGTCAGGTCGATGCTCATCAGCAGCACCGGCACCGTCAAGGCAGCCAGTGCCGCCCACTCACGAGCACCAGCACGGGGAGCAGCAGCAGTGGTCATTCGAGTCTCCTCACGTCGGCGGCGATGCCCTCCAATCTAATTTGCCCATCTGGCCAAGTCAAGCGACCAAGGCATTCGGCCAGTATCCGGTATGATGAGGTCATGGCTACCGACGATGAGGCAGGAACGGCACGTTTACACCTGAGTGCGGACGAGCGGCGGCGGTTGCTGACCGAGGCGGCGTTGCAGGTGATGAAGCGCGAGGGGGTGAAGGCGGCGACGACGCGGGCGATCTGCGCAGAGGCGGGGATGCCCCACGGGGCGTTCCACTACTGCTTCCGCTCCAAGCAAGAGCTCTACACAGCGCTGTTCTCGACCGACATCAACGTCGATCTGGATCAAGCATGGGCGACGATCGATAACGCCAGCAGCATCCACGACAGCATCTACGCGCTGATGATCGCCTACTGGCGCACGGTCGAGCACGACCCGCAGGCGCAGATCGTACTGACGGAGCTGACCACCCTGGCCTTGCGCGACCCTGCACTGCAGGAGCTTCCTGCCTGGGAGCAGAGCGCCTACCGTGACCGCCTCATCGCCCACCTCCGGCGCTTCGCCTCGCACGCCGACGTCGACTACGCGATCCCGGTCGAGAGACTCGCCGAGATGATCCTCGCCGCACTCTCCGGGCTGACGACGTCCTGGCTCTCAACCCGAGACGACGACGCCGCACAAGACGCGATCCGCGAGTTCGCCAACATCTTCTCCACCTACACGGCTCGGCGCGCTGAGCAATGACGGAGTAACCAACCAGCAGGACATGAGCCGCAGAAACAAGCCCATCCAGGCGCGACTACTGACACAGTCCCGCGGGGTACTCGCCTCTGCCTGGCCTGGTCTGCTGTTGGCGCCGCCCTTGCCATACGCGAGAGAATGTCTTCATGAGTAAGCACGATGTCGTCGGGAGCCCGGTGTGCGGTCGGTGATGTCGTGGGATGCGCTGCGGGTGTTCCTCGCGGTGCACCGGGCAGGATCATTCTCGGCGGCCGCGGACGAACTCGGAGTCGCGCAGTCGTCGGTGTCCGAGCAGGTTGCCCGCCTGGAACGGAACTTGGGCTACACGCTACTGGACCGCACGCCTTCCGGGGTTCGCGCGACCGAGCGCGGGATCGAGCTCGCGGCGCGGATCGCGGCTCCGGTGGACGCGCTCGCCGCTGCCGCCGCGCTGACCGAGGAGACCGACTGTGCTGAACGCATCGTGTTCGTCGGCGGCCCGGCCGAGTTCCTCTCCGAAGTCGTGCTGCCGGGGCTTGCCGACCGGCTGCCCGCGGGTATTCGGGTTATGGCGCGGTTCGGTCTGGCGGAGGATCTGATCGATGACCTGCACGCTGGGGAGATCGAGGTGCTCGTCAGCGCCCTCCCGGTTCGCGGCACGGATCTGTCGCCGGAGCCGGTCTACGACGAGGAGTTCGCGCTGGTCGCCCACCCCAACTGGGCCGCCCGCGCAGAGCAGAACCTTGCGGCGGTCCCGCTGCTCGCCTACGGCCCGGAGCTGCCCATCATCCGCCGGTACTGGCGCAGCGTGTTCGGGCGCCGGCCGGACGACCTGGCGGTTCGTATCATCGCCCCGGATCTGCGCGCCCTGCTGCGACTGGCGCTGAGCGGTGCGGGCATGACGGTGCTGCCGGATTACCTCGTGCGCGAGCACCTGGCCTCGGGCGCCCTCGTCGCGCTGGACTCCCCGGAGGTGGCTCCGTTGAACACGCTGTACGTGGCGACCCGCAAGACCTCTGGCCATCTCGACCCGGTTGTCGCGTCGGTGCGGGAGGCGATCGTCGAGATCGGACAGGCGGCCGGCTGAGGCGCCTATCGGGATCCCGATACCCCCTGTCGGGTTCTCGGTTACCGGCGACGCGGAGCTGGTTTCTACGGTCGGAGGTGACCTGTTCGGGGTCATCCTCCGTTCCGATGAGAAAGCAGCCCCCATGTCCGATTCGCCTCGCGCCCTTCTCGTTCTGACCAGCCACGCCGACCTCGGCGGCCTCCGCAAGACCGGCTTCTACGTCGGCGAGGCCGCCGACCCGTGGCAGGTGTTCACCGACGCCGGCTACACCGTCGACCTCGTCTCGATCGCTGGCGGCGCCCCGCCTGAGGACGGCCGCGATGAGCAGGATCCGACTCAGCGGGCCTTCCTGCACGACCCCCACGTCGCCGCTCAATTGCAGCACACCCCGAGCCTGGCCGAGGTCGACCCGGCAGGTTACGACATCGTGTTCTTCGTCGGCGGGCACGGCACCATGTGGGATTTCCCGGACGCACCCGACATCACCCGCATCGGCCGGGCGGTGTACGAGGCCGGCGGCGTGATCGCGGCGGTATGCCACGGCCCGGCCGCCCTGGTGCACCTCACGCTTTCCGACGGCAGTCCGCTCGTGGCCGGGAAGCGGGTCGCGAGCTTCACCAACAGCGAGGAGGCGGCCGTCGGCCTCACCGATGTCGTGCCGTTCCTCCTCGCCGACGCGCTCACCGCGCAGGGCGCGACCCCTGTGCCCGGCCCGGACTTCACCGAGAACGTCGTCACCGACGGGCGCTTGGTAACCGGGCAGAACCCGCAGTCGGCGGCCGGCGTCGCCCGCGCCGCCATCGCCGCTCGCTGACCACAGTTCCGCCCTGACCGCGGTGTACACGCCACGCACCGCCGCACAGAGAAGGGAGCCCTTCATGCCGCACACCCCTGCCTCAGATCCCTCGCTCGACGCGGTGCCGGAGCGCCGCCGGACGGTACTCGTCACCGGCACGAGTTCCGGCGTCGGCCGGGAACTCTGTCGTCGTCTCGCGCGGGCCGGCCACACGGTGCACGCGGTCGCACGCCGGGCGGACCGCCTGGACGCGATCGCCGCCGAACACCCGACAGTGCGCCCGTGGCCCGTCGACGTGAGCGACGAGGCCGCCGTCGACCGGCTCGCCGACAGTGTCGGACCGCTCGACGACATCGTGCACGCCGCCGGCGGCGCCCGCGGCTCGGCTCCGGTGCTGGCGTCGGACACCGAGCACTGGGAATGGATGTGGCGTACCAACGTGCTCGGCACCATGCACCTGCTCCGCGCGCTCGTGCCGCGCCTGGTCAAGCAGGGGCGCGGCACGATCGTCGTCATCACCTCCGCCGCCGCGTTCCAGGCGTTGGAGGGCAGCTCCGGGTACAGCACCAGCAAGCACGCCCAATCGGCGATCGTGCAGACGCTCCGCAACGAACTCCTCGGCGCCGGCGTGAACGTCACCGAGATCGCACCCGGCCTGATCGACACCGAGTTCTTCACCCAGCGCTTCCCGAACGACCCCGATCGGGCTGCGCAGATGTTCACCGGGCTCGACCCGCTGACCCCGACCGACATCTCTCGCGCTGTCGAGTACGTGCTCGACCAGCCCGCGCATGTCAACATCGACCGCCTCGTCCTGCGCCCGACCGCGCAGGGCAGCAACGGGAAGATCCACCGCCGATGACAGCACCATCAGATACGGGCCGGTTTCCGTTGGGGCGGCTGGTCCTGCTCGCCGCAGCCGGCTTCCTGACCATGCTCACCGAAACGATCCCGGCCGGCCTCCTGCCCGCTATCGGGCGCAGCCTCGATGCCGGCGACGCGGCCACCGGGCAGCTGCTCACCGCCTACGCGGGCGCGTCGATGCTCGCCGCGATCCCGCTGGTCGCCGCCACTGGCCGAGCGCCCCGCAAGACGCTCATCATCGCCACCATAACCGGCGTCGCGGTCGCGAACCTGATCACCGCGCTCTCTCCTGTGTTCTGGCTCGCGTTCGCCGCCCGCGTGCTCGGCGGCGCAGCCGCGGCTCTGCAATGGGCGATCCTGGCCGGATACGCGATGCGTCTGGTCGGCCGCAATAGACAGGGCCGAGCACTGTCACTGGCGATGGGTGGCATCCCCCTCGCCCTCGCCGCCGCAGGAACCCGAGTCCTGCCAACCGTGCCCCCGACGGGCGCGCCGAGCCGTTCGCCGTGGACGGCGCTGCGGGTCCCCGGTATCGCCGCGCTGCTGATCGGCGCCGGCGCGTTCCAGCTCGGGCATATGAACCTCTACACCTACCTCGCCCCGTACCTCACCGCGCGGGGGGATCCGCTGCCGGTGAGCGCGTTCCTACTCACCGTCGGCGTCGCGGCGATCGCGGGTCTGTTTCTCACCGGCGTCGTCATCGACCGGCACCTGCGCCTGGTCGCGCTGACCGCGATGGCGGCGTTCACGATCGGCATGCTCCTCCTCGCCATCACCGACACCCCCGCCATAATGGCTGTCGCCGCGATCATATGGGGGCTCGGGCTCGGCGCCTCGCCTACCGTGTTCCAGCCACTCTCGGCCCGATGCCCGACGCCGCTTTCCGAGATCGGGCGAAGCATGCGGGCCTCCTACTCGGTCGTCGTGACGGGACGATTGTTGCCTACTTGCTTTACGACATCCCAAGGCACAACCTGATCAAGCTCGTTCACCTCTGCGTCGGTGCGGATGCGCGAGGCAGCGGGATCGCGAAGTCGCTGGTCGAGGAAGCGATCAGCCTCCACCCCAGTAGATCTTTCCTCACGGCTGCCTGCCGTGCTGACTACGGAATCGATGGGTTCTGGCAGTCGCTTGGGATGCACGCAGCGGCTGCTGCATCTCCAGCCAGCGCAGAGCTTTCGGTATCTGAGCAGTCGAGAAGTCGCGAAGCTCACTGCTTTGGGCGCCAACGCAGAGACCGAGACGGAAGAGGTCGAGTTTTCGGTGGCGACGCGCACTGACATGATCCCCGTTATGGCGTAGCCAGGGGGAGCGGCGAGAGATTGCCTGACGCTGGGCGCAACGGAGTGACCAGTGGTGGATAAAAACCACACATAGTTGAGCGTTCTGTGCGAGGATTGTATCCATGAAGGAGTTGGACGAGTCGCTCCCGTCGACGTTCACGACGGAGACCTCGCGGGCGCACGGTGTGCATCCGCGAGATCTGTATGCCTGGCGAGATGGCGGGCAGATCATCGAGCTCTCGCGTGGGGTCTTCCGGCGAGCAGACGCGCCCCCGGCGTCTTCCCCCGACATGATCGCCGTGACGCACCGCGCTCCTCGCGCGATCGTGTGCTGCGTCTCGGCGGCAGCAATCCACGAACTGACGGATGAGATGCCGGCGTCGGTACAGATCGCGGTTCCCAAACGGTCGCATACGCCGGTGATCGCTTACCCGCCCGTGACAGTGTTTCGCTTCGATGAAGCAACGTTCGAACTCGGTGTGACCGCGTTCGAGGCGGGGCCGGGGGAGCCCGTGCGCATCTACGACGCGGCGAGGACTGTGGTGGATCTCATGCGGTTCCGGAGACGCCTTGGCGAACCGATCGCGCACGCCGCGCTTCACCGATACCTGGCGGCACCGAACTCGAAACCGGCACTGCTGCTGGAGTACGCGGAGGCGCTGGGGACTTTTGGGCCGATGCGCGCTGCGCTCGATGTTGCGAGTGCCCGATGAGTCGCCCCACGCGAGAGAGCGCCGCAGGGCGCGCATACCTCGACCTGCAGAACCAGGCTCGCCGCCAGAAGCGCGGCACGCAGGAACTGCTCACGATGTACATCGTCGAGCGATGGCTGTCGCGGATGTCGCGCTCACCGTACGCCGAGGACTTCATCCTGAAGGGCGGGATGTTGCTGGCTTCGTTCGGCACCCGCCGTCCCACGGTCGACGCCGACGCCCTCGCTCGTAATATGGCCTCTGATCAAGAGACCGTGGCCCGTCGTGTGGCCGAGATCGCCGCGATCGAAGACCCAGACGACGGCGTGGAGTTCCTGCCCGACACAGTCACCACTGCGGTGATTCGTGACGACGCGCTGTATTCCGGCGTGCGGGTGACGATGACGGCACAGCTCGTAACAGCGCAGGTCAAACTGCGGCTCGACATCAACTTCGGCGACCCCGTCACTCCGGCCCCGCGAACAGTTGAGCTGCCATCGCTGCGGCCGGACGCTCCGCCGATCCGCATCCTGGGCTACCCGATCGAGACGGTGCTCGCAGAGAAACTCGTCACCGCGATCGAACTGGGACGAGCGAACACGCGCGTGCGTGACTTCGCTGACATCCACCTCTTGACCGGCACACAGGCTCTCCAGTGCGGGCAACTGCGCGACGCGCTCACGGCGACCGCAACTTTCCGCGGGACCACGTTGATTCCGTTAGCGCGGGCCACCGAGGGGCTCGCCGTGCTCCGAGACTCAACCTATGTCGCCTACCGGAGGGGGCTCGGCGACGCAGGCGCGAGTCTGCCGCAGAGGTTCTCCGACACCGTCGCTGTCGTTGCTGACTTCGTCGACCCGGTGCTCGACGGGCTCGACGCCAAGGCCCTGTGGAGCCCCGTCGAACGGAACTGGCACACGGCATCCGGCGCACCGTCTGAGCCGACAGAATCCACTACAGGTACGACCGACCTGTGACGGCTTTCGTCGGGCTCAGCCGCAGCCGATCCGGTGACCACACGGTCAAGCCCGTATGACGCCCCGGGCGATGGCTGCGACGGCGGCGTTCACGCCCTTAGGCCTCCAGCTCGCGCGGATCGTGCCCGCGAGCAGGTTGAGTGTATCGAGCGTGAGGCTGTCGGGGGAGGGAACACGGTAGGGGTCCTCACGGTCGCGCCAGCCGAGGTCGAAGAGGAGCTCGCTGATGCTCGCTTCCCACAGTTCCGCGGGTGTCTCGTTCGCGACGACGGCGAGTGCCATCCATCCGGCGTGCCGCTCTGCAGGGGTTGTTCCGAGCGGGAGCCGGCCGGTGATGTGCCTCAGGATCGCGTGCGGGTCATCTCTACGTCTTGCGATGGCCTGAGTCGGAGCAATGCGGCCTTTGCGCACCGACACGAGCCCCAGTGCTCGCGCCGTGGCGCGCAGGTCCGCGACGGGCCAGGTGAGGTCTTCGCGGTTGGCCTTGCCGATCCACCATTCGGTGATGCCTGTGCGATGTGCTATCTGCTCGACGACGGCGGGTTTCAGATAGCCGGCGCCGGTGAGCGTCACGCCGTCTCCGACGACGTCGAGGAGCACTCGGAACGGCTCGGTGAGATCAGCAGCATCGTCGGTGCTGACATCGGTCGCGCCGGAAGCAGAGGGATGCGCGAGCGCGTTGCGCAGGCCGCGTGCGCCGCGGTTTTGCGCCAGTTCGAGCAGAGATTCGAGTTCCTCGACGACCGGGATCGGCTCCGCGGTGGCTGCGGCGATCAGTTCGTTCGTCTCATCGATATCGAAGACATCGGGGTGCCAGCCGTCGGGCAGCCATGCGCGTCCTTCCTCAGCACTGTCGAACACCTCAGGGCGGAGCGTGTCGTCGTAGTCGCTGCGCACCCAATCCGCGAGTTCGCTGTAGCCCCAGACGCCGCCGCAGTCTTCTGGTGGACAGGCGAGCTTCCCGCCGACGCATACCGGAGCCGATGGAGGGTCGTCGAGCACCTTCTCGACGCGGAGGAGGTGCTTCCAGTCATCGCCGAAGTCGTAGTCGTACCAAAGGCGGTCGCCCTCGTTAGCGACGACCTGGTCGAGACGTACGTCGTCTTCGAGCATCCCCTCGTCGCCTTCGTCGAGGTCGAACTGGGTGAGGAACTCGGGAGGGTTTCGGTCGTTGCTCGTGCGGAAGCGGTGCAGGTGGCTGTCGGTCCATCCCATCGCCGCCTGGATCACCTCGTGCAGCCGCGGGAGGAGGATGTCGCCGGGCACCTCGACACGTCGCCACACCGGCGGCTTCGTGCGCTGCAGATCGATACGGATGCGGAAACCCCGCACCGTTGCGGGGACGGCGAGGAGCTGCGGCTCGGGGCGCCGCCAGAGATCGTCCAGGTCATCAGCGTCGGGCCTCAGCGAGGCGATGAACTTCTGAAGATCCGGTGCCTCGAACTTCTCGGATGCCATCTTCCTTCTCCCGTCACGGGCACATCACGTCGGGATGCGCCATCGCGATCAATTCTCGCGGAGCAGGTCGGTGTCCGCCCAACTGCTGGCCAGGGAAGTGCCTGGGGTGGGGCGTGTACCGCGCCCCGCCAGAAGGGAGTCGGCACGATAGAATGAAGTCGATCCTGTTTTCCCGGAGGTGAGCATATGAAGCGCAAGGACGTCACTCGTGAGGCGCTTCACCGTGCCGCTCTGCGTTCCACGCGGGCGTCGGCGGCGTTGGAGAACAGGTCGGTGCCGGTCGGTGTCACTCGCTCTGAACGGGTGGAGCGCTTCCTCGCCGCGCGCAAGCAGCGCGTTTGATGGGTGTTGAGCCCGGCTACGGCGAAACACGATCAGGGCCGACTTCTCGTTCAGCCCTGCTCCTTCGCGAAGAAGGCCGCGGCTTTTTTTAGGAATTCATTCTCCATTCGCAGCCGTCGTACTTCTTCTTCCAGCTCGGCCAGCCGCGCGTGGTCCGCCGGTGACATCTCGGGTTTCTCGTCGTTGCCGTGCTCGGCGCGGTACTTGTTCACCCAGTTGCCCAGCGTCCCGGGATTGATCGCCAACTCACCCGCGACCTTCACGATAGGACGGCCCGACTGGATGACCAGCTGTACCGCTTCAGCCTTGAACTGCGGACTGAACTTCCGCCTCGATACCGATGACATGCTCTTGATCCTCTCTCAAAGAGAGCTGTCCAAGAACCTTGGTACACCCCACCCTTGCGTGACGCCGAGCTCAGCGCGCAGCGCTCTCACCATCCGCACTGCGGCGGCCTTCTCCTCGCTCGAGTAGCGACGCGTTGTCGGCTTCCCATTCGCCAGTTCTTTGGGCATAACTCCATCCTCGTTTCCAAGGTCAGGAGTCTCCATCAGACCCAGGATGCTTCTATGTGTTGTCAAGTCCGCTCTGCTCGCTGAGGCGGCGGTAGAGCTGGCGGGCTATGTATCGCTTGAGTGAGCGGCGGATTTCCTTGGTGGTGCGTCCTTCGGCTCGTCGGCGTTCGACGTAGCGCGGGTCGGCGGGTGGTGCGACATTCGGGTCAGCGCGATCGACGATAAGGCTCTGTTCAGACGCCTGTCGCCTCCTCGGTTGAGGCGATGACGGGTGGTGTTTCCGCTCGAGGCGGGCACGGGACTGACGCCGGCGAGCACGGCGAACGCTGCTTCGGAGCGGACCCGGCCGGGGTGTGACCAGGCGGCGATGATCACGGCCGCGTTGATCGCGCCGATCCCGGGCTCGTCGAGCAGGATTGCGGCGTCGCTGGCGGCGACCAGCGCGGTGATCGCGTCACGGTTAGCAGCGAGGTCCTCATCGCAGACGGCAACCCGTCGGGCCAGCCGGATCGCTTCCCGGCGGGCTGTCGCGGTCGCGAGGTCCTCCTGTCGCGTGCGCCAGGACTCGATCGCCGCGAGCTGCTTCTTGGTGAGCGAGGCGCGGGCGTCGATGCCGAGGTCGACCGTTCGAAGCAGCGCGGTCAAGGCGTTGATCGACCTGGTGCGTTCGAGGTTGATGAGGTCGCGGGCGCCGATCAGCACCCGCAGCGCCGCGCGGACTCCCGCGTCCTGACGCGGATCACGGAGGTTGTCGGCATCGACGCCGAGCACGGAGCGGGCGATCAGTTCCGCGTCGATCTCGTCGCTCTTGCCTCGTCCGCGACGTTCACGTGCCGCTGTCGGGAACGACTCCACGACCCGGTAGCCGGCGTCCTGGCATGCTCTCGCGAGCCGGGCGCCATACGAGCCGACGCCCTCGATCGTTACGAGCACATCGGCCAGCCCGCTGGTGCGCCGAGCGATCCACGCGACCGCGCGTGATAATCCCGCCGGCGTCGTCGGGAAGGTCCGAGTGTCCACTCTGGCGCCAGTGCGCGCGTCGAGCACGGCGAGAGTGTGTGTTCTGGAATGGGTGTCCGCGCCGATGACATACGCGAACGTGTTTGCGACGATGGTCATGGTGACCGTGATCCTCTCCACTGGGTTGACGTCACTGCTGGCGTCGACCCGGGAATGGTCACTTCGAGGCAGGCCTGTAATGGGCCACGACCGCCGTGAACGGTCGGGCAAGCTTCTGATCAAGCCATCGGAGTGGGCAGGGTCGGCGCCGGCACCCACCCGGCCGGACAGATCCTGGGAAAGGCACCCCGCCGAAGCGGGAGGCCAGGCGATTCAAGAGTCACGACCAGACGGAGCACCAGCACCCACCCTGCCAGCCGACCCCAGGCCAGCCACTTCAGAGACTTACAGGCGCTTCAGACTTCGTCGAACGCAGGAGCGGGAGCTATGTCCGCGGTTGCTGACAGAATGTGCAGGAGATCGATCTGGAGGAAGCATGGAGCCTGAAGAAGCTGTCGTTGTTCCGCTCGTGCCCATGAGCGCAGAGCCGAGCACCGAGGCGATGCTCCGCATGCTGCTCAACCGGGAAGCGCTACTTATCACGCGCCCGGTGGCCCCGACCAAGAGCACGGCGTCGGGCATGGTGGCACCGACCACGGGTGCGTTCGCTAAGGCGATCGGGCAGGCCGTCGGGCAGATCAATCGCGCGGCATCTGCTGGCGAGGGGCTCTATCGGGTCGTGCTGCCGACGGGCGCGGCTGCCCGAGACCTCGTGCCTGCGGTCGGCGGTGGATTCCGGGGCATGGTTCGTGCCGCTGGATCGACAAAGATCGCGGGGCACGCGCGCCTCGTCCCGGCCGCAGCGGCGGGTACTGGCGCCACCGTGGCTGCTGGTCCGCTGATCGCGACCGTGGGCCTTGCAATGGCCGCTGAGATGCTCGCGCAGCACCAGATGAACATGAAGCTCGACGCAATCAAGAACGCGGTTGCGGGAGTACAGCTGCACCTCGATAAGCAGGAGCGCTCGGTGCTGACGACGGCTGAGAAGCAGGCGCGGAAGGTCGCTGGCTATCTGCTCGACCAGGCGACGCTTCCGGCTCTCAACACCGCGAACCACGCGTTCGGAGAGCTCGACTCCCTTACCAACTCCTACATCGAGCGGCTCGACGGCTGGCTGGAGATCGCGGCGAAGCATGCAGACGCCGACCGCGTCTACGGCCCCGACCTGATGAAGTCGCTCGTCAGCAATCGTGAGAACCCGATCCAGGAGTTCGAGCGGATGGTCGGGCAGACGTACCAAGCCCTCGCGCTCCGAGCACGCGTGGTCGTTCTGGAGAAGATCGCGGCGGAGTTCTCGAACCCTGATCGTTCGCTGCCGCACGTCGAGAACGTCCTTCGGGCGGAACTGTCTGGCCTGGCCGAGCGGCAGTCACAGTTGGTGGGGCTGCTCGACGATCTCAGCACGCTGCGACTGGATGCGAGCAAGGTCCCGGTGTCGTTCGCGGGCAAGGGCACGCTGAACGCACGCACGAGCTTCGCTCGGCTTGCGCGGGCGCTGCACTCTGCTCCCAGCGGCCTCCCTCTCTTCACGGAGTCCGACCAAACCGTGCTGGAGCTGGCACCGTCTGCACAGGGGTTGTCGGTCCTCGAGCCAGCTGCGGCCTAACTAGTTCGCGCGAGGGCTTGCGCTGGCAGTGAACGATCTCGACTTCGGCGCACGGCCGCGTTGCCCCGACTGCAACGTCGTGATGCGCCCGGTCGATGGCGGCGACCGCTGTCCGGAGTGCGGTCACTTCGACCCGCATCTCGCCGTAGAGCGACCCGCCGACTTCGACGGACCAAGCATTGCCGGCTGGTGAGGCCGGGAGGCGACGTGAGCTGCTTAGCAAGCATGACTTGACTTATTGCGCTCATGCTTCCGGGCGCATATATGTATGGCTCTCGAAACAGAATCATATCCCATTTTCAAGGCTTCACCATTGTGGAGCTACTGATCGTCATCGTCGTTATCGCGATCCTTGCGGTGGTTACCATTGTCTCCTACAACGGCATTCAACAGCGCGCGATCAATTCGGCCATAAGTAACGCGGCCAGTCAGGCGATGAGACTCACTCAGCTGTACGTGGCACGCGAGTCGAGATACCCGGCTCTTCACGAACGAGGGTGTAGCGCGGGTCTGAACCCTCCGGGTTCGAGCAGCGACCGAGCGATGTAGTGGGTGAGGTTGCGGAAGCCGAGGGCGGAGCCGCGGAGGTGTTCGAGCCGCCCGTTGATGGCCTCGGTCGGGCCGTTGCTGGTGCCGGGGCGGTCGAAGAACGCGAGGATGTCGCCCGCCCGCTGCTTCATGGTCCGGCCGAGCTTGCGGACCTCGACGAGCGCCGCGGGAACGCCGCTGCTGATCGCAGCGATCACCTCCTGCATCATCGCCTTCGCTTTCTTCTTGTCGGGCTCCCGGTAGGCCGCGACGATGCGCTGGTAGATGCCCCAGGTCGCCTCGACCTCGACGTGCTCCTCGCTCGCGAACACTGCGTCCAGGCGTGCCCGCTGCCGGTCGGTGAGCAGGCTCGCCCCGGTGTGCAGGGTGCGGCGGGCTTTGTAGAGCGGGTCGCCCTTGAGCCCGCGGTGACCGGTGGTGTCTTGCTGGACCCGACGCCGGCAGACATCCAGCGCGTCGCCGGCGAGGCGGACCACGTGGAACGGGTCCATGACGGGGACGGCGTCGGGGAGTTCCGCGGCGGCAGCGGTCTTGAACCCGGCGAAGCCGTCCATCGCGACCACCTCGATCCGCTTCGCCCAGTCCGCAGGGCGGGCGGCGAGCCACTGCTTGAACACCGCCTTGGAGCGGCCCTCGACCATGTCCAGCAGCCTCGCCGGCCCGGTCTTGTTCCTCGCGGGCGTGAGGTCGATGATCACGGTGACGTACTTGTCGCCCAGCCTCGTGTGTCGCCAGACGTGCTCGTCGACACCGATCGTGGTGACCCCGTCGAACCGGGCGGGGTCGTCGATCAGGCGCCGCTTGCCTTCCGCGAGGACGGCGGCGTTCGCGGCACTCCAGGACACCCCGAGACCTGCGGCGACGCGGGTGACGGTGAGGTGGTCGATGACGATGCCCCGCAGCGCCCACTCCAGGCCGCCGCGGGAGATCTTCGCACGCGGCGCCGCTGCCCGCGTCATGTCCTGCCGCCACGTGCGCCGGCAGTGTCCGCACCGGTACCGGCGCACCCGCACCAGCAGGGTCATCGGCCGGTGCCCGAACGGCTCGTGCGCCAGTCGACGCGTGACCGTGCCCCGCGGCACGCCCTCGACACCGCACTTCCGACACCACGGGTCGTCCTCGACGACGCGGCATTCGATCGCGGCCCGATCCGGCTCGATCAGCTGGCCGACGGCGACGAGGCCGAGCTCGTCGAGGCGGCAGAACGTGGTCAGGTCAGGGGTCGCGAAAGTAGGGTGGAGCACGTCGAGGTCTTTCGGGATGGCGAGCGTGAAGAACTTCCATCATCCGGGAGACCTCGACCCCTACCCGGCCACCGACGCGCACAACCGACTACACCCTCGTTCGTGAAGAGCCGGATAAGTACTGGAATAATTCTCATGCGTTCATCTACAGGATTCGCGACGCCTACAGTGGGACGCTGATCCAGCAGGTGGGCACGCGAGGGCAGGCAAATCGCGTCTTCTACAAGACAGGCGGGCATGTGGACGTCGCACCCGTGTTCTCTCGTGGGGACGGCGTTTATCACCTGCCCGACGGTGCGGGGGGGTTGGATCCTCACGGCGCCCACGATTGCAAAAGAATGGTTCGTCCGCGCGCTCGCCTCCCGGCCGGACCCCGCCGTGCGCGCCGAGGCCTGGCGGGCGGCGTGGGAGGACCGATCGCTCAGCAACGACCACCTCGACGCCACGATCGCCGGATTCCGCGCCGGCGGCCGGCGGGACCTGGTCGCAGGCTTCGACGAGGAGTACTTCCGCCGCATCCGCTCGGCCTGGGCGGAGCGCAGCATCGAGATCGCGCAGCGGCTGGTGGTGGGCCTGTTCCCCGCCGGCGACACGCTCGATCCCGTGGACGCGTGGCTGGCGGAGAACGAGGACGCGCCCGCCGCCCTGCGCCGCCTCGTCCTCGAGCAGCGCGACCATCTCGCCCGCGACCTCCGCGTACGGGCGTCCCAGCCCGCCTGACCGGATCCGGCCGGTGACCCGGGGCGATCGCCCGGTGTTCCCCGCCGGGGTCAGTGATCGGCCATGAGCTCGGCGGCGGTGCTCTCGCCCAGCGCACGGAACGCCGGCAGATCGTCGCTCGCGTGCAGCAGGATCGCGGCCAGGGCCGCGGCCCACGCGCGCGCCCGCGTCCAGGTGGCGGCGTCGTACCGGTCGCCGATCGCCGTCCGGAAGGCTCGCCGGCCGTCGGCGTCGAACGCGGGCCACATGCCGGCGAGGTCGTAGGCGGGATCGCCCGCGGTGACGTCGCCGAAGTCGATGATCGCCCGCAGCCAGCCGTCCTCGACGAGCAGGTTCCCGGGATGCAGGTCGCCGTGGATCCACACCCGTTCCGTGGCCGCTGGTGCCGCGAGTCCGGCATCCCACGCAGCGCGGAGGAACTCGGCCACGCGACCCGGACCGATCCCGTCCAGTCGCGCGCGGATGGCGCCGTCGCGCCGCGCGAGCGGCACGCCCCGCACCGGGTTCGCGGGGGCATCCGCCGGTGCCGGCCGATGCAGATGCCGGAGCGCCCGCGCGAGCTGCGCCGCCCAGGCGGTCCGATCCGCGCGCGCCGTCTCGATCGCCGGCAGACCGGGCAGCCACGGCACGATGGACCAGTTCCACGGGTACCGGCCGTCCGGCGCGCCGACGAGCAGCGGCTCGGGAACGCGGACGCCCGTGGGCGCCAGCGCCCGGGCGAGGGCGGGCAGCGCCTGCTGCTCGTGCGCGATGAGCCGCGCGGCGGCCTGGCGGCGCGGCATCCGCACCGCCAGGTCCGCGCCCAGCCGCCACATGCTGTTGTCCCAGCCCTCGGCGGCACGCTGCAGCGGGAGCTCCGCAAGGTGCGGTGCGCTCCGCCGGAGCAGGCGGCGGACGTCCGCCTCGCCGACGGTGACCTCGGATGCCGGAGAGTCCGGCATCAGATGGTGAGGGAGTCGCCGGGCTCCAGCTCGAAGAACTCCCCGCCGCCCTGCTCGGTCGCCCACCGCAGGCGCTGCCGGTGCATCTCCTTGCCGATCGCGGACAGCGTCATGTCGTGCGTGCCGAACGCCCGTCGCGGCCGGACGGCCAGGACGAAGTCCATGGCGTCGCCGATCCGCAGCCACGGGGCGCCCAGGGGAGCGGCGAGCGTGCCCACCTCGACACCCTCGGGGACCGCGTAGGAGTCGCCGGGGTAGTACAGCTCGTCGTCGACGAGGACGCCGACGTTCGGGATGCGCGGCAGGCTGGAGTGGATGATCTGGTGCTCCCCGCCGAAGAACCGCAGCGTGAAGGGGCCGGCGGCGACGAGGTCGCCGGGGGAGACGACGGTGATGGGGTGCTCCGCGGCGAGGTCGGCGACGCTCTGCGGCGCGAAGACCACCGCATCCGGCGCCTCGCGGAGCACGCGGTCGAGGTGCCCGGGTGTCCAGTGGTCCGGATGCTCGTGCGTGATCACCACCGCGGCCACGCCGCCGAGGTCGTCCAGGGGAGTGGTGAAGGACCCCGGGTCGATCAGCAGCACATCCCCGGCGCGTTCGATGCGGAGGGCGGCATGTTCGTACTTCGTGACGCGCATGAGAGCAGTCAACCGCCGGCGGGGCATCCGGGCAACCCGTCATCCGGCGCGACACGCCCGTGATCGCGATGCGGCCCGGCTCGATTTGGAGCGCGCCGAATCGTCATGTCATACTTGAACGGTTGCAAGGACGGCCTGAGAAATCGGCCGGACGGCCCCATCGTATAGCGGCCTAGTACGCCGCCCTCTCACGGCGGTAACGCGGGTTCGAATCCCGCTGGGGTCACAACACGACGAAAGCCCTCGGATCTCCGAGGGCTTTCGTCGTTCCCGGCGCGGTGCTCATTCCCGCAGCTCAGCCCTTCCGCCATTCATCGTCCGGGAGATGCGATCCCGCCTGCGGTCCCATCTGCAGCATCCCGCCGTCGACCGTCCAGTTCGCGCCAGTGACGTAGCTGGCGCCGGGGGACGCCAGGAACGCGATGACGGCGGCCACCTCCTCCGGCTTGCCGGGGCGCCCGAGCGGCACACCGGGCCGGTGCGTCCGTTCGGCGTCCTCGGACTCCATCCTGTTGATCGGCGTCGCGATCTCGCCCGGGGCGACGGCGTTCGCTGTGATGCCGAACTGGCCGAGCTCCTGCGCCATCGTCTCGATCAGGCCGGACAGGCCGTGCTTGGCGGTCGTGTACGCGGTGAGCCCGATCCGCGGCTGATGCGCGTGCACGCTGGTGACGGCGACGATCCGCCCGCCGTGGCCGGCCTCGACCATGCGCCGGGCGGCGGCCTGCATGCCGACGAAGGCGCCGTCGAGGTTCAGCGCGAGGATGTCCCGCCACTCCTGCACCGTGGTCTCCAGGAACGGGTGCTGGGGGCTGCCGCCCGCGTTGTTCACGAAGACGTCCAGACCGCCCAGCTCGTCGGCCAGCCGGTTCACCACCCCCGGCACCGTGTCGAGGTCGGTGGCGTCGAACCTCGTCACCACGGCCTTGCGGCCGCGCTCCCGCACCCCGGCGGCGGTGCGCTGCGCGCCCTCCTCGTCGGAATGCCAGGTGATGCCGACGTCCATGCCGGCATCGGCGAGAGCGAGGGCGGTGGCGGCGCCGATGCCGGAGTCGGATGCGGTGACGATGGCCGTCCGCGGCCGGAAGTCGAGCGTGTCCATGCCCCGGACGCTAGCCCGCCGGTGCGCGGCGCGCCGAGGGGGTTTACATCACCGGCCGCGACGGCTATCCGCAGCGGGGGTCAGGGGTTCTGCGCCTCGTCCATCGCTCGCGCGCGCCGTCGTCCCCGGCGGATCAGCCACACCACGAGGAAGACGACGCCGGCCACGGCCAGCCACGGAAGGGCGAAGCCGACGGCGATCACGACCGCGTTCAGCGACGCCACCAGCCCGTTCCACCCGGCCAGCAGCCCGTCCGCGAAGCCCGCCGGGTCGGCGGTCTCCGCCGCGGTCCTCTCGCTCAGCTCGACGCGCACCGACGACATCGCCACCTGCTCCTCGAGGTTCTTCAGCTCCTGCTCGTACGACTCCAGCTGCGCCTGCCGATCCGTCAGCGCCACCTCGGCTTCGATGAGCTCCGCGACCGTCGCCGACCTCGCCATCAGCTCGGTGAGCCGCTGCACGGACGCCCGGGTCGCCTCCACGCGCGCCCGCAGATCCACGGCGGTCGAGGTCACGTCCTGCCGTGACACCGAGGAGCGCACCACGTCCCCGATCTCGCCGAGCTCGTCCATCACGGCGGTGAGATCGGCGGAGGGCACCCGGATGGTGACCCAGCCGTACTCCCCGTCCGGCGGCACCGGCGACGGCACGGTCGCGTCGTACGCCGTCGGCGCGCCGCCGACATCCGTCGCCTCGACGTACCCGCCGTGCTCCTCCGCGACCGCCTCCACGCCGTCGACGGCGGCGGGGATGTCGCGCACCTCCAGCGAGAGCTGACCGGCGGCGATGATCTCCCGCCCCTCGCCGCCCTCGTCCGTCGCGGCGGAGCGGTCCGACTGCGCGGACCCGCCGGACAGCCCGGTGACGCCCTCCGGCGCCGTGGCGGACTCGCCCTGCCCGGCATCCGTCGTCGCCGAGTCCGCGGCGCCGCCGGAGGAGCCGCCCTCGGCGCCGTACGTGGAGGCGGCGTCGTCGGATGCGGGGGACACCGCGGACAGCAGCGGCGGCGTCACCGCGACCCCCACCGCGAACGCCGCGGCGATGCCGAGTCCCGTCCAGACCGCCCGCGCGCGCCGGCGTGCGCCGCGCCGCGGCGGCCGCTCCGACTCGATCTCGGCGAACACGCGCCTCTCGATCCGCTCGATGCTCTCCTCGCTCAGGGGAGGGAGCTCGACCACGTTCTCGCTCATGCGTCTCTCACTTCCTTGACGGCGCCGCGCAGATGCGTGCGCACCCGGGAGAGACGGTTCCGGACCGCGGCGTGGCTCACGCCGAGCTCGTCGGCGGCCGCCCGGTAGGCGTAGCCCTCGACCGCGCACAGCCGGAACACGGCGCGGTCGAGCTCGCTCAGCGACCCGACCTCCTCCGCGATCCGCTCGGCGAGCTCGGCGGAGATCACCTGGTCCTCGACGTTCACGACGTCGGCGACGGTCTCACCCACCGCATCCGCCGTGTGCGCGCGGTCGCGCTGCAGCAGCCGCAGCCGGTTCGCGGCCTGGAACCGGCAGATCGTCGCCAGCCAGGGCAGCAGCGACGTCCCCGCCAGCTGCAGGCCGGGGAGCTTGCGCCAGGCGACGACGAACGTCTCCTGGGCGATGTCCTCGGCATCCGCCGCCGACCCCAGCACGCCGTAGGCGATCCAGTACACGGGGCGGATGTGGGCGCGGTAGATCGCCCGGAAGGCCTGCTGGTCTCCCGCCGCGGCCCTCGCCGCCCACTCCTGGTCGTCGCTGCGCTCCGGCATCATGCTCCGATCGGTCTCTCTCGCCTGAGAGTGTCGAAGGAGGTCTCATCGTCTCAGACCCGCATCCGGGTCCGGTACGATGAGTTCCGCGAGAGGGAGTATCCCGGTTCGCGCGTTCGTCATCACGAGCACATCGTCGTCGCTCCGGACGCGTGCCGCCATCGGCGGGGGAGAGACTTTCGGCCCGTTACCGACCCCTCATCGAAAGGCCGTGCGCCCTTGGCAATCCCCGTCTGGTTCGAGATCACCTCGATGGTCGTGCTCACGATCGTCCTCATCGCCGACCTGCTGCTGATCAAGCTGCGTCCGCACATCCCCTCCACCCGCGAGTCCACGCTGTGGGTGGTCTTCTACGTCGCCCTCGCGATGCTGTTCGCCGTCCTCCTCGGCACGATCGGCGGCTGGAGCCACGCCGGCGACTTCATCACCGGCTGGGCGCTGGAGTACAGCCTCTCCATCGACAACCTCTTCGTGTTCGTGCTGATCATGGCGCAGTTCGCGGTGCCGCGCCGGCTGCAGCAGCAGGTGCTGATGGTCGGCATCATCATCGCCCTCGTGCTGCGCGGACTGTTCATCCTGGTCGGCGTCGCCGTGATCGAGAGCTTCTCGCCGATCTTCTACATCTTCGGCGCGTTCCTGATCTGGACGGCGATCCGTCAGGCGATGCCCGAGGAGGAGCACCACGAGGACGAGGTCAAGCGCGAGACCTTCATCGTGCGCGTGCTGCGCCGCCGCATCGAGATCAGCGACGGCTACGACGGTGCGCGCCTGCGCACCACGGTCGACGGCAAGCGGATGTGGACGCCGATGATCATCGTGTTCATCACCATCGGCATCACCGACCTGATGTTCGCGATCGACTCGATCCCGGCGATCTTCGAGATCACCACGAACGGGTTCCTCGTCTTCACCGCGAACATCTTCGCCCTGATGGGCCTGCGCCAGCTCTACTTCCTGCTCGGGGACCTGCTCGACCGGCTGCGCTACCTGCACTACGGCATCGCCGTCATCCTGGGCTTCATCGGCGTGAAGCTCATCCTGCACGCGCTGCACGTGAACGAGCTGCCGTTCATCAACGGCGGCCACCACGTCGAGTGGGTGCCCGACATCAACAACATGGTCTCCCTCGGCGTGATCCTCACGTCGATGCTCGTCGCCACCGCGGCGAGCCTGATCGCCTCGTCGCGCGAGCGGCGGGCGAAGAAGGCCGAGGCGCTCGAGCACTGAGGCGTCCGCAACCTGAGGAGGACCACCCGTCGCAGCGGTGTAAACTGACCGCTATGCGGCGGGTGGTTCTCCTTCTTAGCGGCCGCGGCGAGACCTCGATCTAAGGCCTTCCTCGTCGCGGAGTCCGTTGCGGGCCGACACACCGAGCCAGAAGGAACAGACCGCATGACCACGCAGGCGCGACCGCACACCCCCGCCGAGAAGGCCACCAAGCGCACGCTGGCGGAAAAGGTCTGGGACGACCACCTCGTCGTGAAGGGCGAGAACGGCGAGCCCGACCTGATCTACATCGACCTGCACCTGGTGCACGAGGTCACCAGCCCGCAGGCCTTCGACGGCCTGCGCGCCGAGGGGCGCGGCATCCGTCGCCTCGACCTCACGATCGCGACCGAGGACCACAACACCCCCACGCTCGCGATCGACAAGCCGATCGCCGACCCGACCAGCCGCACCCAGATCGAGACGCTGCGGCGCAACGCCGCCGAGTTCGGCGTGCGCCTGCATTCGCTGGGGGATGCCGAGCAGGGCATCGTGCACGTCGTCGGCCCGCAGCTGGGGCTCACCATGCCCGGCATCACGGTGGTGTGCGGCGACTCGCACACCTCCACGCACGGCGCCTTCGGCGCGATGGCGTTCGGCATCGGCACCAGCGAGGTCGAGCACGTCATGGCCACCCAGACGCTGCCGCTGAAGCCGTTCAAGACGATGGCGATCAACGTCGAGGGCGAGCTGAAGCCGGGCGTGACCGCGAAGGACATCATCCTCGCGGTGATCGCGAAGATCGGCACCGGCGGCGGCCAGGGCTACGTGCTCGAGTACCGCGGCAGCGCGATCCGCGCGCTCTCCATGGAGGGCCGCATGACCATCTGCAACATGTCGATCGAGGCCGGCGCCCGCGCCGGCATGGTGGCGCCCGACGAGACCACGTTCGAATACCTGAAGGGACGCCCGCACGCGCCGCAGGGCCAGGACTGGGAGGATGCCGTCGCCTACTGGCGGACGCTGCCCACCGACGAGGGCGCCGTGTTCGACGCCGAGGTCTTCATCGACGCGAACGAGCTCGAGCCGTTCGTGACGTGGGGCACCAACCCGGGTCAGGGCACGTCGCTGTCGGGCTCCGTGCCGCACCCGGCCGATTTCACGGATGCCAGCGAGCGCGCCGCCGCCGAGCGCGCCCTCGAGTACATGGACCTGAAGCCGGGCACGCCGCTGAAGGACGTCGCCGTGGATGCCGTCTTCATGGGCTCCTGCACGAACAGCCGGATCGAGGACCTGCGCGCCTTCGCGTCGATCATCAAGGGCCGCAAGAAGGCCGAGGGCGTCCGCGTCATGGTCGTGCCCGGCTCCGCGCGGGTGCGCCTGCAGGCGGAGGCCGAGGGCATCGACAAGATCGTCACCGACTTCGGCGCCGAGTGGCGCTTCGCCGGATGCTCGATGTGCCTGGGCATGAACCCGGACCAGCTCGCGCCGGGGGAGCGCTGCGCGTCGACCTCGAACCGCAACTTCGAGGGCCGCCAGGGCAAGGGCGGCCGGACGCATCTGGTGTCGCCGCTGGTCGCCGCCGCCACCGCCGTGCGCGGCACGCTCTCCAGCCCGAGCGACCTCGACCCTGCGGACGCTGAGCCCGCCGAAGCGTCCGCGACGTCGACCGAGAAGGTGGGAGCCTGATCATGGAGAAGTTCACCACGCACACCGGCATCGCCGCGCCGCTGAAGCGGTCGAACGTCGACACCGACCAGATCATCCCCGCCGTCTTCCTCAAGCGCGTCACCAAGACCGGCTTCGAGGACGCGCTGTTCCACGCCTGGCGGCAGGACCCCGACTTCGTGCTGAACCAGGAGCCGTTCCGGGGCGCCAGCGTGCTCGTCGCCGGCCCCGACTTCGGCACCGGATCCAGCCGCGAGCACGCCGTGTGGGCGCTGCGCGACTACGGGTTCCGCGTCGTGCTGAGCCCCCGCTTCGCGGACATCTTCCGCGGCAACTCCGGCAAGCAGGGACTGCTGGCCGCGACCGTCTCGGAGGAGGAGATCGAGCGCATCTGGGCGCTGATCGACCAGGAGCCCGGTCGCACGATCACCGTCGACCTCGAGGCGCGGACGGCCACGATCGGCGACTTCCAGGTCGCCATCGGCATCGACGATTACACTAGGTGGCGGCTCCTCGAGGGGCTCGATGACATCGGGCTCACGCTGCGCAACGAAGACAAGATCGCTCAGTTCGAGGCCCGCCGCGAATCGTGGCGGCCACGCACGCTTCCCGTCCGCTAGGCCGGGAGACGGTGTGGGCCGGGGGTCACGAGCCCCAGCGGCATCCGCCGTGAACCACGCAGACGACGCGGCGACCGCCGCGAATGCAGACGAGGAAGAGGCCCGAATGACGACACCCGTGCGCGACGCCGTCCCCGAGGAGATCTCGGTTCCCGCCGGTTCCGTCCTCGCCATCCGCGGCGGCCGTCCGCTGCGGGGCCGCGTGGAGATCAAGGGCGCGAAGAACCTCGCCACGAAGGCGATGGTCGCCTCGCTGCTGGGGGAGACCACCAGCGTCCTGCGCGATGTGCCGGACATCAGCGACGTCGCCGTGGTGCGCTCGCTGCTCGAGGTGCACGGCGTCACCGTGAGCGAGGGCACCGAGCCCGGCTCGCTCGTGCTCGACCCGAGCGACGTCGAGTCGGCGCACATGGAGGAGATCGACGCGCACGCGGGGGCATCCCGGATCCCGATCCTGTTCTGCGGCCCGCTGCTGCACCGTCTCGGCCAGGCGTTCATCCCCGACCTGGGCGGATGCCGGATCGGCGACCGCCCCATCGACTTCCACCTCGACGCGCTGCGCAAGTTCGGCGCGATCGTGGAGAAGCTGCCCAGCGGCATCCGCCTCTCCGCCCCGGACGGGCTCAAGGGGGCGAACATCCACCTGCCGTACCCGAGTGTGGGCGCCACCGAGCAGGTGCTGCTCACCGCCGTGCGCGCCAAGGGCGTCACCGAGCTGCGCAACGCGGCCATCGAGCCCGAGATCATGGACCTGATCGGCGTGCTGCAGAAGATGGGCGCGATCATCTCCTACGAGCCGAACCGGGTCATCCTCATCGAGGGTGTGGAGCACCTGCGCGGCTACGACCACCGCTGCATCTTCGACCGCAACGAGGCCGCGTCCTGGGCGTGCGCCGCGCTGGCGACCGACGGCGAGATCTTCGTCGGCGGCGCCCGCCAGCAGGAGATGCTGACCTTCCTGAACGTGTTCCGCAAGGCCGGCGGCTGGTTCGACGTGAAGGAGGACGGCATCCTCTTCCGCCGTGAGGGCGAGCTGAAGCCGGTCGTCGTCGAGACCGACGTGCACCCCGGGTTCATGACCGACTGGCAGCAGCCGCTCATCGTGGCGCTCACGCAGGCGGCGGGCCGCTCCATCGTGCACGAGACCGTCTACGAGAACCGGTTCGGCTTCACGCAGGCGCTGGTGAAGATGGGCGCCGACATCGTCGTGCACCCGCACGGCCTGCAGGACGGTCCTCGCCGCGTGCCGCGCCGCGAGCTCGAGCAGGCGGCCGTGATCACCGGCCCCACCCCGCTGCACGCGGCCGACATCGTCGTGCCGGACCTGCGCGGCGGGTACAGCCACGTGATCGCGGCTCTGACCGCGAAGGGCGAGTCGCAGGTGTCGGGGGTGGACATCCTCAGCCGCGGCTACGAGAAGTTCCTCGACAAGCTCCAGGCGCTCGGCGCCGACTTCGACGTCGTCCGGTGATCTGATGGCTGCCTCGGAACGGAGCCGGCCCTCTCTCTTCTGGCCGCTGGCGGTGGTCGTCATCCCGATCATCTCCTACCTGGCCAGGATCAGGATCGTCGGCGCGGAGAAGCTGCCCCGCGAGGGCGCGTTCGTTCTCGCCCCCAACCACTACACCGAGTTCGACCCGCTCATCGTGGCGGTCGCGGTGTGGCGGATGAAGCGGCTGCCGCGCTTCATGGCGAAGGACAGCCTGTTCCGCATCCCGGTCGTGGGCTGGATCCTGCGCCGCACCGGCATGGTGCCCGTGGCGCGGGCCTCATCCGCCTCGGCCGCCAAGCAGACGATGGCGCAGTCCCGGGAGCTCGTCGCGCACGGCCGCGGCGTCATCGTCTACCCCGAGGGTACGCTCACCCGCGACCCCGACCTGTGGCCCATGCGCGGCAAGTCGGGGGCGGTGCGGCTGGCGCTGGCCGGCGGCATCCCGCTCATCCCGATGGCGCAGTGGGGCACCCAGCGGATCATGGGCCGGTACCAGAAGGGGATCAGCCTGTGGCCGCCGCGCAAGCCGGTGCAGGTCATCGTCGGCGACCCGATCGACCTCAGCGACCTGCAGGGCAAGGCCGGCGACCAGGCCGCCCTCGCCGAGGCCACCCGTCGTCTGATGGAAGCCATCACCGCCCTGCTCGAGCAGGCACGCGGCGAGAAGGCGCCCCCGGAGCGCTGGAACCCGACCGATCACGGCCAGAAGGAGACCGGACGCCTTGACTCCTAGACGACACAGCACCCCGGCGGGACCGCGGGTCGCGGTCATCGGGGCCGGCAGCTGGGGAACGACGTTCGGCAAGATCCTCGCCGACGGGGGCGCCCAGGTGACGATGTGGGCCCGGCGTCCGGAGCTCGCGCACGAGATCGCCGAGGCCAAGCGCAACTCGAAGTACCTGCCCGGCATCAACCTGCCGCGCACCATGGCCGCGACCCACGAGCTCGCCCGCGCCCTCGACGGCGCCGAGCAGGTGTACCTGTCGGTGCCCAGCCAGTCGCTGCGGGAGAACCTGAAGGCGCTGCGGCCGCTGCTGGAGGGCACCGACTATCCGATCGTGAGCCTGATGAAGGGCGTCGAGCGCACCACCGGGCTGCGGATGAGCCAGGTGATCGAGCAGGAGCTGCGCTGCGATCCGATGCGCATCGCGGTGGCATCCGGACCCAACCTCGCCCTGGAGATCGCCCGCGAGCAGCCCACGGCGGCGGTGATCGCCTCGCGCAGCCAGGAGACGGCGGATGCCGTCGCGCGCACCGCCCGCAACTCGTACTTCCGCTCCTTCGTGAACACCGACGTAATCGGCACCGAGTTCGGCGGGGTGCTGAAGAACCTGATCGCGGTGGCGATCGGCATCGTCGACGGCGTCGGCTACGGCGAGAACACGAAGGCGTCGATCATCACCCGCGGACTGGTGGAGATGACGGACTTCGCGGTCGCCAACGGCGCGCACCCGGAGACCCTGCAGGGCCTGGCCGGCCTCGGCGACCTCATCGCCACCTGCCAGTCGCCGCTGAGCCGCAACAACACCGCCGGCCGGCTGCTCGGCCAGGGGTACAGCTTCCACGACGTGGTCAAGCAGATGGAGCAGACCGCGGAGGGACTGGCCTCGGTCGCGCCGGTGCTGCAGCTGGCGCGGGAGTCGGACGTGTACATGCCCATCGTCGAGCAGGTGAAGATGGTGCTGGACGGCACCATGAACCCGCGCGACATCGCTCCGCACCTGACGACGGACGACGACACCCCGCAGGGGGAGAGGACCAATCTTGGACAGACAGACGGTGGTGGTGCTCTTCGGCGGGCGTTCCAGCGAGCACTCGATCAGTTCCGCAACGGCGGGCGGGGTGCTGGCCGCGATCGATCGTGACCGCTATGCGGTGATCCCGGTCGGGATCACCCGGGAGGGCGCCTTCGTCCTCGAGGAGGACGACCCCGCGAAGTTCGCCCTCGACGCCGCCAAGCTGCCCGAGGTCGTCGACAACGGCACGCGGGTGCGGTGGCCTGAGCCCGGCGGGGATCGGATGCTGCGCGTCGCCGCTCCGGACGGCTCGACCGTCGACCTCGGCGAGGTCGACGTGGTGCTGCCGATCCTGCATGGCACGCACGGCGAGGACGGCACCATCCAGGGCTTCTTCGACACCCTCGAGGTGCCGTACGCCGGCGGCGGCGTGCTCGATTCCGCGCTGTGCATGGACAAGCACTTCATGAAGGTCGCGCTGCAGGCCGCCGGCATCGAGGTCGCCCCCTGGGTGACGGTGCGACGCCGGGCGTGGGAGCGGGATGCCGCCGCGCTGCGCGCCGAGATCGAGGCGCTCGGCATGCCGCTGTTCGTGAAGCCGGCCCGGGCCGGATCGAGCGTCGGCGTGTCGAAGGTGACCGACCCGTCCGAGCTGGACGCGGCCCTCGAGGTCGCGTTCGTGGAGGATGAGAAGGTGCTCGTCGAGACCGGCATCACCGGTCGCGAGATCGAGGTGGCGGTGCTGGAGGGGGCGGATGCCGTGCGCGCGTCGCTCCCGGGCGAGATCGTGCTGACCTCCCGCGGGTTCTACGACTTCGAGGGCAAGTACCTCGGCGGCGACGGCGTGGACGTGGTGTGCCCGGCCTCGCTCACCGAGGCGGAGGTCGCGGCGGTGCAGGATGCCGGCATCCGCGCGTTCGAGGCGGTGGACGGGAAGGGCTTTGCCCGCGTCGACATGTTCCTCACCCCCGAGGGGCGCCTGGTGGTGAACGAGCTGAACACGATGCCCGGGTTCACCCCGATATCGATGTTCCCGAAGTGCTGGATCGCCTCCGGCCTCAGCTACCGCGACCTCATCACCGAGCTCATCGAATCCGCCCTCCACCGCTGACCCCACCCCGTCCCGCTCCCCGTCGTTGCCGCTCCCGGTCGTTGAGCCTGTCGAAGCGTCCCCTTCATCGCTCGGACGCTGAGCTCGTCGAAGCGTCCGCCGTTCCCTCGGCAGTCCCCTTCGAACCCAGCCGTGTTCGTGAGAGTTGCGGCAGCTCATCACCACGCCCGGCCATGAGCACCTCCTTCTTCGTTCGCGACCATCCTTGAACCTGCTTCTCACGACGGAATGCCGCCTCGACGCTGTCGAAGAACTCCGCGTACGCGAGGGTCACGGGGCGCCGCTTGCGCGTGTAGGACGCTGCCCGCTCGTCGTTGTTGTGCTCCCAGACCCGGGCTTCGACGTCGATCGCCGTGCTGCCGGTGTAGTACGTGCCGTCCCTGCAGCGGAGGATGTACATCCATGCCATCGCAGAAGTCTCACGCACGCGAAGCGACGCGAGGGCGTTGAGGTGAGAAGTGTGGAGAACGTTCGCAGTGGCGGGGCGGACGCTTCGACAGGCTCAGCGTCCGTCTGATGTGGGGGCGCTTCGACAGGCGCAGCGTCCGGGGGAGGTCAGCCCTCGGGGAGGGTGTCCGGCGCGATGCAGGAGCGCTCGGCGGGGATCGTCCGCACCGCGGAGACCAGCCCGGCGTTGGTCAGCACCTCGTTCGAGCTGACCCGCTCCGTGTCGACAAACACCTGCACCGCCGGGTCGCGGCCGTAGCTCGTCATCCGCAGCCGTGGCGAATCCGACTCGTCCACGAGCCAGTCGATGCCCTCCAGCGTGACGCACTGCAGCTCCGCGGTCGGTCCGGGCACGGTCACCCCGCAGGACAGGATCACCGCGGTCGGCTCACCCCAGGCGCCGGTCGCCTGGGCATCCGTCCATCGCCGCTCCTGGCCGGCGACCACCTCCGGCAGCCGCACCGTCACCTCCGCGCACGCGGGGTTGTTCGCGTCGTCCGCGGGCTCGAGGTGCACGGTGCTGGAGCATCCGGCCAGGGCGAGCGTCGCGAGCACGCCGAGGACGGCGGCGAAACGACGGAGCATGCATCCAGGCTACCGTTGTGACCATGGCATCCGAACCCGCCGGCGACCCGACCCTCGGCGAGATCTCCGAAGGCGACGTGCTGCGGGCGATCCTCGCGCGCACCGTTCCCGCAGCCCACAGCATCCTCGGCCCCGGCGACGACGCCGCCGTGATCGCCGCCCCCTCCGGCTCGGTCGTCGCCACGACCGACACCCTCGTGCACGGTCCCGACTTCCGGCTCGCCTGGTCGAGCGGATACGACCTCGGCTGGAAGGCCGCCGCCGTCAACCTCGCCGACGTCGCCGCGATGGGCGCCGTCCCCACCGGTCTGCTGGTCGCGCTGGCCGTCCCGCGCGATACCCGCCTGTCGTTCGTCGAGGCCATGGCGGACGGTCTGCGCGACTGCTGCGCGGCGCTCGCGCCCGGCTGCGCCGTCGTCGGCGGCGACCTCACGGTGTCGGACGTGCTCACGATCGCGGTGACCGCGCTCGGCGACCTCGGCGGACGGCCGGCCGTCACCCGCGCCGGCGCGCGTCCCGGCGACGTCGTCGCGGTGGCGGGGGAGATGGGGCTCGCCGCCCACGGACTGTCGCTGCTGTTCGGCCGGTTCCGCGACGGCGAGACGGCCGTGCCGGTCGACCCGTCCCGGCTGGATCCGTCCGAACGGCGGGCGGTCGAGGCGCAGCTGCGCCCCGCGCCGCCGATCGGACTCGGACCGGTCGCCGCGGTCGCCGGCGCGACCGCGATGATGGACGTCTCGGACGGACTCGCCCTCGACGCGTCGCGGATGGCCGCGGCATCCGGTGTCACCATCGCTCTGGAGAGCGACGCCCTCGGCCCGCATCCGGCGCGTGCGCTGGCCGGGGGCGAGGACCACGCTCTGCTCGCCGCCTTCCCCGGCGACATCCTGCCTCCCGGCTTCCGCCGCATCGGCGTGGTGACGGATGCCGGTGCGCACCGGGTGACCTGCGACGGCGAACCCGTGGGCGCCCAGGGCTGGGACCCTTATCGCGACTGGGACGCCGTCGCGGACTGACCCGCCGACGGCGAGTCATCAGGCGACCGGCACCGCCCACCACACCGCGGTGTCGCCGTAGCTCTTCTCGCGGACGATCTCGAGCCCCGCGGCGGCGACGTCCGGCGCGGAGGAACGCCGGGCCCGTTCGATGACGACGACGGCGTGCGCAGACAGCAGCGGCGCGAGGGCGACCAGGTCCCCGGTCATGGCGGCGTCGTCGAGGTCGTACGGCGGGTCGGTGAACACGAGGTCGTAGGCGCCGAGACCGCGCTGCAGAAAGCCCCGCACGGTGGCCTGATGCACCTGCGCCGCCCGGCCGACGCCCATCGACTTCGCCACCGCGGCCGCATTGCGCTTGACGACGAGCGCGGCAGGGCGGGAGCGCTCCACGAGATCCACCGACGCCGCCCCGCGACTCCACGCCTCGAGCCCGAGCGCGCCCGTGCCGGCGTACAGGTCGAGGACCCGGGCGCCGTGCACGGCGTCCATGGATTCCAGCGCCCCGAACAGCGATTCGCGCACGCGGTCGCTGGTGGGCCGGGTGCCGGCGCCGGGGACGTCGAGACGCACGCCGCGGGCCGCTCCGGCGATGATCCTGGTCACCCGGTTCACGATACGGCACCCGTCGCGGGCGGCACCCGCCGCGGGCGGCGTCCGCGCCCCTCTCTAGACTCGGATCATGCCGTTCCAGCTCGACACGCCCCTCGCGCAGGCCGTCGGGGGTGCGCCGTCGAAGACGCTCGAGCGCGCGTTCGGGATGACGACCGTGGGCGACCTGCTCGCGCACTACCCGCGCCGGTACGCCGACCCGGGGGAGCTCACGCCCATCCGCGACCTGCCACTCGGCGAGACGGTCACGATCGTCGCGGAGGTGCTCTCCTCCACGGTGCGGCGGATGCGGAACAAGCCGGGCGCCATGGTCGACGTGCTGATCGGCGACGGCGTCGGCACGATGTCGCTCACCTTCTTCGCGAAGAACATGAACCAGGCGGAGTGGCGCAGCAAGCAGCTCGCTCCCGGGCGCCGCGGCGTGTTCTCCGGCAAGGTGGGCATGTTCCGCGACGTGCTGCAGTTCGCGCATCCGCAGTACGAGCTGTTCGACGACGAGGATGCCGCGCGGCGCAGCGCGGATGCCCGCGCGAACATCCCCATCCCGATCTACCCCGCCACCTCCGCCGTGCAGTCCTGGCAGATCGCGAGCTTCGTCGCGGGCGCGCTCGACGGACTCGGCGACGTGCCCGACCCGGTGCCCGACGAGGTCCGCACCCGCGAGGGCCTGCTGGTCGCGAGGGAGGCGCTCGAGCGCATCCACCGGCCGCGCACCCGCGGCGACATCGACCCGGCGGTGCGCACGCTGCGGATGCACGAGGCGCTCACGCTTCAGGCGGCGCTGCTGCAGCAGCGTGAACGCGTCCGCGCGCTGACGACCGCTCCCCGCGCCTCCGGCACCGGCGGACTGCTGGAGCGCTTCGACGCCGCGCTGCCGTTCACCCTCACTCCGGACCAGCAGGCTGTCGGCGCCGAGATCGCCGAGGACCTCTCCCGCGGCCGCCCCATGAACCGGCTCGTGCAGGGCGAGGTCGGCTCCGGCAAGACGCTCGTGGCGCTGCGGGCGATGCTCCAGGTGGCCGAGTCGGGCGGGCAGTCGGCCCTGATCGCGCCGACGGAGGTCCTCGCCGCGCAGCATCTGCGCTCGATCGTGAAGATGCTCGGCCCCGACCTCGCACCGCAGCTGATGCCGACGCTGCTCACCGGCCAGATGTCGGCGCCGGAACGACGGCGGGCCGCGCTGCGCGTCGCCTCCGGCCAGGCGCTCATCGTCGTCGGCACGCACGCGCTGCTCGCCGACCGCACGACCTTCGCCGACCTCGGTCTCGTCGTCGTCGACGAGCAGCACCGCTTCGGCGTGGAGCAGCGGGAGGCGCTGCGCGCGAAGGGCACCAGCCCGCATGCGCTGGTGCTCACCGCCACGCCCATCCCGCGCACGGTCGCCATGACGGTGTTCGGCGACCTGGACACTTCCGTGATCCGGTCGATGCCGGCCGGGCGCGCCGGCATCCAGACACACGTCGCCCCGCTCGCGGACCATCCCAACTGGTTCCAGCGGGTGTGGGCACGGGCGGGGGAGGAGATCGCGCAGGGGCGCCAGGTGTTCGCCGTGTGCGCGGCGATCGACACCGCCCGCGACACAGTGGAGGCCGACGACGCGCCGCCGCCGGATGCGGAGGGCCGAGGCCCCCGCTGGGGAGTGGTGCAGCTCGACGAAGCGCTCGGCACGCATCCCACGCTGTCCCAGGTGCGCCGGGCGGTGCTGCACGGGCGGATGGCGTCGGAGGAGAAGGATGCCGTGATGCAGGCGTTCGCTCGCGGGGACATCGACCTGCTCATCGCGACCACCGTGATCGAGGTCGGCGTCGACGTGCCGAACGCCTCCACCATGATCATCCTCGACGCCGACCGCTTCGGGGTCTCCCAACTGCATCAGCTGCGCGGCCGCGTCGGCCGCGGATCCGTGCCGGGACTCTGCCTCCTCGTCACCGAGGCCGAGGCGGGGACGCCCGCGCGCGAGCGCGTGGAGGCGGTCGCCGCCACCCTGGACGGCTTCGAGCTCGCGGAGGTGGACCTGCAGCTGCGCGGCGAGGGCGACGTGCTCGGCGCCACGCAGTCCGGCACGCGCTCGTCGCTGCGTCTGCTACGCGTGGTGAAGGATGCCGGGCTGATCGCGCAGGCCCGCGACATCGCGCGGGACATCCTCACCGCCGACCCGACGCTGGAACGCCACGCCGGCCTCCGCGACGCGATCGAGCGCCGCGTCACCGAGGACGACCGCGCCGCTCTCGGCAAGAACTGAGCTCGGCTGGACCTGAGCGCTCGGCAGGAACTGAGCGCTCGGCCGGGACTGGCGCGCGGGCCGCACTCAGCGGGCGCCGAGGGTGCGGTGTCCTAGGCTGGGGGGATGCGATGCACCGAGCGAACGAGGGAGTGGCAGTGAACAGCAGGATCGCCGTCGTCCCTGGCTCCTTCGATCCGCCCACGCTGGGGCATCTGGATGTCATCCGGCGTGCCGCCCGGCTGTACGACGAGCTGCACGTCCTCGTCGTGCACAACCCGGGCAAGCAGGCGATGCTCCCGATCGCGCAGCGGCTCAGCCTGCTGGAGCAGTCGATCGCGGATGCCGGCCTGGAGGGGCACATCATCGTCGGCTCGTGGAGCATGGGCCTGCTCGTCGACTACGCCCGCGACGTCAACGCCGGAGTGCTCGTCAAGGGCATCCGCTCGCAGGTCGACGTCGCCTACGAGTCGCCGATGGCGATCGTGAACCGGCACCTCGCCGACATCGAGACCGTGTTCCTGCTGCCCGACCCCGCGCACGCCCTCGTCTCCAGCTCGCTGGTGCGCCAGGTGGCGTCCCTGGGCGGTGACGTTTCGCCGTTCGTGCCGCCCGCGGTCGCGGCGTTCCTGGACACCGGCGCCCGCGGCCTCTGACACCGCCGCAGCCGACGGCACGGCCCGCTGCCAGGTGCAGGCCGGTAGCATGGCGGGGTGAAATCCCGACTGAACGGCCCCTTCGTCCTCCCCGTCCGCGACATCGTTCGCAAGCCGGGCGAGATGCGCGAGCACCGCTTCCAGGTGACCCTCGCCGAGCAGTGGGGTGAGGGCATCGTCTCCGTCGAGGCGGGGGAGACCGTCGACCTCGACGTCCGCCTGGAGTCGGTGCACGAGGGCATCCTCGTCTCCGGAACCGCCGATTCCGACTACGTCGGCGTGTGCGGACGCTGCCTCACCGACATCACCGCGCCCGTCGAAGTCGAGTTCCAGGAGCTTTTCGCGTATCCTGGTGAGGAAGAAACTGACTTCGAGGTTCAAGACGACCACGTGGATCTTGAAACTCTCGTCAGGGATGCGATCGTGTTGTCGCTTCCATTTCAGCCGGTGTGTCAGCCGGACTGCCCGGGTCTCGACCCGAACACGGGTGAGAAGCTGACCGGAAGCGCCGGAGCAGAGAGCACCGCTCCCATCGATCCTCGATGGAGCGCGCTCCGACAGATCACAGACCAGGACGGCGAGGCAGATGGCCGCGCCGCCGAGAAAGAAGAGAGCTAGTCATGGCTGGTAACCCCCCGAAGCGCAAGGTCTCCCGTTCCAACACCCGCTCGCGTCGCGCGCAGTGGAAGGCCGAGGCCCCCGCGCTCGTGAAGACCGTGGAGAACGGCAAGGTCGTCTACAGCCGTCCGCACCAGGCGAAGGTCGTCACCGACTCGCAGGGCACCGAGCTCTTCCTCGAGTACAAGGGCCGCAAGGTCGCCGACATCTGATCTCCCCATGGTGACCGAGGTCCCCGCGGGGGAGAGGCCTCTCACCGAGAAGCTGGGCGTCGCGATCGACGAGCAGCTCCTGGGACGAGCTCTGACGCACCGTTCGTATGCCTACGAGCATGGCGGCATCCCGCACAACGAGCGCCTGGAGTTCCTCGGCGACTCCGTGCTGGGTCTCGCCGTCACGGTGATGCTGTTCACGACCTATCCCGACCTCGACGAGGGCGAGCTGGCCAAGCGGCGCGCGAGCGTCGTGTCCACGGTCGCCCTCGCCGAGGTCGCAAGGGGCATCGGTCTGGGCGCCCACCTGCGCCTCGGACGCGGTGAGGAGCTCACCGGGGGTCGTGACAAGGATTCGATCCTCGCCGACACCATGGAGGCCGTGTTCGGTGCCGCATACCTGTCGGCGGGTCCGGATGCCGCGACCGAGCTGGTGCTCCGGCTGACCGAGCCGCTGCTGGCGAACCCGGAGCGGTACGGCGCGGCCATGGATCCGAAGACCAGCCTGCAGGAGCTCGCGGCGCGGCTGGGCGCGCCGCCGCCGGTGTACTCGGTGGCATCCGACGGCCCCGACCACAACCGCGTGTTCACCGCCACCGTGACGGTCGGCGACGTGGTCTCCACGGGTGAGGGCACCAGCAAGAAGACGGCCGAGATGGCCGCGGCGCTCAGCGCGTGGCGCACGCTCAGCGAACGTGCCTGAGCTCCCCGAGGTCGAGGTCGTCCGCGCCGGCCTCGCACCCGCCGTCGTCGGCGCCCGCATCGAGGCCGTCGAGGTGCTCGACGAGCGCGCCCTCACCCGGCATCCGGCCGGCGCCGCGGACTTCGTCCGCCGGCTCGAGGGCACCGGCATCCTCGGCGCGGCGCGCCGCGGCAAGTTCCTGTGGATGCCCCTCGAAGGCGGGGGTGCGGCACTGATGACGCATCTCGGCATGAGCGGCCAGATGCTGCTGCGCACACCGGATGCCCCGCGCGAGCGGCACGAGCGCATCCGGATGCACATCGCGCACCCCGCGCACGGCGAACTCGCCGTGGTGTTCAGCGACCAGCGCACCTTCGGCTCCCTCGCCGTGGACGAGCTGCGGGACACCCCGGACGGCGCGCCGGGCGGTTTCGGCAGCGACCTCGCCCGCATCCCCGCGCAGGCCGCCCACATCGCGCGCGACCCGCTCGATCCGGCCTTCCACGATGCGGCGTTCACGATCGCGGCGCGCCGACGGTCGAGCGCGATCAAGCGCATCCTGCTCGACCAGACCCTCGTCAGCGGCATCGGGAACATCTACGCCGACGAGTCGCTGTGGGCCGCGCGCATCCACCCCGAGACGTCCGGCGGCAGGCTGTCGGCGCAGGCCGTCGGGCGCCTGCTCGGCGAGGTGCGGCTCGTGCTGCAGAAGGCTCTCGCCGAGGGCGGCACCAGCTTCGACGCCCAGTACGTGAACGTGAACGGGCAGGCGGGTTACTTCGCACACTCGCTGAACGCCTACGGCCGCGGTGGCCGGCCGTGCCCGCGGTGCGGCGGCCCGATCCGGCGGGAGGCGTTCATGAACCGGTCGTCGCACTACTGCCCGAGGTGCCAGCGGAGGCGCTAGAGGCGCGGCGTGCCGCAGACCTCACCCGCCCCGCCGTCACGCGAAAGCCCTCGCCAGCATCGGCCGCGTCGCCAGCGTGCTCAGCCCGACGACCGCGATCCCGGCGGCCAGCACGAGTGCGATCGTGAGCAGCGACACCGGCGCGACGATCAGCGCGATCCCGAGCAGCGGGAACACCACCACGCCGGCGCACAGCGCCGAGCCGAGTGCGGTGACCACGAGCGGTGACATGATGGCCCGCCGCCGCGCGGCATCCACCGTCCGCAGGGGCACCCCGAGCTGATGCAGGCTGTGGTGCAGCGGACGCTGGTCGAGCACGTCCGCCGCCTGGGTGACGCCCACCGAGGCCGCGACCATGAGGAACGACCCGACCAGCGTGATGTTCAGCCCCGTCCGCATGTCCGGCACCAGCGTCAGATCCTGCGCGGACGCGCCCTCCGCGCTCATGGTGCTCATCAGCGAGACGCCCGTGCCGGCGAACACGGCCATGAAGCTCGCCATCGCGATGGCGCCGACCTGCCGCCACGCGGCCTTCGGCGCGTCCAGCACGGTGCGGGCCGCGAGCAGGCGCTCCGGCGTCTGCGCACGGCGGGCCTGCCGGGTCGCGATCGCCGTCAGCACCCACGGCCCGATGAGGTTCAGCAGCGCCAGCGTGCCGCCGAACAGCACCGCGAGCACCGCGGCGATCGACACCGCCGCCGCGATCGCCGGCACCGACTGGGCGAGGAGCACCGCGAGCCCGAGGAGCGCCGCGCCTGCGACAGCACGGAGCCAGTGCACGGATGCCGGCTGCGCCCGCGTCCGCACGCCCAGCGGCGAGATCACCACACGACGCAACCCGAGCACCGCGCTGACCGCGGCGAGAAGCACGGCCCCGGCGCAGACGGCGAGCATCGCCGGGGCGCCGAGCAGCACGGCGTCCAGCCCGAGCGCTTCGCCGCGGAACGGGATGAGAGCGATCGCAGGCGCCAGCGCGAGGTGACCGAGCACCCCCGCGAGGGCGCCGATCGCGGCGACGAGGGTCGACTCGAGGACGGTGAGCGTCGCCACGCCGGCCGGGGTCATGCCGAGCAGACGCAGCGTCGACAGCCGCTCGTCCCGCCGCCGTGCCGAGAGACGCGCCGCCGCGCCGCCGAGCGAGGCGAGCGGCACGACGAGCAGCACCAGCGCCACCGCCGCCAGCGCCTGGTAGATGAGCGCGTCGTCGTGGTCCCAGCGCCAGAACGCCTGCGCGCCGCCGACGACGGTCAGCACCAGCGTCGTCACGACGGCGAAGGCGGATGCCGGAATGACCAGGGTCGCGGTGTTGCCGGGCTCGGGGCGGAGCAGCATCCGCAGCACGGAGAGGTTCACGCCGCCACCTCCGCCCCGGCCATGACGCCGTCCCGCATCGACACCGTGCGACCGCACCGCGCGGCCACCTGCGGGTCGTGCGTGACGACGATCGCGTCCGCCCCTGTCCGGTCGTCGACCAGAGCAGGGCGTCCATCACCTCGGCGGAGGTGTGCGAATCCAGGGCGCCGGTCGGCTCGTCCGCGAAGATCAGCTCCGCCCCGGTGACCTGCGCTCGCGCGATCGCGACGCGTTGCGCCTGCCCGCCGGACAGCTCGACGATGCGGCGATCCTCCATGCCGGCCAGGCCGAGCGCCTGCAGCCAGGAGGCCGCGTGCGGCACCGCCTCCTGGCGCTTCATGCCGTTGATCATCAGCGCCAGCGCCACGTTCTCGATCGCGGTGAGCTCCGGGATCAGCAGTCCCTGCTGGAACACGAACCCGAACCTGTCCCGCCGCAGCCGTGACCGGGCGCTCTCCGACAGCGACGCCACCTCGACCGGCGCGCCGCCCGCCGGGGCAAACGTCACCGCACCGCCGTCCGGCACGATGATTCCGGCCAGAACGTGCAACAGCGTCGTCTTCCCCGACCCGGAGGCGCCCATGATCGCCACGGACTCGCCGCGCGCGACGATGACATCGACGCCGCCGAGCGCGCGGGTGGGGCCGTAGCTCTTCCGAAGGGATCGTGCATGCAGGACGGTGTCGTTCATACCTCCAGCGTCCTCCGGGCCCCCGATCCGGGTCATCGCACCAGCGGATGATCCCGGACCGGAGGCGTCATCCCCGGGGATGACTCCGGTGCGGCTCGACGACCGCGCCGTTTCAGGACAGGCGCTTCTGCCAGGCGCCGGTATAGGAGACCGGCACGAAGCCCAGCGCCTCGTTGATGTCCAGCATCGGGCGGTTCTCCTCCGCGTTGAAGGTGGACACCTTCGGCGACGCCGGGGCGATCGAGCGCCAGCGCAGCAGGTTTGCGCACTTCACGATGGTGCCGAGCCGGTGCCCGCGATGCTCCTTGCGCACCAGGGTGCCGAACTGGTGGGTGACGCCGGTGAGGTCGGGGCCGATCACGAGCTCGTTGTAGGCCACGAGCGCGCTGGTCGGGACGTGCTGCACGGCCGCGACCGACACCGTCTGGCCGCTGTCGGCGAACCGGCGGTCGCGGCGGCGGACGCGCGCCGCATCCCAGCGCTCCTCGTCGATGGCGAGATCGCCGCTGGGCACATCGGTGGCCAGCCGCGACAGCACCTGGGCGTACCCGTCCTGGTGCTCGGGCGGCGTGGGCAGGGTCCAGGCGACCACGCGGTAGTCCGGCCCGGCGGATGCCAGGGCGGATGCCAGACGCTTCTCCAATCCGGCGGTGTCGCCCTGCAGATCGAACTCGCTGTTGCGTTCCACCTGCTCGAGCCGGTACCCGGCGCTCTCCAGCGTCTCGCTCAGTTCGGTGGCGGCGACCCGTCCCCAGCCGGTCGCAGGGATCAGCGTTCGATCGGCCGAGCCCGGTCGGTGCAGCGTCCACGTCTGCAGGCTTGTGCGCCCGCGGCGCCGAGCCTCGTCCTCGAGGGCGGCCAGAAGCGCGGCGGCGGCACGCGGGCCCCACGCCGTACTCCAGGCGTCCGGCTCGATCAGCACGTCGGACTCGCCCGTGGTGGACCCGTCCTCCTGGGCGAGGGTCATGCTGGCGACCCCGACCAGTCGTCCCTGCCGGCGGGCGACGAAGCCCAGCTGCAGCCGGTCCGTCGCGTCCAGCCAGTCCGGCAGCATCTCCTGAGCGCTGGGCGCCAGCTCCGGAAGGCCGGCGTCGTGGGCGCACACGCGGCGGTTCAGCTCCGCGTAGGCGAGGAAGTCGGCGGCGTCGGCGGCGTCCAGCGCCGCCGGGACGGTCAGCGGCGCGATCGTGAGCTCCTCGGCGAGCGTGGTCATGTCAGTTCCTTCTTCCAGGCGCCTTCGTAGGCGATCGGGGTGAAGCCGATGGCTTCGTTGATGGAGAGCATGGGCCGGTTCTCCTCGGCGTTGGCGGTGATCACGTACGGCGACTCCGGGAAGCGCTCGCGCCAGGTCAACAGGCCGGCGGTCTTCACGAGCATTCCCAGCCGGCGGCTGCGGTGCTCGGCGAGCACGAGGGTGTCCTCCTGCTGCGTGGCGGTGGTGTGGTCGGCGGTGATGGCGAGCTCGTTGAACGCGCACAGACGACCCGTCGCCACCTCCTCGGCGGCGGTCACGAGCACCGAGGAGCCGCGGACCGCGTACAGGTCGTCGTGCCGGCGCACGCGGTCGGCGTCCCACGCCTCGGCCGGCATGTCCAGATCCGCATCCGGCACGTCGGTGGACATGCGCGACTTTAACAGCGCGTAGCCGTCGAGCCGTGCCGGCGGTGTCGGAAGCATCCACTGCACGATGCCGTATCCGGGCGCGTGGGAGCGCGCCTCGTCCAGGAGCCGCTGCAGGTGCGCGACGCTGTCGCCGGTCCAGATGAAGCGGCTGATCCGCTCGACCTGCTCCAGTCGGTAGCCGTGCCGCAGCAGGAACCGGGCCGCGTGGTCGTGGGGTACCGATCCGTACCCGGTGGGCGACGGGAGACGGTCGACGTCCGCCCCGGCGGTCTCGGCGTGCTCGGTCCAGTTCAGCAGCCTCCGGACCCCGGCGGCGCGCAGCTCCGCTTCGACGTGCGCGAGGACGGCGCCGCCGATGCCCTGATCCCAGACCCGGCGGAGGAGGGCGATGCCGATCATGCCGGTGTCGCCGCCGTCGTCCAGCAGGATCGTGGTGGCGCAGCATCCGACGATCTCGCCGTCCTGCTCGACGTACCACTGCCGGCGGCGCTGCTCCGGGGTGGAGCGCAGCATCGGCAGCAGGGATTCGGCGGTGCGGAACGCGTCGGTGCGCCCCGTGGTCTCGTGCAGCGACGTGTTGCGCACGTCGGCGTACGCGCGGATGAGCGGGGTGGGCCCCGCGTCCGCCCGAGCCGGAAGCTCGAGCGGACGCAGGGTCGCCCCGGCGGGAAGCGGAACGATCACGGCGTCCTTCTCTCAGCGCAGCTGACGCTGCAGGTCGTAGGTGAGCAGGATCATCGCCTCGCGCTGGCTGAGGGCGAGGCGCGCGCTCTCGTGCCGCTCCGCGTGCTCCTGCACGCGGATCTCCTGCCGCTGGACGGCACGGATGCTGCGCTGCAGCCAGAGACCGATGCGAAGGGTGAGGCGCTCGGCGGGCGTCAGCCGCTGCCGATCGTCCCGGTCGGGGATGGTGAGGATCTGACGATCCCCGGTATCCGGCGGGTGGGTCGTGCTCCGGTTGAGCCGCCCGGTGGTGTCGTCCAGGGAACGCACGGTGGTGTTCACGATGTGTCCTTCAGGTGGTGATGGGTGCGAGAGGTCGCAGACGGATGCCGAGGTGCGCCGGAACGGCGGTCGCCGGGCATCCGGGGGAAGGCCCTGAGGCGACCGCAGCGGATGCGGAGCGCCCGGTGGGCGGGGAGGGCGGCCGCTCAGAAGGCGGACGCGCGGATCGGTGTCCGGACGAGAGATCCGGAGACGGTCGGGCGGCGGTGGTGCGCTGCTAGCAAACGGTGCTGAGCGCGTGGAGGCCGCGGACGCCGGCGGAGGTCACCGCGAGCGCACGGTATCGCGCTGTCACGTGCGTCGCGTTCCAGCCGGTGTGGCGGGCGTCGAGCTTCGTGATCATCATCGGTTACCTCCTTTCAGGCGATCGAGCAGTCACGCTAGCGGGGTTTCCGTCGGCGCGTCAAGCATCCTCATGATTCATCGGCGTGTCGGAAGCTGCGCGAACAGGCTCCCGCCCGCGCGGGATCCCGGCCCGGGACGGCCGTTCGGGTAGCGTATGCACGTGATTCTCCCGATCGTGAAGGCGCCGGCATGCACCTGAAGAGCCTGACGTTGAAGGGCTTCAAGTCCTTCGCGCAGCCCACGACCTTCGTCTTCGAACCCGGGGTCACCTGCATCGTCGGGCCCAACGGCTCCGGCAAGTCGAACGTCGTCGACGCGCTCGCCTGGGTGATGGGGGAGCAGGGAGCCAAGACCCTGCGCGGCGGCAAGATGGAGGACGTCATCTTCGCCGGCACCTCCACGCGCGGACCGCTCGGGCGCGCCGAGGTGCAGCTCACGATCGACAACAGCGACGGCGCGCTGCCGATCGAGTACTCCGAGGTGACGATCAGCCGCACCCTGTTCCGCAACGGGTCCAGCGAGTACGCCATCAACGGCTCCAACTGCCGGCTGCTGGACGTGCAGGAGCTGCTCAGCGACTCCGGCCTGGGGCGGGAGATGCACGTCATCGTCGGTCAGGGCCGGCTGGACACCGTGCTGCAGGCCTCGCCCGAGGACCGCCGCGGGTTCATCGAGGAGGCCGCCGGCATCCTCAAGCACCGCCGCCGCAAGGAGAAGACCCTCCGCAAGCTCGAGGCGATGGAGACCAACCTCACCCGCCTCAGCGATCTCGCCGGCGAGATCCGGCGTCAGCTGAAGCCGCTGGGGCGCCAGGCGGAGATCGCCCGCGAGGCGCAGACCATCGCCGCCGTGGTGCGCGACGCGAAGGCGCGCCTGTTCGCCGACGACGTGGTCGCGCTGCGGACCGCACTCGCCGATCACACCCGCACCGAGCACGAGCGCCACACCGAGCGGCTGGTGCTGTCCGAGCAGCTCGACGGAGTGCGCGCCGCCATCCAGCGGCTCGAGCGCGAGCAGAACTCCGCCGCCGTGGACGAGGCGCGCCGCGTCGCCTTCGGCCTCGAGCAGGTGCAGGAGCGGATGCGGGGGCTGTTCACGCTCGCGAACCAGCGCCTCGCGCTGCTGGGCTCCGAGGACGACGACGCCGTCACCGCCATCACGGTCACGCAGGACACCATCGACGAGGCGAAGGCGGAGATCTCGCGGATCTCGGAAGGGCTCGGCGACGCACAGGATGCCGCGGCGCAGGCCAGCCGCGAGGTGATGCAGGCCCGTGCCGAGCTGGACACCCTCGACGTGGACATCGCCGAGCAGAGCGCCCTCGTCTCCGAGTACGACATGCGGCTGACCGCCCTGCGCGGCAACGCCGACGCCGCGGCATCCGCCCTCGCCGCCGTCCGCGGCGCGGTGCTGCGGCAGGAGAACGCCCTGGAGGCCGCGCACACCCGGCGTCGGGAGGCCGCGGAGGCGCTCGAGGCCATCGAGGACGCCGAGGCACCGGAGGGAACCGCGGCCGAGCACGCGGCCGCCTACGAGGACGCGCAGAAGCGTCTCACCGCGGCGGAGGCCGAGCGCGACGCGCTCCGCGAGCGGCTGCACGAGGCGGAGCGCGAGGCGGATGCCCTCACCGCCAAGGCCGCGGCGCTGAGCAGCGCCCTGGCGCTCTCGGGCGGCGCGGCCGAGATCGTCGCGAACGGCGGGAGCGGCGTGCGCGGACTGGTCGGCGACGCCGTCCAGGTGCGGGCGGGCTTCGAGGCGGCCGTCGCCGCGGTGCTCGGCCCGCTCGCGGAGGGCGTGCTGGTGGACCGCGCCGAAGACGCGTTCGCTCTGGTCGCCGGCGCCCGCGGGATGGTCGACTTCGTGATCGCGGAGGCCGGCGCAGCTTCGCCGTCGCTGCCGGAGATCCCCGGCACCGTCCCGGCGGTCGAGGTCGCCACCGCTCCGCCGGGGGTTCAGGCGATCCTGTCCCACGTGCTGGTCGCCGACGACCTGGATGCCGCCCGCCGCGCCCACGCCGCGCTGACCGCGGCGGGGGACGGGACGACCACGATCGTGACGCGGACGGGCGAGGTGGTCACCGCGCACACCGTCCGCGCCGGTTCCGGCGAGACGTCCCGCCTGGAGCTGGCCGCGGAGCGGGATGCCGCGGCCGAGCGTCTCGACGAGGTCCGCGTCATCGTCGACAGCCTCCGCGAGGCGCGCACCGAGGCCACCGAACGGGTCGAGGAGACACGGCGCGAGGCGAAGGAGGCCCTGCGCGCGCTGCGTGAGCACGATGCGGCCCTCGCCGCCCACGCCGAGCAGGTGAACCGGATCACGGTGCGGCATGAGGCGGCGGTCGCCGAGTGTGAGCGTCTCGAGGCCGGGCTTCGTCAGGCGCAGTCGGCGGTGGCGGATGCCGAGGCGGCGGCTGCGAGGGCGAAGGCCGAGCTCGAGGAAGCCGAGTCCACGCCGCGCCCCGTGCTTGACGCCTCCGCACGGGACGGGCTGCTGGAGGCGCTCGAGGCCGCGCGGGAGGGCGAGGTGCGCGCGCGGCTGGAGATCGAGACGCTCCGCGAGCGGGTGCGGGCCGCGCAGGCCCGGGTCGCCGCTCTGGAGCGTCAGCGCGAGCAGGAGCGGGCCGCCGCCGAGGAGGCCGCCCGCCGTGCGGTGATCCGCCGGGCGCAGCGCGCGGCCGCATCCGGCGTGGCCGAGGAGCTGCCTCGGGTGCTCGACTCGCTCGACCGTTCGGTCACCGAGGCGCGCGTCGCCCTCGCGGAGGCTGAGGCGGCGCGCAGCGCGCACAACGAGGAGCTCACCGCCTTGCGCGCGCAGGAGACCTCGCTGCGCGAGCGGCTCGCCGGCCTCACCGAGAGTGTGCACGGCCTCGAGCTGCAGATCCACGAGAAGAAGCTGCACCTGAACAGCCTGCTGGAGCGGGTCGCCTCCGAGCTCGCCCTCGATGAGGACGTTCTCGTCGCGGAATACGGCCCTGATCAGCCGGTTCCTCGCGACCCGGGTGCCGAGGACGGCTCCGAGGACACCGCGATCCCGTTCGATCGGCGGATCCAGGAGCGACGCCTGAAGGACGCCGAGCGCAAGCTCGCGCAGCTCGGCCGGGTGAACCCGCTCGCCCTGGAGGAGTTCGCCGCGCTCGAACAGCGGCACGCCTTCCTCACCGAGCAGCTCGCGGACCTGACCAAGACCCGGCAGGACCTGCTCACGATCATCGCCGAGCTCGACGAGCGGATGCAGACGATCTTCGCCGCGGCGTTCGAGGACACCAAGCAGGCGTTCGGCGAGGTCTTCCCGCTGCTGTTCCCGGGCGGCTCCGGCAGCATCTCGCTCACGAACCCGGACGACATGCTCACCACCGGCATCGAGGTCGCGGTGCGGCCGGTCGGCAAGAAGATCGAACGGCTGTCGCTGCTCTCCGGCGGCGAGCGGTCGCTGGCGGCGGTGGCTCTTCTCGTGGCGATCTTCAAGGCGCGGCCGAGCCCGTTCTACATCCTGGACGAGGTCGAGGCCGCGCTCGACGATGCCAACCTGGGGCGTCTGCTGACGGTTTTCGAGCAGCTGCGGGAGAGCTCGCAGCTGCTGATCATCACGCACCAGAAGCGCACCATGGAGATCGCCGACGCCCTCTACGGGGTGTCCATGCGGCAGGACGGCGTCTCCGCCGTGGTCGGCCAGCGGGTCGGCGACCGCGCCGCCGCCTCCTGACCCCCGCCTCCCGACCCCGCCGAGTCCCGACCCCCGCCGCCGCCCGCTCGTCGAGCGCCCTTCGACAGGCTCAGGCGCCGCGCTCCAGCCAGACGAAACGTCCATGCCCGCGTGCGAACGCACCCTAGGCTGGAGTCATGGCGGAGAAGTCCTGGTCCCTCGGCCGCGCGTTGCGCGGCATGTTCGTCAAGCCCACGATCGACGAGACTACGTGGGAGGACCTCGAGACCGCGCTGATCACGGCCGACTTCGGGCCTGACATCACCGAGCAGCTCCTGGACGAGCTGCGCGAGAAGGTCGACCGGTACCGCACCACCGACCCGCGCGACCTGCAGCGGATGCTGCGCGAGACGCTCGAGGAGCGGTTCGCCAGGTTCGACACCACGCTGAAGCTCTCCGAGCGGCCGGCGGTCGTGCTCGTCGTCGGCGTGAACGGCGTCGGGAAGACCACCACGATCGGCAAGTTCACGAAGTTCCTGCGCGGCTACCAGCGCAGCGTCGTTGTCGGCGGGGCCGACACCTTCCGCGCCGCCGCCGTCGACCAGCTGGCCACCTGGGCCCAGCGCGCCGGTGCGGCGATGGTCCGACCGCAGCACGAGGGGCAGGACCCGGCCTCCGTGGCGTATCAGACCGTCGAGTACGCCAAGCAGCACGGCATCGAGATCGCGATCATCGACACCGCCGGCCGCCTGCACACGAAGGGCGGGCTGATGGACGAGCTGTCCAAGGTGCGCCGTGTCATCGAGAAGCAGGCGCCGATCAGCGAGGTGCTGCTCGTGCTGGACGCCACCACGGGCCAGAACGGGGTGCTCCAGGCGGAGGCGTTCCTGCAGCACGCCGGCGTCACCGGACTCGTGATCACAAAGCTCGACGGGTCCGCGAAGGGCGGCTTCGTGCTGGCCGTGCAGGAGCGCACCGGCATCCCCGTGAAGCTGCTCGGACAGGGCGAGGGCATCGACGACCTCACCGGATTCACGCCGCACGTGTTCGTCCAGTCGCTGGTCGGCGCGTAGGGCTACCGTCCCGGGCATGCGGCTGGTTTCATAGCGATATGGCGATCGAGCACGACTACTTCGGAGTCCTCTCCTCCGGTCCGGACGGGTCGATCTTCTGGACCGAGCGGGTCGAGTTCGGCGATCAGTCGGTCACCGTCGACCTGACCGCGCCGGACCAGGAGGACGTGTCGCCGGAGGCGCTCGATGTCGCCGCCGCGCTCATCGCTGGTCTCGAGCACGTGGACGCCGTCGCCCGCCGCAGCATGCTCTCCGAGGTCGACGAACGCACCAGCGAGGTGACCGAGTACATCCTCCAGCAGCAGGAGGCCTACGGCGAGGAGCTCACCGCGGTGCTCGTGGACGTCAGCGGGGATGCCGCGGTCGACATCATCCGCTCGCTGCGCCTGATGAGCATGACGATCCTCGCCGACGAGCACGGGGGTTCGGAGCCGTTCGCGGTGCTCGAGTACGCCCTCGACGCGGATGCCACCGACGACGTCCTTCTGGTGAACCTCGGCTCCGACGGCTCGGTCCAGTCCGTGATGAGCGCCGACTGAGGTCGAGCGGACGCTGAGCGTGTCGAAGCGTCGCCCGACCCTTCGACACGCTCAGGGTCCGGCCCCCGGTCGTGGAGCGAGGACCGCCGCCCCCCGGTCGTCGAGCGAGCACCGCCGCAGGCGGAGCGAGACGAAACGCCTCTCAGACCGCCTGCGCGAACCCCTGCTCCACGCCTTCCGCGATGTGCGCGAGGTGCGGCGGGATCTCCCGGCCCTTGGACAGCATCGACTGCGCCCACAGCCGCCCCGCCCGGTAGGACGAGCGCACCAGGGGCCCGGCGAGCACGCCGAGGAACCCGATCCGCTCGGCCTCCTCCTTGAACTCGACGAACTCGGCCGGCTTCACCCAGCGCGCCACCGGCAGGTGCCGCGGCGAGGGCCGCAGGTACTGGGTGATCGTGATGATGTCGCATCCGGCCTCGTGGAGGTCGTGCAGCGCCTGCACGACCTCCTCCGGCTCCTCGCCCATGCCGAGGATGAGATTCGACTTCGTGATCAGCCCCGCCTCGTGGCCCTGGGTGATCACGTTGAGCGAGCGCTCGTACTTGAACGCCGGGCGGATGCGCTTGAAGATCCGCGGCACCGTCTCGACGTTGTGGGCGAACACCTCGGGCCGGGCGTCGAAGATCTGGCCGAGGAACGCCGGGTCCGCGTTGTGCTCGTTCGCGAGCAGCTCGACGCCGGTGTTCGGGTTGAGTTCGTGGATCTTGCGGACGGTCTCCGCGTTCAGCCAGGCGCCGGTGTCGGGCAGGTCGTCGCGGGCGACGCTGGTGACCGTCGCGTACCGCAGTCCCATCCGGCGCACGCTCTCAGCGACGCGGCGCGGTTCGTCGGTGTCGTACTCGGCGGGCTTGCCGGTGTCGATCTGGCAGAAGTCGCAGCGGCGCGTGCACTGCGAGCCGCCGATGAGGAAGGTCGCCTCGCGGTCCTCCCAGCACTCGTAGATGTTCGGGCAGCCGGCCTCCTGGCACACCGTGTGCAGGTCCTCGTCCTTCACCAGGGTGTGCAGCGCCTTGTACTCCGGGCCCATCTTCGCCTTGGTGCGGATCCACTCCGGCTTCCGCTCGATCGGCGTCTGCGCGTTCCGCACCTCGAGGCGCAGGAGCTTGCGTCCCTCCGGAGCGGCGCTCATGCGGCCACCTCCGTCGCGTACTCGGCGGTGAAGGCGGCGGAGACCGCGTCGACCAGGTCGGCGGGGGAGACCGCGCGTCCGCTCACCTCGCTGACGGTGGTGACACCGGCATCCGTGATCCCGCACGGGATGATGCCGCGGAACGCGGCGAGCGAGTTGTCGCAGTTCACCGCGAAACCGTGCATGGTGACGCCCTGCTGCACGCGCACGCCGATCGCGGCGACCTTGTCCTCGGACAACGGCCGGCGCACCCAGACGCCGCTACGGCCCTCGACCTGGTAGCCGTCCACGCCGAACGGGCGGAGCACCTCGATCAGCAGCCGCTCCAGGCGCCGCACGTGCGCGACGACGTCCATGGGCTCCGGCAGGCGCACGATCGGGTAGCCGACGAGCTGTCCCGGCCCGTGCCACGTGATCTTGCCTCCGCGGTCGACGTCGACCACGGGCGTCCCGTCCTTCGGGCGCTCGTGCGGCTCGGTGCGCTTGCCGGCGGTGTACACCGCCTCGTGCTCCAGGAGCAGCAGCGTGTCGGGACGGCTTCCCTCCACGACCTCGCGGTGGATGCGGCGCTGCAGATCCCATCCGTCGAGGTAGGGGACGAAATCGGGAGCGAGGCCTGCGATCTGGATGTCGATCATGACCGTCCTTCGAGTTGTTGGATGCAGTCCAAGAAAAGACCGGTCACCACCTTACGCCTGTTCGGATCGCGGTGCGACGCGGCACGCGCGCGGTACGGGCCCGGGGTAAGGTGACGCCTATGGAATCGGTGTCCCGGGCCGGTAGGCCGCGCGCATCCTCTCGCGAGACGCTCGCCGAGGCCGCATGCGAGCTGTTCCTGGAGCAGGGCTATGACGCCACCGCCATCGTGGACATCACCCGCCGGGCCGGAGTCAGCCGCTCGAGCTTCTTCAACTACTTCGCCTCGAAGAGCGACGTGCTGTGGTCGGGCCTGGACGCCCGGATCGACCAGGTGCTCGTCGCGCTGGCATCCCTGGGCACGGAGGCCACCGGGGAGCGCGTGGCCGATGCCCTGCGGTACATCGTCGAGGACTTCGCACCGGACCCGCTCGCGCTCGCGTTCCGGAACGCCGGGGCGATGGGGCTGGAGGAGGAGCTGCTGCGCGACACGGGACTGCGTCAGGCGCGGATCGCCGGTGCCGTGGCCGCCGCCGCCCGGAGCGCCGGCATCGGCATCATCCCCGCGGACATCCTCGGGGCCGCCTACGCCGCCGCCGTGCTCTCCTCGCTGCGCGTGTGGGCGGAGCAGGGGGCCGGCCAGGCGTCGCTCGAGGCGCAGTTCGACGAGGCGCTGCGCAGCATCCACCAGTTGCCCTGGGAGTAGGTCGGATGCCGGAGAGGGGGGAGGCGCCGCTCGCGTAGAATCGGAGGCACCATGGCTACCTTTGGCACGCTCTCCGACCGGCTCACCGAGACCTTCCGTAACCTGCGCACGAAGGGAAAGCTGAGCCCCGCCGACGTCGACGGCACCGTCCGCGAGATCCGGCGTGCCCTGCTCGATGCCGACGTCGCCCTCACGGTGGTCAAGGACTTCACGGCCAAGGTGCGCGAGCGCGCCCTGGGCGACGAGGTGAACAAGGCCCTGAACCCGGCCCAGCAGGTCGTGCAGATCGTGAATGAGGAGCTCATCGCGATCCTCGGCGGCGAGCAGCGCCGGCTCGAGTTCGCGAAGACCCCGCCGACGGTGATCATGCTCGCCGGACTCCAGGGCTCCGGCAAGACGACGTTCGCCGGCAAGCTCGCCAAGCAGCTCGAGTCGGAGGGCCACACCCCGCTGCTCGTCGCTGCCGACCTGCAGCGCCCGAACGCGGTCACCCAGCTGCAGGTCGTCGCCGAGCGCGCCGGCGCCGCCGTGTACGCCCCCGAGCCCGGCAACGGCGTCGGAGACCCGATCCGCGTCGCACGGGACGGCGTGGAGCACGCACGCCGCCACCTGCACGACGTGGTCATCATCGACACCGCCGGCCGCCTCGGCGTCGACGCCGAGCTGATGAAGCAGGCATCCGACATCCGCAAGGCGACCAACCCCGACGAGGTGCTGTTCGTCATCGACGCGATGATCGGTCAGGACGCGGTCAACACGGCCAAGGCCTTCCAGGAGGGCGTGGACTTCACCGGCGTCGTCCTGTCCAAGCTCGACGGCGACGCCCGCGGCGGCGCGGCGCTCTCGGTGGCATCGGTCACCGGGCGCCCGATCATCTTCGCGTCGACGGGGGAGAACCTCGACGACCTCGAGCCGTTCCACCCCGACCGGATGGCGAGCCGCATCCTCGACCTCGGTGACATCCTCACGCTCATCGAGCAGGCGCAGCAGGCCTTCGACGAGGAGGAGGCGCGCAAGGTCGCCGAGAAGCTCGCGAACGAGGCCTTCACGCTGGAGGACTTCCTCGACCAGCTTCAGCAGATGAAGAAGATGGGCTCGATGAAGAAGATGCTCGGGATGCTCCCGGGCATGGGCCAGATGAAGCAGCAGCTGGAGGACTTCGACGAGCGCGAGATCGACCGTACCGAGGCGATCATCCGTTCCATGACGCCCGCCGAGCGCCGTAACCCGAAGATCCTCAACGGCTCGCGCCGTCTGCGCATCGCACGAGGCTCGGGCATGACCGTGACCGACGTCAACCAGCTCGTGCAGCGCTTCGAGCAGGCGGCGAAGATGATGAAGACCGTCGCCCGCGGCGGCATGCCGAACATCCCCGGCATGGGCCCGATGCCCGGCATGGGCCGCCCGGGCGCGTCCGCGAAGCGCGGCGGCAAGAAGGGCAAGGCCAAGAGCGGCTCCCGCTCCGGCAACCCGGCCAAGCGCGCCGCGGAGAACGCCGGCCTCGCCGCTGCACCGGCGAACCCGACCGGCTCCGGATTCGGCCTGGGGGGAGGTGCGGCCGCGGGCGGCCCTACCGAGGCCGACCTCGCCGAGATCCAGAAGCTCTTCGGCAAGCGCTGAGCTGCTGTGCCACTGACGTCGAAGGGCGGGCCCGGAGCATCCGGACCCGCCCTTCGTGGATCAGCCGTCGTGCGTGATCAGCGAGGATCAGCCACCCCGGCGCCGATCACTTCACGTCGTCGTCGACCCAGTCCATCGACTTCGTCACGGCCTTGCGCCACAGCCGCAGCTGACGGTCGCGCTCGGCCTCGTCCATGCTCGGCTCCCAGCGCTTGTCCTCCTGCCAGTTGGCAGACAGGTCGTCCAGGCCGTTCCAGAAGCCGATCGCGAGTCCCGCTGCGTAGGCCGCACCCAGCGCGGTCGTCTCGGCGACCTTCGGCCGCACCACCGGCACGCCGAGGACGTCCGCCTGGAACTGCATCAGCGCGTCGTTCGCGACCATGCCGCCGTCGACCTTCAGCTCGGTGAGGTCCACCCCGGCATCCGCGTTCACCGCGTCGAGCACGTCGCGGGTCTGGAAGGCGACGGCCTCCAGGGCGGCGCGGGCGATGTGGTTCTTGTTCGCGTAGCGGGTCAGACCCACGATCGCGCCGCGGGCATCCGGCCGCCAGTACGGCGCGAACAGCCCCGAGAAGGCCGGGACGATGTACACGCCGCCGTTGTCCTCCACCTGCCGGGCGAGCTCCTCCACCTCCGGGGCGGAGGAGATGATGCCCAGCTGGTCGCGCAGCCACTGGATGAGCGACCCGGTCACCGCGATCGACCCCTCCAGGGCGTAGTGCGTCGGACCGTCGCCGAGCTTGTACCCGACGGTGGTCAGCAGCCCGTTCTTCGAATGGACGATCTTCTCGCCCGTGTTGAAGATCAGGAAGCATCCGGTGCCGTAGGTGTTCTTGCTCTCACCGGTCTTGAACGCCGCCTGGCCGAAGGTCGCCGCCTGCTGGTCGCCGAGGATTCCGGAGATCGGCGTCTCGCGCAGGAGCGACGAGCTCTCGGCGGCACCGTACACCTCCGAGGAGGAGCGGATCTCCGGCATCATCGACCGCGGCACCCCGAAGGCCTCCAGGATGTCATCGCGCCACTCCAGCGTCTCGAGGTCCATGAACATCGTGCGCGAGGCGTTCGTCACGTCGGTCGCGTGCACGCCGCCCTCGATGCCGCCGGTGAGGTTCCACAGCACCCAGCTGTCGGTGGTGCCGAACAGCAGGTCGCCGGCCTCCGCCTTGGCGCGGGCGCCGTCGACGTTCTCCAGGATCCAGGCGATCTTCGTGCCCGAGAAGTACGTGGCCAGCGGCAGGCCGACGACGGGCTTGAACCGCTCCACGCCGCCGTCCGCCGCGAGGCGGTCGACGATCTCCTGCGTGCGGGTGTCCTGCCACACGATCGCGTTGTACACCGGCTTGCCGGTGGTCTTGTCCCACACCACCGCGGTCTCGCGCTGATTGGTGATGCCGACGGCCGCGATGTCATGGCGGGTGAGGTCGGCCCGGCTGAGGGCCAGGCCGATCACCTCCTGCACGTTGCGCCAGATCTCCAGCGGGTCGTGCTCGACCCACCCCGCCTTCGGCAGGATCTGCTCGTGCTCCTTCTGACCGGTGGCGACGATGTCGCCCTTGCGGTCGAAGATGATCGCGCGGCTCGAGGTCGTGCCCTGGTCGATGGCGATGACGTAATCTGCCATGTCTTTCTCCTTTGAAATGGGTGATGCGGCGGATCAGGCGAGGGAGAGCAGCGCCGGTGCGGCGAGGGCCGCGAGCGCGCCGCCGACGAGGGGGCCCACGACCGGCACCCACGAGTAGGCCCAGTCGCTGGAGCCCTTGCCCTTGATCGGCAGGATGGCGTGGGCGATCCGCGGACCGAGGTCACGCGCCGGGTTGATCGCGTAGCCGGTGGGTCCACCGAGCGAGGCGCCGATGCCGACCACCAGCAGGGCGACCGGCAGTGCCGTGAGCGGGCCGAGCGCACCGGGAGTGCCGATCTCCACGTCACCGTAGTCCGCGAACGCGAAGATCACGAAGACGAGGACGAACGTGCCGATGATCTCGGTGACGAGGTTGTCGCCGTACGAGCGGATGGCCGGTCCCGTGGAAAACACGCCGAGCTTGTTGGCCGGGTCCTCCTCGATGTCGAAGTGCTGACGGTACGCCAGCCACACCACGACCGCGCCGAGGATCGCGCCGACCATCTCAGCGGCGACCGCGACGAGGAACATCACGAACGAGATCTTGCCGGCGATGAGCAGGCCGATCGCGACCGCCGGGTTCAGCAGCGCACCCGAGTACGACGAGACGAGGACACCGGCGAAGACCGCCAGACCCCATCCCCAGTTGACCATGAAGAAGCCGCCGCCGTAGCCCTTGTTCCTGGCCAGCGCGACGTTCGCGACGACGCCGCAGCCGAGGAGGACGAGCATCGCCGTGCCGACGAGTTCGGACAGGAAGTACAGTCCGAGATTGACATCTGCCATGTCTTCATTGACCTTTCCGTGCACCCGCGGTCGTCGTGCGAGCGGGCGCGACTTGTGATGGATCCGCCGCCAGGGCGGTCTGCATCGCTCAGGGGCGTGCAGGCTCGGTGATCGACAGCCCGTGGGCGTCGTTCAGAATCTCTCGTGTCCGCGCGATCTCGGCGTCGCGCCGTGCGGCGTCCCAGCCCAGCAGCGGTGCGAGCGCGTCCGCGATCTCCCGGAGCACCGCGGCGTCGGCATCCCCGACGAACGCGATGCTGGTGCGTCGCAGCAGGATGTCGGCCAGGCGTACGACCAGTTCGTTCTCGACCATCCACTCCAGCTCGCGCGTGGACAGCGCGCCGCCCGCGAGCAGACGGTCCTCGCCGGCGCGGATGTGCGCCCACACCTCGGCCGCGCGCGTCCCGTAGCGGGCGAGCAGCTGGTCGCCGCGGTCGCCGGCACCGGGAAGATGGGTCTCCTTCCACGACTGCCGAGCACGGACCGTACGCGGGAACCCGCGCCCGCCGCCGATCGGCAGAGCTGCCGTGGAGACCCGCCGGGAACGTCCGAGCAGGCCGAGCACGCGGTCCGAGAGCGACTCGCCGAGCGCGCGGAACGTGGTCCACTTGCCGCCGACCAGGCTGAGCACCGGCGTCTCGCCGGAGTCGTCGACCTCGACGCGGTAGTCGCGGGAGACGAAGCCCGGCGCGGTGTCCTCGTGGCGGGGCAGGGGACGGATGCCGGAGAAGCGGAACACGATGTCGTCGCGGGACACCTGGATGCGCGGGAAGACGTGGTGGATGAGGTCGAAGAAGTAGTCGACCTCCTCCTCGGTGCAGCGCGCCGGAACCCGCGGGTCGGCGTCGATGTCGGTGGTGCCGACCAGCACCCGGCCCTTGAGCGGATAGATGAGCACGATCCGGCCGTCGTCGTGCTCGAAGAAGATCTCCCGGCCCTTCGTGGCCGCCAGCAGATCGGGGTGGTCGAGGACGATGTGCGATCCCTTGGTGCCGCCCATGAAGTGCGTCTCGGTGCCGAGCGCCTCGTTGGTGAGGTCGGTCCACGGGCCGGAGGTGTTCACGACCACGTCCGCGGCCATGGTGAACTCCTCGCCGCTCTCCCGGTCGAGCAGAACGACCTTCCCGTCCCGGCGGCCGACGGCCTCGACGTAGTTGACCGCGTACGCCCCCGCGTGCGCGCTGCGGCCGTCCTGCAGCACGTCGAGGGCGAGGCGCTCGGGGTCATGCATCGAGGCGTCGTAGTAGGTCGCGGTGTACTTGATGTCGGGATCCAGCTGCGGCAGCTCCTGCAGCGAGCGCCGACGGCCGAGGAAGCGGTGCCGAGGCACCGCGCCGCCATCGCGCGAGAAGGTGTCGTAGATCGTCAGGCCGACCTTGATCAGGAACGCCCCGCGCTCTTTCGGCTTGCCGCTGCGGTGCGTGAGGAAGCGCAGGGGAGCGGAGAGGATGCCGGAGAAGGTCGAGTAGATCGGGATCGTGGTCTGCAGCGGCTTCACGAAGTGCGGGGCGATCCGCAGCAGGCCGTTGCGCTCCTGCACGGACTCGCGGACGAGGCGGAACTCGCCGTTCTCCAGATACCGGATGCCGCCGTGGATCATGTGGCTGGATGCCGCCGACGCGCCCGAGGCGAAGTCGGAGCGCTCCACGAGCACCACGTCCACGCCCTGCAGGGCGAGATCCCGGAACAGCGAGATGCCGTTGATGCCCCCGCCGATCACCAGGACGGTGGTGCGGCCCGCATCGCGGACTGCGGTCAGCTCGGCATCGCGGCGGGCTGTGCGGGTGGTCTCAGTCATCATGGGACTCCGTTCCTGCTGGCACCATGATCGACCTCTTCGCGCTGATGGACAAGTCCACTGCACATATGTGCAAAGCTGAGCGTTGGAGGTGCGGGGATGGCTGTCACGGAAGCCCGGGGACGGGACACGAAGGTGCGCGCGGCGCTCACCGCCGCCAAGCTCTACTACCTGCAGGACATGACCATGGAGGCGATCGCCCGCGAGCTCGGCACCTCCCGCTCCTCGGTGTCCCGGCTGCTGGGCTACGCGCGCGACACCGGGCTGGTCGACATCCGGGTGAACTCGCCGTTCGAACGCGCGGGCATGCTCGAACAGCGCATCCGGGACCGGTTCCGCGTCGCGGCGCACGTGGTGCCCATGCCCGGAGTGATCAACGAGGTGGAGCGCATGGAGCGCGTGGCCCTCACCGCCGGGCGCCTCCTGTCGCAGTTCATCGACTCGAACATGGTGGTCGGCATCGCCTGGGGATCGACGATCAGCATGGTGAGCCGCTCCCTGGTGCAGAAGGACACCCACAACACGACGTTCGTGCAGCTCAACGGCGCAGGGAACACGCAGACCAGCGGCCTGGAGTACTCCAGCGACATCCTGCAGCGCTTCGGCCGCGCCTTCGGCGCGCAGGTCGAGCAGTTCCCGGTGCCGGCCTTCTTCGACGACCCGGCGACCCGCGAGGCGATGTGGCGCGAGCGCAGCACCCGCCGGGTGCTGGCTTATCAGGCCAAGATGGACGTCGCCGTGTTCAGCCTCGGCTCACCCGCCGCCGAGGTGCCCAGCCGCGTCTACGTCGGCGGATACCTAAGCGAGGAGGACTACCGCAACCTCCGGGAGGACGGCGCCATCGGCGATGTCGCGACGGTGTTCTTCCGCGCGGACGGCAGCTGGCGCGACATCCGGCTGAACGCCCGGGCCACCGGGCCAGGGCTGGACCGGTTGCGCCGCGTGCCGCGCCGGGTGTGCATCGTGTCCGGGGTGGCGAAGCTGGACAGCCTGCGCGCGGCCATCGCCGCCGGCGTCGTCACGGACGTGGTGCTGGACGAGACCCTCGCCCGCGGCCTCGCCGAGCAGGGCGAACGCTGACGCCCGCGACGCCGACCCGAGGGCTGCGGCGCCGAGGCCCGGTCGCCGAGGCTACGGCGCCGCCGAGGGCGAGGGTGCCACCGAGGTCTCCGGGCCCTGACGGAACTCCCGGATCAGGTGATGCACGACCGCGTGCAGATCTCCGTCGGCGCCGTCGGCCGCGGCCAGCTGCCGCTCGTAGCTGGCGCCCACCTGAAGCGTGGTGAGCACGCCGTCCAGCTCCGCCGCGCACCCCAGGTCACGGGCGACCGGGCGGAGATCCTCGACGACGGCCGCCAGGTGCTCGCGCACGGGGACCTGCGACCCCGCGGCATCCACGATCACGCGGGCGTCCAGGCCGTAGCGAGCCGCGCGCCACTTGTTCTCGCGGTGGAACCACGGCGGCATGGTCGCGAGAGTGCGCCCCTCGTCCAGCTCGCGGGAGAAGTGCTCCACGAGCGACTGCACGAGCGCCGCCACCGAGGCCAGCTCGCTGAGCGTGGACATGCCGTCGCACGCGCGCACCTCGACGGTGCCCCACCGCGGCGCGGGGCGGATGTCCCAGCGCACCTCCGAGGCGTCCTGCATCACCCCCGTGCGGACCATGTCGTCCAAGTACGACTCGAACTCCGCCCACGTGTGCAGCGACCACGGCAGCCCGGCGGTGGGCAGCTGCTGGAAGACGAGGGCGCGGTTGGACGCGTACCCGGTCCGCTCACCGGCCCAGTACGGGCTGGAGGCGGCGAGGGCCTGCAGATGGGGCAGGAAGTTGGAGAGCGCCGCGATGATCGGCAGCACCTTGTCGCGGTCGTCGACGCCGACGTGCACGTGGATGCCCCAGATCATCATGTTCCGGCCCCACCACTGGGTCCGCTCGATCAGCTTGTGATAGCGGGTCTTGTCGGTGACCCGCTGGTTGTACCACTGCGCGAAGGGGTGGCTGCCGGCGGATAGCAGCTCGATCCCGGCCGGGTCGGTCGCGGCGCGGACGGTCGCGATCGCCGCGGCGATGTCGTCGAGCGCCTCGGCGACGGTGCCGCCGACGCCGCTGGTGACCTCGATCGTGTTGGTCAGCAGCTCGCCGGTGACGGTGTGGCGCTCGGCGGCGCTCTGCTCCTCGAGCGCGCCGAGCAGCTCAGGAGCTCTTCCCACCAGATCCCCGGTCTTCGGGTCGGCGAGCATGATCTCCCACTCCACGCCGACGGTGGAGCGGGCGGACGGCGCGAATTCCAGCGGCACGCGCTCAGTCTGGCACGGCCCCCCCGGCCGGTGCATCCGCGCGCGTCATGGTTCGCGTCACACGGAGCGATCTGGCAGAATGGAGGGTCGGACGGCCTGCTCGACCCTCTATCCAGCATCCGTCCACCCTCAGAGCTTCCGCCGGGTGTGCACCCCACGCTCCAGGCGACCAGTTCGTCTTCCTTCCACACCACTCAGGAGAATCGTGGCTGTCAAGATCCGTCTCAAGCGCATGGGCAAGATCCGCGCACCCTACTACCGCATCGTCGTCGCCGACTCGCGCACCAAGCGCGACGGTCGCGTGATCGAGGAGATCGGCAAGTACCACCCGACCGAGGAGCCCTCGTTCATCGAGGTCGACTCCGAGCGCGCCCAGTACTGGCTGTCCGTCGGCGCGCAGCCGACCGAGCAGGTCACCGCGTTGCTGAAGATCACCGGCGACTGGGGCAAGTTCAAGGGCGACAAGGACGCCAAGTCCACCCTGAAGACCGCAGAGCCGAAGCCGGCCTTCGAGATCGACTCCGCCAAGAAGTCGGTCATCAAGCCCAAGGCCGAGAAGAAGGCCGAGGCTCCGGCCGAGCCGGCTGAGGCGCCTGCCGAGGACGCCGCCGAGGCCGCGGCCGACGCCGAGTAAGCCGTCGTGCTCGCCGCCGCGCTCGAACACGTCGTCAAGGGGATCGTCGATCACCCGGACGACGTCCGCATCACCGCATCCGCATCGCCGCGAGGCGACCTGCTCGAGGTGCACGTGCACCCGGATGACCGTGGTCGCGTGATCGGGCGCGGCGGCCGCACAGCGAAGGCGCTGCGGACGCTCATCTCCGCACTGGCCGACGGGCGTCGCGTGCGCGTCGACGTCGCGGACGACTGACGTGGCGCAGGACAAGGCCCGCAACCAGCTCCGGGTCGGACGCCTCCTCAAGGCGCACGGGCTCAAGGGCGCCCTCAAGCTCGAGCTCTACACCGACAATCCCGAGCGCCGGTTCGTGCCGGGCGCCGAGTTCACCCTGCAGGTGCCCGAGGCGTCGGTCTGGCACGGCAAGACCGTCACTGTCCGCGACTACCGCGTGATGAACGGCAGCTCGGTCGTCTTCCTCGAGGGCGTGGAGGACCGCACCACCGCCGAGTCCCTGGTCCGGGCCATCCTGTGGATGGACGAGGACGACGAGGCCGAGGAGAACGCCTGGTACGACCACCAGCTCGTCGGGCTGGACGTCGTCCGCGACGACCGGGTCGTCGGCCGTGTGCTGCGCGTGGATCACCTGCCCGCCCAGGATCTGCTCATCGTGAAGACGGATGCCGGCGAGGTCATGGTGCCGTTCGTCGAGGCGATCGTGCCCACCGTCGACGTGGCCGCTGGGCGCATCGTCGTCACCCCTCCGCCCGGGCTGTTCGAGGAGCTGCCGGCGGAGACCTCGGACACGGACGCCGCCCCCTCGGCGGCGCGCGACGCGTCCCCGGCATCCGACTGACCCGCGCGGACGCAGCCATGCGGATCGACGTCGTCTCCATCTTCCCGTCCTACTTCGACGGATTGACCCTGTCGCTGCTCGGCAAGGCGCGGGACGCCGGCATCCTCGATCTGCACGTGCACGACCTGCGCGAGTGGACCCACGACCGGCACCGCACTGTCGACGACACCCCGTACGGGGGCGGCGCCGGCATGGTGATGAAGCCTGAGCCGTGGGGCGAGGCGCTCGACGCCCTCACTCCGGCCGAAGGCATGGCAGACCCGCGGCCGACCATCATCTTCCCCTCTCCCGCCGGCGAGCTGTTCACGCAGCGCACGGCCCGGGAACTGGCCACGCGCGAGCACCTCGTCTTCGGCTGCGGGCGCTACGAGGGCATCGACGAGCGGGTGTTCGACTACGCCGCGACCCGCGGCGAGGTCCGGCTGATCAGCCTCGGCGACTACGTGCTCAACGGGGGAGAGGTCGCCGTGATGGCGATGATCGAGGCCATCGGCCGGCTCATCCCCGGCGTGGTGGGCAATCCCGAGAGCCTCGTCGAGGAGTCGCACGAGGACGGCCTGCTGGAGTACCCCTCCTACACGAAGCCGTCCGTGTGGCGCGACCGGCCGGTGCCGGAGGTGCTGCTCAGCGGCAACCACGGCGCGATCGCCGCATGGCGGCGCGAGCAGCAGCTCGAGCGGACCCGCGCCCGCCGCCCCGATCTCCTCGCCGGCGAGTGATCGCTCTCGGCGCTGATAGCGTCCAGGCATGGTCGATGAGGTGCTGGCGAAGTCGTTCCTGGATGCCGGGGAGGACTACGAGCGGTACCGGCCGGGCTTCCCCGAGGCCGCAGCCGAGGCGATCATCCCCGTGCCGGTGCGGGCGGCGCTCGATCTCGGCGCGGGAACGGGGAAGTTCACCGAGCGGCTGATCGGCCGGGCATCCCGCGTGATCGCGGTCGAGCCTTCGAGGCCGATGCTCGACGTGCTGCGCGCCAAGCTGCCGTCCGTGGAGGCGCTGATCGGCACCGCCGAGGAGGTGCCCGTGGAGGACGCCTCGGTCGACGTCGTCACGGTGGCGCAGGCCTTCCACTGGTTCGACCGCGAGCGCGCCTGCGCGCAGATCCGCCTCGTGCTGGTTCCGGGCGGCGTTCTGGGCCTGCTGTGGAACCGCTTCGATCCCGCGTGCGCATGGGACCGCGCGTGTCAGCGGATCCTGCATCCTGCTCTCGGCGACCGACCGGGTGCCACGACCGCGTCGGTGACCGAGGAGCTGCCGGGATTCGTGCTCGAGGCCCGTCGCGAGATCGCGTGGCGCGAGCGGATCACGCGCACCGGCTACCTCCGCCGCTGGCAGACCGTCAGCAGCTTCCTCGTCGCGGATGACCGGGAGCGTCGGCGGATGACGGCGGGGATCGAGGCGGCCGGGATCACCGAGGTGTTCGTGTACCGGAGCGCGAAGCGCCGGGACGGCACGGGATCTGCTCAGCGGGCGGAACCCGCGGGGAGCGGTCCGGTCGAGGCCTCCGCGTCCTGATCCGCGTCGGCACCGGCTGCCGTCCGCCCGCGCCGCAGCTCACGCGGTTCCGGTTCGCGCCGGGCCGCCCGGAGCGAGCGGGCGCGCACGACGGCGAACATCGTGAGTACGAGGCCGACGGCGGCGATCACCACGTTCTGGGCCACGTCGACGTACTGCTCGACGATGTGCCAGCCGGTGCCGAGGAACCAGCCGCACAGGATGAACAGCGTGTTCCAGAGCAGGCTGCCGATCGCGGTCAGCAGGCCGAAATGCCACAGAGGCATCCGCGCGACGCCCGCCGGGAGGGAGATGAGGCTGCGGAACACGGGCACGAATCGCCCGAAGAACACCGCCTTGCCGCCATGCCGTTCGAACCACGCCACCGTCCGGTCCACGTCCGCCGCCGACACCAGCGGCAGCCGGTCGGCCACCCGGCGCAGTCGGCTCACGCCGAAAGCCGCCCCCAGCCCGTACAGGGCGAACGCCCCCGCAAGCGAACCGAGCGTCGTCCACGTCACCGCCTCCCACAGCGCGAACGCCCCCTGATGGGCCGCGAGGCCCGCCATCGGGAGAATGGCCTCACTCGGCAACGGCGGGAAGAGGTTCTCCAGAGCGATGGCCACGCCGGCGCCGGCGGGTCCGATCACATCCATCAGACGCACGACCGTGTCGATCAGCCAGCCCAGCCAGGATCCGTCGTTCGCCGCGGCGTGTCGCATCGTCATCGTCTGGCGTTCCCCCGGTCGTCGGACGTGTCACGCACGAGGGTAGACGGCGGGCTTCAGCTGTGCCTGGGAGCCGCCTGCACGAGAACCGTCCCGCTGCCGGTCAGTCGACGCCGAGGAAGGAGCGGTCGGTGAGCACGATCGGTCCGTCCGCGGTGACCGCGACGGTGTGCTCGGAGTGGGCTCCACGGGAGCCGTCGGCGCTGCGCAGCGTCCAGCCGTCGGGGTCGGTGATCAGCTCGTCGGTCGTGGCGAGGAACCACGGCTCCAGGGCGAAGACGAGGCCCGCGCGCAGCGGGAACCCGCGGCCCGCGCGTCCGTCGTTCGGCACGTGCGGGTCGCCGTGCATGATCCGCCCGACGCCGTGCCCGCCGAAGTCGGTGTTGATCGAGTACCCCTCGCCCCGGGCGACGGCGGCGATGGCGGCCGAGATGTCGCCGATCCGGTTGCCGACCGTGGCGGCAGCGATCGCCGCGTCCAGGGCGCGCTCCGTGGTGTCGATGAGGCGCAGGTCCTCGTCGCGCGGCGTGCCGACGACGAAGGAGATCGCCGAGTCGGCGACCCAGCCGTCGACGGACACCGCGAAGTCGAGCGAGACCAGGTCGCCGTCGCGCAGGTCGTAGTCGTGCGGCAGGCCGTGCAGCACCGCGTCGTTCACGGAGGTGCAGATCACCTTCCCGAACGGGCTCGCTCCGAACGACGGGTGGTAGTCGATGTAGCACGACTCGGCCCCGGCCTTGCGGATGAGGTCGTGGGCGCGGCGGTCGATGTCGAGCAGGTTGGTGCCCACGGTCGTCTCCTCGCGCAGCGTCGCCAGGGTCTCGGCGACGAAGCGGCCGGCGGCGCGCATCTCGTCGATCTCGGCCGGGGTGCGCAGTTCGATCATGGGGTAGTCCTCTCGTCGGCATCCATTCTCCCCGATGCGCACACGGTGGATGCTCACAGCGAAACCCGGGTGGCGACCCGGGGACGCGACGTACGATCGAGGCATGTGGTTGCGACGCGCCTTCTTCCGCTGGCTCCTCCCGGCGGCCTTCGTGCTGCCGCTGTGGCTGCTGGTCGGCTGGGGCGTCTTCCAGGCCGGTGGCTGGGCGTTCGTCTGGGTGCTGTTCATCGCCATCCCGTCGGTGCTGGTCGGGCAGCTGCTGCTGACCCTGCTCACCCGCTCCCGGCCCTCCGTGCGCGCGGAACGGGCCGTCTCGTGGTGGGACGTGCTCGGCTTCACGAGCTGGCACGCGCTCACCATCGCCGTCGGCTTCTTCATCGACGGCGCATTCGGCTGGCTGCTCACCGGCGCGATCCTGGCCGCCATCGGCCTGTTCTGGCTGCAGCTGTGGCAGCTGTGGAACGAGGCGCGGGGGAGCGGCGCACGCATCCGCGAGACCATCACCTGGTCGCGGGTCGAGAGCGCCGCGCCGCCGACGACCGCGCACGACGTGATCGTCATCCGGGAGCGCGACGAGCGCGAGTGACGCGGTTTGGCGGGCCGTCCGCTTCATGGCAGAATGGATGCTTGTGCCGTGACCCGGCTCTGCCTCAGGGGAGCCCGCGGACGCCTTGCGCGCCGTTCGGCACGAACCCGTTCCATTCCCTTCCATTGCATCCGACCTGTGGCGAGTGCAGAGAGAGACGATCATGCAGATCCTCGACGCCGTCGACGCGGCTTCGCTCCGTTCCGACATCCCCGACTTCAACCCCGGTGACACCGTCAAGGTGCACGTGAACATCACCGAGGGCAACCGTTCCCGCATCCAGGTCTTCCAGGGCGTCGTCATCGCCCGCCAGGGTGACGGCGTGCGCGAGACCTTCACGGTCCGCAAGATCAGCTTCCAGGTGGGCGTCGAGCGCACCTTCCCGGTGCACTCCCCGGTGATCGACCACATCGAGGTCGTCACCCGCGGTGACGTTCGCCGCGCCAAGCTCTACTACCTGCGGAACCTCCGCGGCAAGAAGGCGAAGATCAAGGAGAAGCGCGACAACTGACCGCGCCTCTGCCACGACGCACCCCGGGACCCGCTCCCGGGGTGCGTTTCGTTGTGCCGGTGATGTGCAAGGCTTGAGGATGCCGTCGTGGGGCGGTGCCCGATGCAGAGGATGGACATGACGACCGAAGCCGCTCCCGCCGCCGATCGACCCAAGCGGCACCGCGGAATGCTCGTCTTCGTGCGGGATGTGCTGGTCATCCTCCTCGTCGCGGCCCTGGTCTCCTTCGTCGTGAAGACCTTCGTGGTGCGCTCGTTCTACATCCCGTCCGGGTCGATGGAGCGGACCCTGCTGGTGGACGACCGCATCCTCGTCGACGAGCTGACGCCGCGCTGGGCGGGCTACGACCGCGGCGACGTCGTCGTGTTCAAGGATCCCGGCGGCTGGCTGCCGCCGCAGCCGCAGCGTCCCGCCCGCCCCGCCCTCGTCGAGGCCGTGGACGCCGTCCTCACGTTCATCGGCATCTCCGCTTCCGACTCGCAGGACCACCTCGTCAAGCGTGTGATCGGGATGCCCGGCGACCATGTCGTGTGCTGCAACGCTCTCGGGCAGATCACGATCAACGGCTCGCCCATCGACGAGCTGAGCTACCTCAACCTCCCCGACGGCGACACCGCCGCCTCCAACGCGGCCTTCGACGTCACCGTGCCCGAGGGGTCGTTGTGGGTGATGGGCGACAACCGCGACCGCTCCCAGGACTCGCGGGCTCACCAGGACCTGCCCGGCGGCGGGTTCGTGCCGCTGCAGAACGTCGTGGGCCGGGCGTTCCTGACCACCTGGCCGCTGGACCGCCTGGGACTGATCGACACCCACGACGACGTGTATCGTGCTGTGCGGGAGCCGGAATGACCGTCGTCGCACCCAGACTCACGCTCGAGAGGTCGCTGCTGAAGGAGTTCGACCTCATCATCGCGCTGGACGAGGTCGGTCGCGGGGCGCTGGCCGGACCGGTCGCGGTCGGAGCAGCGGTGATGGATGCCGCGGGGGCGCGGCGCCGGGTGCCGGAGGGACTGCGCGACTCGAAGCTCATCACGGAGAGGCGACGGCCCGAGATCGCCGAGAAGGCGCGCGGGTGGGTGCTCGCCTCCGGCGTCGGATGGGCCAGCGCCGCGGAGATCGACGAGGTCGGCATCATGCGGGCACTGGGCTTGGCGGCCTCGCGGGCGGTGGAGGCCGTGGTCGCGCAGGGCGCGGACGTCGACAGCGCCCTGGTGATCCTCGACGGCAACCACGACTACGTCTCCCGCGTGCATCCCACGCGTCTCACGGTGCGGCCGGTGATCAAGGCCGATCGCGACTGCGCGTCGGTGTCCGCCGCATCCGTGATCGCGAAGGTGGCGCGGGACGCGTACATGACGACGCTGCACGACGAGCACCCGGCCTACCAGTGGGACCGCAACAAGGGGTACGCGAGCCCCGAGCATCGCGAGGCGATCCGCGAGTGCGGGCTGTCGCCGTTCCATCGCGCCTCCTGGTCCATCGCCGACGCACCCACCCTGTTCTGACCAGGACGGCGCGGCCCGGCCGGACTCGTAGGATGGAGTCATCATGGATGAGGAAGCCTTCGACGACTACGACCGCGAACTCGAGCTGGCGCTGTTCCGGGAGTACCGGGACGTCGTCTCGCAGTTCCAGTACGTCGTCGAGACCGAGCGCCGCTTCTACCTCGCCAACGAGGTCAACGTGGTGCGGCGCGACACCGAGCACGACTTCTACTTCGAGATCTCGATGCACGACGTGTGGGTGTGGGACATCTACCGCGCCGACCGGTTCGTGAAGGCCGTGCGGGTGCTCACCTTCAAGGACGTCAACGTCGAGGAGCTGCAGCGCCGCGAGTTCGAGCTGCCGGAGGAGCTGTCGCTCGACGGCAAGTGAGCGATCGTCCTGCACAGACAGCCCGATCCGGGAATCCGTCCCGAGGTGCCGTGATCCCGGTCCCGGGCGGTGCGGCCGGTGCCTCAGGCTGTCGGCATGGCAGCGAAGGACGACCTCGGACGCGCAGGTGAGGACCGCGCGGCGGCGCACCTGGATGCGCTCGGCTACGACATCATCGACCGGAACTGGCGATGCCCCCAGGGCGAGATCGACATCGTGGCGCGGATCGGGGGAGTCCTCGCCGTCGTCGAGGTGAAGACCCGCCGATCCGAGAGCTACGGGCATCCGTTCGAGGCGATCGACGCGCGCAAGCGCCGTCGGCTGTGGCAGCTCGCGTACGCGTGGGCGCAGGCGCATCCGGATGCCGCGGAGCACCGCACCATCCGTCTGGAAGCCATCGGCCTCACCGGCCGGGATGCCGCCACCGCGCGGCTCGAGCACCTCGTGGACCTGCTGTGAGGACCGCGCGGACGTGGGCGGTCGCGCTCACCGGAGTCGACGGCCACATGGTCGAGGTCGAGGCGGACGTGTCGAATCAGACGCCGGAGTTCAAGATCATCGGACTGCCGGACAAGTCCCTCGGCGAGGCGGTGCAGCGCGTGCACAACGCCTGCACGAACACTGGGCTCGACCTGCCCCGGCGGCGACTGACCGTCAACCTGTCCCCGGCGAGCCTGCCCAAGCAGGGCTCCGGCTTCGACCTCAGCATCGCGGTGGCGACCCTCGCGGCCGGCGGGGCGCTGCCGGTCGGCGCGATCCGGTCGACGGTGCACATCGGCGAGCTCGGCCTGGACGGCCGGCTCCGCCCGGTGGCGGGCGTGCTGCCCGCCGTGTACGCGGCGGCCCGCGCAGGGTTCGGCCGAGTCGTGGTCCCGGAGGCGAACGCGGAGGAGGCGCGCCTGGTGCCCGGGATCGAGGTGCGGGGCGCCGCGACCCTCGGGGAGGTCGCCGCCTCGCACGGCGCGGACGTCGAGGTCGGGGACGTCGAGCCGGTGAGGCTGCCCGCCTCCGAGCCTCCGCCGGCCGAGGAGCTGGATCTCGCCGACGTCATCGGCCAGGACGAGGCGGTCGCGGCGCTCGTCGTGGCCGCCGCCGGCGGACATCATCTGCTGCTCAGCGGCCCGCCGGGCGCAGGGAAGACCATGCTCGCGCGCCGGCTTCCCGGGATCCTGCCACGGCTGGGCGAGGAGGAGGCCCTGGAAGTGGCTGCGATCCGCTCGCTGTCCGGCGAGGCGGTGACGAACCTCGATCCGATGCCGCCGTTCGAGGCGCCGCACCACAGCGCGTCCACCGCGGCGATGGTCGGTGGCGGGTCCCGGGTGGTCAGGCCGGGGGCGATCGTCCGGGCCCACCGTGGCGTGCTGTTCCTCGACGAGGCGCCCGAGTTCGCCCGGGCCGCGCTGGACGCTCTGCGCCAGCCACTGGAGTCCGGGTGGATCGACGTGCACCGCTCCGGGTTCACCGCCGGCTTCCCGGCGCGATTCCAGCTGGTGATGGCGATGAACCCGTGCCCGTGCGGCAACTACGGGGTGCGCGGCGCGGAGTGCACCTGCCCGCCGATCGCGATCCGCCGGTACGCGTCCAAGCTGTCCGGACCGCTGCGCGACCGGCTGGACATCGAGCTGCACGTGGCCCGGGTGGCCGCCGCCCGGGCCACCTCGGGGGAGCGTTCGGCCGTCACCTCGGCGGCGGCGCGCGCTCGGGTCCTGGCGGCACGGGAGGCGGCGGCGGAGCGCTGGCAGGGGACGCCGTGGCGGCGGAACGGCGACGTGCCGGGCAGCCGGCTGCGGCAGGGGCCGCTGCGGCTGCCGCCCGAGGTGCGGGCGCCGCTGGACCGCGCGCTGGAGCGCGGAGGCCTCACGCTCCGCGCCTACGACCGGACGCTGCGCCTGGCGTGGACGATGGCGGATCTGGGGGGCCTCGATCGCCCCGGCGCCGACGAGATCGGGCGGGCGCTGTTCCTGAAGAGAGGACTGCTGGCATGAGGAACCTGACGATCGACGGCCTGCTCGCGGACCGCGCCATCCGAGAGGCGGCCGCCGCGGTGCGGCCGGATGCGGACCCCGCCGAGACCGTGGCGCGGGCCGCGTGGTCGGTGCTCGCCGAGCCCGGCGACGGCGTCGCGGGAGCCCTGGTCCGGATGCTCGGCGCACCGCGCGCCCTGGAGCTCGCGCTCGACGAGGCGGCTCTCCTGGCCGCCGGGGACGACGTCACGCCGCGCGCGCTCGCGGACGCGCAGGCCCGGTGGCGGCCCCGTGCGGATCTGCGGGCCTTCGCCGACGCACTGCGCGGCGCGGCCGAGGTGGGCGCGCGGATGGTCATGCCCGGCGACGGCGAGTGGCCGGTCCTCCTCGATGATCTGGGCGCACACGCGCCCCTCGTGCTGTGGGTGCGCGGCGACGCGACGGCGATGGCCGCGGAGCCCGCGGTCGCCGTCGTGGGCGCTCGCGCCGCCACCGGATACGGTGAGCACGTGGCCGTCGAGCTGGCCGGGGATCTGGCGGCGAGCGGCGTCGCGATCGTCTCGGGCGGCGCGTACGGCATCGACGGGGCGGCGCACCGGGCGGCACTCGGTGTCGGCGGCACGACGGTCGCCTTCCTCGCCGGTGGCGTCGACCGCGCGTATCCGGCGGGGCACCAGCAGCTGTTCGAGCGGATCCGGGAGCACGGCGCCGTCGTCAGCGAGGTGCCCTGCGGCGCAGCGCCGACGAAGTGGAGGTTCTTGCAGCGCAACCGGCTCATCGCGGCGCTCGGGATGGCGACCGTGGTGGTCGAGGCGGGTTGGCGCAGCGGATCGCTGAACACCGCCGGGCACGCGGCAGCGCTGGGCCGTCCGCTCGGCGCGGTGCCCGGGCCGGTGACCTCGGCGGCGTCGGCCGGATGCCACCGGCTGATGCGCGAGTACGGCGCGGTGTGCGTGACCACGGCGCAGGAGGTGCGGGAGCTGTGGGGCGAGGAGCCGGCGGCGGCCGCGGCGCACGGCGACGACCCGGACCGCACACGGGTGTTGGACGCGCTCAGCGGACGCGCGCAGCGCGGGGTCGAGGATCTGGCACGGCGCACCGGGATGTCGGTGGACCGGGTGCGGTCCGTGCTCGGGCTGCTCGCCCTGGACGGCAGCGCGGTGCGCGGGGAGGTCGGCTGGCGCCGGGGCGGATGACCGGCCGCGAGCGGCCCGGGGGCCACGGTCCGTCCGCGGGGTCGGTCCGCGCCCGTACCCCCGCGGACGGCGGTGCGGCGGCGCGGCGCACACGCCGGCGGCGCGGCGCATACCGCCGGCGGCGCAGCGGCGGCAAGCTGGACGGGTGCGGTACACCGACGCGGTCGCGGCCTTCGTGACGCACCTGGAACGGGTGCGCCGGCTGTCGCCTGCCACGGTGCGCGCGTACCGCAGCGACCTCGCCGATCTCGGCGCCGGCCTCGGTGACGACATGGACGTCTCCGCCGTGGACCTCGAGCATCTGCGGGACTGGCTCTGGCGGGCCACGCAGCGCGGAGACGCCCGCTCCACCCTCGCGCGCCGCGCGGCCGCCGCCCGATCCTTCTTCGGATGGGCCAGGGACGAGGGCGTCGTCCCGGTCGACCCGAGCCTGCGACTGGTCACGCCGAAGAAGCCGAAGACGCTCCCCGCGGTCGCATCGAGGGACGGCATGCGGGCGCTCCTGGACGAACAGCAGGCGCGGGCGGCCGAGGGCGACCCCGTGGCGCTGCGCGACAGCGCGATGCTCGAGCTGCTGTACGGGTCCGGGATGCGGGTCTCCGAGCTCTGCGGCCTCGACGTCGACGATGTCGACCTCGACCGCGCCACCGCGCGCGTGCTCGGCAAGGGGTCGAAGGAGCGGGTGGTCCCGTTCGGCCTCCCGGCGCGGGACGCCGTCGGCGCCTACCTCGCCCGCGGACGGCCCGCGCTGTCGGCGCGACGCGACGGCCACACGCCGGCGCTGTTCCTGGGCGCTCGAGGCGGCCGGATCGGGCCGCGGACGGTCTACGCCCTCGTGGCGCGCGTGCTCGCCCCGCTCATCGGCGCCGAGACCGTCGGCCCGCACGCGCTCCGGCACACCGCCGCGACGCACCTGCTCGACGGCGGCGCCGATCTCCGCGCCGTCCAGGAGATCCTCGGGCACGCAAGCCTCGGCACCACCCAGATCTACACGCACGTCTCCGCCGAGCGGCTCACCGCCACCTACCGGCTCGCGCACCCGCGGGCGTGACCGGACACCCGCGCGGAACACTCAGGGAACCGTCCCGCAGCACGGCAGCAGCACCGCGCGCGGGACGGCGCCGAACAACGGGGCGGGGTTGACGTACGCCCCGTCCACCCGCAGGCCCACGTGCAGCGTCCCCGGGTCGGCGTGACCGCCCGTGACCAGCACGCCCACCGCCTCGCCCGCCTCGACCGCCGTGCCGGGGGCGAGGTCGGAGGCGACCGGCTCGAGGGTCGTGACGTATCCGGCACCGTGATCGATCGTCAGCAGCGGCCGGTCCACGACGACGCCCCGAAAGGCGACGACCCCGGCCGCGGGGGAGCGGACGGCCGCACCGGTCACGGCGCGCACATCCATGCCGCGGTGCCCCGGGCCGTAGGCGTGCGCGGGCGCCCGGAACGGCTCCGCCACGGCGCGCGGGCCGGGCACGGGCCACGTCCACGGGAAGCCCGGGGCCGCCTCGGGGGCGTCCGCCGCGGAGGACGCCGGACCTCCCGCGGCGAGAACGGTCAGGGCGAGGATCACGGCGGCGAGCAGCATCCGCCGGCGCGAGGGAACAGCCCGCCGTCGCGACGACACCGTCCGCCGGCACCAGGAACGCGCCCGCCGGCGCGAGGAGTGTGTGCGCATCGCCCCAGCATCCGCCGCTCCGGCCCCCGCGCGGATCGCGGATGCCGCACGCGGGGGAGAACCCGCGAGAACCACCCGCCGGTGCAGGAGAACACCAGCCCCGCGCCGTCCTCGGCGCACCGTCCCGGGCACCTCGATCCTGTACACTGGGCGATGCACCTCGACTCCGAGGTGACTACGCGTGCCCAGAGCGACTCCGGTCGCGGCATCCGCACCCACAGGTCCCTTCGAACGATACGTCGTCGGGCGGGTGCGCGCCGGGCACCAGGACAGCCGATCGGCCCGATCGGCCAAGCAACCTCAACGGCGCACACAGCGCCAGAATCAGGAGAAGACCATGGCTGTGGTCACCATCCGCCAGCTGCTCGACAGCGGCGTGCACTTCGGACACCAGACCCGTCGCTGGAACCCGAAGGTGAAGCGCTTCATCCTCACCGAGCGCAGCGGCATCCACATCATCGACCTGCAGCAGTCGCTGTCCTACATCGACCAGGCGTACGACTTCGTCAAGGAGACCGTCGCCCGCGGCGGCACCATCCTCTTCGTCGGCACCAAGAAGCAGGCGCAGGAGATCCTCGCCGAGCAGGCCGCGCGCGTCGGCCAGCCGTACGTCAACCAGCGCTGGCTGGGCGGTCTGCTGACCAACTTCTCGACCATCGCGAAGCGCCTCGCCCGCATGAAGGAGCTCGAGGAGCTCGACTACGAGAACCCGGCCGCCTCCGGCTTCACCAAGAAGGAGCTGCTGCTCAAGAAGCGCGAGCTGGACAAGCTGCACAAGTCGCTCGGCGGCATCCGCAACCTCTCCAAGACCCCGTCGGCGCTGTGGGTCGTCGACGCCAAGCGCGAGCACCTCGCCATCGACGAGGCCAAGAAGCTCGGCATCCCGGTGATCGGCATCCTCGACACCAACGCCGACCCGGACGACTTCCAGTACCCGATCCCCGGCAACGACGACGCGATCCGCTCCGTGTCGCTGCTGACCCGCATCATCGCCGACGCCGCGGCCGAGGGGCTGCAGCAGCGTCACAACCCGGACGCCGGCGACGCCGAGCCGCTCGCCGAGTGGGAGCGCGAGCTCCTCGAGGGCGGGGCCACCGAGGCCGCCGCCACCGAGACCGCCCCCGAGGCGGACGCCGCTCCGGCCGAGGAGACCGTCGAGGTCGCCGCCGCCGAGACCGCGGACAAGTAAGCACGAATCAGCAGACACGCACACCCACGAAGCAAGGAGCCACCACACATGGCCAACTTCACCATCGCCGACATCAAGGCGCTGCGTGAGCAGCTCGGCACCGGAATGGTCGACACGAAGAAGGCGCTCGAGGAGGCGGACGGCGACGTCGCGAAGGCGACCGAGATCCTGCGCCTCAAGGGCGCGAAGGGCAACGCCAAGCGCGCCGACCGTTCCACCAGCGAGGGCCTCGTCGTCGCGCGGGAGAAGGACGGCGCGGTCACGCTCATCGAGCTGACCTGCGAGACCGACTTCGTCGCGAAGAACGAGCGCTTCATCGCCCTGGCCGAGAAGGTCGCCGACGCGGCCGCCGCGGTCGAGGCCGACTCGGTCGAGGCCGTCCTGGCCGCTCCGGCCGGCGACCAGACCGTCGAGCAGCTGATCTCGGACGAGGCCGCCATCATCGGCGAGAAGGTCGAGCTGCGCCGCGTCCGCACCGTCAAGGGCGAGAACGTGTCGGTCTACCTGCACCGCACCAGCAAGGACCTGCCGCCGCAGATCGGCGTCGTCGTCGCCTACTCGGGCGACGACGCGGAGACCGCGCGCAGCATCGCCCAGCACATCTCCTTCGCCAACCCGTCGTACCTCACCCGTGAGGACGTCCCGGCCGACGAGGTGGAGAAGGAGCGCCAGCTGGTGACCGAGATCTCCCGCAACGAGGGCAAGCCGGAGGCCGCCCTGCCGAAGATCGTCGAGGGCCGTGTCGCCGCGTTCTTCAAGCAGGTCGCCCTGCTCGACCAGGACTACGCCAAGGACAACAAGCTGTCCGTGGGCCAGGTCGCCAAGGACGCCGGCATCACCGTGACCGACTTCGTGCGGTTCAAGGTCGGCGCGTAACACGCTGCAAGGGGTTCGGATCCGCCACGGGTCCGAACCCCTTCTTCATGCCCAGCCAGCCACTATCGTGAATCCCGGACGAGAGGACCCATCCATGACCGAACGCACCGGACGCCGCCGCGTCCTGCTCAAGCTCTCCGGAGAGGCCTTCGGAGCCGGGCAGCTGGGTGTGAACCCGGACGTCGTCAGCGGGATCGCCCGCGAGATCGCGGCGGCCGTGGACCGCGTCGAGATCGCCGTCGTCGTCGGCGGCGGGAACTTCTTCCGCGGCGCCGAGCTCAGCCAGCGCGGCATGGACCGCGGACGCGCCGACTACATGGGCATGCTCGGCACCGTGATGAATGCGCTCGCCCTGCAGGACTTCCTCGAGCAGGCCGGAGCCGCCACGCGCGTGCAGTCCGCCATCTCGATGACCCAGGTCGCCGAACCGTACATCCCGCTGCGCGCCGAACGGCACATGGAGAAGGGCCGGGTCGTGATCTTCGGCGCCGGGGCCGGACTGCCGTACTTCTCCACCGACACCGTGGCCGCGCAGCGCGCCCTGGAGATCCGCGCCAACGAGGTGCTGGTCGCGAAGAACGGCGTCGACGGGGTCTACACCGCCGACCCGAAGAAGGACTCCGCCGCCGAGCGCATCGAGCGCGTCACCTACCGGGAGGCGCTGCAGAAGGGGCTCAAAGTCGTCGACTCCACCGCCTTCAGCCTGTGCATGGACAACAACATGGACATGCGCGTGTTCGGCATGGAGCCGGCGGGCAATGTCACCCGCGCGCTGCTGGGCGAGGAGATCGGCACGCTGGTCACCGCGTGACCCGGCCGGGCGCGTGTCCCGCGCATCCCGACCGATAGAATTGCCGGAAGAACACGACGATAGGAGAACCCGTGATCGCGGATGTCCTCGCTGAAACCACTGCACGGATGGCACGTGCGGTCGACGCCGCCAAGGAGGACTTCGCGACGGTCCGCACCGGACGCGCGAACCCGCAGCTGTTCCAGAAGCTGCTCGTGGACTACTACGGCACGCCCACCCCGCTCGCGCAGCTCGCATCGCTCGCGAACCCCGAGGCGCGCACGCTCATCGTCACGCCCTACGACAAGTCGGCACTGAAGGCGATCGAGCAGGCGATCCGCGACATGCCGAACCTCGGCGCCAACCCGAGCAACGACGGCAACATCATCCGCGTGACCATGCCGGAGCTCACGCAGGAGCGGCGCAAGGAGTACGTCAAGCTCGTCCGCTCCAAGGGTGAGGACGCGAAGGTGCACGTGCGCGGCATCCGTCGCAAGGCCAAGGACGAGCTCGACGCACTCAAGGCCGAGGTCGGCGAGGACGAGATCGCGCGCGGCGAGAAGGAGTTGGACGCCCTCACGCGTCAGCACGTCGACCTGATCGACGACGCGCTCAAGCGCAAAGAGGCCGAGCTCCTCGAGGTCTGAGCGCAGATGTCAGGCGATGGCGAGGCGGAGGAGGACCGTCCGCTGACGCGCCGTGAGGCGCGCGCGGGCGAGACCGCAGCGGATGACGTCGGCGACGGGACGCCCGAGGAGGCCGGCTCGTCGGGGCGTCTCTCCGACGCCGTGTTCCCCGCGTTCGACGCCTCCGCGATCCCGCCGCGACCGCCCCTGCCGCCGCGAGCACCGTCGGGCGATGCCGAGAGCGCGGCACCTTCCCTTCCGGCGCCCCCGCCGCCGCTGCGGCTGCCGGCGCCCCCGCCCCCCGCACCGGCGCCGCCGCCGGCATCCGGAACGCCTTCCGGATCCGCCGCCCAGGGCGCCCCGGTACGCGCCGGCGCGCCGGGGCGGGGAGCACGGCACGAGCATCGCCTCGGCACCGGAGACCGCAGCATCATCCGCGAGCAGTGGCACGCCGCGCGCGAGGAACTGGAGTCCCACGTCTCCCACGCCAAGGACCACTTCGACCAGGCCAACGAGCGCATCAAGCAGCGCACCGGCCGCGACCTGCTCGTCGCGATCCTCATCGGGGTCGGATTCGGCGCGGTGCTGCTGGCCTCGCTGCTGATCGTGAAGTGGCTGTTCGTGCCGATCGCCCTCGCCGCGGCGCTGCTCGGTGTGTACGAGCTCGGGCGCGCGCTGCGCGGCGCCGGCCGGCACATCGACATGGTGCCGCAGCTGATCGGCGCCGGGCTCATCGTGCTCAGCGGATACTTCGCCGACGCCTGGCTCAGCTGGGTCGTGCTGTTCGCCTCCGTCGCCTTCGTCGTCGTGTGGCGGATGCTGGCGCAGATGATCGCCCAAGACGGGCGCACCTACGGCGACGTGCTCTCCGACGTCCTCGTCGGCGGCTTCATCCAGGTCTACGTGCCCTTCCTCGCCTCCGTCGCGCTGATGCTGCTCAGCCGCGAGAACGGCGAATGGTGGGTGCTCTCGTTCATCATCGTCGCGGTCGTCGCCGACACCTGCGCCTACGCCGCCGGGCTCGCCTTCGGCCGGCATCCGATGGCGCCGCGGATCTCCCCGAAGAAGACGTGGGAGGGCTTCGCGGGCGCGGTGCTCGGCTCCCTGCTGGCCGGGGTGCTGCTGGCGATGTTCCTGCTCCACGTCCCCTGGTGGACCGGCCTGATCCTCGGCGCCGCGATCCTGCTCTCGGCCACGCTCGGCGACCTCGGCGAGTCGATGCTGAAGCGGGACCTCGGGATCAAGGACATGAGCTCCTGGCTGCCCGGCCACGGCGGTCTGCTCGACCGGCTGGACAGCATCCTCCCCTCGACGGTGCCGGCGCTGGCGCTGTACCTCCTGTTCGCCCCCTGGACGGTTGCCTGATGACTGACGCCCCCGACGCCTCGGACACGCCGGAGCGCCCGCCCGCGTTCCCGCTCACCTCCGGACGCGAGAAGGGGTATCACCGCGCCGCGGTGGACACCTTCCTTGAGGCGGCCCGCCGCGCGTTCGAGAACGACCGGGACGAGCTCACCGCCGAGGACGTGCGCACCGCCTCCTTCCCGCTCGTCCGCGAGGGGTACGTGATCTCTGACGTCGACGCGGCCCTGGGCCGGGTGGAGGATGCCTTCGCCGCCCGCGCCCGCGAGCGCGCCGTGCGCGAGCAGGGCGTCGAGCAGTGGGTGGCGCGCGCCCGCGAGGAGGCGCAGGTCATCCTGGACCACCTCGGCCGTCCCCGCGGGCACCGCTTCGCCCGCACCGGCTTCCTCACCTTCGGCTACCGCGTGGACGAGGTGGACCACGTCGCCGACCGCATCGCCGGGTTCCTCCGCGACGGCGACGCGCTCACCGTCGACCAGGTGCGCACCGCCGCGTTCCGGATGCAGCGCGGAGGCTACCGCGAGGAGCAGGTGGATGCGCTGTTGGACGCGACCGTCGAGGTGATGCTCGCCGTCCGGTGAGTCGTCCTCGTCCGGTGAGTTCTCATGGAGGATTCAGCGCTGGATGCGTAGACTGTTGGCCATCGTGACTTCCGATAACGAATCGATCTCAGCCGGACGGCGTTCCGGGCCGTCGGCCACCCGGACCGGAACGCGGCGTCCCATCGCCGCGATCTTCGCGAGCCTGGCGGTCGTCGGCTTCTCGGCCGCGATGATCGCACCGACCGGCATCGCCATCGCCGAACCGCCCGCCGAGGACTCCGCGGTGACCGCGTTCTCCCTCGCCGCGGCCGACACCCAGAACCTGACGGTGTCCGTGGGCGGCACCGACATCGCCCCGGTCGCGCGCGCGGGATTCGAGGTGTACGTCACGCCCAAGCCGGCTCCGGTGCCGGCCGCCGCGCCCGCCGAGGAGGAGTCCGACGGCGGCGACAGCGCGCCTGCGAAGCCGTTCTACACCGGCGGCGGCTCCAAGGAGGAGTGGATGGCCGCTGCGGGCATCGCCCCCGCCGACTGGCCGTACGTCGACTACATCGTCTCGCGGGAGAGCGGCTGGAACCCGAACGCGACCAACAGCTCCTCGGGCGCCTGCGGTCTGGTGCAGGCGCTGCCGTGCAGCAAGGTCCCGGGCAACGGGTACGACCCGGTGGACAACCTCCGCTGGGCCGACGGCTACGCCACCGGTCGGTACGGCAGCTGGGCGGGCGCCTACGCCTTCTGGACGAACAACCACTGGTGGTAACCCGCCGCCATGCCGCGATCACGCAGACGCCGCCCCGCACCGCCGGAGCGTGAGGACGCGCTGGAGCGCCTCATCGCCGGCTGGAAGCGCACCGAGGTGCGTCGCGGCCGGGAGTGGAGCGTGCAGCCGGTGTCCGGTGCGCAGGCCGTGAAGGACTACGTCTGCCCCGGATGCGGGAACGCGATCACCGCCGGCACCGCCCACCTCGTCGCCTGGCGTGCCGACGGCGTGCTTGGGGAGGCCGCCGACCTCGCCGCCCGCCGGCACTGGCACACGCACTGCTGGCGGATCGGGTGACCTTCGAGATCCGCGGGCCCGTCCAGCTCCCCGCCCGGCGCGAGGACGTCGAGCTGGTCACCGCGGACGATCTGACGCTCGTCGGCGAGCTCGCCCTGCCGTTGAAGCGGCCGCCCGTGGCGACGCTGGTGACCCTGCATCCGCTGCCGACGGCGGGCGGCTGCATGGACTCGCACATCATCCGCAAGGCGGCCGCCCGCCTGCCCGCCCAGGCGGACCTGGCCGTGCTGCGGTTCAACACGCGCGGCACGAGCTCGCCGCGCGGCACCAGCGGGGGTGCTTTCGACGGCGGCGCAGCGGAGCAGTTCGACGTCGCGGCCGCGATGGACCTCGTGCACGACCGCGGCCTTCCCCGGCCGTGGCTGCTGGGCTGGTCGTTCGGGACCGAGCTGGCGCTGAAGTACGGCCGCGACCACGACGTCGAGGGCGTCATCCTCCTCTCACCTCCGCTGCACCGCGCCACCGACGCCGAGGTGGCCGCGTGGGCGGGCGACCCCCGGCGGATGGTGATCCTGGTGCCCGAGCTCGACGACTACCTCCGCCCCGACGAGGCGCGTCGCCGCTTCGCATCCGTCCCGCACGCCACGCTGATCGCCGTGGACGGCGGCCGGCATCTGTGGGTGGGGGAGAGTCAGACCCGGCGCGTGTTCACCGAGATCGTCGCCGCGGTGAACCCGGATGCCCTGCCGCTGGCGATCACGTGGGCCGAGGTCAGCGCTCGTTCATCCGCGGGATGAGCACCTGCCGGTAGATGATCAGGATGCTCGCGGCGACCGGGATCGCGATCAGCGCGCCGAGGAGGCCGAGCAGCGACCCGCCCGCCAGAGCGGCCACGACGACCACCCCGCCGGGCACCGCGACGGCCCGGCTCATGATGCGCGGGTTGATGAAGTAGGCCTCCACCTGCATGTAGATGAGGTAGTAGATCGCCGCGGCGATCGCCGTGCCCGGCGAGCCTAGACCCGGGATGAGGCAGGTGAGCACGATCAGCGTGGAGCCGGTGAGCGTGCCGACGAGCGGGATCAGCGAGAAGAAGAAGGCGACGACGGCCAGCACGGCCGGGAACGGCGCCTGGATGATGGTCAGGAAGATCGCGCTCAGCACGCCGTTGATGACGCCCAGCGTGACCTGCCCCATCACGTAGTAGCCGACCGAGTCGGTGATCTGGTCGGCGAGGTCGATGAAGCGCGGGCGCTTCGTCGCGGGGACGAGCTGGTACACGGCGCGCTTGAGAGAGGGGGTGGAGGCGGTGAGGTAGATGGTAAGGATCAGCACGATGAACGCGCCGAACAGCCCGGTCACGATCGTCGTGCCGACGACCACGACGCTCTCGGTGATCTGGGTCCAGTTGCCCAGCAGCCAGTTCGTCGCGTTGGTGAAGGTGTCGTCGACGAAGCTCTCCTGCAGCGCCGGGAAGACGGAGAGGATCCACTCCTTCACATCGCTGATCGTGGATCCCTCGAGGAAGGACGTGATCTGCTTCACCAGCTGGCCGATCTGCTCCACCAGGATCGGCACCACCATCAGCACGATCCCGGCGAAGATCGCCAGCACGCCGATGATCGTGATCAGCACCGCGGCCCAGCGCGGCAGACCGCGTCGCTCCAGCGAGGAGACGAGCGGGTCGAGGCCGAGGCTGAGGAACAGGGCGGTCCCGACGTAGAGCAGCACCGTGGACAGCGTCTGCAGGCTGCCGATCAGCAGCACGCCGAGCCCCACCCCGAGCGTCGCCACCAGTGCTGTGCGGAACGGATTGTGGATCTTCATGAGCCCTCCCTCTGCCGAGAAGCCTAGTTCCGCCGACCCCGGCTGACGCGCCGCACGCGTGCGGCGGGTCGCCGAAGGCCTGCTCGTGGGCAATGCCCAGGTGGTTTCGCTAGTCTGAAATGTCGAGCGGGGACCTCCGGCGGATGTCCGGGGTCACGTAAGGAGTCATTTCGTGCGTTTCGTATGGGCCGTCCTGGCCTTCGTGCTGGCCACGCTTCTCATCGGTGCCGGGATCGCCCAGCGCACGGTGTTCATGGGGCCATCGCAGGAGCGGATGGAGCTGAGCATCGAGGACCCCGAGCCGTACGTGCTCGTCGACGCCGAGGTGCTGCGCGCCAACCCCGGTCTGCAGACGCTGCTGGTCCGCGGCGAGGGCGAGATCTTCGTCGCCTACGGCCGCACCGCCGACATGACCGCGTGGCTGTCCGACACCGCCTACAACCATGTCTCGCTCACCCGCACGCAGCGGCCGAAGACCGAGCATGTCGACGCCGCGCAGCCGCGGGAGGACGGGGCCGCGACCTCGGGGCGGAACCCCGCCGGATCGGATCTGTGGCTGGACTCGTTCAGCGACGAGGACGCGCTGGTCGCGGAGATGCAGCTGACCGAGGGGGTCAGCGTGCTCATCGCCCGCGACGGCGTCGAGGACGCGCCCACCGACATCCTCGTCTCGTGGCCGCTGGACACCCGCACGCCGTGGGCGGGGCCGCTCATCGCGGCGGGGTGCGTCGTGCTCGCCGCGGGCCTCGTGCTGTACGTCCTCGCCATCCGGCACCAGCGCCGCGGTCGCGGTCCGCGCCGGAAGGGCCCGGGCCCGCTGCCCCCGACCGAGCCGATCGCCCTCGCTCCCGCCCCCGCCCGCGCCGCCGTCGAGGCCGGTGAGGCAGCGGACGGCGAGGTCGCCGCGGGTGAGGCCGGCGCGGATCGCGGCCCCGCGGATGCCGCCCAGGGCACGTCCGGCGCGAAGGGCACCGACGAGGGCACGGCGCCGCGCACCGCGCACCGGAGGCGCCGCATCGCGCTCGCCCTGCCCGCCGTCGTCGTGACCGCCGTGCTCGCCACCGGATGCTCCCCGGAATCGTGGCCCCAGTTCGGGGAGTCCTCGCCGACCCCGTCGCCGTCGCCCAGCGTGGTCGCGCCGGAGAACCAGAAGCCCCCGGCGGTGACCGAGAGTCAGGCGGTGCGCATCGTGCAGCAGATCGCCTCGACCCTCGAGCAGGCGGATGCCGAGCGCAACATCGACCTCGCCGCGACCCGCCTCGACGGCGCCGCGCTCGACGCGCGCCGCACCGACTACGCCCTCCGTGCCGCGATCCCCGACCGCCCCGCGCCGGCGGGCCTGCCCAGCGACAAGCTCAGTGTCGTCCTGCCCGAGGCGACGGAGACCTGGCCGCGCACCGTCCTGGTGCTGGCCGCCTCGGAATCCGACGAGACGGTGCCGCCGGTGATCCTCACGATGACCCAGGCGGACCCGTGGTCGAACTACCGCATCACGAGCATGGCGGAGATGCCCGCCGCCGTGGAGTTCCCGGACGTCGCCCCGGCCTGGCTGGGCGCCACCCGCGTTCCCGCCGAGTCCCCGTTCCTCGCCCTCGCGCCCGGGGAGGTGGCCGCCGGCTTCTCCGACCTCGTCGACAGCGGCGACGCGAGCGCATTCGGCTCCGCCTTCGACAGCGCGGCGAACGAGCTCGCCGCCTCCATCCGGGAGAGCCGTGCGGCGGTGGTCCAGGGGCTCTCCGACCGCGGGGCCGCCGAGACGTCCTCGGCCGCCTTCGACATGGCGCCCACCGACAAGGAGCCGGTGTCTCTCGCGACCCTCGACAGCGGGGCCGTGGTCACCGTCTCCGTCACCGACACCGAGACGATCACCCCCACGACGCCGGACGCCGTCATCCGCTTCGGCGACAACGCCGAGGCGAAGGCGCTCACCGGGGTCGGCGAGTCGGCCAAGGGCGTCGTCACGACCTACGCGCTGCAGCTGTTCTTCGCCGTGCCGGCCCAGGGCTCGTCCGAGCAGATCCGTCTGCTCGCGGTGCACCAGGACCTCATCGGCGTATCCGTCATCAAGTGAGTGTGAAGGGAACCCCGTGAGCGATATCTCTCCTGCCGCGCTCCGCGGCGCCGTCGACCTGTCGTCGCTGCGCAACCGTCCGCAGCCCCCGGCATCCGGCGAGGCGCCGGCGGCGCCCGGGGGCGGCGCGGTCTCGGACGTCGTCCTCGACGTGACGGATGCCTCCTTCGGCGAGGTGCTGGAGCTCTCGCGCACCGTCCCGGTCGTCGTCGACCTGTGGGCCGAATGGTGCGGCCCCTGCAAGCAGCTCAGCCCGATCATCGAGAAGGTGACCCGGGAGCAGCAGGGACGCGTGGTGCTCGCGAAGGTCGACGTGGACGCGAACCCGCAGATCGCCCAGGCGTTCCGCGCGCAGTCGATCCCGATGGTGATTGCCCTCATCGCCGGGCAGCCGGTGCCGATGTTCACCGGCGCCGTCCCCGAGGAGCAGGTGCGCGAGGTGTTCGCGCGGCTGCTCGAGGTCGCCGCGCAGAACGGCGTCACCGGCTCGGTGACGCCGGGCGAGGGCGGGACCGCCGAGCCGCAGGAGGCGCCGCTGCCGCCGCTGCACGCCGAGGCGTACCAGGCGATCGAGGACGGCGACTACGCGCGTGCGATCGCCGCGTACGAGAAGGCCCTGGCGGAGAACCCGCGCGACGAGGACGCCAAGGCCGGCCTCGGTCAGGTGCGGCTGCTCCACCGGGTGCAGGGACTCGACCTGCAGAAGACCCGGGAGGCCGCGGCGGCGGCGCCGCGAGACGTGCAGGCGCAGCTCGCCGTCGCCGATCTGGACCTGGCCGGCGGGCACGTGGAAGACGCCTTCGCACGTCTGCTCGACCTGTTCGCCGAGCTGCCCGCCGGCGAGCGCACGCCGGTGCGCGAGCGCCTGGTGGAGATGTTCGACCTCGTCGGCTCCGCTGACCCGCGGGTCACCGCCGCGCGCACCCGGCTGGCCTCACTGCTCTTCTGAGACCGCCGCGCCCCAGCCGCGGCCCGACCGCGCCTGAGCCGGCCGCGCCTCAGCCGTGCGCCGGGGTCGGCACGTGCGGCTCCGGCTGGTAGCGGAACCACAGGGTCGACAGGGCCGGCAGCGTCACCGACGCGATCGACGGACCGTCCTCCGCCTCGGGGTGCGCGGCGATCTGGCCGTAGTTGCCGACGCCGTGACCGCCGTACTCCGCGGCATCCGTGTTCAGCACCTCCTGCCACAGCCCCTCCGCGGGGAGCGCGAGCCGGTAGCCGGTGCGCGTGGCGCCGGCGAAGTTCGCCACCACCACGAGCCGCCCGCCGTGCGCGTCGCGCCGCTCGAACGCGACCACGCTCGGATCCCACGTGGGCGCGCCCAGCCGCGAGAACGAGGAGCCGTCGTTGTCCCGCTCCCACAGCGGGGCCTGCGCGCGGTAGATCGCGTTCATGGACCCGACGAACGACTGCAGCTGCGCGTGCAGGGGCTGCTCCAGCAGCCACCAGTCCAGCTCCCGGTCGACCGACCACTCGGCGATCTGCCCGAACTCCTGGCCCATGAACAGCAGCTTCTTACCCGGGTGCCCCCACATGTAGCCGAGGTAGGCGCGCACGTTGGCGAGCTTGTGCATGTGATCGCCGGGCATCCGCGCGATCAGGCTGCCCTTGCCGTGCACGACCTCGTCGTGGCTGATCGGCAGGACGTAGTTCTCGCCGAACGCATACACGAACGAGAAGGTGATCTCGCCCTCGTGGTGGGAGCGGTGGATCGGGTCGCGCTTGATGTACTCGAGCGAGTCGTTCATCCACCCCATGTTCCATTTGAACCCGAAACCGAGCCCGGCCCGGTTGGTGGGGGCGGTGACCCCGGGGAAGGCGGTGGACTCCTCCGCGATCATCACGATCCCGGTGTGCAGCCGGTACGCCGTCGCGTTGACCTCCTGCAGGAACCGGATCGCCTCCAGGTTCTCCCGGCCGCCGTGGATGTTCGGCTCCCACTCGCCGTCCTTGCGCGAGTAGTCCAGATACAGCATCGAGGCGACCGCGTCCACGCGCAGCCCGTCCACGTGGAACTCGCTGAACCAGTAGAGGGCGTTCGCGACGAGGAAGTTGCGCACCTCGTTGCGCCCGTAGTCGAAGATCAGCGTGCCCCAGTCCTGGTGCTCTCCGCGGCGAGGGTCGGGGTGCTCGTAGAGCGGGCGGCCGTCGAAGCGGGCCAGGGCGAAGTCGTCCTTCGGGAAGTGCCCGGGCACCCAGTCCATGATCACGCCGATCCCGGCCTGGTGCAGCCGGTCGATCAGGTAGCGAAGGTCGTCGGGAGAGCCGAAGCGGCTGGTCGGCGCGTAGTACCCGGTGACCTGGTAGCCCCACGAGCCGCCGAACGGATGCTCGGCCAGGGGCATGAACTCCACGTGTGTGAACCCGGTGGCGGTGACGTGCTCGATCAGCGGGTCCGCCGCGTCCCGGTAGCTCAGACCCCCGCGCCAGGACCCGAGGTGCACCTCGTACACCGACATCGGCTGCGCCACCGCGTGCGTGGCCGCCCGGCGGGTGAGCCAGGCGCCGTCGTTCCAGCGGTAGGCGCTGAGCGTGACCACCGAGGCGGTCGCCGGCGGGGTCTCCGCCGCCTGCGCCATCGGATCTGCCTTCAGGATCCAGCGCCCGTCCGGCGTGAGGATCTCGTACTTGTACCGGGCGCCGACCACGACGTCCGGGATGAACAGCTCCCACACGCCGCTCGAGCCCATCGAGCGCATCGCGTGCCCCTCACCGTTCCAGGCGTTGAAGTCGCCGACGACGCGGACCGCCTTCGCGTTCGGGGCCCAGACGGCGAAGTCGACGCCGGTCTCGCCGTCCAGCATCCGCGGGTGCGCGCCGAGCACCTCCCACAGCCGCTCGTGCCGTCCCTCGGCGATCAGGTGCAGGTCCAGCTCGCCCAGGGTGGTCAGGTGCCGGTACGGGTCGCCGGCGATCGTCTCCTCGTGCCCCTCGTACAGGGTCGCGATCCGGTACTTCACCGGGGGACCGTCGTGCCGGCCCTCCCAGATGCCGTGCGCGGTGTGCGCGAGGTCGAGCCGGGTGCCGTCCTCGAAGACCGCCGCGACGGATGCCGCGAGCGGGCGGCGGGCGCGGATGGTCGTGGTGGTGCGGCCCACGGCATCCGTGTCCGGATGCGCGCCGAGCACCGAATGCGGGTCGTGGTGGGACGCGTGGGCGACCGCCGCCCAGTCCTCGGATGCGGTGACGTCCTCGATGTAGCTCATGATCGCTCCTTCACCCTCAGGATGTGCACCGGCTCGGCGAATGCGTCGAGTCGAACGTAGTTGTGATCCGCCCACGTCCAGACGGCGCCGGTGAGCAGATCCTCGACCTCGAACGTGTCGCCCGGCTCGACGCCCCAGACCCGGGTGTCCAGGTGCACGGTCGTCTCGCGGACCGAGTGCGGGTCGACGTTCGCCACGACGATGATCGTGTCGGATGCCCCGGTGCCGGTGAACGCCGCGTCCAGATGCTTGCTGTACACGAGGATCGCGTCGTCGTCGCTCCAGTGGAACGAGATGTTGCGCAGCTGCCGCAGAGCGGGATGCTCGCGACGGATGGCGTTCAGACGGCGCAGCAGGGGAGCGAGCGACTCGCCCCGCGCCTCGGCGCCTGCCCAGTCGCGGAACTTGTACTCGTACTTCTCGTTGTCGATGTTCTCCTCGGAGCCCGGGCGGGCGACGTTCTCGATGAGCTCGTAGCCGGCGTAGACCCCGTACACCGGCGCCGCCGTCGCGGCGATGCAGGCGCGGATGCGATAGGCCGCCCGCCCGCCGAACTGCAGGTACTCGGTGAGGATGTCGTGGGTGTTCACGAACAGGTTCGGGCGCATGTAGTCGCTGGTCTCGTGCGCCACGGAGGTGAGGAACTCCTCCAGCTCCGCCTTGGTGTTGCGCCAGGTGAAGTACGAGTAGCTCTGCTGGAAGCCGACCCGGGCCAGCGCCCGCATCACGGCCGGCCGGGTGAACGCCTCGGCGAGGAAGATCACGTCGGGGTCCTCGGCGTTCACGGCGGCGATCAGCCACTCCCAGAACTGCAGCGGCTTGGTGTGCGGGTTGTCGACGCGGAAGATCTTCACGCCCTGGGCGACCCAGTGCCGGACGATCCGCAGCATCTCCGCGTAGATGCCCTCGGGATCGTTGTCGAAGTTCAGCGGGTAGATGTCCTGGTACTTCTTCGGCGGGTTCTCGGCGTAGGCGATCGTGCCGTCGGGCAGCGTGGTGAACCACTCCGGGTGCTCGGTCACCCACGGGTGGTCGGGGGAGGCCTGCAGCGCCAGGTCGAGCGCGACCTCGAGGCCGAGCTTGCGCGCCGTCCGCACGAACGAGCGGAAGTCCGCGGGCGTGCCGAGGTCGGGGTGGATCGCGTCGTGGCCGCCCTCGGGGGCGCCGATCGCGTACGGCGAACCGGGATCGCCCGGCTCGGCGGTGAGGGTGTTGTTGCGGCCCTTCCGGTTCGTGGTGCCGATCGGGTGGATCGGCACGATGTAGACGACGTCGAAGCCCATGTCCGCGACGGCCGGCAGGCGCTTGGCGGCGGTGCGGAAGGTGCCGCTCTTGATCGAGCCGTCCTTCAGCCGTTTGGCGCCCTCCGACCGCGGGAAGAACTCGTACCAGGCGCCCACCCCGGCCGTGGTGCGCTCGACGACGAGCCGCAGCTCATCGCCGGCGGAGTGCAGGGTGGTCAGCGGCCGATCGGCGAAGAACGCGGCCAGCGTCTCGTCGGTGGCGACGGCGTGCAGCTCCGCGGCGTCCTCGGCCCCGTCCTTCAGCCGCGCGGCGGCGGCCTTCAGCGCCCGCTTCTCGGCGGCGGGCCGGTCGCGCTCCTTCCCGGCGCGCGTGAGCAGCTCGACGCCGAGGGCGGACATCACCGGCACGTCCACGGCGGCCTCGGCCTTGACGGACGCGGCGTGCGCCCACGTCGCGAAATCGTCGGAGAACGCCTCGAACCGGTATCGCCACACCCCCTGCGCATCCAGCGCGACCTCGGTGCGCCAGCCGTCGGTGCCGTCCTTGAGCGGCGTCAGCCGGTGCAGCGACTCCTCCCCGCTCGGGTCGGTGAGCCGCAGGTGCACGCCGATGAGGTCGTGGCCCTCGCGGAACGCGACCACGCGGAACGGCACCACCTCCCCGGCGAACGCCTTCGCCGGGTATCCGTCCGCGACCCGGGGACTCGGGTCGGTCAGCGGGATGCGCCCGGCGATGGTCGCCGGCTCGTGCGGGGACCGCTCCGGCGCAGGCCGCAGGGGGATCTGTGCGGCGCTGCGATGCGCCGTCGGACGAGTGCCAGTACGTGCAGCCACATCTTGAACATACCGTTCCCGGTGGCACCGAGGTAGGTCCGCGACGAGGTCGTGTCGCAGGGTCGCCGATCCGGGCGGGCGCCGCCGTGCGACCGGCTACTCGACCCGGAACAGGTGCATGGACGTGCCGGCGATCGGCAGCACGTCGCCGGGGGCGAAGGTGCGCTGCTCCTCGCTCGGGCGCTCCTCGGCGCTGGACCACAGCGAGATGAACGACGTGGCGCCCTCGATCGACTCGGGGAGCCGCACATCGGTCGGGTTCTCGTTGCCGTGCACGATCAGGAGGATGCGGTTGTAGTCCTCCTTGTCGGGCGTGGAGGCGGCGACGTACTGGAGCGTGCGGTTGCGCGGGTCGTTCCACTGCTCCACGTCCATGGTCTCGCCGTTCTGGTCGTACCAGTCCATGACCGACGCGTTCGGGATGTGCTCGCCCAGCCGGGCGTACCGGGACGGGCGCAGCGCCGGGTTCTCGGCGCGCAGCCGGGTCAGCAGCGACACGTGCGCGACGAGGTCCTCCTGCCACGGCTCGTGCTCCCAGTGCAGCCAGGTCAGCGCCGAGTCCTGGCAGTAGGCGTTGTTGTTGCCGCGCTGGGTGCGGCCGAACTCGTCTCCGGCGGTCAGCATCGGGATGCCGGCCGAGAGCAGCAACGTGCCGAGGAGGTTGCGCATCGCCTTCCGCCGCGCCGCGAGGATCACCGGGTCGTCGGTGGGACCCTCCACGCCGTGGTTGAAGGAGCGGTTCATGTCTGCGCCGTCGCGGTTGTTCTCGCCGTTCGCCTCGTTGTGCTTGACGTCGTAGGAGACGAGGTCGTGCAGGGTGAACCCGTCGTGCGCGGTGACGAAGTTGATGCTCGCGAGCGGACCGCGCTCCTCGCTGAACGTGTTCGCCGATCCGGCGAGCCGGCTCGCGAAGCCGCCGATGCCGACCGGGGCCGATGCGCGCCGGGCGTAGTCGATGTCGCTGAGCCAGAAGTTGCGGACCCGGTCGCGGTAGCGGTCGTTCCACTCGCTCCACCCGGTGGGGAAGTTCCCGGTCTGCCAGCCGCCGAGCCCGACGTCCCACGGCTCGGCGATGATCTTCGTGCCCTCCAGGGCCGGGTCGTCGCGGATGGCGAGCAGCAGCGGATGCTCGGGGTCGTACTCGTGGTTGGCGTCGCGTCCCAGGGCGGTGGCGAGGTCGAAGCGGAAGCCGTCGATCTGCATGTCGTTCGCCCAGTAGCGCAGCGAATCCAGCACGAGCCGCGCCGCGGCATCCGTCGCCGTGTTCACCGTGTTGCCGCAGCCGGTGGTGTCCACGTAGGCGCCGTCGGGCAGCTGGCGGTAGTAGAGGGCGTTGTCGATGCCGCGGAAGCCGGAGCGGGGCCCGCCCATGCCCTCCTCGCTGGTGTGGTTGTACACCACGTCGAGGATGACCTCGATGCCGGCCTCGTGCAGCAGCTTGACCATGCCCTTGAACTCGCGCAGCACGGCCTCGGGGCCGCCCTTGCGCGCGCCCTCGGTGGCGTACGCGTAGTGCGGGGTGAAGTAGTTCAGGGTGTTGTAGCCCCAGTAGTTCGTCAGCCCCCGCTCCAGCAGTCGCGGCTCGGGGACGAAGGCGTGCACCGGCAGCAGCTCGACCGCGGTGATGCCGAGCGACTGGAAGTACTCGATCATGGCCGGGTGGGCGAGCCCGGCGTAGGTGCCGTGCAGGGCGGTGTCGACCTGCGGATGCCGCTTGGTGAGCCCCTTGATGTGGCCCTCGTAGATGATGGTGCGGTCGAGCGGGGTGCGCGGCTTCTGCACGCCGCCCCAGTCGAAGCCGTCCTCGATGACGACCGAGCGCCACTCCTCATAGCCGTGGCCCTGGGCGAGGCCGCGGGCGTACGGGTCAAGCAGGAGCGTCTCGGGGTTGAACATGTTGCCCGGTCCGTGCGGGCCGTTCACGCGCAGCGAGTAGCGGGTGCCGGGCTGCAGCAGGTCGGAGGTGACCTCCCAGACGCCGCCCGGACGCCGCTCCAGCGGCACCTGCGCGACCTCCCAGTCGAGGTCGGCGGCGTCGAAGACGACGAGCTCCATGGACGACGCGTTCTGCGACCAGACGCGCAACGTGCCCACACCGTCGTGCAGGCGCACGCCCAGATCGTCGAGGGCGGTGTCCCCGAGGGGCGGAGCGGTCTGCGCGGGCATGACGAACAGCTTATCGCCGGATCGCCGGTTCTGATTCCCGGTCGCATGGGCTGTGAGTCTCGGTCCCGGTACGGGATTCGCGCAGGCGGCGGTGCGAGGATGGGACGATGCGGTTCTACCTCGACCACGCGGCGACCGCGCCGCTGCGCCCGGAGGCCCGCGATGCCTGGATCGCGGCCGGCGCGATCGTCGGGAACGCCGCGTCGACGCACGGGGCGGGACAGGACGCCCGCCGGCTGCTGGAGGAGTCGCGGGAGCGGGCGGCGGCGGTGCTCGGCTGCGACCCCGTCGAGGTGGTGTTCACCTCCGGCGGGACCGAGGCAATCAACACGGCCCTCCGCGGACTGTGGGAGCGGCGCGCGGCGGGGACGGAGGCGATCGTGCTGCCGGATGCCGAGCACCACGCCACGATCGAGACGGTCGCGGATCTCGCCGCGCGCGGTGCGGTGGTGCGTCGCGTCGCCGTGGACTGCCTCGCGCGGATCAACGTCGCGGCCTTCGCGGAGGCTCTCCCGGGTGCGGCGCTGGCGACGGCTCTCGTGGCGAGCAACGAGGTCGGCACGGTCAACGACGTCGCGGGGCTCACCCAGGCGGCGGCGGATGCCGGGGCGCCGCTGCACCTGGACGCGGTCGCGGCCTGGGGTCACCTGCCGCTGTCGTTCCGCGGTCTGCGCGGCGACGCCCCGGACGGCTCCGGGCTCGTGGCGATGACGGTCGCCGGGCACAAGATCGGCGCGCCGGTCGGGATCGGCGGGCTCGTCGTCGCGCGCTCCGCCCGGATCGCACCGCTGCTGCACGGCGGCGCCCAGCAGCGCGGCCTGCGCGCCGGGACGCAGGATGTGCCGGGGGCGGCCGCGTTTGCGGTGGCGCTCGAGGCCGCAGAGGCCGAGCGCGAGGCGGAGTCGGCGCGGCTGGCCGCCCTGCGGGACCGGCTGGTGGACGGCATCCGGGACCGGGTGCCGCGGGCGGAGCTGCTGGGCGATCCTCGGGACCGTCTCCCCGGAAACGCTCATGTGCTGTTCCCCGGCGCTGTGGGGGAGAGCCTGCTATTCCTGCTGGACATGGCGGGGATCGCGGCGTCCACCGGCGCCGCATGCCAGGCGGGCGTCGCCGAGCCGTCGCACGTGGTGATGGCGATGGGGCGCAGCGAGCAGGACGCGCGCAGCGTGCTGCGATTCACGCTCGGCCGCACCTCGACGGATGCCGACGTGGACGCCGTGCTCGCCGTCATCGCCGACGCCTACGCCCGCGCCTCCGGCACCCCCGGTCGCTGAGCGGGCGCGCCACCGGCCCCCGTTCAGCCACCCGCTCGTAGACTGGACGGATGCGGATTCTGGCGGCGATGAGCGGCGGCGTGGACTCCGCCGTCGCGGCGGCGCGGGCGGTGGACGCCGGCCACGACGTCGTCGGCGTGCACCTCGCCCTGTCCCGCGCCGGCGGCACGCTGCGCACGGGTTCGCGCGGGTGCTGCACCATCGAGGACGCCATGGACGCCCGCCGCGCCGCCGACCGGCTCGGCATCCCGTTCTACGTGTGGGACTTCTCCGCGCGCTTCCGCGAGGACGTGATCGAGGACTTCGTGTCCGAGTACCGGGCCGGGCGGACCCCGAATCCGTGCCTGCGCTGCAACGAGAAGATCAAGTTCGCCGCGCTTCTGGAGCGCGCCCTCGAACTCGGCTTCGACGCGGTCTGCACCGGCCACTACGCGACGCTCGTCGAGGGTCCCGGCGGTCTGGAGCTGCACCGCGCCTCCGATTCCGCCAAGGACCAGTCCTACGTGCTCGGCGTGCTCACCGCGGCGCAGCTCGCGCACACCTACTTCCCCCTCGGCGACACTCCCTCGAAGGCGCTCGTGCGCGCCGAGGCGGAGCGCCGCGGCCTCGGCGTCGCGCAGAAGCCGGACAGCCACGACATCTGCTTCATCCCCGACGGCGACACCCGCGGCTGGCTCGCGGAGAAGGTCGGCGCCGCGCGGGGCGACATCGTGGACCGGACCGGCGCCGTGGTGGGCAGCCACGACGGCGCGCATGCGTTCACGGTCGGACAGCGCCGCGGTCTGCGGCTGGGCGTCCCCGCTCCGGACGGGAAGCCGCGATTCGTGCTCGAGGTGCGTCCGGTCTCGAACATCGTGGTCGTGGGCCCGAAGGAGGCGCTCGCGATCGCGGAGATCGCGGGGGAGCGGTTCAGCTGGGCCGGCGCCGCGCCCACGGCATCCGAGTTCCCGTGCGAGGTGCAGATCCGCGCGCACGCCGACCCGGTGCCGGCGACCGCGTTCGTGACCGATGCCGGAGTGCGCGCCGTCCCGGACGAGCCGCTCGACGGCGTCGCCCCGGGTCAGAGCGCGGTCCTCTACGTCGGCACGCGCGTGCTCGGTCAGTTCACGATCGACACCACGGTCTCCGCCGTCCCCGTCGGCGCCTGACCCGCGAATCCCCTGTCCATTTCGCGCGGATCTGTGCGCTTCCCGCGGACGCATCCGCCCGAGGCATCCGCGCGTAGCGCACATGGCCGAGCGAGTGCAGTGCGAGTGCGAGCGCGAGCGACGGATGCCGCGACCCGCACGCACCGAAGTCGCTCGGCGGGACGGCGTGCCGTGTCGACGTCGGTGGCCGCTCGTAGACTGGCCGGGTGCCGGAGAACATCTCGCTGGAAGCCGCCCGCACCGAGGCCGAGGAGCTGACCACCCGCATCCTCGAGGCCAAGGACGCCTACTACGGGCGGGACACCTCGCTCGTCGACGACGCCACTTACGACTCCTGGATGCGGCGGCTGGAGGAGCTCGAGCGGCTGCACCCCGAGCTGCAGGGGCAGGATTCGCCGACGCAGATGATCGGCGCGGCGGAGGGCACCGCCCTCGCGACGATCGAGCACGCCGAGCGGATGCTGAGCCTCGACAACGTCTTCTCGATCGACGAGCTGCGCGACTGGGCCGCCAAGACGCAGGCGGCCGCCGGGCGCGAGGTCGCCTGGCTCACCGAGCTGAAGATCGACGGCCTGGCCATCAACCTCCGCTACGAGGACGGAGTCCTCACCTCCGCGGCCACGCGCGGCGACGGACGTGTCGGGGAGATCGTCACCGAGAACGCCCTGCGGCTCGCCGACATCCCCGAGCGGCTCGCCGGCTCCGGGCATCCGCCGGTCGTCGAGGTGCGCGGCGAGGTGTTCATCCCCGTCGCCGCGTTCGAACGTCTCAACGCCGCGCAGGCCGAGTTCCGCGACCGCGCCGTGGCGGAGGCGCGCAGCCGCTGGGAGTCCCGTGCCGGGGCGAAGCGGCCGTTCGACGAGGACAAGGCGAAGGCCGCCGCGGCCCGCCGCTTCCCGGCCTTCGCCAACCCCCGCAACGCGGCCAGCGGAGGCCTGCGCCAGCAGCTGGACAAGAAGACCGGTCTGGAACGGGAGGCCGGCCTGCTGCGCGTCGACTCCCTGTCGCTCTACGTGCACGGCATCGGCGCCTGGCCCGACCCGCCGGTCGCGGCGCAGAGCGAGGTGTACGACCTGCTCGCGGAGTGGGGACTCCCCACCAGCCCGCACACGAAGGTGTGCCGCAGCATCGACGAGGTCGTCGCCTTCGTCGAGCACTTCGGCGAGCACCGGCACGATATCGAGCACGAGCTGGACGGCATCGTCGTCAAGGTCGATGAGCTCGCGCTGCACGACGAGCTCGGCGCCACCAGCCGGGCGCCGCGCTGGGCCATCGCGTACAAGTACCCGCCGGAGGAGGTGCAGACGAAGCTGCTCGACATCGTCGTCTCCGTCGGGCGCACCGGCCGGGCCACCCCGTACGCCGTGATGGCGCCCGCGCACGTCGCCGGGTCGGTGGTGCGGCAGGCGACCCTGCACAACAAGGACGTCGTGAAGGCCAAGGGCGTCCTCATCGGCGACACGGTCGTGCTTCGCAAGGCGGGGGATGTGATCCCCGAGGTGCTCGGCCCGGTCGTGGAGAAGCGCGACGGCACGGAGCGGGAGTTCGTGATGCCGGAGCGCTGCCCCGAGTGCGACACTCCGCTGCGTCCGATGAAGGAGGGCGACATCGACCTCCGCTGCCCGAACGCCCGGTCGTGCCCCGCGCAGGTGCGCGGGCGGGTGGAGCACATCGGCTCCCGCGGCGCCCTCGACATCGAAGCGCTGGGCGAGGTGACCGCCGCTGCACTCACACAGCCGAGCGTGCCCGAGGTCCCGCCGCTGGAGACCGAGGCCGGGCTGTTCGACCTCACGCTCGAGGATCTCGTCCCGATCGAGGTCGTCGTGAAGGATGCCGAGACCGGCCTGCCCAAGGTCGACGACGACGGCATCGCCAAGACCCGCGCCCCGTTCCGCCGCAACCCGAGCCCGGCGGAGCGCAAGGCGGGGCTCGACGGCCCGCAGCCCTCGTCGCAGGCGCTGAAGCTGCTCGACGAGCTCGAGAAGGCGAAGACGAAGGACCTCTGGCGTCTGCTCGTCAGCTTGAACATCCGCCATGTCGGCCCGGTCGCCGCTCGGGCGCTGGCGCAGTGGTTCGGATCGCTGGACGCCATTCGCGCCGCATCTCGGGACGAGCTCGCCGCGGTCGAGGGCGTGGGCGGCATCATCGCCGACTCGCTACGGGACTGGTTCGCCGTGGACTGGCACCAGGAGATCGTGCAGCGGTGGGCGGATGCCGGAGTGCAGTGGTCCACGCCCGGCCACCCCGGCCCCGGCGCCGCCGGGGCCGGCGGGGGAGTCCTCGAGGGCCTCACCGTCGTGGCGACCGGATCCCTCGAGGGCTACACGCGCGAGGGAGCGCAGGAGGCGATCATCAAGGCCGGCGGGAAGGCGGCCTCGAGCGTGTCCAAGAAGACGGACTTCGTCGCGGCCGGCCCCGGCGCCGGCTCCAAGCTCGCGAAGGCCGAGGAGCTGGGCATCCGCATCCTGGATGCGGCGCAGTTCCACATCCTCGTGACGCAGGGGCCGGACGCGCTCGATGCGTGACGGGCCCGCGGTCAACCCCGACGATCACGGGGAACGCCTCCCAGGAGCCGCGACGCCATCCCGTCGGGGATAGGTCGCGGGCGGGGAGCACCCGGCGCCACGCCATGAGCGCGGCGTCACGGCAGCAGACGGCTCAGGCCCGGTGGCGGGGCTTGCGGGAGGGCCGGTCCTCGCGCCGGGCGTCTCGGCGCCCGCCACCGCGTCCGCCGGTCCCGCGATCCGGCTTGATCTCGATCGGCCGGCCCGAGATGCGGGTGTCCCGCAGCCGGTCGAGCACCGAGCGGTCCAGGTTCGCCGGCAGCTCGACGATGGAGAAGTCGGGGCGGATGTCGATCGCGCCGAAGTCGTCGCGACCCAGGCCGTCCTCGTTGGCGAGAGCACCGACGATCTGCCGCGGCTCGACCCGATGGCGACGCCCCACCTCGATCCGGTACGGGGCGTAGTCGCCACGGCCGCGGCGGGGCCCGCGCGCCTCGCGGTCCGGGCGGTCCGCGCGGTCGGTGCGCTCACGGGGCGGGCGGTTGTCCCGCTCCACGGCTCGGGACAGCTCGTCGGTGGCGGGATCCAGCAGCAGCGGCGTCTCGCCCTGCGCGACGACGGCGAGCGCGGCCGCGACGTCCGCCTCCGGCACATCGTGGTGGCGGACGTAGTGGGCGATGATGTCGCGGAAGCCCTCGATCCGGTCGGTCTCCTGCAGGGCGGCCGTGATCGCGTCGTCGAAGCGCGCCAGACGCGTGGTGTTCACGTCCTCCGTGGTCGGCAGCTGCATCTGCGTCGGCTGCTGGCGGGTGGCCTTCTCGATGTGCTTCAGGAGGTACCGCTCGCGCGGGGTGATGAAGCTGATCGCGTCGCCGGTGCGGCCGGCGCGCCCGGTGCGGCCGATGCGGTGCACGTACGACTCGGTGTCCGTCGGGATGTCGAAGTTCACCACGTGGCTGATCCGCTCCACGTCCAGACCGCGGGCGGCGACATCCGTGGCCACGAGGATGTCGAGCTTGCCGTCCTTGAGCTGGTTCACCGACCGCTCGCGCTGCACCTGCGGCACGTCGCCGTTGATCGCCGCGGCGGAATAGCCGCGGGCGCGGAGCTTCTCGGCGAGGGTCTCGGTCTCGTTCTTGGTGCGGACGAACACGATCATCCCGTCGAAGTTCTCCACCTCGAGGATGCGGGTGAGGGCATCCACCTTCTGCGCGTAGGAGACGACGAGGTAGCGCTGGGTGATGTTCGTGCTAGTCGCGGTCTTCGACTTGACCGTGATCTCCTCCGGGTCGCGCAGGTACTTCTGCGCGAGGCGGCGGATCTGTGCCGGCATGGTCGCCGAGAACAGGGCGACCTGCTTCTCGACCGGCGTCTGGGCGAGGATCTGCTCCACGTCCTCCGCGAAGCCCATCTTCAGCATCTCGTCGGCCTCGTCCAGTACGAGATAGGTCAGTGCGGACAGATCGAGGGTGCCCTTGGCCAGGTGGTCCATGATGCGCCCGGGGGTGCCGACGACGATGTGCACGCCGCGGCGGAGCGCGGACAGCTGCACGCCGTACCCCTGGCCGCCGTACACCGGCAGCACGTGCACGCCCCGCATCCGCGAGGCGTAGGACTCGAACGCCTCGCAGACCTGCAGCGCCAGTTCGCGGGTGGGAGCGAGCACCAGGGCCTGCGGCGTCTTCTGCGACACGTCCAGCCGCTCCAGGACGGGCAGCGCGAAGGCGGCGGTCTTGCCGGTGCCGGTCTGCGCCATGCCGACGACGTCGCGTCCGGCGAGCAGGGTGGGGATGGTCGCGGCCTGGATCGGCGAGGGCGTCTCGTAGCCGAGATCGCGGACCGCTTTCAGCACGGGCCCCGTGATGCCGAGCTCCTCGAATCCGGGGCTCGCGGGCGGTGCGTCGGTCGGGTCGATCGTGTCTGCGTCTTCAGGGCTCACTGGCCAAGGGTAGCGCGCCGCTTTCCGCCGCGGCTGGGAGATGCCCGCCCGCCGCCCTCCACCGGTGGCCGTCTCCGTCCGTCCGCCCTTGACCTGACGTCGTCTACCGGCCGGCGGTGAGCGCGAGCAGCCTCTCCCGCACCTGACGGCGCAGCACCTTGCCGATCAGTGAGCGCGGCAGGTCGTCGACGACGAAGATCCGCCGCGGCACCTTGTACGGGGTGAGGATCCCGCGGGCGAAGTCCCGGATCGCGTCCACGTCCACCTCGGCATCCGGGGCCACCACGACGGCGGCGACGACCTCCTCCCCGGAGTGCTCGCTGGGAAGCCCCACCACTGCGGCATCCGTGACGAGCGGATGCTGACGCAGCGCGTTCTCCACCTCGGTGGGCGCGACGTTGAAGCCGCCGGTGATGATGAGCTCCTTGATCCGGTCCACGATCCGCACGAACCCGTGTTCGTCGATCGTGACGATGTCGCCGGTGCGGAACCACCCGTCCACGAACACCGCCTCGGTCTCCTCGGGTTTGCCGTAGTAGCCGGAGAACACCTGCGGGCCGCGCACGATCAGCTCGCCCGCCGTCCCCGCCGGCACGTCGACCGTCGGGTTCTCCGGGTCCACCACGCGGCACTCCGTGCCGGGCAGGGGGAGCCCGACGGTGCCTGGTACGCGGTTCTCCGCGACCGGGTTGGCCATCAGCACGGGGGAGCACTCGCTGAGTCCGTACCCCTCGACGAGGTAGCCGCCGGTCGCCTCCTCGAACGGGACGACGAGCTCGTGCGGCAGGGCCATCGCCCCGGAGATGGCGATCTCGATGCCGGCGAGGGAGACGCCGTTGCGCCGGGCGGCGGCGAGAAGGCGGTCGGCGATGGGCGGGACGAGCGGCAGGAACGTCGCCGGGTGCTTCTTCACGACCTCCAGCACGAGATCGGGATCGAACTTCGGGAACAGCACCAGACGCGCACCCATCGACATCGCGAAGGTCAGGCACAGCGTGAGCCCGTACGCGTGGAACATCGGCAGCACCGCGTACACGACGCAGCCCTCGCCTCTCCGGATCGACGGCACCCACGCCTGCGCCTGAGCGGCGTTCGCCAGCAGGTTCCGGTGCGTCAGCGCGGCGCCCTTGGGCGTCCCGGTGGTGCCGGAGGTGTACTGGATGATGGCCAGATCGTTGGTCGCCGGCTTCGGGTGGGACGCCGGCAGGGGCGGGCCGGAGACCACGTCGTCCCACGCGATCGCGCCGCGCACGCGCGCGGTCAGCGCGGCCCTGGCCTCCCGCGCCTTCGCGACCGGCAGGCGCAGCGCGGCCCGCATGCGCAGCGGCATGGCACGCGTCACGTCGACGGAGATGAGCGTCGACACGGCGAGGTCGGCGGGGAACTCCTGCACGGTCGCGGCGACCTTGCTCCAGACGATCGCGTGCGCGGCGCCGTGGTCCTCGAACTGCTTGCGCAACTCGCGCGGGGTGTAGAGCGGATTGTGCTCGACGACCACCGCGCCCAGCCGCAGCACCGCGTAGAAGGCGATGATGTGCTGCGGGCAGTTCGGCAGCACGATCGCCACGGGATCGCCCGGGCCGACGCCGAGGTCGCGGAGCCCTGCCGCGGCGCGATCGATGGCCTGCTGCAGCTCGGCGTATGTGGTCTCCGCGCCGAAGAACTGCAGCGCCGTGGCCTGCGGATAGTCGCGGGCGGATGCGGCGACGATGTCGACGAGGGAGCCGTCGAGAGGCGCGAGGTCCTCGGGAACCCCGGGGGCGTAGCTGGCGGTCCAGGGGCGCGGGGGATCGAAGACGGTCACGACCTCCAGCCTATGTGCGAGGGCACTTACGCCGCCCGCGGCCGAGTGCTACCGTCGGGTGCGCCGGGAGTCGGGTGCGCCGGGAGGATGTCATGGGCAGCATCATCGTGGAACAGATCGTCTCCGCCGACGGATACGCCGTCGACGAGCTCGGCGGCATCGACTTCTTCTGGGAGGCCGACTTCGGCGACGAGTCCGATCCGGCGTCCGAGCAGATGCACCGGCTCGCGCGGGTGGACGCCGTGCTGTTCGGACGCCGCACGTACGAGATGTTCGCCGCGTACTGGCCGGAGCGCACCGCCGAGGAGGAGGCCGTCGCGACGTACGTGAACGGGCTGCCCAAATACGTGCTGTCGTCCACCCTGGAACGCGCACCGTGGGGCGAGGGCGAGATCGCCGTGCTCTCGGGAACGGCGACGGATGCCGCGGAGCTGCTGCGCTCCCGTCACGGGGACGTGATCGTGTGGGGCAGCCTCGACCTCACCGACGCCCTCTTCTGGGCCGGCCAGGTCGACGTCCTCCGCCTGAGGATCCTGCCGGTCGTGCTCGGCGCCGGCCGATCCTTCGCCCCCGCGGGCATGCCGCACCTCCGGCTGGAACTGGATCACACCGAGGCGGGCCCCACCGGCATCGTCACCATCGAGTACCGCGCGGCCGGGGATCGCACCGGAGGGGCGGCGTCCCTCTCCTAGACTGGGGTGGTGTCTGAAATCACCCCCGATCTCGTGCGCCATCTCGGCGTGCTCGCGCGCATCAAGCTCACCGACGACGAGGTGACACAGCTGACCGGTCAGCTCGACGTCATCGTCGACAACATCGCGAAGGTGTCGCAGGTCGCCACCCCCGACGTCGTCGCGACCAGTCACCCGATCGCGATGCACAACGTGTTCCGGCCGGACGTCGTGGGTCGGACGCTGACGCAGGATCAGGCGCTGCAGAACGCACCGGATGCGGCGGAGGGCCGGTTCCGCGTCACCGCGATCCTGGGGGAGGAGCAGTGAGCGAGCGGGCAGCAGTGAGCGACATCATCCGCCTGAGCGCCGCGGACCTGGCCGACAGGCTCACCGCCGGGGAGATCTCCAGCGTCGAGGCCACCCAGGCGCACCTCGACCGGATCGCCGAGGTCGACGGCGACGTGCACGCCTTCCTGCACGTCAACGAGCACGCGCCCAACGCCGCCGCCGAGATCGACCGTCGCCGGGCCGCCGGCGAGCAGCTGGGCGCCCTCGCCGGCGTGCCGCTCGCGATCAAGGACGTGCTCGTCACCACCGATCAGCCGTCGACGAGCGGTTCGAAGATCCTCGAGGGGTACATGTCGCCCTTCGACGCCACCGTGGTCGCGCGTTCCCGTGCGGCCGGTCTCGTGCCGCTCGGGAAGACCAACATGGACGAGTTCGCGATGGGCTCGTCCACCGAGCACTCCGCCTACGGCCCGACCCGCAACCCGTGGGACCTCGAGCGGATCCCCGGCGGCTCCGGCGGCGGCTCGGCCGCGGCGGTCGCCGCCTTCGAAGCACCTCTCGCCCTCGGCTCCGACACCGGCGGCTCGATCCGCCAGCCCGCGCACGTCACCGGCACGGTCGGCGTCAAGCCCACCTACGGCGGCGTCAGCCGCTACGGCGCGATCGCGCTGGCCTCCAGCCTCGACCAGGTCGGACCGGTCACGCGCACCGTGCTCGACGCCGGTCTGCTGCACGACGTCATCGGCGGGCACGACCCCAAGGACTCCACCTCCCTTCCCGACGCGTGGCCGTCCTTCGCGGACGCCGCGCGCGAGGGCGCGAGCGGGGAGGTCCTCAAGGGCCTGAAGGTCGGCGTCATCCGTGAGCTCCCCGACTCCGGCTTCCAGCCGGGCGTGGCGGCCTCCTTCCACCAGGCCCTGACCCTGATGGAGCAGCAGGGCGCCGAGATCGTGGAGATCTCCGCCCCGCACTTCGAGTACGGTGTGGCCGCGTACTACCTCATCCTCCCCGCGGAGGCCTCGAGCAACCTGGCGAAGTTCGACTCCGTCCGCTTCGGCCTCCGCGTCACCCCGGCCGGCACCCCCACCGTGGAGGACGTCATGTCCGCCACGCGCGAGGCCGGTTTCGGGCCCGAGGTGAAGCGGCGCATCATCCTCGGCACCTACGCCCTGTCCGCCGGGTACTACGACGCGTACTACGGCAGCGCCCAGAAGGTGCGCACCCTCATCCAGCAGGACTTCGCGAACGCGTTCGCCGACGTCGACGTCATCGCCACGCCGTCCGCGCCCACCACGGCGTTCCGGCTCGGCGAGCGGATCGACGATCCGCTGCAGATGTACCTCAACGACATCACCACCATCCCCGCCAACCTCGCCGGGGTCCCCGGCATCTCGATCCCGTCCGGGCTCGCCGAGGATGACGGCCTCCCGGTCGGCATCCAGTTCCTTGCGCCGGCGCGCGAGGACGCCCAGCTGTACCGGGTCGGCGCGGCCCTCGAGGCCGTGCTCACCGATTCCTGGGGTGGCCTGCTGCTGGACCGAGCCCCGTCGCTCGTGGGAGGGAACCGCTGATGGCCGCTGCGCTGATGGACTACGACAAGGCGCTCGAGCTGTTCGAGCCGGTGCTCGGCTTCGAGGTGCACGTCGAGCTGAACACCGAGACCAAGATGTTCTCGGACGCCCCGAACCCGGCCAACGACGCGTACCACGGGGCCGAGCCGAACACGCTGATCGCCCCGGTCGACCTCGGGCTGCCCGGGTCGCTGCCGGTGGTCAACGAGCAGGCGGTGCGATCCGCGATCAGCCTCGGCCTGGCGCTGGGCTGCTCGATCGCGGAATCCTGCCGGTTCGCGCGGAAGAACTACTTCTACCCTGACCTCGGCAAGAACTACCAGATCTCCCAGTACGACGAGCCGATCGCCTTCGACGGCGCCGTCGAGGTCGAGCTCGAGGACGGCACCCGGGTGACCATCCCGATCGAGCGCGCCCACATGGAGGAGGACGCCGGCAAGCTCACCCACATGGGCGGGTCGACCGGCCGCATCCACGGCGCCGAGTACTCACTCGTGGACTACAACCGCGCCGGTGTGCCGCTCGTCGAGATCGTGACCAGGCCGATCTTCGGCGCCGAGCACCGCGCCCCCGAGATCGCCAAGGCGTACGTCGCCACGATCCGCGACATCGTGCGCAGCCTCGGCATCTCCGAGGCGCGCCTCGAGCGCGGCAACCTGCGCTGCGACGCGAACGTCTCCCTGCGCCGTCGCGTCCCCGAGGGGGCGCCGCCCGAGCCGCTCGGCATCCGCACCGAGACGAAGAACGTGAACTCGATGCGTTCGGTCGAGCGGGCCGTGCGCTACGAGATCCAGCGTCAGGCGCAGATCCTCGCCGACGGCGGCACGATCGTGCAGGAGACCCGGCACTGGCACGAGGACACCGGGGTCACCTCCCCGGGCCGTCCGAAGTCGGATGCCGACGACTACCGGTACTTCCCCGAGCCGGACCTGCTGCCCGTGCAGCCGTCGCGCGAGCTCGTGGAGGAGCTGCGGGCCGCCCTGCCGGAGCAGCCCGTCGCGCGCCGGCGCCGCCTCAAGGCGGACTGGGGCTTCGGCGACATCGAGTTCCAGGGCGTCGTCAACGCCGGCCTGCTCGACGAGGTCGAGGCGACCGTCGCGGCCGGGGCATCCCCGGCGGCCGCGCGCAAGTGGTGGATGAGTGAGATCAGCCGCATCGCCAACGCGCAGGAGACGGATGCCGCCTCGCTGGTCTCCCCGGCCGACGTCGCCGCGCTGCAGAAGCTCGTCGATGCCGGCACGCTCACCGACAAGCTCGCCCGGCAGGTGCTCGAGGGCGTCATCGCGGGGGAGGGAACGCCCCAGGAGGTCGTCGACGCCCGCGGGCTCGCCGTCGTCTCGGACGACGGGGCGCTCATCGCCGCGATCGACGAGGCCCTCGCCGCGCAGCCGGACGTGCTCGCCAAGATCAAGGACGGCAAGGTGCAGGCGGCGGGCGCCATCATCGGCGCCGTGATGAAGGCGATGAAGGGCCAGGCGGATGCGGCTCGCGTCCGCGAGCTCATCCTCGACCGCGCCGCCCAGTAGCTCCCACCCGTTTGGGGCGGGTTCTCGCGTTCGGGGCGGCGGACGACCCCCCGAACATGAAAACCCGCCCCGAACGCATGGGGGAGGGAGAATGGCCTGATGGGACGCGGTGACGGATCGGGGCGCATCGTCTCGCCGCCCGGGGCCGACGACAGCGGCACCGGCATCCTGCACGTCGACATGGACGCGTTCTACGCGGCGGTGGAGGTGCTGCATGATCCGTCCCTGCGCGGCCTGCCGCTGATCATCGGATCCCCGGACGGGCGCTCGGTGGTCTCCAGCGCCTCATACGAGGCGCGCCGCTTCGGCGTGCGCTCCGCCATGCCGGTGTCCCAGGCGCTGCGGCTGTGCCCGACGGCCCGCATCGTCCCGCCCGACTTCTCCCGCTACCACGCCGTGTCCACGCAGGTGATGGCGATCTTCGACCAGATCACCCCCGTCGTCGAGCCGCTGTCGATCGACGAGGCGTTCCTCGACGTGCGCGGTGTGCGCCGGCTGTGGGGCAGCCCCGGGCGGATCGCGGAGCTGATCCGCCGGCGCGTGGCCGACGAGGTCGGCATCACCTGCAGCGTCGGGGTCGCCGCGACCAAGCACGTCGCGAAGATGGCGTCCACGATCGCCAAGCCGGACGGGATGCTGATCGTCCCCGCGGCCCGGACCCAGGAGTTCCTCGACCCCCGACCGGTGCGCGCGATGTGGGGTGTCGGGCCGAAGGCCGCCGAGGCGCTCGAGTCCCGCGGCATCCGCTTCATCCGCGACATCCGCACCACATCGCCGTCCGCGCTCGAGCGTGCCGTCGGCCCCGCCCTCGCCGGCAGGCTGCGGGAGCTGGCGGCCGGGCACGACCCGCGCCGGGTGGAGACCAGCCGGGTCGAGAAGAGCGTCGGGCATGAGGAGACCTTCGACACCGACGTCTCCGATCCGGAGTTCCTGCGCTCGGAGCTGCTGCGCCTGGCCGACCGGGTCGCGGCGCGGCTGCGCCGGGCGGAGTGGGAGGCCGGCGGCGTGGCGATCAAGGTGCGTTTCGCCGACTTCAGCACGGTCAGCAGATCGCACACGCTCCCCGAGCCGACCTCGGTCGGCCAGCGCCTCGGCGAGGTCGCCCGGGGGCTCTTCGACGAGATCGCCCGGCGCGACCCGGTCCGCCTCGTCGGGGTGCGTGCGGAACGCCTCCGCCCGGCGGGCGGGGCGCTCGGCCTCTGGGACGACGACGAGGACTGGCGCCGCGTCGAGGGCGCCCTCGATCGGGCGCGCTCCCGGTTCGGAACCGCCATGGTCACGCGCGCCCGGCACCTCGGCGCAGGCGACGGGCGCGGGGCGGCACCGCACCCGCGCAGCCCCTCCGATCCGCGCCGAGATCTCGAATGACGGATGCCCCGGCCGGTGGGCTAGCGTAGCTGCATGCCTCACATCGCACTCGAGCTCGGCCGCAGCGCCGCGTCCTTCGGCGTGAAAAGCGCCTACGGTGAACCGCAGCAGGTGGACGGGGCGGAGTTCACGCCCGTCGCGCTCACGCTGACCGGCTTCGGCGGAGGCAACATGGACGACTCCGCCGGCGGCGGAGGAGGCGGCGGAGTCGCCATCCCGCTCGGCGTGTACGTCCGTCGTGAGGAGGGGCTGCGCTTCGAGCCGAACTTCGTGTCGCTGCTTGCCGTGGCGACGCCGTTCGTCTGGATCGCCGGCCGCGCGCTGAGCCGCATCATCCGTGCCCTCAAGAAGTGACGACCCGGTCGCGGCGGCGATCGCCGCGGGCGTGGCACGGCTGCGCGAGGCCGTCCGCGAGGTCGCGGCCTCGAACCCGGTCGTCCTGATCGACGGCCGCAGCGGCGCGTGCAAGACGACCATCGCCCGTGTGCTGGTGCGGGAGTGGCCGCTGCAGACAGCGCCGCAGCTCGTGGCTCTGGACTCGATCTACCCCGGCTGGGACGGCCTCGCCGAGGGGGTGGAGACGGCGCGGGAGCGCATCCTCCGTCCGCATGCGCGCGGCCTCCTCGGCACCTGGCAGCGCTTCGACTGGGAGGCCGGGGAGTACGCGGAGAGCCACGCGGTGAATCCTGCGCTCGGGCTGATCGTGGAGGGGTGCGGGGCGCTCACGACAGCGACCGCACGCCTGGCGGACGTCCGCGTCTGGGTGGACTCACCCGAGCCGAGTCGCCGGCACCGCGCGCTCGGGCGCGACGGGGACGCGTTCCGGCCGCATTGGGACCGCTGGGCGGCGCAGGAGCGGGCGCACATCGCCCGTCACGACCCGGTGGCGCTCGCAGACGTCGTGATCCCCATCCCCTGAGGTGTCAGGGCCGCTCCGGCGGCGCGTCCTGCTCGTCCGCGACGCGGATCAGCCCGTCCAGGCGGTAGCCGAGCCAGTCGTACACGGCGAACCGCGGGTCGTCGGGGTGATGCTCATCGGACTCGTCGACACCGAGCCGGGACGCCATCACCAGGCGCATCGCGGTCAAGGTGCGCAACCACGCGTCGAGGTCGTCCACCCGGATCACCACGTCGCGCGGAGCCAGCACCGCGTCGTCATCGTCGTCGTCCTCGATGCGGAAGCCGTCCAGCGCGGCGCGCACCACGCGGGCGTCCCCCGCCCGCCGGTCCAGCAGCTCCCGCCGGGTCAGCTCCGAGTACGTGGCGGCGGCGTCGCGGTCCTCCGGGTAGGCGTCCGGGGTCAGGCGAGCGAGCCCGGCGTCCTCGGGCGCCTCCTCGTCGAGCAGCATCCGGAACTCGTCCACGAGCCGCGCCAGGTGCACGCCCTCGATGAGCGCCAGCGGCAGCAGGATCACGCGGTCGTCCATGTCTCGGTTCCTTCCCCGGGCGTGCTCACAGCGGCGCCTTCCGCACGGTCGCCCACAGGCCATAGTCGTGCATGGCACGGGCGTGGGTCTCCATCGTCTCCCGCGGCCCGGTCGCGACCACGGCGTGCCCCTCGTGGTGCACGGCGAGCATTAGGCGCGTGGCGTGCTCCCGCGAGTACCCGAAGTAGGTGCGGAAGACCCGCACGACGTAGCTCATCAGGTTCACCGGGTCGTTCCACACCACGACCTGCCACGGTTCGAGCGGAGCGGCGGTGAGATCGACGGCCTCGTCGACGTCCTCGTCAACCTCAGGGGCGGCGAAGGGCGCGCTCATGCCCACCCCAGCTCATGCAGCTGCGCATCGTCGATGCCGTAGAAGTGCGCGATCTCGTGGACCAGTGTGGTGTGGATCTCGTCCCGCAGCTCGTCCTCGGTCTCGCACGCGGCCAGATGCGCGCGGCGGTAGACGACGATGCGGTCGGGCAGCTCGCCCATGCCGTACTGGCCGCGCTCGGTGAGGGCCAGGCCGTCGTAGAGGCCGAACAGCTCCTCGCCGTCCTCGGGGGCGTCCTCGACGACGAACACCACGTTCTCCAGTCCGTCGACCATGTCGTCGGGCAGCCGGTCGAGCTCCTCGATCACCAGGGCTTCGAAGGCATCCGCGTCCAGCTGCATGCCGCGGGGGAGGGGTCGCTCCATGTGCACCCGCCGGCCGTGCCGATCCAGGCCCAGACGCGCCTCGGCCGACACCAGCCCGCGGTGGAAGTCGTCGTCGGGGTCGGGATGCTCCTGGAAGCCCGCCGAGGCGTAGAACGGGGCGTTCCAGGGCACATCGGCGTAGGTGCGCAGTGTCATCCGGGTCGCGCCGCGCGCGGCTGCCTCGTCCATCGCCGCCTCGAGCAGGGCTCGGCCGTGACCGCGGCGCGTGTGCCCGGGCAGCACGGACAGCTGCTCGAGGTGCGCGGTCTCCTCGTGCTCGATGACGTGCGCGAAGCCGACCGGGGCGCCGGACCCGGTCTCGGCGACCACCAGGACGAACCCGCCGTCGTCGAGACGTGCACGTCCCGAGGGCGACGTCCCCCAGTCGAGCGGACCGAACGCCTCCTCGAACAGGGCGTCGGCCGCGGCTTCGATGCCGGCCAGCGCGGCCAGATCGGCCTCGGTCGCGGGGCGGACGTGGGAGGGCATGTCTCGATGCTATCGAGCCGAGCGGGAGCGGTGCGGGCATGCGGCACCGAAGAGCGGAAGCCCGGTGACCTTCTGATCACCGGGCTTCCGAGTGGGGTGAGTAACGGGGCTTGAACCCGCGACCTCCTGGACCACAACCAGGCGCTCTACCAACTGAGCTATACCCACCATGCGCCCGCTTCCGCAGGCAACCAGAAGAGTCTATTACACGTTTGAGGTGAACTCCGACACCGTGCGCGCGGCGATGTCGCGCGCGTCGTCGCTGGACGGTCCCGGCTCGGTCACGAACACCGCCTGGCGGTAGTACTGGAGCTCGCGGATCGACTCGAGGATGTCGGCCAGGGCGCGGTGCCCGCCGTCCTTGGCCGGCGCCTGGAAGAACACGCGCGGGTACCAGCGGCGGGAGAGCTCCTTGATGCTCGAGACGTCCACGTTGCGGTAGTGCAGGTACTGGTCGATCCGCGGCATGTACTTGGCGAGGAACATCCGGTCGGTGCCGATCGTGTTCCCGGCCAGCGGCGCCTTGCGCTCGAGCGGGACGAAGCGCTTGATGTACTCGAGCGTGCGCTCCTCGGCCTCGGCGATGGAGACGCCGTGCGGGATCTCGTCGAGAAGCCCGGACGTGCGGTGCATCTCGGTGACGAACTCGTTCATGTGCGCCAGTGCCGCGTCGCTCGGCTTGATCACGACCTGGAAGCCCGGATCGAGCGGGCGCAGTTCGAAGTCCGTGACGACCACCGCGATCTCGACCAGCTCGTCGACGGCGAGGTCGAGGCCGGTCATCTCGCAGTCGATCCAGACCAGGCGGTCGTTCTCGGAGGCAGAAACCATGCTCACATCCTAGTGATGGCGGGCGAAGCTCCATCGTGCGCGGTAGCCTTGGGGATACCGCCTCCTTAGCTCAGTGGACAGAGCGACAGCCTTCTAATCTGTTGGTCGCAGGTTCGAATCCTGCAGGGGGCACGCCTGGTGGCCGACGAGCCCGAGGTCGGCGTTCGCCGTTCTTCAGTACCGCAGCGCCGCGACCGCATCGTCCGCCTGCCAGAACTCGCCGACGAGCCGGAACGTTCCGGAGGCCAGATGCAGCCGCTCGGCACGGTAGCGGATGCCGAGCGGATCGGCCACGACCCGCAGGTGGCCGCGGATGCTGCCGCGCTCGTCGACCACGCGCCAGAGATGGTCGGCCGCGCGCTCCAGGTGCTCGGGACCGCGCAGCGCCGGGGTCTCCCACAGCATCGAAGGCAGGTTCTCGATCAGGGTGTTCATGTCGTCTCCTTTCCGTGCTTCGAACATAAGGACGACCACCGACATCGGCTCCCGGGCGATGTGCACCCGCCGCGCGGCATCCCTACACTGTGCTGGTGACGTGGACGATCTGGCTCTCGCTGCTCGCCGCGTGCATCGTCATCAGCCTCACCCCGGGCGCGGGCGCCATCAACACGATGACCAACGCGCTCAACGAGGGCTGGCGGCGCTCGATCTGGGGAGTGCTCGGCCAGCAGGCCGCGCTCGTCGTGCACATCGCGATCGTCGCGGCCGGAGTCGGGCTGCTCGTCTCGCAGTCGCCCGTGCTGTTCGAGACGATCCGCTATCTCGGCGCCGCGTACCTGGTCTACCTCGGCATCCGGCTGATCCTCGCCCGTCCACAGGCCGAAGACGCCTCGGAGCCCGCGGCACGGCGGCGCGAGGGGCGCTGGTCGATGTTCCGCCGCGGCTTCTGGGTCAACATCCTGAACCCGAAGGCGATCGTGTTCTTCCTTGCCTTCGTGCCGCAGTTCGTGCGGCTCGACCGCGATCCGCTGCCGCAGTACCTGATCCTCGTCGCGACGGTCGTGGCGGTGGACGTGCTGGTGATGTGGTTCTTCTTCGCGGTGGCGGCGCGGCCGTTCCGCCGGCTCACCGGCAGCATCCGCGGGCAGCGCATCCTGAACGCCGTGTTCGGCGGGCTGTTCATCGCCGTGGCCGCGCTGCTGCTCTTGGTGCACTGAGCTGCTCACGGTGCACCGAGGCCGTCGTGAGGTGCGCGCACGCGCCGTGACGCACGCCCCGGCCGACACGGAGGGTGTAGCGTGGTAGCGACGACAAGGAGATCGACATGGCGAAGAAGACGTTCGTGCTCGCCGGCGGCTGCTTCTGGTGTCTCGACGCCGCCTACCGCCCGTTGCGCGGGGTGGAGACGGTGGTGTCCGGCTACACCGGCGGCACCACACCCCACCCCAGCTACGAGCAGGTGTGCACCGGCACGACCGGTCACGCCGAGGCGGTGGCGGTGACCTTCGATCCGGACGTGATCCCCGAGGATGTGATCCTCGACGCGTTCTTCACGATGCACGATCCGCGCCAGCTCAACCGTCAGGGCAACGACATCGGCACGCAGTACCGCAGCGCCATGTTCCCCGCCGACGACGAGCAGCGCGCCCTGTTCCAGAAGGCCCGCGACCGCGCCGCCACGTACTGGGACGGCGAGCCGGTCACCACGATGGAGCCGCTCGGCGAGTTCTACCCGGCGGAGGAGTACCACCAGGACTTCTTCGCGAAGAACCCGACCCAGGGCTACTGCAACGCCGTCGCGGTGCCGAAGGTCAACAAGGTGCGCGCTCGGTTCGCCGAGTACGTCGCCTGAGTCGTTCCTCCTCCACAGCGGGCGGATCCCGCGGGTTCTCCACCGGCACCGGCTTCCAGCCTGATGCCGGCGTCCGCGCCGGAGCACGCTGTAGTGATCCGGGCGCGGACCCGGCACGACAGGAGGACGAACATGAGCGACACGGTGACCATCCGCGGCAACATCGGCGGAGATCCGGTCAGGAGCGTGACGGCGAACGGCGACGCCGTGGTCCACTTCCGGGTGGCCACGACATCCCGTTATCGCGACCGCCGCACCGGCGAGTGGGTGGAGAAGGAGCCGAACTGGTACTCGGTCTCTGCGTTCCGCCAGCTGGCCGAGCACGCCAAGGCCTCGCTGCGCAGCGGTGATGCGGTGATCATCACCGGCACGCTGCAGCTCAAGGAGTGGGACAGCAACGGCCGGAAGGGGTACGCGGCGGACATCGTCGCGGATGCGATCGGGCACGATCTGCGGTGGGGGACCAGTGCGTTCCTGCGCGCCCGGCGGGCAGCGCCGCAGGCGACCGAGGTCGCGGTGCCGCCGACCACCATGCCCGCTCCGGCGGTCGCCGCGCCCTCGGCCCCCCAGAGCTGGGCCCCCGCCGGCGAGCCGGTCGCGGGCGGCGCGGCGGAGGAGGACGCGGACAGCGACCAGGAGCTGTGGGACGACGCCGGGCTGGCGCGGGTGGAGGAGGAACCTGCCGAGGCGTACGCCTAGCCCCGGGCCCCGACGGCCGCTGGTGCGAGCGATGCCCGCGGTTGCGGCGGCGGGGGATGCGGGCGGTGGCGGTGGGAGGGCCCGGGGTGGTGGCGCGAAGGGGCGTGGTCTGCGGCGGCGGGCGGATGCCGGACGCCTAGACTACGGGCGTGCCCCCTGGATCGTCCGCCGCCGCACCCCGCAGCGTCCGCCCGTGGCGGTACGGGGCGGTGCTCGCGCTCCTGCTGGCGCTGACCGGGTGCGGGCAGCCGGCTCCGGATGCCCGGGACACGGCGGCCCCGACCGCCGGGGCGTCGTCGGTCCCGCCCGGGTCGAGCGCTCCTCCCGGGGAGACGACCGGCCCCGGTGCCGCACCGCCGCCCGCGGCGGAGCCGCCGGTGCTGCATCCGGAGGGGACCGCGGCGGACAATCTGCCGCTGTTCGCGCACGTCACCGCCGGCGTGTGGGCGTCGGAGGATCGTGCGCGGGGCGGGGCGTACATCGACGCGCTCGTCGCCGCGGGGTTCGACAAGGCACGGATGCAGGTGACGGAGGACGAGTCCACGGTCGGCAATCCGGCCGAGAGCCTGCAGTTCTCGGTCGCGTGGCACGACGGCCAGTGCCTGATCGGTCAGGTGGGGCCGTCCACGGGCGACCCGGTGACCGCGGTGATGCCGCAGCTCGGCGACGGGCGGTGCCTCATCGGCCGGACCCGGCCGATCGACTGGTGATCCGGGCCGCCCGGAAAGGCCGGGCCGCCTCCGAGCCTGCCCACCGGCCGGACGCCCGCCCACGGCCCCGCCGACGCGTCATGCGGGACCGGGGATGTGACGGCATCTCGGTAGTCTGTCCGGGTGGACACCGACGCATCCACCCTTCCGCCTGAGACCACCGCAGCCCGCATCGGCCGGATCGCCGGAGCCTGGTTCCCGCTGATCGTGCTCGCGGCGGGGGCGATCGCCGTGTTCGTCCCGGGGCCGTTCCTGGTCCTCGGACCGTGGATCACGCCCCTGCTGATGATCATCATGCTCGGCATGGGGATGACCCTGCGGGCGTCCGACTTCGCGATCGTCGCCCGCCGACCCGTCGCGCTCCTCATCGGGGTGCTCGCGCAGTACATCGTCATGCCCACGACCGGCTGGCTGCTGGTCACGCTCCTGCAGCTGGACCCGGCGATCGCCGTCGGTGTGATCCTCGTCGCATCCGCGCCGGGCGGCACGGCCTCGAACGTGATGACCTATCTCGCCAAGGGCGACGTCGCCCTGTCCGTCGCGATGACCACCGTCTCGACGCTCCTCGCGCCGATCCTCACACCGCTACTGGTCCTCTTCCTCGCCGGGTCCTACCTGCCGGTAGACGCGGCCGGCCTGTTCCTCTCCATCGTGCAGATCGTGCTGATCCCGATCGCGGTCGGCCTGCTGCTGCGCCGCTTCCTGCCCCGCCTCGTGGACGTGCTCGTCGAGTGGATGCCGCTGGTGTCGGTCGTCGGCATCACGCTCGTCGTCCTCGCCGTGGTCGCCGGCAGCGCCGCCACGATCCTCGCCTCCGGTCTGCTGATCTTCGCGGTCGTCATCGCCCTCAACGGCGTCGGGCTGCTCCTCGGCTACGGAGCCGCCCGCCTCGCAGGCCTCGACGAGGCCTCGCGGCGCGCTGTGAGCATCGAGGTCGGCATGCAGAACTCCGGGCTGGCAGCGGGACTCGCGCGCACCCACTTCACCCCGGAGGCGGCGCTGCCGGCGGCGATCTTCTCGGTCTGGCACAACGTCTCCGGCTCTCTGCTCGCCGGGTTCTGGTCGCGCCGGGTGCCGGCGGACGCTCGCCGCGCCGCCGCCGCGCGCGGCGCCGGCTGACGCCGACCCCTCGGCCCGCCTCCGTCCGCGCCACCCGTTAGGCTGGAGAGTCGGGCCCGCCGCCCGATCCGCATGCCCGCCGACAGAAGGAGCGCTGCTTCGTGGCCGAGTACATCTATTCCATGGTCCGAGCCCGCAAGGCCGTGGGCGACAAGGTCATCCTCGACGACGTCACCATGTCGTTCCTGCCCGGCGCGAAGATCGGCATGGTCGGCCCGAACGGCGCCGGCAAGTCGACGATCCTGAAGATCATGGCCGGACTCGACCAGCCCTCCAACGGCGAGGCCAAGCTCACGCCGGGCTACAGCGTCGGCATCCTCATGCAGGAGCCCGAGCTGGACGAGTCGAAGACCGTGCTGGAGAACATCCAGGAGGGCGTGGCGATCAAGGCGAAGGTCGACCGGTTCAACGAGATCTCCGCACTGATGGCCGACCCGGACGCCGACTTCGACGCCCTGCTCGCCGAGATGGGCGTGCTGCAGGAGGAGATCGACGCGGCGGACGGCTGGGACCTCGACTCGCAGCTCGAGCAGGCCATGGACGCGCTGCGCACCCCGCCCGCCGACGCCCCGGTGGGCCCGCTCTCCGGCGGTGAGAAGCGCCGCGTGGCGCTGGCCAAGCTGCTGCTGCAGAAGCCCGACCTGCTGCTGCTCGACGAGCCCACGAACCACCTCGACGCAGAGAGCGTGCTCTGGCTCGAGCAGCACCTGCAGTCCTACAAGGGCGCCGTGATCGCGATCACCCACGACCGGTACTTCCTGGACAACGTGGCGGAGTGGATCGCGGAGGTCGACCGCGGGCGGCTGATCGGGTACGAGGGCAACTACTCGACGTACCTGGAGAAGAAGGCCGAGCGCCTCGACATCCAAGGCAAGAAGGACGCCAAGCTCGCCAAGCGCCTGAAGGACGAGCTGGAGTGGGTCCGCTCCAGCGCCAAGGGCCGCCAGACCAAGTCGAAGGCCCGTCTGGCCCGCTACGAGGAGATGGCGGCCGAGGCGGAGCGCACCCGCAAGCTCGACTTCGAGGAGATCCAGATCCCGCCGGGGCCGCGCCTGGGCACCGTCGTGATCGAGGCGAAGAACCTGCAGAAGGGCTTCGGCGACCGCACCCTCATCGACGGCCTCAGCTTCAGCCTGCCGCCGAACGGCATCGTCGGCGTGATCGGTCCGAACGGCGTCGGCAAGACCACGCTGTTCAAGACCATCGTCGGTCTGGAGCCCCTCGACGGCGGCGACCTGAAGATCGGCGAGACGGTCAAGATCAGCTACGTCGACCAGTCCCGGGCGAACATCGACCCGGAGAAGACCCTGTGGGAGGTCGTCTCCGATGGGCTGGACATCATCACCGTCGGCAAGACCGAGATCCCGTCCCGCGCCTACGTGTCGAAGTTCGGGTTCAAGGGCCCGGACCAGCAGAAGAAGGCGGGCGTGCTCTCCGGCGGTGAGCGCAACCGCCTCAACCTCGCGCTCACCCTGAAGGAGGGCGGCAACCTGCTGCTCCTCGACGAGCCGACCAACGACCTCGACGTGGAGACCCTGAGCTCGCTCGAGAACGCGCTCCTCGAGTTCCCCGGGTGCGCGGTGGTCATCACCCACGACCGGTGGTTCCTCGACCGCATCGCCACGCACATCCTCGCCTACGAGGGCACGGACGAGAACCCGGCGCAGTGGTACTGGTTCGAGGGCAACTTCGAGTCGTACGAGCGGAACAAGATCGAGCGTCTCGGCCCGGAGGCCGCCCGCCCGCACCGCACGACGCACCGCAAGCTCACCCGTGACTGACCGGAAGCTGCACATCCCGATCCAGCTGCGCTGGGGCGACCTCGACGCGTTCAACCACGTCAACAACACCTCCATGCTGAAGCTGCTGGAGGAGGCCCGCGTGCGCGCCTTCTGGAAGGCCGCGCCGGGGGAGGAGGCGCCCCCGACCGCGCTCCTCGACTCCGGCATCGAGCAGGGCGTCCTCACGCTCATCGCGCGGCAGGAGATCGAGTACCTCGCGCCGGTGCCCTACCAGCGCCGCCCGCTCGAGGTGCAGATGTGGTTCGGCAAGCTCGGCGGCTCCAGCGTCGAGGTCTGCTACGAGGTGTACAACCATCCCGAGAGCGACGGACGGATGCTGTACGCCCGCTCCACCGCGGTCATCGTCCTCGTCGACGCGGCGACCGGCCGGCCGACCCGGATCACCCCGGAACTGCGGGCCGCGTGGGAGCCGTACCTCGGCGACCCGATCGAGTACAACCGGCGCTGAACCGGCTCACGGGGCGGACTCGTCCGGCACCCGGACCATGATCTCCTGCGCGACGCTGGCGACGAGCATCCCGTCCCTGGTGTAGATCCGGCCGGTGGCCAGCCCCCGGCCGCCGCGCGCGTTCGGCGACTCCTGCAGGTAGAGCAGCCACTCGTCGACCCGCGCGAACCGGTGCCACCACATGGCGTGATCGAGACTGGCGACCTTCAGCCCGGGCAGCGACCAGGCCACGCCGTGCGCGCGCAGGATCGACTCCTGGATGGTCATGTCGCTCAGGTAGGCGAGCGCCGCCTGGTGAAGCCGCGGGTCGTCCGGCATGCGCGCCCGCATCCGCATCCACACCGCCTGCTGCGGCGTGCGCTCCGCACCGGGGGCGAGGTAGATCGGCCCCTCGACGTGGCGCAGGTCGGCGGGGCGGTCGCGCAGCATCCGTCCGGTGAGCGGATGCACGGACGCCGCGAGCTCCTCGTCGCCGGGCACGTCCTCCGGCGCCGGGATGCCTTCGGGCATGGGCGCGGCGTGCTCGACGCCGGGACCGTCGTCCTGGAAGGAGGCGATCATGGAGAAGATCGGCACGCCGTTCTGATACGCCTGCGAGCGGCGCGTCGAGAAGGAGCGGCCGTCGTGGATCCGGTCCACCGCGATGGTCAGGCCCTGGCCGGCGTCGCCGGACCGCAGGAAGTAGCCGTGCATGGAGTGCAGGTGGCGCCCCTCCGGCATCGTGCGTTCGGCGGCGATGAGCGACTGGGCGAGCACCTGTCCGCCGTAGATGCGGCCGGTGGGCATCGGATGCGAGATGCCGGTGAAGATGTCCTCCGTGGTGCGCGCCTGCGAGTCGGCGAGATCGAGCACGCGCAGCAGCCGGTCGACGGACTCCCTCGCGCTGCCGTCCTCGCTCATCGCACCCCGCTTCCGGTCGGTCCCTGCTCGGTAGTCTAGAGGCGTGCCCCCTCGCCTCGTCCTCGCCGACGCGCCCACCGCGCGCGATGTGCTGACCTTCGCCGGCCGCGCCCGGGCGATCTCCGACGACGGCGTGCGGCTGCAGGCCTCCGGCGGCGTGCTCGTGCTCACCGCCGCCGCACTCGCCCCGCAGGGGCTGTTCGACCGCACCCCGACCGTGCTGGCGATGCGCATCGTGCACGCCGACCCCGAGCTGGAGTGCGACCTCGTCGTGGACGAGCTGCGCGCCAGCGACGATGAGCGGGCCCTGGAGCTGCCGGACACGGCGCGTTCGCCCGCGTGGGCGGGCGTGTCCCCGCCCCGCAGCGGGTGGGCGCCGATCGCCGCGCTGACCGCCTCGGCGATCGCCGAGCGGGCGCAGTGGGGGATGTCCGCCGTGGCGCGCGCCACCGGCACGCAGTCCGGGGAGGACGTCGTGCGCGCGGTGCGGGCGTCGGTGTGGGGCGAGCCGGATGCCGACCTCGGCGACCTCCCGCGCGGGGTCGCGTTCGCGGCCCAGGCATTCGGGTTCATCTCCGGCGCCGAGCGGGTCCCGGTCACCGCCTCGGGCCGCTGGACGCGGCTCGCGTTCCAGCGCGGCCACGTGCTCAGCCGCGGTCCGGCGGCCGTGGGTCTGACCGAGGTGAGGGCGACCGGCCGGAGCGCCTGAGCGCACCCGCCGCACGCGGCAGAGCGGGCTCAGCCGGTGGCGCCGGGGTCCTCCGCCGCGCGCGTCTCGAGCGTCGGGCGCCCGCCGGGGGCGGGGCCGATGCCGGAGGGCTCGAAGGTGTTCACCATGGCGTGGGCCGCCCGCTCCAGGTAGTCCCACAGCGTGGCCTCGTGCATCGGCGACAGCCCGAGCTCGTCCACGGCCGCCCGCATGTGCCGCAGCCACCGATCGCGCGCGTCCGGGTCGACGTGGAACGGCATGTGCCGCATCCGCAGCCTCGGGTGGCCGCGCCGCTCGCCGTAGGTGGTCGGCCCGCCCCAGTACTGCACCAGGAACAGCGTGAGCCGCTCGGCGGCCGGTCCGAGATCCTCCTCCGGGTACATCGGACGCAGCACCGGGTCCTCGGCGACGCCGCGGTAGAACGCGGCGACGAGCTTCTCGAAGGTGGCGTGGCCGCCGACCTCGTCGTAGAACGTCACTTCGGGGCCTCCTGATCGTCCTGCTGGCCGGCGGGCCGCTTCCGCCGCCAGATGCCGCGCTCGAGCGGCTTCGGCACGCCGGTGACGGCGTTCGGCCGGGTCTTCGGCGGGTTCGCCCCGCGCACCCGCCGCGCCCCCTCCAGCCCGGTGAGCATCACCGAGGACATCTTCGGGATGCCGATCTCCCTCTCGGCGAGCGCGGCGTGCAGCCGGCGGCGCAGCTCCTGCGACACGTCGTCCATCGCGTTCGCCCTGGTCTTCATCACGACGCGGACCACGAGCGCATCGCCGTCGATCGACTCCAGCCCCCAGATCTCCGGCTTCTCGATGATGCGGGTGCGCCACTTGGCGTCCTTCGCCAGCCCCTGCGCGGTCTCCAGCATCACCTTCTCGACGGCGGCGAGGTCGGCGTCCGGCGGCACGCCGAGGTCGATGATCGCGCGCGCCCAGCCCTGCGACATGTTCCCGATCCGGGTGACCTCGCCGTTGCGGACGTACCACAGCGTGCCGTTCACGTCGCGGACCTGGGTGACCCGGACGCTGACGTACTCCACGACGCCGGTCGCCAGACCCAGGTCCACGACGTCGCCGATGCCGATCTGGTCCTCGGCGACGAGGAAGATGCCGTTCAGCACGTCCTTGACGATGTTCTGCGCGCCGAAGCCGAGGCCGGCCCCCACGGCGGCGGTGAGCAGTGTCAGCGAGCCGAGCAGGCTGGGGGAGAGGTGGTTCACGATGAGCACGATCGCGATGACCACCAGCATCACGTTCACGATGTTCTGCAGGATCGACCCCAGGGTGCGGGTGCGCTGCACCAGGCGCATGTCGGCCAGAGGGGATCGCTCCAGGGCCTGCGTGTCGTCGACGGCGGCCTTGCTCTTCGCGCTGTCCACGATCCGCTTCACGATGCGGTGGATCACACCGCGCAGGATCAGCGCGACCAGGACGCAGGCGACGATGATGGCCAGCACGCCGAGCGCCTTCATGCCGATCTCGACGAGTCCGGCGAGGACGGCGCCCCACCAGCCGGGGTCGGTGACGTCGGGTTCGGGCGGCGCGGTCTCGAGGGGGAGCAGCATCACCTCCCGATCCTAACGACGGAGGCCTCCGTGCGGGCTGAGCGCGCGGAGGCCTCCGAGGGTTCGGACGATCAGCTGTCGTCGCGGTCCGCATCCCTCGCCTGGGCGGCCAGGGCCCGCTCGACGTCGGCGAGGTTCTCGGCCACCAGGCGGCGCAGCGCCGGGGCGGCGTCCTGGTGCGCCGACAGCCAGGAGCGGGTCGCGTCGCGCAGGGCGGTGTCGGCGAGCGCCTTCGGGTACAGGCCCACGATGAGGTACTGCGCGATCTGATAGGTGCGCGACTCCCACACCGGCAGCAGCATGTCGAAGTACGCCGGCACGAACTCCGCGAGCACCGCCGCGCCCGACGGGTGGACGAAGCCGGCCGCCGCCGAGCGGACGATCGTGTTCGGCTGGTCGTCGTGCTCGACCAGGGCGTCCCACACCGCGCGCTTGGCCTCGGGGGTGGGCAGTGCGGCCTTCGCCATCCACGCGAACTCGGCCCCCTTGGCGGTGTTGTCGGCGGCGAGGGCGGCGTCGATGGCCTGCGTGTCGGTGGCGCCCACCGTGGCCAGGCCCACCAGCAGCTGCCAGGACAGGTCGGCGTCGATCTCCAGGCCCGGGAGGGTCTCCTCGCCGGAGCGGAGGCGGCCGACGATGCCGGCGTGCTCGGGAGTGACCAGGGAGTTGGCGAACGCGGTCACGAACTGCAGCTGGTTGTCGCCGCCCGGGGCGGCCTCCTGCGCGAGCGCCCACAGCCGGTCGGCGACCTTCTCCCGCGCGGCCGCGCGGCTCTCCGGGGCGACGTACAGGCTCACCGCGGTCTGCAGCTGAGCGAGCGTGGTGCGCACCGTGGTCGACTCGGTCTCCCGGCCGATGTTGCCGAGGACCAGGTCGATGTAATCGGATGCCGCGCTCTCCGCGTCGCGGGTCTGGTCCCACGCGGCGCCCCACACCAGCGAGCGCGCCAGCGGATCGGCGATGTCGGAGAGGTGGGCGATCGCGGTGGCCAGCGAGCGCTCGTCCAGGCGGATCTTCGCGTAGGCGAGGTCCTCGTCGTTCAGGAGCACCAGGTCGGGGCGGCGGCGACCGTTCAGCTCCGGGATCTCGGTGCGGTCGCCGTCGATGTCGACCTCGATGTGGTGCCTGCGCGCGAGGGTGCCGTCGACCAGGTCGTAGAAGCCGATGCCGAGGCGGTGCGGCCGGATGGTCGGGTAGTCGGCCGGCGCGGTCTGCGTCACCGCGAAGCGGGTGATGACGCCCTCGGCGTCTTCGGCGATGACCGGGGAGAGCGTGTTCACGCCCGCCGTCTCCAGCCACTTCTTCGACCAGGTGCCGAGGTCCCGCCCGCTGGTCGCCTCCAGCTCGACGAGCAGGTCGTTCAGCTCGGTGTTGCCCCAGGAGTGCTTCTGGAAGTACTGCGACACCCCGGCGAAGAACGCCTCGATGCCGACCCAGGCGGCGAGCTGCTTGAGCACCGAGCCGCCCTTGGCGTAGGTGATGCCGTCGAAGTTGACCTGCACGTCCTCGAGGTCGTTGATCTCGGCGACGATCGGATGCGTGGACGGCAGCTGGTCCTGTCGGTAGGCCCAGGTCTTCTCCATCGCGTTGAAGGTCGTCCACGCCTCGGTCCACTCCGTGGCCTCCGCCGTGGCGATCGTGGAGGCCCACTCGGCGAACGACTCGTTCAGCCAGAGGTCGTTCCACCACTTCATCGTCACCAGGTCGCCGAACCACATGTGCGCGAGCTCGTGCAGGATCGTGACGACGCGGCGCTCCTTCACGGCATCCGTCACCTTGCTGCGGAAGACGTACGTCTCGGTGAAGGTGACGGCGCCCGCGTTCTCCATCGCGCCGGCGTTGAACTCGGGGACGAAGAGCTGGTCGTACTTCGCGAACGGGTAGGGGACGCCGAACTTCGACTCGAAGTACGCGAAGCCCTGCCGGGTCTTCTCGAAGATGTCCTCGGCGTCCACGTGCTGCCACAGGCTCTTGCGGCCGTACACGCCGAGCGGGATCACGCGACCGGAGGCGCTGGTCAACTCGGAGAACGTCGCCTCGTACGGCCCCGCGATGAGCGCCGTGATGTACGAGGAGATGCGCGGGGTGGGCTCGAAGCCCCAGGTCGCGGTCGGCTCGCTGCCCGTGGACGGGTCGTGCACGATCGGCTCGGGCGTGGGGGAGTTCGACACCACGGTCCACGCCGCCGGCGCCGTGACGGTGAACTGGAACGTCGCCTTCAGGTCGGGCTGCTCGAACACCGCGAACACCCGCCGGGAGTCGGGCACCTCGAACTGGGTGTACAGGTACACCTCGCCGTCGACCGGATCGACGAAGCGGTGCAGGCCCTCGCCGGTGTTCGTGTACAGGCAGTCGGCGTCCACGACGAGGACGTTCTCCTCCTGCAGGCCGCTCAGCGCGATGCGCGAGTCCGCGAACACCTCGTTCGGGTCGAGCTGCTCACCGTTGAGCGAGATCTCGCGCACCTCGCGCGCGATGAGGTCGATGAACGTGAAGCTCCCCGGCGTCGCGGAGAAGCGCACGACGCTGCGCGATCCGAACACCTCGGCGCCCTTGGTGAGATCGAGGGCGATCTCGTAGGAACGCGTGTCGATGACGGCGCGGCGCTCCTGCGCTTCGATGCGGGTGAGGTTCTCTCCAGGCACAGCTGTTCTCCCAGGGGTGAGGGGATGTCGTCCCAAAGCCGACGCTGCTGGCGCCGGCGACAACCCTGACAGCCTACGCCAGAGCGGGCGCCGCGCATCTCTTCCGCGCTCGCTCATAGGGTTCGGATGCGAGGATGACAGGGTGACTGTCAACGTATCGGATGCCGTTCCCCACGCGTCGCCCGCCGCTGCGGGCGGCCCCCGCCACGTCGAGGAGCCGGTCGCGTACGACGCGATCCTGCTCGCCGGATTCGGAGGTCCCGAAGGGCAGGAGGACGTCATCCCCTTCCTGCGGAACGTGACCCGGGGCCGCGGGATCCCGGACGAGCGGCTCGAGGAGGTCGCCCACCACTACCGGCACTTCGGCGGGGTGAGCCCGATCAACGCGCAGAACCGCGAGCTGAAGGCCGCGCTGGAGGCGGAGCTCGCCGCGCAGGGCATCGACCTGCCGGTGTACTGGGGCAACCGGAACTGGGCACCGTACCTCGAGGACGCCGTCGCCGAGGCGGCCCGCAACGGCGACACCACGCTGCTGGCCTTCGCCACCAGCGCCTACAGCTCCTTCTCCAGCTGCCGGCAGTACCGCGAGGACTTCGCCCGCGTGCTGGAGGCCACCTCTCTCGGCGGCGTCGTCACGATCGACAAGATCCGGCCGTTCTTCGACCACCCCGGCTTCGTGCAGGCGTTCGTCGACGGCGTCCACGTCGCGATCGCGGGCATGCTCGGCGAGGGGCTCGCCCCGGAGGAGGTGCAGGTGCTCTTCTCCACGCACAGCATCCCCACCGCGGACGCCGAGCGGTCCGGCCCGCGCGACATCGACTGGGGCGAGGGCGGCGCGTACGCCGCCCAGCACGAGGCGGTCGCGGCCTGGGTGATGGATCGGGTGGCGCAGCTGCTGCCCGCGGCCGGCGACGTGCCGTGGGAGCTCGTCTACCAGTCCCGCTCCGGCCCGCCCTCGCAGCCGTGGCTCGAGCCGGACGTGTGCGACGTGATCGAGGAGCTGCCCGGCCGCGGCCGGAAGGCCGTCGTCGTCGTGCCGGTGGGCTTCATGAGCGACCACATGGAGGTCCTCTGGGACCTGGACACCGAGGCCGCGCAGGCCGCGGCAGACGCCGGCCTGCGGTTCGCGCGCACGCCCACCCCGGGGGTCTCGCCCGCGTTCGTCTCCGGCATCGTCGACCTGGTGCGGGAACGGCTGGAGGGGCGACCGGACGCCGAGCGTGCTCACGTCACCGCCCTGCCGTCGTACGACGTGTGCCGGCCCGGATGCTGCGAGAAGGTCCGCGCCGGCTTCAAGCCCGCCGCCGCCGGTCTCGCCCCCTGACCCCACCGCACGCGGAGCCTGTCGACGCCCGCGAATAGGATTGACCCCATGCGCATCCACATCGCCACCGATCACGCCGGCCTGGACTTCTCGACCCGGCTGCAGGAGCACCTCCGGTCCGCCGGGCACGAGGTGGTCGACCACGGCCCGGTCGAGTACGACTCCGTCGACGACTATCCGGCCTTCTGCATCCGCGCCGCGCAGGCCGTCGTCGCCGACCAGGCGGCGGGCGTGGACGCCCTCGGCGTCGTGTTCGGTGGTTCCGGCAACGGGGAGCAGATCGCGGCGAACAAGGTCCAGGGCATCCGTGCCGCGCTGGTGTGGAACCTGTCCACGGCCGAGCTGGCGCGCGAGCACAACGACGCGAACGTCATCTCGATCGGCGCCCGGCAGCACACCTTCGAGGAGGTCGTCTCCTTCATCGACCGCTTCATCGGCACCCCGTTCTCGGGGGACGAGCGGCACGTGCGCCGCATCCGGCAGATCGCGGACTTCGAGCGCGACGGGTCGCTGCTGCCGGATCCGCGGGCGTGACATGCCCGAGGGTCATTCCGTCCACCGGATCGCCCGGCAGTTCCAGCGCAACTTCGTCGGCAAGACGCTGCAGGCGTCCAGCCCGCAGGGCCGCTTCGCCGAGGGCGCGGCGGTGCTCGACGGGCGCGAAGCGCTGCAGGCGAAGGCCGTCGGCAAGCAGATGTTCCTCGAGGTCGAGGGCGAGCTGTGGCTGCGGGTGCATCTCGGCCTGTACGGCGCCTGGGACTTCTCTGGCGAGATCCTCGTCGACCCGACCATCGCCTCCGCGAACGGGCGGATGGGGCAGACCAACCAGCGCGGCACCGACCTCGACGAGGCGATCTTCGACGACGCGGGCGAGAACTCGCTGTCCTCGATCGGCGCGCCCCGACGGGCGCGCGTGCACGTGCGGATGTCGGAGCAGACCAGCGGTCTGGCCGACGAGGGCGATCAGTGGCCGCCGCCCGTGGTCGGGCAGGTGCGGTTGCGGCTGCTCACCGACATCACCTGCGCCGACCTGCGCGGCCCGACCGCGTGCGAACTGCAGACGCCGGACGAGATGCTCGCCACCGTGGCCAGGCTCGGTCCCGATCCGCTGGTGGGCGACCCCGCCGAGGGCGAGGAGCGCTTCGTGCGGACGGTGCGCCGCAAGGCCACCCCGATCGCGCTGCTGCTGATGGACCAGGCGGTGATCAGCGGCATCGGCAACGTGTACCGCGCCGAGATGCTGTTCCGCGCCCGCCTGAACCCGCACACGCCCGGCCGCGACGTGCCCGAGGAGGTGGTGCGGGAGTTGTGGCGGGACTGGGTGAAGCTGCTGGCGATCGGCGTGGAGACCGGCCAGATGATGACCATGGACGACCTCACCCCGGAGCAGTACCGCGCGGCGATGGCCCACCGCGACGACCGGCACTGGGTGTACCACCGCGCCGGGCTGCCGTGCCGCGTGTGCGGCACCGAGATCGCCCTCGAGGAGATCGGCGCCCGCAAGCTGTACTGGTGCCCGTCCTGCCAGCGCTGAGCGCCGCGCCTGCCGAGGATGGCCCGCCCCCGTGCGTAGGATGACGGAGTCCCATCGCGACGACGCACGACAGGAGACGGCATGGACCTGACCGGTCTTGAACAGGCGCTCGGCGCCCTCAGCGGCTTCATCTGGGGGCCGTTCTTCCTCATCCCGCTGCTGCTGGGCACCGGGCTGTACCTGACCATCCGCCTCGGCGGCCTGCAGTTCCTGCGCCTGGGCGCGGCCCTCCGGCTGGGCCTGTTCACGCGCAAGGACCCCGGCGCCGACGGCGACATCTCCCAGTTCCAGGCGCTCACCACCGCGCTGGCCGCCACCGTCGGCACCGGCAACATCGTCGGCGTCGCCACCGCGATCGGCATCGGCGGTCCGGGCGCCCTGTTCTGGATGTGGGTCACCGGCCTGCTCGGCATGGCGTCGAAGTACTCCGAGGCCTTCCTCGGCGTGCGCTTCCGCAAGACCGACGACGCCGGGGAGAAGTCGGGCGGCCCCCAGTACTATCTGGAGCGCGGCATTCCCGGCCCGTTCGGCAGGTTCCTCGCGCTGTTCTTCGCCATCGCGGCCGTCATCGCCTGCTTCGGCATCGGCAACATGACCCAGGGCAACTCGATCGCGAGCAACCTCGAGGCGAGCTTCAGCGTCCCCACCTGGGTCACCGGCATCGCACTGACGGTGTTCGCGCTGCTCGTGCTGGTCGGCGGCATCAAGTCGATCGGCCGCGTCACCGCAGGCTTCGTGCCGATCATGATCATCTTCTACGTCCTGGGTGCGCTGTACATCCTCATCGTCAACGTGGGCGCCCTGCCGGCGGCGTTCGCGCAGATCTTCACGGACGCGTTCACCGGCACCAGCGCGGTGGGCGGGTTCGCGGGGTCGGCGATCATCATCGCCGTGCAGTACGGCGTGGCCCGCGGCGTCTTCTCGAACGAGTCCGGCATGGGGTCGGCGGCCATCGCCGCCGCGGCCGCGAAGACCAGTCATCCGGTCCGTCAGGGCCTGGTCTCGATGACGCAGACCTTCATCGACACGATCATCGTGGTCACCTGCACCGGCCTGGTGATCATCGCGACCGGCACCTGGGACGACATCGACCCGGCCACCGGGCAGCAGATCAGCCCGGCCGTGATGACCGGCGCCGCCTTCTCGCACGGTCTGCCCGGCGACTGGGGCCACTACATCGTCACCATCGGCCTGGTGATGTTCGCCGGCTCCACGATCCTCGGCTGGTCGTATTACGGCGAGCGGAACATCGAGCGCCTCCTCGGCCGGCGGGCGGTGATGCCGTTCCGCATCCTGTTCTCGCTGGTCGTGTTCGTCGGCTGCACGGTGCAGCTGAGCCTGGTCTGGACGTTCTCCGACGTGATGAACGGCCTGATGGCGCTGCCGAACCTGATCGGCCTGCTCATCCTGTCCGGTCTCGTGGCGCGGGAGACCAAGAAGTACCTGGACAACGATCCGAAGCTGCGCGCCACGACCGCGGAGGTCGACGCCTTCATGGCCGGCGAACCCGGCTGGGAGGAGTGGAAGACCCAGGCCGTCCCGGTCGCCGACGGCGGGAAGGCGTGACTGCCGCGGGCGAGCGCATCTCCCTCATCCGCGGCGCGCGTCCCGTCGACGGGGCGGCGCTGTTCGGATCCGACGATCCGATCGACATCGCGATCGCGGACGGGCGGATCGCGGACATCGCCCCGGCGGGCGCGCTCACCCCCGGCGGGGCGGTGCTCGAGGCCGACGGATGCTGGGTGCTGCCGGGGCTCTGGGACCATCACGTGCACACCGTGCAGTGGGCGCTGGACTCCCAGCGGGTCCCTCTCGGCGGGGTGCGCAGCGCGGCGGAGGCGGCGGCGGTGATGGCGGCCGCCGCACCGCTGCCCGACGGCCGCCGTGTCGGCGCCGGCATGCGCGACGGCCTGTGGCCCGATCGCCCGGACCTCGCCGCCCTGGACGCGGTCACCGGCGACGTGCCGACCTACCTGATCAACGCCGACGTGCACAGCGTGTGGCTGAACTCGGCCGCGATCCGGCGGGAGGGCTTCCCGCCCGCCCAGGACGGCATGCTGCGCGAGGAGGAGGCCTTCGAGATCTCCCGCCGGCTGAACGCCGCAGACGACGCGCTGGCGGACGCCGCGGTGCAGGAGGCCGGACGCCGCGCAGCGGCGCGCGGCGTGACCGGGATCGTGGACTTCGACATGGCCTGGAACGCCGAAGCGTGGCGGCGGCGCTGCGTGGCCGGCTTCGACCTGCACCATGTCGAGTTCGCGTTCTACCCACCCGGGCTGACCCGCGCGATCGACGAGGGCCTGCGCACCGGTGCGGAGCTCCCGGATACCGGCGGGCTGGTGCGGGTCGGCCCGCTCAAGCTCATCTCCGACGGATCCCTGGGCACCCGCACCGCCGCCTGCTCGCACGCCTACGCCGACGACCCCGGCAACACCGGCGTGCTCACCATCGCACCGGACGAGCTGCGCGAGCTGCTCACCACGGCGACCGCGGCCGGCATCGACGTCGCGGTGCACGCGATCGGCGACCGCGCCGTGGCCGCGGCGCTCGACGCGTTCACCTACACGCAGGCGCGCGGCACCATCGAACACGCGCAGCTGGTGCGGCACGCCGATCTCGCCCGGTTCGGCCGGCTCGGCGTCGTCGCGAGCGTGCAGCCGCAGCACGCCGTGGACGACAGGGATCTCGCGACGCGTCTGTGGCGCGACCAGGACGCCATCGGCTATCCGCTCGCCTCGCTGTTCGCCGCCGGCGTCCCGGTGCGGTTCGGATCGGATGCCCCGGTCGCGCCGCTGGACCCCTGGCTGGGCATCGCCGCCGCGGTCGCCCGCACCGGGGACGACCGGGCGCCCTGGCATCCCGAGGAGCGGGTGCCGGTGTCCGCCGCCCTGCGCGCGAGCAGCCGGCACGGGGAGGCGGAGCTGCGCCCCGGAGCGGACGCCGACCTCGCCGTGTGCGGGCGGGACCCGCGGACGGCGTCGGCCGCCGAGCTGCGCGGGATGCCGGTGGCGGCGACGCTGCTGGGCGGACGCCTCACGCACCTCGGCTGAGACGAAACCGGAGACCACGCGGCCGACACGACGGAGCCCGCCCGCTCCCGGGGTCGGGAACGGGCGGGCTCGGGTCGTCGGGCGTCAGGCGGCGATGTGGGAGACCAGGAACCAGCGGTCCTTCTCGAGACCGCGCATGATCTCGATCGCGACGTCCTGGCTGGTCAGGTCGACCTCGTCCAGGCCCTCGATCGCGGCCTTGACGTCGGCGAGGATCGCGTCGATGTCGCTGATCACGGCGCGGACGAGGTCGTCGGACTGGGTGAAGCCGGCGGGAACGGCGGTCTTCCCGGCCTTCTCCGCGACGGTGGACAGGCGGGCGTCGATCGGCAGGCCGAGCGCGACGATCCGCTCCGCGGCGGTGTCGGCGAACTCGCCCGCGTGGGCGACGATCGTGTCGAGCAGCTCGTGGACGCCGACGAAGTTCGCGCCGCGGACGTGCCAGTGCGCCTGCTTGCCGTTGACGGTGAGCGCCTCCAGACCCAGGACGATCGGGGAGAGGAACTGTGCGGCGGCGGCCGCGATGGTCGGGTCGACGGCGGTGGTGGGGACGGTCTGTGCCTTGCTCATGGGATCCTCCGAGTGTGTGTTCTCCGGGCCTGACATGTCCAACGCTACTCAGCCCTCCGCATTCCGCAAGCAAGCTGAGGCAACGCTTAGTGCCGCGGGATTCCGGGGGAGCGACCGCGATCGCGGTAGTCTCGGCAGCATGACCGTCGCCCCCGGAGCATCCGTCATCGCCCTTCCCGATCGCCGTCCCGAGCTCGCCGAGGACGCCTTCGTCGCCGCCGGCGCCCGCATCGTCGGCGAGGTGCGCCTGGCACGCGGCGCCAGCGTCTGGTACAACGCCGTGCTGCGCGGCGATTCCGCCCCGATCACGGTGGGGGCGGGCAGCAACGTGCAGGACAACGTCTCGGTGCACGTCGACAGCGGCCACGCCGCGGAGATCGGCGCGAAGGTGTCGATCGGGCACAACGCGGTGGTGCACGGTTGCCGCATCGGCGACGGGTCGCTGATCGGGATGGGCGCCGTGATCCTCAGCGGCGCCGTGATCGGCCGCGGATGCCTGGTCGCCGGCGGCGCGGTCGTGCTCGGCGGCACCGAGGTGCCGGACGGGTCGCTCGTCGCCGGGGTGCCGGCGAAGGTGCGCCGGGCGCTCACCGAGGAGGAGCGCTCCGGGCTGATCGAGAACGCCGAGATCTACCTCCGCCACGTGCAGACCCACCGGAACGCGACCGCCCTCTGATCCCGTCGCCGCCGCGGCCGGAGCGCACCGGTAGGCTGGATCCTCACGGGGCCGTGGCCAAGCTGGTCAAGGCAGCGGGCTCATAACCCGACGATCGTGGGTTCAAGTCCCACCGGCCCCACCATCCGCGCCGGCGTCGCCGCCGGCCGTCGCACTACCGCCGCCGACGGCGTCCCCGACGCTGTCGCCGCCGCCGGCCGCCGCGTCCGGGTCGGTCTGGGGCCCGCCGATCACGCCGATGCCGATGGCCTGGTGGTCCGGCTCCGGCTCGGTCCGCGGCGGGGCCTTCGGCTCTTCGCCGGGATCCTTCTCCGTGCTCGGCTCCTCGAGCTCCTCGGTCGTCGGCTCTTCCGGCCGCTCCCGGCGGTCTCGCTGATCCTTCTCGTCCTGTTGCTGCTCGTCCATGGATCCCTCCTTCGGAGTGGCATCCGATGCTACGAGCCGCGCCGCGGCCGCCCCAGGCCCTCGACAGCGGGCAGGGCGCGGCTATACTCCGCCGCGGTGCCCGCCGGGGACGGGCGCCGTAGCATCGGCATCCGCTTCCGGGCAAGGGAGGTGCGCACCCGGCGGGAACGGTGCAGGCTACCGGCGTGGGGAGCACGCGCATGGGGAGCAGGCGCCGGATCGCGGCGCACATCGTCCGGCGCGTCGTGCACGGGTTCACGGCCAACGAATGCCCGAACGCCGCCGCGGGCCTGGCCTTCTACGCGCTGCTCGCCCTGTTCCCGACGCTCATCGCCGGGTTCGCCCTCGTCGGCCTGTTCGGGCGTCGCCGGGACGCGGAGCGGGTGGTGCTCGACCTCATCGGCGAGGTGCTCTCGCCGGAGGTGGCCGCCGCGGTGCAGGAGCCGATCGAGGAGCTCGCCACCGCCTCCGGGGCCGGAGTGGCCCTGACGATCGGCCTCGTCATCGCGCTGTGGACCGTCGCCCGCTACATCACCGCCCTCGGACGCACGATGAACGGGGTGTACGGCGTCACCGAGGGTCGGCCGTACTGGAAGGCGAAGCCGGCGCACCTGCTGGTGACCGTGCTCGTGTTCGTGCTGGTGCTCGCCGCCGTCTCCCTGGCCGTCGCGTCGTGGCCGCTCGCGCAGGCTCTCGCCGACCTCCTCGGTGCGGGGGAGCCGGTGCTCGCCGCCTGGCGGATCCTGCGGTGGCCCGCGCTGCTCCTCCTCGTGGTGCTCGTGGTCGCGGTGCTCTACTACTTCGCCCCGAACGTGGAGCAGCCGCGCTTCCGCTGGGTGAGCGTCGGCGCCGTGATCGCGATCGCCGTGCTCGCCGCAGCATCCGCCGCCTTCGGCTTCTTCGCCGTCGGCATCGCCGACTACGGCCGGATCTACGGCGCCTTCGCCGGCGCCGTGCTGTTCCTGCTGTGGCTGTGGATCGCGAACATGGCGCTGCTGGTCGGGGTGCTCTTCGACGTGGAGATCGAGCGGGCGCGCGAGCTGCGGGCGGGGCTGCCGGCGGAGCGGCGGGTGCAGCTGCCGCTGCGCGACACGCGGCGGATCGCCGCGGAGACCCGGCGCGAGGCGGACGAGGTGCAGGAGGCCCGGCGGATCCGGCGCTCCTGAGCGGCGCCTCAGGCGCGCAGGTGCTCGGTCGGGTAGCGGTCGCGGATGCGCTCGGCGAAGAACCGGCCGAGGCTGGGCGCCGCGAGCAGCTCGCGATGCACGGATGCCGGCACCGCGTAATAGCGGTACACCTCGCCGCTGCGGAACTCGACCTCCAGCACCGCCGTCGCCCGGTCGTAGCCGACGGCGGCGAGGGCGCTCGAGGTCACGGGGAGCCGCTTCATCGCACCTCCACCGGGGCGTCGCCGACCCGTCGGGCCAGCGCGACCGCGTCGTGCGGGGCATGCCCGCGCGCGTCGTTGCGGCCAGCGGCCGGCGGTGTCCGCGACGGTCATCGCCGCGCCGTGCTCGCGCAGCAGCGCGGCGAACGCCTCGTCGTGGAAGCTCGGCGACCGCGGCTCGAGGCCGTGACGCAGCGGGCGGTCCTCGTCGACGCTCAGCCAGGCCCGCCCCTGCAGACGCTCGTCGTGCTCTCGGGCGATCTCGAGCGCCTCTCCGGTGGTGCGCGGGAGCGCGGCCAGGAACGCACCGACGACCTCGGGCTCGAAGTCCTGGCGCGCCGGCAGCTGCCACAGCATTGGCCCGAGCGCCGGCCCCAGGGCGAGCACCCCCGAGGCGAGGAAGTTCGCCAGGGCGGTGCGCGGCTCGCGCAGCCGCAGCATGTGGGTGATGTAGCGCGACCCCTTGACGGCGAACACGAAGCCGTCCGGTACGCTCTCCCGCCAGCGGCGGTAGCTCTCCGGACGCTGCAGCGAGTAGAACGAGCCGTTCAGTTCGACCGTCGACATCGTGCGCCCGATGTGCTCCAGCTCCCGGCGCTGCGGCAGCCCCCGCGGGTAGAAGTCGCCGCGCCAGGGGGCGTACCGCCACCCGGACGTGCCCACGCGCACACGGCCGGCCGGACCGGCCGGCGTCGCCGCGGCATCCGTGCTCATCCCGCGATGCTACGCAGGAGCGGCCCGCGCCGCGCAAGCCCCTTCCCGCGGATGCCGCCGACCCGGCATGCTGGGAGGACAACCGCCGGAAGGAGGGCCACATGAGCGGGTTCCAGGACGACCCCGTCGCCGACGTCCCTGAAGGGGACCGTCTGGATCAGGAGCGCGAGGCGTGGGAGACGGACGCGGCCGACCCCGAGCAGCCGGTCACGCCGGCCGTGCCGCGGGCCGAGGACATCCACGCCGACCCCGTCGACGTGCTCGAGCAGTCCCTCGAGGTGCCCGACGTGGACGATCTCGACGAGGAGGAGTGACGGGTCATCGGGCGGCCGGAGCGGTCACCCGCGGCGGGAGCGGTCACATCACGTTGCCGATGTAGGAGTACTTCACGAACACCTCCGGTGCGATGCCGGACTCCTCGAGCACGCCCTGGATGGCGTTCATCATGTAGTTGGAGTCCCAGCCCATGTAGAGGAAGTGCTCCTCGTCGAGCGCGTCCCAGTGGCCCTTCCACGCCATCGCGTCGTAGATCGGGCCGCCGTGGCGCGCGCTGTACGCCACGGCCGCGCCGCGGTCGTCCGTCCACGCCCGTCGGAACACCCGGTTGAACAGGGCCTTCACGTCCTTGATCTCCCAGTGCTCGCCGCGGTACTCGACGTAGTCGAATTCGCGCTCCCAGCCGGCCGGCCAGCCGCGCCGGCGCACGGCGTCCAGGATCGGGGTGAGGCCGTCGTCATCGATCTCCGGCAGCGCCGGTCGCGCCCAGATCCGCACGAGCTCCGCGGTGAGCGCCGCGGTCCGCTGCCCGATCGCGGCCGTGCCCCAGGCATCCGTCGCGGCGAGGGCGCGTGTCGCGGGCACCGCGCTGCGCGCGTACGCCTCGTCCCGCTTGACCGGGAAGGGGGCGCCGAAGACGCGCTCGGTGAGTTCTTGCTCGAGCAGCGTGAGGTTGCCCAGGGTCGGTGCGAGTGCGCGGTGGCTGTTCTGCTCGTCCTCGCTGAACTCGCTCCACGGACGGATGCCGTCGCCCGACCAGCTGTCCGCGGGCGCGGCCGGCACGATGTGCTCCACGTCGAACCCGGCGACGTCCTCGACCCCCTCCAGGCGGCCGAGAACGTATGCGGCGTGCGGCAGCTCGCCGTACTTCAGCACCGCGGAGACGCGCTCGTCGGACGGCGTGATGCGCGCCACGGCGCGCATCAGGGCGTCGCGTCCCTGCGCCCGGGCCCGGCACAGCCGCGCGATCAGGCGTTCCGTGGGGAGGCCCACGATCGCACGACGCAGCAGCATCGCCTGCACCCACTCCAGCGTCTCGATCAGCTCGGCGCGGTCGATGAGGCCGCGGCGGTGGTCGCCGTAGACGCTCATCGCCAGCGGGTAGGCGATCCGGCCGAACGTGTTCAGGAAGCCGAGCTGACGGCGGATCTCCGGGTCGGGCTCGCGCGACGGGTCGAGCAGGTTGCCGTAGATCTCCGCGTACTCGCGCCACACCGTCGCCTCGGCGCGCAGGCGCTCCAGGTCCACCCGCGGGAACGAGCCGCGGAAGGCGGCATACACGCCGTGCTCTCCGGCGGCGGCGACCTCTCGCCCGGTCGTCATCACCAGGTAGTGCCGCCAGAACGCGCCGATCGTCTCGCCGGTGCTGCGCTCGATGGGCAGCCAGAACTCCTCCTCGACGGCCAGCTGCTCGGCGTGCGAGAGGCCCATCAGGATGTAGTTGTGGATCAGCTCGTGGTCCCGCAGCGGCTCGCCGGTGGAGTTCAGGCTCTCGAAGATCTGCTGGGCGTTCGCCTCGGCGCCGAGCGTGATCGACACGTGCTCCAGCTTCTGCAGCCCGCGCCACACCCGCGGCGCCTCCTCGGCGTGCACCTGGCTGCGGAAGAACGCGTAGTTGTCGTCGAAGCGGGACTCGCGGTCGGCGTCGTCGCGGCGGTCGAGCACGACGGACTCGTACAGGTCGGCCCAGGTGTGGTGCGGACGCAGCTTGGTGCGCGACGGGTCGTCGTGCCGCACCAGCACGCGCTCCAGCTCGGTCGCCATGGCCGGGTCGGTGTCGCGGACGGCGTGATGCAGCGCCGCGATCAGCAGCATCACCGTGGTGATCCGCTGCTGCCCGTCGATGAGGATGAGGTCGGCGCCGGAGGCGTCCTGGGCGGACAGGATCGAGCCGATGAAGTGGCGGTGCGATTCGTCCTCGGCGGCGACGGCGCGGACGTCGGAGAGCAGCTTCTCGCATCCGCCGATGTCCCAGCGGTACTGGCGCTGGTAGACCGGGACCACGATGTTCGTGGACGGGGCGGAGAGCCATTCGATCGTGCCTGTTGCGGTTGCTTCGACATTGGTCGCCGTTGCCATGACTGTGTGATGCCTCCGGACGGGCGGGGATGCGAGAGCCGCCCCGTCGAGTCTAGCCGCCGGCCTCCGCCCGGCCCGGGCTCCCGGGCCCGCTCAGGGGCCCGATGTAGGCTTGCCTAAGTGGGCCTGTAAGAACTTCGCTGGCCCCGTACGAAAGGAACATGACTCGCATCATGGGATACATCAAGTCCGCAGCGCTCGAGGAGAAGGGCTTCGTCGTCCTGGACCGGTACGACCAGGAGGCCGACCCCAAGGAGTGGCTGGACATCGAGTACGTCGACTGGAAGTCCTCGGGTGACACCCGCTTCGCGCCGCTCGCCAGCGCCAAGGGCGAGATCGAGTGCAACGGGTTCTGGAACCACAAGCCGCCGCGGACCGACAAGGACGGCGTCTGGATCGAGTCGCAGGTGGAGAAGGCGCCGAACCTGACCCGCCGCGCGCAGGAGCCGGGCGCGAACGTCGGCCGCTGCCGCGTCATCGAGCTGCAGCCGACCCCGTACGGCGAGTGCCTGTACAACCTGCACCAGGACGACAACAACCGCCTGAACCCGGATGGCACCGGCTGGGTCGTGCGCGGCTTCTTCAACCTGACCGACGACAAGGACAGCTACTTCGTCCTGCGCGAGAACCGCACCGACCCGAGCATCGAGTACCGCATCGCTCTGCCGGCCGGCGCGCAGCTGGTCGTCGACACCCAGCGCCTGTGGCACGCCGCGACCCACAACGGCACCGAGCCGCGCTACTGCCTGATCACCTCGTGGACGTCGGGCCCCGAGCTCGACGCGTACATCGAGAAGTACCACGGCACCGACGAGGTGGAGAACTACCCCGTTCCGCAGGACGTGCTCGAGGCCGGCTACGCCGAGCAGGCGCGTCGTGACGCCGCCCGCGCCGCCTACTACGCTGCGAAGGGCCAGCAGGTCAAGCAGGCGATGAGCGAGGCCTGAGCCGCCGCCTGCGCTGACGAAGGGCCCCGGCCGCGAAGCGTCGCGGGACCGGGGCCCTTCCCGTGGAATCACACGCTTGTGATTCCCGCCGAAGTGGGCGATAATCGCCGTACAACCGCATAGCTCGCCGGGATCGCTCGGTCAGGTCGTAGGGGAAGACGCACCTGATGAAACGGAGAGATCATGGCGACGGGTTACGCACGCGGAGTGGTGTTCATCCACTCCGCTCCTCGCGCGCTCTGCCCGCACCTGGAATGGGCGGTCGGACGCGCTCTCGGTCGTGCCGTCAGCTTCGACTGGGCCGATCAGCCGGTCCAGGAGGGCACGCGCCGGGCCGAGTTCTTCTGGGACGGGCCGGTGGGCACCGGCGCCGCCCTGGCGACGGCGATCCGCGGCTGGGAGCACCTGCGCTTCGAGGTCACCGAGGATCCCACGCCGCGCAGCGACGGCGGACGCTGGCTGCACACGCCCGACCTCGGCATCCACTATGCGCAGACGGATGCCGCGGGCAACATCGTCGTCGGCGAGGACCGCATCCGGTACGCGATGGAGATCGCCGCCGGCAACCCGGTCGAGCTGCAGCGCGAGCTGGACGTCGCGCTCGGCTCGGCGTGGGACGAGGAGCTCGAGCCGTTCCGTCACCCCAGCGACGACGCCCGCGTCGTGTGGCTCCACAAGGTGGGCTAGCGGTCGCGATGAGGACCTGCGGAGGAGGCGCGAGTACCGGGACCCGGTGAGTCGTCCCTGGAACCGAGAAGGCGAATCCTCCGCACAACGAACGATGCCCCCGCGGGGAAGCGGGGGCATCGTCGTGGGCGGTCCCTGAGCTTGTCGAAGGGCGGTCCCTGAGCTTGTCGAAGGGCGGTCCCTGAGCTTGTCGAAGGGCGGTCCCTGAGCTTGTCGAAGGGTCAGGCGCTGCGGAAGGCCACGACGGCGTTGTGCCCGCCGAAGCCGAACGAGTTGCTGATGGCCAGCTGGTCGCCCGCGCCGAGCTGCTGCGGCTCGACCGACAGACGGAACGGCACCGCCGGGTCCTGCTCGGTCATGTTGATGGTCGGCGGGGCGAGGCGGTCGCGCAGGGCCAGCACGCTGAACACGGCCTCCAGGGCCCCGGTGCCGCCGAGCAGGTGGCCCGTGGACGCCTTCGTGCCCGAGACCGGCACCTCGCGGATGCGGTCGCCGAACACGGCCTGCAGCGCGGTGTACTCGTTCGGGTCGCCGACCGGGGTGGAGGTGAGGTGGGCGTTCACGTGGGTGACCTCGTCAGGGGAGGCGTCGGCCGACTCCAGCGCCATCCGGACGGCGCGGGCGGCGCCCTGGCCCTCCGGGTCGTTCGCGGTGATGTGGTACGAGTCCGCCGTCACGCCGCCGCCGGCGACATAGGCGTAGATCTTGGCCCCGCGCGCCCTGGCGTGATCTTCGCGCTCCAGGATGAGCGCAGCGGCGCCCTCGCCCATCACGAAGCCGTCGCGATCGATCGCGCCGGGACGCGACGCGGTCTCGGGGGATTCGTTGCGGCGGGACAGCGCCTGCATGGAGGAGAACGCGGCCACCGTGATCGGGTGGATGGCCGATTCCGTGCCGCCGGCGATCACGACGTCCGCCAGCCCGTCGCGCAGGTGCTCGATCGCGTTCACGAGCGACTCGGTGCTGGAGGCGCAGGCGCTGGCGACGGTGCGGGCGTAGGCGCGCGCGTTGAAGTGCAGCGACAGGTTCCCGGCGGCTGCGTTCGGCATCAGCATGGGGACCGTCATCGGCAGCACTCGGCGCGGACCCTTCTCGCGCAGGGTGTCCCACGCGTCCAGCAGCGTCCACACGCCACCGATGCCGGTGGCGAAGTCGACGCCGAGGCGCTCCGGCTCCACTTCGGGGGAGCCGGCGTCCTCCCAGGCCTCCATCGCGGCGACCATCGCCAGCTGCGACGAGGGGTCGAGGCGCTTCGCGACGGGACGGGCGAGCACCTGCTCGGGGCGCACGGCGACCTCGGCGGCGAAGGTGACCGGGAGCTCGTACTCGGCGACCCAGTCGTACTCGAGGGTGCGGGCCCCCGACACTCCGGCCAGGAGGTTCGCCCAGCTCTCCGGTGCGGTGCCGCCGAGCGGCGAGCTCGCTCCGATTCCGGTGACGACGATGCGCTTGCTCATGGGTGATCCTCCGTAGGGGTGGTCGGGGACAGAGGATGCCACGCCCCGCGGTCGGCGGGGGTGGCATCCGCAGAGGGCTTACTCCTGGCCGGCGACGATGAAGTTGACGGCGTCGGCGACGGTCTTCAGGTTCTTGACCTCGTCGTCCGGGATGGTGACGCCGAACTTCTCCTCGGCATTGACGACGATCGTCATCATCGAGATCGAGTCGATGTCGAGGTCGTCGGTGAACGACTTCTCCATCGCGACATCGGACGCGTCGATGCCGGTCTCGTCGGTGATCAGCTCGGCAAGGCCGGCGAGGACCTCGTCGTGGGTGAGAGCCATGTTTTCCTCTTTCTCGGGGGTGGTTTCGGAACCGGGGAACAGTCTAGGGAACGACCGGCCGTTGTCAGGGGAGCACGACGACCTGCGCCGCGAACACGAGGCCGGCGCCGAAGCCGATCTGGAGCGCCAGCCCGCCGGACAGCTCCGGGTGCTCGGTCATCAGCCGGTGGCTGGCCAGCGGGATCGACGCCGCCGACGTGTTGCCGGTGGTCTCGATGTCGCGGGCGATCACCGTGGTCTCGGGTAGCTTCAGCTGCTTGGCGAACTCGTCGATGATCCGCATGTTCGCCTGGTGCGGGATGAAGGCCGCGAGGTCCTCGGGCTTCACACCGGCCCGGTCGAGCGCCTCCCGGGCGACCTTCGCCATCTCCCACACAGCCCAGCGGAACACCGTCTGGCCCTCCTGGCGCAGCGTGGGCCACGGGGCCAGGCCGTCGCGGAAGGCGGTGAGCGGGGCGTTCATGCCCACGGCATCCGCCTTCGAACCGTCCGAGCCCCACACCGCGGGACCGATGCCGGGGGTGTCGCTGGGGCCGATCAGGGCGGCTCCGGCGCCGTCGCCGAGGAGGAAGGAGATGCTGCGGTCGGTGGGGTCGACCACGTCGGAGAGCTTCTCGGCGCCCATCACGAGCGCGTAGCGGGCGGCGCCGGCGCGGATCAGCGCGTCGGCCTGGGCCACGGCGTACGCGTAGCCCGCGCACGCGGCGTTCACGTCGTACGCGGCGGCCGGGTTCGCGCCGACGCGGTCGGCGACGATGGCCGACACGGAGGGCGTCTGCTTCGGGTTGGTGACCGTGGACACGATCACCAGGTCGACCTCCTGCGCCGGGACGCCGGACTTCTCGATCGCCTCGGCGGCGGCGATGGTGGCGAGGTCGACGGTGTCGGTCTCCGGCAGTGCGCGGGTGCGGGTGATGATGCCGGTGCGCTGACGGATCCACTCGTCGCTGGAGTCGATCGGGCCGATGAGGTCCTCGTTGGGCACGGCGTTCTCGCCCCGTGCCGCCCCGAACGAGTAGATGCGGGTGTACGCGGGCCCGGATGCCTGGGCGAGGGTGGCGGTCATGCTTCTCCGTTCAGCAGGGCGACGGCGGCGTCGAGGTCTTCGGGGGTCTTCACGGCCACGGCGGGGACGCCGCGCAGGCCGCGCTTGGCGAGGCCGGTCAGGGCCCCGGCCGGCGCCACCTCGATCATGCCGGTGATGCCGGCTTCGGTGAAAGAGGCCATGCACAGGTCCCAGCGCACCGGCGAGGCCACCTGGTCGACGATCAGCTCCAGTGCGCGCGCGCCGTCTGCGACCGTGGAGCCGTCGCGGTTGGTCCACAGGGTGACCCCGGGGTCGGAGGTGGCGACGCCCGCCACCGCCTGGCGCAGCGCCTCGACCGCAGGGGCCATGTACGCGGTGTGGAAGGCGCCGGCGACCTGCAGCGGCACCACGCGGGTGCCGCGCAGCGGCTCCTCGGCCAGCGCGGCGAGGGCCGGCAGGGCGCCGGCGGCGACGATCTGCCCGCCGCCGTTGTAGTTCGCCGGCGTCAGGTCCAGCTCCTGCAGGCGGGCGACGACGGCGTCCTGGTCGCCGCCCAGCACCGCGCTCATGCCGGTCTCGGCCCGCGCCGCGGCATCCGCCATCGCGCGCCCGCGCACGCCCACCAGCCGCAGCGCATCCTCCGCGCCGATCACGCCGGCGAGGGCGACGGCCGCGAGCTCGCCCACGGAGTGCCCGGCCAGGCCGTCGGGACGGCGCCCGGCGCGCCGCTCGAGCTCCTCGGCGGCGATGATCGACGCGGCGACGATGAGCGGCTGCGCGATGCGGGTGTCGCGGATCGTGTCGGCGTCCGACTGCGTGCCGTGGATGGCGAGATCGACCTGTGCGGCCTCGGAGAACGCGGCCAGACGCTCGGCGACGCCGGGGAGTTCGAGCCAGGGGGAGAGGAAGCCGGGGGTCTGTGAGCCCTGTCCAGGGCAGGCGACGACGATCACCCCACCAGTCTGCCAACGATCCGGCCCGGACGGTGGATGATCCCTCACAACAATTCGCAATCCGCTTGTGCGTGGCGTACAGTCGCGGGGTGCGCGCGGCGCCGCGGCGACGACCCCCGTCAGCGCCTGCGGATCGGGCGTCGGCGCACCGGCTCGGCGGTGCCGATCGAACCCAGGATGAGCGCGGTCTGCAGGATCAGCGCCTCCCGGGGGCCGGTGGCGTCCCAGCCGATCACCTCGCTGACGCGCTTGAGCCGGTAGCGGACGGTGTTCGGGTGCACGAACAGCTCGCGGGCGGTGGCCTCCAGCGAACGGCCGCTGTCGAGGTAGCTCCACAGCGTGGTGACCAGGTCGGTGGAGTGGGCCTGCAGCGGGCGGTAGATCCGCTCGATGAGCGTCTGCTTGGCCAGCGCGTCCCCGGCGAGGGCGCGCTCGGGCAGCAGATCGTCCGCCTCGACCGGACGGGGCGCGCTGCGCCAGGCGCGGGCCACGGCGAACCCGGCGAGGGCGGCGCGAGCGCTCTGCCCGGCGTCCACGAGCGCCGCCACGGGCGGCCCGAGCACGACGTAGCCGGGGCCGAAGGACGGCTCCAGGCGCGCGGCGATCTCCTTGAACGGCAGCTCCTCGCCCTCAGGCTCGCGGCCGGGCACGCGCGCCCGCCCGATCACGAGCACGAGCCGCGACCCCTGCACGCCGATCAGGACGTCCACGGACAGCTTCCGCGCCGTGCGCCGCACCTGGTCCACGTCGAACTGCGGCGGCGTGGTGCCGACGATGACGCACACCTCGCCGTGACCGTGCCAGCCGAGGGCCGCGATCCGGCTGGGCAGCTCCTCGTCGGCCTCGCCGGTGAGGATCGAGTCGACGACGAGCGCCTCCAGCCGGGCATCCCACAGGCCTCGCGCCTCGGCGGCGCGCGCGTACACGTCCGCGGCGGCGAAGGCGACGTCGCGGGAGTACAGCAGGATCGCCTCGCGCAGGTGCTCGCCCTTGCCGGCCACCCGCTCCTCGGTGACCTCGACGGTCACCCGGATCAGCTGCAGCGTCTGCTGCAGGCTGACGCTGCGCAGCAGCTCGCGCGGCGCGGCAGCGAAGATGTCCGCCGCGATCCACGGGGTGGAGGTCGGGTCGTCGTACCACTGGATGAACGCGGTGATCCCCGCCTGCGCGACCAACCCGACCGCCGAGCGCCGCGCCGGCGGCATCTCGGCGTACCACGGCAGCGTCTCCTCGAGCCGTTTGATCGTCGCCGTGGCCAGGTCGCCCGAGATGCGGCGCAGCCAGACGAGGGTCGCGGCCTTGTCCATGGCCGGCTGTGAGGAACCGGTCACGGCGGTCAGCTCTCGCCGCCCGCGTTCCCGCTCGTGCCGGCGTTCACGTTGAACAGGTCGTACTTCGCGATCGCCTGGCCCACGAGGGAGCGGTCCACGGCGCCCTGGTCGGCGAGGGCCTGCAGGGCGCGGACGACGATCGACGGGCCGTCGATCTTGAAGTAGCGGCGTGCCGCGGCGCGGGTGTCGGAGAAGCCGAAGTCGTCGGCGCCGAGCGTGTAGTACGGCTGCGGCACCCACGGGCGGATCTGATCCTGCACGGCGTGCATGAAGTCGCTGACGCCGATGACCGGGCCCTCGGCACCCCGCAGCTTCTCGGTGAGGTACGCGGTGCGCGGCTCCTCGTCCGGGTGCAGGAAGTTGTGCTCGTCGGCGGCGAGGCCGTCGCGGCGCAGCTCGGTCCACGAGGTGACCGACCACACGTCGGCGACGACGCCCCAGTCGTTCTTCAGCAGCTCCTGCGCCTCCAGCGCCCACGGCACGCCGACGCCCGAGGCGAACAGCTGCGTGCGCGGGCCGTCGCCCTCGCCCTGCGCGATGCGGTGGATGCCGCGGACGATGCCGTCCACGTCGACGCCCTCCGGCTCGGCCGGCTGCACCAGCGGCTCGTTGTAGACGGTGATGTAGTACATCACGTTCGGGTCCTCGTGCTGCCCGCCGTACATGCGGTCCAGGCCCGAACGCACGATGTGGGCGATCTCGTAGCCGAAGGCCGGGTCGTACGAGATCGTGGCGGGGTTGGTGGCGGAGAGCAGGTGCGAGTGGCCGTCGGCGTGCTGCAGGCCCTCGCCGGTGAGCGTGGTGCGGCCGGCGGTGGCGCCGATGATGAAGCCGCGGGCCATCTGGTCGGCGGCCGCCCACTGCGCGTCGCCGGTGCGCTGGAAGCCGAACATCGAGTAGAAGATGTAGATCGGGATCAGCGGCTCACCGTGGGTGGCGTACGAGGTGCCCGCCGCGGTGAACGCCGCCACGGCGCCCGCCTCGTTGATGCCGACGTGCACGATCTGGCCCTGAGGGCTCTCCTTGTAGGCCAGCAGCAGCTCGCGGTCCACCGACGTGTAGTGCTGCCCGTTCGGGTTGTAGATCTTCGCGGTCGGGAAGTACGCGTCCATGCCGAAGGTGCGCGCCTCGTCCGGGATGATCGGGACGATGCGGTGGCCGAAGTCCTTCGCGCGCAGCAGGTCCTTCAGCAGGCGGACGAACGCCATCGTGGTGGCGACCTCCTGGGTGCCCGAGCCCTTCTTCGGCAGGGCGTACGCGCTGTCGTCCGGCAGGGAGATCGGCACGTGCGTGGAGCGCCGCTCGGGCAGGAAGCCGCCGAGCGCGCGGCGGCGCTCGAGCATGTACTGGATGGTCTCGTCCTGCGGGCCGGGGTTGTAGTACGGCGGCAGGTACGGGTTCTCCTCGAGCTGCGCATCCGTGATCGGGATGTGCATGGTGTCGCGGAAGGTCTTCAGGTTCTCCAGCGTCATCTTCTTCATCTGGTGGGTCGCGTTGCGGCCCTCGAAGTGCGGCCCGAGACCGTAGCCCTTGACGGTCTTGGCGAGGATGACGGTGGGCTGGCCCTTGTGCTCGACGGCCGCCTTGAACGCCGCGTACACCTTGCGGTAGTCGTGGCCGCCGCGGCGCAGGTGCCAGATCTGGTCGTCGGTGTAGTCCTTGACCAGGGCGGCGGCGCGCTCGTCCTTGCCGAAGAAGTGCTCGCGCACGTAGGCGCCGGACTCGGCCTTGTAGGTCTGGTAGTCGCCGTCTGGCGTGGAGTTCATGATGTTCAGCAGCGCGCCCTCGGTGTCGCGGGCGAGAAGGTCGTCCCACTCGCGACCCCAGACGACCTTGATCACGTTCCAGCCGGCGCCCCGGAAGAACGACTCCAGCTCCTGGATGACCTTGCCGTTGCCGCGCACCGGCCCGTCCAGGCGCTGCAGGTTGCAGTTGATCACGAAGGTGAGGTTGTCCAGGCCCTCGTTCGCCGCGAGCTGCAGCTGGCCGCGGCTCTCCACCTCGTCCATCTCGCCGTCGCCGAGGAACGCCCAGACGTGCTGGTCGGAGGTGTCCTTGATGCCGCGGTTCTCCAGGTACCGGTTCGACATCGCCTGGTAGATGGCGTTGATCGGGCCGAGACCCATCGACACGGTGGGGAACTGCCAGTAGTCCGGCATCTGCCGCGGGTGCGGGTAGGACGGGATGCCGAACGGGGCCTGCGACTGCTGCTGCCGGAAGCCGTCGAGGTGCTGCTCGGTGAGCCGGCCCTCGAGGAAGGAGCGGGCGTAGATGCCCGGGGAGGCGTGGCCCTGGATGAAGATCTGGTCACCGCCGCCGGGGTGGTCGGCGCCGCGGAAGAAGTGGTTGAAGCCGACCTCGTACAGCGAGGCGGACGAGGCATAGGTGGAGATGTGGCCGCCGACGCCGATGCCGGGGCGCTGCGCGCGGTGCACCGTGATCGCGGCGTTCCAGCGGATCCAGGCGCGGTAGCGGCGCTCGATCTCCTCGTCGCCGGGGAACTCCGGCTCGTTCTCCGGGGCGATCGTGTTGATGTAGTCCGTGGTGGGGACCATCGGCACGCCCAGGTGCAGCTCCTTGGAGCGCTTGAGCAGGCTCAGCATGATCTCGCGGCCACGACCGTGGCCCTTCGCGTCGACGAGCTCGTCGAGCGACTGCTGCCACTCGCTGGTCTCCTCCGGGTCGCTGTCGAGGGGGCCCTGGGAGTACGGATCCTGGTCGTGGACGGTCACGGGGGAGCCTTTCGTCATGCTGGCAGGTCGTGCCAAGGAAACGGGATGCGACGCGGGGAGCCTTGTCGGCTCGGCACAACACGCGCTGTGCTCAGCCTAACCCCCTTCGCCGCGGGAGGACAGAACCGGCGTCGCTACACTGGACCGGTCAGGGCCTTTAGCTCAGCTGGTAGAGCAACGGTTTTACACACCGTAGGTCGTCGGTTCGACCCCGGCAGGGCCCACCGTCACATCTCCTCGTGCACCGCCGGGTCGGCGTCGAACAGGCGCCCGTCGGGGCGGCCCAGGGCAGTGATGGCCGCCACCTCGGCATCCTCGAGCGTCACCGACGCGGCCTCGAGGTTCGCCCGCTGATGCTCGATCGAGGAGGCCTTCGGGATCGACACCGTTCCGCGCGCGACGTGCCAGGCGATGACGGCCTGCGCGGGGGTGATGCCGTGCACCCGCGCGACCTCCACGATCACCGGCTCCTGCAGCAGCTCCTTCGCGCGGCCCAGCGGGCTCCACGCCACGGTGAGGATGCCGCGCTCGGCGTGCAGCGCCAGCGCCTCCTCCTGCGGGAAGTACGGGTGCACCTCGATCTGGTTCGCCACCGGCCGCACGCCGGTCTCCGCCTCGATGCGGTCCAGATGCTCGGGGAGGAAGTTGGACACGCCGACCTGGCGCACCACGCCGCGGCGCTGCGCCTCCACGAGCGCCGCCCACGCCTCGGGGTACAGGCCGACGCTCGGGTTCGGCCAGTGGATCAGGTGCAGGTCGGTGGCGTCCAGGCCCAGGCGGTAGCGGCTCTCCTCGATGCTCCAGCGCGCCTTGTCGGCGGCGTGGTGGCGGCCGGGGAGCTTCGTGGTCACGATGATCTCGTCGCGGTCGACCCCGGCGTCACGCACGCCCCGGCCCACGGCGCCCTCGTTCTCGTAGTTGAAGGCGGTGTCGACCAGACGGTACCCGGCCTCGATGCCGGCCGTCACGGCGGCGGCGCCGGCCTCGCCGTTGAGGCGATACGTGCCCAGCCCGACGGCGGGCAGGGCGAAGCCGTTGTGCGCGGTGAAGGCGGGAATGTCGCTCATGCGTGCTCCTCGAGTGTCGTCACGGCAGCTGCGGAGGGCGTCTGCCCGGTCCTCGGACAGCCTACGTCGCGGCCCGCCGGCGGTCCTGCCACGATGGGAGGATGCCGCACCGCCCGGACCCCGCCGACCGCTGCCCCTGCACGAGCGGGGACTCCTTCGGCGCCTGCTGCGGGCCGGTGATCGCCTCCGGCGTCGCTCCCACCGCGGAGCGGCTGATGCGGTCGCGGTTCACCGCCTTCGCGATCGGCGACGCCGACCACATCCTCGCGTCCTGGCATCCGTCCACCCGCCCTGCGGAGCTGGAGCCCGACCCGGGCATCCGCTGGACCCGCCTGGACGTGCTCGGCACCGCCGCGGGCGGGCCGTTCGACAGCGAGGGAGTGGTGACGTTCGAGGCCTTCTACCGGCACGACGGCGAGCGCGGTTCGATGCGCGAGCGCAGCCGCTTCCGGCGCGACGGCGGGCGCTGGTACTACCTCGACGGGGCAGTGGGTAGGTTGGAGACGTGAACGCCAGTCCCGAACACCAGCGCGTCCTTCTCGAGATCGCCGAACTCGACCGTCGCATCCAGCAGGCGGAGCGGGCGCGCACCAGGCCCGAGCACGCCGCCCGCATCACCGAGCTGGCCGGGATCCGGCAGGAGCAGCTGCGCGAGCTCACCGCGCTCACCGGCCTGCTCGAGGACGCCCGCGCGGAACTGAAGCGCCTGGAGTCCGACGTCACCCTCGCCGAGCAGCGGCGCGACCGGGACGCCGAGCGCCTGGCATCCGCGAGCGATCCGAAGCAGGCGCAGGCGCTCGAGCACGAGATCGAGAGCCTGGGACGGCGGCTGAGCGCGCTCGCGGACGCGGAGCTCGAGGTGATGGGGCGCGTCGAGGATGCGGAGGCCGCCGTGAACGCGCAGCAGGCACTCATCGACGCCACGAACGCCGAGGGCTCCGAGCTCACCCGGAAGGCGAAGGAGGCCGTCGCCGCCGCCACCGCCGAGGGGGAGCGGCTGACCCGCGACCGCGCCGCCGTGGCAGGCACCATCCCGCCCGCGCTGCTGGCCGAGTACGAGCGGCGCGCCGCCCGCGGCGTCGGCGCCGGGCTGCTGCGTCGCGGCGTGTGCGAGGGATGCCGGATGGTGCTCTCCGGCACCGATCTGACGGCCGTGCGCCGCGCGGCACCGGACGAGCTGGCCTCCTGCCCGGAATGCGGAGCCATCCTGGTCCGCACCGAGGAGTCCGGTCTGTGAACCCCCTCGTCGATGTCCGCCCCCGGTGCTAGACCCGACGGTGTGAAGCACCCCGCGCCGCCCGTCGTGGTCGTCGGGCGCCACCCGGAAGGCGGCTGGCTCGCCGCGGGCGTCGACGAGGAGGGCGCCGCGGCCGATCCGGTGCACATCCCGGATCAGCATCTGGCGGCGTGGATCGCGGATGTCGAGGCCGCCGTCTCCCCGCGGTGGACGGTCCGCAGCCTGCGCACGTTCTATCCGCCGCTGCTGGCGGCCGGCGTCCGGCTGCGGAGGGCGCACGATCTGCTGCTGTGCCACGCGATCCTGCGGGACACGTCCTCCCTCGACGAGCCGCTGCCGGCGTCCACCGCGTGGCTCCGGGAGGATCCGATGCCCGGCGCCGACGACCGTCCCGCGCTGTTCGAGCTCACCGTCCGCGACCGCCGCGGCGACGAGGAGTTCGCGGAGATCCTCGCCGAGTGGCGGCGGCAGGAGGAGGCGCTCGCCCGCGCGCGCGACGGTCGGCTGGCGCTGCTGTGCCGCGCCGAGTCGACCGGGGCCCTGGTCGCCGAGGAGATGACGGCGGCGGGTCTGCCGTGGGATCGCGACGTGCACGAGCGCATCCTCGTCGAGGAGCTCGGTCCCCGGCCCCTGCGCGGCGGGCGGCCGGGGGCGATGGCCCGGCTGGCGGCGGAGATCGGGGAGCACCTCGGAGACCCGGCCGTGAACCCCGACAGCCCGCCGCGGCTGCTGCGGGCGCTGCACCGCGCGGGAGTGCTCGTCGAGTCGACCGCGCGCTGGGAGCTGGCGCGCAGCGACCATCCCGTGGTGCCGCCGCTGCTGCGGTACAAGAAGCTCGCCCGCCTGTTCACGGCCAACGGCTGGGGCTGGCTGGATGAATGGGTGGTGGACGGGCGCTTCCGCCCCGTCTACCTCACCGGCGGGGTGGTGACCGGGCGGTGGGCGTCCGCGGGCGGTGGGGCGCTGCAGATCCCGCGGCGGCTGCGGGCCGCGGTGCGCGCCGACGACGGCTGGATGCTGGTCCGCGCGGACGTCGCGCAGCTGGAGCCGCGGGTGCTCGCGGCGATGTCCAGGGACCGGGCGATGGCGGATGCCGGGCGCGGCTCGGATCTGTATGACGGCGTGGTCCGCTCCGGCGCGGTGGCGACCCGGGAGGAGGCGAAGTACGCGGTGCTCGGCGCCATGTACGGCGCCACGACGGGGGAGAGCGGGCGGCTGGTGCCGCGGCTGCGTGCGGTCTTCCCGCGTGCGATGGGCCTGGTCGACGAGGCCGCGCGCGTCGGCGAGGACGGCGGCGTGGTCAGTACGCTGCTCGGCCGCACCTCCCCGCGTCCGGATGCCGGGTGGCGCACGGCGCAGTCGCTCGCGAGCGGTCCGGACGCGGGCGGGGCCGAGGAGTCCCGCGCGCGCAGCCGGGCGCGCGACCGCGGACGGTTCACCCGCAACTACGTGGTGCAGGGCACCGCGGCGGAGTGGGCCCTGCTGTGGCTGGCGGAGATCCGGCACCGGCTGCTCGCGCTGCCCCCGGCATCCGTCCCCGCCCCGGCATCCGGCCCCGTGTTCGCCGCGCGCGCCCACCTCGCCTTCTTCCTGCACGACGAGGTCATCGTGCACACGCCGGCCGAGCACGCCGAGGCCGCGGCCGCGGCGGTGCGGGACGCGGCCGCGGCGGCGACCGCCCGGCTGTTCCCCGGCGTGGAGATCGACATCCCGCTCGACCTGCGCATCAGCCGGGACGCGGGCAAGGACCCGTAGACTGGAAGGGCGAGCAGGTCGGTCGGACGGTCGCGTTGCGGGAGACCGCACCGAGGAACGTCCGGGCTCCACAGGGCAGGGCGGTGGGTAACACCCACCCGGAGTGATCCGCGAGACAGTGCCACAGAGAGCAGACCGCCTCTTCCGGTCCCTGAGCTTGTCGAAGGGTCCGGCGGGGTAAGGGTGAAAGGGTGGTGTAAGAGACCACCGGGGGTCATGGCGACATGACCCGCCAGGTAAACCTCGCCCGGAGCAAGGCCAGACAGAGGATGATGACGCGGCCCGCCGAGTCCTCGGGTAGGCCGCTGGAGCGGCACGGCAACGTGTCGCCGAGAGAGATGACCGTCGAAGGGGCTCGTCCCCGGAACAGAACCCGGCGTACAGACCGGCCCGCTCGCCCCTCTGCAACACGCCGAAACGCAACACGCCGAAACGCAGCAAGCCCGATACGCAGGAAGCCCCGGCCGCCGTCACGGCGCCGGGGCTTCCTGCGATCCGGGTCGAGCCGGTTCCTCGGTGCTCAGCCGTTCGCCGCGAGCGAGGCCGCGCCGATGATGCCGGAAGCGTTGCGGTGGATCGCCGCAACGATCGGCGTGTTCAAGTCGAGCAGCGGCAGGAACTTCTCCGGGTGCTTGGACACCCCGCCGCCGACGACGAACAGGTCGGGGGAGAACAGGAACTCGACGTGCTTGAAGAACACCTGCAGACGCGACGACCACGCCTCCCACGACAGGTTCTCCCGCTCCATCGCCGAGTAGGCGGTCCAGCGCTCGATGGACTCGCCCTCGTACAGCAGGTGGCCCAGCTCGGTGTTCGGGATCAGCACGCCGTTGTACAGGAACGCCGACCCGATGCCGGTGCCGAGGGTGGCCATGATGGTCAGACCCTGGGCATCGCGGGCGGCGCCGTGGCGGACCTCGGCGACGCCGGCGGCATCCGCGTCGTTGACGAACGTGATGTCGCGGCCGAGCCCGTCCTCGAAGAACTTCTCGGCCTCGAAGCCGATCCAGTCCTTGGAGATGTTCGCGGCGGACAGCGTCCGGCCGTTCTTGACGATCGCCGGGAACGCGACGCCGAGGGGAAGCCGCGAGTCGGCGACGCCGAGCGTCTCGAGCACCTGGCGCACCGTGCTGAGCACGTCCGCCGGGGCCGCGCCCGCCGGGGTGGGGACCCGGATGCGCTCGGAGTCGAGCGTGCCGTGGGTGAGGTTGACGATTCCCGCTTTGATGCCCGTGCCGCCGATGTCGACGCCGATTGCCTGTGCCATGGCGAATAGCCTAGCGATGGTCGCGCTCCGGTCTAGGATCGTGACAGATCTCGATGAAGGGGACGGAAATGCCCGACGGCGACGACAAGTACTGGTTCAACCTGAGCACCCGCGAGGTCGAGTACGGCATGCTCTCGCCCGCGGTCGACCGCGTCGGTCCCTTCGACACCCGTGAAGAGGCCGAACACGCGCCCGAGAAGCTCGAGGAGCGCTCCCGCGCCTGGGCCGAGGAGGAGGCCGCCGAGGACGCGTGGGGCTCGAACCGCACGGGCTCCGGTCCGGACGCCGACTCCGGTTCCGGCGCCGAGAGCTGAGCGATGGACAAGCAGCGCGATTTCGTGCTCCGCACGATCGAGGAGCGCGGCGTCAAGTTCGTGCGCCTGTGGTTCACCGACGTCATCGGCACGCTGAAATCCGTGGCGATCGCCCCGGCCGAGGTCGAGGGCGCCTTCGCGGAGGGCATCGGCTTCGACGGCTCCGCCATCGAGGGCCTCACGCGCAGCTTCGAGTCGGACCTGCTCGCGCAGCCCGACCCGACCACGTTCCAGATCCTGCCGTGGCGGGGTGAGATCGACCCCACCGCGCGCATGTTCTGCGACCTGACCACGCCGGACGGCCGCCCGGCGGTCTCCGACCCGCGGCACGTGCTGCGCCGCACCCTGGCGAAGGCCGCGGATGCCGGGTTCACCTTCTACACGCATCCGGAGATCGAGTTCTACCTGCTGAAGTCGTCCTCATTCGGGCCGGAGGGCCCGGTGCCGGTCGACTCGGCGGGCTACTTCGACAACGTCCCCGGCGGCACGGCGCACGACTTCCGGCGCCGCTCGGTGCGGATGCTGGAGGACCTGGGCATCTCCGTCGAGTACAGCCACCACGAGGGCGGCCCGGGCCAGAACGAGATCGACCTGCGTTACGCGGACGCGCTCACCACGGCCGACAACATCATGACGTTCCGCACCGTGATCAAGGAGGTCGCGATCGAGCAGGGCGTGTACGCGACGTTCATGCCCAAGCCGCTCACCGACCATCCCGGCAGCGGCATGCACACGCACATGTCGTTGTTCGAGGGCGACACCAACGCGTTCTACGAGGCGGGTGCGGAGTACCAGCTGTCCCTGATCGGGCGGCAGTTCATCGCCGGCCTGCTGCGGCACGCGAACGAGATCGCCGCGGTCACGAACCAGTTCGTGAACTCGTACAAGCGGCTGTGGGGCGGGGACGAGGCCCCGAGCTTCGTGACCTGGGGACACAACAACCGGTCGGCCCTGGTGCGCGTGCCGATGTACAAGCCGAACAAGGGGCAGTCCACCCGGGTCGAGTACCGGGCGCTGGATTCCGCCGCGAACCCGTACCTGGCGTTCGCGCTCATGCTCGCCGCCGGGCTGAAGGGCATCGAGAAGGGCTACGAGCTGCCGCCGGAGGCGGAGAACAACGTGTGGTCGCTGAGCGACTCCGAGCGCCGCGCCCTCGGGTACGCCCCGCTGCCGGCCAGCCTGGACCACGCGCTGGAGTACATGGAGGAGTCCGAGCTGGTCGCCGAGACGCTGGGCGAGCAGGTGTTCAACTACGTCCTGCTCAACAAGCGCAAGGAGTGGGAGGCCTACCGGGGTCAGGTGACGCCGTTCGAGCTCAAGAGCAACCTCGAGCTGCTCTGACGTTCCGGCGATGAACCGATCGTGATGGCCCGCCCCGACGCGTCCGTCTCGCTGTCGGCGCTCGCACGGCTCGGGTTCGTCGAGCTGTCGCCCGCCTCGGCGCGCCTCGAGGAGCTGTCCGCGCTGACCGGCGTCGACCGGGCGGACCTCGTCGACGGGCTCTCCGCCGCCGACCCGGACGGCGCTCTGGACGGACTGCTGCGGGTCGCCCGCCGCGACTACGCGCGGGTCGCGGCGCTCCTCGGCGACGAGGAGCTGCGGCCGGCGACGTGGCGGCTGTTCGGCGCCTCCGCCGGGCTCGCACGGTTCTTCGAGCGGCATCCGTCGCAGCTGCAGGCGGATGCGGTGAGCCGCACCGCCCTGCCGGACGCCGCCGAGCTGCGCGAGCGGATGCTGGCCGCTGTGGGCGCGACCGATGGCTTCGCCACGGCCGCCTCCCCGGCGGTCGCGCTGCGCGTGTGCTACCGGCGCTGCCTGGCCGAGATCGCCGCGGCCGACCTGGCATCCGCGGACCCGGTGGCGGCGATCCCCGCCGTGTCCGCCTGCCTGGCGGATGCCGCCGCCGCGGCCCTCGACGCCGCCCTCGCGGTCGCCCGGGCCGAACTGGGCGGCGGGGATCCGGCATCCGTCGCCGCACGCGAGGTCGCGGCGACCCGGCTCGCGATCATCGGCATGGGCAAGGCGGGCGCCCGGGAGCTCAACTACGTCAGCGACGTCGACGTGATCTTCGTGGCCGGCACCGCGGACGAGGAGCTGCTGCCGGAGCCGCGGGCGATCGACATCGCCACCCGCCTCGCCCGCGGCACGATGCGCGTGCTCTCCGGCGTGGAGACCGAGCCTCCGCTGTGGGAGGTGGACGCTGCCCTGCGCCCCGAGGGCAAGCAGGGCGCGCTGGTGCGCTCCCTCGCCGCGCACCTGGCGTACTACGACCGCTGGGCGAAGAGCTGGGAGTTCCAGGCGCTGCTGAAGGCCCGCGCGATCGCGGGGGACGCGGAGCTGGGCGCCGCGTACATCGATGCGCTGCAGCCGAAGGTGTTCTCCAGCGCGGCCCGCGAGGACTTCGTCGGCAGCGTGCAGCGGATGCGGGAGCGGGTCACCGAGCACATCCCGCCGGACGACGTGCCGTACCAGCTCAAGCTCGGACCGGGCGGGCTGCGCGACATCGAGTTCACGGTGCAGCTGCTGCAGCTGGTGCACGGGCTCACCGACGCGACGCTGCGCACCCGGGGGACGCTGGAGTCGCTGGACGCGCTCGTCGCGGGCGGCTACATCGGACGCGCCGAGGCGGCCTCGTTCGCGCGGGACTACTGCGTGCTGCGGCTGCTGGAGCACCGGCTGCAGCTGGCGGACCTGCAGCGCACGCATCTGATGCCGCGCGCCGAGCACGCGCTGCGGTCGCTGGCGCGTGCGACCGGCCTCGCCGACACCGGCGACGGGGTGCAGCGGGTCTGGGAGGGCGTGCGGCGCGAGGTGCGCGACCTGCACACCCGGCTGTTCTACCGTCCGCTGCTGAGCGCCGTCGCCTCGCTGCCCGAGGAGGAGCGCGAGCTGTCCCCGGAGCAGGCCGGCGACCGTCTCGCCGCGATCGGGTTCCGCGACCCCGCGGGCGCGCTGCGCCACATCGCCGCGCTCACCTCGGGGCTGAGCCGCAAGGCCACCATCCAGCGGCACCTGATGCCGGTGATGCTGCGCTGGTTCGCGGACGGCACCGACCCGGACTACGGCCTGCTCGCGTTCCGGCGGATCAGCGAGCGCCTCGGCGACACCCCGTGGTTCCTGCGGATGCTGCGCGATTCGTCCGGCGCCGCGGAGCGGCTGACGACGCTGCTGACCGCGTCGCGCTACGTCGGCGAGCTGATGGAGTGGATCCCGGAGTCCGTGGCCTGGCTGGACGGCACGGATGCCCTGCAGCCGCGCGGCCAGGCGGCGCTGGACGAGGAGGCCCGCGCGATCCAGACCCGCCACGACCGGGCCAAGGACGCGTTCCGGGCGGTGCGGGCGCTGCGCCGCCGCGAGCTGCTGCGCACGGCGATGGGCGCGGTGCTCGACGTGCTCGACATCGACCAGGTCGCGCAGGCGCTCACCGACATCACGGATGCCACGATCCAGGCGGCGCTGCGGGCGGTGCGGCGCGAGGTGGTGCCGCCCGAGGACGACGCCCTGGACTTCTCGATCATCGCGATGGGCCGTTTCGGCGGCGGCGAGCTCGGGTTCGGGTCGGATGCCGACGTGCTGTTCGTCTACGAACCGAACGGGGTGGACCCGCATCGGGCGCAGCAGCTGTCCAGCCGGATCGTCGCCGGTCTGCGGGAGCAGCTCGACGATCACCGGGTGCCGCTCGAGCTCGACGCGGACCTGCGCCCCGAGGGCCGCAACGGTCCGATCGTGCGCACCCTGGACGCGTATGCGCAGTACTACCGGCGCTGGTCGCTGTCCTGGGAGTCGCAGGCGCTGCTGCGCGCCCGCGGCGTGGCCGGCAGCGGCAAGCTCATCGCCCGGTTCCTCGAGCTCGCGGACGGCGTCCGGTATCCGGCGGAGATCGCGGTGCAGGACGTGCGGGAGATCAAGCGGATCAAGGCGCGGGTCGAGGGGGAGCGTCTGCCGCAGGGCGCGGATCCGCGCCGGCATCTCAAGCTCGGCCCTGGCACCCTCAGCGACGTGGAGTGGATGGTGCAGATCCTGCAGCTGCAGCACGCGCACCGCATCCCGGCGCTGCGCACCACGTCCACGCTGCGGGCGCTGCAGGTGGCGGCGGAGGAGGGGCTGATCCCGGCGGATGCCGCGGCGCTGCTGCGCGAGGCGTGGGTGCTGTCCAGCCGGCTGCGCTCGGCGATGACGCTGCTGACCGGGCAGACCAGGGACGTGCTGCCGGCCGATCTGCGGGAGCTGGACGGGGTGGGGCGGATCCTCGGCTACCCCGACCGCTCGGGGGCGGTGGTCGAGGAGGACTACCTCCGGGTCACACGGCGGGCGCGGCGGGTGTTCGAGCAGCTGTTCTACGGATGAAGGGGGATTCGGCGAGGATGGGACACATGGCAGAGACGACGGAGGCGCGGCGTTCCGCCGCGGTGATCTGGAACCCCTCGAAGGTGGACGAGGACGAGTTGCGGACCGCGGTCGACGCGGCGCTCGGCGAGGACGTGCTGTGGCTGGAGACCAGCGAGGAGGACCCGGGCCGCGGGATGGCTGAGCAGGCCATCGCGGAGGGCCGGGATCTGCTCATCGCGGTCGGCGGGGACGGCACGGTCCGCGCGGTGGCGGAGGCCGTCGCCGGCACGGAGGCCGCGCTCGGGATCGTGCCGCGGGGCACCGGGAACCTGCTCGCCCGCAATCTCGGCATCCCGCTCGGCGACATCCCCGCGGCGCTGGCGCGGATCAGCGCGGGGGAGGAGCGTCCGCTCGACCTGGGCTGGGTGACGCTGGGCGAGGATGCCGAGGAGCAGGCGTTCGCGGTCATGATCGGCTTCGGGCTGGACGCGCAGATGCTCGCGGAGACCGACGACGACCTGAAGGCGAAGGCCGGGTGGCTGGCGTACGTGCAGGCCCTGGGCCGGGCGGCCGCGGCGACCGAGCTGGTCGGCGCGCAGATCGCGCTGGACGACGAGGAGCCGGAGGCGACCAGCATCCACACCATGCTGATCGGCAACTGCGGCACCATCCAGGGCGGCATCACGCTGCTGCCGGATGCGAAGCCCGACGACGGCCGGCTGGACGTCCTCCTGGTCAGCGCCGACGACGTGGCCGGCTGGATCGACACGGCGCGGTCGGTGCTGTGGGACAACGGCCTGAAGCGCCTACTGCAGCGGTCCGTCGATGTCAGCGCCGTGAGCACGGATTCCGCGACGCACGCGTCGGCGGAGCGCATCCGGGTGAAGCTGCTGGAGCCGCAGCCGTTCGAGATCGACGGCGAGGAGGCCGGCGAGGTGTCCGAGTTCAGCGTGCGTGTGCAGAAGGGCGCGTTGCGCGTGCTCTGAGCCCGGTCAGGGCGTGGAGAGTGGGGTGGGGTGTGACGCCCCAGACACCCGAAAGCCCGCCCCGGCAGGTGACCGGGACGGGCTTTCGCGAAGGGGTCAGACCCCGTAGTACAGCTCGTACTCGTACGGGTGCGGACGCTGCGCCATCGGCAGGATCTCCTTCTCGTACTTGTACTCGATCCAGGTGTCGATGAGCTCCTTGGTGAACACGCCGCCCTCGAGGAGGAAGTCGTGGTCGTTGCGGAGCGCCTCGAGCGAGTCCAGCAGCGAGTTCGGCACCTGCGGGATGTTCTTGGCCTCCTCCGGCGGGAGCTCGTAGAGGTCCTTGTCGATCGGCTCCATCGGCTCGATGCGGTTCTTGATGCCGTCCAGGCCCGCCATCATCTGGGCCGCGAAGGCGAGGTACGGGTTGCCCGACGCGTCCGGCACGCGGAACTCGATGCGCTTGGCCTTCGGGTTCGAGCCGGTGAGCGGGATGCGGATCGCGGCCGAGCGGTTGCCGGCGGAGTAGGCCAGGTTCACCGGCGCCTCGAAGTGCTTCACCAGGCGGTGGTAGCTGTTCAGGGTCGGGTTGGTGAAGGCCAGGACGGCGTGCGCGTGCTTGAGCAGGCCGCCGATGTACCAGCGCGCGGTGTCGCTGAGCTGGCCGTAGCCGGTCTCGTCGAAGAACAGCGGCTTGCCGTCGAGCCACAGCGACTGGTGGGTGTGCATGCCCGAGCCGTTGTCGCCGAACAGCGGCTTCGGCATGAAGGTCGCCGTCTTGCCCCACTCCTGGGCGGTGTTCTTGACGATGTACTTGAACTTCAGCACGTCGTCGGCCGCGCGCACCATGGTGTCGAAGCGGTAGTTGATCTCCGCCTGACCCGCGGTGCCCACCTCGTGGTGCGAGCGCTCGACGATGAGGCCGGCGTCGGCGAGCTTGAGGACGATGTCGTCGCGCAGGTCGGCCTGCTTGTCGACCGGGGAGACGGGGAAGTAGCCGCCCTTGAACGGGGTCTTGTTGCCGAGGTTCCCGCCCTCCTCCTTGCGACCCGAGTTCCAGGCGGCCTCGTCCGAGTCCACGGCGTAGAAGCTCTTGCCGGCGGTGACCTCGTAGCGCACCTCGTCGAAGATGTAGAACTCCGCCTCGGGTGCGAAGTACGCGGTGTCGGCGATGCCGGTGGAGGCGAGGTACTTCTCCGCCTTCTTGGCGACCTGGCGCGGGTCCTTCGAGTAGATCTCGCCGGTGCGCGGGTTGTAGATGTCGAAGACCATGATCAGCGTCTTCTCGGCCCGGAACGGGTCGAGGTAGGCCGTGGTGACGTCCGGGATGAGCTGCATGTCGGACTCGTGGATGCTGGCGAAGCCGCGGATCGAGGAGCCGTCGAACAGCTGGCCGTCACGGAAGAAGTCCTCGTCGACCGCCGAAGCGGGGATGTTGAAGTGCTGCTGAACACCGGGGAGGTCGGTGAAGCGGATGTCGAGGAACTTGACGTCCTGCTCCTTGATGTACTGGAGCACCTCTGCGGGATCTGTGAACATGAACGACTCCTGGATCGGGTACTGGTCGATTGCAACCTTACGCAGGCTATGGCCGACCCGTTTCCCGACCGTGTCCGTCGTGTTTCGGGGATGTTACAGCGGCTGGGTAGGCTGAGACGGTGACGGATGCCGTGAACGCGTACCCCGGGGAGCGCCTCGGATTGCCGGAGAGCGGGCCGCGCAGCATCGCCCGGATCGGCCGCCGCGTCGGCGCCCTGCTGATCGACTACACGGCCGCGACGATCATCGCGATCGGCTTCCTCGGCTACGACCCGCTCGCGCTGCCGCACGAGGCGGGCTGGCGGCAGTTCGCGCCCATGCTCGTCTTCGCCCTGCTGCAGATCCTGTTCATCCCGACCGCGGGCGGCAGCCCCGGGCACCGCATCCTCGGGATGCGGGTGGTGCGCATGGGCGGGGGCTGGGTGGGCCTGTGGCGTCCGGTGGTGCGCACGCTGCTGCTCGTGTTCGTCATCCCCGCCGTGATCTGGGATGCCGATCAGCGCGGCCTGCACGACAAGGCGGCCAGCACGGTGCTGATCCGCTCCTGAAACGGGACGCTTCGACAGGCTCAGCGTCCGCGGGGGACAGGCTCGGCGTCCGCGGGGGACGGGCTCATTCCCTGCCGCGGTTGCGGCGGCGCGTCTCACGCGGCGCGCGGCCGCCGAGGAAGGACCGGGCCGGGTCGACGACGAAGCCCTGGCGCAGCGCCTCGCGCCCGATCAGCATCCGGAATCCCATCTCGTCACGGTTGCTGAGCGTGACCTCCGCGAGCACCTCGCGGTCGACGAGTCGCAGCATCAGCTGCACCACGATCCGCTCCTGCGCATGCCCGGACGAGCTGCGCACGGCGCGACGATCGTGCACCGGGAGCTCGGCGACGACGGCATCCGCCTGGCTGTTCTGCCACGGCCGCACCGTGAACCGCACCCACTCCTCCTCCTCGCGCTCGAACTCGTGCACGTCGTAGGCGTGCAGCGAGGAGGTGCGGGCGCCGGTGTCGATCTTCGCCTTGATCCAGTCGATGCCGAGGTCGGGCAGCGCGACCCACTCGCGCCACCCCGTCAGCGTGTTTGAATGAGAGGACCGACCCACCCCTACATCCTGGCAGGAAACCCTCTGTGAAGATCGCCGTCCTCTCACGGGCACCGCAGTCCTACTCCACGCAGCGTCTCCGGGCGGCCGCACTGCAGCGGGGTCACACCGTGAAGGTGCTGAACACCCTGCGCTTCGCGATCGATCTGTCGGCGGACGTGCCGGACCTGTTCTACCGAGGCAGGCAGCTCAGCGACTACGACGCGATCCTGCCCCGGATCGGCAACTCGATCACCTACTTCGGCACGGCCGTGGTGCGTCAGTTCGAGCAGATGGACGTGTACACCCCGAACACGGCGAACGGCATCTCCAGCGCCCGCGACAAGCTGCGGGCGAACCAGATCCTCTCCCGGCACAACATCTCCATGCCGCCGACCGCGTTCGTGCGCAACCGCGCAGACGTGCGCCCCGCGATCGAGCGGGTCGGCGGCGCTCCGGTCGTGATCAAGCTGCTGGAAGGCACCCAGGGGATCGGCGTGATCCTCGCCCCGCAGGTGAAGGTGGCCGAGGCCATCATCGAGACGCTGCACTCCACCAAGCAGAACGTGCTGATCCAGAAGTTCATCGCCGAGAGCCGCGGCCGCGACATCCGCGCCCTCGTCGTCGGCGACCGCGTGGTCGCCGCGATGCGCCGCGTTGCCGATGGCGACGAGTTCCGCTCGAACGTGCACCGCGGCGGCCGGGTGGAGCCGGTCACCCTCGACCCGCAGTACGAGCAGACCGCGGTCCGCTCCGCGCAGATCATGGGACTGCGGGTCGCCGGCGTCGACATGCTGGAGGGCGAGGACGGCCCCCTGGTGATGGAGGTGAACTCCTCCCCGGGACTGCAGGGCATCGAGGCGGCGACGAACCTCGACGTCGCCGGCGCGATCATCGACTACATCGCCGCGCAGGTGGCCTTCCCCGAGATCGACATCCGCCAGCGTCTCTCCGTCTCCACCGGCTACGGCGTCGCCGAGCTGGTGATGCACGCCGGTGCGGAGCAGGTTGGCAAGAAGCTCGGCGACCTGGGGCTGTGGGACCGCGACATCACCGTCCTCACCCTGCACCGCGGGGTGAGCGTCATCCCGAACCCGCGCAAGCACGTGGTGCTCGAGCCCGAGGACCGGCTGCTGTGCTTCGGCAAGCTCGAGGAGATGCGCTCGATGATCCCCGAGCGCAAGCGCCGCCGCGCCAAGGTGCGGCGCCTGCCGAAGGAGCCGCTCGGCGACTGAACGGGCGCCTCGAGCGACCGCCAGGACGACGAAGGCCTCCTGCCCTCTGCGGGGCGGGAGGCCTTCCTCGTCGCGGATGCTCAGCGCGGACGCTGCGCCCTGACCTTGGTCGGGTCGATGCCCTTCGGGATCGGCAGCGACGACAACGACTGCGACACCGACTCGAGACGGCGGATGACGGCGGCCATCGTGGCCTTGTCGATCGCCTTGGGCAGCTTCTTGATGGTCTTCGCGAGGTCCGCGATCGCGACGTCGTCCTCGCCGTGTCCGACGTAGAGCACGGTCACCGGCACGCCGTGCGCGACCCGCTGGGCCTTGGTGCGCTCCTCGTTGACCAGACGCGTCAAGCGGCCCCGGGCGCCCTCGCCGACGATGACGATGCCGCCGCGGCCGACGACGCGGTAGACGGCCTCCTGGGTCTTCGGGTTGATGCCGACCGGGGTGTCCGCGGCCTGCCAGCTGCGGCCGAGGCCGGTGCTGAGCACGTGACCGCTCGCGCCGGGCATCCCGTCGATCTTGGCGTACATGGCCTTGGTGGACAGCCGCGTCATCAGGATCATGGCGCCGAGCAGACCGAGCATGAGGCCGGTGATGCCCCAGAGCAGCAGCGCGTACCACTGCGCGTGCCCGAGCAGGAGCCCGATGATGAGCCCGATCAGGACGCCGCCGACGAGGATCGCGAGCTGCGCCCAGGGCAGCCAGCCGTAGACCTCGCGCGTGAACCGGAACAGGGACCGGATCTGCGAGAAGAAGCCGGGACGCTTCTCAGGTTCGGGAGCACGCTTTGCCATGGGTACCAGCCTACCGAGTCGGCGGTGCTCCGGCCGTCCTGCACAGGAGCGCGGATGCCCCGATCTGTGCACAGCGACCGGTGCATCGCGCACCGGCACCGGCCCGCATGCGCTCTGATGGGGGCATGGACGACGCAGCGGCGGCTCTCGTACCCGGGGCGCACCGGGTCATCCGGCAGGTGGACGACGCCGAGTCTGCCTTCGCCGGCGTGCTGGTGGCCGACGGCGGACGGGTGCGCGTGCGGATGCCGGCGGAGCGGACGCCCGCGCCGCTGTGGCGCTTCGCCGGCAGTGAGCACATTGCGGGCGTGACCGACGTCGTCCGCCGGGGCGACGGGCTTGATGTCCTGCTGCCGTGGTGTGCGGAGCGGGTGGACGTGTTCCTGGGGCGCCGCGCGGCGGCCGAGGAGCCGCTCGCGACCGGCGAGGCGGTCACGCTCGTCGGCAGCCTGCTGCGCGGGATCGGGGAGGCCGGGGACGAGCCGTTCACGGGGGCGTGGTGGCTGGACGGCGACGCCCGCCCGCTGTTCGTCCCTGGGGCGGGGGAGGCGCTGATCCCCGCCGTGCGGGCGCTCGTCGCCCGGGTGCGCGCACGATGCACGGACAGAGCGCTGGAGCGCCTGCTGGCCGAGGTGGAGCGGATGCCGGACGGCGCGCGCGCTGTCCGTCGCCGGCTGGACGGCTGGGAGGACGCTCTCACCGAGCTCGCGGCTCCGAAGCCGCTGCGGCGCGAGGTCGTCGCCGCGGGGGAGGTCGGCGCGGGAGATGTCGGCGAGGTGGCGATCGCGGTCCGCGGCGACCGAGCGACCGCCCGCGACACTCGCACGACGGTGGCCCGCGGCGTTCTCCCGGCGGCGGCCTCTGCCGCGCACGCGGCGGCGGTGCCGTGGGCGTCCGCGACCGCGGATCCCGAGGCGGGGACGGACGCCGTGCGCCGTCGGGCGGGTGCAGGGCGGACCGTGCCCTCGGCGGTCATCGGTCGTGCCGCGCCCCCGGCGGGCACGAGGGTGCCGCTCCTCCGGGCGCCCCTCGGGGCGATCCTCAGATGGCGGACGGCACCCTCGGAACGGGCGCGGCGGGTGACCGCCGAGCCGGGCACGCATCCACCCGGTGTGCGTGCCGCGGTCGGCTCCCGGCTGACGGAGCTCCGGATGCGAGGCCGCGGCGGGCGCGCCCGGATGAGAACGTCGGTGATGGCGCCCGGCGAGCAGGCCGCGCGGACGCCGGGAAGGGTCGGGCGCCGGCCTCTTCTCGTGGGTGCAGCGGCGGCCGTCGCGGTGCTCGCTGCGGGCATCCTCTGGCCGGCGGTGCCGGGGGAGACGCGAGCCGATGAGCGGCTTCCGGCCTCGGCCACCGCGCAGGCGCCGGGGTCGCGCGGCAACGGCGACGCGGACCCGGCTGCGGCGGGCGCGGGCGGCGTGCTGACGCGCGACACTCGGCCCGAGGCCACCGATTCCGGCGCCGGGGACGGCGCATCCGGAGCGTGCGCCGCACCGGGAGACTGCGCCGCCGGCGATGAGGCGGGCGCCTCCGCCGCGCCCGCCGACCTGGTGCGGACCGGGCAGACGCTTCTCGCCGGGATCGCCCGCTGCCGGGCGGAAGGGGACGCGGAGTGCGCCGAGGCGATCGCACCGGGCGCCGCGCCCGCCGTGCAGGAGAACCTCGCGGCCGGTCCGGCGTCCGCGGTGGAGCTCGTCGAGGACTACGGGGACGTCGCTGTGCTGCGTGTCAGCGGCGACGGGACGGGGCCGCAGATCGTCGTCCTCGCCCGCGCAGACGGAAGATGGCTGGTCCGCGACGTCTACGACATCGCGGACCAGCCATCAGGGCCGGGCTAGCTGCTCAGATGCCCAGCTGCGCGGCGAAGTCGGCCGCCTCCAGGCGGGCCTTGACCGCGCCCAGGAAGCGCGCGGCGTCCGCGCCGTCGATCGTGCGGTGGTCGTACGACAGCGCCAGGTACACGTACGAACGGATCGCGATCGCGTCCACGCCGTCGACGGTCACCACACCGGGACGCTTGAACACCGTGCCGGTGCCGAGGATCGCGGACTGCGGCAGGAACACCAGCGGTGTGTCGAACAGCGCGCCGCGCGACCCGGTGTTGGTCACGGTGAACGTGCCGCCGGCCAGCTCGTCCGGCTTCAGCTTGTTGTCACGGGTGCGGGCCGCGAGGTCCGCGATCTCGTGTGCGAGCTGCGCCAGGTTCTTGGTGGCCGCATCGCGGACCACCGGGGTGAGCAGCCCGCGCTCGGTGTCGACCGCGATCGAGATGTTCTCGGTGTCGGGGTAGACGATCTTGTCGCCGTCGACCGTCGAGTTGATGATCGGGAACGCCTGCAGGGCCTCCGCGGCGGCCAGCGTGAAGAACGGCAGGAAGGAGAGCTTGTCGCCGGTCTTCTGCTGGAACTCGCCCTTCACCCGGTCGCGGTAGGCGGCGAGCTTGGTGACGTCGACCTCGACGAACGTCGTCAGCTGCGCCGTCTGCTGCATGGAGGCGACCGCACGCTCGGCGACCACCTTGCGCAGGCGCGACATCGGCTGCGTGGTACCGCGCAGGGGCGAGACCTCGAGCGGCTTCGGCGCGGGGGCGGCGGAGGGTGCGGATGCCTGTCCCTTCGCCTCGGCGGCCTTCAAGACATCCTCCTTGCGGATGCGGCCGCCGACGCCGGTGCCCTTCACGGATGCCAGGTCGACGCCCTGCTGCGCGGCGAGGCGCCGCACCAGCGGGGTCACGTACAGCGTGTCGCCCTCGGCCGCGGCGGGCTCCGCGGCCGCGGCAGGCTGCGCCGGGGCGGCGGCCGGTGCCGCGGGCTGGGCGGGAGCGGCGGCAGGGGCCGCCGGCTGGGCGGGAGCGGCGGCAGGTGCCGCGGGCTGGGCGGGGGCTGCCGGGGCGGGTGCCGCGGGCTGCGCCGCCGGAGCCTCCTGTGCCGGAGCCGGCTGGGCCGGCGCCTGCGGAGCGGGCTGGGCCGGAGCCTCCTGGGCGGGTGCGGCGGGAGCGCCCGAGCCGATGCGGGCCAGCACGGCGCCGACGGCGACGGTCTCGTCCTCGGCGGCGACGATCTCCTGCAGCACGCCGGCGACCGGTGACGGGATCTCGGTGTCGACCTTGTCGGTCGAGATCTCCAGCAGCGCCTCGTCCACGGCGACCTCGTCGCCGACCTGCTTCAGCCAGCGGGTGACGGTGCCCTCGGTGACGCTCTCGCCGAGCTCCGGGAGGACGACGTCGGTCGCATCGCCCGAGGAAGCGGCCGGTGCGGCCTGCCCGGGTGCGGCCTGCTCGGGAGCCTCCTGCGCGGCCGGCGCCGACGTGGCGGCGGGCGCCTCGGCCGGTGCGGCCTCGGCGGGAGCGGCCTCGGCCTGCGGGGTCTCGGCGGCGGGGGCCTGGCCGGACGGCGCGGCACCGCTGCCGTCGCCGATGCGCGCCAGGAGCGCCCCGACCTCGACCGTCTCGTCCTCCGCGACGAGGATCTCCTCGATCACGCCGCTCACGGGCGAGGGGATCTCGGTATCGACCTTGTCGGTCGAGATCTCGAGCAGGCCCTCGTCCGCCTGAACGGTGTCGCCGACCTGCTTCAGCCAGCGGGTGACCGTACCCTCTGTGACGCTCTCACCGAGAGCGGGGAGGACCACGGGTGTGCTCATGACGGAGTCTCCTTTGAAATCTGTGACGCCTTCAGCTTAGTGACCTGGACGTCCATTGTTGCGGTTCAGAGTGCGTGAAGCGGTTTTCCGGACAGCGCGAGGAACGCCTCACCGAGGGCCTCGCTCTGCGTCGGATGGGCATGCACCAGCGGTGCGATGTCCTCGGGGTGCGCCTCCCAGGCGACGGCGAGCTGACCCTCGGTGATGAGCTCGCCGACGCGGTCGCCGAGCAGGTGGACGCCCACGACGGGGCCGTCCTTCCTGCGGACGACCTTGACGGTGCCACCCGTTCCGATGATCTCGCTCTTGCCGTTCCCGGCCAGGTTGTATTCGTAGGCGACGACGGCGTCCTCGCCGTGCGCGGCCTTCGCCGCCTCCTCGGTGAGTCCGACCGAGGCGACTTCGGGGCTGCTGTAGGTCACGCGCGGGATCTGCGTCTCCGGGACCGCGGGCACCTCGAGCCCGGCGATCCGCTCTGCGACGGCGATGCCCTGCAGGAATCCGCGATGCGCGAGCTGCAGGCCCGGCACGATGTCGCCGACCGCCCACACGCCCGGCGCGCTGGTGCGCAGCCGCTCGTCCACGGTCACGAAGCCGCGGTCGAGGGCGACGCCGGCCTCCTCGAAGCCGAGACCGGCCGTGGCCGGCCCACGGCCGACCGCGACGAGCAGATAGTCGGCGCTGTGCACGGTGCCGTCCTCGAGTGTGACGGTGACCTGCGTGTCGTCCTGCACGGCCTGCTGGAAGCGCACGCCCAGGGAGTAGGCGATGCCGCGGCGGCGGAAGGCGCGCTCGAGTCCCTTGCTGAGGGCGACGTCCTCGTTCGGGACGAGGTGCGGCAGCGCCTCGATGATCGTGACCTCGGCGCCGAACGAGCGCCACACGCTGGCGAACTCGACGCCGATGACGCCGCCGCCGAGGATGATCACGCGCTCGGGCACCTCGTCCAGGGCGAGCGCCTGCTCGCTGGTGAGGATCCGCCCGCCGATCTCCAGCCCGGGCAGGGAGCGGCTGTACGAGCCGGTGGCGAGGATGACGTCGGCCCCCCGGTAGACGTCGTCGCCGACGCGGACCGAGCGGTCGGCCTGGAGCCGCCCCTCGCCGGCGACGACCGTGATGCCGCGCGCCTTGATGAGTCCTTCGAGACCCTTGTGCTTCTTGGCGACGATGCCCTCGCGATAGGCGCGCACCCCGGCCGGGTCGATGCCCTGGAAAGCGGCGGCGACGCCCACGGATGCGGCGTCGCGTACGTGGTCGGCGACCTCCGCGGCATGCAGCAGCGCCTTGGTCGGGATGCAGCCGCGGTGCAGGCAGGTGCCGCCCACCTTGTCCTTCTCGATCAGCACGACCTTCTTGCCGAGCTCGCTGGCGCGCAGAGCGGCGGCGTATCCGCCGCTGCCGCCGCCCAGGACGACGATGTCGGTGTCGTGCGCGGTCATCATGCCTCCTCGGCGGATGCGGCGGCGGATGCCTCGGCGAACGCGATCAGCGAGCGCACGGCGGCTCCGGTCGGGCCCTTCTCGGTGAAACCGTACGGCGAGCCGCTGTGCTCGGCCGACCCGGCGATGTCCAGATGCACCCACGGGATCCGCGGTGCGTCCTCGTCCTGCGAGGTCCGGCCCACGAACCGCCGCAGGAACAGGCCGGCGAACAGGGACCCGCCGGAGCGGTCGCCCATGTTCGCGTTGACCATGTCGGCGATCTGCGAGTCCAGCGACTCCTCCATGTAGTCCGGCAGCGGCAGGGCCCAGGCCGGCTCACCCGTCGCAGCCGCCGCCTCGAGGTACTCGCGCACCGCCTCGTCCTCGCCCATCACACCGGTGTGGCGCTTGCCGAGCGCGACCAGGATGGCGCCGGTGAGCGTGGCCACGTCGACGATCACGTCCGGCTTCTCCCGGCTTGCGGCGACCAGGCCGTCGGCGAGCACCAGCCGTCCCTCGGCGTCGGTGTTCAGCACCTCGACGGTCTGCCCGTCCAGCATCCGCAGCACGTCGCCGGGCCGGGTGGCGCGACCGGAGGGCATGTTGTCCGCGATGCACATCCATGCGGTGACACGTACGGGCAGGGCGAGCTCGGCGATGCCGCGCAGCACCGCCAGCACGGTGGCGGCGCCGGCCATGTCGAACTTCATCCCGACCATGCTGGCGGCGGGCTTGAGCGAGAGGCCGCCGGTGTCGAAGGTGATGCCCTTGCCGACGAGCGCGATGTGGCGGACGGCGGCGGCGGGGGAGTAGTCCAGACGCACCAGCCGTGGCGGCCGGTCCGACCCGCGCCCCACGCCGATGATGCCGCCGTAGCCCTGCTCCTCGAGCTCCTTCTCGTCCAGGATCCGCACGTCCACGGGCAGGCCGGCGACCGCGCCTGCGGCGGAGGCGGCCAGATCCGCCGGGCTCTGCCACTCGGCCGGCACCGAGACGAGGTCCTTGACCAGTGCCACGGCCTCGGCTACCGCCCGGGCGCGCGTGAGCGCCGTCTCGTCCAGCGCGGCGTGCAGCACCAGCGCGGACGCCTTGCCCGGCTTCTTCTCCGAGCGGTAGTCGTCGAAGCGGTAGCCGCCGAGCAGGGCGCCCTCCGCGGCGGCATCCGCGTACGCCTCCAGACCCGGGGCGAAGCCGATCGCGACCGTGCCGTAGCCGGTCAGCGAGCGCACCGCCGTGCCGACCGCGTCGCGCACCGCACCGGCATCCGCATTCCGTCCCGTGCTGACCACCGCCAGCGGCACCGGCGACACCTCCGGCAGGTGCAGCCGGGCGAACGCCGAAGCGGTGCCCTTGAAGCCGATGCCGGCGAGGGCGTCGGCGAGACCGGGGTATCCGTCGAGAGCGCCGTCCGCGGCGGCCGGGTCCGGGATGACGAGCACTGCGGCGTCGGCCGCACTTCCTGGGAACCGATCGGACGAGGGCGTGATCTCGGGAAGCGTCATGGGGACCATCCTAGGGAGAGGCGCCCGCCGCGGCCCGTCACCACCGGGTCCGCGTGTTCGCTGTGAGCATCGCTCCCGCCGAGCGCACGCCTCCGGCGGCTCGTAGCATGGGAGCATGCCGTTCTCGGGAGAGCTTCATGCACGTGTCGCAGACGGCCCCGCGGTCCCCGGGGGCCTTCCGCTGGTCGTCCTGCTCACCGGGTTCACGGATGCCGGCAGCGCCGTGTCCGGCCTGATCGACCACCTGCACGCCACCACGGCGCCCGCGCCCGTGACCGTCTTCGACAACGACCTGCTCCTGGACTACCGGGCCCGCCGCCCCGTGGTCGTCTTCGACCAGGACCACCTCACCGAGTACCGCCCGGCACGGCTG